>CAWFIW010000006.1:0-423105 GCA_963816095.1 uncultured beta proteobacterium
GGACATGGCCATCGACTCACTGGTTTCCGGCGGCGACATCATCAGCGGCGCCGTCGTGCGCCGTTCACTGCTCTTTTCGCGCGTCTTCATACATAGCTGGGCGGCGGTGGAGGATTCGGTGATTCTGCCGAACGTCGAGATCGGGAGGCGCGTCAAGATCCGTCGTGCGGTGATCGACAAGAATTGCAAGGTGCCGGACGACATGGAGATCGGTTACGACCTGGAACTGGACCGCAGGCGTTTTTATGTCACCGAAAAGGGCATTTGCCTGGTGACGCCGGAGATGCTCGGGCAGCAGATTCACGGCATCCGCTGAGCCTGTGCCTTCATGGCCGTGACCCGGCTCGATCTGGTATTTCTCTGGCACATGCACCAGCCGGACTATCGCGACCGCGCGAGCGGCGATTTCGCCATGCCGTGGACCTACCTGCACGCCCTGAAGGACTACACGGACATGGCGGCCCATCTCGAACAGCACCCGGCGATCAGGGCAGTGGTGAACTTCGTGCCGGTGCTGCTCGACCAGATCGAGGACTACGTCGCCCAGTTCGCCACCACGCCGTTGCAGCCCGAAAGTTTTCGCGATCCCCTGCTGCGCCTGCTGGCCGCGCCCGACCTCGACCGGATTGATGTCACGGAGCGGAACTTTCTGCTGGAGGCCTGTTTCCGCTGCAATCACGCGACCATGCTGGCGCCGTTCCCGCGCTACCACCGGCTGCACGAGTTGTACGAAGCGCTGGCACGCGAGGGTCCTGCGGCGCTGGCCTACCTGTCCGGCACCTATCTCGCCGACCTGGTGACGTGGTATCACCTTGCCTGGACGGGTGAGAGCGAGCGGCGGCGCAACCCGCAGATCGCCGACCTGATGGCCAAGGGCGAAGGCTACAGTTACGCAGATCGCCGCAATCTGCTGGCCTGTATCGGTGCGGCGCTCACCGATCTGATGCCGCGTTATCGTGCCCTGCTGGCGCGTGGACAAATCGAGGTTTCGACCACGCCCTACAGCCATCCGCTGGCGCCGCTGTTGCTCGACTTTCATGCTGCGCGCGAAAGCCTTCCCGGCGCGGCCCTGCCGCTTGCCGAGCAATACCCCGGTGGGCGGGAGCGTGTCGGCCGGCAGCTCGAAATGGCCCGGGAGAGTCATGCAGAGCGCTTCGGGACTGTTCCTGTCGGCATGTGGCCGGCGGAAGGCGCGCTATCAACGCCTTTTGTTCAACTGGCTGGTGCGGCGGGCTGCCGCTGGCTGGCGAGCGGCGAAAACGTACTGCAGCACAGTCTCGGCAAACCAACACCCGGGGCCGCCTATCAAGCCTGGCAGCTGGCCGGAACGCCAGACCTGACACTGTTTTTCCGCGACGACCGCCTGTCCGATTTGATCGGCTTCGAATACGCCAAATGGCATGGCCGCGATGCTTCCGCGCACTTCGTCGCGCAGCTCGAAGCCATTGCGGCAGCGGCGCCGCAAGGCACGACCCCGGTGGTCAGCGTGATTCTCGACGGCGAGAACGCCTGGGAGACCTATCCCTACAACGGCCACTATTTCTTCGAGGATCTGTACGGCCTGCTCGAAGCGCATCCGACCATCCGCACCCGCACTTTCGCCAAGGTGATCGAAAACATGGCGGCTAGCGCCGTCTCGCCAGCGCCGACTTTAATGGCCCCCCTCGCTCGCAACCCCGGCTCGCTGTCCCCCACGGGGGGGGCGGCGGCTTGGGGCGGCCCCGCGCCGACTTTGCAGAAACTCACGGCGGGCAGCTGGGTGCATGGCACCTTGTCTACCTGGATCGGCGACCCGGCAAAAAACCATGCCTGGGACCTGCTGTGCGCCGCCAAGCAAAGCTACGACCGGGTGATGACCGACGACCGTTTGTCCGCAGAGGAAAAGTCAGCCGCAGCGGCACAGCTCGTCGTCTGCGAAAGCTCGGACTGGTTCTGGTGGTTCGGTGATTACAACCCCGCGCCGGCAGTGAGCAGCTTTGACCGGCTGTTTCGCCAGAATCTTGCGAGCCTCTATCGCTGCCTGCATCTCGACCCGCCCGCGCAACTCGCTGTGCCGATCGCGGTGGGCCGCACTGCCGCTGCTGACACGCCGGCCAGCGGCACGATGCGTCGCGCCGCTGAACCTGTGGCCCAACCCACGTAAAATCACTAGCAAAGTCAATAACGGAAAAACATCATGGTCGGTACCCAGTTTCAAATCGAAGTCAATCCCAAGCTGCCGGCGCGTCTCGCCCGTCTCGACGAGATCGCCAACAATCTCTGGTACAGCTGGGATCGCCCGACGCGTACTTTGTTCGCGCGACTCGGCCAGAAGCTTTGGGGTGCGGTCGGGCACAGTCCGAAAGCCTTTCTCAAGCGGGTCAACCAGCATCGTCTCGACGAAGCGGCCGAGGATCCGGTCTTCCTCGGCGCGTTGGCGCAGGTATTATCGGCCTACGATACCTATCACGATAGTCCGCGCCGCGAACATGGTTCGAACCTGCCCGAGGGCAGTCTGATCGCTTATTTCTGTGCGGAGTTCGGCTTTCACGAAAGCCTGCCAATCTACTCCGGCGGCCTGGGGATTCTCGCCGGTGACCATTGCAAGACCGCCAGCGACATGAACCTGCCTTTCGTTGGTATCGGCCTGCTATATCGCCAGGGCTATTTCCTGCAAAGCATCGACGGCGAGGGGCGGCAGCATGCGCTCTACAAGGATGCCGATTTCGACGACCTGCCGGTGTCCCCGGTCAAGCGCGGCGATGGCAGCGATCTCAAGGTCAGCGTCCGATTGCCTGGCCGCGACGTGCATGTCAAGGTCTGGTCGGCCCGTGTCGGCCACATCACGCTCTATCTGCTCGATACCGACCTCGAAGAAAACTCGCCGCATGACCGCGATATCACCCATCAGCTTTACGGCGGCGATCGCACCACCCGCCTGGAACAGGAAATCGTGCTGGGCATGGGCGGTGTGCGCGCCCTGGCCGAAATGGGTCTCAAGCCGACTGTCTGGCACATCAACGAGGGCCATGCCGCCTTTCTGATCCTCGAACGCATGCGTGACCTGATCACGGCCGGCCTGGATTTCGCGGCGGCACACGAGGCCGTCGCCAGCAACACCGTATTCACCACCCATACGCCGGTGCCGGCCGGACACGATCACTTTGCCAACGACATCATCCGGCGCTATTTCGAAGAATGTTGTCACGACATGGGCTGCGATGTCGCCAGCCTGCTTGCCCTGGGCCGCATCGACCGCGAGTCGGAGTTCAACATGACGGCGCTTGCCATCCACGGTTCGCGTTTCCAGAACGGGGTCTCCCGCATCCATGGCGGCGTGTCGGCGGAAATCTGTCACAGCCTGTGGCCGCAGATCGAACCGGCCGAAAACCCGATGGGCTATGTCACCAACGGCGTGCATGTGCCGACCTTCCTTTCCGATCACTGGCACGATACCTTTGATCGCATGCTGGGGCCGGCCTGGCGCCAGCGTCTCGCCGATCCGCAGAGCTGGGCGGAAGTCCACACCATCCCCGATCACACGTTCTGGAGCGTGCGGCAGTCGATGAAGGCGCAGATGCTGCACCTCGTCGGCAATCACATCACCGCGCAACATGTGCGCAACCAAAGTTCGCAATCGCACATTGATCGCCTGCTGCAATTGGCCAATCCGGAAAACCCCAATGTGCTCACCATCGGCTTCGCGCGCCGTTTTGCCACCTACAAGCGGGCGACGCTGCTGTTCCGCGACCTCGACCTGCTGCGACGGCTGATCTGCAATCCCGAGCGGCCGGTGCTGTTCATCTTCGCCGGCAAGGCGCACCCGGCCGACCAGCCAGGGCAGGCGCTCATCCGGCGCATTCATGAAGTCGCGCAGATGCCGGAATTCGAAGGTCATTTCCTGCTGGTCGAGGGTTACGACCTGCGGCTGGCGCGCCGTCTCGTTTCCGGGGTCGATGTCTGGCTCAACAACCCGATTTATCCGCTCGAGGCTTCCGGTACCTCCGGGATGAAGGCGGCCATCAACGGCGTCCTCAACCTCTCGGTGCTGGACGGCTGGTGGGGCGAAGGCTTTCACCAGGACGAGCATGGCGCGAACGGCTGGGCGATCAAGCCGGCCTCGAGCATTCACGATGATGCGCGGCGCGATGAGGAAGAGGGCCGCTCACTCTACGAAACCCTGCAGGACAAGGTGATCCCCTCGTACTACGCGCGCGGCCCGATGGGCTACTCGCCGGGCTGGGTGGACATGGCCAAGCGCTCGATCGCCACGATCACCCCGCGTTTCACTTCGATGCGCATGGTCGGCGAATATGTCAGCAAGTTCTATATGCCGGCGGATCACCAGTGGCGCCGCAAGAGCGTGAATAATTTTGCTGCCGCGCGCGAACTGTCCGCCTGGAAGCAGAAGGTGCAGCAGGCCTGGCCAACGGTCAGCCTGCGTCGCATCGACAATCCCCTGAAGCGCATCCCCTTCGGTGACAGCCTGCGCTTCGAGGTGGCCGTGCAACTCGATGGGCTGTCTCCCGCGGATATCACTGTCGAACTGTTGATGGAAAGGCCGGGGGCCAATGCAAAATCGAAACCGCCGCGCCGGATGTTCCTCGAACACCAGGGGCCCATCGGCAATGGCGAGGATCTATTTGCCCTGGCGCTGACGCCGGATGTCTGCGGCAAGATCGATTACCGTATCCGCGCTTATCCCCATCATGCACTGCTCACCCATCCTTTCGAGATGGGCATGATGCTTTGGTTGTAAGAACAATGCCCCACGCTCGCAAAACCGGTTCGCTATCCCCCACCCCCAGCGGGGGCAATTCGCGCGTGTCTCCTTGGGGCGGCTCTGCGGAGACACCATGACCCCGATCCTGAATACCCCGGCCTGGAAGCATGTTGAGCGCCATGCCCACGGGCTGCGCGACGTCCACCTGCGCGATCTGTTCAATCAAGATCCGACGCGCTTCCAGTGTTTGTCGGTAGGTTGGAACGACTGGCTGCTCGATCTTTCCAAGCAGCGCATTACCGCGGAAACCCTGCCACTGCTAGCCGGGTTGTGGGAGGCCGCCAATGTGCCGGGCTGGATCGCCCGCATGCGTGCTGGCGAACCGATCAACCATACCGAGGGGCGCGCCGTATTGCACATCGCCCTGCGCAACATCGGTCCTGGTGGCGGGCCGATTCGGGTCGATGGTCATGATGTCATGCCCGACGTGCGCGCGGTGCTGGCCAAAATGCGCGGCTTCTGCGACGCCATCCATTCCGGCAAGTGGCGCGGCGCCACGGGTGAGCCGATTACCGATATCGTCAATATCGGCATCGGCGGTTCCGATCTCGGTCCGCGCATGGCGACGCAGGCGCTGGCCGCGCATCGCGTACCGCATCTGCGCGTCCATTATGTCGCCAACCTCGACGGTGCCGATCTCGCCACGACACTCGCGGAACTTGCGCCACGCACCACGCTGTTCATCATCGCCAGCAAGACCTTCACGACGCAGGAGACGATGCAGAATGCCCGCTCGGCGCGCGCCTGGCTGACGGCTGCACTGGGCGATGCGGCCGTGGCGCGCCATTTCGTCGCCGTCTCCACCGCACTCGAACGCGTGGCGGATTTCGGCATCGACACCGCCAACGCCTTCGCTTTCTGGGACTGGGTCGGCGGCCGCTTCTCGCTGTGGTCGGCCATCGGCTTGCCCCTGGCGCTGGCGATTGGCTACGACAAGTTCGAGCAGTTGCTCGGCGGCGCACGGGCGATGGACGAACACTTCTTCACCGCACCGCCGCTCGAGAACCTGCCGGCGCTGCTGGCGCTGATCGAGTTGTGGAATGCCGACTTCATCGGCTTGCAAACGCGCGCGTTGCTGCCTTACAGCCAGTCGCTCGGCCTGCTGTCGCGTTACCTGCAACAGCTCGAAATGGAAAGTCTCGGCAAGCAGATCGACAGGGAAGGGAAGTTGGTCGGTTGTCCGACCCTGCCGATTCTCTGGGGCGAGCCGGGCACCAACGGCCAGCACGCCTTCTACCAGTTGCTGCATCAGGGGGGCCGGGCGCTCTCCTGCGAATTCATCGCCTGCCGCGAGCCCGATTTTCCCCTGCCCGGCCATCATGAAAAGCTGCTGGCCAACTGTTTCGCGCAAAGCGCGG
This sequence comes from uncultured beta proteobacterium, assembly GCA_963816095.1. Classification (GTDB taxonomy): domain Bacteria; phylum Pseudomonadota; class Gammaproteobacteria; order Burkholderiales; family Rhodocyclaceae; genus Sulfuricystis. Next base: position 6,121 of record CAWFIW010000006.1, read on the forward strand.
CGCTGATGCAGGGCAAGACCGAGGCCGAAGCCCTGGCCGAACTGACCGCCGCCGTCCCGTCAGCGCCGACTTCGGGTGCCCATGGCGTTGCGCCGCCCGATCCGGCCTTCCTGGCGCCGTACAAGATATTTCCGGGCAACCAACCCTCGACCACGTTGCTGCTGCCGCGCCTCGATCCGCATACCCTGGGCGCGCTCATCGCGCTCTACGAGCACAAGGTGTTCACGCTGGGCGTGCTCTGGCACCTCGATGCATTCGACCAGTGGGGCGTGGAATACGGCAAGCAGATCGCCAACTCGCTGCTGCCGATGATCGAGGGCAAGGCGCCTGTGACGAACGTCGACAGCTCCACTGCCGGCCTGATCGCGGCGAGCCTGAAATGAAGGTCTTGTTCGTTACTTCCGAAATCGCCCCGTGGGTGAAAACCGGGGGACTGGGCGATGTGGCCGGCGCCCTGCCGCTTGCGCTCAGGCAGGCGGGCTGCGATGTGCGCCTGCTGGTGCCGCGTTACCCGGCCATGCGCGCCGCCTTCCCGGACGCCGAGCTTCTCGTGCATCTGCCCTCGATGGGTGGCCTGCTGCCGGCGGCCGACCTGTATGCGGCGCAGCACGCGGATGGTCTGCCCTTCCTGCTGCTCGACTGCCCGATGCTGTTCGACCGGCCGGGCAATCCCTACCTCGGTCCCGAAGGCCACGACTGGCTCGATAATCATTTACGCTTCGGTCTGCTGTCGCGCGTCGCCGCACGCCTCGCCGGTGATGTAACGCCGCTCGACTGGCAGCCGGACATCCTGCATTGCCACGACTGGCAGACCGGGCTGGCGCCCTACTACCTGCGCTTCTACGAGAAGGGCGGTGCGGCCACGGTCATGACGGTTCACAACCTGGCCTTCCAGGGTGTCTTTCCACCCCAACTGCTCGACGAGCTCGGATTGCTCGCCAGCGACTGGCACATCGATGGCGTCGAGTACTACGGCTACCTGTCCTTCCTCAAGGCCGGACTGCGCCATGCCGACGCGCTGACCACGGTGAGTCCGACCTATGCACGCGAGATCCTGACCGAAGCGGAAGGCATGGGCATGCAGGGATTGCTGCAGACTCGCGCCACGCAGCTCACCGGCATCCTCAACGGCATCGATACCGACGTCTGGAATCCGGCACGGGATCAGCATCTCGCTGCGCATTATGATTTCGCTCACCTCGACGCCAAGCGCAGTAACAAGGCGGCTCTGCAGCGCGAGATGGGCCTTGCGGTGCGCGATGACTGCCCGCTGTTCGGCGTGGTGAGTCGCCTCACGACCCAGAAGGGACTCGACCTGGTGGCGAGAAGCGGTGACCAACTCGTGGCCCTGCCCGCGCAACTGGCGGTGCTGGGCAGCGGTGACAAGCTGTTGGAAGCCGCATTCCGCGATCTCGAGGCGCGCCATCCGGACAAGGTTTCCGTCACCATCGGCTTCAACGAGGCGCTGGCGCATCGCATCGAGGCGGGCGCGGATTGTTTCCTCATGCCCTCGCGTTTCGAGCCCTGCGGGCTTAACCAGATGTACAGCCTGGCCTACGGTACGCCGCCACTGGTGCGCGCCACGGGTGGCCTGGCCGACACGGTGGTCGATTATTCCGTGACGGGACTGGCCGCCGGCAGTGCCAACGGCTTTGTCTGCGATGCGGCCACGCCGGAGGCGATTCTCGCCACGGCGCGCAGAACGGCCGATCTGTGGCATGACAAGCAGCGCTGGCGCCAACTGCAACGCAATGCGATGGCGGGTGACTACAGCTGGCGCGGCCCGGCGCAACGTTATCTCGATCTCTACCGGAGCCTCAAAGCGGAATGATGGTGCTCATTGCCGCCGTGGCGAAAAACGGCGTCATCGGCAAGAACAACGCCCTGCCCTGGCATCTGCCAGAAGACCTGAAGCACTTCAGGGCGCTGACTACGGGCCACGCCGTGATCATGGGACGCAAGACCTGGGAGTCGCTGCCGACGCACTTTCGGCCACTGCCCGGCCGCCTGAACATCGTCCTAACGCGCGACCCCGCCTTTGTTGCCCCCGGCGCGACAGTCGTGCATTCACTTGAAGAAGCGCAGAAAGTCGGCGAAGGGCAGCCCCAAGCCGACGCTCCCCCCGTGGGGGGCAGCGAGCCGGGGCTGCGAGCGAGGGGGGCCATTAAAGTCGGCGCTGGCAGGACGGCGTTTATTATTGGCGGAGCGGAGCTCTACAGCCACGCGTTGCCGCACGCGCAGCGACTGGAGCTCACCGAGATCGACGCCGTGTTCGAGGGCGACGCGCACTTTCCCGCCTACGACCGCACGCAATGGCGCGAGGTCAGACGCGAGACCGGCAGGTCGGCGGCTGGCCTCGCCTACGCCTTTGTAACCTACGAGATCCCCCCGCAAGCACCGCTGCGCGGCGCTCTCCCCCCAAGGGGCTAAGCAACACTTGGGGCGGCCCGGCGTGTTTCTTATGAACTGACGCAGTCAACGTAGTAGCCGTTGCCTTCCGACTTGACGAGGCCGTGGATGTCGGTCTCGAAGCCGGGAAATTTGGCATTGAATTCGCGGGCGAATTGCAGGTAACGCACGATGGTGGTGTTGAAGCGTTCGCCTGGAATCAGCAGCGGGATGCCCGGCGGATACGGGGTCAGCAGCACCGCCGTGACGCGGCCTTCGAGCGCATCGATCGGCACGCGCTCGATTTCGCGGTGGGCCATCCTGGCGAAGGCGTCGGCCGGGCGCATCGCCGGTTCCATGTTTGACAGGTACATTTCGGTCGTCAGGCGCGCCACGTCCTTGGCCTTGTAAACCTCGTGGATCTGGGTGCACAGGTCGCGCAGGCCGATGCGCTCGTAACGCGGGTGTTTGACGACGAATTCGGGAAGCATTTTCCAGAGCGGCTGGTTCTTGTCGTAGTCGTCCTTGAACTGCTGCAAGGCCGTCACCAGCGTGTTCCAGCGGCCCTTGGTGATGCCGATGGTGAACATGATGAAGAAGCTGTAGAGCCCGCACTTCTCGACGATGACGCCGTGCTCGGCGAGGTACTTGGTGACGATCGCGGCGGGAATGCCGATGTCGTCGGCGAAGTCACCATCCACGTCGAGTCCCGGCGTGATGACGGTGGCCTTGATCGGATCGAGCAGGTTGAAGCCCTCGGCGAGGTTGCCGAAGCCATGCCAGCGTGCGCCGGTCTTCAGCATCCAGGCGTCGCGCTCCTCGATGCCTTCTTCGGAAAGGTCGTCAGGCCCCCACACCTTGAACCACCAGTCGGCCCCATATTCCTCGTCCACCTTGCGGATCGCGCGGCGAAAATCGAGCGCTTCACGGATCGATTCCTCGACCAGTGCCGGGCCGCCAGGCGCCTCCATCATCGCTGCGGCGACGTCGCAGGAGGCGATGATCGAATACTGCGGCGAGGTCGAGGTGTGCATCAGATAGGCTTCGTTGAACACGTCGCGGTCGAGCTTGTTCTCCTGCGCATCCTGCACGAGGATCTGCGAAGCCTGCGACAGGCCGGCCAGCAGCTTGTGCGTGGACTGTGTCGAGAAGATCATCGATTCCTTGCAGCGCGGCCGGTCGGCGCCGATCGCATGGTAATCGCCGTAGAAGTCGTGGAAGGCGGCGTGCGGCAGCCAGGCCTCGTCGAAGTGCAGGGTGTCGATCTTGCCGTCGAGCATCTCCTTGATATCCTCGACGTTGTACATCACGCCGTCATAGGTGCTTTGCGTGATGGTGAGCACGCGCGGCTTGGCGTTCTTGTCGGTGATGAAGGGATTGGCGTCGATCTTCTTCTTGATGTTGTCCCAGGTGAACTCGCTTTTCGGAATCGGGCCGATGATGCCGTAGTTGTTGCGCGTCGGCATGAGGAAGACGGGTACGGCGCCGGTCATCATGATCGCGTGCAGGATCGACTTGTGGCAATTGCGGTCGACAACGACAATGTCGCCGGGCGCGACGGTCGAATGCCAGACGATCTTGTTCGAGGTCGAGGTGCCATTGGTGACGAAGAACAGGTGGTCGGCGTTGAAGATGCGTGCGGCATTGCGCTCGGACGCCACGACGGGGCCGGTATGGTCGAGCAGTTGGCCAAGCTCTTCAACTGCGTTGCAGACGTCGGCGCGCAACATGTTTTCGCCGAAGAACTGATGGAACATCTGGCCGACCGGACTCTTCAGGAAGGCGACGCCGCCCGAGTGGCCGGGGCAGTGCCATGAGTAGGAGCCGTCGGCGGCGTAGTGCACCAGCGCGCGGAAAAAAGGCGGCGGCAGCGAATCGAGGTAGCTCTTCGCTTCGCGCACGACGTGGCGGGCGATGAACTCCGGCGTGTCCTCGTACATGTGGATGAAGCCGTGCAACTCGCGCAGGATGTCGTTCGGAATGTGCCGGCTGGTGCGCGTCTCACCGTGGAGGAAGATCGGGATCTCGGCGTTCTTGTAGCGAATCTGCTCGACGAAGGTGCGCAACTCGGCGATGGTTTCCTCTGCCTCGTTGGCCAGCTCCTCGTCGTCTACCGAGAGAATGAAGGCCGACGCGCGGCTCTGCTGCTGGGCGAAGGAACTCAGGTCACCGTAGCTGGTAACCCCCAGCACGTCGATGCCCTCTGCTTTGATCGCTTCGGCCAGCGCACGAATACCCAGGCCCGAGACGTTCTCGGAACGGAAGTCCTCGTCGATGATGATGATGGGGAAGTGGAAACGCATCTGGCACTCCTAAAGTGCAAAGACCCGCCTGTGAGTTGGGGGCGGGTCGCGAAATAAGAGGAAAAGGGTGGGCGCTAGGCGTTAAATCTTCGGCAGGGTGACGCCCAACTGCCCCTGGTATTTGCCGCCGCGGTCCTTGTAGGAGGTTTCACAGACCTCATCGGCCTCGAAAAAGATCACCTGGGCGCAGCCCTCGCCGGCGTAAATCTTGGCGGGCAGGGGGGTCGTGTTGGAAAATTCCAGTGTGACATAACCTTCCCATTCGGGTTCGAAGGGAGTGACATTGACGATGATGCCGCAGCGCGCATAGGTGCTCTTGCCGAGACAGACCGTGAGAACGCTGCGCGGAATGCGGAAGTATTCCATGGTGCGTGCCAGCGCAAAGGAGTTGGGCGGGATCACGCAATAGCCCTTGCCCGAAACCTCGACGAAGGAATTCGGGTCAAAGTTTTTCGGGTTGACGATGGTCGAGTTGATGTTGGTAAAGACGCGGAATTCGTCGGCGCAGCGGATGTCATAACCGTAGCTCGACGTGCCGTAGGAAACGATCTTCTGGCCATTTTCCTCGCGCACGAGTTCCGGCGAGAACGGCTCGATCATGCCGTGCTCCTGCGCCATGCGGCGGATCCACTTGTCTGATTTGATGGCCATCGGTGCTGTCTCTTTGCTTGCGAAGGCGCGATTATCCTCTATCCGCCCCTGGGAGTCTCATGTCTTCCCGTCTGCGTGACCTGGCCGGTGTTGCTGAAATACACATTGAAGCGCATGTCGCTGCCGGGTTGGGACGTTTGTTCCTTCCATTCCCAGACCTCTTCCTGCTTGAGTTCGAAGAACTGCACCGAGGCCGGCTTGCCCAGCAGGCGGCGAATTTGTTGCCGCGTCATGCCGGGCTGCACGCGCGCGAAGTTCTCGGGCGTGAGCACCTGATCCATGGCCTTGAGGATGCCGTCCGGGCCGATGGTCAGCATGTAGTTGCGGATGCCTTCCGGCGTGAAGGGATATTCCCAGACCTGGTTCGCGCCTTCTTGCCACTCCATGGTCGGCTGGCCCATTTTCTCGATGACTTCGGCCGTCGTCGAGATGCCCGGGCGCAACTCGCCCGTCCGGTCGCAGCCGAGGAGCGAGAACAGTGCGCCGAGCATCAGGACGAAACCACGCATCAGGTGTTCTGGACGACAATGCTCGGGAACTTGGCCGAATGGTCCTTGGCTTGCTCGGCGATCTTGACCGCGATGCGGCGGGCGATGCCCTTGTAGATTTCCGTGACCCGGCCCTCCGGCTCAGCCACCACGGAGGGCGAACCAGAATCGACCTGCTCGCGGATGTTGCGGTCGAGCGGCAGGGAGCCGAGCATTTCCACCGCGTAATCCTTGCTCATCTTCTCGCCGCCGCCGGTGCCGAAGATGTGCTCCTCGTGGCCGCAGTTCGAACAGATGTGGATGCTCATGTTCTCGACGATGCCGAGGATCGGAATGCCCACCTTCTCGAACATCTTGAGGCCCTTGCGCGCGTCGAGCAGGGCAATGTCCTGCGGCGTGGTGACGATCACCGCGCCGGTGACCGGCACCTGTTGCGCCAGTGTGAGCTGGATGTCGCCCGTGCCGGGGGGCAGGTCGACCACCAGGTAATCGAGGTCGCTCCAGTTGGTGTCGCCGAGCAGTTGCGTCAGCGCCTGCGTGACCATCGGGCCGCGCCAGACCATCGGGGTTTCGGGGTCGATCAGGAAACCGATCGACATCGCTTGCAGGCCGTGCGCCTGCATCGGCTCGAGTTTCTTGCCGTCGGAGGTATCCGGCTGCTGGTCCGCGATGCCCAGCATTTGCGGCTGCGACGGGCCGTAGATGTCGGCGTCGAGAATGCCAACCTTTGCCCCCTCGGCGAATAAGGCCAAGGCAAGATTGACGGCGGTGGTCGATTTGCCGACGCCGCCCTTGCCGGAGGCGATGGCGATGATGTTCTTGACGCCCGGCACCAGCTTCACGCCCTTCTGCACGGCATGCGAGACGATCTTCGAATAGACGTTAGCCGAGACGTTGCCGACACCCGGCACGGCCTTGATCGCGTTGATCACCTGCTGGCGGATCGGATCGATCTGGCTCTTGGCCGGGTAGCCCAGCTCGACATCCACGGCGACGTCGGCGCCGTTGATCTTGATGTTCTTTGCGCTGCGGCTGGCGACGAGATCCTTGCCGGTGTTGGGGTCGACGATGGCCTGCAGGGCCGTCTGAATGGATTGTTCGGTAAGCGACATGGGAGGGAGCCTCTTGGGAGCGGGGAATGGAAAATGCGGTGAATTTTATCAGGCGCGGAAATTGCCCTGAGGTTGCCACGAGCAAATGGGGACGCGACAGGCGCATTCAAGGCCGGCAAGTGGCGCGTCAGCGCAAAAGTCGGCGCTGGCAAGACGGCGTCTGGCGGTGTCGGGCGGGTACCGACTGTTAGAATCAAGCCACAAATTCATTCCCTTATCGCCATGACCACCCGCAAGATCCTCGTCACCTCCGCCCTGCCATACGCCAACGGCGCCATCCATCTCGGCCACCTTGTCGAATACATCCAGACCGATATCTGGGTGCGCTTCCAGAAGCTGCGCGGCCATGAATGCTGGTACGTCTGCGCCGACGACACGCACGGCACGCCGATCATGCTGCGCGCCGAGAAAGAAGGCATCACGCCGGAGGCCTTGATTGCCCGGGTGCACGGCGAACACAGCCGCGACTTTGCCGGGTTTCATGTGCAGTTCGACAACTACCATTCGACACACAGCGACGAGACGCGCTTCTACGCCGAGGATATCTACACCAAGCTCAAGGCCGCCGGGCTGATCGAAGTACGCGCGGTCGAGCAGTACTACGACCCGGTCAAGCAGATGTTCCTGCCCGACCGCTTCATCAAGGGGGAGTGCCCGAAGTGCCATGCGCAGGATCAGTACGGCGATAGTTGCGAAGCCTGTGGTGCAGCCTATGCGCCGACCGAGCTGACAAACCCGTATTCGGCCGTCTCTGGCGCCCAACCCGTACTCAAGTCCTCCGATCATTACTTCTTCAAGCTGTCCGATCCACGCTGCCAGAAATTCTTGCGTGAGTGAACGCGCCAGGGCAGCCTGCAAACCGAGGCCGCCAACAAACTGCACGAGTGGCTTGGCGAAGCGGGCGAAAACAAGCTCACCGACTGGGACATTTCGCGCGATGCGCCGTATTTCGGTTTCGAGATTCCCGGTGCACCGGGCAAGTATTTTTATGTCTGGCTCGATGCGCCGATCGGCTACATGGGCTCGTTCAAGAATTTCTGCGCGAAACAGGGGCTCGATTTCGACGCCTGGTGGAAGCCCGGTTCGAAGACCGAGCTGTACCACTTCATCGGCAAGGACATCCTCTATTTCCACGCGCTGTTCTGGCCGGCCGAGCTGCAGCACGCCGGCTACCGCACACCGACCAACGTCTTCGCGCATGGCTTTCTGACTGTCAACGGCGCCAAGATGTCGAAGTCGCGCGGCACCTTCATTACCGCCGAAAGCTATCTTGCCCAGGGCCTGAACCCGGAGTGGCTGCGCTACTACTTTGCCGCCAAGCTCAACGGCACGATGGAGGACATCGACCTCAACCTCGACGACTTCGTCAGCCGCGTCAACAGCGACCTCGTCGGCAAGTTCATCAACATTGCCAGCCGCGCCGCCGGCTTCATCGCCAAGCATTTCGACGGCAAGCTGCTGGACGAGCCCTTCGGTGAACGTTTCATGGGCAGCCTGCCCGAGTTGATGCTGGCCTCTGAAGAAATCGCCACCTACTATGAGGCCCGGGACTCTGGCCGTGCCCTCCGCCGGATCATGGCGCTGGCCGACCAGGTGAACCAGTATGTCGATCATCACCAGCCGTGGAAGCTCGCGAAGCAGGGCGGCAAGGAGCGCGAACTGCACGTGGTCTGCACCATGCTGATCAATGCTTTCCGCCTGCTCGCGCTCTACCTCAAGCCGGTTTGTCCGAAACTCACGCAGCGTGCCGAGGAGTTCCTCAACAGCGCGCCGCTGCACTGGCGCGATGCCGGCCACCTGCTGCCGCCGGCGCATGCGATCAATCCCTACGAGCACCTGATGACGCGCGTCGAAGGCAAGCAGGTCGATGCGCTGCTCGCCGCCAACCGGGAATCGCTGGCGCCAGCGGTGCCACCGGCCCCGCCGCCCGAGGCGCATTCGCCGCAGCGTCACGCCCAGCACCAGCAGCTGGCCGAGGCCAATGCGCAACATGCGGAGCACATTTCCATCGACGCGTTTTCCAAGGTCGATCTGCGCATCGCGCGCATCGCCAATGCCGAACACGTCGAGGGAGCCCAGAAGCTGCTCAAGCTGAGTCTCGATCTTGGCCCATTGGGAACAAGACAGGTTTTCGCCGGCATCAAATCGGCCTACGATCCGGCGACACTGGTCGGCCGACTGACCGTGATGGTCGCCAACCTCGCGCCGCGCAAGATGAAGTTCGGCATGAGCGAGGGCATGGTGCTCGCCGCTTCCGATGCCGAGGGCAAGACCGCCGGCCTCTACCTGCTTTCGCCCGATTCCGGCGCCACGCCGGGTATGCAAGTGAAGTAATGGCCCCCCACGCTCGCAAAACCGGCTCGCTGCCCCCCACGGGGGGGCGCATGCCTCCTTGGGGCGGCCCGGCGGAGGCATAGAAACATGGAGGTCCGGCACCTGATGATCACCGGCCGGGTGCAAGGCGTCTGGTATCGCGGTAGCATGACGCAGGAAGCGCTGCTGCTCGGTGTCACCGGCTGGGTGAGAAATCGCAGCGACGGCAGCGTCGAGGCGATGGTCGCGGGAAATGCCGAACAACTCGCGGCCATCATGCACTGGGCGCGGCGCGGCCCGCCCAAGGCTGAGGTCGAACAGGTCGCCGTCGAACTCGGCAGTGGTACATTCAGCGGCTTCGAGCAACGGTAAAACTCGGCGCTGGCAGGACGGCGTAATATTCGCATCATGAAAGAAGTCATCTCCACCAAGCAGGTTACCAAGGGCATGTTCGTCCTCGAACTGGACCGTCCCTGGCTGGAGACGCCATTCCTGCTGCAGGGCTTTCTGATCGAGAACGACAAACAGGTCGCCGATCTGCAACAGTACTGCGCGACCGTGACCATCGATCGCAGCCGCTCGGTGGGGACGCATTTCGTTGCCGAGAAGCGAAACAAGATTGCCCCCGGTTTTAGTGGTTCATCCACGCCTGCTTACACCATCGAGAGGGTGCCGGAGGAGTTCCACGCCGTTTGCCGCCTCTTGCGCGAAAAGCCCCCGCGGCGTGCCGGCAAGCAGGTTCCGCAAATCCTTGGCATCGATAACCAGAGCAAGCTCGAGGCCGAACTTCTGTACTCGGCGCCGATCGTCAACGATGTCAAGAATAAACTCGAGTCGATCCGTACGGCGATGGGTGCCGCGATCTCTGGCGACATAACCGAGGTCGCTGGCCTGGTTTCGGAAATGGCCGAGGCAGTGGAACGCAATCCGGACGCCATGATCTGGCTGACGCGCCTGCGCTCCAGCGATGAGTATTCCTATGACCACGCTGTCGACGTTTCGGTCCATATGATGGTGATCGCGCGCTTTCTCGGCATGCCGGCCAGTGTCGTGGAACTGCTGGGACTGGTCGGATTGATGCAGGATGTCGGCAAGATCAACCTTCCCGAAACGCTGCTCAGCAAACGCGAGGCCCTGACCGACGCAGAGCTTGCCCTGGTCCAGTCCCATGTTGCCAGTTCCATGAAAATTCTGGTCGGACAGCCCGAGTTTTCGCTCGAAGCGCTGAATATCGTCGGCAGTCATCACGAGCGGTTCGACGGCAGCGGGTATCCGCGCCGCATTCAGGGAGAAAAAATCAGCCTGCACGCCGAACTGGCCGGGCTGATTGACAGCTATTGCGCCATGACGCGCCAGCGTGCGTACTGCTCCGCCATTTCCAGCCAGCACGCGCTGGAAAGCCTGATTCACATGCGCGGCACAGAAATTCCGCGCGCCCCTTGTGGACCAGTTGATTCAGTGCGTCGGCCTCTATCCCATCGGTACGCTCGTGGAACTCAACAGCGGCGAGGTGGGCGTGGTTATCCAGCAAAATCAGGTGCGCCGGCTCAAGCCGCGCATCATGATCGTCCTCGGCCCCGACAAATCCGTCGAGCGCCGCCCCCGCACGCTCGATCTGGTCATGGATCCTGCCTGTAGTACCGGTGAGCCCTATCGCATCGTCCGTTCGTTGCCGATGGATGCCTACGGCATCAATCCGGCCGATTTCTACCTTGGCTGAGATGATCCCAGTAGGTTCAGTTCCCCGTCCCGGCGACCGCCGTATCGATCCTGCCACGGGCCTGCCCGGCCTGGCCGTCGCCCTGGCGGATATTGCGCGCCTGACACAGCAGCTCGATGCGGCGCAGTGCGTCGGCATCATTAACTTCGCCATACTCCCCGACCCCGCCCTATTCCGTCTGGCCCCAGAGGCCGATCACAGTTTGCGCACTGAGATCACGCGCCGGCTGGCCGGCGCGCTGCGCCCGCAAGACCAACTGTACTCGGCAGGCCACTGGGAGTGGCTGCTGGTCCTGGCCGATCTGCCGAGCAGCGTGCCGGTGATGTTGGCGATGATGCGGCTCGACGCCTTGTTTGCCGATCCGCTGCCGGACAAGGATGGTGGTTTCCTGACGCTGCGTGTCGCGTGCGGTGGCGCCTTGTGCCCCGACGATGGGGACAATCCGCGCCATCTCGTCCAGTCGTCCCGCATTGCCTGCCTGACCGCCGACCGGACGGGGTCCCGCTATGCCGTCTACGACCCGGCCATGGAGCAGGCCGATAGCGCCCAGCAGCAACTGCATGCCGAATTGCCGCATGCGCTGAGTGGTGCGCCGGGCCTTTCCCTGTACCTGCAACCCCAGATCGATCTGAGTGATGGCCGCTGTGGCGGCTGCGAAGCGCTGCTGCGCTGGCACTTGCCGGCTGGCGAGCACATTCCGCCGAATCACACCCTGGCTGCGGTGGAGCGTCTCGGACTACGTGGTACCTTTACCCGCTGGCTATTGCAGCAGGCCATGCAAATTCAGCATCGGCTGCGGGCTGAAAACATCCCCATCGTCCTATCGGTCAATCTTTCGGCCAACGATCTCCTCGATGCCGAATTGCCCGAGCTTATTGCCCAGACGCTGGCCACCTGGGAACTTGCTCCGGAATGCCTGCTGTTCGAATTGACCGAAACGCTGATGATCGAGGATACCGAGCAGGTCATCGAAGTTCTGCAGAACCTGCGCAAGCAGGGGTTTCATCTCTCTGTCAACGATTTCGGCACGGGCTATGCCAGCATGAGTTATCTGCAGCGTTTGCCCGTCCAGGAAGTCAAGATCGACCAGAGTTTCGTCCGCTATGCGGAGACCTCCAAACGCGACTGCGAGATCATCGCTTCCCTCGCGCAACTGGCCCATCGTCTGGACATGGTGGTGGTGGCCGAAGGCGTCGAAACGGTGGAGACGGCAGCGATTGTTGCCCAGCTAGGCTGCGACCGGGGGCAGGGCTTCCTGTATTCCGCGGCCATGCCCCTGGAAGAATTCATTGCCTGGTGGCGCGCGCACGAAAGTCGGCGCTAGCCGTAAATCAGTCGCACGTTTTCCGGTTTGAGCCAGTCATGCAGTGCGGCGAGCAGGCTGTCGTCGAGTCTCACGCGCCAGGCATCGGGCAGGGTCAGCTCGGTTTCGGCTTCGCTGTTGCGGTAGCACAGGCGCACCGGGCAGGTACTGTCGGTTGCCCGGTAAGGAGAGAGCAATGTGCGCAGGCGGCCGGCGGTTTCACTGTTCGACGCATTTTGGAGTGCGGGCGCACTGTTGAGAGCGATCTTGAGCACGCGCGCATAGCGTCCACGCGCCTCGGTCAAGGTCATCAGATTGTCGGCCACGATGCGCAGGCCGCCGTTGAAGTCGTCGCGGCTGATCTTGCCCTCGACAACCAGTATCTCGTCTTCCCGGATCTTGCTGCGTGCGGCATCCCAAAGCTCGCTGTACACCGTGATCTCGACCTGGGCGCTGGCGTCGTCGAGCATGACGATGGCCATCTTGCCGCGGCGTGCCATCTGCGTGCGTACGCCGAGCACTACGCCGCACAGCAGTGCCGGCTCGCGCTGTGGCTCGAGATCGGCGAGGCGCCGCCGCGCGAATGCGGCAATTTCATCGACATAGGCGTTGAAGGGGTGGCCGGAGAAAAAGTAGCCGAGCGCCTGCTTCTCGTTGAGTAGCCGTTCGCGCTCACTCCAGCGGGGTACCTCGACGTAATGCGTTTCTGGTGTTGCGGCGCCCTCGGGTGCGTCGAACAGTCCGCCCTGATGTGCGTTACGCTCGGCCTGGTCGGCGGCCTCCAGAGCCCGTCCCGCCGAGGCGAGCAGCTTGGCGCGGTGATCGTCGATGCCATCGAAGGCACCGGCGCGGATCAGCGATTCGATGACGCGGCGATTGACGACACGCTTGTCGACACGGCGGCAAAAGTCGAACAGGTCGGTAAAGTCCCCGGCTTCGCGCGCCTTGAGGATGACAGACAAGGCCGACTCACCCGTGCCCTTGACCGCGCCAAGGCCGTAACGGATCGTCCGGGTATCTTCCGGCCGGAAGCGCACGACGCCGGTATTGATGTCGGGCGGCAGGAAGACGATGCCATTGGCCCGGGCGTCGTTGAAGAAGAACTGCACCTTGTCGGTGTCGGCCATTTCCGATGACAGCGTCGCCGCCATGAAGGCGGCGGGATGGTGACGTTTGAGCCAGGCGGTCTGGTAGGCGACCAGCGAGTAAGCGGCGGCGTGGGACTTGTTGAAGCCATAGCCGGCAAATTTCTCCATCGTGTCGAAGATCTCGTTGGCCTTCGCCGCGCCGATGTTGTTTTCAGCAGCGCCCCTGACGAATATCTCGCGCTGCTCCGCCATCTCCTCAAGTTTTTTCTTGCCCATTGCGCGGCGCAACAGGTCGGCGCCGCCCAGCGTGTAATTGGCCGCGATTTGCGCGGTCTGCATCACTTGCTCCTGGTACACCATGATGCCGTAGGTGGTGCCGAGGACCTTCTCCAGACTCGGGTGCGGGTAGATCACGCGCTCGCGGCCGTGCTTGCGGGCGATGAAGCTCGGGATGAAGTCCATCGGGCCGGGTCGGTAGAGCGCATTCAGGGCGATCAGGTCATCGATGCGGTCGGGGCGCGCCTGTACCAGCGCGTCCTTCATGCCGCGCGATTCGAACTGGAACACTGCCGTGGTGTTGGCCGTCTTGAAGATGTCGTCATAGGTCGCGGCATCGTCGAGCGGCAGGTTTTCAAGTTGTACCTCGATGCCCGCCACTTCCTTGATGAGGGCGACCGTCTCGGCGAGGATGGTGAGCGTGCGCAGACCGAGGAAGTCAAATTTCACCAGTCCGGCCTTCTCCACGTCGTCCTTGTCGAACTGGCTGACCGTCACGCCGCCATCGGCCGAGTAGAGCGGGCAGAAATCGGTCAGCTTGCCGGGCGCGATCAGTACGCCCCCCGCGTGCATGCCGACGTTGCGCGTCAGGCCCTCCAGCTTGACGGCAAGCGTCCAGAGTTCGTTCAACTCCTCTTCCTGCTTCAGGCGCTCGTTGATCGCCGGTTCCTGCTCGCGGGCCTTGGCCAGCGTGATGCCCAGCTCGTTGGGAATCAGCTTGGCGAACTGGTCGACGAAGTTGAAGCCGAGGTCGAGCACGCGGCCGACATCGCGGATCACGGCCTTTGCCGCCAGCGTGCCGAAGGTGACGATCTGCGATACGGCGTGGGCACCGTAGCGCTGGCGCACGTAGTCGATTACCCGGTCGCGCCCCTCCTGACAGAAGTCGATGTCGAAGTCGGGCATCGACACGCGCTCGGGGTTGAGGAAGCGCTCGAACAGCAACTCGTAGCGCAGCGGGTCGAGGTCGGTGATGCCGAGACTGTAGGCGACCAGCGATCCGGCGCCGGAGCCGCGTCCCGGCCCCACGGGAACGCCGTTGTTCTTGCCCCAGTTGATGAAGTCGGCGACGATCAAAAAGTAGCCGGGAAAGCCCATCTGCACGATGGTCTGGATCTCGAATTCGAGCCTTTCAAAGTATTGGCCGTATTGCGAGCGCAGATTTTTACTTGCGTTGTCGCGCTCGGCCGCGTCGGGGTAGAGATGGACAAGACGTTGCTCCAGCCCCGCGCGCGCTTCCCTGCCGAGATAGTCCTCGATCGAAACACCGGGCGGCGTAGGAAACTCCGGCAGCCGGCTCTTGCCCAGTTCCACGCGAGAGGTTGCAGCGCCGTGCGATCTCCACGCTGTTCGCCAGCGCTTCGGGCAGATCGGCGAAGAGGGCGCACATCTCGTCCTGCGTCTTGAAGTACTGCGCCGCATTGAAGTGCTGCGGGCGGCGCTTGTCGCCCAATACGTATCCCTCGGCGATGCAGACGCGCGCCTCGTGGGCGCGGAAGTCTTCCGCATCGAGAAACTGCACGGGATGCGTCGCCACCACCGGCAAATTCAAGGTGGGTTCGGCGGCCAGCCGCAGCGTCGCGGCGATCAGGCCTTCCTGCGCCGGATGATTGGTCGAACCGTTGGGACGCTGGATCTCGAGGTAGAAGTTGCCCGGGAACAGTGTCGCCCAAGCGCTTGCGGCGGCCAGCGCCTTGTCGTGCTTGGCCGCGGCGAGCCACTGGCCCACCTCGCCGAAGTGCGCGCCGGACAAGGCGATCAGGCCGCTGTTGTCGCCCCGGAAAGCCGCGCGTGCAATCTCGGCACGCCCATGACGGCGCGGTCGCAGGTAGGCGGAAGTCAGCAGCTCGCATAGCCGCAGATATCCGGCGTGATTCTTTGCCAGCAGCAGCAGGCGCGAGGTGATTTCGCGTGTCGGGTCGGGGGTGGCTGTTTCCTCTTCGGCGATCCAGACATCCGCGCCGACTATCGGCTTCAAGCCCGGCCGCGCGCCGCCGTGTAGAACTTGACCATGCCGAACAGGTTGGCGAGGTCGGTGAGCGCCAGCGCCGGCATGCCATCGGCGGCAGCCCGTGCCACGGCTGCATCCAGCCGCGTCAGGCCGTCGGTAATCGAGTATTCGCTGTGGAGGCGGAGATGGACAAAGCGGGGGGAGAGCATCGCGGGGGATTTTACCCCTGTGCCCAGATCACCAGCCCTTGCGCATCGAGGTCAATATCCATGCGCCACAGTCCAAGAACTTCCTCGTCCGGCAGTGTGACACCGTGCGCGCGCGCTTCCACCAGCACGTAGTCAGCGAGCGCTGCGCGCAGGGCGGGTAGTGGTTCTTTATTGGCCTTGACGGCCTTGAGGGTCAGGCCGACGAAATCGTCGAGTCGGCGTAACACGGCTTCAGCGAGGGCACGTGGCGGCGCGATGCGACTGAAGTGGGTCAGGTAAACCGCTTCGGGGGCGAGCGAAATCATGTGTTCCACCGAGTCGCGCAGATCGACCGGGTCGAACTGTGATGGGGTGGTGGATGGCATCAGGAACGGCCGGCCATCCACGTCACATTCGCGGTAGCTGATGCCGAAGGTGTCGCCCGTGAAGATTCCCTGCGCCGACCGGTCGTGAATGAAGACATGATGCTTTGCATGCCCGGGAGAATCGTAAAAGGCCAGTTCGCGCCGGCCAAGCTTCAGCACCATGCCGTCGAAAGTCTCGATGACACGTGCGGCGGGGATCGGCAGCAGTTCGCCGTACAGTTCGCGCGCCCGGTCGCGGCCATAGACCTGCTCGGTTGCCGCCATCAGCTTGGTCGGGTCGATCATGTGACGTGCACCGCGCGGATGCACGACGAGTTTCGCGTTGGGGAAGGCCGCCATCATTGCCCCCGCACCGCCGGCATGGTCGAGATGGATGTGGGTGAGCAGTACGTAATCGACGTCTTCCGGCGCTAGTCCTAGCTGGTCAAGCGCCTGTAATGCGTTTGGCAGACTGCTGTTGCTGCCGGTATCGACGAAGGCGGCGCGGCCGTCATCGACGATCAGGTGGATGGCCGCCAACTGGTGGCGCACATAGCCGGCATCGAAGGCATGGATGCCGTTGCGGTAGTCGAGCAAAGCGAAGTTCATGGGTGAAAAAGTCGGCGCTGGCGGGACGGCGATAATACGCCCCGTCAGCGCTTGCCGCGGCTATCAGGCCAGCCCGGCGTTACCGGCGATACCGATCAGCTTCGGTGTGTTGAGCTGGCGCGGCGTGACGGTTTTCTTGTCGCGCAGCCAGCGCGCAACGACTTCCCAGATCGGCTCGCCCGTTGCACCTTCCGCGACGGGCGCCCAGCCGGCGACCTTGTACTTTTTTGCTGCATCCAGCGGTTTGCCATTCAGGCGCATGTCCTGGATGCGGTTGCCGATCTTCGCGTTCGGATCGCAGGCGTAGGTCAGCCCGCCGACGCGCACCATGTCGCCACCCTGCTGATAGTAGGGGTCGGGGTTGAACAGGTTGTCGCAGACATCCTCGAGGATCACCTTGATCTGTTCGCCGCTCATTTCGGTGAGCGTCGACATCGGGTAGGTGATGGCGGTCTGGTCCATGACGTGTTCAAAGGTGATCGCCTGTCCCGGGAGGATCGATGTGCCCCAGCGGAAGCCGGGAGAAAAGGCCAGGTCGGCACCCTTCACTTCCATCATCGCGTCGAGGATCAACTGGTCCCAGCTGCCGTTGAAGTTGCCGCGGCGATAGAGCAGGCCTTCGCTGACAGCGAGCTTCTCTTCCAGCTTGGACTGGTAGGGCGCGCGTACCTTCTCGATGAGGGCCGCCATTTCGGTATCGGCTGCCAGCAGGTTGGAGAACACGGGGAGCAGCTTGTAGCGGAAGTCGGAGATCTTGCCGCCTTTCACATCGAAATCGAGTACGCCGAGGAACTTGCCATTCGAGCCAGCGTTGGTGACGAGCGTGACGCCACCGGGGTTCTTGACCTTGACCGGCTGCGGCACGCCGTCGTGGGTGTGGCCACCAAGAATCGCGTCGATGCCGGTGACACGCGAGGCCATCTTGAGGTTGACGTCCATGCCGTTGTGGGAAAGCAGGACGACCACCTGCGCACCTTCGCCGCGCGCGGTATTCACGGCTTTCTGCATCTCCTCGTCCTGGATGCCGAAGGTCCAGTCGGGCACCATGTAGCGCGGGTTGGCGATGGGCGTGTAGGGGAACGACTGGCCGACGACTGCGACCTTGACGCCGTTCATCTCACGGATCACGTAGGGCTTGAAGACCGGGTCGCCGAAGTCGGTGGTCTTGACGTTCTGGGCAACAAAATCGACCTTGCCGGCAAAATCCTTTTCGACGATCTCCTTGACGCGTTTGTCGCCGAGCGTGTACTCCCAGTGTCCCGTCATCACGTTGACGCCAAGCAGCTTGCAGGCATCGACCATGTCCTGGCCCTGGGTCCACAGCGCGGTGGCCGAACCCTGCCAGGTGTCGCCACCGTCGAGCAGCAGGGCGTTCGGCCGGCCGGCGCGCAATTGCTTGACCAGCGTGGCGAGATGGGCGAAACCACCTACTTTGCCGTAGGTCTTGGCGGCCTGCGCAAAGTCGAGATAGCTGAAGGCATGCGCCTCCCGCGTACCCGACTTGATGCCGTAGGCTTTGAGCAAATCCTCACCAACGAGATGGGGCACCTTGCCGAGTGCGCCACTGATGCCGATGTTGACGTTCGGCTCGCGGAACCAGATGGGCAGCAACTGGGCATGACAGTCGGTGAAATGTAGTAGATGGACATTGCCGAAACGTGGCAGGTCGTAAAGCATTTCACCGCCCTGGGCGGCGAGCAGTTCGCGGCTGTTGAGGGCGAAGCCGGCGGCAGAGGCAGCAGCCAGCATCTGCATGAATTCGCGGCGGTTCATGGACATGGAAAGTCTCCTTGGGGTCAAAAAAAGCCCGGCAGAAAGCCGGGCTTTGATGAATGCGGCTGGTTATTTGTTGACCGGCGACTCGGGATCGAGCAGCAGGGCAACCAGATCCTTTATCTGCTCGGGTTTCAGCGCACCGACATGGCCGAAGCGCGGCATCTCGGAACAGACGTTGTAGGCCTTCGAGTTGTAGATCTTGTTGTAGGTGTACTTTCTGCATGTCGGGCGTGTTGCCGCGCAGTTTGCCAAACTGGTAAAGGCTCGGACCGACGGTGCCATAGGCCTGTTCCTTCGGGCTGATCTGGTGACAGTTGTAGCAGTTGCCGCCGACCGGCAAGCCCGGTTTGTCGCTCCAGGTAAAGCCGCGGCCACTCTGGGCGAGTTTTTCGCCGGCCTTCCAGTCGCCCATCAGTTTGCCGTCGGTCGGGTGCTTGACGCCTGCAAGCTGGTCGGCTTCAAGAACCTTCACGATGTCGCCTTTAGGGTCGTTGCCGGTGCGATTGCAGATTGCCTGCAGGCCATCCTCGGCGAGGCGATCGAGGTCGGCCTGCCCGCGTGGCTCGAAGTCGCGCTTGATTATGTCGATGGCTTTGGCGCGTGCCGATGCATCGGCCTGTGCCGGCAGGGAAGCAGCAAGGAAGGGAGTGGCTGCCAATGCGGCGAAAAGTATGTTGATTTTCATGTCTGTCTCCTGATCAGCGCTTGATGCCCGGGCCTTTGTAAATCTGGCCGTTCGAGGTGCCGGTCATGTAGGTCAGCAGTGCTGTGACCGTGTCGGATGCGTACTTCGGCTGAAGGAAAGCGCTGCTGGCGGAAGCAGTCGTTCATGCGCCACTGCGAGGTCAGCATGACGCCGCCGGTCATGCGATAGCCAGGCCAGCCGAACACGCCCTTGAGGGCACCGTCCGGCTTGCTGATGTTGGGCAGGTTCTGCATGCGAATGCGTTTGCCGTCCGAGCCGTGGCAGGTGTTGCAGGAGAAATCGTAGGGGCCGGCGCGATAGGCGGTGATCTCCTTGCCGATTTCCCAGACCTCCTTGACCTTTGGATCATCGAGCGGGACTGCGAATTTCATGTTGCGCGAATGGCCGGCGACGAAGGTGACCAGGCTGGTTATCTCGGGCGTGTAGTTGCCCGAGGCGAAAGGCTTCTTGGCTATATCCTCGTACTTGAAGCCCTGTTTCTCGGTCATGCACCAGACGATGCGGCGCTCGGCGTCCATGACTTTGTCTGCATCGGCGTAGTAGCGTGGGTTTTTGACGTAGGCGCCTTCCAGCTTGCCGACGCCCAGACCCATGTCGCAGCTCTCGGCCAGCGATACGTTCTTCGGCCCACGCTTGGCGTTCCAGAGCTCTTCACCTTTCAATTCAAATAGTTCCGCCGGGTTGCTGTCCTCCATTTCGGCGCGGAACTTGGCGAATTCGGCGTCGGCTTTAGCGTGATCGATGCCATCCGTCGTCTGGGCGAGAACCACGCCCATCGACGCCATGGTGCAGAGTGCACCAATGAAATGCTTTTTCATAATCTCCTCCCTAGAGTGTGCGTTCAGGCGACGGTAGTTTCGTCGGTACGCTTGTCGCCCTTGTTATCGACCCAGGTGACGGCGACCTTGTCGCCGGCCTTGGCGCCCTTGACCTTGAAGCCGAAGACGGGGTTGCGCGAGACCGAGCCGGCGATCTGGCCGGAAACGACGGTCTTGCCGTTGAGGGCAACGGTCAAGAGCTGGATATGGTGCGCCGGGATGGTCTTGCCATCGCCGTCCTTGCGCATGCCGGTCTCCATCGGGTGACTCATCAGCACGCGAACATCGGTGGTATCGCCCTTCATCTGGGCGCGAATCTTCATCGGATCTGCCATGTTTTTTCCTTCTCGTTATCCGTGGATAGGGATCTCAGCCGCCGCAGCCGCCGACCGTGACCTTGACTTCCTTCTGGGCGCTATAGACCTTGCCGTCCGCCTTGGCGATCGCCTGGATGACGGAAGTCTCGGCCACCTTGAGGCGTGCGGAAACGTCGGCCAGGGCGCCGTTGGCGAAGTCGAACTGCGCGGCCAACGGGAAGGGGTTCTTCTTCACCAGAATGGCGATGGAAGTCGTGTTGGGGATGTTGCTGGTGACATCGACCGGCACCACGGCGCCGTTCTCGGCGATTTCCGGGGCCTTCATGATCAGCGCGGTATTGGCGGCGGCGCCTTCGGCACCGAGCGTCTTGAGCGCGACGTCAAAATCCTTGGCCTCGAAGGCGGCCTTGTTCCAGTCATTGGCATAAGCCAGCGTCGGCTTGAGCACGCCGGCCGCCAGCAGCCCGGCCAGCACGCCCGTGGCACCCGCGCCCTTGAGTACCGTTCTGCGTAATAAATCCATTGAAACGTCTCCTTCTGTGGGTTTGTTGTAGTGGGGTTGAAAAAAGTGATTTCAGGTAACGCGGCTACGATTGCACATAGCGCCACCCTTGCGTCAGCCGAGTGGCCAGTTCGCTTTCGGCAGACACCGCTTCCTCGACGCCGGGCAGGAGATTGACCTCGAGTCCGCGTTCCTGCAAGCGCGCGATCGCCTGCCGACAGGCGACCAGGCGCAGGTTTTCAAAATGGCGCAATTTTTCGATGCGTGCGGCATAGGGTGATCCCCCGGTGCGCAGCAGATGAAGCCCCGGACCGTTGGCGATGAATTCGACACGGAAGGGGCGTCCCGCTTCGTCGCGCGCTGTCGCCAGTTGCTCGGCGGTACGCAAGGCGGCCTCCATGCGCGCCGGCTCGTCGGAAAACAGGTGCAACACGACACGGCCACCTTCCTCGCGGATCGCGTCGATCTGGTGTGTCATCTGTCGCTCGGCGTCGATGCGTCCATGCACCAACCAGCCTGAAATTGTGCCGCAGACCAGCAGTGCCGATGCAGCCAGGGCGTGTGTCCAGCGGGAGGCTCCGAAGCCCCGGTTGGCCGCGGTGGCGTTCTGCCGGGGCAGGGGATAGGCCCCGCGCACCATCTGTTTGAGTTGCCAAAGTTCGCAGGCGCGCGAACGCAATCCGCTATCCGTGGTGATGCGATCGAGCAGGGCGGCATGCTCGACCGGGTCGAGTTCGTTATCGATATAGGCGCTCAGAATCTCGTCAGAAATCGTGTTGTGCATCTCAGCCCCTCAATCTGTGGACTACGGCACTGGTTGCGGGTTGCTCCCTAAGTAAGTCACGCAGCGTAGACCGGGCGCGCGAGAGACGACTCATCACCGTACCGATGGGGATTTCCAGAATGTTTGCTACCTCGGCGTAGGAAAATTCTTCCAGATCGACCAGCGTGACAACCTCGCGTTGCCCCCCCGGCAATTGCCCCACAGCCTGCCGCACGCGCCGGACGATTTCGTTCTGCAGGCAGTCTTCCTCCGGGCAGCCATGCGCGGGCAATTCCTGCTCATCGATTGCATCGATATCCAATGTGTTCTTGCTGCCGCGCAGATGATCGTGCCAGCCATTCGCCAAGATGCTGCACAGCCAGGCATGCAGTGCCTCGGGGTCGCGCAACTGCCCATGTCGGTCAAGCGCCTTGGCGAGGGTGTCTTGCACCAGGTCGTCGGCTAGCGCACGATTGCGGCACCAGGACTGGGCGAGCCGCCACAACCGGCAACGGCTTTCCTCCAGTTTTTTCTCGAATTGCTGCGTGCGACTGATGAAGTGCAGAAAGCTCACAGACTAGCTGCCTTTCGATGGGGTAATACGATTTAGACGCATCACCCTGATGGTTTATTCCGGATTTGTGAAAATATTTGCAGCGAAAGAAAAAGGGGAGAGCTGACGGCTCTCCCCTTGCCCACCCGAAGATGAGTTATTAAGCGACGGTAGTTTCGTCGGTACGCTTGTCGCCCTTGTTATCGACCCAAGTGACGGCGACCTTGTCGCCGGCCTTGGCGCCCTTGACCTTGAAGCCGAAGACGGGGTTGCGCGAGACCGAGCCGGCGATCTGACCGGAAACGACGGTCTTGCCGTTGAGGGCAACGGTCAAGAGCTGGATATGGTGCGCCGGGATGGTCTTGCCATCGCTGTCCTTGCGCATGCCGGTCTCCATCGGGTGACTCATCAGCACGCGAACATCGGTGGTATCGCCCTTCATCTGGGCGCGAATCTTCATCGGATCTGCCATGTTTTTTCCTTTTCGTTATCCGTGGATAGGGATCTCAGCCGCCGCAGCCGCCGACCGTGACCTTGACTTCCTTCTGGGCGCTATAGACCTTGCCGTCCGCCTTGGCGATCGCCTGGATGACGGAAGTCTCGGCCACCTTGAGGCGTGCGGAAACGTCGGCCAGGGCGCCGTTGGCGAAGTCGAACTGCGCGGCCAACGGGAAGGGGTTCTTCTTCACCAGAATGGCGATGGAAGTCGTGTTGGGGATGTTGCTGGTGACATCGACCGGCACCACGGCGCCGTTCTCGGCGATTTCCGGGGCCTTCATGATCAGCGCGGTATTGGCGGCGGCGCCTTCGGCACCGAGCGTCTTGAGCGCGACGTCAAAATCCTTGGCCTCGAAGGCGGCCTTGTTCCAGTCATTGGCATAAGCCAGCGTCGGCTTGAGCACGCCGGCCGCCAGCAGCCCGGCCAGCACGCCCGTGGCACCCGCGCCCTTGAGTACCGTTCTGCGTAATAAATCCATTGAAACGTCTCCTGTTCTAGAAAATGGTGAGAGGTAAGGCTTGAACTGTCAATTCTGGAGAAAATGTCAGGAATATTCAAGCATGAGGGCGGGAATCAGAATGCCCCTTCGGCGCCGGCACGCATGATCTTGTCGATGGCTTCACGGACCATGATGGCCTTCTCGCGCAGACTGGCGGAAATCTGGTTGGGGTTTTTGTTGGTGTCGAGCCAACGCACATCCCAGTCGAGGGTTACGACCCAGATCTTCTTGTGGGCGTCCTCGACGACCGCGATGCGGCAGGGCAGGAAGATGGCGAACTCGAGGCTGAGATCGAGAATGTCGCGTGCGACCATGGCATCGCAGAAGCTGTAGAACTCGACGCGCGGCGTGTCGGCCTTGCCCGTGATGGCGACGATATCCTTCCACAGCGGATTGACGCCGACATACTTGAAGTTGATCTCGTTGGCCTTGGTTTTCATTGCCTCGACGACGTCGTCGAAGCTGAGGCCGTCCTTTGCCTGGTACTTCACCGCCATCATGGCGATCATTTCCTGCATCGAGAAGGGGCTGACCGACATCATGCTGGTGATGAAGTTGGCGCGGGCTTCGGGGCTGATCGACTCGCGCATGGTGTTCGGCACGACTTGTTCTTTGGCGCGGGTGGGTGGCAACTGGATGTTGAAGGGCATTGCCGCGCCCGGCAGGTTTTGCGAAGGCAATTGGCTGGCCTTGCCGTCGCGCTTGACGCCCTCGTCGGCTGCAAAAGAAAGCTGCGCTGTCAAGCCGGCGCACAGCAGGGTGACAGCAATGGATCTGTGGATGTTGCGCAACATGAAAACCGTCCTCCGGTAAGGAAAAACGGGAGCGGGAGAAAACGTCCCCGCTCCAGGCGATCCGAAAAAACCGACTGCTTACTTCTTGACCGCGTCGGCGGCGGCCTTGGCGCTGCCTGCCCCAGCCTTGGCTCCTGTGCCTGCCGCCTTGGCGCCGGACTTCGCGGCGGAAGTGGCTGTCCCGGTCATCGACTTGTTCATGTCGTCGGCCATCTTCGGCATGGAAGTCATGGCCACGGACATGGCGTTCATCATCTGCACCATGAGCGCCGGGTTCATCATCTTCATCATGGCGTCCATCATCTGCGGATTGGTCATCATGCCGACCCACTGGTTCATCATTTCGGGCGAGGCCATCTGCATCATGCTGTTCATCATCTTCGGATCGGTCATGGCCGCCATGAAGGGCGTCCACATCTTGGGATCCATCATGCCCATCATGCTGTTCATCATCTGCGGATTGGTCATGGTATTCATCCACGGCGTCATGACGGCGGGATCCATCATCTTCATCATGGAGTCCATCATCTTCGGGTCGAGCATGGCGTTCATCCAGGGCGTCATCACCTTGGGATCGGCCATCGCCATCATGCTGTTCATCATCTTCGGATCAGTCATGGCGTTCATCCAGGGGCCCATCACCTTGGGATCCATCATGGCCGTCATGCTGTTCATCATCTTCGGATCGGTCATCATGGTGACGAAGGGCATCCACACCTTCGGCTCGACCATCGCCATCATGCTGTTCATGAACTTGGGGTCGGTCATGCTGTTGACGAAAGGCATCCACACCTTGGGATCGACCACGGTCATCATGCTGGTCATCATCTTCGGATCGGTCATGGCGGTGATCATGGGTGTCCACATCTTCGGGTCAGCCATGGCGATCATCGAGTTCATGAGCTTCGGATCGGTCATGGTGTTCATCCACACCGTCATGAGTTTCGGGTCGGCCATGGCCATCATGCTGTTCATCAGCTTGGGATCGGTCATGCTGCTGATCCAGACGTTCATGATCTTGGGATCCATCATGCCCATCATGGCGGACATCATCTTCGGATCGGTCATGGCGGTCATCCAGGGCCCCATGACTTTCGGGTCCATCATGCCCATCATCGAGTTCATCATCTGCGGGTTGGTCATGGTGGTCATCCAGTCGCCCATGCCCTTGCTCCAGTCGCCCATGGCGGGCATAGCGGGTGCGGTCTGGGCCATGCCGGAAAGCGGAGCGCACAGCATCGTCGCCACTGCGGCGGTCATCAGGGATTTGCGGAATTGCATCGTGTTACCTCCAATAGATTGGTCATTAGAAATTGAAAATTACGAATGGAGGCATGAAATATCGGCGCTGGCGAGACGGCGCCCCGACGACCTGCCCCTCCTCCGGACAGCGTGCGCCGCCGGTACGTTGCCGGCAGCGCTTGTAATTGAATGGCAATAAGTATTGTCTGGACGATAGATCCGGCTCCGCGATGGGGTTCAGGCTTCGCGCATCATGCGCCAGTATTCGTATTTCATCGTTGCGGATGCGCCAACCACGATCGCGACGAAAGTGATGATCGAGCCGATCGACAGTGTCGAAAAACCGGTGATGCCCTGACCGATCGTGCAGCCCATGGCGGTGACGCCGCCGAAGCCCATCAGCACACCGCCGATGATGTGGCGGAACATGTCTTGCGCGGAAACGAAATGCTCCCAGCGGAAGGCCTTGGTGGCCATGGCGTAGAGGAACGAGCCGATGCCGACGCCGAAGACGGTGGCGATGCCCCAGGTCACCACGGTGCCCTTGTCCGTCCAGAGCGACCAAAGTTCCAGGGTGTAGCCCGAAGGCGCGATGAAAGAAAATGACTCGGCGAGTTTTGAATTGGTGCCGACCGCCATCTCGGTGAGCGTCTCGGGGTTTTCCGCCCAGCCCAGCTTGCCGGTGATGTACCAGCCGGCGACGACGACACCGCCGAGTACGAGGCCGGCGAGCAGGTTGTCCTTGTTCTCCCAGAACGACTTGCTGAACAGCACGAATGCCATCAGGATACCGGCCAGCACGAGGGCGATGGTCAGCTCTGCCGTGGGCAAATCCATGCCCAGGCTCTGGTGCAGAAGGTGGGGCAGGGTCTGGTTCGTCGGCAGGTTGATCGTTGTGGCGGGTGTCTGCAGCAGTTCGGTGCGTGGTACGGCGAGGATGCCGCGCAGGGTGACGTTCGCCGAATAGGCCATGTAGATAAACACCACCACGGCTTTCAGGTTGCCGCCACCGACGCGCACCAGCGTCTTGTTACCGCAGCCGGAACCGAGCGTCATGCCGATGCCGAAGATCAGGCCGCCGGCGATATGGGCGAGCCACGGCAGGTTCTGGCCGGTATAGATCGTGTTGGCGAGATTGATGGTGCCGTTGTAGGCGAGGATGTTGGTGCCGAGGATGGCGACGGCGATGGTCAGTAGCCAGGCGCGCATCCGCCCCCAGTCGCCCATGTTGACGACGTCCGAAACGGCGCCCATGGTGCAGAAATTGGTTTTGTTGGCAAAAAAGCCGAAGATCAAGCCCAGCCCGAAACCCCACCAGACGACGGTACTGGCGATCCCCTGCAATTCCTGCGGCATATCGATTCCCCCTCAAGGATGCGCTCGCTGGGCGAGTCGAATCATATTTTTCGATAGTTTGCCACAGAATACTTATCGGGTGTCCTTCTGAATGAATATCGTTATATTAGATCAGCCTGATATGCTGTCGAATCCGGCAGGCCGGCGGCGGCAAAACCTTCGCGCCGCAAACGACAGGCGTCGCACAGCCCACAGGCGCGGCCTGTCGCATCGGCCTGATAGCAGGAGACAGTCAGCGCGTAGTCGACGCCGAGCGCCACGCCACGTTGGATGATCGCGGCTTTGGAGAGGTCGATCAGGGGTGCGTGGATGCTCAGCGCATGCCCCTCGACGCCCGCCTTGGTTGCCAGGTTGGCCATTTTCTCGAAGGCCTGAATGAATGCGGGTCGGCAATCGGGATAGCCGGAATAGTCAACCGCATTCACGCCAACGAAAATGTCTTGCGCGCCGAGTATTTCGGCCCAGCCCAGCGCAAGAGAAAGCATGATGGTGTTGCGCGCGGGAACATAGGTCACCGGAATGCCCGGCTTGACGCCGTCGGTTGGCACGGCGATCCCGGCATCGGTGAGTGCCGAGCCGCCGAAGCGGCCGATGTCCAGATGCACGACGCGGTGTTCGATGGCGCCTTGCGCGTTTGCGACACGTGCTGCCGCTACCAGTTCGGCGGCATGGCGCTGGCCGTAATCGACCGAAAGACAATGGCAGGCAAACCCCTCGCTGTGTGCTATGGCAAGGCAGGTGGCTGAATCGAGGCCACCCGAAAGCAAAATAACCGCAGGTTTCATGGCAGGAATCTAGCGGCCCCTTTCCGCACCCCAAAGCAGCTTGTGCATCTGGAGCTGGAAGCGCACCGGCAGCCGATCCGCAAGAATCCATTCGGCCAACTGTGCCGCCGGCAGGGAATCCCACACCGAAGAAAAGAGCACGGGGCAGAGGTCGAAAAGTCGGCGCTGGCGAGACGCCGCCACCGCCCAGTCGTAGTCAGAACGCGAGGCCAGCACGAACTTGACTTCGTCGCTCGGGCGCAGTTCGTCGAGGTTTTCCCAGCGGTTCCTGGCGCTTTCCCCAGAAGTTGGCGCCTTGATGTCAACGATGCGTGAGACGCGTGGATCGACGCCGGAAATGTCCAGTGCACCGGAGGTTTCCAGCGATACCGAATAGCCGGCATCGCATAGCGCTGTCAGTAAAGGTAAGCAATTGGGCTGCGCGAGCGGTTCGCCGCCGGTGACGCAGACGGTTGGGCAATCGAATGCCGCAACATGTTCGAGAATCGTGGAAAGGTCAAGCATCTCGCCGCCGGCGAAGGCGTAGGTCGTGTCGCACCAGGTGCAGCGCAGTGGGCAACCGGTCAGGCGAATGAAGGTAGTAGGCAAACCGGCGCGCGTCGATTCACCCTGCAGGGAATGGAAAATTTCGCTAATGCGCAGCGTTTCACCCCTGCGCAGAGAAGCGACCGGCGTCACCGCTTTTTCGGGGCGAGTGTCTTGAGGCGGGCGCGAGCGGTTTCAACGGCAGGGCTGGTCGGATATTTCTCGATCAGGGTTTGCAGTGTCTGGATCGCGGCCTTTTCATCCCTGGCTTCGATCTGCGCATTGGCCCGAGCCAGCAGGGCGTCCGGCGCCTTGGGATCGTTCGGCCAAGTGGTGGCTACCTTGCCGTAGATTTCCGCTGCCTTGCCAAACTGTTTCTGCTGGTACAGGCTGGAACCCAGCCAGTAGTGCGCGTTTGGCAGAAGGGCCGCCTTCGGATGCGTGACGATGAACCCCTCGAATGCCGCTTGCGCGTCCTTGAACTTTGCGGCACGGAAATGGCTCAGCGCGGCTTCGTAATCACGCATCTCGGCCTGCGGATCGGCGCTTGGTTTCTGCGGTGCGGCGGGATCCTGCGGCGCTGTCATTCCACCGGCTTCCAGTTTGCGCAGGCGATTGTCGAGGTCAACGTAGAAATCCTGCTGGCGCTTGTGCGCCGCTTCCAGACTGTTTGTCAGTACTTCAATCTGGCCGGTCAGGCGGGCCACATCGCTGCGTACCGCCTCGGTCTGGTTGGCAAAGTCCAGCTGGTTCTTTGAAACGCTGTCAACGCGCTGACGCAGTGTATCGATGGTCTGCGTCAGTTCGGCACGCAGATCCTTGATCTGCCTGCGCGCCTCTTCGTCGTCGAACACGCCGGCCCATCCCGACGCAGCCGGCAGCGTCAGAGCCAGCGCCAGGAACAGCCGTGGCAGCAGCGCCTTACGCTTCATGGCTTAGAACTCGCCGGAATAGAGCATGTCGCCGCGGCGATTCTGCGCCCAGCAGGATTCGGTTGCATCCGCGCAGGCTGGCTTTTCTTCGCCGAGACTGACCGATTCGAGTTGCATTTCCTTGGCGCCGAGCAGCAGCAGCGCCTTCTTCACCGCTTCGGCGCGCTTCTGGCCAAGGGCCAGGTTGTATTCACGGCTGCCGCGTTCGTCGGCATTGCCCTGGATCAGCATCTTCACCTGGCCGTTCTTGGCGAGGAATCTGGCGTGATGGTCGAGCAGCGCCTGGTATTCGCCCTTGACGACGTAGCTGTCAAGATCAAAGTAGATGCTGCGCTTGGCCAGCGGGCTCTGCGGATCCTTCAGCGCGGCAAGGCCGTAGGGATCGGTGCTGGAGGTGCCGACGGGGGAGGTGGACGTTATTGCATTGGGGTTGCGATCTTCGACACCGGCGCCGGCCTGTTCGGGTGCGGCGGGCTGGCTGCTGCAGCCAGCCAGAGTAAGCAGGGTGATCAGGGAGATGGAAAGTAGAGTTGTACGCATGGCGAGGTTTCCTAAGAGGTTTTCTAATGATTCAGATTACTTGTTGAAAGGGCTCCAGGCAGGTTCGCGGACATCCGCAGCCTGCACCGAGAGGCGTTGCTTGACCCGGCCGTCAATCGATACCGCCGCCAGCACGCCGCGTCCGCCGACTTCGGTGGCGAAGATGATCATGCGGCCGTTGGGAGCAAAGCTCGGCGATTCGTCCTTTGCCGTGTCGGTGAGTACCTGGACCTGGCGTGTGGCGAGATCCATGACTGCGACGCGGAAGCGCCCGCCGTCACGGGTGACGAAGGCGAGATTCTTGCCGTCAGGCGACAGGCGCGGCGTGACGTTATAGCTGCCGTCGAAAGTTACGCGCTGCGCCGTGCCGCCGGCCACCGGTTGGCGATAGACCTGCGGGCTGCCCCCGCGGTCGGAAGTGAAATAGATGAATGCGCCGTCGGGCGAAAACTGTGGTTCGGTGTCGATGCCGCTGGAACTGGCCAGGCGCGCGACGCCGCTGCCATCGGCGTTGACGAGATAGAGCTGTGAAGCACCATCCTTCGTCAGTACGATGGCAAGCCTTTTGCCGTCCGGAGACCAGGCCGGCGCCGAGTTCGAGCCCTTGAAGTTGGCGGCCACGTGGCGGCGGCCGGTAGCAAGATCATGCACATAGATGACCGGTTTCTTTGCCTCGAAGGAGACATAGGCGAGCTTGCCGCCGTCGGGCGACCAGGCGGGCGAGATGATCGGCTCGCGCGAGGCGAGGGCGGACTGGGCGCCGTTGCCGTCAGCATCGGCGATCTGTAGTTCGTAGCGTCCGGGGCTTTTCACCACATAGGCGATGCGCGTGGAGAAGATGCCACGCTCACCGGTGAGTTTTTCGTAGATGGTGTCGGCGATGCGGTGCGCGGTGGTACGGATCTGGCTCGACGTGTGGGCCAGCGCCTGACCGGCAATGGCCGCCTGTTTCTGTGTGTCGTACAGGCGGAAACGGGTTTCGTAACGACCATCCGGCGTTGTCGAACAGACTGCCTGCCGCCAGCGCGTCGGCACCGCGGCCTTTCCACTCGGCGTGGTTGGGCGCTGTGCTTTCATTCATGATGACGCCGCTCGTATCGACCAACTGGAACAGGCCGCTGCGTTCGAGATCAGAACGGATCACCGAGGTCAGCGCCTGCGAAACAATCCGCTCGCCGCCAAAGTCGGCGATGGCGACCGGAATGCGGTGGGCACCCGCGCCGGTGATTTCGATCGATAGTTGGGCAAGCGAAGTACCCGCTGCCGCCGCGAGAAAAACACCGACAGCTAATAGAGATTTAAGCTTTTTCATAGGCTTGGAATTATACCCTAGCGCCTCACTCAATCTTCCCGCGGCCGGAAGGTGAGTTCCAGCGTGCGATTGAACAACTCGCTCTGGGCTGGTTTGGGTAGCGGACTTGACTTGAGGATGGCGCGCTCGGTGGCGCTGTCCCAGGCCAGATGGCCGGAGGTCTTTTTTAGCTTGACGTTGAGTATTTCGCCGGACGGCAATTGGGTGACTTCGAAAACAGCCTCAGGATTTCCTCTGATGTCCGGCGGCAGGACGATGTTGCCGCGCACCTTGCCGCGAATGGCGGCAATGTATTTACCCATTTCGCTCGCCTTGGAGGAGCTGGCCTGTTGCGCCTTGAGACTGGCCTGTTCCTGCGTCGCAGCCTCGAGAGCCTTGCGGCGCTCGGCATCCTTTAATTCACGTTCCATTTGCTCCTTGAACGGATCCTTGGGCGGTTCCGGCTTGGGCGGCGGCTTGATGGGTTCAGGCTTTGGCTCCGGCTTGGGCGGCTTTGGTTTTTCCTTCTGCGCGATATCCGGCTTGGGCGGCGGCTTGATCGGTTCCGGCTTGGGTTCGGGCTTGACCTCCGGTTTCGGCTCCGGCTTGGGCTCGGGCGCAACAGTCGGTGCTGGCGGGACGGCGCGCACCAGATCGACTTCGACGACTTCAGGCTTCTGTGTCTGCCAGCGGATGCCGTAGATGATCAGAATGATGAGCAGCGCATGCATCAGCACGGCCAGCGCGAAGGAAATGCGCTTGCCCGGTGCCTGACGTGGTTTGGCGGGGGCCTCAGTCATCTCGACTCATTTGCCCTTTGGCTGCACCAGCAGGCCGATTTTCGCCACCTGCGCACGTTGCAGTTCATCCATCACGTTCAGTACGGCCTCGTATTTCACGTTCTTGTCGCCGGCGATCAGCACCGGCTGGTCGGGATGCTTCGCCTGCATTTTCTTGAGCATGGCGGCGAGTTCCATGCGTCCGACGGTAACTTCTGCCCCGCCCAGAGCACGGTCGCGCATGGACATTGCGCCATCTGCCTTGACGATGATCTCCAGCGGTTCGACCGGTGGTACCGAGGCCTTGCCGACGCTGGGCAGTTCGATGCTGGCCGGCTGGATCATCGGTGCGGTGACCATGAAGATCACCAGCAACACCAGCATTACGTCGACGTAGGGAACGACGTTGATTTCGTGTTTGAGCCTTCTCGGTCGCCGCATGGTTTACTTCAACTGCCGTTGCAGGATGTTCGAGAATTCTTCCATGAAGCTCTCGAAACGCACGGCAAGCCGGTCGACATCGTGGGCGAAGCGGTTGTAGGCGACCACGGCGGGAATTGCGGCGAACAGGCCGATGGCGGTTGCCACCAGCGCCTCGGCGATGCCCGGCGCGACGGCGGCGAGCGTTGCCGTGCTCATGCTGGCCAGGCCGCGGAAGGAGTGCATGATGCCCCACACCGTGCCGAACAGGCCGACGTAGGGCGACACCGATCCGACCGAGGCGAGGAAGGCGAGGTGCGCTTCGAGGTCGTCGATCTCGCGCTGATAGGTGGCGCGCATGGCGCGGCGTACGCCGTCGATGACGGTGGAAGAGTCGAGCGACTTCTGGCCGCGCAGTTTGGTGAATTCGCGGAAGCCGGCCTCGAAGATGCGCTCCAGCGCGCCGCTGTGATGGCGGTCTATTGACCGCGCTCTGGTAAAGCGTGTTGAGGTCGCCGCCGCTCCAGAAATCGCGTTCGAACTGGTCGGTCAGCCGGCGTGCATCGCGGATGGCGAACCACTTGCGAAAAATCCAGTACCACGACATCACCGAGACATAGGTGAGCACGGCCATCACCAGCTTGACGACGAGGCTGGCGTTCGACGATCAGATCGAGGATGGCAAGATCCTGGGTAACGTTCATGTGAGCTCTTTGAGTTTTTCGTGTAACGGTTTGGGCATCGCGGCGGCGCGGCCCTTGGCAAGATCGAGGCAGGCGACGCGTACCTGGGCGGTCAGCAGCACTTCGTTCGCCGCGCCCGCGCGCAAAATCGACTGCGCGAATGTTACCTGAGCGCGACCGAGTTCTTCGACTGCGGTGACTACGACAAGTTCATCGTCAAGTACCGCAGGCTTCAGATATTCGGCCGAGAATGAGCGTACGGCAAAGGCCAGGCCGGTTTCGGCAGCCAGTTGGCGCTGTTCGAAGCCGAGCGTACGCAGGAATTCGGTGCGGCCGCGTTCGAGATACTTTAGGTAGTTGGCGTAATACACCACACCGCCCGCATCGGTGTCTTCGTAATAAATGCGTACCGGGAGGTGGCCGGTCATTGGCCCTGCCACAGTTCACGATTCGCGCCACCGGGCATGTCCAGCCCGAAATGCCGCCAGATGGTCGCCGTCGCCATGCGGCCGCGCGGTGTGCGCTGCAGGTAGCCCTGCTGGATCAGGTAAGGCTCGAGGACGTCCTCGATGGTGTCGCGCGCTTCGCCGATGGCGGCGGCGAGGTTGTCAACGCCCACCGGCCCGCCGCCAAATTTTTCCAGCATGGCGGAAAGCAGCTTGCGATCCATCGTATCGAGGCCGAGGTGATCGACGTCGAGCATGGTCAGCGCCGCGTCGGCGATTTCGCGCGTAATCGCGCCGTCGTGCTTGACCTCGGCGAAGTCGCGCACGCGGCGCAGCAGGCGGTTGGCAATGCGCGGCGTGCCACGCGCGCGACGAGCGATTTCGAAAGTGCCTTCTGCGGCGATAACGCAGTTCAGCAGTTGTGCCGAGCGGCGCACGATCAGGCCGAGTTCTTCGGGCGTGTAGAACTCCAGCCGCGCGACGATGCCGAAACGGTCGCGCAGCGGGTTGGTGAGCATGCCGGCGCGCGTCGTTGCGCCGACCAGTGTGAAGGGCGGCAGGTCGAGCTTTACCGAGCGCGCCGACGGTCCTTCGCCGATCATGATGTCGATCTGAAAATCCTCGAGCGCGGGATACAGGATTTCCTCGACCACCGGCGAGAGGCGGTGGATCTCGTCGATGAACAGCACATCGTTGGGTTCGAGATTGGTCAGCAGCGCGGCGAGGTCGCCGGCGCGCTCCAGCACCGGGCCGGAAGTCTGCCGCAGGTTGACGCCCATCTCGTGGGCGACGATGTGGGCAAGCGTGGTCTTGCCCAGTCCCGGTGGGCCGAACAGCAGCACATGGTCGAGTGCTTCACCACGCTTTTTCGCTGCTTCGATGAAAATTTCGAACTGGCTGCGAATCTTCTGCTGGCCGACATATTCGGAAAGTTTTTTGGGCCGCAGGGCGCGCTCGACGACATCCTCCTGCGGCGAGGCGCTGGCCGGAGCAATCAATCGGTTGGCAAATGCGTCGGTTTCGATCATGCGTCAATGGTCGTGGGCTCTGACCAGGTTTCGGCAAGTGCGAGGGCCAGCGCGAGCACGACCGGGCCGAGGAAGATGCCGACAAAGCCAAACGCCAGCACACCGCCGAATACGCCGAGCGCGACAAGCAGGATTGGCAGGCTGGAAGTGCGGCTGATGAGGATGGGCTTGATAAAGTTGTCAACGCTGCTGATGACGGCAATGCCCCAGACGAGCATGAAGATCGCCCAGCCGGTTTCACCCTGGTTGTAAAGCCACCAGGCGGCACCGCCCCAGATCAGGGGAGGGCCGACCGGCACCATCGAGAGGAAGAAGGTTGCCGCACCAAGCAGCAGGGCGGCCGGCACGCCGGCGATGAGGAAACCGATCAGCGCGATCAGGCTTTGCGCTGCCGCCGTACCGACAATGCCGACCATCACGCCCATGATGGTGCTGCGCGCCAGTTGCAGCATGCGGTCGCCCAGTTTGCCGCCGATCTTCGCCGCGAGCAGGGAGATATGTTTGGCCAGCTGGTGGCCGTCGCGGTAGAAAAAGAAGGCGATGAAAACGACCAGTGTCAATTCGAGCAGTCCCTGGCCAATCAGCGCAGCCGCCGAAGTCAGCAGCTTGCGCGTCGGGTCGAACAGGTGCTTGCCCAGATTGGCCAGCTCGGACTGGCTGCCCGCCAACTGGCGCCAGTAAGTATCAAGCGATTCGCCGATGAGCGGAAGGGCGGAAAGCCAGGCTGGTGGTGACCAGTCGCCCGCCTCGAACCAGGCGCGCAGCAGTACCATCAACTGGGACACGCCGTCGGCGACGGTGGCCGCCAGATAGGACATCGGCAGCAGCACCGCTGTCGCCAGGATCAGGGTAGCCAGCAGCGCGGTGAGGGTGGTGCGCCCATTGAGGCGCGCTTCCAGCCAGACGAACAACGGCCAGGTCGTAAGACAGAGGATCGCAGCGAACAGCAGGGCGGCGAGAAAGGGCGCCAGTACCCAGGCCGTACCGACGACGATCAGTGCGACGAGGGCGAGGCGTGCGTAAGCGCGGGTACTTTCGTTCATGTCTGGCGGTGATTCTACCCGCTGCAGGAATCAGCCCTTGGCAAGCGACTTCAAGGCCTGGCGGATGCCGTCCGATACGCCAGTCTCGGCAGGCAGCGACTGCATGGCGCCAAGTGCCTCGCGTTCGTTATAGCCGAGGCCCAGCAGGGCGTTGAGGATGTCGCTCGTGGCATCAGGCAGCGCCGTCCCGCCAGCGCCGACTTTTGCTGCGCCCAGGCCCGTCACGGGCAGCTTGCCCTTGAGTTCGAGCAGCAGGCGTTCGGCGGTCTTCTTGCCGATGCCGGGAATCTTCACGATGCGCCCGGTTTCCTGGAGGGCGACGGCTTGCGCCAGTTCGGCGACAGACAGGCCGGAAAGCACCGCCAGCGCGATGCGCGCGCCGATGCCGGAAATCTTCAGCAACTGGCGGAACAATGCGCGTTCGGCGGCGGTGAGGAAACCGAACAGCAGATGGGCGTCCTCGCGCACCACGAGATGGGTGACGAGCGCAACTTTCTCGCCGATGTTGGGCAGGTTGTAGAAGGTGCTCATCGGCACATCGACTTCGTAGCCGATGCCGCCGACATCGATGAGGATCTGCGGCGGATTCTTTTCCAGCAGGGTGCCGGCGATTCTGCCAATCATGGTTTAGCTTCCTTCAGACCAGACGGCCATTTTTAACACGAAAGCCACTGGTCGCCAGATTGCCCAATCCTTGTCCGCCGTGTGCATGACAGATCGCGCAGGCGAGCGCGTCGGCCGCGTCGGCGGAAGGTTCGCCGGGCAGTTGCAACAGGCGCGTCACCATGTGGACGACCTGTTCCTTGGCGGCCTTGCCGTGGCCGACCACTGCCTGTTTGATCTGCAGGGCGGTGTATTCGGCGACCGGCAGGCCGGCGAGCACCAGCGCGGAGATTGCCGCGCCGCGTGCCTGGCCGAGCAGCAGGGTGGATTGCGGATTGACGTTGACGAAGACCTTTTCAATCGCCGCTTCATCGGGCAGGTGCGCAGAGATTACTTCGCCGAGGCCGTCGAGCAGGGTTTTCAGGCGCAATGGCAGGCTGTCCTTGTCACTGCTCCTGATGCAGCCGCTCGTCACGTAGGCGAGCTTCTGGCCAGTCTTGTCGATCACGCCAAAACCGGTGATTCTCAGGCCGGGGTCGATACCCAGTATGCGGACGGGTTTCATCGCCGCGAAAGATACACGCCCCACACCGCAAGCGCCATGCCGCCGAGTGCCATGCCGGTCAGCGTTTCGCCGAACAGCAGCCAGGCGAGCAGGGCCGTGGTGGGCGGCGTGAGATAGAACAGGCTGGCGACATTCACGGCGCTGCCGTGGCGGATCAGCCAGTTGAGCAGCGATATCGCACCGAGCGAAAGTACCAGTACCAGCCAGCCGAGCGCGAAGACGAACTCGCCAGTCCAGTCGACGCGGAAACTGTCCTGCGCCCACACGAGGGCACCCGTGACGACGGCGGTCGGTAGAAACTGCGCGACGGAGCCGGTGCGCCAGTCGAAGTGCGGGCAGAAGCGCTTCTGGTAAAGCGTGCCGGCGGTAATGCCAATCAGGGCAGCCACGGCAGGCCAGAGGGCGTCAAGGCCGAAACCCGACCCCAGCTTGTGCCCGACGACGAACATCACGCCGACAAAGCCGAGCAGCAGGCCCAGCCACTGGCGCGGCAGCACCGCCTCGCCAAGCAGCCAGCCGGCGAAGGTGGCCGTCAGCAGGGGTTGCATGCCGACGATCAGGCTCGCGATGCCGGCAGGCAATCCTGCGCTGATCGCGACGAATACCCCGCCGAGGTAGAGCGCATGCACCAGCAGGCCGCTGACGCCGATATGGAGCCACTGCCGGGCGTCGCGCGGCCAGGGCGCGCGCAGGGCAAGCGCAAGGCTGGTCATCAATGCGATGACCAGCAGGTAGCGAATCAGGAGAAAAGCCAGCGGCGCTGCGTGAGGCAGACCGAACTTGGCGCCGAGAAAACCCGTGCTCCAGAGGAGCACAAAGAGGAAGGGCGCCGTGCGGGCAAGCATAAAAGTCGGCGCTGGCGGGACGGCGATGCGGAGGTGCGAAGGACTTACTCGTCCAGCGCCGCCGTGGTGTAAACCTCCTGCACGTCGTCCAGACCGTCGATGGCGTCGAGCAGTTTCTGCATCTTCGCGGCATCCTCGCCGGCGAGCTCGGTTTCGCTGAGTGGTTTCATCGTCACTTCGGCGTATTCGGGCTTGAAGCCGGCGCCTTCGAGCACTTCCTTGACCGCGAGGAAGTCGTTGGCTGCGGTGATGATTTCGATCGAGCCGTCGTCGTTGCTGGCCACGTCCTCGGCGCCGGCTTCGATGGCGGCGTCCATCAGCTGCGCCTCGTCGGTGCCGGGCGCGAAGATCATCTGCCCGCAATGCTTGAACATGAAGGCGACGCATCCGTCGGTGCCCATGTTGCCGCCGTGCTTGGCAAACGCATGGCGCACCTCGGCGACGGTGCGTACCTTGTTGTCAGTGAGGCAGTCGACCATCACGGCCGCGCCACCAATGCCGTAGCCCTCGTAGCGCAACTCCTCGTAGTTGACGCCCTCGAGTTCGCCGGTGCCTTTCTTGATGGCATTCTCGATCTTGTCCTTGGGCATGTTCACGCCCTTGGCCTTGTCGACGGCCAGTCGCAGGCGCGGGTTGAAGCTCGGGTCGCCTCCGCCCATCTTGGCGGCGACGGTGATTTCCTTGGCGATGCGCGAGAAGGCCGCGCCGCGCTTTTCGTCCTGGCGGCCCTTGCGATGCTGGATGTTGGCCCATTTGGAATGTCCGGCCATGGCGGGTTCCGTTCTTTGTCATTGAGAGATTGAAATGAGCAACCGGCCCGCCTGTGTCTCCG
Source organism: uncultured beta proteobacterium (assembly GCA_963816095.1). Classification (GTDB taxonomy): domain Bacteria; phylum Pseudomonadota; class Gammaproteobacteria; order Burkholderiales; family Rhodocyclaceae; genus Sulfuricystis. Next base: position 44,018 of record CAWFIW010000006.1, read on the forward strand.
GGGGCCGGTCGTTTGCAGCGCATTTTACGGCACCCGGCGGCGGATGCCGATCCCATTACGTTCTTAAGGCTGGCTGCGCGGCTTGATTTCGATGATTTCGGTGATTGGCAAATTGGCGATGTCGCGCAGTTTTTCCATGCGTGCGCCTTCCTGCTCGAGCAGGGTCGACACCTGGGAGAAACTGGAGCCGACAAAAACCTCGCGGCCTTCCGGCGCCCGACGTCGCACGCCGAACACGACGCGAGAACGTTCCTCGACCGGCAGTTTGCCGATCAGGCTCTTGGTTACCCAGATGCTGCCATGGCGCGCGAAGTCGGAGACACGCGCGGCCTGGTTGATCGAGTCGCCCAGCACGACGAACTCGACGCTCGTCGGTGACTGGTAGGTGCCCAGCCATTCCTGGCCTTCGGTGATGCCGGTATTGAGGTACAACTCGTTGAACCATTGCTTGCGGATCTGCCAGGCCTTCGACAGGCGCTGGATTTCCTGGCGGATTTCCATCGCGCAGCCGAGTGCATTGGCCAGATAGTCGCTGTCGGGCTGAGGAAAGAAGTAATACACCATGCCATCGCCGACATGCTTGCCGTAGGTGCCGCGGAATTTGCGGAAGGTGGGCGCAAGCACGCGCCAGATCTCGTTGATGAGTTCGAAATACTCTTCGGGCGGCAATTCGGAACAGATTTTCACCGAGCCCTGCAGATCGGCCACCAGCACGGCCAGGTCGGTGAGCACCGGCAGGCGCTTGCGCAGCAGGCTGCGGATGACTTCGTCGCGGCGCGCGAGCAGATGCAGCATCTCGTCTGCCGGCTCCGCTTCCGGCACCAGAACGATGAAAATGCCCTCGCGGAAAAACGAGGCGTAGGCCGTATGGAATCTTGACTTGTCGTTATTGTCGTTCTCGGGCAGCAGCACGGTCGACTGGATGACCGGTTGGAGCGGAACGGGGTCGGTTTCCAGGTAGGCGGACTGCAGGCGGGCGTAGGTGACCGGATCGAGGCCGCGGCACAGGTGGCTGAAACTGTCCGGGCTGAGCTTTGCCTTGGCGATGCCGATATGGAAGCTCAGCAGGCTGCCCCATTCGTTGCGTCCGACCGGCAGCAGCCGGAACAGGTTGCGCTGTTCGCTGGTTTGCGGCAACTCCATGTGGCCGCCGAAAAAGTTTTTCTGGGCCGGCTGGTTGATCCATACCAGCTCGAAATTCTGGTTCAGCATGTAGGCCGGATGCCCGATATCTTCGAGCGTCAGGTGCAGGGGGGCGTCCGCGATGGCAACCGCTGTGGCAGGCGTGGCCGGCGTAGGTTGCGGCGAAGAAGCGCCTTCCCCGTTCAGACGGTTGACGATCTGGGTCATGCTGAGCCCTTCCTGTTTGAGGCGACGCACCTCGTCGATCCGGGCGGATGCGCTGTCCGGATGCGGCTTCATGAGTCGAGTTGGTGAGTCATGGCGTTATTATCTGCTGTGGCCTGAATGAATCAAGGGGGTAGCTGTGGGCGCCATCGTAATGCAAACAGGGGGGTATTTGAAGTGTTTTTTGAGCTTTAACCTGCAACATGTTGTTTTAAAGCATCTGTAGCATATTCGCTCCCGGGCCGACAAGCCTGGGTTATTCTTCACACGCCAATCAACGCATCCCATTGAAATCATGAGCCGACTCCTTCCCGTCGCCAAAGCGGGCGACAAAGAACTTTCGCTGCTGGCAGCCCTCGCCAATCGTCACGGACTGATCACCGGCGCCACCGGCACCGGCAAGACCGTGACCCTGCAACGGCTGACCGAGCAGTTTTCCGCCATCGGCGTGCCGGTGTTCCTGGCCGACGTCAAGGGTGACTTGTCCGGTCTCGGCGCGGCGTCCGGCCCCGCCTCTGAAAAGTTGCAGAAACGCCTCGACACTCTGGGCATTACCGACTGGCAACCGAAGGCCAATCCGGTGGTGTTCTGGGATGTGCTCGGTGCGTCCGGACATCCGGTGCGGGCGACCGTTTCCGACATGGGGCCGCTGTTGCTTTCCCGCTTGCTGGGACTCAACGAGACGCAGGAAGGCGTGCTGCAGATCGTTTTCCGCGTCGCGGACGATGCCGGCATGCTGCTGCTCGATCTCAAGGATCTGCGCGCGATGGTGCAGCACGTGGGCGACAATGCCGCCACGTTCAAGACTCAATACGGCAACGTATCGGCGGCCTCGATCGGTGCCATCCAGCGCGGTTTGCTTACGTTGGAAGATCAGGGCGGCGACAAATTCTTCGGCGAGCCGATGCTCGACATTACCGACCTGATGCAGACCGCCGATGGTGGTCGGGGTGTGGTAAACATCCTCGCCGCCGACCAGTTGATGAATTCGCCCAAGCTTTACGCCACCTTCCTGCTGTGGTTGCTGGCGGAACTTTTCGAACAGTTGCCCGAGGCCGGCGATCTCGACAAGCCCAAGCTTGTCTTCTTCTTCGACGAGGCACATCTGCTGTTCGACGAGGCACCGCCGGCGCTGATCGACAAGGTGGAGCAGGTGGTACGGTTGATTCGCTCGAAGGGCGTCGGTGTCTATTTCGTCACGCAGAATCCGCTCGACGTCCCGGACAAGGTGCTCGGCCAGCTCGGCAACCGTGTGCAGCATGCGTTACGCGCCTTCACGCCGCGCGACCAGAAGGCCGTGAAAGCGGCGGCCGATACGATGCGTGCCAATCCGGCCTTCGATGCCGCCGCCGTCATCACCGAGCTGGGTGTCGGTGAGGCGCTGGTTTCCTTCCTCGACGAAAAAGGTCGGCCGACCATCGTCGAACGTGCCTTCGTTTTGCCGCCGTTCTCCCGCATCGGGCCATTGACGCCGTCCGAGCGCCAGACGGCGATCCAGTCTTCGGTAATATTCGGTCACTACGAAAAGACAGTGGATCGCGATTCGGCTTATGAAAAGCTCGCGGCACGTGCCGCGCCGGACCAGAAAGTCGGCGCTGGCAATACGGCAGGCCCGAGCGGGACGCCGCTCGGGCAGCGGCGCGAGGAAGAGGCAGAGGGTGGTGCGGGTGGCATGTTCGGCAGCATCCTGTTCGGCCGTACCGGTCCGCGTGGCGGCCATACCGATGGATTGGCCCAGACGATGGCCAAGACCGTCGTGCGTACCATCGGTTCGTCGGTCGGCCGCGAGATCATGCGCGGGGTATTGGGCTCGATACTCGGCAAACGCTGAATTCAGTGAACGCGGGCAGCGATCATGGCGGCGGCCTGGCGCTGGCCATCCTCGCCGCCTTTGGCTTTTCGTTCAAGGCGATCTTCGTCAAGCTTGCCTACCCGTATGGTGTCGATGCGATTACGCTGCTGACCCTGCGCATGGCCTTTGCCCTGCCCGTGTTTCTCTGGGTTGGCTTCACCGCTTCGCGTGGCATGCCCGCGCTCACAAAGCGCGACTGGGGCGGACTCGTCGTCATGGGGCTGGCCGGCTACTATGGTGCCAGCATCTTTGATTTTCTCGGCCTGCAATACATCTCGGCGGGTCTCGAACGCCTGATCCTGTTTACCTACCCGACGCTGACCCTGTTATTCGGGATGGCACTGGCGCACCGCCTGGCCAGCCGACGTGAAGTTGCCGCGTTGGCGCTGTGCTATCTGGGGATCGGCATTGCCTTCTGGCACGACCTCGAGTTCGCGCAGGATGCTGCGACGATATGGCTCGGCGGCGGGTTGGTGTTTGGCTCTGCGGTTTGTTACGCGGTCTATCTCACCGGCAGCGCACGACTGATCGCGCGACTGGGCACGGCGCGCTTCGCTGCGTTGGCGACGCTGGCGTCGACAGTGGCCGTCCTTGGGCATTTCCTCGCGGTGCAGCCGGTTGCCGCACTGCTCCAGCCCTGGCCAGTCTATGGTTATGCGCTGGCGATGGGACTGTTTTGCACGGCTCTGCCGGTCTTCGCCCAGTCGGCGGCGATCCGTCGGCTCGGCAGCCCGCGCGTGGCACTGGTTTCCATGCTCGGGCCGCTGGCCACGATCGGCTTTGCCGGCTGGCTGCTGGCGGAACCGCTGTCACTTCCGCAGCTGTTTGGCGCGGCACTGGTGATCGCAGGAATAGCCCTGGTGAGTCAACAAACACACCACAAGGTCGCGCCACCAAGGTTGTAGTTTGTGTCGTAAACGCCTATGCCGTGGTACTCTCGATTGAACATATCAGGGCGGAATTTCTCATGATTGGCAAATTCTTGTTGTCGCTGTTGCTGGCAAGCGTGTGTGTTGCCACGCTTCATGCGGAAACGAATGAAAATGTCTCGACATTTTCCTTGCGGGGCTTCGGTACGGTCGGCCTGGCGCGTTCATCTTCCGATCATGCCGAATTCGTCCGCGATCTTTCGCAGCCCGTCGGCATCAAGGGCGGCCAATGGTCCGGCCGCATCGACAGCATCCTCGGCCTGCAGGCCAGCTGGCGCGCCTCTTCCGAACTTGAACTGGTCGGTCAGGCAGTCTCGCGCCTGCATTTCGACCGCAGCCACAACCCCGAGGTGATGTGGGCCTTCGTCAAGTGGGATCCCGATCCGCGCCTGTCCTTGCGTGGCGGCCGCATCGGGGCGGATTTCATGATGCTGGCCGATTCGCGCCTGGTGGGTTACTCCAACTTGTCGGTGCGTCCGCCAACCGACTTTTTCGGCCCCCTGTTCTTTTCCCATTTCGACGGGGCTGATGCCAGCGTCTCGCTGCCATTGGGCGGCGGCGTGATGCGCGGCAAGCTGTTTGCCGGCAAGACACAGGAAAAAAGCGCAGGTACGCTGGGAATTTGGGATACCAGCGGCTCGCCGGTACGCGGGCTGGTCGTGGATTATGTGACCGGTCCCTGGCAGTTCCGCGCCAACGCGGCACGCATCCGTTTCGCGGGCGACATGAATACGTCGCTGCTGTCCGATCCGTTACGCGCTTTGCCGGCAGCCTGTGGCGTTCCTGGAGCAGACGCGGCGGCCGATACCTTGCTGGCGAAAGACACGGTGACGCGTTTTCTGTCGCTGGGCGTCGTGTATGACGAGGGGCCGTTGCAGATGCAGGGCATGCTCAACCGTATCCGACATGAGACCTCGGTGTTCCAGAATTCGTATGCAGGTTATCTTCTCGCCGGTTATCGTCTCGGCACGCTGACGCCCTATGCCGGCGTGTCCTGGTGGAAAACGAAATCCCGGACGGCTCTGCCGGTAGTTTCTTTCCCCCCCTCAATGATGCTTACCAGTTATTCATCGCGGGGTCGCATGTTGATCGGACGACCTATACGCTGGGCACGCGCTGGGATTTACGCAACAACATGGCGCTAAAGTTCCAGTGGGATGCGGTGCGTGCCACGGCGGATACCAGGTTTTCATTTGCCAACGCTGATTCCAGCTGGAACGGCAAAACCGATGTGTTGAGTGTCGCGTTGGATTTCGTTTTCTGAGCATGCGCTATTTACTTGCCCCGATCTTTTGCTGCCTGATCGCATTCGCGCCGCTGGCGCGAGCCGACCTGGTGCTGGTGGCCAATCCGCACAGCGGCATCGAGCGTTTGACGCAAGACGAGGTCATCAACATATATCTGGGACGCTACCGGCGTATGACATCCGGTATTGCCGCAGAGCCTGTCGATCTGGCTGATGAATCCGAATTGCGGGCGCGGTTTTATCGCAGCCTGGTCAACAAGAGCCTGGCCGAAATCAATGCCTACTGGGCCCGGCTGGTGTTCTCGGGCAAGACGCGGCCACCGCAGTTGGTGAATAGCGTCGAGACAGCCTTGCAGTTTGTTGCCGCCCATCCGGGGGCGCTGGCTTATCTGGAACGATCCCAGATCGACCGGCGCGTGAGGATCGTCTTCGAGTTTGGCGAGTAGTGTGTCGGCCCGGCGCGAGGTTAGCCCATGAGCAGCGGCAAGGTACGCTGGTGGCATAGCATTCTGGCCCGCAGCCTGCTGGCGGTAGTGGGCATTGCATTGCTGGTGGGTGGGGCGTCGATATTGCTGGTCAGGCAAGTGGTCGGCGAACGCATGCATGCGCAGGCAGTGACCAAGCTGGGCGAACTGCTCGATACCGTCGAGAGCACCGCGAGCGTGGCCTGCTTCGTCGGCGACGAGCAGCTCGCCAAGGAGGTTGCGCAGGGCCTGTTGCGCAACAGCGAAGTCCTGCGGGTAACCATTCGTGCCAACGATCGGGAGCTGGCGCATGCTGACCGTGTACCAGCGAAAGTCGGCGCTGGCGAGACGGCACCCGCCGGCGTCCCCATGTCCCCTGTCAGCCGGACGCTGCGCTCTCCATTCAATGCCAGCGTGCCGATCGGCGAAATTCGCCTCGAGGCCGACGGGGCAGTGATTGACGCGTGGATGGCGAGCAACAACGCATTTACCAGCATGCTGCTGGCGGGCCAGTTGGCGTTGGTGATTGCCGCTGCCGCCGCCGCAATGCTTTTTCTGGTGCTGCGGCCGATCAAGCAGACCTCAGATCAATTGCACCACCTCGATGCATCCAGCGGCCGGCGGCTAAGCATTCCCGATGGCCACGAACGCACCGAGGTTGGCCGCCTGGTGGGGGACATCAATCAATTGACCGGCCGTCTGGTCGAGACGCTCGATCAGGAGCGTGCGCTGCGCCGGCAGCAGGAAATCGACCGGCGCAAGTATCAGGATCTGTTCGACAATGCCGGTTCGGGAATCTTCGTCGCCGACCGTGAAGGTTTGCTTGCCTCGTTCAATCGAGCCTTTGTCGAGCTGACCTGGTTGCCGAGCATGGAAGGCGCGGCCGAACAGCGACTGACCGATACCGACTGGCTCGAGCCGGAACGCCTGCTGTCCCTGCTGCGTACCCGCCAGGATAACGCCACGGGCCAAGAAATCCGGGAGGATGATTTTCTGCTGTTTGGCCGGCGCGGCGACGAACGTTGGCTGCATGTGGCCGTGATGCCCCTGGGCGACGGCAGTGTGCAGGGCACTGTTTCCGATGTCACGCAGCGCAAACACGAGGAGATATCCGCGCGTCGCCTGGCCATTACCGACGCGCTTACCGGCTTCGCCAACCGTGCAGGCCTGCACCGTGCGCTGGCAGATCTCAAGCCGGGTACTTCACCATTCGCTCTGGTGATGATCGACCTGGATGGCTTCAAACAGATCAATGATGCCCTCGGCTTCCCCGTGGGTGATGAGTTGCTGGTGGGGGTGGCTGAACGCCTGCACGAGATGCTGACCGCGGCGGACCAGGCAGCGCGCATCGGGAGCGACGAATTCGTGTTGGTGCTGGCCGGCGAACATGACCGTGACAAACTGGCCGCACGTATCGAGCGCCTGTTGGCACTGCTGGCAAAGCCTTACGCGATCGGAGCAAATGAAGGTCGCCGGCCGCTCACCGTGGGTGCGAGTATCGGCATCGCCCTGTTTCCCCGGCACGGTGTCGAAATCCAGCAACTGCTGCGTGCGGCAGAACTGGCGCTGAATAGCGCACGTGCCGCGGGCGGGTGTGCCTACAAGTTTTTTGATCCAGCGCTACAGGCCGCCGCCGAACACCGGCGCAGACTCGAGGACGACCTGCGCGCTGCCGTCGCCTCGCAGGAGCTACAGCTTGCCTTTCAGCCAATTTTCGATTTGCAGAAGGGCAAGCTGGTGGGTGCCGAGGCCCTGCTGCGCTGGCCGCACGCACAGCGAGGTTTCGTCTCGCCCGAGGTCTTTATTCCGCTGGCTGAAGAGATCGGCCTGATCGGGGCGATCGGGCTCGTGGTGCTGGATGGTGCTTGTCGCCAGGTTGCACTCTGGCGACACGGTGGTCTCGACATTTACGTTTCCGTGAATGTTTCGGCACGGCAGATACCCGATGACCTCCCCTCCGTGGTCGTCCTCGACATTTTGCGCCGCCACGGCTTGTCGCCCGATGCGATCGCCATCGAAATTACCGAGGGCGTGCTGATGAGCAATGTCTCCGTGGCGCAAACCTGGATTGAAAGCTTGCGCGCAGCCGGACTGCGCATCTATCTGGATGACTTCGGTACCGGCTATTCATCACTGTCTTACCTCAAGCGTTTTCCACTCGACACCGTGAAAATAGACAAGTCGTTCATTCGCGACATGCACGCCGACAGCAGCGATCGGGCGCTCGTCGATGCCATCATTACCATGGCTGCCAGCCTTGGCCTGAATGTAGTGGCTGAAGGCATCGAAGATAGACGGCAGTACCAACTGCTGCGTGACATGGGCTGTGGCTACGGTCAGGGTTACTTCTTCTCGCGTCCGGTCGCGGCGGCCGACTTTGCCGCCACGGCCTTGCGCATCGATGCAGAACTGGCAAAATAACAACAAATGAAACAAGGTCTTAAAGCCTACCTGCTGGCAGGACTGGTTTGCGCGTTAGCCGGACGCGGCGCCAGCGCTACCGAGTTGTCGGAACAGGACTATTTCAGTGAATTACCGACGGTGCTGACGGTCAGTCGCCTGGCGCAGCCGCTCAGTGAAACGCCGGGCGCCGTCACGATCATCGATCGTGAAACCATCCGCCGTTCCGGCGCGCGCGAACTGGCGGATGTGCTGCGGCTGGTGCCGGGCTACCTGGTTTCCGGCTACAACGGCGCCAACCCGTCGGCCTCATACCACGCGCCATTGGATGATTTCGGCATCCGCAATCTGGTGCTGGTCGATGGTCGGCCGGTGTATTCCGCCTACTATTTTGGTGGCACCTCACGCGGCATGATGGGTGTGCTGCTCGAAGACATTGAGCGTATCGAGGTGCTGCGCGGCTCAAATTCGGCGGCCTATGGCGCCAACGCGATGTTCGGTGTCATCAACGTCATTACCCGCAATACGGCGGATTCGCACGGCGTTGAGGTTTCTGCCACCAGTGGCGAAGGCGGTATCAATGACAACCATGCACGCATCGGCTGGGGAAACGAAAATGCGAGTTTTCGGCTGTCGAACCGGGCGGCGCAGCGATAGCGGTTACGGCAAGGTCTACGATGACAAGATTGTCAGCCAGTTGCACTTGCGCGGCGATTTGCGCCCTTCTCCCGATCAGGAACTGATGCTTGCCGCCGGCGTGACTCAGTTGTCGGGAGGGGAAGGGTTCCCCTCGCCAGGAAACCCTGAGCGCACCGTGGGCTGGCGGAATGTCTATCTGCAGGGCCAGTGGAAACGGCAACTGTCGGAATCCGACGAACTCAAACTGACAGCCAACTACAACGAAGAAACGCTCAGCGATGCTTTCGCCTATGCGCCTGATCCCAGCGTGATTGTGAGCTCGAGTGGGCGTGGGCGCAGGCTCAATCTCGAGCTCCAGCATCAACTGGGCATCTCTCCCGAATTGCGCGCGGTTTGGGGAGCGGGCTACAAATACGAAGATGCGGTTTCGCCGTCGCTGTATGCCACCAGTGAGCCGGTTTCCATTCATGAAGAGCGCTTGTTCGGCAATCTCGAGTGGCGGATCCATCCGCAATGGCTCATCAATGCCGGTGGATTCTGGAGTGGCCACAGCCGGAAGGGCGAGCTATTTCTCACCGCGCCTGATGGCGAATTTTCACGTGACGCCGGACCATACGCTGCGGGCTGGTGTAACCGAATCTGCACGGATGCCAAATTTGTTCGAACTTTCGAGCGATGTGCGTTTGTACCCGAAGAACGCGCAACCCGGTTACCAACCCGAGCTATTGGCGGTACGCCTTTCTGGGGGTTCCATACAGGCCGTTTGAATCAGGTGGCAACGTCGGGCCGGAAAAGCTGTTATCTCGGGAGCTGGGTTACTTCGGCAATTTTCGAAATTAGCGTCTTACCCTGGATGTGCGCGCGTTGAATGAGCGGATGAAAGATGTTGTTGCGATGCAGAGCCGCTCACTTGCGGAGATTCTGGCTGGTAAAGGCATCGTGCAACTTTGTGAATCAAGGCGCATTCGAAACCCGCGGCCTGGAGTACCAACTGCGCTGGAAGCCTTTCGAAAGAACAGAAATCTGGATGAATCAGGCGTTCCAGCGTACGGTCTGGGAGGCCAATGCTGACAAGCCCTTCGCGCCGACGCATGCCACCACCATCGCCTGGTTCCAGAAGCTTCCCGACGACTTCGACTTCAGTGTGATCCATCACTGGATCGGGGCGATGTCCTGGAACAAGGCAGCCGATACATTGCCGAGCCGGCGGCGGCTCGATTTACGGCTCGCCAAGCCGTTTCGTATCGGCAGCACGCGCGCCGAGGCTGCCGTTACGGTGCAGGCGGCAAATGGTAGCTACCTGGAATATCAGGCGGGCAGTAATTTCACCTTCGAACGCCGCGCCTACGGCACGCTGCGCTTCGCGTTCTGACGATGCTTCGCCTCTTTCTTCCGCTCGCCTTCGCTTGCCTGGTCAATATGACTTTGGTATTAGAGGCGGTGGCCGCCCCACTCGTCTGGGTTGCCATGGCAGAGGAAGGAGGCGCTCATGCCGAGGCAGCAGCGGTGTTGCAGGCGGAACTCGCCGGCAAGGCTGAAATAAGTGCTGCCCGCTGGCAGACCCTGTTCGATGGCAAGGCGGTCATGCCGGATTTGATCGTCACGGTGGGTGTGGCTGCGCTCGACGGGACGCTGGAACGACTGGCGCAGAAAGATGTGCCCTGGGCACGCATCCCGGTGCTGGCGACCCTGTTGCCGCAAGCTGTGTTCGATGCGCGCCTCGCTTCAGGTCCGGTAGTGCAGCGCCCGTTTTCCGCGGTCGTGCTTGACCAACCGCTCGGCCGGCAAATGGCCCTGATCAAGCGCGCGCTGCCGCGGCGCCAACTGGTCGGCGTGCTGGTGGGGGCGCAATCGCAACCACTGCTCGGCGGGCTGGACAAGGAAGCGCGGGCACGTGGACTAGTATTGGTCAGTGCGCCCACCATCGGCGCACCGGAAATGATCTATCCCGCACTGAAGCTGGTCTTGAACGATGCAGAAGTGATTCTCGCTCTGCCCGATCCGATGGTTTATCACGGTGCGAGCCTGCAAAATATTTTGTTGACGACCTACCGGGCGCGCGTGCCGCTGGTGGCGTTTTCGCCCGCTTATGTCAAGGCGGGTGCCGTGCTGGCGGTGTACTCGACCCCCGCTCAGGTGGCGCGCCGGGCTGTCGAGATGATCGGGAACTGGCTGGCGGGTCGCAGTCTGCCACCACCGCAAATGCCGCGCGAGTTCTCCGTCATGGTAAATGCCAAGGTAGCCGCTTCGCTGGGCCTGCAAATCGACGATCCCGTGGCGATTGCCGAAGACCTGCACCGGCAGGAGGACAGACGATGAGGCTGCCGCATTTCGGTTTTCGCGGGCGCTTGCTGTTCGGGGCGGTATTACCTGCATTGGTCATGGTTGCCCTGCTGGAAGCGGTATTCCTCAATCGCTACCAGGCCGATCTGGAGTTTGTTTTCCAGGAGCGCGGCTACGCGATTGCACGACAGGTAGGCGCGGCAGCCGAGTATGCCTTGTTCAGTGGCAGTCACGAAACGCTGGGCATGCTGGCCGATGGCATGCGCCAGGGCGATCCGGCGATCGTTTCGGTAAGTGTTCTGGATCCGCGTGGCCAGCCTATCGTGCGTTCCGGCAGGCCGCCGCAACAGGCACTGCCGCTCGCCGCTACGCTGCTGGTTTTCAACGGTGAGCATGTAACGACGGTACAGACGCCGATTCAGCAGGTCGTGCTGCCGCTCGATGGCAGCCCGTCTGATGTCGCCGAGGCTGCACGACCACCACAGTCGCAGATAACGGGCTATATCGTCGTGGAAATCTCGCGTGCGGCCTTGTCGGCACGCAAGCGCGAAATGCTGCAGATTACCCTCGCGATCATGCTGGGCGGCCTGTTGCTTGCCAGCTGGCTGTCGCTACGCATCTCGGCCAGTGTCCTGACTTCGCTCGACGCGAGCACCAAGGCCTTGCGCAGTCAGAAGGAAAGCGCCGAGATGCTGGCGCGCACCGACATGCTGACCGGCCTGGCGAACCGGCGCGCCTTTGATGAAGCGGTGCAGCTGGAGATCCAGCGTGCCCAGCGTTACGCGACGCCGCTCACGCTGGTGATGACCGACCTCGATTATTTCAAGGCAATCAACGATCAGTACGGCCATCATGTGGGCGACCGGGTACTGCAGCATTTCGCAATCATTCTTTCAGAGTCGGTGCGCAACGTTGACCTGGTCGGTCGCTGGGGCGGCGAGGAGTTCGCCATCCTGATGCCGGGTACCGATCTGGAGAAAGCCATCCAGGTCGCCGAACGGATGCGTGTGACCGTAGCCGACGCACCCTGGATCGAAGGCCTTGCGTGCGGCTATACCGCCAGCTTCGGCGTTGCCGCATTCAGGCCGGATACGCCGACCATGGATTCCCTGCTGGGGCGCGCCGACGCTGCGCTGTACGCAGCGAAGAATAATGGGCGCAACCGCGTCGAGGTCGAATAATGCCGTCCTGCCGGCGCCGACTTTTTAAACGGGCCGGGTCGTCGCCAGGCGACGCACGATTTCGAGGGACAGGGTTAACTGGTTGAGCGTATAGAAGTGCAGGCCGGGCGCGCCGAGTTCGATGAGGTGCCGACACAGGTCGGTCACCACGTCGAGGCCGAAAGCGCGGATCGAGGCGGCGTCGTCGCCAAAGCTCTCGAACTTTTTGCGCATCCAGCGCGGGATTTCCGTGCCGCAGCTGTCGGCAAAGCGTGCCAGTTTCGAGAAGCCGCCGATCGGCATGATGCCCGGCACGATGGGAATCGTGATGCCCAGCGCACGTGCTTCGGCGACGAAGTGGGCATAGGCGTCGGGATTGTAGAAAAATTGCGTGATTGCAGAACTGGCGCCCGCGTCGACTTTCCGCTTGAAAGCCAATAGGTCCTCGCGCGGCGTTTTCGCCTGTGGATGCCATTCGGGATAGGCGGCGACTTCGATGTGAAATGTGTCGCCGGTTTCGGCGCGGATGAATTCGACCAGTTCGTTGGCGTGGCCGAACTCACCGGCATCGGCCATCCCCGAAGGCAGGTCGCCGCGCAGCGCGACGATGCGGCGGATCCCGTGGTCGCGGTAATTTTCGAGGGTCTCGCGGATGCCGCCGCGGGTCGAGCCGATGCACGAAAGATGCGGCGCGGCGGCGTGACCCTCGGCGGCAATCTCCATGGCGATGTCGAAGGTGCGTTCGCGCGTCGAGCCCCCGGCCCCATACGTGACGGAAAAGAAAGTCGGCTCCACAATCGCCAGGCGGTGCCTGACCTCACGCAACTTGGTCAGGCCTTCCGGCGTCTGCGGGGGAAAGAACTCGAAGGAGATTTCAGTGTTCATGGCGCGTTAGAGTAGGTGATTGCCGTCTTGCCGGCGCCGACTTCTTCGCCGGCGCCGCTGCCTGCTGATGAACGACTCAGTACCGATAGTGCTCGGCTTTGTATGGGCCGGCTTTCGGCACGCCGATGTAGTCAGCCTGTTGCTCGGTCAGTTCGGAGAGTTGCGCGTTGAGTTTGCGCAATTGCAGCCGCGCCACTTTTTCGTCCAGATGCTTGGGCAGCGTGTAGACGCCCACCGGATAGTCCGCCGTCCGCGTAAATAGCTCGATCTGCGCGATGGTCTGGTTGGCAAAGCTGGACGACATCACATAGCTCGGATGGCCGGTGCCGCAGCCGAGATTCACCAGGCGTCCCTTGGCGAGCAGGATGATGCGCTTGCCGTCGGGGAAGATGATGTGATCGACCTGCGGCTTGATCTCTTCCCATTCATATTTCTCGACGGAAGCGACGTCGATCTCGTTGTCGAAGTGGCCGATGTTGCAGACGATGGCCTGATCCTTCATCTTCGCCATGTGGTCGTGGTTGATGACGTGGTAGTTGCCGGTGCAGGTGACGAAGATGTCGGCCTTGTCGGCGGCGTACTCCATGGTGACGACGCGGTAGCCTTCCATCGCCGCCTGCAGGGCGCAGATCGGATCGATCTCGGTGACCCACACCTGGGCGGAGAGCGCGCGCATGGCCTGGGCCGAACCCTTGCCGACGTCGCCGTAGCCGGCGATCAGCGCGACCTTGCCGGCGATCATCACGTCGGTGGCGCGCTTGATGCCATCCACCAGCGATTCGCGGCAGCCATAGAGGTTGTCGAACTTCGACTTGGTGACCGAGTCATTGACGTTGATGGCCGGGATCTTCAGGTCGCCGCGTTCGTGCATCTGGTAGAGGCGATGTACGCCGGTGGTGGTCTCTTCCGTCACGCCCTTGATCTGTGCCAGACGCGTCGAGTACCAGGTCTTGTCCGTGGACAGCTTGGCCTTGATCGCGGCGAACAGGATGGTTTCTTCTTCGCTGGTCGGCTTGGCGATGACCGAGATGTCCTTTTCGGCCTTGGCGCCGAGGTGCAGCAGCAGTGTCGCGTCGCCGCCGTCGTCGAGGATCATGTTCGAGAAACCACCGTCCGGCCATTCGAAGATGCGATGGGTGTAATCCCAGTAGTCGGTCAGCGATTCGCCCTTGACGGCGAAGACGGCGATGCCGTCCTTGGCGATGGCGGCGGCGGCATGGTCCTGGGTCGAGAAGATGTTGCACGAGGCCCAGCGCACTTCGGCGCCGAGCGCGGTCAGCGTCTCGATCAGCACGGCGGTCTGGATGGTCATGTGCAGCGAGCCGGTGATGCGCGCGCCCTGCAGGGGTTGGCTCTTTGCGTATTCCTCGCGGATCGCCATGAGGCCGGGCATTTCGGTCTCGGCAATGCGGATTTCCTTGCGGCCCCAGTCGGCGAGCCCCATGTCAGCGATGACATAGTCAGTCATGGTAAGTCTCCATTCAACTCAGTTGATATAAGTGAATGAGCGCCGTTACCACGAACTTCCGCATCGAGCCTGACGATCCTCAGCATGGCTGAGGTCGCTGCAGCGCTCCTCGACGGGAGGCAATAATTTTACAACCCGGCGTCAGCCTTGAGTGCCAGCGCCTTGTCGGTCGCCTCCCAGGTAAATTCCGGTTCGTCGCGGCCGAAATGACCGTAGGCAGCCGTCTTTTCGTAGATCGGGCGCAGCAGGTCAAGCATCTGGATGATGCCCTTGGGGCGCAGGTCGAAATGGCGATCGATCAATGCCGCGATCTGGTCATCGGAAATTACACCGGTGCCTTCAGTGTACACCGTGATGTTCATTGGTTTCGCCACGCCGATGGCATAAGCGACCTGAATCTGGCATTGCCGGGCGATACCGGCGGCGACGATGTTTTTCGCGACGTAGCGCGCGGCGTAGGCTGCGGAGCGGTCGACCTTGGTCGGGTCCTTGCCGGAGAATGCGCCGCCGCCGTGCGGGCAGGCACCACCGTAGGTGTCGACAATGATCTTGCGTCCGGTGAGGCCGCAATCACCCTGCGGGCCACCGATGACGAAGCGGCCGGTCGGATTGACCAGGAAGCGCGTGTTCTTCAGCCATTCACGCGGCAGCACCGGTTTGATGATGTCCTCGATCACCGCTTCGTGGATGGTCTCCTGGGAGACATCGGGGGCGTGCTGCGTCGAGATGACCACCGTATCGACGCTATGCGGCTTGCCGTCGACATAGCGCAGGGTCACCTGGCTCTTGGCGTCCGGGCGCAGCCAGGGCAGGCGGCCATCCTTGCGCAGCATGGCTTGGCGCTCCATCAGGCGGTGGGCGTAGAAAATCGGGGCCGGCATCAGCGCGGGCGTCTCGTCGCAGGCATAGCCGAACATCAGGCCCTGGTCGCCAGCGCCGGTATTGAGGTGGTCGTCGCTGGCGTGATCGACGCCTTGCGCGATATCGTTGCTCTGCTTGTCGTAGGCCACCAGCACCGCGCAGCCCTTGTAATCGATGCCGTAATCGGTGTTGTCGTAGCCGATGCGCTTGATGGTGTCGCGCGCGACCTGGATGTAATCGACGTGGGAGTTGGTGGTGATTTCACCGGCCAGCAGGACCAAACCGGTATTCGTCAGCGTCTCGGCGGCGACGCGCGAACGCGGGTCCTGCTTGAAAATGGCGTCGAGAATCGCGTCGGAAATCTGGTCGGCGACCTTGTCCGGATGGCCCTCCGAAACGGATTCCGAGGTGAAGAGATATTCGTTGGCCATGATGGCTCCTTTCGTGCTTCCCCGCTGTTTGGTCGTCAGACCAGCTCGGGGAATCGGAGCAGGCGACGCTTTAGCAGAATTTATTGGGCCGCATGAAAATTGGCCCCCGCCCTGCAAGTTGTCCTGATTAACTCGGCGGAAGGCGCGGATAATAGCGCTTTTTTTAAAGTCGTCAAACCACGCGCTTTTCATGGGATTCCTGTTTCGTCTGCTGGCCCGCCTGCCTTTGGCGGCGCTTCACAACCTCGGCGCCCTGCTGGGCTGGCTGGCCTATGGGCTGTCGCCGACCTATCGACGCCATCTGCGCGAAAACATAGCGCAAGCGGGTTGCGCGGCGGTCCGCGGCACAGCAATCGCGGAGGCCGGCAAGACCCTGTGCGAACTGCCGAAAATCTGGCTGCGACCGCAGGATGAGGTGGTCGGCAGGGTGGTGAAGGTGGAGGGCTGGACGCATGTCGAGACGGCAATGCAGGCTGGTTGTGGCCTCCTGTTCATGACCCCACATCTTGGCTGCTTCGAAATATGCGCCCAGTATCTGGCGAAGGTTCGTCCAATCACCGTGCTCTATCGCCGCCCCAAGCAGGACTGGCTGGCACCGATCATGGAGCTGGGTCGGGGCGCCAACCTCAAGCTCGCGCCGGCGGACATGAGCGGTGTGCGCAAGCTCCTCAAGGCGCTGAAATCCGGCGAGGCGGTGGGCATGCTGCCCGACCAGGCGCCGGGCAGTGGCGAGGGCGAGTGGGCGCCCTTCTTTGGCCGTCCCGCTTACACGATGACCCTCGCGTCCCGCTTGGCGCGCAGCGGTGCGACAGTCCTGATGTGTTACGCCGAGCGGCTGGAATACGGCACCGGCTACCAGCTGCATTTCCTGCCACCGACGGGCGATGTCACGACGCCGGCAGGCATCAACCGCGAAATCGAGCGGCTTATCATGATGTGTCCCGGGCAATATCTCTGGGGTTACAACCGCTACAAGAAGCCCGTCGGCGCGCCGGAGCCGGAATGATGCGTCTTGTTCTCCTGCTGATGTGGCTGCTGCACTGGCTGCCGTTGCCGCTGCTGGCGGCGCTCGGCCGGCTGCTCGGCCGGCTGCTCCTGCGCTTCGGCAGTGAGCGCCGCCACGTCGCCCTGACCAATCTCGGCCTGTGTTTTCCCCACTTGAGCGAAGCAGAAAAGTCGGCGCTGGCGAGACGGCATTTTGAATATTTCGGCCGCAGCGTTCTCGAGCGCGGGCTGTTGTGGTGGGCTTCGCCGGCGCGAATCCGCAGGCTGGTGAAGGTCGAGGGCAAGCCGCGCCTGGATGCCAACAAGGACAAGCCGCTGCTCCTGCTGGTTCCGCACTTCGTCGGCCTCGACGCGGCCTGGACGCGCCTGTCGATGGACTATGACATGTCCGGCATCTACGCCAACCAGAAAAATCCGGTCTTCAATGCAGCGCTCTACAAGGGGCGCGCGCGCTTCGGCGCATCCATCATGCTGTCGCGGCAGGATGGCACGCGCCGCGGCATCAAGGCGATCAAGTCGGGCTACCCGTTCTTTTATTTGCCGGACATGGATTATGGGGCGCGCGATACGATATTTGTCCCTTTCTTCGGCGTGCCGGCGGCCACGATTACCGGACTTTCGCGCCTTGCCCGCTTGACCGGCGCTGCCGTGCTGCCGGTGATCGCGCGCATGACCGGGCAGGGTTACGTCATCGCGATCGGGGAAGTCTGGGAGAATTTCCCCGGCGACAGTATCGAGGCCGATACCCGGCGCATGAATGCATTCATCGAGGCGGAAGTCCTGAAAATGCCCGAGCAGTATCTCTGGCTGCACAAGCGCTTCAAGACCCGTCCGCCCGGTGAAAAACCACCGTATTGACCCGGTAATAGCCCTTAATTGCGGAAAGTCGGCGCTGGCGGGACGGCGTAATATTTGACATATGAAAATCCGCTTCACCAAGATGCACGGACTGGGCAACGACTTTGTCGTGCTCGACGCGATCCGGCAAAACTTCGTACCGACCTCCGCGCAGGCGAGTTGGCTGGCCGATCGTCATTTTGGCATCGGCTGCGACCAGATCCTGGTCGTCGAACCGCCGCAGAACGCGGGCGCCGATTTTCGCTACCGCATATTCAATGCCGATGGCGGCGAGGTCGAGCAATGCGGCAATGGCGCGCGCTGCTTCGTGCGCTTTGTCCATGAACAGGGCTTGACGGACAAGCGAGAAATTCTCGTCGAAACCGAGGCCGGGCTGATTACCCCGCGGCTTGAGGCGAATGGCCAGGTGACCGTCGACATGGGCGTGCCACGCTTCGCGCCGGCCGACATCCCGTTTCTTGCTGATACGGATAACCTGATACAAACGCTCGAATATTCCGGCCGCAGCGCAGCCATCACGGCCGTTTCGATGGGCAACCCGCATGCGGTGCAGGTCGTCGAGAACACCGATACCGCTCCGGTGGCGCGCGATGGCCCATTGATCGAGGCGCACCCGCGCTTCCCCAAGCGCGTCAATGCCGGCTTCATGGAGGTCGTTGACCGCCACACGATTCGCCTGCGCGTCTTCGAGCGTGGCGCGGGCGAGACGCTGGCCTGCGGCACCGGTGCCTGCGCGGCCGTGGTGACCGGCATCCGGCGCGGACTGCTCGATTCGCCGGTGCGCGTGGTGACACGCGGGGGCGATCTGGCCATCGCCTGGAACGGCATGGACCAGCCGGTACTGATGACTGGTCCGGCAGTTACCGTATTTACGGGCGAAATCGAACTACCGAAGGAAATCATATGAACCTCGCAGCCCAGGATGTCGCCCAGTACCTGACGGACCATCCGGAATTCTTCAACCAATACGCCGATATCCTGGCGCAGATCACCATTCCCGACCCACACGGCGGCCGCGCCGTATCGATGACGGAGCGACAGATCAGCACGCTGCGCGAGCAGGCCAAACGCCTGGAAAACAAGCTGGCCGAGCTGATCCGCTTCGGCGAAGAAAACGATGTGCTGTCCACCAAGACGCATCGTCTCGATGTCGCCCTGGCGGGCGCAGCCGACGCGGCAAGCGTACTGCTCGTGTTGTATGCCCATCTGGGCGGCAGCTTTGCCATACCGCATGTCGCCGTGCGCCTGTGGGGTGTGCCCGGCGATCCAGATTCGCTCGAATTCGTGCCACTGAGCGCGGCCGCGCAGGAGTTTGCCACGGGGCTGAAGCGCCCCTATTGCGGTGCCGGCAGCGGCCCGGACGTGGTCGACTGGTTCGGCGAAGACGGCAGCCATGTGCGTTCGGTGGCCATCGTCGCCTTGCGACGTGGCGACGAAATATTCGGCCTGCTGGCGCTCGGGAGCGAGGAAGTGGAGCGTTTTTATGCCGAGATGGGCACACTCTACCTTGAGCGCATCGGCGAAGTGGCTGCCGCGGCGCTGGCGCGCACCCTCGTCTGAAGCTGTCCATGGCCGACGTAATGGCCAATATCCTGGCAGCCGGCGCAGCAGCCGACCCCGCTGTCGAGCAATTCCTCGCCGAACTGGCGCATCAGCGCCGCGCCAGCGTGCATACCCTGACGGCTTATCGACACGATCTGGCCTTGTTGCAGGGTGTGGCCGGCACGCGACGGCTGGCTGTGTTGCAACCTCATGAATTGCGTCGGCAGGCAATGCGCCTGCACGGCCAGGGACTGGCAGCGCGTTCCATCGCGCGTACGCTTTCCGCCTGGCGCGCTTACTACCGCTGGCTGGCGCGCAGAGGCGAACTCGCCGTTGATCCCTGCGTCGGACTGCGCGCGCCGAAACAACCGCGTGCGTTGCCCAAGGCACTTGCCATCGAGCAGGCGGCCGCCTTGCTGGCCGCACCCAATGAAAAGAGTGGCGATGCGCTCGCGGTACGCGACCGCGCAATGCTCGAACTGTTCTATTCCTCCGGTTTGCGCCTGGCCGAACTGGCTTCGCTGAATATGGCCGGTGGACTCGATCTCGCGAACGGTGAGGTCACGGTGACCGGCAAACGCGGCAAGACGCGCACCGTGCCGGTGGGTTCAAAGGCGGCGGCGGCGCTCGTTTCCTGGATAGGGCAACGTACCGGTCTTGCCGCAGCGGACGAGCCGGCGCTCTTTGTCGGTTGACGCGGCACGCGCCTGACGCCGCGCGCCATAGAACTGCGCCTGACGCACTGGGCGAAACAGAGCGGTCTTGGGCTGCACGTGCATCCGCACATGCTGCGCCACTCCTTCGCCAGCCACGTGCTGCAATCCTCTGGCGATCTGCGCGCCGTACAGGAAATGCTCGGTCATGCGAGTATCGCTACCACGCAAATTTATACACATCTGGATTTTCAGCATCTGGCGAAGGTTTACGATGCCGCCCATCCGCGCGCCCACAAGAAATAACTGAGGCAATGAATACACAACTTGTTTTGCATTCCGGGAAAGAACGTTCGCTGTTCAAGCGCCATCCCTGGGTATTCGATACCGCGGTAGAACGCCTGACCGGCCATGCGCGGCCGGGCGATACGGTGACGATCGTCGCCGCCAACGGCAAGCCGCTGGCAAAGGCGGCGTATAGCCCGAGATCGAAAATCCGCGCGCGTGTCTGGAGTTTCGATGTCACAACGACCATCGACCATGCTTTCTTCAAGCGCCGCGTGGCGGAGGCCGTCGCGCGCCGCGCCGTCTTGCCCGAGTTGGCCGGACAAGCAGGCTTGCGGTTGATCCACGCCGAATCCGACGGCCTGCCTGGCGTGATCGCCGACCAGTACGGCGCTACCGTGGTCGTGCAACTCACCAGCGCCGGTGCCGAAAAATGGCGCGCCGCCATCGTCGATGCACTGGCGAAGGCGACAGGCTGTGCGCGCATCTACGAGCGCTCGGATTCCGAGGTGCGCGGTCTCGAAGGGCTTGAGCCGACCACTGGCTGGCTACTGGGCGAGGCGCCGGCGGGTGAGATCGTCATCGAGGAACATGGCGTCAAGTTGGCAATCGATATCGTCGGCGGCCACAAGACCGGCTTCTACCTCGACCAGCGCGACAACCGCAGGATGGTCGCGGAGCTTGCGCAGGGCCGGCGCGTGCTCAACTGCTTTTGCTATACCGGCGGGTTCTCGCTTCAAGCATTGGCTGGCGGTGCGACCAGCGTGCTCTCCATCGACAGCTCACAGCCTGCGCTCGACCGCGCGCACGCGAACCTTGTGCTGAATCCGCACCTTGATGCGTCCCGCGCAGAATGGCGCGGCGCCAATGTCTTCGACGAGCTGCGCAAGTTGAAAACGAGCGGAGAAACCTTCGACCTGATCGTGCTTGATCCGCCGAAGTTCGCACCATCGGCGAGCCATGCCGAAAGTGCCAGTCGCGCCTACAAGGACATCAATCTGCATGGTTTCAAGCTGCTCTCGCCCGGCGGGCTGCTGATGACCTACTCGTGCTCGGGCGGCATCGGCGTGGAGCTGTTCCAGAAGATCGTCGCCGGTGCAGCCATCGACAGCGGCAGGACGGCGCGCATCGTCAAACGCCTGCAGGGCGCAGCCGACCACCCGGTCGACCTGGCCTTTCCCGAAGGCGAATATCTCAAGGGGCTGCTGCTGCAGGTCGAGTAATAAGGGGATGCCGGCGACGGGGTGGTACCTGCGCGCCTGAAAGTCGGCGCTGGCGGGACGGCGCTAAAGCTGCATCAGTGGCCGTGCGCCCTGCCGAAAACCACGACGGCGATGCCGGCGGCGAGCAGCAGGCCATGCCAGCCAATTGCGGAATGTTCGCGCTTGAGGCGTGGCATCAGGTCGGCGACGGCAATGTAGAGGAAACTGGCGGCGGCGATCGTGATGATGTGCGGCACCCAGTCCTGAGCGCGCTCCAGCGCAAAGTAGCCGATGATGCCGCCGGCGAGTGCGGTCAGGCTCGACACGCCGTTCCAGAACAGTGCCCGTGCGCGCTGCCAGCCGGCCGCGAGCAGGATGGCGAAATCGCCTGCCTCCTGCGGCACTTCGTGGGCGATGATGGCCAGCGTGGTGGCCCAGCCGAGAGCCGGGTCGGCGAGGAAGGCAGCGGCGATCAGCAGGCCGTCGGTGAAGTTGTGGAAGCCGTCACCAACCAGGATCGACAAGGTTTCGGCATGTGCGTCATGCTGATGGTGGTGACTGTGCGTGTGGTCGTTGCATTGTTGGTCGCCGGCATGCGCGTCAGTTTCGCCGGTATCGCCATGCGCATGGCGCCACAGCGCGAACTTTTCCAGCGCGAAGAATGCCAGGATGCCGGCAAGCAGCAGGGGAAACACCACGTGCGGGGAGAGGCCGGATTCCAGCGCCTCGGGCAGCAGGTGCAGCGTCGCCGTGGCCAGCAGCAGACCGGTAGAGAAGCTGACGGTGAACCCCAGCCACTTGCGCGGCAGGCCGAACATCACCAGCGCGGCGGCGGCCACGCTCAACAGGCCACCAAGCAGGCAGGCGATGATGATTTGCAGGATGATGGGCGTGTGCATGGCGATTCCGGGGCGAGAGTGGCATTGGAACACAGCGCTTCTTCAAATGCAACAAAGTTGCATTTGACTGGATGCTGTGATTAGATGCGGCCATGGCCAGCCAGACATCCCCGACCATTGCCGATCTGCTGCGCGCCGCCGGTATCAAGGTGACGCGCGGTCGCGTGCGTGTCCTTGCCGCACTGCAGACAGGGCGGCAGCCACTGTGTCATGCCGAGCTCGAAGCGCAACTTGGCACGGACGCCGCTGAGCCACTCGACCGCGTGACGCTGTACCGCATTCTCGATTCGCTGGTGGCCAGCGGTCTGGCGCTGCGGGCGGTCGATACGCGCGGTGTGTTCCGCTTTTCCGCTGCCGGCTTACAGCATCAGCATGAGGGGCATGTGCATTTCCGCTGTACTGATTGTGGCGGCGTGTTCTGTCTCAAGGCCGTGCCGCCGCCGCCGCCGCAGCTGCCGCGCGGCTTCCGGTTGGCCGAAGTCGAACTCGACGTGCGCGGCACCTGCGCGAATTGCGCCATGCGCACGGGGTAGAATCGGCGCACCTATTTTCGGAAGAAGCGCATGGAGCAGTATCACGGCACCACCATCCTTTCGGTCCGACGCGGCAATGTCGTCGCGCTCGGCGGCGACGGCCAGGTCACGCTGGGCAACATTGTTGTCAAGGCCAGCGCGCGCAAGGTGCGGCGGCTCTACAACGAGCGCATCCTCGCTGGTTTTGCCGGCGGCACGGCGGACGCTTTTACCCTATTCGAGCGCTTCGAGGCCAAGCTGGAGAAGCATCAGGGCAATCTGCTGCGTTCGGCTGTCGAACTGGCCAAGGACTGGCGGACGGACCGCATGCTGCGCCGGTTGGAAGCGATGCTGGCGGTGGCTGACGCTGATCATTCGCTGATCATCACCGGCAACGGCGATGTGCTGGAGCCGGAGTTGGGCATTGTCGCCATCGGCAGCGGCGGCCCCTATGCACAATCGGCCGCGCGGGCGCTGCTGGAAAATACGGAACTGGGCCCGGCGGAGATCGTCAAGAAGTCGCTGGAAATCGCTGGTGAACTTTGCATCTACACCAACCAGAACCACCTGATCGAGACGCTGTGATGACCCAGGTAACCAGCCAGATGACCCCGGCCGAGATCGTTTCGGAGCTCGACAAAAACATCGTCGGTCAAAGCCGTGCCAAGCGTGCGGTGGCGATTGCCCTGCGCAACCGCTGGCGGCGCGCCCAGGTGGGCGAGCCGCTGCGCTCGGAGATCACGCCGAAGAACATCCTGATGATCGGCCCGACCGGCGTGGGCAAGACCGAGATCGCGCGGCGGCTGGCGCGCCTCGCCAACGCGCCCTTCATCAAGATCGAGGCGACCAAGTTTACCGAGGTCGGCTATGTCGGGCGCGACGTTGATACCATCATCCGCGACCTTGCCGAAACGGCCATCAAGAACGCCCGCGAACAGGCCATGAAGACGGTGCGCGACCGCGCGCTCGATGCCGCCGAAGACCGCATTCTCGATGTGCTGTTGCCGGCTGCCCGCGGTGCAAATGTCGGCGCTGGCGAGACGGCGCCGGAGGAAACCACGACTCGCCAGAAGTTCCGAAAAAAGCTGCGTGAAGGCGAACTCGATGACAAGGAGGTCGACATCGAGGTCGCCGCATCCGTTGCGAGCATGGAAATCTTCGCGCCGCCGGGCATGGAGGACTTGAGCCAGCAGCTGCAGGGCATGTTCCAGAATCTCGGCGGAGGCAAGAAGAAAAGCCGCCGCATGCGCATCGCCGACGCGCTGAAGGCGCTGGCGGATGAAGAAGCGGCGCGCCTCATCAATGACGAGGAGGTGAAGGCCGCAGCCCTGAAGAACGTCGAGCAGAACGGCATTGTCTTTCTCGACGAGATGGACAAGATCGCCTCGCGCAGCGAGACGCAGGGCGCTGATGTATCGCGTCAGGGCGTGCAGCGTGACCTGCTGCCGCTGGTGGAGGGCACGACGGTGTTCGACCAAGTTCGGCATGATCAAGACCGACCACATCCTGTTTATTGCCAGCGGGGCTTTCCACTTCGCCAAGCCGTCCGACCTGATTCCCGAGTTGCAGGGGCGCTTCCCGATTCGCGTCGAGCTGGATTCGCTTTCGGTCGACGACTTCGAGTGCATCCTCACCCAGACCGATGCCTGCCTGACGCGCCAGTACCAGGCGCTGTTATCAACCGAGGGAGTCAGCGTGAGCTTCACCGCCGACGGCATCCGCCGGCTGGCGCAGATCGCTTTCGAGGTGAATGAGAAGACCGAGAATATCGGCGCACGCCGCCTTTACACAGTGATGGAAAAACTGCTGGAGGAGGTCTCCTTCACTGCCGGTTCGGCTGGCGCCGGGACTACACTGATGGTGGATGCCGCCTATGTCGATATGCGACTTGGCGAACTCGCGCAGCGCGAGGACTTGTCGCGCTACGTGCTGTAACACCACTTACACGAAGGCAGCAGATCATCGAACCCGCTGAAGCGACCCGCAAATTTCCGCAAATTACCAAGGCATTTGCCGGTTCCCCTGAAGGGTTTCCGATCAATCTTGCCACCCGGCACGAGCGTGTGGCGATGGAGTTGGATGGCGTCTGGGGGACGGTCAATTGCGTCAGGTTGCTCGATGACCTGGTATTTTCCGACCGTCCGGATCGGCTTGGTTTTACCTACGATGTGATGACGGAGTTGTTCGCCCTCCGGAACCATCACGACAGGCTGTACCCGCAATTTGCCGGCAATCAGCATGATCCTTTCCTGGCCGTCAAGGTAGGCGAACCGAAACCTGCCGAAACAACGGCTCAATGTGATGAAGGTTGCAGCGCCGAAAACTGCCGGCGCAATGCCCCGTCCTGTCATCAAGGAGGCACCCTCCGTGGCACCTCTGTCGACCAGCACGAGTACCGCGTGGCCTGAACTGAACAGCCTGGACGAGTTGCGCATCCTCCAGAAGCAGCGTGCCGCGGGAGAGCGGATGCCGCTGCGCGACCGGCGGCGGATCGTCGAGATATTGAAGCAGTATTCCGTCATTACCGATACGGATGTCGCAGCGGCGATCAAGCGCCAGACCGTATCCGGGCAAGAAAAAAAACGCGAACCGATCGGCAAGGTGCTGCTCAAAATGGGCATCATCGACGAAGAGGCCGTGATCCGTGCCCTTTGCCTGCAGTATGGCGTCATCATGGTCAGCCTGCAGCGCTTTCAGATCGATGCGGAGACCATGCGGCTGATCTCTCCGGAAGTGGCCAAGAGTTTGCGGGCGATCCCGGTGGCGGTCATGGATGGCATCCTGTTCCTTGCCGTCGAAAACCCATTTGATTTCGATCAGCGCGAGTACTTCACTTTCCTGACCAAGCTGCGGGTCGAACTGGTCATGGCCTCAGGAAGCCAGATCGGCAGCAAGCTGATGGAGTACGGGCAGATCCGTTCCGTGCAGCAGGGGAAAGATGAATTCCGCACCCTGGCCAGGCGGGCGCTGGGAGAAGCGCCGGTCGTCGAGCTGATGAGTGATGAAGCCGACGATACCAACGGCAGCGTATCCCAGGATGACGCCTCGATTGTCGGCCTGGTCAACAAGATCATTTCCGACGCGGCCGAGGTCGCCGCATCGGATATCCACATCGAAAGTTTTTACGGCGATAACCTGGCCTACATCCGCTTACGCCGCGACGGGCGCATGGAAGAGTATTCGCAGTATTCCGCCAGCTACCACCGGGCGGTCGTTTCGCGTATCAAGATCATGTCGAACCTGGATATTTCGGAACGTCGCCTGGCGCAGGATGGCAAGATATCTTTTGTGCGGCCGGGCCGTGGCCGCATGGATTTGCGCGTTGCCACCATCCCGACCTCGCGGGGCATCGAAAATGTTTCCATCCGCCTGTTGCATGCGGGTGACCCGTTGCCGATGGAGGCGCTCATGATGAGCGAGCGCGACCTCGCTGTCTTCAAGCGCCTGATCCACCGGCCCTATGGCCTGATCCTGGTCTGCGGACCGACCGGCAGCGGCAAGACGACGACCCTGCATTCCGCGCTGAGTCAGCTGAATACCCCCGACCGCAAGATCTGGACGGCCGAAGACCCGATCGAAATTGTCCAGAAGAAACTTTGCCAGGTGCAGGTCAATCCCAAGATCGGCTGGACCTTCGCCGCGGCCCTGCGATCATTCATGCGTGCCGATCCGGACATCATCATGATCGGTGAAATGCGTGATCAGGAGACGGCCAAGATCGCGCTCGAAGCGTCGATGACCGGCCACGTGGTGCTGTCGACCCTGCATACCAATTCAGCTTCGGAAACCGCGGCGCGCCTGCTCGATCTCGATGTCGATCCGTTCAATCTCGGCGATGCGCTGATTTTCATCCTGGCACAGCGGCTGACCCGCAGTCTCTGCCGGCACTGCGCCCAGAAGGTCGAATTGAGTGCCGCGGAAAGCGACGACCTGACGACCGAATACTATTATTCTGCGCATAAACGCTCGCCCTCCATGGCGGAGCGCGACCTGATTGTCCGTGACTGGAAGCGCCGCCTGACCAAGGGGGCAGCAGTGAGCCTGTGGAAAGCCAAAGGCTGCGAGCAATGTTCCATGGAGGGATACCGGGGCCGGGTGGCCTTGTTCGAGCTGCTGGAAGCCACGCCAGAGATTCGCGAACTGGTCGTGCATCAATCGCCCGCTTCAGAATATCAGCGCATCGCAGTCGAGCAGGGCATGCGCACCTTGAAGCAGGATGGTATCGAGAAAGCCATCCTGGGGCTGACCGATATGCTCGAGGTGCGCGGCGCCTGCAACTGAGCGTGGCTAGCGCAGGGGCAGTTCGAGCGCCAGCAGTTCGGCAACCGTCTCCCGCCGCCGAATCAGGCGGACGCTAGCGCCTTCGACCATGACTTCAGCAGCGCGCGGCCGCGTGTTGTAGTTCGAACTCATGGCCATGCCGTATGCACCGGCCGAAAGGATCGCCAGCAGGTCGCCTTCGGCGAGCGCAAGTTCGCGATCGTGGCCAAGGAAATCGCCCGACTCGCAGATTGGCCCGACGATTTCATAGGTTCTGGTCTCTGCCGCCGTCCCCATCAACCCGGCGGGCCCGGCTGATGCCGTCCCGCCAGCGCCGACTTTTACAATGTCGTGCCAGGCATCGTAAAGCGCCGGCCGCGCCAGGTCGTTCATGGCGGCATCCACCACGGCAAAGTTCTTTTCCTCGCCATGCTTGAGCACTTCGACGCGCGTCAGCAGCAGGCCGGCGTTGCCGACCAGCGAGCGACCCGGTTCGACAAGCAGCATTTCCTGGCGACCGGCCAGTCGCGCCAGCATGGGCGCAAGGTAGTCGCCGACGGAAAGCACGCTTTCGTCACGGTAGCGGATGCCCATGCCACCGCCGAGATCAATATGCTCGAATACGATATTTTCGGCAGCCAGGGTAGCGACCAGTTCCAGCAGTCTGGCGGCGGCGTCTGCTGCCGGTTGCGGGTCAAGCAACTGGGAGCCGATATGGCAGGCAATGCCGCGGATGCGCAGATTGGGCAAAGTCTGGGCGCGGCGATAAAGTTCGACCGCCGATTCGAAGGTGACGCCGAACTTGGCGGTTTTCAGCCCGGTGGAGATATACGGATGGGTTTTCGGGTTGACGTTCGGGTTGACGCGCAACGCCAGCGGCGCGCGGAGAGACAATTCCCCGGCGATGACATTCAATAGTTCGAGTTCGCTCGCCGACTCGACATTGAAGCAGTAGATACCGGCTTCGAGCGCCTCGCGCATTTCGCCGCGGGACTTGCCGACGCCCGAGAACACGACTTTATCCGGCGTGCCGCCAGCCGCAAGAACCCGCGCCAGTTCTCCGCCGGAGACGATATCGAACCCCGCGCCGAGTTGGGCGAACAGCTTGAGGATTGACAGGTTCGAATTGGCCTTGACTGCGTAGCAGATCCGGGCATTTCTTCCCGCCAGCGCTGCGCGGTAGGCAGCGAAGGCCGCAACCAGCGCTGCATTCGAGTAAACGTAGCAGGGTGTGCCGTAGCGTTCGGCGATGGCATGCAGTGCCACGCCCTCAACACGCGCTTCACCCGTATGATCGGTGATCAGGCTCATGGTTTGGCCGTGGATGGCGCACTGTTATCATCAGCAGGCTTGGCCGGTGGAGTCGCAGGAACGGGTTTGGATGCGGCCGGTGGTGCGGCCGTGGCCGGTGGTGGCAAGGTCAGCTGTCCCTTATTGCCACAGGCCGGCAGGAGCAGGGCACAGCCGGCAATCAGGCCGAGGTAGGCAGGTACGAAAGAACGGGATCTCATGGTGGCAATGTTAACATGGAGGAATTGTGGAAGAACGGGAATTCTTGGCACTGGCGGATTCGCAACTGGCACGACTGGAAGCTGCTTTGGAGCGATTGCTTGAGGACAGTGATGCCGATTGGGATTTTGAATTGAAGCCGGGCGGCATCATCGAGATCGGTTTTTCGGACGGTAGCAAGATCATCATCAATCGTCATGCGGCCGCACGCGAAATCTGGGTTGCCGCCCGGTCGGGGGGCTTTCATTTCAAGCCGCCTGCAAGTACCGATGGACGATGGTTCGATGCGCGTACTGGACACGATTTGGCTGAAGTGCTCAGTCGTTGCCTTAGTGAGCAGGGCGGGGTTGCGCTTCGGCTGGACTGGTAGGCGCTGCAGGCATGCCGCTGGGCATCGGGACGCGGACCGGCTTGACCAAGGCATCCCGAACCGGTGCTGGCGCCGAGGTATTGAAGCGGAAGATATCCGGTACGAGGCTGCCACTGTCGGGGGATGGTTCCGGAATGGCCTCGCTGTAGATGAAGTCGTGTATGGCCGCGCCTGATGCTGGATCGCGGCTTTCAACGCGCTGCAGGCCTTGCGGCATGTCCCGTTGCATTTCCGGCACGCCCTTGAGCGCCGTTTGCATGAAGCCGATCCAGATGGGCAGGGCGGCCGAGCCTCCAGTCTCGCCACTGCCCAGGCGTTTGGGCTGATCGAAACCCATCCAGGCAACACCAACCATGGTTGGCTGGTAGCCGCAAAACCACGCATCCACATAATCGTTGGTGGTGCCGGTTTTTCCGGCCAGATCGCTGCGCTTCAAGGCCTGGCCCGCGCGTGCGCCCGTGCCGCGCCGCACGACATCCTGCATCATGCTGTCCATTAGCCAGGCATTGCGCGCGTCGATGATGCGCAAGGATTCGTCGCCGGCCAGCACGGGCCGGGTTTCGGCGAGTACATGGTTGTCCGCGTCAAGGATTTGCTTGACGAGGTAAGGCGCAATTTTGTAGCCGCCGTTGGCGAACACCGAATAAGCCGTCAGGTGCTGCCACGGCGTGACATTGCCCGCGCCCAGCGCCAAGGTGAGGTAAGGTGGATTCTTGTCTGCGTCGAAACCGAAACGTATCGCATAGTCTTGGGCGTAGTGCGGGTCGATGGCGCGGATCAGGCGAACCGACACCATGTTCTTCGATTTCGTCAGGGCGTTGCGCAAGGTCATCGGCCCTTCGTATTTGCCGTCGTAGTTCTTCGGCGCCCATGCCTGGCTGCCGGTCTCTTCCGCAGAAACGGAAAGGGGTTCGTCAGGTAGGACCGACAGGGGGGTAAACCCCTTTTCGAGTGCCGCCGAATAGATGAAGGGCTTCATGCTCGAACCGGGTTGCCGCCAGGCCTGTGTGACGTGGTTGAATTTGTTTCGGTTGAAATCGAACCCGCCGACGAGTGCGCGTAGCGCACCGTCGTGCGGATTTGCCGCGACGAACGCGGCTTCCACCTCGGGCCACTGCGTAATCTGCCACTTGCCTTTGTCATCCTGGTTCAGGCGAATTATCGCTCCCCGCCGCAGACGTTTGTTGGCAGGTGCCTTGTCGTCGAGCATGCGTTGCGCGAACTTGAGTCCGGAACTTTCGACTGTGACGATTTCGCCGCCGGGCAAGTAGGCGCGCAGTTTCTCAGGGCGGGCATCGAGAACCAGGGCGAGGCGCAAGTCTTCGGCATCCGCGCCGTCATTGAGCAATTCTTCGATCTGCTCGTCATCGTCGCGATCGATCCCTTTCATGTCGACATAGGCTTCCGCGCCGCGATAGCCATGGCGTCGGTCATAGGCGAGCACCGCCTGTCGCAGGCTGTGATAGGCGGCCTCTTGCTCCTTTAGGGTCAGCGTTGTTATCACCTTGATTCCAGCGGTATATATATTGTCCGGAAAGGCATCTACAGCGAGCTGTCGCGCCATCTCGGCGGCGTAGTCGGCGCGGGTGGCAAAATTGTCAATCTGCCGACGGATATGCAGTGACTGGGCGCGGGCCTGTTCGTTCTGTTTAGCGTCGATGAAACCAAGTTGATGCATGCGGCGCAATACATATTGCTGGCGCAGCGTGGCGCGCTTGGGGTTGGCTATCGGGTTGTAAGCCGAGGGCGCTTTGGGCAGGCCGGCAAGCATGGCGACTTCGGCAATGCCAAGATCCTTGATTTCCTTGCCAAAATAAATGTGCGCAGCCGCAGAAAAGCCGTATGCGCGCTGTCCGAGATAGATCTGGTTGATATAGATCTGCAATATCTCGTCCTTGGAGAGCGCGCTTTCAATCTTGAAAGCCAGCATGACTTCGTATAGTTTGCGGGTCAGGGTCTTCTCGGAGGACAGGAAGAAGTTGCGTGCGACCTGCATGGTGATTGTCGATGCACCCTGATGCTTGCCGCCGCCAATAAGGTTTGCGTAGGCGGCGCGGAGAATTCCCATGGTGTCAACGCCAGAGTGCTGATAAAAACGCTCGTCTTCCGCAGCGAGGATTGCCTGTTTCATGGTCTCGGAGACGTCCTGAATACGAACGAAATTGCGCCGCTCTTCGCCAAACTCGCCGATCAGATGGTTATCGGCCGTGTAGATGCGCAGGGGAATCTTTGGGCGATACTCGGTCAGGGCGTCAATTGACGGCAGGCGCGGAATGGCCAGTATGAGGACGATACCAAGCAGCGCCAACATGGCTATTGAAGCACCCGCGAGCAGGCCGATCGGCAGTAATATCCAGCGGAGCATGGTATGCTTATTAAATATTTGTTTTATCTGATCAAAGCCAGGCGATTATAAGACCAGTTCAGGCAAGTCACTTTCCCGCCTGCGGGTGGAGAGAGTTAAGTTTGCGGATGTTGTGCCGATATAGAATTGATAAGAGTATCCGGCCCAAACTTTAAGAAATATCTTTACAGCCGATAAGCTTGCTGATAGCATTTAAATCGAAATATTGATACTTACTATAACCATCTGAATATTAAGGATTATCTTGGAGTTCGATCTTTCGATCCTGAATCCGAAAGCACGTTCGCTGGTGGGGCTAAACATCAGCTCGTCAGCCGTCAAGATGGTTGAGCTGTCGAGTGGACGCACCGGGGGCTACCAGTTGGAGTGCTATGCCATCGAATCACTGCCCGAGGGGGCGGTGGTGGATGGCAATATTTCCAATCACGAAGGCGTGTCGGCGTCGATTGAGCGCTGCTGGAAGCGTCTGGGTACCGCGACAAAATATGTCGCGATGGCGCTGCCAACGGCAGCGGTGATCACCAAAAAGATTATCCTGCCTGCAGGTTTGCGCGAGTCGGCAATGGAGGTGCAGGTTGAATCCGAGGCCAATCAGTACATCCCCTTTACGCTAGAAGAAGTAAATCTTGATTTTCAGGTAATTGGACCTACGCCAACCGATCCGGACGAGGTGGAAGTATTGATTGCCGCCTCTCGAAAAGAGGGCGTAGAGGATCGGGTGGCCTGTGCCGAAGGGGCAAAACTCAAGCCCGTGGTGATGGATGTTGAGTCATATGCTGCGTTGGCTGCCTTCGAGTTGGTGCGTGAGCAGTTTCCGGGCGGTACTGCTGAGAGGATATTTGCCTTGGTCGATATCGGTGCCAATGCGATGAAGGTTACCGTGATGAAAGGCGACCAGCAGATCTACAACCGCGAGCAGGCGTTCGGTGGAAATCAGCTTACCCAGGATATGGTGAGAGCCTACGGCATGAGCTATGAGGAGGCCGAAAGCCTGAAGCGTACCGGACCCATGCCGGACAACTACGACTCGGAAATACTGAAGCCATTCCTCGATAATTTGGCGCTGGAGATTTCTCGCGCCATGCAGTTCTTCTTTACGTCAACCCAGTTCAGCGAGGTGGATCACATCGTTTTGATGGGGGGTGGCGCTCTGTTGCCGGGGGTTGCCGACGTCGTGGCTGAGCGTACGCAAATCGAAACTGCGGTAGCGAATCCTTTTGTAAAAATGACCATCTCGCAACGTGTTCGCCCCAAACAGCTGCTCGCCGATGCGCCGTCATTGATGGTGGCTTGCGGCTTGGCGCTTCGGAGGTTTGATCCGTGATCCGCGTCAATTTACTTCCTCATCGCGAGGAGCGGCGCAAGGCGCAGCGCCAGCAATTCTATGCATTGTCTGGCCTGGTTGCCGTTTTAGCGGGCTTTATCTGGTTCGTCGGCTTCAGCTTTATAAATGGCATGATCGAAAGCCAAGCGGAGAAAAACCGCTTTTTGAAAAGCGAAATTGCAGTTCTGGACAAGCAGATCGAGGAGATCAATAAACTCAAGGAGCAAACCGAGTCGCTGTTGCAGAGAAAGCAGGTCATCGAGTCCTTGCAGGCCAATCGCTCCGAGACGGTTCATTTGTTCAATGAGTTGGCACGGCAACTTCCACCAGGGGTTTATCTGAAGTCCATCAAGCAGGAAGGGCAGAAGATCACTTTGGTCGGTTACGCGCAATCGAATGCCCGGGTCTCGACACTCATGCATAATCTGGACGAGTCACCGATTCTGGAACGTCCCGTGCTCATCGAGATCAAGGCTGCGCAGGTTGGGAAGCGCCGTATGAGCGAGTTCGCCATGAACATCTTTTTTGTGCGCCAGACAAGCAATGATGATAATGGCAAAGGCGCGAAAAAACCGGGGAATAAGGCATGAAGAAACCCGCTGCCTTCGCGGCCATGCCCAAACTGGACTTGTCCAAAGTTGACTTCAAGGCGATTGCCGAGGACTTCAGGTCACTTGATCCCAGGGATCCCGGGGCTTGGCCCCTGGTTCCGCGGATCGTTATTTTGGCCGGAATGTTCTTGGTTCTTCTGTTTGTCGGGGGCTGGTTTGGCTGGCAGTCGCAATACGAAGAGTTAGACACCAAACGCCAGGAAGAAACCCGATTGAAAGATGACTGGCTAAACAAGAAAAAACAGGCGGTCAATCTGGACGAGTATCGTAATCAGCTGGCGGAAATTGAGCGCTCCTTTGGTGCATTACTCAAGCAGTTACCGAATGCTGCGGAAATGGAGTCGCTGCTCGTTGATATCAACCAGGCAGGTTTGGGGCGTGGCTTGCAGTTTGAACTTTTCAAGCCGGGTTCCGAGGTAGTCAAGGATTTCTATGCCGAGTTGCCAATTACGGTAAATTTGACCGGGTCTTACCATGACTTTGGTTCGTTTGCCGGCGATATCGCAAAACTGCCGCGGATTGTCACCTTGAACGACATTAATATCACTGCCGGAAAGTCCGGTGAGGGTTCCTTGTTGCTCGTGACGACAGCCAAAACATTCCGCTACCTCGATGAGAGCGAGGTCGCCGCAAAGAAAAAGCAGGAAAAAGAAAAGGCCAAAGGGGCGAAGAAATGAGGCTGCCTAAGTTTGCCTTGTGTGGATTGCTAGTGGCTCTTTCCGGATGTGGCGGGGGGGGCGAGCATAATGATATCAAGCAATGGATGGCGGAATCGTCGCAAGATCTCAAGGGGAGGGTTCCTCCCCTGCCAGAGTTGAAGCCTTTCCCGATTGTTTCGTATGACGCGGGTGACAAGCTGGATCCGTTCAGTGCGGTTCGACTTGAACCGGAAAGAAAGGAAAAAACGGGAGCCAACGAGCCCGATTTTGATCGTCCGCGCGAGCAATTGGAGAACTTCCCGCTCGAAACAATCAGCTTTATTGGTATTGTCAGTAAATCAAAAAACAAGGTCAGGCATGCGCTGGTGCAGGTTGACAGCGTTGTTTATCAGGTCAGAAAAGGTAATTACATGGGACAAAACTTCGGCCGAATCAGTGATGTGACCGAAACCGAGATTGTTCTCAAGGAAATTGTGCAGGATCCAAGTGGCCAGACTGCCGACTGGGTGGAAAGGCAGATGACCCTTCAGCTACAGGAAGGGACGCAAGGCAAGGGCAAGGAGTCAATAAAATGAAATTCATGCGTGTTTTGACATGGCTGGCCGTATTGCTGGCTGGAATGCCTGCCGCCTTGGCGCAAAGTACTCAGGGAGCTGCGGGAAGTGCCTCGGGCAAACCCAATGTAATTGAAAGTCTCGCGATCGCGAAATCTGGTGGCAACACGGTCCTGAAGATTGATTTGCAGCAATCAATGGCAGCTGCGCCGTCAAATTTTGTCATAGCCAATCCGGCGCGAATCGTCTTTGATTTTCCATCGACCGAGAACGGTCTGGGGCATAGTAATAAAGCGGTCAATGAAGGCGTGCTGCGCAGCTATAGCCTCGTTCAGGCTGGCGATCGGTCGCGACTCGTCCTGAACCTCGACAAGTCTTCGCGTTTCGAGATGAAACAGCAGGAGAAGGCCCTGTTTATTACGTTGCTGGATGATGCCCAGATTGACTCGGCTGGTGCGGCTGCGGTTCAGCATTTCGCCCGCACAGGCAAGGATGATGCAAGCAGCGTGCGCAATATCCAGTTCCGTCGCAACAAGGAAGGCGCAGGCGTCGTCCTCGTCGACTTGTCCTCAACTGATACGGGGATCGATGTCAGGCAAAAAGGGACTTCACTGCTGGTGTCCTTTAAAAAGACGCAGTTGCCCGAGTCGCTGCGGCGACGGCTTGATGTGGTGGATTTCGGTACGCCCGTGACAACGGTTAACACCCGGATGGAGGGAGATTCCGTCACCATGGAAATCGTTCCCACCGGTTTGTGGGAACACACGGCTTATCAAAGCGACAATCAGTTCATAGTCGAAGTGCGGCCACTCAAGGAGGACCCTAACAAGTTGTTCCAGGGAACCCGCAAAGGCTATCAGGGCGAAGCCGTCTCCCTCAACTTTCAAAATATTCCGTTGCGTGAACTGCTGCATGTCTTTGCGGATATCACCAACTTCAACATCGTCATCAGTGACTCGGTCGGCGGCAACGTTTCCTTGCGTTTGAATGATGTGCCTTGGGATCAGGCGCTGGAAATTGTTCTGCAGCAGAAGAATCTGGCCATGCGCAAGAATGGCAGTGTCATCTGGATCGCACCACAGGACGAACTGGTTGCGCGGGATGAGCAGATGGTCAAGGCAAGAGAATCTGCCGTGTCGGCAGATCCGCCCCGGCTTGAGGTGTTTCAGCTGAACTACATGAAGGCCGAAGATTTCGTCGCCATGCTTTCGTCGCAGACCGAGGCGGGTGCGGCAACAGATAAGGGAGCAGACAAGTCGGGCGGGTTCCTGTCGGCGAGTGGAAAAATTACGATCGACAAGCGTACCAACCAGATATTTATCTTTGATGTGCCCACCAAGCTTGATATGGTGGGTAGCTTGTTGAAACAAATCGACCGGCCTGTGCGCCAGGTGCTTATCGAAGCGCGGATCGTCGAGGCCGACACGAATTTCACCAAGTCGCTTGGCGTCAGAATTGGCACTCACGACCACCAGGGCATGAACGTAGGCCATTCTGTGCTAGGCCAAAGTGGTCTGCGTTTCGGTTTGGCCGGATCGAGCAAGGATGCCTATGCGCATTTGCCCGAGGCCGGTCGCTACCCTGCCACAGCCATCATTACAGATGTTGACGCAACGACAGGCGAAATCACCTACACGCGGGAAGTACCAACCCCGGTGATCGCCGATAGCCAGTTGGTGAATCTGGGGGTGGCCAATCCTGCTGGCCAGTTGGCCCTCACTTTGATGAATTCAGCGAAAACGCAACTGCTGACGCTGGAACTCTCGGCACTCGAAGCCGACGGTAAGGGCAAGACAATTTCCAGTCCGCGGATCATGACCATGGACCAGATGGAAGCGACTATCCAGCAAGGCCTGCGGATCCCCTATCTGGTGTCCAGCGCATCCGGAGCCACCTCCGTGGCCTGGCAGGACGCCAATCTTTCCCTGAAGGTAAAACCGCACATTACGCCGGATGGCCGGGTTATGATGAAGCTGAAGATCACCAAGAATGCACTGGGCCCGCAAGTGAGCACCTTCTTGGGCTACAGCATCAAGACCAAAGAGGTTGATTCCGATGTGCTGGTAGAGAATGGTGGTACGGTAGTCATCGGTGGCATTTACGAGCAGGAGGAGTCGGACAGCACAACCCGCATCCCCTTCCTTGGCGATCTTCCCTATGTCGGGTTCCTGTTCAAGACGCGCACCAAGAAGGATAATCGCGTCGAACTGCTGGTCATGATTACGCCGAAAATTATTGACAACGCACTTTCCATGAAATGACCCTGTGGTCTGGTTGGCATGCCCAGCCCTACCGTTCCTACCGTAAGTAGTATTAAGTATTGAGCGATTGTCGAGACAAGCCCAAGACCATCTTTCTTGTCGGGATGATGGGTTCCGGCAAGACGACTTTGGGC
The DNA here is from genome assembly GCA_963816095.1 of uncultured beta proteobacterium. Lineage (GTDB taxonomy): Bacteria > Pseudomonadota > Gammaproteobacteria > Burkholderiales > Rhodocyclaceae > Sulfuricystis. The sequence continues at coordinate 80,986 of CAWFIW010000006.1, forward strand.
AAGCGGTTAGCCCGCGAGTGCGGCCTGTCTTTTCTCGACCTTGACCGCGAAATTGAGCGTCGCAATGGCGTTACGGTTACCACCATCTTCGAAATCGAAGGGGAGGCTGGTTTCCGTTTTCGAGAATCGCAGCTACTGGCAGAAATTGGCTCCCAGGCGGGCTGGATTGTTGCAACCGGCGGCGGGATCGTGCTCAACCCGTTGAATCGGGCGCACCTGTTGGCTGCCGACTGTGTAATATATTTGAAAGCTTCCCCGACCCTCCTTTATTCGCGCACGCGGAATGATCGCAGTCGCCCGCTGCTTCAGGTAGCGGATCCACTGGCAAGGATTACTGAACTGACGCTACGCCGTGACCCTTTATATCGGGAGGTTGCCGACCTCATCATCGAGGCGGGACGGGACATGGCAACCGTGGTCGCACAAATCAGGGCAGAGGTATGCGCGCATGCAGATACTGAAAGTCAAGCTTAAGGAACGCAGTTATCCGATCCAGATCGGGCCAGGCCTTCTGGACACGGCATGGCAGTCGGCCAGCGAATCGATTGGCAAACGGGTTGCCATCATCAGTAATGAGATCGTCGCACCGCTCTATCTTGGACGCTTGCAGGCCGCCATTGAAAAAGTCGGCGCTGGTACGACGGCGCTCGTCCTCCCGGACGGCGAGAAGTACAAGAGCGCGGAAACGCTGAACAAGATTTATGACCACCTGCTGGCGGAGCGCTGCGACAGGGCGACAACCGTTATTGCGCTGGGCGGAGGGGTGATCGGCGACCTGGCCGGATTTGCGGCCGCGACCTACCAACGCGGGGTGCCATTCATCCAGGTGCCGACAACGCTGCTTGCGCAGGTGGATTCCTCGGTCGGTGGAAAAACCGGGATCAACCACCCCCGTGGGAAAAACATGATTGGCGCCTTCTGGCAGCCACGCCTCGTCGTCGCCGATACCGATACCCTGAATACGCTGCCGGATCGCGAGTTGTCAGCAGGCTTGGCGGAAGTGATCAAATATGGACTGATCCGCGACCTGCCGTTTCTCGAGTGGCTGGAAGCGAACATGGACAAGCTCTTGGCACGCGATGCGGAGGCTTTGACATTTGCCATCGAGCGTTCTTGCCAGAACAAGGCCGAGGTTGTCGCCGGGGATGAGCTTGAAACGGCCAGGGAAGGTGGCCGTGCCCTGCTTAACCTGGGCCATACTTTTGGTCATGCCATCGAAACGGGTGTCGGTTATGGCGTCTGGCTGCATGGCGAGGCGGTTGCAACCGGAACGATGATGGCGGCCGAACTATCAAGGCGCCTGGGTTGGCTGAATGACGATGATCTGGAGCGCATCCGCAATCTCTTCGAGCGTGCAAAATTGCCCGTAGTCGGCCCCGCCCTGGGCGCGGCTCGCTATCTCGACCTGATGGGCCATGACAAGAAGGTGATCGATGGTCGATTGCGTCTGGTATTGTTGAAACGCCTGGGTGAAGCGGTGACCTGGGCGGATGCGCCGCAAGCCGCGATCCATGCCAGTATTGAAGCCAGCTGTGGTTGAACTGGCCAGCTTCGCGGTCACCGACGCCGCTTCACCGGGACGCGTGCATGCCGAACCGCGTCCGAAAACACGCGGGGAATTTCAGCGCGATCGCGACCGGATCATCCACTCCACGGCTTTCCGGCGTTTGGAATACAAGACGCAAGTATTCGTTAACCATGAGGGAGACCTGTTTCGCACGCGCTTGACGCACTCGATCGAGGTCGCCCAGATTGCCCGATCGATTTCCCGGGCCTTGAGACTCAATGACGATCTGACCGAGGCGGTTGCGCTGGCCCATGACCTGGGCCATACGCCATTTGGCCATGCCGGGCAGGACGCACTCAATGAGTGCATGACCGAGCACGGCGGCTTTGAACATAACCTGCAATCGCTGCGGATCGTCGACAGGCTGGAAGAGCGTTACGGTGCATTCGATGGCCTGAACCTGATGTTCGAAACCCGCGCCGGCATCCTCAAACACTGTTCGCCCGCCAAGGCGCGCGAATTGGGCGACCTGGGACAGCGTTTCATCGCCGACCGGCGCCCTTCGCTGGAAGCGCAGATATGTAATCTGGCGGACGAAATCGCCTACAACAACCACGATATCGATGATGGCTTGCGTTCCGGCCTGATCACGATCGACCAGCTCGAAGCGGTCAGCCTGTTTTCCCGGCACGTCAGGGAAGCGCTTTCCGAGTATGCGCATCTGAAGGGCCGGCGACTGATTCACGAGACGGTGCGGCGCATGATCGATGCGCAAGTGACTGATTTGCTGTCTGAAACAGTGCGGCGCATAGCGTTGCACGGGGTTAAATCTCTCACTGAAGTCGAAAGCGCCCCCCCGCTTGTCGGTTTTTCAGTGGAAATGGTGGCGGAAAATCGGGCGTTAAAGAGTTTCCTGCGTGAAAACCTGTACCGTCATTTTCAGGTGGTGCGCATGACCAGCAAGGCCCGCCGCATCATCCATGACTTATTCGGGGCCTTCAGTGGCGACCCCTGCTTGCTGCCTTTCCCATATCAGGCACGTGGCAGGGATGAAGGCATGCCGCGCGTGATTGCCGATTACATTGCCGGCATGACTGATCGCTATGCCATGAAGGAGCACCGGCGGCTCTTCGCCGTCGGGGAGTTTTGATCCCGTTTACCCCGCGAAGGTATTGAGCCGTAGTCTGAATCTCGGTATATTTCATGGTTCGCCTATGGCATCCAGTGCACCGGGTTGGCAGGTGTTGCCCCGGTATTAATTTACGGCCGCATTTCCAGGAAAACGTAGATGGAACACCCCAGCCGACAGGGTCTCTATGACCCTAGCAACGAACACGACGCCTGTGGCGTCGGCTTTGTCGCGCACATCAAGAATCGCAAGAGTCACGCTATCGTCGAGCAGGGCCTGCTGATCCTGAAGAACCTCGAACATCGTGGTGCCACGGGCTACGATCCGTTGCTGGGCGACGGCGCCGGCATCCTGATCCAGATTCCCGATGGTTTTTTCCGGGAAGAGCTGGCGGTACAAAATGTCACGCTGCCGCCGGCCGGTGAATACGGCGTCGGAATGGTATTCCTGCCGCGCAATTTCGAAAGTCGTCGCGCTTGCGAGGCCGCGATCGAGCGCACCATCCGCTATGAAGGCCAAGTGCTGCTGGGCTGGCGGGATGTGCCCTGCGACAACGGGGGACTTGCTCAGGCAGCAAAGGATGTTGAACCGGTGATCCGCCAGGTATTCATCGGGCGCGGCGCAGGTGTCGCCGATGCTGACGCGCTTGAGCGCAAGCTCTACATCATCCGTAAAGAGGCCGGGCACCGCGTCCAGGCGCTCAAGCTATCGGACGGAAAGATGTTCTACGTCCCGTCGATGTCCACATTCACCGTGGTTTACAAGGGCATGCTCCTGGCCGATCAGGTAGGGAAATACTTCCTTGACCTGGCTGACCCGCGCCTCGTTACGGCCCTGGCGCTGGTGCATCAGCGTTTTTCCACCAATACGTTTCCGACCTGGGATCTGGCACACCCCTTCCGCATGATCGCCCACAACGGCGAGATCAACACCTTGCGCGGCAACGTGAACTGGATCCGCGCGCGCCAACACAACATTTCTTCCCCGCTGTTTGGCGAGGATCTCGAAAAGATCTGGCCGCTGATTTACGATGGCCAGTCCGACTCCGCCAGTTTCGATAACGCACTGGAACTTCTGGTGATGGGTGGCTACAGCCTGCCCCATGCCATGATGATGCTGATTCCCGAAGCCTGGGCCGGCAATCCGTTGATGGACGAGGATCGGCGCGCCTTCTACGAATACCACATGGCATTGATGGAGCCGTGGGACGGCCCCGCGGCCGTAGCCTTCACCGACGGGCGGCAGATCGGCGCCACGCTCGACAGAAACGGCCTGCGACCAGCCCGTTATCTGGTTACCGACGACGATCTCGTTGTCATGTCCTCGGAAATCGGGGTGTTGCCGATTCCTCAGGAACGTATTGTCAAAAAATGGCGCCTGCAGCCCGGCAAGATGTTGCTGATCGACCTTGAACAGGGCCGCATCATTGATGACGCGGAAATCAAGCGCACTCTTGCCGCCGCCAAGCCTTATCGCCGGTGGATCGAGCAGTCCCGCCATTACGTCGATGAGATGCCCGAAATCAAGGCGCCAGTCAGCGCACAAGACAAGCCGGGTGCGTCGCTGCTCGACTTGCAGCAGGCCTTCGGCTTCACGCAGGAGGACTTCAAGTTCATCCTCGAGCCAATGGCGATCAACGGCGAGGAGGCGACCGGCTCGATGGGCAACGACAGTCCGCTACCGGTGCTGTCGAGCCGCAACAAGCCGCTGTTCAGCTATTTCAAGCAACTCTTCGCCCAGGTGACGAATCCGCCGATCGATCCGATCCGCGAGGAAATCGTCATGTCGCTGATCTCGCTGGTCAGCCCCAGCCCGAATCTGCTGGAAATCAGCGAGAGCAAGCCGCTACCTCGCCTTGAGGTGCACCAGCCGATCCTCTCGCCGGCCGATATGGCCAAGCTTAAGCAGGTTGGCAAACTGACACAGGGGATTTTTTGCGCGCGCGTCATCGATATCACCACGCCGATTGCCGAAGGTCCCGCAGGGATGAGCCAGTCGCTCTACAAGGTTTGCGTCGATGCGGAGCGCGCGGTCGGGGAAGGCTGCAATGTCCTGATCCTGTCCGATCGCAAGGTCGATGCGACGCGGGCGGCGATTCCGTCGCTGCTGGCCTGCTCGGCCGTGCATCAGCACCTGGTTCAATCAGGACGACGTACCTCCTGCGGCCTGGTGATCGAAGCAGGCGATGCGCGCGAAGTGCATCACTTTGCCTTGCTCGCCGGCTACGGTGCCCAGGCGATCCATCCCTGGCTCACCTTCGCCAGCCTCGATGCCATCGCCCCCACACTGCCCGGCAAGCCCGCGGCTCACGAATGCCAGAAGCGCTATATCAAGGCGATCGGCAAGGGCCTGATGAAGGTGATGTCCAAGATGGGCATCTCGACCTACCAGTCCTATTGTGGCTCGCAGATTTTCGAGGCCATCGGCCTGTCGTCCGAGTTCATTGCCCGCTACTTCACCGGAACGCCGACGCGCATCGAAGGCATCGGCCTCAAGGAGATTTCGCTTGAAGCACTGAATACCCATGCGGCAGCCTTCGGCAGCGACCCGGTGCTGGCCAGCATGCTTGACGTCGGCGGAGAATATGCCTTCCGCGTGCGCGGCGAGGAACACCTGCTGACGCCGGACGCCATCGCCAAGCTGCAGCATTCCACGCGTACCAACAAGTTCGAGACCTACACCGAATACGCGAACATCATCAACGACCAGAGCAAGCGCCACCTGACGCTGCGCGGCCTGTTCGAGATCAAGCCCGCGAGTCAGGCGATTCCACTCGAAGAGGTCGAAGCGGCCAGCGAGATCGTCAAGCGCTTTGCTACTGGCGCGATCTCCCTCGGCGCGATCTCGACCGAGGCGCATACCACCCTGGCAATCGCCATGAACCGCATCGGCGGCAAGTCGAATACCGGCGAAGGGGGCGAGGATCCCCGCCGCTTCAGAAAAGTCGGCGCAGGCGAGTCGGTGGCCAGCGTGATCGGGGCCAATCGCGTCGAGCGCGATATTCCCCTCCGGGAAGGCGATTCCCTGCGTTCGGCAATCAAGCAGGTGGCCTCGGGACGTTTCGGTGTCACCACCGAGTATCTCGCCAATGCCGACCAGATCCAGATCAAGATGGCCCAAGGCGCCAAGCCCGGCGAGGGTGGCCAGCTGCCCGGCCACAAGGTTTCTGAATACATTGGCTTCCTGCGTCACTCGGTGCCCGGCGTGCAGCTGATTTCGCCGCCGCCGCACCACGACATCTACTCGATCGAAGACCTGGCGCAACTGATCCACGACCTCAAGAACGTCAATCCGCAGGCCGCGATATCGGTCAAGCTGGTTTCCGAAGTCGGTGTCGGTACGGTCGCGGCGGGTGTCGCCAAGGCCAAGGCCGATCACGTCCTGATCTCCGGTTTTGATGGCGGTACGGGCGCCTCACCCCTGTCCTCGATCAAGCATGCCGGCACGCCCTGGGAACTGGGGTTGGCCGAGACGCAGCAGACGCTGGTGCTGAACCGGCTGCGCGGCCGCATCCGCGTGCAGGTCGATGGCCAGCTGAAGACCGGCCGTGACATCGTTGTCGGCGCGCTGCTCGGTGCCGACGAGTTCGGTTTTTCCACGGCGCCGCTGGTCGTCGAAGGCTGCATCATGATGCGCAAGTGTCATCTGAATACCTGTCCGGTCGGTGTCGCGACGCAGGACCCGGTGTTGCGCAAGCGCTTTACCGGCCAACCGGAACACGTAGTCAATTATTTCTTTTTCGTCGCCGAAGAGGCGCGTCGCCTCATGGCCGAGATGGGCATCCGCAAGTTTTCCGACCTGATCGGCCGCTCCGATCTGCTCGACATGCGCGCCGGCGTCGAGCACTGGAAGGCGCGCGGGCTGGACTTTTCGCGCATCTTCTTCATGCCGACGGTGGCAGCCGACGTGGCCCGCCAGCATTGCGAGACGCAAGACCATAACATCGCCAAGGCGCTCGATCATCAGCTGATCGAGCAGTCCCGGCCGGCACTCGAGCACGGCGAGAAGGTGGCATTCGACGTGAAGGTATTCAACCGCAACCGCACGGTCGGCACCATGCTGTCGTATGAAGTCGCGAGTCGCTATGGCCACGCCGGCCTCCCCGACGAAACCATCCACATTCGAATGACAGGCACGGCCGGCCAGAGTTTCGGCGCCTTTCTTGCCCGCGGCATTACGCTCGAACTTGCGGGCGACGCCAATGATTATGTCGGCAAGGGACTGTGCGGCGGCAAGATCATCGTCAAGCCGTCGCAAGCGTTCAAGGGCAAACCCTGCGAGAACATCATTGTCGGTAACACGGTGCTTTACGGCGCAGTCGAAGGCGAAGTGTATTTTCGCGGGGTCGCCGGCGAGCGCTTCTGTGTGCGCAATTCCGGTGCGACCGCCGTCGTCGAAGGCACGGGAGACCACTGCTGCGAATACATGACCGGCGGTACCGTGGTGGTGCTCGGACTGACCGGCCGCAACTTCGCGGCAGGCATGTCGGGCGGTATCGCCTACGTGCTTGACGAAGATGGTTCTTTCGAAAAACGTTGCAATACTGCGATGGTGACACTCGAGAAGGTGCTGCCAGCAGTCGAGCAGCCGAATGACGGCACGCGTCACAAGGGCCTGACTGACGATGTCCTGCTCCAGTCCCTGATCGCGAAACATCAGGCCGAGACGGGCAGTCAGACGGCGGCTCGCGTGCTGGCCGATTGGCCGGCGTTCCGCGCCCGGTTCGTCAAGGTGTTCCCGAATGAGTATCGCCGCGCCCTCAAGGAAATAGCGGCACATCAAGTCAAAGAGGCAGCGTGATGGGTAAGCCTACTGGTTTTATGGAGTTCGAGCGTCTTTCCGAGGCCTATGAGCCGGTCGAGAAGCGCCTGAAAAACTACAAGGAGTTCGTTGCTCGCCTTGACGATGCCGGCGCCAAGGTGCAGGGAGCCCGCTGCATGGATTGTGGCATTCCGTTCTGCAACAGCGGCTGCCCGGTCAACAACAATATTCCGGACTTCAACGACGCTGTCTACAAGGGCAACTGGCGCGCGGCGATCGAGATACTGCACTCGACCAACAACTTCCCCGAAATGACCGGCCGCATCTGTCCGGCGCCTTGCGAGGAAGCCTGCACGCTCGGCATCAACGCCAAGCCGGTCGGCATCAAGTCGCTTGAACACGCCATCATCGACAAGGCGGGTGAGAACGGCTGGGTACTTCCGCAACCTGCCACAACCAAGACAGGCAGGAAGGTCGCTGTCATTGGTTCGGGCCCGGCCGGCCTGGCGGCCGCCCAGCAGCTCGCGCGCGTGGGGCATGACGTGACAGTGTTCGAGAAGAACGACCGTGTCGGTGGCCTGCTGCGTTATGGCATTCCCGACTTCAAGCTCGACAAGCGCCTGATCGACTGGCGCGTGGCGCAGCTCAAGGCCGAAGGCGTCAAGTTCCAGCTGAAGACGCTGGTCGGTACCGACGTGCCTGGTGGCGTGGTGAGCGATGCGACCCGGGTGCTTGCCCCCGCGAAGCTGATGGAGAAATTCGATGCGGTGATCCTGGCTGGCGGATCCGAAACCCCGCGCGACTTGCCGATTCCCGGCCGCGATCTTGCGGGCGTGTATTTCGCGCTCGAATTTCTCATCCCGCAGAACAAGGAAGTCGGCGGTGGCAAGAAGAATCCGCTCTCGGCATCCGGCAAGCACGTCGTCGTGATCGGCGGCGGCGATACCGGCTCCGACTGCGTGGGCACTTCGAACCGGCATGGCGCTGCCAGCATTACCCAGTTCGAACTGATGCCGAAGCCACCCGAGCAGGAAAACAAGCCGCTGGTCTGGCCCTACTGGCCGACCCGCTTGCGCACTTCCTCGTCTCACGACGAAGGGTGCACGCGCGACTGGTCGATCGCCACCAAGGAATTTATTGGCGAGAACGGTCAATTGAAGGCGCTCAAGTGCGTGCGCCTCGGCTGGCAGAACGGCCAGATGACCGAGGTGCCAGGCAGCGAGTTCGAGCTCAAGGCCGACCTTGCCTTCCTCGCCATGGGTTTCACTCATCCGGTCGCCTCGATGCTCGATGCTTTCGGTGTGGCGAAGGATGCGCGCGGCAATGCCAGTGCAACGACGGATGGCGCTGGCTGCTACGCCACCAGTGTGGCCAAGGTCTTCGCCGCTGGCGACATGCGACGCGGCCAGTCTCTCGTGGTGTGGGCGATTCGCGAAGGCCGCCAGTGCGCGCGCGCCGTCGACGAGTTCCTCATGGGAGTCAGCACCTTGCCCCGTTGATGTTTTCGGGGGAGAACATGATCAACATCGTCATCCTCGCCGCCGGGCAGGGCAAGCGCATGTGCTCCGACCTGCCCAAGGTGCTGCATCCCATCGCCGGCAAACCAATGCTGGCGCATGTGCTCGATACCGCGCGCCAGCTTGGCGCCGCGAAAATCTGCGTGGTGTATGGCCACGGCGGCGAACGAGTGCGTACCGCGCTCGATGCACCCGATCTGGCCTGGGCCTTGCAGGAACCCCAGTACGGCACCGGCCATGCCGTCTTGCAGGCGCTGCCGCATCTTGACGCCGTCCCGCCAGCGCCGACTTTGGCGCAGACATTAGTGTTGTACGGCGATGTGCCGCTGATCCGCGTCGCCACCCTGCGCCGTTTGATCGAAGCCGCAGGCGCGGACAAGCTGGCGCTGCTGACCGCGCATCTCGACGATCCCCAGGGCTACGGCCGCATCGTCCGTGTCGAGGGAAGGGTGACCCGAATCGTCGAGGAAAAGGATGCCGACGATGCCGAACGGGCAATCCGCGAAATCAATACGGGCATCCTCGTTGCACCGGGCGCCGCTTTGGCACGCTGGCTGCCGCAACTCGGCAACCGCAATGCCCAGGGCGAGTATTACCTCACCGACATCGTCGCGATGGCGGTGGCCGAGGGGATGGAAATCGTCACCGCCCATCCCGACGCCAACTGGGAAACCGACGGTGTCAATCGCAAGGTGCAGCTCGCCCGGCTCGAACGCATCCACCAGCGCAACATTGCCGAAGCGCTGATGGATCAAGGCGTGACACTCGCCGATCCGGCGCGCATCGATGTGCGCGGTAGCCTGCTCTGCGGGAAGGATGTCTTCATCGACGTCAATTGCGTTTTCGAGGGCAAGGTGGTCTTGGGGGATGGTGTGCGCGTCAACGCCAACTGCGTGCTCCATGATGCGCTTGTCGGTCCCGGCAGCATCATCGGCCCGTTTGCCCGCCTGCGGCCGGGCACCGTGCTGGCCGGGGACGTGCACATCGGCAATTTCGTCGAGGTAAAAAATTCGACCATCGCGGAACATTCGAAGGCCAATCATCTCGCCTATATCGGCGATGCCACGATCGGCAGTCGCGTCAACGTCGGTGCCGGTACGATCACCTGCAATTACGACGGCGCAAACAAATACCGTACGGTGATCGAAGATGACGCCTTTATCGGTTCCGACACGCAATTGGTGGCGCCGGTCACCGTTGGGCGTGGCGCCACGCTCGGTGCAGGCACCACGCTGACCCGGGATGCGCCGCCCGACCAACTGACGGTCTCGCGTGCGAAACAGGTTTCCATTGCAGGCTGGAAGCGCCCCGTCAAACAAAAGAAAGTCTGATTATGTGCGGCATCGTCGCGGCGGTAGCTTCCCGCAATATCGTTCCGGTTCTCGTCGAAGGCCTGAAGAAACTTGAATACCGAGGCTACGACTCGGCCGGCCTGGCCTTGCTCAACCCGACCCTCACCCGCCTGCGCAGTGTCGGCCGTGTCGCCGAACTGGCCACCCAGGCAGCAGGCCGGACGGCGCAACTCGGCATCGCGCACACCCGCTGGGCCACACATGGCGTGCCCACCGAGCGCAATGCCCACCCGCACGTTTCAAGTGGCTTGGCGGTGGTGCATAACGGCATCATCGAGAACTATGCCGAGATCAAGCAGGAGCTGATCGCCGCCGGCTACCTGTTCAGTTCCGACACCGACACCGAAGTCATCGCACACCTGGTGCAGGACACGCTGAAATCGTCTGCCGATCTGTTCGAGGCGGTACAACGCGCCACGCGGCGGCTCGTCGGCGCCTATGCGATTGCAGTCCTGCGGGAAGGTACGGAGTGCATTGTCGTTGCCCGCCAAGGTGCGCCGCTTGTTGCTGGGTCTTGGCCCGGACGGCAACTACGCTGCGTCGGATGCCTCGGCGCTGCTGCAGGTCACGCGCCGTATGGTTTACCTTGAAGAAGGCGACGTTGCCGAACTCTCACGCGACGGTGTGCGGATAGTCGGCTCTGACGGGACGGCAGCCCATGTCCCCGTTGAACGCCCGGAGAATGAAAGCTCACTCTCGGCCGATGCGGTGGAGCTCGGCGAGTACCGCCACTACATGCAGAAGGAAATCTTCGAGCAGCCACAGGCGCTCGCGGCGACGCTGGAAATGATCGGCGGTGCGCAAACCTTCTCTGCCAACCTGTTCGGCGCGACTGCACCGGTGGTGCTCGCCAACGTCAAGTCGGTGCTGATCATCGCCTGCGGCACCAGTTATCACGCCGGACTCGTGGCACGCTACTGGATCGAACAACTTGCCGGGCTGCCCTGCACAGTGGAAGTTGCCAGCGAATACCGCTACCGCGTTTCGGTACCCAACCCCGATCAGCTGGTGGTGGCAATTTCACAGTCTGGCGAAACCGCCGATACGCTGGCTTCCGTCAAACACGCCAAGGCACTGGGCATGGCGCGTACGCTGGCGATCTGCAACGTGCCCGAGTCGGCCATCGTCCGCGAATGCGCGCTGCGCTTTCTCACGCGCGCCGGCCCCGAAATCGGCGTGGCATCCACGAAGGCTTTCACCACGCAACTGGCGACGCTTTTCCTGCTGGCGGCGACACTGGCGAAGATCGCCGGAAGACTGAGTGTGGCGCAGGAATCCGGCTACCTGACCTCGCTGCGCCATCTGCCGGTCGCCGTGCAGAACGTGCTGGCGCTGGAACCCGGCATCACCGCCTGGGCGCAGCATTTTGCCGACAAGCGCCATGCCCTGTTCCTCGGCCGCGGTCACCACTATCCAATTGCCCTCGAAGGCGCGCTCAAGCTCAAGGAAATTTCCTATATCCACGCCGAAGCCTACCCGGCGGGCGAACTCAAGCATGGCCCGCTGGCCCTGGTTGACAAGGATATGCCGGTGGTCAGCGTGGCACCGAACGATACATTGCTGGAAAAGCTCAAGTCGAATCTCAAGGAGGTTGCCGCACGCGGTGGCGAACTATATGTCTTTGCTGATGCCGACTCCGCAGTGGAGGAGGAAGCAGGGCTGCACATTCTGCGCCTGCCCGAGCATTACGGCATGCTCTCGCCCGTCCTGCACGTCGTGCCGCTTCAGTTGCTGGCGTATCATGCCGCATTGGTCAAAGGCACCGATGTTGACAAGCCGCGCAACCTCGCAAAATCGGTCACTGTCGAATAAATCCAGGGAGAAAACCATGCCGAAATTTCATACCGCATCCATCCGAGCTATTGCCCTCGTCGGGCATGGCGGCGCCGGCAAGACCACGCTGGCGGAGGCATTGCTGCACCGCGCCGGCGCCATCGCCGCGCCGGGCAGCGTCGAGCGGGGCAGCACCGTCTGCGACTTCGATACGCAGGAAAAGTCCGCCGGCCATTCGTTGCAATCGGCGCTGGCAAATTTCGCCTGGGAAGATGTGCATGTGCATCTCATCGATACCCCGGGCTATCCCGATTTCGCCGGTCAGGCCATGGCCGCGCTGGCGGGCGTCGATACGGCCGTCGTCGTGATCAACGCCCAGACCGGCATCGAACTCATGACCGAGCGCATGATGCGCGCGGCAGCCGCGCGTGGCCTGGCGCGCATGATCGTCATCAACCGGATCGACGCCGAGAATCTCGACCTCGGCGGCTTGATGGCCGACATCCGCGAGCGATTCGGCGAGGCCTGCAAGTTTCTCGACCTGCCGGCGCACGGCAACCAGGATGTCGTCGAGGTGCTCGAGCACGATGCCGGCGACGCCGATATCGACACCGTGGCGCATGCCCATCGCGAACTCATCGACCAGTTGGTCGAGGAGGACGAAGACCTGCTCGCCAAGTATCTCGAAGAAGGCAAGGACCCGAACGCGCTTGAATTACATGCGCCCTTCGAGAAGGCCTTGCGCGAAGGCCACCTGATTCCCGTGTTGTTTACCTCGGCCAAGACCGGCGCCGGCGTCGGCGAATTGCTGCATGTCTTGGCAAGCCTTGCCCCGAACCCCGCCGAAGGCAACCCGCCGCCCTTCTACAAGGGTGAGCCGGGTGACGTGACCGAGCCCTTCAATCGTGAGCCGGATGCGGCGAAGCACGTCCTGGCGCATGTCTTCAAGGTAATTGTCGACCCCTACATGGGCAAGGTTTGCGTGTTCCGCGTGCATCAGGGCACGATCCGCAAGGACTCGCAACTCTATGTCGGCGACAGCAAGAAGCCCTTCAAGGCGGGCCACCTGTATCAAATTCAAGGCAAGGACTTCATCGAGGTCGACGAGTTGTTGCCGGGCGACATCGGTGCTGTCGCCAAGATCGAGGAAATCGAGTTCGATGCCGTACTGCACGATTCGCACGACGAGGATCACATCCACCTCAAGCCGCTCGAGTTTCCCCGGCCGATGCAGGGCCTGGCCGTCGAGACGCAGAAAAAGGGCGACGAGCAGCGCCTCTTCGATATCCTGCGCAAGCTCGAAATGGAAGACCCCTGCTTCAAGATCGAGCGCCATCCAACCACGCACGAAACCGTGATCTTCGGCCTCGGCGAAATGCACCTGCGGACGAAGCTCGATCGCATGTCCAGCCAGTACAAGCTGGAGCTCACCACCAAGCCGCCGCAGATTCCCTACCGCGAAACGATTACGCAGGGTGCAGAAGGCCATTGCCGTCACAAGAAACAATCGGGGGGTGCCGGCCAGTTCGGCGAGGTGTATTTGAAGATCGAGCCGCTCCCGCGCGGCGGGGGGTTCGAGTTCGTCGATCGCGTCAAGGGCGGCGTCATTCCCGGCGTCTTCATGCCGGCGGTCGAGAAGGGCGTGCTCCAGGCATTGGCCGATGGCGTGGTTGCCGGCCATCCGGTCGAAGATCTGCGCGTCATCGTCTATGACGGCAAGACCCACGCGGTCGACGGCAAGGAGGTTGCCTTCGTCATGGCCGGCAAGAAGGCCACCATTTCCGCTATCCGGGCTGCCGCAGCAGTCGTTCTGGAGCCAATCGTCAATATCGAAGTGCACGCGAATGAAGATCATATGGGCGATATCGCCGGCGACCTGTCCTCGCGGCGCGGCCACGTCACCGGCACCACGCCGCGCGGCCCCGGCCGCGTCGCCATCGCGGGTGAAGTGCCCCTCGCAGAGATCAGCGACTACGCCTCGCGGATCAAGTCGATGACCGGCGGTCGTGGCAGCTATAACATCGAGTTCGCCCGCTATGCACAAGTGCCGCCGCTGGTGCAGCAGAAGCTGGCCGCCAACTTCCAACTGAAGGAAGATGAAGAATAAGCCCACCCCGCAAACCTTCGCTGCGCTCGGTTCTCCCCTCAAGGGGCAAGAAACACTTGGGGCAGCCCGGCGTGTTTCTTTGAGGTAGGATCTCGTCACCATGCGTCGCTTCAAGAGCTACCTGCTGATCCTCGTTGCCCTCTGGCTGCCCCTGCAGGCAGCCGCAGCGGTGACGATGCCGTTCTGCCGTCACGCGGCGGAGCAGGTACCGATGGATACGGTGCATTGCCACGAACAGGTGGATGCGTCTTCCGCTCCTGCGGTGGGCGACTTCGACTGCGACAACTGCGCAATCTGTCACCTGGCCACGGCCGGCTACTTGCTGGCAACTGCCACCCGTACGATATCTGCCGCTTCCGGCAGTTTCGTTGCATCCCTGGCGTTGTCGCCTGCCAGCTACATCGGCGATCTGCCGCTGCAACCTCCCAGACGCCTGAACTGAAAGTTGGGCAGGACGTGCCGTCCTGCCAGCGCCGACTTTTGTTCATTCATCTCTGGAGGTATCCATGAATTCACTATTGCGTTCGCTCGCGCTCATGGCGAGCTTTGCCCTGCCGCTGCCAACACTCGCCGCCGCTGATCTGTCCGAAGGCACGGTCAAGAAGATCGACACGCCATCCCAGCGCGTGATGCTGGCCCACGGCCCGATCGCCAATCTCGGCATGGGCCCGATGACCATGATGTTCAAGGTCAAGGACGCCGCGCTGCTGAAGCCACTGAAGGTCGGCGACAAGGTGCGTTTCCGCGTCGAGGACGTCGGCGGCGACTACACCATCGTTCGCATCGAAGCGGCGAAATAGCCATGCGCCCCCTGCTCCTGCTGCTGGCGGCGGCCCTGGCCGTCGCCGGCGGGATGGCGCGTGCGGACGAACGGGTGCTCGGCGGCGATGTCGAGAGCCTGCTCGCCTTTGCCCGCGAACGCCATCCCGAGTTTGCGGCGCTGCGCCATGAGGCCGATGCGGCCGCCGCGCGCGTGGCCCCGGCTGGCGCCCTGCCCGATCCGCTGCTCGCGGTCGAACTGCGCGACTTTGTCACCGATGCGAACGCCAACCTGCTGCCGGCGCGCGTCGGCAGCACCCGCTATGCGGTGACGCAAAGCCTGCCGTGGTTCGGCAAGCGCGACTTGCGGCGTGATGTTGCCACCGCCGGCGCCGACGAAGCACGGGGGCGTGCCGCGGCTGTCTGGACCGACCTGGCCTGGCAGATAAAGCAGACCTACGCACGCCACTTCCTGCATCAGGCCAGCCTGAACTACGGCCACGAGAATCTCGTGCTGCTCGCACAACTCGGACGCATCGCGCAGGTGCGCTATGCCAACGGCATCGTCCCGCAGCAGGATGTGATCCGCGCCCAGACCGAGCACACCGCGCTGCAAAGCGAGCTGGCTCAGCTCGCCGGCGACAACGACCAGGCCGCGGCACGCCTCCGCGCGCTGCTCGGCCAGCCGGCGCATGTCCGCCTGCTGGCACCGGAACGACTGCGGCCGCTGCCCGCCGCCGCAAAGCTCGAGTTTGCGGCGCTCGAATCCAGGCTGGTCGAGCGCAATCCGCGGCTGGTTGCCGATGCGGCACGTATCGACGGTGCCGAAAAATACCGCGAGCTGGCGTACAAGAATCGCTACCCGGACTTCAACGTCGGCCTCGCAGCAGTGCAGCGGGGCGACCGCGTCAGCGGTTGGGACCTGATGTTCGGCATCAATATCCCGCTGCAGCAGGACAGCCGCCGCGCGCAGGAGCGCGAAGCCGAGAACATGCTCGACTCCGCCAGAGCGCGCAAGGAGGCGACCCTGAACCAGATGCTGTCCGACCTTGCCGAGAGCCTTGCCGGCATGCAGTCCGCACGCCGGGTGGAGGCTCTGGTGAGCCACAGCCTGCTGCCCCAAGCGGAACTGACCTTGCAGGCAGCGTTGGCCGGCTATGAAACGGGCAAGGTGGATTTTGCCGCCGTGCTTGATGCGCAGCGCCAGATCCGCCGGGCGAAGGAAGACCTCGTGCGGTCCCGTGTCACCCAGCAACTGCGCCTCGCCGACATCGAACGGGCGATCGGAGAAGAACTATGAGAACGACAACGATCATCATCCTGTTGGTTGTGGCTGTCGCTAGCGGCTACTGGTTCGGCAGCAACACAAAAGTCGGCGCTGGCGGGACGGCGGCAATGACACCTGCGGGCGGAACGACGCCCGCCGCCGCCGCTGCGCCCGCAGGGAAGAAGCTGCTCTACTACCGGAATCCCATGGGACTGCCCGATACCTCGCCGACGCCGAAGAAGGATTCGATGGGCATGGACTACCTCCCTGTCTACGCTGGCGAAGATGGCGGCGACGGTCATGAAGTGAACATCAGCACGGCCAAGGTTCAGAAGCTCGGCGTGCGTGTCGAGGCCGCGACGTTGCGTGATTTGTCGCGCCCCGTGCGGGCGGTCGGCCGCGTCGAGATCGACGAGCGGCGCCTGTTCGCCGTGGCGCCGAAATTTGAAGGCTGGATCGAGCGCCTGCACGTCAATACTACCGGTCAGCCGGTGGGACGCGGGCAGCCGCTGTTCGAGGTATACAGCCCGGAGCTGGTCTCGGCCCAGCGCGAATATCAGGTGGCGGCGGGCGGCATGGCCTCGCTTGGCGGTGCTACGCCCGAGGCACAGGCGAGCATCCGGCAAGTGGCGGATGCGGCGCTGGCGCGGCTGCGCAACTGGGACATTTCCGCCGAGCAGATCGAGCAGCTCAAGGTTGGCGGTGAACCACGCCGCACGCTGACCTTCCGCTCGCCGGTCGCGGGCGTGGTCATGGAGAAGAAGGCGCTGCAGGGCGCGCGCTTCATGCCGGGCGAGACGCTCTACCAGATCGCCGATATTTCCGGCGTGTGGGTGCTGGCCGACGTCTATGAGCGTGACATCGGCAGTGTCCGGGTCGGGCAGGCCGTCGAGGTCGGTATCGATGCCTATCCTGGCAAACTGTTCGCGGGCAAGCTCAGCTACGTCTACCCGACGGTGAATCCGCAGACACGCACGGTGCCGGTACGTGTCGAACTGGCCAATCCGGGCGGATTGCTGCGCCCGTCGATGTACGCGAATGTGGATCTGAAAGTCGGCGCTGGCGGGACGGCGCGCCCGGTGCTCGCCGTGCCGATTTCGGCCGTGATCGACAGTGGCACGACGCAGCGCGTGATCGTGCAGAAGGCCGAAGGCCGTTTCGAGCCGCGCGAGGTGAAGCTGGGCATGCGCGGCGACGACTACGTGGCGGTGACCAAGGGTGTGCAGGAAGGCGAGCAGGTGGTGGTTTCCGCCAACTTCCTGATCGATTCGGAGAGCAACCTGAAGGCGGCGCTCGGCGGCATGAGGGAGCCCAAACCCGCAGAAGCCGGCAGTGTCAGCCACCAGGCCGTCGGCACCCTCGACAGCATCGAGGCCAATGGCGCGGTGACCACGGTAACGATTACGCACGAGCCGGTGGCCAGCCTCAAGTGGCCGGCGATGACGATGGAATTCGTGCCGGCGAATGCGGCGCTGGTCGACAAGCTCAAGCCGGGTACGCCGATCGCCTTCGAATTCGTCGAACGCAAGCCCGGCGAATGGGTGATCACCAAGCTGGAGAAGCGCTGACATGTTGGCCAAGCTCATCGACTGGTCGGCGCGCAACACCTTCCTCGTCCTGCTCGCCACGCTGTTCGTGGTGCTGGCGGGCATCTACGCGGTGATCAAGACGCCGCTCGACGCCCTGCCGGATCTCTCCGACGTGCAGGTCATCGTGTTCACCGAGTATTCCGGCCAGGCGCCGCAGGTGGTCGAGGACCAGGTCACTTATCCGCTGACGACGGCGCTGCTCGCGGTGCCGAAGTCGAAGGTGGTGCGCGGCTTCTCCTTCTTCGGCGCCTCCTTCGTCTATGTGATCTTCGAGGACGGCACCGACATCTACTGGGCGCGCTCGCGGGTGCTCGAATATCTCAACACGGTGGCCGGCAGCCTGCCGCGGGGCGTGGCGCCGAGCCTCGGGCCGGACGCCTCCGGCGTCGGCTGGGTCTATCAGTACGTGGTGCTCGGCGCGAACCGCACGCTCGCCGAACTGCGCACCTTGCAGGACTGGTACCTGCGCTACCAGGTCACCAAGGCGCAGGGCGTGGCCGAGGTGGCGAGCATCGGCGGTTTCGTCCAGCAGTACCAGGTCGTCGTCGATCCGGTGAAGCTGCGCGGCTACGGCATCTCGCTGATGACGGTGGCCAACGCGATCCGCAATTCGAACCGCGATGTCGGCGGGCGCGTCGTCGAGATGGCCGAGACCGAGTACATGGTACGCGGCCGCGGCTACCTGCGCGGCAAGGGCGATCTCGAACAGCTCGTCGTGAAAGCCGACAAGGGTACGCCGGTGCTGCTGCGCGACATCGCGCACGTCGAGCTCGGCCCCGACGAGCGGCGCGGCGTCGCCGAGCTCAATGGCGACGGCGAGGTGGTATCCGGCATCGTCGTGGCGCGCTACGGCCAGAACGCGCTCGACGTGATCGGCAACGTCAAGGAAAAGCTCAAGGAGGTGGCGGCCGGCCTGCCGGACGGCGTGACCATCGAGACGGTGTACGACCGCTCCGAACTGATCGAGCGCGCCATCGCCACGCTGAAGACCACGCTCGCCGAGGAAGCGCTGATCGTCGCGCTGGTCTGCATCGTTTTCCTGCTGCATGTGCGCTCGGCACTCGTGGCGATCCTGATGCTGCCGGTGGGCGTGCTGATCGCCTTCATCGCCATGCGGCTGCTGGGCATGAACTCCAACATCATGAGCCTCGGCGGCATCGCCATCGCCATCGGCGCGATGGTCGATGCGGCCATCGTCATGATCGAGAACGCGCACAAGCATCTGGAGCGCCTGAAGCCCGGCGAGTCGCGCGTCGAGGCGATGATCGACGCCTGCAAGGAAGTCGGCCCGGCGCTGTTCTTCTCGCTGCTGATCATCACCGTCTCCTTCCTGCCGGTATTCACGCTGGAAGCGCAGGAAGGCCGGCTGTTCGCGCCGCTGGCCTTTACCAAGACCTTCGCCATGGCGGGCGCTGCGCTGCTGTCGGTGACGCTGGTGCCGGTGCTGATGCTGCTGTTCATCCGCGGCCGCATCCTGCCGGAAGCGAAGAATCCGGTGAACCGCATGCTGATCGCGCTATACCGCCCGGTCATCGCGGCAGTGATGCGCTGGAAGGTCGTGACGATCGCCATTGCCATGGTCGTCATGGCGGCGTCCATCTGGCCGGCCATGAAGCTCGGCAGCGAGTTCATGCCGACGCTCAACGAAGGCACGCTGTTCTACATGCCGACCGGCCTGCCGGCGATGTCGGTGACCAAGGCGGCGGAGCTCCTGCAGACGCAGAACAAGATCATCAAGAGTTTCCCCGAGGTGGCCTCGGTAATCGGCAAGGCGGGCAGGGCGCAGACGGCGACCGACCCGGCGCCGATCGAGATGTTCGAGACGGTGATCAACTTGAAACCCGAAAAGGAATGGCGGCCGGGACTGACGGTCGACGGCCTGATCGCCGAACTCGACAAGGCCTTGCAGTTCCCGGGTATCGCCAACTCGTGGACCATGCCGATCAAGGCGCGCATCGACATGCTCTCCACCGGCATTCGCACGCCCGTCGGCATCAAGGTCTTCGGCAAGAATCTCGAGGAAATGGAGAAGCTGGCGCGCGAGATCGAGACCGTGGTCAAGGCCGTGCCGGGCACCAGTTCCGCCTACGCCGAACGCATCACCGGCGGCTGGTATCTCGACATCGTGCCGGACCGGCAGCAGCTCGCGCGTTACGGCATCCTCGTCGACGACCTGCAGGACGTCGTCGCCATCGCGCTCGGCGGCGAGACGGTGACCACCGCCGTCGAAGGCCGCGAACGCTTCGGCGTTTCATTGCGCTACCCGCGCGAACTGCGCGACGACCCGCAAAGATCGCCGCCAACGTGCTGGTGCCGATCATGAGCGAAGTAGAATGAGGGGCGGACAGACTGCCATGGTGCCGCTGGGGCAGGTGGCGCAGGTGAAGATCGTCAAGGGCGCACCGGCGATCCGCACCGAGAACGCGCTGCTTTCGGCCTACATCTACGTCGATATCCGCGACCGCGACATCGGCTCGTATGTCGCCGAAGCCAAGCGCGCGGTGGCGCAGCAGGTGAAGTTTCCGCAGGGGTCATATGTGACCTGGAGCGGCCAGTTCGAGTACATGGAACGGGCGCTGGAGCGGCTCAAGATCGTCGTGCCCTGCACGCTGCTGATCATCTTCCTGCTGCTCTACCTCAACTTCCGCCGGCTGGCGCCGACGCTGATCGTGATGCTCTCGGTGCCCTTCGCGCTGGTCGGCGGCATCTGGCTGATGTGGCTGCTCGACTACAACCTCACCGTCGCCGTGGCGGTCGGCTTCATCGCACTCGCCGGCGTGGCCGCCGAGACCGGCGTGGTGATGCTGATCTACCTCGACCAGGCCTGGGCGGCAAACGCAAAAGTCGGCGCTGGCGGGACGGCAGGCAACGGTCGCGCAACTCTACGCGGCGGTGATGGAAGGCGCGGTGGAGCGCGTGCGGCCAAAGATGATGACCGTCGTTGCGATCATGGCGGGCCTGCTGCCCATCATGTGGAGTACCGGAACCGGCTCGGAAGTGATGCGCCGCATTGCCGCGCCGATGGTCGGCGGCATGATCTCCTCGACGCTGCTGACCCTGATCGTGATTCCGGCGCTCTACGCGCTGGTGGAGGAGTGGCGGATTAGGAATGGCCCCCCACGCTCATAAATTCACTTCGCTGCCCCCCACGGGGGGCTTCGCCTCCCTTGGGGCGGCCCGACGAGAGGCTAGGAGAAGCCAGGTTTAGTTGTTACACTGCGCGCCGCAGCGGCAATCCAATCAGTCAAACAGCCGCGCGTCGCGTTTGGATTCTCCTGCCGCGTATTACCCCTCAGCGTTTCCGCCAGACTGGTTCGTACCCAATTGAATGGGACGAGTGGCCGATTCCAGGAGTCACCCTCTATGCATTTCAAAGACCTCGGCCTGTCCGCCGACATTCTGCGTGCCGTTACCGAACAAGGCTACGATACGCCCACTCCCATCCAGGCGCAGGCCATTCCCGTGGTGCTGGCCGGCCGCGACCTGATGGCCGCTGCCCAGACGGGCACCGGCAAGACCGCCGGGTTCGTTCTGCCGATCCTCCAACAATTCTCGAGCCGCGATGCGGGCATTACCCACAAGCGGCACAAACCCCGTTGCCTGATCCTCGTACCAACGCGCGAACTGGCGATTCAGGTACATGACAGTGTGCGCACCTATGGCAAGCACCTGCGCCTGAAAGCGGCTGCCATCTACGGTGGCGTCGGCATGGGCAACCAGCTTGCCGCGCTGAAAAATGGCCTGGATATCATCGTCGCCACGCCTGGCCGATTGCTCGACCACATCGAACAGCGTACCGCCGACCTTTCCGGCATCGAGATCCTCGTGCTTGACGAGGCCGACCGCATGCTCGACATGGGCTTCATCCGCGATATTCGCAAGGTCATCGCCCTGCTGCCGAAGAAGAAGCAGACCCTGCTGTTCTCCGCCACCTTCTCCGACGAGATTCGCGGTCTGGCCACCGGCCTGCTCGACAACCCCGCCAGCGTCGAGGTGGCCCGCCGCAACGCGACTGTCGAGGCTATCGCCCAGGCGGTTTACCACGTGGATCGCGAGCGCAAGAAGGACCTGCTCATCAAGCTGATCGAGCGACCACGGCTGGCATCAGGTGCTGGTGTTCACCCGCACCAAGCATGGCGCCGATGCGCTCTCCGACCGCCTGCTCAAGGCCGGCATTCAGTGCTGCGGCACTGCATGGCAACAAGAGCCAGGGCCAGCGCCAGCGCGCGCTCGAAGATTTCAAGAAGCTGAAGATCCACGTGCTGGTCGCCACCGACATCGCCGCACGCGGCATCGACATCGACGAACTGCCGCATGTGGTGAACTACGATCTGCCCAACATTCCCGAGGACTACGTGCATCGCATCGGCCGTACCGGCCGCGCCGGCTCTTCGGGCGAGGCGGTGTCGCTGGTCTGCATCGACGAGCACAAGTTGTTGCGCGACATCGAGCAGGTGCTCAAGCGCGAGCATCGACAAGCGCGTCGTGCCCGGTTTCGAACCCGATCCGCGCATCAAGGCAGAGCCGATCCAGAAACCACGCACCGGCCGCAATACCCAAGCCCCGCGTAACGCCGCGTCCGCCAAGCCGCGCACCCCGCAAGGCGGCAAGCCGGCAGCGCGCAGTGGCGACGGCAAACGCCGCAGCGCCACGCCCGGCCACCACTTCGGCACGCGGCATCACTGAGGCGGCACGGCCATGAGAGCCATCATCAGGCTGTTCTTCAAGACGCTGCGCATCGTCCTCGGCCCCTTCATGCTGCTGTGGGAATGGCTCACCCGGCCGAAAGGCATCGTGCGCTCCCCCGCAGCGCAGGCGGAGGTTGGCGAACAATGCCGCAGCCTCGTGCTGTACCAGTTCAAGACCTGCCCGTTCTGCATCAAGGTGCGGCAGGAGATGCGCCGCCTCTCGCTCGCTATCGAACGCCGCGATGCACAGGGCGAAGGCCCATACCGCGACGAGCTGATCGCTGGCGGCGGGCGGGCCATGGTGCCCTGCCTGAAAATCACGGATCAGGCCGGCAACAGCACGTGGCTGTACGAATCCGGCGCAATCATCGCGTACCTGCGCGGACGCTTCGCCAGCACCTGAAAAAGTCGGCGCTGACGGGACGGCGCTGGACAGCGGGGGAGCCGGCGGCGACAATGGTGTTCATCGATACGAAGGATGAACATCATGCGCCTGCTTCATACCATGCTCCGCACCGGCGATCTTGACCGCGCCATCGACTTCTACACCCGCGTCCTCGGTATGCAGCTACTGCGCCGCCAGGACTACCCGGAAGGCAAGTTCACCCTCGCCTTCGTCGGCTACGGTGAAGAAAGCGCCAACACCGTCATCGAGCTGACCTACAACTGGGGCGTCAACCATTACGACCTTGGCAAGGGCTATGGCCATATCGCCATCGAGGTGGATGACGTGTATGCCGCCTGTGCTGAGGTCAAGAGCCGTGGTGGCACGGTGATTCGCGAAGCCGGCCCGATGAACGCCGGTACCACGATCATCGCCTTCATTACCGACCCGGATGGGTATTACATCGAGCTGATCGGCAAGAAGCATTAATGCTTCTGCCCCCATTCATCGGGGACAGGTAGGTTAACGTTAACGTCAACGTCAGCCAGAATCGACAGTCTGCGCTAATCTTGGACCTTCGACAGGAGGCCTTTGCCATGTCCGACCCTTCCATCGCCGCCAAGCTCGCGCCCTACAAGCCGAAGCACAAGGTGCGCTTCATCACCGCAGCTGCATTGTTCGACGGCCACGATGCCTCGATCAACATCATGCGGCGCATCCTGCAAGCCACCGGCGCCGAAGTGATCCACCTCGGCCACAACCGCTCGGTGCAGGAGGTGGTGAATGCCGCGTTGCAGGAAGATGTGCAGGGCATCGCCATCACCTCCTACCAGGGCGGTCACATCGAATACTTCAAGTACATGATCGACCTGCTGCGCAAGGGGGGCGGCAGCGAGATCAAGGTCTTCGGCGGCGGCGGCGGTGTGATCGTGCCGGCGGAGGTCGAGGAGCTGCACGCCTATGGCGTGACGCGCGTGTATTCGCCCGAAGACGGCGCGCGGTTGGGTCTGCAAGGGATGATCAACGATGTGGTGTCCACCAGCGATTTCGACCTGATGGCCAAAGCCACGGTGGAAGTCGAGGATCTGGATTTGCGCGGTGGCAACTACCGCTTGCTGGCGCGGGCGATCACCCAGCTGGAGAACGACCCGAGCGGCAAACTGGCGCAGGCCATAAGAAATACTGCCGTCCCGCCAACGCCGACTTTGGGAATAACGGGAACCGGCGGCGCGGGCAAGTCCAGTCTCACCGACGAGTTGATCCGCCGCTTCCGGCTCGACCAGAACGATGCCCTGAAGATCGCCATCATCTCGATCGACCCGTCGCGCAAGCGTACCGGCGGCGCGCTGCTCGGCGACCGCATCCGCATGAACGCCATCGAGCATCCGAACATCTTCATGCGCTCGCTGGCGACACGCAATGATGGAAAACGCGGCGGCAACGAACTCTCTGCCGCGCTGCCCGAGGCGATCGCCGCCTGCAAGATCGCCGGCTTCGATCTCGTGATCGTCGAAACCTCCGGCATCGGCCAGGGCGACGCCGCCATCGTGCCGCACGTCGATACCTCGCTCTACGTGATGACGCCCGAGTTCGGCGCCGCATCGCAGCTCGAGAAGATCGACATGCTCGACTTCGCCGACTTTGTCGTCATCAACAAGTTCGACCGCAAGGGCGCGGCTGACGCGCTACGCGACGTGCGCAAGCAATACCAGCGCAACCGCGAGCGCTTCACGGAAAGTCCCGAGGCGATGCCGGTGTTCGGCACCCAGGCGTCGCGTTTCAACGACGACGGCGTGACCGCGCTGTATCAGGCGGTTGCCGCACATCTCCAGGCGCATGGCCTCAAGCTGCAGCCGGGCAAACTACCCGTCGTCACGACGCGCCAGTCTTCACAGAGCCGCGCCATCGTGCCGGGCAGCCGTGTCCGCTATCTCGCCGAAATCGCCGACACTGTGCGCGGCTATCATTCCCATGCCGCTGATCAGACGCGCTTGGCGCGCGAACGGCAGCATCTCCAGGAAGCCAAGCGACTGATTACTGAATGTGGCCCAACCTGCAAACTGCTCGACAGCGTCATCGCCGCACGCGACACGGCACTGGATAGCCGTACGAAGAAACTGCTGGAGATGTGGCCGGCCATGCAGGCCGCCTATGCGGGCGACGAGTACGTCGTGAAGATTCGCGACAAGGAAATCCGTACCGGCCTGACCCACGAGACGCTTTCCGGCACCAGGATCCGCAAGGTAGCGCTGCCAAAGTATCAGGACGAGGGCGAACTGCTCAAGTTCCTGATGCTGGAAAACGTCCCGGGCAGCTTTCCCTACACCGCCGGCGTGTTCGCCTTCAAGCGCGAGAACGAAGACCCGACGCGCATGTTCGCCGGCGAGGGCGATGCCTTCCGCACCAACCGCCGCTTCAAGAAGGTTTCCGCGGGCCTGCCGGCCAAGCGCCTGTTCGACTGCCTTCGACTCGGTGACGCTCTACGGCTGTGATCCCGACGAGCGGCCGGACATCTACGGCAAGATCGGCAACTCCGGGCGTCAGCATCGCCACGCTCGACGACCTCAAGGAGCTCTACGACGGCTTCGACCTGTGCGATCCGGCCACCAGCGTGTCGATGACCATCAACGGCCCGGCGCCGATCATCCTGGCGATGTTCTTCAACTGCGCCATCGACCAGCAGCTGGCGAAGTTCCAACAGGACAACGGTCGCGCACCGACCGAGGACGAAGCCGACAAGATTCGCGAATGGACGCTCACCACGGTGCGCGGCACGGTGCAGGCCGACATCCTCAAGGAGGACCAGGGCCAGAACACCTGCATCTTCTCCACCGAGTTCGCGCTGAAGATGATGGGCGACATCCAGGAATTCTTCGTGCACAACCAGGTGAAGAATTTCTACTCGGTGTCGATCTCCGGCTATCACATCGCCGAGGCCGGCGCCAACCCGATCTCCCAGCTCGCCTTCACGCTCGCCAATGGTTTTACCTACGTCGAGACGTATCTGGCGCGCGGCATGCACATCGACGACTTCGCGCCCAATCTCAGCTTCTTCTTCAGCAACGGCATGGATGCCGAATACGCGGTGATCGGCCGCGTCGCGCGCCGCATCTGGGCGGTGGCGATGAAGCACAAGTACGGCGCCAACGAGCGCTCGCAGAAACTCAAGTACCACGTGCAGACCTCCGGCCGCTCGCTGCATGCGCAGGAGATGGCCTTCAACGACATCCGCACGACGCTGCAGGCGTTGATCGCCGTCTATGACAACTGCAACTCGCTGCACACCAACGCCTACGATGAGGCGATCACCACGCCCACCGACGAATCGGTGCGCCGCGCCATGGCGATCCAGCTGGTCATCAACCGCGAATGGGGGCTGGCGAAGAACGAGAATCCCAACCAGGGCGCCTTCATCATCGACGAACTGACCGATCTGGTCGAAGAAGCCGTGCTCAAGGAATTCGAGGCCATCGCCGACCGCGGCGGTGTGCTCGGTGCGATGGAGACCGGCTACCAGCGCGGCAAGATCCAGGAAGAAAGCCTGTACTACGAGCACAAGAAGCACGACGGCTCGCATCCGATCATCGGCGTGAACACCTTCCGCAATCCCAATGGCGACATGCTGCAGCATGTCGAACTGGCACGCTCCACCGAGGAAGAGAAGCAGTCGCAGATTGCACGCCTGCGCGACTTCCAGTCACGCCATGTGGCGGAAACCGGCCCCATGCTGGCCCGCCTCAGGCAGACGGTAATCGACGATGGCAACGTCTTCGCCGTGCTGGTGGATGCGGTGCGCGTTTGCTCGCTCGGGCAGATCTCGACCGCGCTCTACGAGGTGGGCGGGCAGTACCGAAGGTCTATGTAAAAGTCCGCGCTGGTGGGACGGCGGTTACCGACCCGCTACGGTCTGTTGCGCTCTAGCTACTCACGGTCCGCAATGCAGCGGTAGCTGCCGTTGAAGTTGGAAATCCCTACTTCGGTAGTCGGCTAAAGCGGCCTCTCGTCGCTTGAGCAATAAAGTGGATAATTGATCCCAAGGTCAACTCTCGTGGAGCAAATCATGAGCGATTGCTGTTCTTCCTCTAGTTGCGACAGCAACCATCCGAAAAAACATCGTTGTCCGGGCAATGGGCAGGAGTATTCGGAAGTATCGGCGCGAACCATCGCTCACCACATCAAGGATGCATGGACTTGGCAATCCACTGGTCACCGATATTTCTTCTGCGACGATCCTGCATGCGAGATTGTCTATTTCAGCGATGACGGTTCGACGATTCTCAAGTCGCAGCTACGAACGTGTATCGGTTTGAAAGAACTCTCTGACGATAGCCTCCTGTGCTACTGCTTCGGTGTCACCAAGGCTGGTTTCTCTGGCAATCCAGCGACGAGGGACTTTGTTATTGCCCAGACCAAAGCCGGATTGTGTTCTTGCGACACCAGCAACCCGTCGGGACGTTGTTGTCTAAAGGACTTTCCAAAGTTTGACAACTGAACTTCCGCTTGAGGTCGGCTGCACTCCGTTCAACTAGAAATCTAGAACGGCAGTAACCAGCCTGTGCCGGCTTTGTGGCACCAGGCAGTTAGCGGCGATGTAGTGATTGTGGCTGGAAGCCTATACTGACTTCAGTGACAATACAGACGGGAGATGACATGGCCCACAGATCTCTGCTCGCCGCTCTATTTCTCATATTCGCAAATCTTGCGTTCGCTGACGAGCAGCGAACGTACATTGCTGGTCGTGGTGAGTTGTTGTATTCGACCTATTGCATTGCCTGCCATAGCGCACAAATTCATTGGCGCGACAAAAAGCTGGCTACGGATTGGTCACGACTGCGGTCAGAAGTCCGCCACTGGGAGGGCTTTGCTCGGCTAGAGTGGACGGAGGACGATGTGGTTGCGGTAGCGAAGTATCTGAACACTATGTATTACCGCTACGAAGTCCCGGACTGAGCGGACGATACAGGCGCCACGTACCTTCTATGCCAGCGATTGCGGCCGCGAGCACCCAGTCAGTGTAGAGCGACCGGATGGGTATGCGGGTGTCTGCCGGGATGAGGCCCTCGGCCTGCAGTGCGAGGTAGCGCCCGTAGCAGACGTGCAGGTAAGCGCGGAAGTCTTCCGTCACCCCAGACGGCTGATCTTCGCGCGCGCATCCTCGACGTGCCGCACCAGCGCATCGGCGCAGGGCTGCCAGTCAGCGGAAAATCGGCCATCGCCGCGCATGCGGCGGAAGAACTCATCGGCGAGGGCAAGCGCCTGGCGCCAGGTTTCCGCTGGAACGCTCGGATGCAATCGCGCCGCCGACAAGCTGTCAGGTAATGCGCCGCTGTTGAGCGGCCTGAACGCCATCGGCAACATGTCGTAGGCTGGCGCAAGCTGGTACGGTCGGCCATGTTCGCTGACGAAAGACAGGTTGCCGTTGTGCATGTCGGTGTTGCCGATCAGCGTGCCGAAGGCATACAGCAGCGCGGCCACCGCGGCGGCCTCGGCGGTGATGATGCCTTGGCTTGCCAATCGTTCCGTCAATGCCTGCCATGGCGAGTTGGCGGCGCCGATGAATTCGGCCTCGACCGACAACAGCGAGTGAGCGGCACGGCGCCCAACCTGACCCACGCGATCGAAGCGCTCGACTTCGAGGAAGCGCCTGCCGGCGCTATCGATCAAACGAGTGCGGGATGACGGGATGTCGGCATCGACCAACACTTGGGCGGCGATATGTTCCGCCGCCAACAGGTCCCGCCAGCGGCGCGCGACGGGGTTGTCTTCCGCCGCCGAGAATTTGACCAGGACGTGCCGGTCGGTGAATGCCATGAACTTCGGTTGCTCGCCACCGGCGGATGATCCGGGCGGGTCGCCGCGTTCGGCCGCCGCCGCATGGGCAGGGTAATCGACAGGATCGACGGGCACTGGCAGCGGGGCATCGATGAAGCGTTCGCGAGCAATTTCGCCCAGCAGGAGGTTCCCGACGACATCGTGGCCGTGTGCCAGCAGCGCACGGAGCGCGTGCGCGTCCGTCCATTCTGCCAGTCGCGGCGGCAAGCCCAGGGCAGCGGCGTGATGTTCCGCATAGGCCCGACCCAGGAAACCCTGCGGGCGCATGTCGAGTAGCCACCAAGGCAGGCTGTCGCTGTGCAGGTGCAAGCCGTCCTCCTGCCGCATCACGAAACCGTCGGGACGCACGGGCACCAGAATGCCGAGCCGGCGAATCGTGCCATCGGCGGCAACGCGATAGACCGGGATGTCCCCTAGACCGCGCCCGCTGTCGCGCAGGGCATATTGAATAGATCGACCCGACCCGATACGCAGGACTTCATCGCCAAGCTTCGCGAGGGCACGCGATACCGTCGGCTGGCTAACTTGCATCTTTTCAGCAAGTTGGCGTGCCGTTAGCAACCCTTGCCCAAAGCAAAGGCGGAGATGGTCGGAATGGGATGACATAGATATGAATAGATAAGTGAATATGTTTCTGCATTGTATAGCAACCGATTCGATGACCGCTTACCGGTTCGAGGCCCAATTCAATATCGACCCCCAAATGAAAAATCCCCGCAAAACAACTTCGCTTTGCGGGGATCGTTCCGGCATTCTCAGCGAATCTCGGATGCTCCCGAGACTCGCAAAAGCATCGGGATTACTTAACCTTTGTCGCGGCAGCAACGTTGGCCTGGACGGTTTCGTTCATCTGCTTGGCCATTGCTGTCATGCCGCTAAAGGCACTATTGGCAGAGTTGATTGCGTTCTGCATTGCGGCCACGAAGGGCTCGGTGCCGGCCGGCGCAGTCTTGGCTGCCTGCGCGGCCATGCTGGTGACCTGCTTCTGGAAATCGGCGAACTGGCCTTCGAGCATCTTGGCGAACTGCTGCTGGGATTCGGTGGAGATTTCGAAAAGCGAGCGCGAGTAATCGACCGCCTTGGCGACAGCCGGTTGCACCATGGACGATTGTAGGGCTGCGGCGTCGCTCGGATTCTTCACATCCAGGATTGCCTTGGCGGCAGAAGTGGAGTCCTCCAGCGAGGTGCGTGCGGCGCTCAGGTTGAGGGCAGCGATCCGCTCGGCGGTGGCCAGAGCGGTGTTTGCCACGGCCAGCAGGGAATCGACGGTGGCCTTGTTGGAGGCGGAAAATTGCTCGAGATTGATAGACATGGTGGGCTCCTGAATGTGTGGTCGGTGGTGTGATGTCACAAACTATACAGGAAAAATGGTGCACTGCAACAAAAGAATTCGAACGACACAAATGCGATCAAGAACCAGTTGCTCGACTGGGCTGATTCGCGGCAACTTCAACAACCGGAGATGGTCGTGCCTACCGCTTTCTGAAATAACTCGGCGCTCGCGGGACGGCGACCCATTAAAATGCGCCGCCGACCTTTTCATTATTGGATGACCGAATGAACGAAGTTACCGTGGATGCGCGCGGGCAGTTGTGCCCGAAGCCGCTGATCCTGACCCGACAGGCATTGAAGGACAACGTGGTCGGCGCGCAGATCGCCGTGCTGATCGACAACGAAACCTCGTGCCAGAACGTCGAACGCTTCCTGGGCGACAACGGCATGACGTCGCAAGTCAGTCGTGAGGGTGGCGAATTTACCGTACGTTTCACCAAGACCGCACCTGAACTGGTGGCGCCCGATGCCGCGTCCTACTGCACGTCGGCTGCCCTCCCGGCGGGCGGCACGTATGTGGTATCGCTGGCGTCAGAAACCGTGGGTCGCGGCCCGGCCGAGCTGGGCGCCATTCTCATGCAGGGCCTCATGGCCACCCTCAAGGAAGTGACCCCGCTGCCTTCGCACGTCGTGCTGTACAGCAGTGGCGTGTTGCTTGCCGTGGATGGTTCGCCTTTCGTCGCGCCGCTGAGCGACCTTGAGCAGCGCGGCGTCAAGGTGCTGGTCTGCGGCACCTGTGCCGACTATTACCAGAAGCAGGCAGCAATCCACGTCGGCACGATTTCCAACATGCTGACCATCCTTGAAGTGCTGACACGCGCCGGCAAGATCATCGCGCCCTGATGGCTGAAGCTTTCGATCTGCTGACGACGGTCGAGCAGGGCGGCTGCTCCGCCAAGCTCGCGCCGGGCAAGCTCGCCGAGGTGTTGAAAGATTTGCGACAGCCGGCGCATCCCGACCTGCTGGTGGACATCAGCACCCACGACGATGCGGGCGTCGTGCGTCTCGACGCCGAGACCGCGCTGATCCAGACGGTCGATTTCTTTCCGCCGGTGTGTTCCGATCCGCGCGAGTTCGGGCGCATCGCTGCCGCGAATGCGCTGAGCGACGTTTATGCAATGGGCGGCCGGGTACTGACCGCCATGAACATCGTCGGCTTCCCGGCGACGCGCATCCCGCTCGAAGTGCTGGCCGAGATTCTCGCCGGCGGACAGGAGAAGGTGCTGGAGGCTGGCGGGCTGATGGTCGGTGGCCATACCATCGACGACTGGCCGCCCAAGTATGGCCTGGCAGTGACCGGCATCGTCCATCCGCAACGCATCATCGCCAATGCCGGCCTGCGTCCCGGCCTCGCACTGATCCTCACCAAGCCGCTCGGTAGTGGCACCCTCGTCGCCGGGCAGCGCGTCGGCCTCGCGGCGGACGCGGACTACCGCGCTGCGCTGGATGCGATGCAGCAACTCAACCGCGCCGGTGCCGACGTGATGCAGGCCTTCGACGTGAAGGCGGGCACCGACATCACCGGCTTTGGTTTGTTGGGCCACGCGATGCAGATGGCCGATGCGAGCCAGGTGACGCTGCGCATCCAGGCCGCGCGGGTGCCGCTGCTGGCAGGGGCGCTGGCGCTCGCCGAGGCCGGCTGCCTGCCCGGCGCGATGTTCCGCAATCTCGACTATGTGGAGAAGAAAGTACGCTTTGCGGCCGGGTTGGACTACAACCTCAAAATGCTGCTGCTCGACCCGCAGACTTCGGGTGGCCTGTTCTTCGGCATTGAACCAGAGCAGGCGCCAGCGGCGCTGGCACGGCTGCACGACGCCGGTTACGCAGCCTCAACCATCATCGGCGAGACGGTGACGCGCACCGGGCACTCCATCGAAGTTCTGCGCTAAAAGTCGGCGCCTGAAGCCACGAGTAGCGGAGGGGGCCCGCCGCAGGCGGGGGCGTAGCGACCACGAGTGGCGCCGGGACGGCGCGTTTAGTTACCGAAAAGTCCCTTCACGCCCTTCAGCACATCGCCGAGGCCGGGGAGGGGACCTTCCTGCTGGGGCGCCTTGTCCCCGGACCGGCCGGCGCTGCGGCCACCGCCTTGTTCATCCATGCCCAGCATGGTCATGCCGGTGGATTTGTTGCGCACGCGCACGGCCCACTCGGGCTCCCAGGGCGACTTCGCGTTGGCGGGGCGGGGCGGGTGGGCGAGATTGAGCTCGGGGCCGTAGGCGACCATGCGCACCATGGCGCCTTCGGCGGCGCCGAAGATGCCTGCGGGAATCGTGCAATTCAAGGTGCTGGGCGGCAGCACGACTTTCTCGTCGATCAGCTTCTTCACCTGTGCCGGCGCCACGTAATCCATCAGGCCCCAACCCGGGTCGGGCTGTTCGCTGGAACTCCAGATGATCATTTCATCCTCGCCGCGCGCGCCCATGGCGGACAGGAAATAGCCCTGAGCGACATGAATGGCCTGCCAGCCGACATCGACCGCTGCCTTCGGGTCGCCCACGGTATTCATCTGCAACTTGGGCATGAAGTCGTTGGTCTCGTGCAGAGGCGAAGCGCAGATTCGCCGGCACGCCGGCGCCGCTGACGGCATGATCGCCCTGCAGCGAAGCGCCATCCGGCACCCGCTGCCGGTCGCGTTCGTTCGGCCATACCGCACGTCCGGGCACCGCCTTGGCGCCGCGGTCGGGCGCGAAGCGGCCCTGCATGAAACGGCCCCATTCCTCGATATTCGCCTTGGCAAAGTCCAGCACCTTGGGCTGGCCGGGCCGCACCTTGTCGCCGCACCCCCAATAGAACGACAACTTGCCCTTCGGTTTTTCCATGCCGCCCTCGGGCTCGCTGCCCTCTTTCCGTCCTGCTGTAACGGGAATCAGCGGCAGGCTGATGCCCATGCTCATGGCGGGCGGAATGGCGTGGTCAGCTTCGGTGCCGCCCGGCTTGAGGCGCGTGTACAGTGCCGTATCCAGCCACTTGCCCGGTGATCCGCCCATCTTGGTGCCGCCGAAGAAACCGCCGCCGAACATGTTGGCCATGCCCATGTCGGCATCGTTCATGCCGGGAATCGACATGCTGTGCGTCGCGACGTCCATCCAGAACTGTGCCACCGGAGGTTTCGTCTGGGCTTGCGCCGTGACGGCGGGTATTACCAGAGCGGCAGTCAGGGCTGCCGCAGCGCGAATCGTCATGATCGACTCCTCCTTAGGACAAGTGAGTTCGAGTATAGGGCAAGACGCAAAAGAATTTCGGCGGGACGCCGCCGAAAAGTCGGCGCTGGCGGGACGGCGCGGGCAGCCTGTAGAATTCGTGCTGCGACGCATCAACCCCACTTCCATGACACAGATTTCCATTTACGACTCCACCCTGCGCGACGGCGCGCAGGCGCAGGGCATTTCCTATTCGGTCGAGGACAAGCTCAAGATCGTCGAGCGGCTGGATGCGCTCGGCGTCAGCTACATCGAGGCCGGCAATCCCGGCTCCAACCCGAAGGACCTGGAATTCTTCGCGCGCGCGCCACAAGCTGAAGCTGCCGGAACGCGCGCATCATCGCCTTCGGCGCGACGCGCAAGGTCGGCAAGCGCGTCGCCGACGATGCCAACGTCCAGTCGCTGCTCAAGGCCGGCACCTCCGCCATCGCCATCTTCGGCAAGAGCTGGGACTACCAGGTGCTGGAAATCCTGCGCACGACGCTCGACGAGAACCTGCGCATGATCGGCGACACGGTGCGCTACCTCAAGCAGCACGGCAAGGAAGTGGTGTTCGACGCCGAGCACTTCTTCGACGGCTACAAGGACAATCCGGACTACGCGCTGAAGACGCTGGCCGCCGCGGCCGAAGCCGGCGCCGACTGCCTGTGCCTGTGCGACACCAACGGCGGCAGTTTCCCCGACGAGATCTTCGACGATCACGCGCGAGGTCTGCCAGCGCTTTCCGCATGTCGCCGTCGGCATCCACTGCCACAACGACAGCGAAATGGCGGTGGCCAATTCGATCCGCGCGGTGCAGGCCGGGCGCGACGCAGGTGCAGGGCACCATCAACGGCCTCGGCGAGCGCTGCGGCAACGCCAATCTCTGCTCGATCATCCCGAACCTGCAACTCAAGCTCGGCTTCGCGTGCATTCCCGCGGCGGCGATGCGCCACCTGACCGCGGTGGCGCGCGCGGTGAGCGAGATCGCCAACATGCCGCACAACGAGAAGGCGCCCTACGTCGGCGGCCATGCCTTCGCCCACAAGGGCGGCATGCACATCGACGCGGTGGTGAAGAACCCGATCTCCTACGAGCACATCAATCCGGAACTCGTCGGCAACAGCCGGCGCGTGCTGATGTCCGAGGTGGCGGGGCGCAGCACGCTGCTGGCGCGCATCAACGCCATCGACCCGACGCTGGGCAAGGATTCGCCCGAGACGCGCAAGATCATCGGCCGGCTGAAGGAACTCGAACACGCGGGCTACCAGTTCGAGGCGGCGGAAAGTTCCTTCGACCTGGTCGTGCGCAAGATGCTCGGCCGCTACACGCCGTTCTTCGAACTGGTCGAGTTCAAGGTCATCGTCAACGAACCTTCCGTCAATGCCGTGAATTCGTCGGTGATCATCAAGGTGCGCGTCGGCGACCAGGAAGTGCTCACCGTCGCCGAAGGCGACGGCCCGGTCAACGCGCTCGACAAGGCGGTGCGCAAGGCGCTCGAGCGGCTCTACCCGGCCATCGGCGAAATCCGCCTCACCGACTACAAGGTGCGCGTGCTCGATTCGGACAAGGCCTCGGCCGCCCGGGTGCGCGTGCTGATCGAATCGACGCGACCAGAAGGAAAACTGGACCACCATCGGCGTGTCGACCGACATCATCAACGCCTCCTGGCAGGCGCTGGTCGATTCGATCGAATACAAGCTGCTGCGCGATCGGGAAAGCCAGCAGGGCGACGCCGGGTAAACGAACTCAGGGTAGCCGACAAAAGTCGGCGCTGGCGGGACGGCGTAATCGCTGACGTGTAGCACGTTTGTGCTACAGTAATGGCAATTGCCTATCAAGGAGATTCGCCATGTCGACCACAACCATCCGCTGCCGGAAGACCTCAAGGCCAAGGTGACTGCCGCTGCTGAGCGCGCTGGCACGACGGCGCATGCCTTCATTCTCGAAGCCATTGTCGAAAAGGTCCGCAAACGAAGAGCGGCGCACGGATCTTCGATGCGCAGGCCGAGGAACGTTATGCCAGAGTTGTTGCTACCGGCAAGACCGATTCCTGGAAGGACCTGCGTGTCCAGCCTGGAAAATCGCGTCGCCGGCAAGGCTGCCAAGCGGCCGAACGAGCGCGCAAGCTGGCACGCTGAAGCGTGTCCAGCATCGAGCTTGTGCCCGAGGTCGCGGAGGATTTCGAGCGCATTCTCGATCACCGTCGCCACCTATCAGGCCGAGCGGCCCGAACAGCGCATCCGCGAAATCATCGGGGCGCTGGATGCTGCTGGAACACAACCCCGTCATCGAAGTCGGCCGGTACGTGACCAACGGCAAGCGGGAACGGATCATCGCGGCGCCGCTCACCATGGCACATCGCCCTGTCCGCTGCCTCGAAGCTCATCGATACCGTGATGGTACTGGCATGCGTAGCCAGTGCGAGGCTGCGCTACTGCGGATGGCGCGACAGTCCGGCGTAAGTAACCGGCGCTCGGTGCCATGGAAAGTCGGCGCTGGCGGGACGGCGGCTTCGAGACATGGCCCCGCCTGGATTGAATCCGGCAATATCGACCTCATCTATGCGTCAAGACAGCCGAAGAAGGAGGTGTCGCCATGAATATCCTGTTCAACAACCCGCAACTCTACGTGATCGATTATCCGGGACATGACGCCCTGGAGATTCTGGACAAGCGCAATGGCCGGGTGGGTTTGTTGCGTGGCGCGACGGCCGAACGCATGCGCTTCGAGTTCAAGGAATTCCTGACGCAAGACCACGATCAGGAGGAATTCGATGATTTCATCGATTCTTACGAGTCCATTCTCGACCAACCGGTGTCGCGCCACTGATTTTCCCGGACGGCTTCCGCCTGTTGCAACCGGTTATCCGTATGGCAATGCTTGCGACGATTGCGACGACGTCATCTTCCCTCAAACCAGGCCGATAGCGCTGGATTCGCCCTGCCAAGGGCGACTTTCAGTTCATCAAGGTCGGCGACAAACGGCGTCACCGGACCAGAGTAGTCGGTTTCCGGCCCTACGGGAGTGAATTGAAATCCCATTTGATTCAAT
Source organism: uncultured beta proteobacterium (assembly GCA_963816095.1). Taxonomy (GTDB): domain Bacteria; phylum Pseudomonadota; class Gammaproteobacteria; order Burkholderiales; family Rhodocyclaceae; genus Sulfuricystis. The sequence continues at coordinate 117,217 of CAWFIW010000006.1, forward strand.
GCCCGGGCCAGCGGCTTTTCCATGGCAGCGAACCAGTAGCGAATGCCAGCGCTGAGGCTATGCTGGTACATCTCGCGATATAACCCAAGTAATATCTCGGCGCTGGAACTCCGCTGCTGACCTGAGTCGGTTCGCGGCGGCTGCGTTGCTCGCAGCGCGCCACGCCGATCCGGAGCAACCGGGCCGCCACCCCGAAAGTTCTTGCGCACGACCAATCGGGAAACTTCTCCACATAGCGGTCTCGGTGGCGGTTCAAATTCCTTGAAGAACGAACAGCGCGCTTCAAGCGGAAAGGTCTGACTGAGTTCTGCCCGCACCAGGCGAACCGTGCCGACGAGCAGGTTATCCCGCGTGTGAGCTGCGATGTGTGTTGAGCGAGCGTCAAATTCATCGACTTCAACATTTTCCGGGTACAGGTGCGAGTCGAGGTAGCCGCGCTCCAGGCAATAGACTTCATAGCGCAGTGCCGCAATCTCCTTGAACGCGGCTGACTCGGGAATGGCAGAGCGCGGTACCGGCTGTACCGAAATCAAGGGAAACGAACGACTTCTATGGGGGCTAACAAGGGATAGAGGCATCGGGGCCAGACAACGCTTTCAGTTCAATGGCAACACCATACACATCGGCGATGAATCCATTTGCTGTCGTCAACCGGCGACAATATGCCCCGAACTCCTGTAATACCAACCATCACCGGTTTGCCAGCGCCGACTGTCGCTGCTGCGTGCGATCAATCTCTCGTGCCAGGAAAGTCACTGCCCGCCTGATGTATCCTTAACATTTTTCCATTCACGAGAAACGAAAATGGCTGGCAAGACGCTTTACGACAAATTATGGGATGCGCACGTCGTCCGTGAGGAGCAGGACGGCACCTGCCTGATCTACATCGACCGCCACCTGATGCACGAGGTGACCAGCCCGCAAGCCTTCGAGGGCCTGCGCCTGGCCGGCCGCAAGCCGTGGCGCGCGAGCAGCGTGGTCGCCACCGCCGACCACAACACGCCGACCGACCACTGGAGCGATCCGGACAGCGGCCTCAAGGATCCGATCTCGCGCCTGCAGGTCGAGACGCTCGACGCCAACATCAGGGATTTCGGCGCGCTGGTGTATTTCCCGTTCAAGCACGCCAACCAGGGCATCATCCACGTCATCGGACCGGAGAACGGCGCGACGCTGCCGGGCATGACCGTGGTGTGCGGTGACAGCCACACTTCGACGCACGGCGCTTTCGGTGCGCTGGCGCACGGCATCGGCACTTCCGAGGTCGAGCATGTGCTGGCCACGCAGACGCTGGTCGCCAAGAAGTCGAAGCGCATGCTCATCAAGGTCGAAGGAAAAGTCGGCGCTGGCGTGACGGCGAAGGACATCGCCCTGGCCATCATCGGCAAGATCGGCACGGCCGGCGGCACCGGCTACGCCATCGAGTTCGGCGGTTCCGCGATCCGCGACCTGTCGATGGAAGGCCGCATGACGGTCTGCAACATGGCCATCGAGGGCGGCGCGCGCGCCGGCCTGGTGGCGCCCGACGAGAAGACCATCGATTACCTGAAGGGCCGCCCGCTACGCGCCCAAGGGCGCCGACTGGGACAAGGCCGTCGCCTACTGGAAGACGCTGATGTCCGATGCCGACGCGAAATTCGATGCCGTGGTCGAACTCGACGCCGCGAAGATCGAGCCGCAGGTGACCTGGGGCACCTCGCCCGAGCAGGTGCTGGCGGTCGGCGGCAAGGTGCCGAACCCGGCGAAAGAGGCTGATCCGCAGAAACGCGCCGGCATCGAGCGCGCGCTGCAATACATGGGCCTCGCCGCCGACACGCCGCTCACCGACATCAAGGTCGACAAGGTCTTCATCGGCAGTTGCACCAACTCGCGCATCGAGGACCTGCGCGCCGCCGCCGCCGTGGCCAAGGGCAGGAAGAAAGCCGCGAGCGTAAAACTGGTGCTGGTGGTGCCGGGTTCCGGCATCGTCAAGCGCCAGGCCGAGGCCGAAGGGCTGGACAAGGTCTTCATCGCCGCCGGCTTCGAGTGGCGCGAGCCGGGCTGCTCGATGTGCCTGGCCATGAACGCCGACCGCCTCGAACCGGGCGAGCGCTGCGCCTCGACCTCGAACCGCAATTTCGAGGGACGCCAGGGCGCCGGCGGCCGCACCCATCTGGTCAGCCCCGCGATGGCCGCCGCCGCCGCCATCGCCGGCCACTTCGTCGATATCCGCAAGTTCTAAGCGAGACCGCACATGAAAGCATTCACCCAACTCAACGGCCTGGTCTGCCCGCTCGACCGCGCCAACGTCGATACCGACGCGATCATTCCCAAGCAGTTCCTCAAGTCGATCAAGCGTTCCGGCTTCGGCCCCTACCTGTTCGACGAGTGGCGCTACGCCGACACCGGCGAGCCGGGCATGGATTGCACGCAACCGTCCGCTGAAAAAGGATTTCGTGCTCAACCAGCCGCGCTACAAGGGTGCGCAGATCCTGCTGGCCCGCGATAACTTCGGCTGCGGTTCCAGCCGCGAGCATGCGCCGTGGGCGATCGAGGACTACGGCTTCCGCGTCATCATCGCGCCGTCCTTCGCCGACATCTTCTTCGGCAACTGCTACAAGAACGGCATCCTGCCGATCGTCGCGTCGGCCGCGATCGTCGACCAGCTGTTCCGCGAGTGTGCGGCGCAGAAGGCTTACAAGCTTGCGCGTCGATCTCGAGACGCAGACCGTGCGCAATCCCGCCGGCGAGTGGTTCAGCTTCGACATCACGCCGCACCGCAAGCACTGCCTGCTCAACGGCCTCGACGAGATCGGCCTGACGCTGCAGCATGCCGACGAAATCAAGGCCTTCGAAGCGAAGCACAAGGCCGCGCAGCCCTGGCTGTTTAACTGATTATTTACGAATCAGAGCGACGGCCAGTTCGGTCCGTTCGATGCCGGGATTGACCACCTGCGGATAGGGCGGCTTCGGCCAGTCCCACTGCGTCGCGGGAAAGAGCGCGCGCATCGCGTTGATGTCGCAGTGGTAAGGCGGACCGTCGATGAAACCGTGCGTGGCTTCCGGGCGCAGCGCTTGCATGAAGAGCGCGAGCAGTTTGCCGCCGGGCTTGAGCCAGGCGTGCAACTGCGCCGCGTAGCGGCCCCAGAAATCGGGGTAGAGCGCGCACAGGCAGGTCTGTTCAAACACGGCATCCACGGGGGCTTCCGGTTGCCAGTGCAGTACATCGGCGTCAATGAGTTCTGCCGCGAATCCTGCGCTGGCCAGCACTTGCCGGCAGTGGTCCAGCGCGTTGTGCGCGAAGTCGATGCCGATCACGTTCATGCCGGCCCGTGCGAGCGACGCGACCTCCCAGCCATGCCCGCAACCTGGCACGATGACCGTATTGCCCGGCGCCAGTGTTCCGTCGGCAATCCAGCGATCGAGCAGCGGGTTGGGCTCGCCGCGATTCCAGGGGGTCGTGCCGGTGGCAAAGCGTTCCTTCCAGAAGTCCTGCGTCGGTCCGGTCATGGCGTCTTTGAGTAGGCTAAAGGGTGCAACATTCTAGGCTTTGCGTAAGTCCCCTGAAAACGCTGTGCTGGGACAATAATGCCACCATGCGGCTGATTCGTGCACTGTCCCTCGCGTTGCTGATGTTCGCTTCCCCTGCGGGTTGGGCGGCTTGTGCGGATCATCCCCTTGCTGACCCTGCACGCGTCCGACTCACGGGGGACGCGGTGATGATCGTCACCCATGCCACCTCCGCTCATGATGCGCGCTTCTCCGCCAAGCGTGGCATCGACGAGGCGGTGCGATTTGCCCGCGAGAAGCGCATCCCCGTCGTTTACCTGCAGGACGATTCGCCGCTCCAGTACTACTACATGGAAGATTGCACGCCCGACCATTGGGTGGCTTCGCAGGGCGGTGAAGTGACGTTCGACGTGCCGGCGAGCCATCTCTATATCGTCGGCGGTCATCTCGAGCTCTGCCTGTCGCAGACCCTGCACGACGTGCTCTACCAGTGGGCGAGGAAATATCCCCCGCGCAACCTGACCGTCACCTACTTCATGGATGCGATCTACTCGAACGGCAAGCTGGTCGATCCGTCCGATCCCTTCTACGCCGACTTCCAACGCTTTATGGGCATCGTGACCTACGGACGGCCGGGTGGCGAGCATTGGCCGAAACTCAACCTGCTCGAGACCATGGGTGTGATCATTCGCGAGGATCACGAGCTCGAATACCTGCGGCAGGCGCTGCCGCGCTGGGACACCACCTTCCCGGTGAGCTGGCGCGTCGAGCTTCAGCTCAACAACTCGGTGAAGAAGGTGCTGCGTGCCGCACCCGGCTGGAACCCGCCGACGCTGCTGTTCCGCTTCGTGGACTCGGCACTCAATCTGACCCAGCAGCCGCTGCCCTGAGCGGCGGAATTCAGCCTGGTGGCGGACTGGCGAGAATGTGCGGCTTGATTTTGCCCATCACATGCATTTCGCAGGCGCGGCAGTCGAAGGTCAGCGTCAGGCGTTCGTTGCCGTTGATCAGCGTCATCGGCTCGGCGCGCACCTGCCCCTGCACGCCCGTGACGCCCTTCGCCTGGTGCGGACAGAGGCTGAAGGCGTGCCGCAGGCAATGCTTGGTGATCATCAGCGAGACTTCGCCGGCTTCCTCATGCGCCTCGTAGGCGGCGGCGATGAGCTTGACGCCGTGCCGTTCGTAGAACTTGCGTGCAGCCGAGTTATAGACGTTGGCGAGATAGCTCAGCGATTCTTCTGGATACGGCATGGGCAGTTCCGCAGGCTGACGCCGCAACGGGCGCTCGTAGGTGGCCAGTCGCGCGACCTCCAGCGCGGCGACGGCGTCGCGGCGCAACTGGTTGGCGGCGGAGTTCGGCACGAACCACGGCTGCGTCCATGCGACGCGAAAATCGCGTAATGAAAAGTCGGTGCTGCCGAGACGGCGCAGTTGCTCGCGGAGACTGGTTTCCGCGCCTGCGGGGTCCTTTGCGGGCTGTTTTTCGCTGGCGAGGCCGACCGTGGCGCCAATCCCGTCGCTATCGGTCAGCGTGAGGGAGAAGCCGTCGGCGGTCTCGGTGAACAGCGCATCGACATCGATGCGGCGCTCGGCGGATTCCTTCGTCAGCGCCTGCTCCCAGGATTGGTCGCGGTTGCGATTGATGGTGAGCCCGGCGCGCAGGCCGGGCAGTGCTTCAACGGGATCGTTCGGCCAGATGCGCCACAAGTCGTCGTTCGTCCGCTTGACGCGGTTCGCTTGCGTGCCGACTACGGTGCGTTTGTTCATCCACGAGAGCCCGTCGCCGTTGGCAAGGGTTGCCGTGCTCGAAATCTCGAAGCCGTCGGAAAAAACCTGTGTCAGTTTGCCGATCGGCAGGCCGACGAAGGCAGGCGTGTCGAAGGCGGCGATGTGCGCGGGATCGGCGCTGCGGCCATGCGTGAAATAGTCCGTCGAACCGCGATGGAAAGTCTTGTCGGGATTCGGCTCGAACAGCAGATGTGTGCGGCCGCTCGAGGCGGGCACAAGGTCGGGACGCTGCTCGAAAATCGCGTCCAGCAATTTCCGGTAATGGCCCGTGATGTTCTTGACGTAGCCGATATCCTTGTAGCGGCCTTCGATCTTGAAGCTTTGCACGCCGGCTTCGATCAGCGGCAGCAGGTTGGCGCTCTGGTTGTTGTCCTTCACCGAGAGCAGATGCTTATCGAAGGCGACGACCCGCCCTTGATTGTCTTGCAGCGTGTAGGGCAGGCGGCAGGCCTGCGAGCAGTCGCCGCGATTGGCGCTGCGACCGGTCTGCGCGTGGCTGATGTAGCACTGGCCGGAAAAGGCCACGCAGAGCGCGCCGTGGATGAAGTGCTCGACGCTCACGTCGTCGGGCAGTGCCGCGCGCACGGCGGCGATTTCCTTGAAGCGAAAGCTCACGCGCCAGAACCAGTTGCGAGAAACCCGCGTCGGCAAGGAAGCGCGCCTTCGCCGGCGTGCGGATGTCGCATTGCGTCGAGGCGTGCAGGTCGATGGGCGGCAGAGAAAGTTCGAGCAGGCCCATGTCCTGCACGATCAGCGCAGCCACGCCGGCATCCCAGCAGTCCTGTGCCAGCTGCCGCGCAGGCGCCAGTTCGGCATCAGACAGGATGGTGTTGAGCGTGACGTAGATGCGTGCATGAAACCGCTGGGCAAACGCTACCAGCGCCGCAATGTCGCGCATCGCGTTGCCGGCGGTGTGCCGTGCGCCGAAGGCCGGCCCGCCGATATAGACGGCGTCCGCACCGTGCAGGATCGCCGCGCGGCCGATCTCGGCAGTGCGGGCGGGAGCAAGCAGTTCGATGTGCTTAGCCACCGAAACGTCGTAAACCTTCGAGGTCGAGGATGGTGATGCCGCCGTATTCGATGTGCAGGAAGCCGGCATCCTCGAGGATCTTCAGCGAGCGGTTGACGCGCTGGCGCGAGACGCCGGCGAGGTGGCCGATTTCCTCCTGCGAGATGTTGAGGCTGGCACTCTGGCCGGGATAGAGCACGGGATTGAACATGATCGAGATGCTGCGCGCGACGCGCGTGTCGGTGTCGTGCAGCCGTTCGGATTCGAGCAGGCCGATGAACTGGCCGAGCCGCTCGTTGATCTGTTCGATGATCGCGTGGTTGAAGCCGATACTGTTATCGAGCAGCCAGCGGAAGGTTTCGCGCTTCATGCAGGCGACGCGTGTCGTGCGCAACGCAACGACATCGTAGCGGCGCGGCTCGGTCTTCAGCAGCGAGCCTTCGCCGAACCAGCCGCCGGTGGGAATGCCGGCGTAGGAAGCCGTCTTGCCGGTGACCCAGTCGGACGACATCTTCGCCAGACCGTCGATGACACCGATCCAGCAGGTGGGTTGCTCGCCCTGGCGGCAGATGAAGCCGCCGGCCGCGATGCTGCGCTCGATCATGCCCTGACGCGCACGCACCAGTTCTTCCGGTTTCAGGCCCTGCGCCCAGCGCGACAGCGCGATGGCGGCATCGAGCGAGGGTGATGTTTGGGATGAATTGTCAGTCACGCGACAATTATAGGCAGCCGCGCACGTTAGAGTCTGCGCAGTTACAATGAACCAACCGGCCTTGTGCAGTGCGACAAAACGCGGCATCGGGACAATAAGTGCGATCGCTTCGGGTAGCCACTGGACGACCCGGGAAATAATAAAGATACGCGCAGCGGATGGAGGAGACTGACGCATGAATGTTGCGAAATCGGATGGAATATCCGGTGGGCTGGATACTTTTCCCCGCTTGTTGCTGGCGCATGGGCAAGTGCGCGGCACCCGCCCGGCCGTGCGCGAGAAGGACATGGGTATCTGGCAGAGCTGGACCTGGGCCGAGGCGGTGCGCGAGGTGCGCGGCATGGCTTGCGGCCTGGCCGCGATTGGCTTCAAGCGCGGCGACCGGCTCGGCATCATCGGCGACAACCGGCCGCGTCTGTACTGGGCGATGTGCGCCGCGCAGATGCTCGGCGGCATTCCGGTGCCGATGTACCAGGATGCCGTGGCACAGGAAATGACTTTCGTCCTCCAGGATGCCGGCATCCACATCGCGATCGTCGAGGATCAGGAGCAGGTCAACAAGATGCTCGAAGTGAAGGACCAGTGCCCGGGGCTGCAGCACATCATCTACGACGAGCCGCGCGGCTTGCGCCACTACACGCAGGCTTTCCTGCATGGCCTGGATGAAGTGATCGCGGCCGGAAACCTGCACGACGCGAACCACGCGGATTTCCTCGACCATGAAATCGCGCAGGGCCGGTCGGATGACACGGCGATCATGCTCTATACCTCCGGCACGACAGGAAAACCCAAGGGCGTGTGCCAGACGCACGGCGCATTGATTTCCGCCGCGCGGGGCGGTTGCGGTTTCGACAAACTGAACGACCAGGACGAGGTCCTTTCCTACCTGCCGATGGCCTGGGTGGGCGACAACCTGTTTTCCTATGCGCAGGCACTGGTGGCCGGTTTCACCGTGAACTGTCCCGAGTCGGGCGACACGGTGATGACCGATATGCGCGAGATCGGCCCGACCTTCTACTTCGCGCCGCCACGCGTGTTCGAGAACCTGCTCACCCAGGTCATGATCCGCATGGAGGACGCCAGCGCACTGAAGCGCCGCATGTTCCATTACTTCATGGCGGTGGCGAAGCGCTGCGGTTCCGACATTCTCGACGGCAAGCCGGTGAGCGGCATGGATCGACTCCTCTACGCGCTGGGCAATGTATTCGTTTTCGGACCGCTGAAAAATGTGCTCGGCATGAGCCGCATCCGCGTCGCCTATACCGCCGGCGCAGCGATCGGGCCCGACCTGTTCCGCTTCTATCGTTCGATCGGCATCAACCTCAAGCAACTCTATGGCCAGACCGAAACCTGCGCCTACGTTTGCCTGCAGCCCGACCGAAAAATCAAGTTCGACTCGGTAGGCCTGCCGGCACCGGGCGTGGAGATCAAGATCGCGGCCAATGGCGAGATTCTCGTCAAGGGGCCGATGCTGCTCAAGGAGTACTACCAGCGGCCCGATGCGACGGCGGAGTCGATCAACGCGGAGGGCTACTTCATGACCGGCGACGCCGGCTTCCTCGACGAGGAAGGTCACCTGAAGATCATCGATCGCGCCAAGGATGTCGGCAAGCTCAACAACGGCGCGATGTTCGCGCCCAACTACATCGAGAACAAGCTCAAGTTCTTCTCCTACATCAAGGAGGCGGTGGCCTTCGGCCACGACCGCGAGATGGTGTGCGCCTTCATCAACATCGATATCGGTGCGGTGGGCAATTGGGCGGAGCGGCGCGGCATCCCTTACGCCGGTTATACAGACCTCGCCCTCAAGCCCGAGGTTTACCAGTTGATCCAGGAATGCGTCGAGCAGGTGAATGCCGACCTGGCGCACGACGCGATGGTGGCGGCTACGCAGGTGCATCGCTTCCTCGTGCTGCACAAGGAACTCGATCCCGACGACGATGAGTTGACGCGCACGCGCAAGGTACGGCGCGGCTTCATCGCCGAGAAGTACGCCGTGCTGATCGATGCGCTGTATAGCGGCAAGGCAACGCAGTTCATCGAGACGGAGGTGAAATTCGAGGACGGGCGCAAGGGCAAGGTCGCTGCCGATCTGGTGATCCGCGACGTCAAAACCTTTCCCGTCGTTGCCGGGAGGGCGGCCTGATGGCGCGGCAGATCGGCGACGTCATCCTCGACCTGAAGAACATTTCCCTGGCTTTCGGTGGCGTCAAGGCGTTGTCCGACATTTCCTTCGATGTGCGCGAGCACGAAGTGCGCGCCATCATTGGCCCCAACGGTGCGGGCAAGAGTTCGATGCTCAACGTCATCAACGGTGTCTACCATCCGCAGCAGGGCGAGATCATTTTCCAGGGTAAGCATCGCAAGGACATGAATACGCACGAGGCGGCCGTGGCGGGCTTCGCCCGTACCTTCCAGAACATCGCCCTGTTCAAGGGCATGTCGGTGCTCGACAACCTGATGACCGGCCGCAACCTCCAGATGAAGTGCAATTTCATCCAGCATGCGCTGTGGTGGGGGCCGGCCAGGCGTGAGGAGCTGGCGCATCGTCGCAAGGTCGAGGAGGTCATCGACTTTCTCGAAATCGAGCACATCCGCAAAACGCCGGTCGGCCGCTTGCCCTACGGCCTGCAAAAGCGCGTTGAACTCGGACGCGCACTGGCCGCCGAGCCCTCCATGCTGCTGCTCGACGAACCGATGGCCGGCATGAACGTCGAGGAAAAACAGGATATGTGCCGTTTCATTCTCGACGTGAATGATCAGTTCGGCACCACCATCGTCCTCATCGAGCACGACATGGGCGTGGTGATGGACATCTCCGACCGTGTTGTCGTGCTCGACTACGGCAAGAAGATCGGCGACGGCGTGCCGGACGAAGTGAAGAACAATCCCGAAGTCATCGCAGCGTACCTGGGTACGCAACACTAGGAGGCCGGCTGATGCAGTTTTTTCTTGAAGTCCTGATCGGTGGCCTGCTTTCCGGCGTGATGTACTCGCTGGTGGCGCTTGGCTTCGTGCTGATCTTCAAGGCCTCGGGCGTATTCAACTTCGCGCAGGGCGCGATGGTGTATTTCGCGGCTTTGTCGGTGGTGGGCTTCATGAGCAAGGGCGCACCGCTGTGGCTGGCGCTCATCCTCGCCTTCGCCGTCATGACACTGTTCGGCATCGCCACCGAGAAGTTCGTGCTGCGCAAGATGGTCAATCAGGCGCCAATCGCGCTGTTCATGGCGACGATCGGCTTGGCCTTCTTCATCGAGGGACTGGCGCCACTGCTGTGGGGTAACCAGACCTACCCGCTGGATATTGGCCTGGTGGATGCGCCGATCCCCTATATCCTCGACAACTTCGACATGGTGGTGAGCAGTTTCGATCTTGCGGCGGCCGGCATCGCCCTGGCGCTGGTGGCCGTGCTGGCCCTGTTTTTCCAATACACGCGTGTCGGCCGCGCGCTGCGGGCCGTGGCCGACGACCATCAGGCGGCCTTGTCCATCGGCATTCCATTGCAGCACATCTGGGCGCTGGTCTGGGGAGTCGCCGGTTTCGTCGCGCTCGTCGCGGGCATGCTCTGGGGTTCGCGCAACGGGGTGCAGTTCGCGTTGACTTTCACGGCACTGAAGGCGCTGCCGGTGCTGATCCTCGGCGGCTTTACCTCGGTGCCCGGCGCCATCATCGGCGGCCTCATCATCGGTTCCACCGAGAAACTCGCCGAGATCTACATTCCGCCCGTCATGAGCGATTTGTTCGGCGGCAATTTCGGCGGCATCGAGGGCTGGTTCCCCTATGTCATGGCCCTGCTGTTCCTGCTGGTGCGCCCTGAAGGCCTCTTCGGGGAGAAGCACATTGATCGGGTGTAGAGCATGATTTATCGCGAAACCGGACAATTCAAGACCAGCTACGCGGCCGACCAGCAGATCTTCCCGATCCGCCAGGACCGCATCGGCATGGTTGTTCTGCTGCTGGTGGCCTTTGTCGGCGTGCCGCTGGTTGCAGGCAACTACTGGTTCAACGCCATCCTGATCCCGTTCCTGATCTTCGCCCTGGCGGCACTCGGCCTCAACATCCTCACCGGTTACGCGGGACAGTTGTCGCTGGGCTCGGCGGCCTTCATGGCGGTGGGCGCCTATGCCGCCTACAATTTTCAGGTGCGCGTGGAGGGCATGCCGGTGCTGGTTTCCTTCATCCTGGCCGGGATCACGGCAGCGGGCGTCGGCATCCTGTTCGGCTTGCCGTCCCTGCGCATCAAGGGCTTCTATCTTGCGGTGGCAACGCTGGCCGCGCAGTTCTTCATCGTCTGGTGCCTGACCAAATTTCCCTACCTCTCGAACAACTCTTCGTCCGGCGTGATCTCCGTGCCAAACGTCGAAATCCTCGACTTCAAATTTGATACGCCGCCGTCGCGCTACCTGCTGGTACTGACCATTGTTACGGTGCTCGCCCTGCTGGCGAAGAACATGGTGCGTTCGGCGACCGGCCGGGCGTGGATGGCGGTGCGCGACATGGACGTCGCCGCCGAGGTGATCGGCATCCGCCTGTTGCGCACCAAGCTGCTGGCATTTGCGGTCAGTTCCTTCTATTGTGGCATTGCCGGCGCGCTGTATGCGTTCTGCTATCTAGGCTCGGTGGAGCCCGACGGCTTCTCGCTCGACCTTTCATTCAAGATCCTGTTCATGATCATCGTCGGTGGCGTCGGCAGCATCCTCGGCAGCTTTCTCGGTGCGGCCTTCATCCTGCTGCTGCCGATCTTTCTCGACATCAGCCTGCCATGGCTGGCTGATCTGCTGCATTTGCCATTCGATAGCGCTACCGTGTCCCATATCCAGTTGATGGTGTTCGGCGGGCTGATCATGTTCTTCCTGATTGTCGAACCCCATGGCCTGGCTCGCCTGTGGCAGATCGGCAAGGAGAAGTTGCGACTGTGGCCTTTCCCGCATTAAGCACTCATTAGACAGTTACACCAACACCAACGAAGAGGAGATTCAAATGATCAAGCACTTCAAGCAACTCGTCATTGCCTCATCCGTCGCCGCCGCCTGCTTCGGTGCCGCCTTACCGGCAGCCCAGGCCGCCGAAGAGCAGTTCTACATGCTGCCTTCGTATCGTGTCGGACCCTACGGCGCCAACGGCCAGTCCTTCTATGGTGGTTTTGTCGACTACCTGAACTACGTCAACATGAAGGGTGGCCTTGATGGCGTGCAGAACACCTGGGAAGAATGCGAGACCGAGTACAACACCGCCAAGGGTGTGGAATGCTACGAGCGCCTGAAGTCGAAGGCCAGAGCCTTCCCCGGCCCAATCCATACGATGTCGACCGGCATCTCCTACGCGCTGGTAGACAAGACCGCCGCCGACAAACTACCGCTTGCCATGATGGGCTATGGTTTGACCAGCGCGGTGGATGGCTCGGTGTTCCCGTGGGCCTTCCCGTTGGTGACTACCTACCAGATGCAGGCGTCCGCGATCATCAAGTTCCTCAAGGACAAGAACAAGGGCAGCCTGGAAGGCAAGAAGATCGTTTATCTTTATCATGACTCTGCCTACGGCAAGGAGCCGATCCTGGCGCTGGAAGCCGAGGGCCGCCTCAACAAGTTCGAACTCATCCAGATTCCCGTTGCCCACCCCGGCAACGAGCAGGGTGCGCAGTGGCAGCGCATCCGCCAGGAAAAGCCCGACTACGTGATCATGTGGGGCTGGGGCGTGATGAACATGACGGCGCTCAAGACTGCGCAGAAGATGGGCTTTCCGCGCGACCAGATGATTGGGTCCTGGTGGGCGGGTTCGGAGGAAGACGTGATTCCGGCGGGTGATGCCGCCAAGGGCTACATGTCCGCCACCTGGAACGTCTCGGGCAAGGCCGTGCCGCTGATCGCCGACATCGAGAAGACCGTGTATGGCGGCGGCAAGGGCAACCTCTCCGATGCCTCCAAGCTCGGCACGATCCTTTACAACCGGGGCGTGTCCGCTGCCGTGCTGTCGGTCGAGGCTGTTCGCACTGCCCAGGCCAAGTATGGCAAGGGCAAGGCGATGAATCCCGAGCAAGTGCGTTGGGGCCTGGAAAACCTGAACCTGACCGAGGCGCGCCTGAAGCAACTGGGTGCCACCGGACTGCTGCCGGAAGTGAAGACCTCCTGCGATAACCATGAAGGCTCGGGCAAGGTGAAGATGCAGCAGTGGGACGGCGCCAAGTGGGTCGTGCTGACCGACTGGATTGAAGGCAACAAGACGTTGATCCACCCGCTGTTCAAGGCGGACGCGGCAAAGTTCGCCAAGGAAAAGGGCATCACGCCGCGCAACTGCGCCGCCGAAGCCAAGAAGTAAGCACTAGCGTCAGCGCTGGCGGGACCCATGTTGGCGGCGTGCCGCCATGCCGTCCTGCCAGCGCCGACTTTTCATCGAGAGCCGCAGAGAGATTACATGAGCGCCTATCTCACCATCAACAACATCGAGGTCATCTACGACCACGTGATCCTCGTGCTCAAGGGCGTCTCGCTCGACGTTCCCCAAGGAAAGATCGTTGCGCTGCTGGGCGCCAACGGCGCCGGCAAGACGACGACATTGAAAGCCATCTCCAACCTGCTGCGCGCCGAGCGCGGCGAGGTGACGAAAGGCGACATCCAGTTCAAGAGCCAGCGCATTGACCAGCGCACGCCCAACGAACTGGTCAAGGGCGGTGTCATCCAGGTGATGGAGGGCCGCCACTGTTTCGCCCATCTGACCGTAGAAGAGAATCTCCTGACCGGCGCCTATACGCGGTCGCAATCGCGCGCCGAACTGAAGGCCAGCCTAGAAAAGGTATACCAGTATTTCCCGCGCCTCAAGCAGCGGCGTGGCTCGCAGGCCGGCTATACCTCGGGCGGCGAACAGCAGATGACCGCCATTGGCCGCGCGCTGATGGCCAACCCCGAGATGATCCTGCTCGACGAACCCTCGATGGGCCTCGCGCCCCAGATCGTCGAGGAAATCTTCGAGATCGTGCGCGATCTCAACCAGCGCGAAAAGGTCAGCTTCCTGCTCGCCGAACAGAACACCATGGTCGCGTTGCGTTATGCCGATTTTGGCTACATCCTCGAAAACGGCCGTGTCGTCATGGAAGGGCTGGCCGAAGAGCTGCGCAACAACGAGGACGTCAAGGAGTTCTACCTCGGCCTGTCGACGCAGGGCCGCAAGAGCTTCCGCGAGGTCAAGCACTACCGGCGCCGCAAGCGCTGGCTCGCATGACCAGCTTTTTTGACGAACGCGAAACACGCCCTCCCGAGCAGCGTGAGCGCGCCCTGCTGGCCTTGCTGCCGCAGCAGATCGCCCACGCCAAGGCGAATACGCCGTGGTTCGCGGCCGCCCTGCGCGATGTCGATCCCGCGCGTATCAATTCGCGCGCCGCGCTGGCGCAACTGCCGGTGCTGCGCAAGCACGAGCTCATCGAGCTGCAGAAAAAGCAGCGACCCTTCGGCGGGCTGGCGGCCTCCGGTTGGGGCCGGCTCGGCCGGGTGTTCGCCTCGCCGGGGCCGATCTACGAACCCGAGGGACGTGGCCGCGACTACTGGCGCACCGCCCGTGCGCTCTTCGCCGCCGGCGTGCGCCCCGGCGATCTGGTGCACAACAGTTTTTCATATCACATGACGCCCGGCGGCTGGCTGCTCGAGGCCGGTGCGCTGGCCCTTGGTTGCACGGTGTTTCCTGCCGGCGTGGGCCAGACCGAACAGCAGGTGCAGGCGATGGCCGACCTGCAACCGAACGCCTATGTCGGCACGCCGTCCTTCCTGCGCATCCTGCTCGACAAGGCCGACGAGCTCGGACTGAAGATTCCGGGCCTGACCAAGGCGCTTTTCTCCGGCGAGGCCTTCCTGCCGCAGGTGCGCGAGGCACTGCGCGTACGCGGCATTGAAGGCTATCAGGCCTACGCGACCGCCGACCTCGGCTCGATCGCCTATGAAACGCCAGCACGCGAGGGCCTCGTCGTCGATGAAGATGTCATCCTCGAAATCGTCCGCCCCGGCACGGGTGAACCGGTGCCGGAAGGAGAAGTGGGCGAGGTGGTCGTCACACTGTTCAATCCGGACTACCCGCTGATCCGCTTCGGTACCGGCGACCTGTCGGCCATCCTGCCGGGCATCTCCCCCTGCGGCCGCACCAATCAGCGCATCAAGGGCTGGCTCGGCCGCGCCGACCAGACCACCAAGATCAAGGGCATGTTCGTCCATCCGGAACAGATCGCTGCCGTTGCCAAACGCCATCCGCAGATCACGCGCGCACGTCTCGTCGTCACCAATCCGGACAGCACCGATGTCATGACCCTGCACTGCGAAGGCAGCGGGGATGTGCCGCTCGCCAGCGCCATCGCCGACTCGCTGCGCGAACTGACCAGGCTGCGCGGCGACGTGAAATTCGTGGATAGCCTGCCGAACGACGGCAAGGTGATCAGCGACGAGCGCAAGTTCGACTGATCGCCGTCCCGCCAGCGCCGACTTTTGCTATTGGCCGCCCAGTGCCAGATTCACGGCGCTTTCGGCATGCAGGCGGGTTGTGTCGAAAACCGGCACGGGTGAATCCGCTGATCCGACCAGCAGCCCGATCTCGGTACAGCCGAGGATGATGCCTTGCGCGCCTTGCGCCACCAGCCGGCCGATGATTGCCCGGTAGGCCGCGCGCGACGCATCGCGTACGATGCCGAGGCAAAGCTCATCGTAGATCACGCGATGCACTGTTTCGCGGTCGTCGCCGTCGGGAATCACGACCGTGAGGCCATGTTGCGCTTCCAGCCGACCGCGATAGAAGTCCTCCTCCATCGTGAAGCGTGTGCCAAGCAACCCGACGGTATCGATACCGGCCTGTTTCACCGCAGCCGCCGTCGGGTCGGCGATATGCAGCAGCGGAATGGCCACCGCCGCCTCGATGGCCGGTGCGACCTTGTGCATCGTGTTCGTGCAGAGCACCAGAAAGTCCGCGCCTGCGGTCTCCAGCGACCGCGCCGCGCCGGCGAGCACCGCGCCGGCCGCGTCCCAGCGGCCGTCATGCTGCAAACGTTCGATGTCGTGGAAATCGACGCTGTAGAGCACGATGCGCGCCGAGTGCAGCCCGCCGAGGCGCTGCTTCACAAGTTCGTTGATGTGGCGGTAGTAGGGCACCGTCGATTCCCAACTCATGCCGCCGATCAGGCCGATGGTTTTCACGATGTCCTTGGGTACAGAAAGCCTGAAAGGTGGCAACCGGGGTTGTGCGGCCTATCGCGACGGACTTGCGAATGCTTTGCTGCGCCCGATTTCATGCAGCGTTGGGGCAGATATCTGGGCTCTGTGCAACCAGGCACGTTCTGGCGAAGATCCGATTGCGCCCCTCACGCTTTGCGTGAAAAAGATTCTCGTCGGCAGCGTGAATCAGAGCGTCCCGGTCGGGTGCCACGTCGTCAATCGTTGCCACGCCAATGCTGACCGTCATCCTGATTCCATGCAACCCGCCCAACTCTTCAGGGAGTCTGAAATCATGGGATTCGATGCACTTGCGCACCCGCTCTGCTACGTTGGTCGCGGCCAAAAGTGGCGTATGCGTCGCTATGATCAGAAATTCCTCTCCGCCATAGCGTGTCAAAACATCCGATTCGCGAAGTTCTCCCGCAATGATTTTTCCCAAGTTCACCAGCATCGCATCGCCAGCCTGGTGCCCGTACTGGTCATTGATTTGCTTGAAGTGGTCAATGTCGAGCATTAATACGGAAAGTGGCAGGCCATATCTCTTGGCGTTCGCGACCTCTTCGGTCAAGCGGCAATCCATATAGCGGCGGTTGAAAACCCCAGTCAAGGGATCGGTGGCAGCATCCCGCTCGAGGACCCTGAGACGCCCCATATCGATCGCGGTGTGCAGGGATAGGGTCGTAGTCAGCAACACGAAACACGCGCCGAAAAAGAACACGCTTGGAACGATGAGATCAATCAGCGTTGAATGGCTTTCCCAGAAAGCGGCAGCATATCCAAGATAACCGATGATAAACAGCGCGATCAACGCAGCCATCAGATGCCAACGACTGCGCACCGGCCCTGACGACAATCTCCCAATCAATCGCCTGATGGGTGCCAGGGCCCCCATCAAAATGAGGGCACCTGAAAACACCAAACTCAAAGCTAATAGCGAAATCATGGTTAAAGGAGTATTGAGTACGTATTGATAACCTTGAGGCCGTCAAGTGGCGCGTCTGTATGGTTATTTTGTTTAGTTCTTCTCACCCTTAGCCTGCCTCATATTACCTATGAAGAGTACCCCAGAAGGGTTAGCGAGAATAATACGCTTTCGGAAAACATTTCAGAGTAGTTTGAGTCTGGGCGCATTGCTTTGAGAGGGTTTTCGGTTGCCCCCGGAAATTCGAGAAGCCTAGAATCCACGCGAAAAACACATCAAACTGTTCGACAAAGGCATGACCAAACAATCTACCGGCCCATTGAGCGGACTCAAAATCCTCGACCTGACACGCCTGCTGCCGGGGCCGGTGTGTACGCTGCATCTGGCTGATCTGGGTGCGGAGGTGGTCAAGATCGAGGGGTTTGAGCATGGGGGCGCGGACGACTACGCGCGCAGGATGGGACTGGGTGCAGCGCCGGGGGAGGATAGTTTTTTCTTTCGCATCGTCAATCGCAACAAGCGTGGCATGCGGCTCGACCTCAAGCAGCCGGCGGGTGTTGAGGTGTTCCTGCGCCTGGCGCGCGATGCCGATGTGATCGTCGAGAGTTTCCGCCCCGGCGTGGTCGATAAACTCGGCGTTGGCTGGACGGCGGTCAAGGCGATCAACCCGCGCATCGTCTATTGCGCGATCACGGGTTACGGTCAGGACGGCCCGTGGCGCGACCGCGCGGGCCATGATCTCAATTACATTGCCACCGCCGGCGTGCTCGACCAGATCGGCAATGCGGGGGAGGCGCCGGCGATTCCCAACCTGCAGATCGGCGACCTGCTCGGCGGCGCGCTGACGGCCACGATGGGCATCCTCGCCGCAGTGATCGGCGCCAAGGCCACGGGCGAGGGACGTTACATCGATGTGGCCATGACCGATGCTGCTTTCTCCCATGCCTACACCGGGCTGCTCTCGGTACTGGCACGGGGAGAAACCCTGCCGCGCGGCACCGACGACCTGAACGGCGGCCTGCCCGCATACGGCATCTACCGCACGCAGGACGGTCGCTACATGGCGGTGGGTGCGCTGGAACCGAAGTTCTGGCAGGTGTTCTGCGACGCGATCGCGCGGCCCGACCTGAAGCCCTTCGGCCTGGCGCGCGGCGCGGAGGGCGAACGCACGCGGCGTGAACTGGAAATCCTGTTTGTGAGTCAGCCGCTCGCCCACTGGGCAACCTTGTTCGAGAATGTTGACTGCGGCGTGACGCCGGTGCTGACGTTCGAAGAGGCGATGACGCATCCGCAATTGCAGGCACGCGGCATGTTGCCGGAGATCGATGGATTGCAGCAATTCGCACCGCCGCTGAAAATGTCCGGGCTTGATTTCGCGGTGCGCAACCGTTCGCCAAAAGTCGGCGCTGACGGGACGGCGATCCTTCATGAAGCAGGTTACGCAGACGATGAAATCGAACGGCTACGCGCCCGTGGCGTGATCTGACCACGTGAATACCGCCCTTACGCTCCTGCCGGATTTCGCGCTGATCCTGCTCGGTTACGGCCTGCGGCGCTGGATGACGCTGGGCGACCATTTCTGGACGGGGCTGGAAAAAATCGTCTACTTCGTGTTGTTTCCCGCGCTGCTGTTCAACGCGATCACGAAAATGCCGATTACCTTCAACGCCGTGCCGCTGATCGGCGTGGGTGCGACGGCGATGGGCGGTGCGATGTTGCTGGCGCTGCTGGCGCGGCCATTGTTTCCCCTCACGCCGATTTCGTTCGCCTCGCAGTTCCAGTGCGCCTTCCGCTTCAATACCTACATCGGTTTGGCGATCGCGGCCAAGCTGCATGGTGCGGCGGGCATCGCGGCGCTGGGGTTGTTGGCCGGCGGCATGGTGCCCTTCGCCAACATCGCGGCGGTGAGCATGCTGGCGCGCCACGGCGAAACCTCGGTCTGGCGCGAACTGGCAAAGAATCCCTTGTTCCTCGCGACGCTGGTGTCGCTGGCGTGGAATCTCGCCGGCCTGCCCGTGCCGGCCCCCGTCGGACATTTTCTCGGCCGGCTGGCCGAGGCGGCCATTGCGCTCGGCCTGCTGGCGGTGGGTGCGGCCCTCAAGTTGCGCGGCGCACTCGGACATGACGGACGCGGTGCGGCAGCATATTTCCTGAGTGTAAAACTGCTGGCGATGCCGGTGATTGCGCTGTTGGCGGCCCGCTGGGCGGGGCTGACCGGCGTCCATTTCGATGTAGTGATGGTGTTCGCCGCGCTGCCGACGGCATCGTCGGCCTACATACTCACCCAGCGCATGGGCGGCGACGGCGCACGCGTCGCCTGGCTGATTTCGGCCAGCACCTTGCTGGGGATGGTGACGCTACCCCTCTGGCTGGCTTTTCTTGCGTGAGCGTTTCGGCTTGGCGGGTGCTGGAGTTGCGGCAGCAGGGGCCGCAGAAGTCGGCGCTGGCGGGACGGCACCGCCTGCAGCGTCGCCGGCGCCTGTCATCAGGTTCCACGGCATTTGCCAGTTGGCCGGATTGAGGAACGGGTTCGGCGTGCTTTCCGCATCCGCTGCCGCGTCCTGCGTTGCCTGGCGCATCTGTTCAAGGGCGGCGAGCGTGGCCCGCTGCATTTCCATGCCCTGGATGGTCATCTGCAGGAGGCCCAGATTCGACTTGAGCCAGCCCTCGACGGCCTTCAGATCGGTGATGCGCTTGCCAAGTTCGTCGGTGTCGAGCGTCGGCGTTACCATGCCGGGCAGCGAAAAGCCCATGTTGCCCCACATGCCCTTGAAAAATTCCATCGGGTCGTTCTGCATTTCGTTTGTCATGTTGTATCTCTCGACAGGAAGATGGCTGAGCCTTTATGATAGCCGTATTCGAACAAGGGAGAAGAAGTGTGCGGATTCTGGTGATCGAAGACCATGCGCTGGTGCGGGAAGGTTTGCTGCTCGCGCTGAAGGCGCTGGAAGAGGATGGCACAGCCACCGAACTGCTGGGCGCGCGGGATGCAGACCAGGCGACATTGAAGCTCGAAGCGAACGATGATTTCGATCTGATCCTGCTTGACCTGATGCTGCCGGGCACCGGCGGGATGGCCTTCCTCGGCGTGATCCGCAAGCGTTTTCCACATATCCCGGTGGTGATCCTGTCGGCACTGGACGACGGCGATACGGTGATGAAGGCGATCCGCCAGGGTGCGGCCGGCTTCGTTTCCAAGGCCAGCCCGACCGGTGTCCTGCTGGATGCATTGCGCGAGGTGCTCGCCGGCGAGATCTGGCTGCCGCCGGAATATCGCGAAATGAGCGGGAAACGGCGTCGTACCAAGACCGTGGCCGAGCGTTATGGCCTGACCAAGAGTCAGGCGCGCGTGCTCGAGTTGCTCGCCGAAGGCAAGACTAACCGCGAGATCGCCGCACTCCTCGATGTCACGGAGGGCACGGTGAAGATACACGTGTCGGCCGTTCTCAAGGCCATGGGCGTGAGCAATCGCTCGCAAGCCCTGCTGTTGGCGCAGGGCAAGCGACTGCCTGATTAGGCTGCCACGGCGAGCAGTTGTGCGCCCGGCGCGTTGGCTGCCCGCTGCGCCTGACGACCGAAACTCGGTAGCGGCGCGGCGTCTTCCAGAGGAAGTTGCAGGATGTTGATGACCTGATGCGCTACCGCGCGACAGGCATTGGCCAGCGGCGTCGGCATGCTGCCCGGCAGATTCTTCTGTAGCAGTTGCCTGCTGGCGGAAAGACTGAAGACCGGATCGAGCATGCGGTCGCGGTAGGGTGCCAGCAGTTCCGTCACGGCTTTATCGGCCGCCTCGCGTTGCCAGGCATTGGTTGGCCATTGTGAAGGAATGGCATAGGCGCGCGGGAACATTTCGAGATCGCGGATCACGGTGCGGATGTCTTCGTGCGAGTCGCGGAAAGGCAGCAACACGAGATCGGCCACGTTGTAGAGCCGCCGGTCCACTTCAGTGCGGTTGCCGCCGCCGTCGATTACGCCCAGCCAGGCGTGCAGCGAACGGATCTTGTCGGTCACCTTGCCCAACGCCTCGCGCGTGCGCGCGTCGGCAATCAGGTAGCGTCGGTCGGCCGGATCAAGCGGCTCGCGGTGCGTATCGGTGAGAACGCATACCGAGCGCTGGCCAAGCAGCCCCATGCCCTGACAGAGCATGTGCGACAGCGTGGTCTTGCCCGTGCCGCCCTTGTTGCCGATTACACAGATGATGTCTGCCATTTCGCCCCAGCGTGTGCGCTTACGAGGCTGAATTATTCGCGATTGGGGGCATGGAGAGTGGCTGGAAATGCGACGGAATCGTCGTCTTTATTGGTGCGGCAGGGCGAACGGTACACGTAAAGGCGGGTCGCACGGCGGTCCGCCACCGCTACGATCGAATCGGGCGCAACGTCAGGCACGGCAAAGCTGTTGCTCACCAGCACTGCGCCGATTTTCATCTCGGCGCGGGCCTTTTCCCACAGCTGTGGCATCGGCGCGGGAGAAAGAAAGGCATAAACCAGGCCGTATTCTCCCAGAGGTTCCTGCCAGAAGTCGCCGCGCCGGATCGCCAGGTTCGACAGGCGGAGCGAACGCAGTTTTGCCACCAGCCAGGGTAGCGGCGCGTGCTCGATGCCGGTGAAGTGGCAATCCGGACGCGCCTTGGCCAGGCGGGAGAGCAGACCGCCGTCGCCGCAACCGAGGTCGAGCACCTTGAAGTCGGTGCCGGGCCGCCCCAAGACGACGCCCCCCCCCGTGGCGGGCAGCAGCTTGAGCAACGCAGCGGCGGTTGCCCGATTGCTCAGGTACAGCGGTACGCGGCTCTTGTCGGTGCGCCAGAACACCAGCAGCAGCAGCACGAAAGCCGCGAGGAACCAGCCGGGCGCGATGTCCAGCCGTTGCACGGCGACGGCCAGTGGTGCGAAGGCCAGGTGGATCAGCAGCCACCAGGGCGGGACGCGCTGCCTGAGTGAGATCATCGCCGCGATGCCACCTTGCAACAGGGCGAGCACGAAGGGGATCTGCCAGAAGTTCGACCGCCGTCAGGCGGCCCAGCCCGATGACGAGCAGCAGTACGACCGCCGCGCCGCCCAATTGGGCAAGAATGGCGGCGCGCAGGGGCGGGGCGTCAGCTGGCGAGGCCGGCACGCGCCGCTTCCCGTGGTTGCCGTCCCGCCAGCGCCGACTTTTCTCTGACATGACCGAAGCCACGAACCGTATCCGGCCAGGTGGCGAGTTCCTGGGCAAGGAGCAGTTTGCCGGCATCGAGGCGTTCAAGTATCAGCGCGATGTCGTCCTCGTAGTCGACAACGAGTTGTCGCGCCAGTTTGCGTTCGGGGCTGCGCGCAAAAATATCCCAGCGCGTGCCGCGCAGCTTGCGTGCCTTGGCCAGCCAGCGGAAAGCGGTCATCATCCAGGGGCCGTAGCGACCTTTCCTGATGCGCCCGGTGGTCGGATCGGGACGGGAAAACAGCGGCGGGGCGAGATGAAAGTTGAGCGTGTAGTCGCCCTCAAAGGCTTCGGCTACCTGCGCGAGGAAACCGGTTTCGGCATAGAGTCGCGCCACTTCGTATTCGTCCTTGCTGGCGAGCAGCTTGTAGTAGTTGCGCGCCACGCTTGCAGCCAGCGCGTCGTCGGCCGCCGGGTGGCGACGGACCCGTTCGACCAGTGCGCGGTAGCGCCCGGCCAGCGCGGCATCCTGATAGTCGGTAAGGCGTTGCATGCGGTCGGCAAGCAGGTCATCAAGAGTCGGCGAAGGCAGGACGGCGACTGGCGGCACGAGAGCCGCGATGCTGGCTGGATCGTGCGCCGCGCAGCGGCCCCAACGGAAGGCCCGCAGGTTCATTGCCACCTCAGTGCCGTTGAGTTCGATCGCGCGCAGCAGCGCGGCTGCCGAGACCGGCACCAGCCCGCGCTGCCAGGCGAAGCCGAGCAGGAACAGGTTGGCGTAGAGCGCGTTGCCCATCAACCGCGTTGCCAGCGCCGTGGCGTCAGTGAAATCAACATGCTCGGCGCCGATCGTGTCGGTGAGAGCTGACTGGATCTTGTCGAGCGGGAAGCGCCAGTCCGGATCGGCGGTGAATTCGGCCGTCGGCGTGGCCGCACAATTGATGGTGGCACGCGTGCGACCGGCCCGCATCTTCGCAAGGGCCTCGGGCGAGGCGCTGACGATCGCATCGCCGCCGATGATGGCGTCGGCTTCGCCCGTGGCAATTCTCGGTGCATGAATAGCCGTCGGGTCGTCGCAGATGCGCACGTGCGAAAACACCGCGCCGCCCTTCTGCGCGATGCCCGTCATGTCGAGCACGCTGACGCCCTTGCCATCGATATGCGCGGCCATGCCGAGCAGCGCGCCGAGCGTGACCACGCCGGTGCCGCCCACCCCGGTGATAAGAATGCCGTAGGGCTTTTGCGTCGAAACAAAAGTCGGTTCTGGCAGGACGGCATCAGTCGCATCGTTGTCCAGTGCGCTGCCCTTGCGCAATGTTCCACCCGTGACGGTGACGAAGCTCGGGCAGAACCCGTCGATGCAGGAAAAGTCCTTGTTGCAGGCCGACTGGTCGATGGCGCGCTTTGTCCCCAGTAGCGTAGTGACGGGCACGATGGCGAGGCAGTTCGACTGCACGCTGCAGTCGCCACAGCCTTCGCAAACCTGCGTGTTGATGAAGGCGCGCTCTGCCGGATCGGGCAGCTTGCCGCGCTTGCGCCGCCGGCGCTTTTCGGCCGCGCAGGTCTGGTCGTAGATGAGCGCCGAGACACCGGGACACTCGCGCATCTCGCGCTGCACGGTGTCCAGTTCATCGCGAGAGCGCACGAGGATGCCATGCGGCAGGTCGCTCTTGTGCCAGCTTCGCGGCGCATCGTCGGTCACGACAACGACATGGCCGACGCCTTCGGCGTGCAACTGTTGCGCGATCCGCGGCACGCTGAGCGTGCCATCGACCGGCTGGCCACCGGTCATCGCCACAGCGTCGTTGTAGAGGATCTTGTAGGTGATATTGACGTTCGCGGCGACCGCGGCGCGGATGGCAAGGATGCCGGAGTGGAAATAGGTGCCGTCGCCGAGATTGACGAAGACGTGCCGCGTTGCGGTGAACGGCGACTGGCCGATCCACGCCGCGCCTTCGCCGCCCATCTGCGCGAAGGTGTCGGTGTCGCGGTCCATCCAGGTCACCATGAAATGGCAGCCGATGCCGGCCAGCGCGCGCGAACCCGCAGGTACGCGCGTCGAGGTGTTGTGCGGGCAACCCGGGCAGAACCACGGCATGCGTTTCGCCGGAATTACCGGCGCGACGGAACTTTCCTTTGCTTCGATGGCCGCCAGCCGCTCGCGGAGGTGCGCCGACGGGTGGAAGCGTTCAATGCGTTGTGCGATGACGCGGGCGATCTGCGTCGGCGTCAGCTCACCGCAAGCCGGCAGCAGCCCGCCTTCATTTTCGTCACACTTGCCGACCACGCGCGGACGATCCGCGTCACGCCAGGTGTACAGCGCTTCCTTGATCTGGGGCTCGATCAGCGGGCGCTTTTCCTCGACGACGAGAATCGTTTCGAGGCCTGTTGCGAAGCGGCGGATACCTTCAGTCTCCAGCGGCCAGACCATGCCGATCTTGCAGACGCGCAGGCCGATCGTGGCGGCGAACGGGCCGTCGATGCCGAGCAGGTCGAGTGCCTGGCGCACGTCGAGATAGCTCTTGCCGGCGGCGACGATACCCAGTCTTGCATTGGGCGAGTCGATGACAATTCGGTTTAAGGCATTGGCGCGGCAGTAGGCCAGCGCAGCGCCAAGCTTGTGGTCGAACAGGCGTGCTTCGAGCGCCAGCCGGTCGTCCGGCCAGCGGATGTTGAGGCCTATTGGATCATCTGCGGGCAGCGCAACATCGCTCGGAATGACGATGGCAATGCGCGCCGGGTCAAGCTCGACCGCAGCGGAGGATTCGACGGTGTCGGCCACGGCCTTGAAACCAATCCAGCAGCCGGAATAGCGGCTCATCGCCCAGCCGTGCAGGCCGAGGTCGAGATAGTCCTGCACGCCGGATGGCGCGAGGATCGGCATGGCGGCTGCCACGAAGGCCTGTTCCGACTGGTGCGCGACGGTGGAGGAACGCGCGGCGTGGTCGTCGCCGGCGATGGCGATGACGCCGCCGAAGCGCGCGCTGCCGGCACCGTTGGCATGCTTGAATACGTCGCCGCTGCGGTTCGACGCCCGGCCCCTTGCCATACCAGAGGCCGAAGATGCCGTCGTACTTCGCGCCGGGGGAGAGGCCGATCTGTTGCGTGCCCCAGATCGCCGTGGCGGCGAGTTCCTCGTTCACGCCGGGCTGGAAGACGACGTGATGCTGTTCCAGATATTTTCTGGCTTGCCAGAGCGCGAGGTCATAGGCACCGAGCGGTGAGCCACGGTAGCCGGAAATGTAGCCGGCGGTGTTCAGCCCCGCTGCAAGGTCGCGCCGTCGCTGGAGCATCGGCAGCAGGGCCAGGGCTTGCGAGCCGGTCAGATAGGCGCGACCGGATTCGACCGTGTATTTGTCTTCCAGCGTAACCCGTCGCATAAGCTAGTCGGGAAGAATCTTGCCCGGATTCATGAGGTTGTCAGGATCGAGCGCCTGCTTGATCGCCCGCATCACGGCAATTGCCCCCTCGCCATGTTCCAGTGTCATGTATTTGCGCTTGCCGATGCCGATGCCATGCTCGCCGGTACAGGTGCCGTCCATCGCGATGGCGCGTTCGGCGAGGCGCTGTGCGAAAGCCTGGGCGCTTTCAAGCATTTCTTCATCGTCCGGGCTGACCAGTACCAGCATGTGGAAATTGCCGTCGCCGACATGGCCGAGCAGCGGGGCGATCAGGCCGGTCTGCTGCAGGTCGGCGAGCGTGGCGGCGATACATTCGGCCAGCCGCGAAATCGGCACGCAGACATCGGTGGTTACCGAGCGCGCGCCCGGTTGCAGGTTGATGCAGGCGTAGTAGGCATCATGGCGCGCCTGCCAGAGGCGCGTGCGATCTTCGGGTTTGTCTGCCCACTCGAAATCCATGCCGCCGTGCTCGGCGGCAAGCGTGCGCAAAGCCTCGGTCTGTTCGGCCACGCCGGCGGGCGATCCGTGCAGCTCGAAAAACAGTGTCGGCGCTTCGCGCAGCGTGGTCTTGCTGTAGCGGTTGATGGCCGTAATGGAGAGTGCGTCGAGAATTTCGATGCGTGCGACGGGGATGCCGAGCTGGATGGTCTCGATCACCGTATCGACCGCAGCGGCGATGTCCGGGAAAGCGCAGATCGCGCTGGCGATGGCCTCTGGCAGCGGATGCAGGCGCACGGTTAGTTCGGTGATGATGCCGAGGGTGCCTTCGGAGCCGACAAACAGACGTGTCAAGTCATAGCCGGCGGAGGATTTTTTCGCACGCGTGCCGGTTTTGATGATGCTGCCGTCAGGCATGACAACCGTGGCGGCGAGGGTGTTTTCCCGCATTGTGCCGTAGCGCACCGCATTGGTGCCCGAGGCGCGCGTCGCAGCCATGCCGCCCAGACTGGCATCGGCGCCGGGGTCGATGGGGAAGAACAAACCGGTATCATGCAGCGCAGCATTCAGCGCCTTGCGCGTCACGCCGGCCTCGACGGTCGCGTCGAGATCCTCCGGACGGATTGCCTGCACGCGGTTCATCCGGGACAGGTCAATGCTCACGCCGCCCCGCACAGCGAGCAGGTGGCCTTCGAGGGACGTGCCGGTGCCAAAAGCGATCACCGGTACCCGATGTTCATGGCAGAGCGCGACCGACGCTGCGACTTCCCCGGTCGATTGCGCAAACACCACGGCATCCGGTGGCATCGGTTCATGCGATGACTCATCCTTGCCGTGATGTTCGCACACCGCGGCACTGGTGGAGAACCGGTTACCGAAGCGGGCGGCAAGAGCCTCCAGCAGCGGCGGGGGTAGGCGCGAGGGGGTGCTCATGCGGCGCATTCTACGTCCGGCCATCGGGGGTTGCCGACAAAGAAGGAATGGCATTGACTCGGCTGCGGACATCCTGCATAATGCAGCGTTTCGCTGGAGGGGTTCCCGAGCGGTCAAAGGGATCAGACTGTAAATCTGACGGCTCAGCCTTCGAAGGTTCGAATCCTTCCCCCTCCACCAGTGAATACGCGTGGCCAATCCGATCGTTGTCGGATTGTGGGTTTTGGTGTGGTTTGATCGAGAGCGGGTGTAACTCAGTTGGTAGAGTTCTTGCCTTCCAAGCAAGATGTCGCGAGTTCGAGTCTCGTCGCCCGCTCCAAGCCTTTATGTCGAGGCGAATGCAGTAGCAGTATGTCGTAGTCAGTTGTAAGCGCGGTGTAAGAGCGCCCATGTAGCTCAGTGGTAGAGCACTCCCTTGGTAAGGGAGAGGTTGACAGTTCGATTCTGTCCATGGGCACCATAAATTTTTCTCGGACCGGACTTGTTGGGGTAACCGATCATGGCAAAAGGCAAATTTGAGCGTACGAAGCCGCATGTGAACGTAGGGACGATTGGACACGTTGATCATGGGAAGACGACGTTGACGGCGGCGATCACGATGATTCTGGCGGCGAAGTTTGGTGGTGAGGCGAAAGCCTACGACCAGATTGATGCGGCGCCGGAAGAAAAGGCGCGGGGCATCACCATCAACACGGCGCACGTCGAATACGAGACGGCCCACCGTCACTATGCGCACGTTGACTGTCCGGGCCACGCTGACTACGTGAAGAACATGATCACCGGTGCGGCCCAGATGGACGGCGCCATACTGGTTGTTTCCGCGGCCGACGGCCCGATGCCACAGACCCGCGAGCACATCCTGCTGGCACGTCAGGTAGGCGTCCCGTTCGTCATCGTCTACATGAACAAATGCGACATGGTGGACGACGCCGAACTGCTCGAACTCGTCGAAATGGAAGTTCGTGAGCTGCTCAGCAAATACGACTTCCCGGGCGACGACATACCGATCATCAAGGGCTCGGCACTGAAAGCCATGGAAGGCGACAAGGGCGAGTTGGGCGAAGGCTCCATCCTGAAGCTGGCCGACGCACTGGACAGCTACATTCCCCAGCCTGAGCGCGCCATCGACAAGCCCTTCCTGCTGCCCATCGAAGACGTCTTCTCCATCTCTGGTCGTGGCACCGTCGTCACCGGTCGGGTGGAACGTGGCATCGTCAAAGTCGGCGAAGAAATCGAAATTGTCGGCATTCGTCCGACCGTCAAGACCACCTGCACCGGCGTAGAAATGTTCCGCAAGCTGCTCGACCAGGGGCAAGCTGGCGACAACGTCGGCGTGCTGCTGCGCGGCACCAAGCGTGAAGAAGTCGAGCGGGGCCAGGTGTTGGCCAAGCCGGGCTCCATCACCCCGCACACGCACTTCACCGCCGAAGTCTATATTCTGTCGAAGGACGAAGGCGGCCGCCACACCCCGTTCTTCAACGGCTACCGTCCGCAGTTTTACTTCCGGACCACCGACGTGACGGGCGCCTGCGAACTGCCGGCGGGGATTGAAATGGTGATGCCGGGTGACAACGTGCAGATGACGGTGAAGCTGATTGCGCCGATCGCGATGGAAGAAGGTCTGCGCTTCGCCATCCGCGAAGGCGGCCGCACCGTCGGCGCCGGCGTCGTCGCTAAAGTCATCGAGTAAAGGGTGCTTCAACATGCGGGGCGACACTTTTCGGAGTGTCGCCCTTTGTAGTCTTTAGCTGCAGGGGCGTAGCTCAATTGGCAGAGCGACGGTCTCCAAAACCGTAGGTTGGGGGTTCGATTCCCTCCGCCCCTGCCACTTACTTGATGAAAGCAGGCAAACACTGACATGGCCGATAAACTGAAGTTCGCACTGGCGCTGCTCTTGCTGGTGGCAGGGATTGCGGGCTTTTATTTGCTGTCTGAGCAGGCGCTGGTGTTGCGTGTCCTGTCGGTTCTGCTGGGACTGGCGGCAGGTATCGCCGTGGCGTGGTTCACGGAGCCGGGGCAGAGTTTTGCCGTGCTTGGACGGGAATCGATCGCCGAGGCCAAGAAGGTTGTCTGGCCGTCGCGCAAGGAAACCCTGCAAACCACCGGGATCGTGTTTGCGTTTGTTCTGGCAATGGCGATCATGTTGTGGATTACGGATAAGAGCCTGGAATGGGTGCTTTACGATTTGGTTCTGGGCTGGAAAAAATCATGATGAAACGCTGGTACGTAGTGCATGCCTATTCGGGCTTCGAAAAATCGGTGCAGCGTGCATTGACGGAGCGTATCGTGCGCGCCGGCATGCAGGATAGTTTTGGTCAGATTCTCGTGCCGGTCGAAGAGGTCGTCGAAATGAAGGCCGGCCAAAAGAGCATTTCCGAGCGCAAGTTCTTCCCCGGTTACGTGCTGGTGGAAATGGACATGAATGACGACTCCTGGCATCTCGTCAAGAGCACACCGAAGGTAACGGGCTTTGTTGGTGGTACTTCAACCAGGCCGACCCCGATTTCCGAAAAGGAAGTTGACAAGATCATGCAGCAGATGCAGGAAGGCGTTGAAAAGCCGCGCCCCAAGGTTCTGTTCGAGGCTGGCGAGATGGTGCGCATCAAGGATGGCCCATTTACAGACTTCAACGGCAATGTAGAGGAAGTCAATTACGAAAAGAGCCGTCTGCGTGTCGCAGTGACCATTTTCGGTCGCTCAACACCGGTCGAGCTCGAATTCGCGCAGGTCGAGAAAGCCTAGTTTTTCACCGCGCCGGGGCGGTTTCCGCGGCAAGAGGAGCGTTATTAGAGCAATCGAGGACGCGTTATTACTCACTAACAGGAGTTACTGAAAATGGCGAAGAAAATCGTCGGCTATATCAAGTTGCAAGTGCCGGCGGGCAAGGCTAACCCCTCGCCCCCGATCGGCCCCGCGCTCGGCCAGCGCGGTCTCAACATCATGGAGTTCTGCAAGTCTTTCAATGCCCAGACCCAGGCTCTGGAGCCGGGACTGCCAATTCCTTGCGTGATTACCGCCTATGCGGACAAGTCTTTCACCTTCATCATGAAGACGCCGCCGGCAACCGTGCTGATCAAGAAGGCGGCTGGCGTGCAAAAGGGTTCGCCGAAGCCCCATACCGACAAGGTCGGGAAGATCACTCGTGCACAAGCCGAGGAAATCGCCAAGACCAAGATGAAGGATCTGACGGCCGCCAATATGGACGCGGCAGTCCGTACCATCGCGGGAAGCGCCCGTAGCATGGGTATAACCGTGGAGGGCATCTGACATGGCGAAGCATTCAAAGCGTGTAGAGGCGGTGCGGTCCAAGGTTGACCGCAGCAAGAATTATCCCCTGACCGATGCGCTGACGCTGGTCAAGGAGAATGCGACTGCGAAATTCAACGAGTCCATTGATGTGGCGGTAAATCTCGGTATCGATGCCAAGAAATCGGATCAGGTGGTACGCGGCTCCGTCGTGTTGCCTGCGGGTACTGGCAAGGCCGTGCGTGTCGCCGTGTTCTGTCAGGGGGCCAAGGCCGAGGAAGCCAAGGCGGCGGGGGCTGACATTGTCGGATTCGATGATCTGGCAGCAAACGTGAAGGGCGGCACGATTGATTTCGACGTCTGTATTGCCACACCGGATGCCATGAAGGTTGTCGGTCAGCTGGGTCAGATTCTCGGCCCGCGCGGCCTGATGCCGAATCCGAAGGTCGGTACCGTGACGATGGATGTCACGACCGCCGTGAAGAATGCCAAGGCAGGCCAGGTGCAATATCGTACCGACAAGGCCGGCATCGTCATGTGCACCATCGGGCGCGCTTCATTTTCCGTCGATCAGTTGCAGCAGAACATCGCTGCGTTGATCGGGGCGCTCAACAAGGCGAAGCCGGCTGCAGCGAAGGGGCAATACCTGAAAAGGATTTCTGTGTCTTCGACAATGGGTGCCGGGGTGCGTATCGATCAGGCTAGCCTGGTCGTGGCACAAGCTTAAAGAACTTTGGGCCGTTGCTTGCCTGTCCGGAGGCAGCGGGTTATCAAAGACCGCAGGTGTTTGCAAGAACTTAAGTGTTGGCAGCGGAACAGCGTTGCAGCAGCCTGCGCAGATGGCGTTGCCCGATGATGGAATTTCGGTTCCTGAATGAAGGTCGCCGTATCGCCAGCGCCGACTTTTCGGCGTTGGAGTTTGACTAGGAGTTGACCGTGGGTCTCAATCTTGACGACAAGAAGGCGGTAGTTGCCGAAGTGTCCGCAGAAGTTGCGGGCGCACAGTCGATTATCGTCGCCGAGTACCGTGGTCTCGAGGTGGGTGACATCACCGTTCTGCGCGCCAACGCGCGCAAGGCCGGTGTTTTTCTGCGTGTTCTGAAAAATACCCTCGTACGTCGCGCTGTAGCTGGCACGCCGTTCGAAGGTTTAGCCGAGAAAATGGTTGGTCCGCTGATCTATGGAATTTCCAAGGATCCAGTGGCCGCCGCGAAGTTGCTGCACGACTTTGGCAAGGCTAATCAGCATCTCGTCATCAAGGCTGGCGCTATGCCCAACTACGTCGTCGACGTAGCTGGGGTGAAAGCGCTGGCGTCGATGCCGAGCCGTGAAGAGCTGCTGTCCTCTCTGCTCGGCACCATGCAGGCACCGATCACCCAGTTCGTCCGTACGCTCAACGAAATCCCGACCAAGTTTGTTCGGGGTCTTGCTGCCGTGCGTGACGTCAAAGAGGCTGCGTAATCGTTTTTCATCGATCCAAATATTCATTCAGGAGTTGTAATCATGGCTGTTAGTAAAGCTGAAATCCTCGACGCGATCGCCGGCATGACCGTTCTCGATCTGTCCGAGCTCATCAAGGAAATGGAAGTTAAGTTTGGCGTCTCCGCTGCTGCTGCCGCTGTTGCCGTGGCCGCACCTGCTGCTGCCGCCGCCGCTGTCGAAGAGCAGACCGAGTTCACTGTCATGCTGTTGGCTGCTGGCGAGAAGAAGGTTGAGTGCATCAAGGTCGTGCGTGCGGCGACCAGCCTGGGCCTCAAGGAAGCCAAGGACCTCGTTGATGGCGCCCCGAAGGCCGTCAAGGAAGGTATCTCGAAGGCCGACGCCGAAGCCCTCAAAAAACAGTTGGAAGACGCTGGCGCCAAGGTCGAAATCAAGTAATTTGCTGTGCATTATCGGCTGGTGGCCTGATTCGGGCCGCCAGCCTTTCTGCTTTGGTTTTCTGGAAAACTATTTTGAACGGTTCAGGCTTTAGAGATCAGCAATTCGCCAAGTGGTGCGCCGCAAGTTACCGCGGATGGTTGATCCCTGAATCCTGACTGTCGGAGCGATCATGGCCTACTCGTATACCGAGAAAAAGCGTATCCGCAAGAGCTTTGCCAAACGCGCGAACGTACTCGACGTTCCTTTTCTGCTGGCAACCCAACTGGAGTCATATACCCAGTTCCTGCAAGTGGGCGTACCACCCGCCCAGAGGAAGGATCAAGGGCTGCAAGCGGCATTCAAGTCGATCTTCCCGATCGTTGCACATTCGGGCGTGGCCCGGCTTGAATTCGTCGAGTATCGTCTTGGGGAGCCGGCGTTCGATGTCAAGGAATGCCAGCAACGCGGCCTGACTTTCGCATCACCGCTGCGCTCCAAAGTGCGTCTGGTCATCCTTGATCGGGAAAGCAGCACGGAGAAAGTGAAGGAGGTCAAGGAGCAGGAAGTGTATATGGGTGAAATCCCGCTCATGACAACGACCGGCTCGTTCGTGATCAATGGCACGGAGCGCGTCATTGTTTCCCAGTTGCATCGTTCGCCTGGCGTGTTCTTCGAGCACGACAAGGGGAAAACGCACAGTTCCGGGAAGCTACTGTTTTCAGCCCGCATCATCCCGTATCGTGGATCATGGCTTGATTTCGAGTTTGATCCGAAGGACCTGCTGTACTTTCGCGTAGACCGCCGCCGCAAGATGCCGGCGACTATCCTGCTCAAGGCCATCGGCTTGACGCCGGAACAGATCCTCGCGACCTTCTTCGAAACCGATACCTTCCATTTTGGCAAGAAGGGCATTCAGTTCGATGTGGTTCCCGAGCGACTGCGCGGCGAAGTTGCAAAATTCGATATACATGACAAGTCCGGCAAGGTGCTCGTTGCCAAGGACAAGCGCATCACGGCCAAGCATATCCGTGAGCTTGCGGAAGCCGGCATCAAGAAGATTGCCGTACCGGACGACTTCCTGATTGGCCGCGTCGTTGCGCAGAATATTGTCGTGGCCGAAACCGGAGAGATCCTGGCCAATGCCAATGACGAGATCACCGACAGCCTGTACGCCAAACTGTCCGAGGCCGGTGTGGATCATCTAAGCACGCTTTATATCAACGACCTTGATCGCGGCCCCTATATTTCATCAACGCTGCGGGCCGACGAGACTGCGGACCAATGGGCTGCAAGAGTGGCCATTTATCGCATGATGCGTCCAGGTGAACCGCCGACGGAAGATGCGGTGGAGTCGCTGTTCCATGGCCTGTTCTATGCCGAAGAGCGTTACGACCTGTCGGCAGTGGGCCGCATGAAGTTCAACCGCCGTGTTGGGCGCGATGAATCGATTGGCACGGGCGTGCTGTCTAACGACGATATCCTGGATGTCGTGCGCATCCTGGTTGAATTGCGCAACGGGCGTGGCGAGGTGGACGATATTGACCACCTTGGCAACCGTCGTGTGCGGTCGGTTGGCGAGTTGGCGGAAAACCAGTTCCGTGCCGGTCTGGTGCGCGTCGAACGCGCCGTCAAGGAGCGCTTGAACCAGGCTGAGTCAGACAACCTGATGCCGCATGATTTGATCAACGCCAAGCCGATCAGCGCAGCGATCAAGGAGTTTTTCGGATCCAGTCAGTTGTCCCAGTTTATGGATCAGACCAACCCTTTGTCCGAGATTACGCACAAACGTCGCGTATCGGCGCTCGGTCCTGGCGGACTGACCCGCGAACGTGCCGGTTTCGAGGTGCGTGACGTACATCCGACCCACTATGGCCGCGTTTGCCCGATCGAGACGCCGGAAGGACCGAATATTGGCTTGATCAACTCGCTGGCGCTCTATGCACGCACCAATGAGTATGGCTTTATGGAAACCCCTTACCGAAAGGTAACGGGTAGTCATGTGACGAACGAGATTGATTTCCTCTCGGCTATTGAGGAGGGCAAGTACATCATCGCGCAGGCGAATGCCCAACTTGATAAAAAGGGCGGCCTGGTCGATGAACTGGTTTCCTGCCGCTTCAATGGTGAATTCGAACTCAAGGAACCGGCCGAAGTCCAGTACATGGACGTGGCACCCGGTCAGATCGTTTCCGTCGCTGCTTCGCTGATCCCGTTCCTGGAACATGACGACGCCAACCGTGCCCTGATGGGCGCGAACATGCAGCGCCAGGCCGTACCTTGCCTGCGCCCGGAAAAGGCGCTGGTGGGGACAGGCATCGAGCGTACGGTTGCAGTCGACTCCGGCACGGCCGTACAGGCTTTGCGTGGCGGGATGGTTGACTATGTCGATGCCGATCGGATTGTCGTTCGCGTCAATGATGCCGAAACCGTGTCAGGCGAGGTTGGCGTCGATATCTACAACCTGACGAAATACACACGCTCGAACCAGAATACCAACATCAACCAGCGCCCCATCGTCAAGGTCGGGGACATGATCGCAAAGGGTGACGTTGTTGCCGACGGCGCATCTACCGATCTTGGCGAGTTGGCTTTGGGCCAGAACATGCGTGTTGCCTTCATGCCATGGAACGGCTACAACTTCGAGGACTCAATCCTGATTTCGGAGCGTGTAGTGGCCGAAGATCGGTTCACCTCGATTCATATCGAAGAGCTGACCGTGGTTGCGCGCGATACGAAGCTCGGTCCCGAGGAAATCACGCGCGATATAGCGACCTTGGGCGAGGGGCAGCTTTCGCGCCTGGATGATTCCGGCATTGTGTATATCGGCGCCGAAGTAGAGGCGGGCGATGTACTTGTCGGCAAGGTTACGCCGAAGGGTGAGACCCAGCTGACACCCGAAGAAAAGCTGCTGCGGGCGATTTTCGGCGAGAAAGCCTCGGATGTGAAGGACACGAGCTTGCGGGTTCCGTCCGGCATGTCGGGTACCATCATTGATGTCCAGGTATTTACCCGCGAAGGTATCGAGCGCGACAAGCGTGCCCAAGCGATCATCGATGATCAACTGAAAAGCTACAAGCTTGATCTGGCGGACCAGATGCGCATAGTTGAGCGCGACACGTTTGCCCGTATTGAGCGGTTGCTGACCGGCAAGCTTGCCAGTAAAGGGCCGAAGAAACTTGCCAAGGGCAGCAAGATTGCCAAGGACTATCTGGCCAGTATCGAGCATTACCACTGGTTCGACATCAGTCTGGCTGACGAAGATGCACAGCAGCAACTGGAAAACCTGCGCGACAGTCTCGATCAAACCCGTAAGGATTTCGAT
This sequence comes from uncultured beta proteobacterium, assembly GCA_963816095.1. GTDB lineage: Bacteria > Pseudomonadota > Gammaproteobacteria > Burkholderiales > Rhodocyclaceae > Sulfuricystis. The sequence continues at coordinate 152,655 of CAWFIW010000006.1, forward strand.
GTCGCCTTCGAGGCGAAAAAGAAGAAACTTACCCAGGGAGACGAGTTGCCCCCGGGGGTCCAGAAGATGGTCAAGGTTTATCTTGCGGTCAAGCGCCGCCTCCAGCCCGGAGACAAAATGGCAGGCCGCCATGGCAACAAGGGCGTGGTTTCGAGGATTGTTCCCGTGGAAGACATGCCGCACATGGAGGATGGCACTCCGGTCGACGTTGTTCTCAACCCGCTGGGCGTACCTTCCCGCATGAATATCGGCCAGATTCTTGAGGCTCATTTGGGCTGGGCTGCCAAGGGGCTCGGCGAGATGGTCGGCGAATTGTTGAAGCAACATACCGCGACACTTGAGTTGCGCAAGCTGCTCGACAAGATTTACAACACCTCTGGACGCGGTTGTGAAATCAGCAGCCTAAGCGATGCGGAAGTCATTGAGCTGGCTGGTAACCTGAAGAACGGCGTGCCGTTTGCTACTCCGGTATTCGATGGCTGCAAGGAAGAAGAAATCCGCTCTATGCTCGATTTAGCCTTCCCTGACGCTGTGGCCAAACGCCTTAACCTGACAGCGACGAAAACACAGGCGACGCTATATGACGGACGTACCGGCGAAGCCTTTGAGCGTCCGGTAACGGTCGGGTATATGCATGTACTGAAACTGCATCACCTTGTCGATGACAAGATGCATGCACGTTCGACGGGCCCCTACAGCCTGGTGACACAGCAACCACTCGGCGGCAAGGCGCAGTTTGGCGGTCAGCGCTTTGGCGAAATGGAGGTTTGGGCCCTGGAGGCCTATGGTGCTGCATATACCCTGCAAGAGATGTTGACCGTCAAGTCGGACGACGTGACGGGCCGCACCAAGGTATACGAAAGCATCGTCAAGGGCGAACACAAGATTGATGCAGGCATGCCCGAATCGTTCAATGTGCTGGTGAAGGAAATACGCTCACTTGCCATTGACATTGATCTCGAACGTTATTAATTACCCCTCGACCCGCGACAGGAGTTAAACAATGAAAGCGCTGCTCGATCTGTTCAAGCAAGTAACGCAGGAAGAGGAGTTCGACGCAATCACAATCAGGCTTGCGTCGCCGGAAAAAATTCGTAGTTGGTCATACGGTGAAGTCAAAAAGCCGGAAACGATCAACTACCGCACCTTCAAGCCGGAGCGTGACGGCCTTTTCTGTGCCAAGATTTTTGGCCCGGTCAAGGATTACGAATGCCTCTGCGGCAAATACAAGCGGTTAAAACATCGCGGTGTCATTTGCGAAAAGTGCGGGGTCGAGGTCACTCAGGCCAAAGTTCGACGCGAACGCATGGGGCATATCGAACTGGCTTCGCCCGTAGCTCATATCTGGTTCCTGAAGAGCCTGCCGAGCCGACTGGGCATGGTGCTGGACATGACCTTGCGCGATATTGAGCGCGCCCTTTACTTTGAGGCCTTCGTCGTCGTCGATCCTGGCATGACGCCGCTGAATCGCGCTCAACTGCTCACCGAGGATGACTATCTTGCCAAGGTTGAGGAATACGGCGATGACTTTACTGCCGTCATGGGGGCTGAGGGGGTTCGCGAACTGCTGCGGACGCTTGATCTTAGCCATGAAGTCGAAACCTTGCGTCATGAACTCGAAACCACCGGTTCCGAGGCCAAGATCAAGAAGTACGCAAAGCGTCTCAAGATTCTCGAAGGGTTCCAGCATTCCGGGATCAAGCCCGAATGGATGATCCTTGAGGTGTTGCCGGTGCTGCCGCCTGATTTGCGCCCCTTGGTGCCACTTGATGGCGGCCGCTTTGCGACATCCGACCTGAATGATCTTTACCGCCGTGTCATCAACCGCAACAATCGACTCAAGCGGTTGCTTGAACTGAAAGCGCCTGACATTATTGTGCGCAATGAAAAACGCATGCTGCAGGAGGCCGTCGATTCGCTGCTCGATAACGGTCGCCGCGGCAAGGCCATGACCGGTGCCAACAAGCGTCCGCTGAAGTCGCTAGCCGATATGATCAAGGGCAAAGGCGGACGTTTCCGGCAGAATCTGCTGGGCAAACGTGTCGACTATTCGGGCCGCTCGGTTATCGTCGTCGGTCCGCAGCTGATGCTGCATCAATGCGGCCTGCCAAAGAAGATGGCGCTGGAGCTGTTCAAGCCTTTCATTTTTGAGCGTCTGGAGAAGATGGGCGTTGCTAGTACAATCAAAGCCGCCAAAAAGGAAGTCGAAGCTGAAACTCCGGTAGTCTGGGATATTCTCGAAGAGGTCATCCGCGAGCACCCGATACTTCTCAACCGTGCGCCGACACTCCACCGCCTCGGCATTCAGGCATTCGAGCCAGTTCTGATTGAAGGCAAGGCCATCCAGTTGCATCCGCTGGTCTGTACCGCCTTTAACGCTGACTTCGACGGCGACCAGATGGCCGTGCATGTACCGCTATCCCTTGAGGCTCAGGTTGAAGCCCGCACCTTGATGCTGGCTTCAAACAACGTACTGTCGCCAGCTAACGGCGCGCCTATCATTGTTCCGTCGCAAGACGTGGTGCTTGGACTCTACTATGCGACGCGGGAGAATGCCGCCTCCAAGGGGACCGGCATGAATTTCGCCGACGTGGCGGAGGTGATCCGTGCAGTCGATCTGCACCAGACCGATTTGCATGCACGCATTGTGGTGCGGATTCGCGAGTATGAGCGTGAAGGCGATAGCTGGCGCGAAAAACTGACTAGGTATTCGACTACCGCCGGGCGGGCCATTCTTTCCGAAATTCTGCCCAAGGGACTACCTTTCAAGGTAATCGACAAACCGCTCAAGAAGAAGGAGATTTCGAAGCTGATCGACGAAAGTTTCCGTCGCTGTGGCCTCAAGGACACGGTGGTTTTTGCTGACAAGCTGATGCAGTCTGGCTTCCGTTTGGCAACGCGAGGTGGTATCTCGATCTGCATCGATGACATGCTGGTACCCCCCCAGAAGCAAGGCATCATCGAAGCAGCGGAAACTGAAGTGAAGGAAATCGAAAAGCAATACACCTCCGGTCTGGTGACTGTTGGCGAGCGCTACAACAAGGTTGTCGATATCTGGGGTCGTGCAGGTGATCAGGTTGCCAAGGCAATGATGGATCAACTACAGCACCAAAAGATTCGTGATTCCACTGGCAAAGAAATTATCCAGGATTCATTCAACTCGATTTACATGATGGCCGACTCGGGCGCGCGGGGTTCCGCTGCGCAAATCCGCCAACTGGCCGGCATGCGTGGCCTCATGGCCAAGCCGGACGGATCGATTATCGAAACGCCGATTACCACGAATTTCCGTGAAGGTTTGAACGTACTGCAGTACTTCATTTCTACTCACGGCGCCCGTAAGGGTTTGGCGGATACCGCTTTGAAGACGGCAAACTCGGGATATCTGACGCGTCGACTTGTGGATGTAACACAGGATCTGGTGGTGACGAAAGATGATTGTGGTACAGCTAGTGGCTTTGCCATGAAGGCGTTAGTCGAAGGTGGCGAAGTTGTTGAGCCGCTCCGCGAGCGTATTCTTGGTCGTGTGGTTGCGGCCGATGTATTCAGCCCGGATACGCAGGACGTAGTTTTTGCCTCCGGGACAGTGCTCGATGAGGATGCTGTCGATACGATTGAGAGACTTGGTATTGATGAGGTCTTTGTACGCACCCCCCTGACGTGCGAAACACGTTATGGTATGTGCGCCAAGTGCTATGGTCGTGACTTGGGACGCGGATCTTTAGTCAACGCGGGTGAAGCAATCGGGGTCATTGCTGCCCAATCGATTGGCGAGCCAGGAACGCAGTTGACGATGCGTACCTTCCACGTTGGTGGTGCAGCCTCTCGTGCTGCTGCTCAGAGCCATATCGAAGCGAAGAGCGCAGGAACGATACGTTTTTCTGCGACGATGCGTTATGTATCCAACCCGAAAAACGAAAAGATTATCATCGCCCGCTCTGCCGAGGTATTTATTGCCGATGATCACGGCCGCGAACGCGAACGCCATAAAGTCCCCTATGGTGCAACCTTGCAGGTTGAAGATGGCGCCCAGGTCAAAGCGGGTATGCAATTGGCGAACTGGGACCCTCATACACGGCCAATCGTGACCGAATACGCCGGCACGGTCCGCTTCGAGAACGTCGAAAAAGGGGTGACCGTCGCCGAGCAGATGGATGATGTGACCGGCCTGTCAACGCTCGTAGTGATTGATCCGAAGCGGGGAGGCAAGGCGCAGGCAAAAGGTCTCAGACCCCAGGTTAAGTTGCTGGATGAGGCTGGTCAGGAAGTGAAGCTTCATGGTACTGAACATTCGGTTGCCATTACGTTTCACATTGGATCAATTCTCACGGTTAAAAATGGACAAACCGTTAGCGTCGGTGAGATTCTTGCGCGCATTCCGCAAGAGTCTGCAAAGACCCGTGACATCACGGGCGGCCTGCCGCGTGTTGCCGAGTTGTTCGAAGCGCGCTCGCCGAAGGATGCAGGCATGCTGGCCGAAACTACCGGTACTGTGTCGTTCGGCAAGGACACCAAGGGCAAGCAGCGTTTGATGATTACCGAACTGGATGGTTCTGTACATGAGTACCTGATTTCGAAGGACAAGCATGTCATGGCCCATGATGGTCAGGTTGTCAATAAGGGAGAAGTCATTGTCGATGGCCCAGTGGATCCCCATGACATCTTGCGGCTGAAGGGTGTGGAAGAGCTTGCCCGTTACATCATCGACGAAGTTCAGGACGTCTATCGTCTGCAAGGCGTCAAGATTAATGACAAGCATATTGAGGTGATCGTCCGCCAGATGTTGCGGCGCGTGGTCATCGTTAACCCGGGCGATTCGCACTTTATCCGCGAGGAGCAGGTTGAGCGATCGGAAGTCTTGGACGTAAATGATAAACTCAATGCCGAGGGTAAGCGCCCAGCGGAATACCAGCACGTTCTTTTGGGTATCACCAAGGCGAGCTTGTCTACAGACTCGTTCATTTCTGCTGCATCTTTCCAGGAAACCACAAGGGTTTTGACGGAAGCGGCAATCATGGGCAAGCGCGACGAATTGCGTGGACTCAAGGAAAACGTCATCGTCGGCCGCCTCATTCCGGCGGGTACCGGATTGGCCTATCACCGCACCCGCCTCATGCAGAGCAGCAAGGACGGTGCCTTATTCGGTAATCAGGACGCAGACATTTCCAAAACAACCGAAGAGGAAGCAGATGCTCAAGCGAGTTGACGCTGGGGAGCTACCCCAATATAATTCCGCCTCTTTTTTGCTCCCCCCATTGAGCGAAACAAGCAGCCAATTTGAGCAGTCCACGTTTCAGGGATAATAGTTATGCCTACCATAAATCAGCTTGTGCGCAAACCGCGGCAAGCAGAAAAGACGAAAAGCAAAGTTCCCGCGCTGAACAGTTGCCCAGCCAAGCGCGGTGTATGTACCCGGGTCTATACAACGACCCCTAAAAAGCCGAACTCCGCTCTACGGAAAGTGGCGAAGGTTCGTTTGACCAATGGATTCGAGGTCATTTCGTATATCGGTGGGGAAGGCCATAACCTGCAAGAGCACTCAGTAGTGCTGATCCGGGGTGGTCGTGTTAAGGACCTTCCCGGTGTGCGCTATCACATCGTCCGAGGTAGCCTGGATACCCAGGGAGTCAAGGATCGCAAGCAAAGTCGTTCCAAGTATGGCGCCAAGCGCCCGAAGAAGGCCTGATTAGGCCTGAGTTAGGCCTGTTCGACTAGAGAGGTTATTAAAATGCCCCGTCGTAGAGAAGTCCCGAAGCGCGATATTCTGCCGGATCCAAAATTTGGCAATGTCGAAGTTTCAAAGTTTATGAATGTCATCATGACCAGTGGCAAGAAGTCGGTTGCCGAGCGAATTGTCTATGGGGCATTTAGTGTAATTTCAAAAAAGAGCGGCAAGGACCCGGTGGAGGTGTTCGCTTCTGCGATCAATAATGTGAAGCCTGTCGTCGAAGTTAAAAGTAGGCGTGTGGGCGGAGCTAACTATCAGGTACCGGTCGAGGTTCGACCTGCGCGGCGCTTGGCGCTCTCGATGCGCTGGATTCGTGAGGCGGCGCGTAAGCGTAGTGAGAAGTCCATGGATCAGCGGTTGGCGACAGAGCTGCTAGAAGCGGCAGAAGGTCGTGGTGCTGCAATGAAAAGACGTGAAGAAGTACACCGCATGGCTGAAGCGAACAAGGCGTTCTCGCACTTCCGCTTTTAATTTGATTGTGTGCCGCCAGCTGGCCTGGCGGATTTATTACTTCCCAGCTACCTTAGCATTCCACCAGAGACGGTGTGTACCTGAGAGGGTATGTTCAGGTGGCTTGGTTTAGAAAGACAGGTAATTCAAGTGCCCCGCAAGACTCCCATTGAGCGCTATCGCAATATCGGCATATCGGCGCATATCGACGCTGGTAAAACGACCACGACCGAGCGAATTCTTTTTTATACCGGCGTCAATCACAAGATTGGCGAGGTGCATGATGGCGCGGCGACAATGGACTGGATGGAGCAGGAGCAGGAGCGTGGCATCACGATTACTTCCGCCGCAACCACCTGCTTCTGGAAGGGTATGGCTGGCAATTATCCCGAACACCGCATCAACATCATCGACACCCCGGGTCACGTTGACTTCACCATTGAGGTAGAGCGATCAATGCGTGTTCTTGACGGAGCGTGTATGGTGTATTGCGCGGTCGGCGGCGTGCAGCCGCAGTCAGAAACCGTTTGGCGGCAGGCCAACAAATATGGTGTACCGCGCCTGGCCTTCGTGAATAAGATGGATCGCACCGGTGCCAATTTCTTCAAGGTGCATGACCAGATGCGTGATCGACTCAAGGCCAATCCGATCCCCATCCAGATTCCGATCGGAGCCGAGGACAAGTTCGAAGGCTTGGTTGATCTGATTAAAATGAAGGCTGTCATCTGGGACGATACCTCCCAGGGAACCAAGTTTACTTACGGCGAAATTCCTGCTGATCTCGCCGCGACAGCCAAGGAATGGCGCGAGAAGATGCTTGAGGCAGCTGCCGAGGCTTCCGAAGAGTTGATGAATAAGTACCTCGAAGAGGGCGATCTCTCAGAGGAGGACATCAAGAAGGCTCTGCGCCAGCGCACTATCGCTAGTGAGATAGTGCCAATGCTGTGTGGCTCGGCTTTCAAGAACAAGGGCGTCCAGGCCATGCTTGATGCGGTCATCGAGCTGATGCCGGCGCCGACCGACATACCGCCTGTCACCGGCATCCTCGAAGACGAAACCGAAGGCCAGCGCCGCGCGGCCGACGACGAACCGTTCTCGGCGCTGGCATTCAAGATCATGACCGACCCTTACGTTGGTCAGCTAACCTTCTTCCGTGTCTACTCCGGTGTCATCAAGTCTGGGGACACAATCTACAATCCGATCAAAGGACGCAAGGAGCGTATTGGTCGGATTTTGCAAATGCACGCCAACCAGCGCGAAGAAATCAAGGAAGTTTTTGCCGGTGACATTGCCGCCGCAGTCGGCCTCAAGGAGGCGACGACCGGTGAGACAATTTGTGCCCTGGATAAAGTTATCACACTGGTGCGAATGGTATTCCCCGAGCCTGTGATTCACGTTGCCGTCGAGCCGAAGACAAAGGTTGACCAGGAGAAGATGGGCATCGCACTGAACCGGCTTGCCCAGGAAGATCCCTCCTTCCGTGTTCGTACCGACGAGGAGTCAGGTCAGACCATTATTTCTGGCATGGGCGAGTTGCACCTTGAGATTCTCGTCAACCGCATGAAGCGGGAGTTCGGTGTCGAGGCCAACGTCGGCGCACCGCAGGTTGCATACCGAGAAGCCATCCGTAAATCTGTCGAACAAGAAGGTAAGTTCGTCAAACAGTCGGGCGGCCGCGGCCAGTATGGTCACGTCTGGATCAAGTTGGAGCCGAACGAAACCGGTAAGGGATTCGAGTTCGTCGACGCCATCAAGGGTGGTTCGGTGCCGCGCGAGTTCATCCCGGCGGTTGAGAAGGGGCTAGTGAACACGTTGCCTAACGGGGTTCTTGCCGGATTCCCGGTGGTGGATGTCAAGGTGACTTTGTTTGATGGTTCCTATCACGATGTGGACTCGAACGAAAACGCATTCAAAATGGCGGCTTCGATGGCCTTCAAGGATGCAATGCGCAAAGCTAGTCCTGTCTTGCTCGAGCCAATGATGGCGGTCGAGGTGGAAACGCCAGAAGACTACATGGGTAACGTGATGGGAGACCTTTCTGGCCGCCGTGGCATCGTCCATGGCATGGAAGACCAGGTAGGTGGCATCAAGTTGATCAAGGCGGAAGTTCCGCTGGCTGAAATGTTCGGCTACTCCACTCAATTGCGTTCTTTGAGCCAGGGGCGCGCGACCTACTCGATGGAATTCAAACACTACACCGAAGCGCCGAAAAATGTGGCCGAAGCGGTGATCAACAAGAAGTAATTGCTCTTTAAGGAAAAGAAAAATGGCAAAAGGCAAATTTGAGCGTACGAAGCCGCATGTGAACGTAGGGACGATTGGACACGTTAGACCATGGGAAGACGACGTTGACGGCGGCGATCACGATGATTCTGGCGGCGAAGTTTGGTGGTGAGGCGAAAGCCTACGACCAGATTGATGCGGCGCCGGAAGAGAAGGCGCGGGGCATCACCATCAACACGGCGCACGTCGAATACGAGACGGCCCACCGTCACTATGCGCACGTTGACTGCCCGGGTCACGCTGACTACGTGAAGAACATGATCACCGGTGCGGCCCAGATGGACGGCGCCATACTGGTTGTTTCCGCGGCCGACGGCCCGATGCCACAGACCCGCGAGCACATCCTGCTGGCACGTCAGGTAGGCGTCCCGTTCGTCATCGTCTACATGAACAAATGCGACATGGTGGACGACGCCGAACTGCTCGAACTCGTCGAAATGGAAGTTCGTGAGCTGCTCAGCAAATACGACTTCCCGGGCGACGACATACCGATCATCAAAGGCTCGGCACTGAAAGCCATGGAAGGCGACAAAGGCGAGTTGGGCGAAGGCTCCATCCTGAAGCTGGCCGACGCACTGGACAGCTACATACCCCAGCCCGAGCGCGCCATCGACAAGCCCTTCCTGCTGCCCATCGAAGACGTCTTCTCCATCTCCGGTCGTGGCACCGTCGTCACCGGTCGGGTGGAGCGTGGCATCGTCAAAGTCGGCGAAGAAATCGAAATTGTCGGCATTCGTCCGACCGTCAAGACCACCTGCACCGGCGTAGAAATGTTCCGCAAGCTGCTCGACCAGGGGCAAGCTGGCGACAACGTCGGCGTGCTGCTGCGCGGCACCAAGCGTGAAGAAGTCGAGCGGGGCCAGGTGCTGGCCAAGCCGGGCTCGATCACCCCGCACACGCACTTCACCGCCGAAGTCTATATTCTGTCGAAGGACGAAGGCGGCCGTCACACCCCGTTCTTCAACGGCTACCGTCCGCAGTTTTACTTCCGGACCACCGACGTGACGGGCGCCTGCGAACTGCCGGCGGGGATTGAAATGGTGATGCCGGGTGACAACGTGCAGATGACGGTGAAGCTGATTGCGCCGATCGCGATGGAAGAAGGTCTGCGCTTCGCCATCCGCGAAGGTGGCCGCACCGTCGGCGCCGGCGTCGTCGCTAAAGTCATCGAGTAAAACTATTGCATTTTGAGAGAAGTCGCAGGATAATCCTGCGCTCTCAGTTTTTGGTGCCTTTTGGCGCCTTGCTCTTTAAGGGAACATGTTATGCATAATCAGAAAATCCGCATTCGTTTGAAGGCGTTCGATTATCGGTTGATAGACCAATCGGCGCTTGAGATTGTGGATACTGCCAAACGCACCGGTGCTGTAGTGCGTGGGCCGGTTCCGCTTCCGACGCGTATTGAGCGCTACGACATTCTGCGTTCGCCCCATGTTAACAAAACCTCACGGGATCAATTCGAGATCCGTACCCACTTGCGCCTGATGGACATCATCGACCCTACCGATAAAACGGTAGATGCGTTGATGAAACTGGATCTTCCCGCCGGGGTCGATGTGGAGATCAAGTTGCAGTAAGTACCGTTGTAAATAGCATGGCTTACCGTTCTTATTAGGTAAGCCGAAGTAAGTTGCCAACCCGGCCAATCGCAGCCGGAATTAGGAGAATAAAATGAGTCTAGGCCTTGTAGGACGCAAGGTCGGCATGACGCGCATCTTTATCGAGGACGGTTCTACTGTTCCGGTGACTGTGCTTGACGTGTCGAATAACCGAGTTGCGCAAATCAAGACGCCGGAAAAGGATGGCTATTTGGCCATTCAAGTCGCATCCGGCCAGCGTCGCGCCTCCCGGGTTACCAAACCCGCAGCCGGGCACTTTTCAAAAGCTGGGGTCGAAGCGGCTGTCGCACTAACTGAATTCCGTGTAGATGAAGCAGGGGTTGCCGATATTAAGGCGGGCGATGCGTTGAACGCGTCGATATTTTCTGTCGGACAAAAAGTTGATGTCACCGGCACTTCGATTGGCAAAGGCTTTACGGGCGCGATCAAGCGGCATCATTTCTCCTCGAACCGGGCGTCGCACGGTAATTCGGTATCCCACAATGCACCAGGCTCGATCGGTATGGCGCAGGATCCGGGCCGTGTTTTCCCCGGCAAGCGCATGGCTGGCCATTTGGGTGATGCCACGCGTACTACACAGAATCTCGAGGTGGTGCGGATTGACGAGGGCCGTCAGTTGTTGATGGTCAAAGGTGCTGTACCGGGCGCACGCGGTGGTGAAGTAGTTATTCGGCCAGCCGTGAAGTCCCTTGGTGCGGATAAGTAGAGGCGCCCATGGAACTACAACTAATCAATGAGCAAGGGCAAGCTAGCGCAACAGTTAGCGTGTCGGATGGCCTGTTTGGCCGCGAATACAACGAAGCTTTGGTGCATCAGCTGGTGGTCGCATATCAGGCGAATGCACGCTCCGGAAATCGGGCACAGCTAAACCGCGCAGAAGTTAAACACAGCACGAAAAAACCATGGAGACAAAAAGGTACTGGGAGAGCGCGTATTGGCATGACCTCCAGTCCGCTCTGGAGAAGTGGTGGCCGAGCGTTCCCCAACTCCCCTAACGAAAACTTTTCTCACAAAGTTAATCGGAAGATGTATCGGGCCGGTATTGCGGCAATTCTTTCGCAGCTTGCGCGTGAGGGCCGTCTTACTGTAGTGGAAAGTTTTACGATAGAAGCGCCAAAAACGCGTTTGATGGTTGAGAAGCTGAAAAACTTTGGTATCGAGTCGGTGTTGCTTGTTACAGATGATCTCAATGACAATCTGATGCTGGCGGCGAGAAACTTGACGAATGTGCTAGTGCTCGAACCGAAGCATACTGACCCACTCTCGCTGGTTCGTTTCCCGCATGTGTTGATGACCAAGGGTGCGGTCACCCAATTGGAGGAGATGCTGGCATGAGCACAACTCAATTCAATCAGGAACGCTTGATGCAGGTACTCCTGGCACCACTGATTTCAGAAAAGGCAACCATGCTTGCCGAGAAGGCTAATCAGGTTGTGTTTGTTGTTTCGCCCGATGCGACAAAGCCAGAAATCAAGGCCGCTGTAGAAATGTTGTTTAAGGTAAGTGTGATTGCGGTTCAGGTGGCAAATGCTAAAGGCAAGAAGAAGCGTTTTGGTAAAAGCATGGGACGTCGCAGTGATGTTCGTAAGGCTTTTGTATGTCTGATGCCTGGCCAGGAAATTAATTTTGCAGAAGGGGCCGTGTGATGGCTATCGTTAAAGTAAAACCCACATCTCCCGGCAGGCGTGCACTTGTCAAGATTGTCAATCCCAATCTTCATAAGGGCCGCTCCCATGACGCGCTAACGGAAAAGAAAACACAAAAGGCTGGCCGAAACAACCATGGCCATATTACGACTCGGCATAAGGGTGGGGGTCATAAGCAACATTACCGCATCATCGACTTCAAGCGTGACAGAGACGGGATTTCTGCGAAGGTCGAGCGCCTCGAATATGACCCAAACCGGTCAGCCAATATTGCGCTTCTTTGTTATGCCGATGGCGAGCGCCGCTATATTATTGCCCCAAAGGGAATGGTGGTCGGTCAGGAGGTATTGAGCGGTCCGGAAGCCCCGATTAAATCAGGTAATGCATTGCCTATTCGCAATATCCCTGTAGGTAGCACAATTCACTGTATTGAGATCATGCCGGGCAAGGGCGCACAGCTAGCGCGTGCTGCAGGAACTTCGGTGCAGTTGCTTGCCCGCGAGGGAAGCTACGCTCAGGTGCGTTTGCGCTCCGGAGAAATTCGCAGGATCCATGTGGAGTGCCGTGCGACGATTGGTGAGGTTGGCAATGAGGAAAACAATCTGCGCAAGATTGGTAAAGCTGGCGCCAATCGGTGGCGGGGAATTCGTCCGACCGTTCGCGGCACGGTAATGAATCCGGTGGATCACCCGCATGGCGGTGGTGAAGGGCGAACTGGTGAGGGTCGCGTTCCGGTGAGTCCGTGGGGCCAACCAGCCAAGGGTTATCGTACTCGAAGCAACAAGCGCACTGACAGCATGATCGTTCAGCGCCGGCATAAGCGTTAAGGGGTTATAAGACATGGCTCGTTCAATTAAAAAAGGTCCTTTCGTCGATGACCATCTGATTAAGAAGGTAGATGCATCGCGTGCATCAAATGACAAGCGGCCGATCAAAACCTGGTCACGCCGCTCCACTGTGCTGCCTGACTTCATAGGCTTGACTATTGCCGTGCATAACGGCAAGCAGCATATTCCCGTTTATGTTTCAGAAAATATGGTTGGGCATAAGCTGGGCGAGTTCGCGATAACGCGTACCTTCAAAGGGCATGCGGCGGGCAAGAAGGTGAAGAAGTAAGGGATATGTCAATGGAAACTAACGCTATTCTGCGGGGCGTACATCTTTCAGCACAGAAGGGTCGACTTATTGTCGACCTGGTTCGAGGCAAGCCGGTCGATCAGGCCCTGAGCATTCTTGCTTTCTCGCCCAAAAAAGGTGCCGTCATCGTAAAAAAAGTGCTCGAATCTGCAATTGCCAATGCTGAGCATAATAATGGTGCCGATATTGATTCGTTGAAGGTCACACGCATCCATGTCGAGCAGGGAACAGTGCTTAAGCGATTTACTGCGCGCGCCAAGGGCCGGGGTAATCGCATCAGCAAGCAAACCTGCCACATTTATGTGACAGTCGGCGAATAAGGAGCGCTCATGGGACAAAAAATACATCCGATCGGTTTCCGTCTGTCTGTTACACGGGACTGGTCTTCGCGTTGGTTTGCGAATTCAAAGGCGTTCCCTGCAATGTTGCAGGAAGATATCGCGGTTCGCGACTACCTCAAGAAAAAACTGGCTCATGCCTCGGTCGGTCGTGTCGTGATCGAGCGACCGGCGAAAAACGCTCGCGTCACCGTTTTCAGTGCCCGTCCGGGTGTCGTCATAGGCAAAAAAGGCGAGGACATTGAGCAGTTGAAGCAGGAATTACAGCGCCGTATGGGGGTCCCGGTTCATGTCAGCATCGAGGAAATCCGCAAGCCTGAAATCGATGCCCAGTTGATTGCTGACTCGATTGCCCAGCAGCTGGAAAAACGGATCATGTTTCGTCGCGCCATGAAGCGCGCCATGCAAAACGCAATGCGCTTAGGGGCGCAAGGCATAAAGATTATGAGTGCGGGACGCCTGAATGGCGCCGAAATTGCGAGAACGGAGTGGTACCGTGAAGGGCGAGTTCCCCTCCATACGTTGCGTGCAGAAATTGACTACGGAACAGCTCAGGCGAAAACCACCTATGGCGTGATCGGGATCAAGGTATGGGTATTCAAGGGTGAGTCGTTGGCTCGCGGAGAGAGTCCCGCGCAAGTGGTTGAGCCCTCCGGTGAAGACGCCCTGAAACGTCAGCGGCGACCAGGCAAGGGGGGGGGCGCTACCTTGGCGGATGGAGAGGCCAAACCTGCTGCGCGTCGGGAGTCCAAAAAAGTCGAGACCCAGGGTGTGGAAGTTAAGTCTGATGGTGTTGGCGCAGCGGAAGTTGCTGCCAAACCGCCGGTCAAGCGCGTTCGAAAAACAGCCGACATCAAGGCTGTTACGGATACCGCTGGCCAGGATGCCAAGGAGTAAAGAAACATGCTGCAACCAGCACGCAGAAAATATCGCAAGGAACATAAGGGCCGCAATACCGGCCTGGCGACTCGCGGAACAAAAGTCAGCTTTGGTGAGTATGGCCTTAAAGCTATAGGTCGTGGTCGCTTAACGGCACGTCAAATCGAAGCGGCTCGGCGGGCTATGACCCGTCATATCAAGCGGGGCGGGCGTATCTGGATCAGGATATTTCCTGATAAACCGATTTCTGAAAAACCTGCCGAGGTTCGTATGGGCAACGGTAAGGGGAACCCGGAATATTGGGTAGCCGAAATTCAGCCTGGGAAAGTGCTCTACGAAATGGATGGAGTTGACGAGGTGCTTGCACGTGAAGCATTCGAACTGGCCGCGGCCAAATTACCGATTGCCACGACCTTTGTAACACGTCATCTGGGGTAAGCAATGAAAGCAAATGAATTAAGAGCAAAAAATGAAGCAGAGTTGGGCAAGGAGTTGCTCGATCTGCGCAAGGCCCAATTTTCCCTGCGGATGCAATTGGCGACCCAGCAGCTCAGTAGTACCAGCCAGCTCGGCAAACTGCGCAAGGATATCGCGCGCATCAAGACAATTCAGCACGAAAGGTCGAACGCAAAATGAACGAAGCGAGCCAGCCAGTTTGCCGCACCCTGGAAGGGCGGGTGGTGAGCGACAAAATGCAAAAGACAGTAACTGTCCTGATCGAGCGTCGAGTCAAGCATCCTGTCATCGGGAAGTTTATTACGCGTTCAAAAAAGTACCACGCTCACATTGAAGGTTTGACTGCGGTTGCGGGAGACCTGGTGCAAATAGAAGAGTGCGCACCAATCGCTAAAACAAAGGCATGGCGCGTTAGTAAGGTTATCGAAAAGGCTCGCGTGGTCTAAAAATAAATGGTTGACACATGCTGGCGGGGTGGATAAGATCCTGCCTCTTTTGCAAGAGCCAACCCAAAGAATTTTTGGTCGGCCCATATAAGTCCCCAAGCTACATTACGGGGTTCCAAAACTGACTGCGTATCCTGAAAAGCGGATGCAGGTTAAGTTGGAGAGTTAAATGATTCAGATGCAATCCCGGCTCGACGTGGCCGACAATACGGGTGCTCGCTCAGTCATGTGTATCAAGGTGATGGGCGGCTCCAAGCGTCGTTATGCCGGAATCGGCGACATCATCAAGGTCTGCATCAAGGATGCAGCCCCACGCGGTCGCGTAAAGAAAGGCGAAGTTTACAGCGCGGTTGTGGTGCGCACCGCCAAAGGCGTACGCAGGACTGATGGTTCCCTGCTTAAATTCGATAACAATGCAGCTGTTCTGCTGAACAATAAGCTGGAGCCCATTGGCACCCGCATTTTTGGGCCGGTTACGCGCGAGCTGCGTAGTGAGCGCTTCATGAAGATCGTGTCGCTTGCACCAGAAGTGCTGTAGGCAAAGCGGATAGGAACAAAACATGGATAAGATTCGTAAGGGTGATGATGTTGTGGTCACCGCCGGGCGAGACAAGGGCAGGCGCGGTACGGTTTTGCGGTGCCTGGAGGATGATTACCTTATGGTCGAGGGTGTGAATCGTGTGAAAAAGCATACGAAGCCAAACCCGATGAAGGGGCAGCCCGGGGGAATCATCGAAAAAGAAATGCCGATCCACTTGTCGAATGTGGCCTTGTTCAATCCAGCCACACAAAAAGGTGATCGTGTCGGTTTCAAAATTCTTGATGATGGTCGCAAGGTTCGCGTATTCAAGTCGAATGGCGAGCAGGTTGAGGCATAAGGGATAGTCATGGCGCGCTTGCAAGAGTATTACAAGAAAGATGTGGTGCCCCAGTTGCGTGAGCAGTTCAGTTACGCATCTGTGATGGAAGTGCCGCGTATTTTGAAGGTTACCCTCAACATGGGTGTGGGTGAAGCGGTGGCCGATAAAAAGGTCCTTGAAAACGCTGTCGCAGACATGACAAAAATTGCCGGTCAGAAGCCTGTTGTTACCAAGGCCCGGAAGGCTATCGCTGGTTTCAAGATTCGCGAAGGCTATCCCATCGGCTGCATGGTTACGCTGCGTGGCACGCGGATGTTTGAGTTTCTCGATCGCTTGGTCAGCGTGGCAATGCCGCGTATCCGGGACTTTCGCGGTATTCAGGGAAGTAAGGGTTTTGATGGTCGCGGTAACTACAACATCGGCGTTAAAGAGCAAATTATCTTTCCCGAAATCGAGTACGACAAGATTGATGTTTTGCGGGGTATGAACATTAGCATCACCACTACGGCTAAGACCGACGCGGAAGCCAAGGCGCTTCTATCTGCATTCAAGTTCCCCTTCAAGAACTGAGGGAGTCATGGCAAAACTTTCATTGAAGAATCGTGAAGCCAAGCGGGCAAAAATGGTAGCCAAATATGCTGCAAAAAGAGCGGAGTTAATGGGGCATATCAATAATACCCAGCTGAGCGATGAGGAGCGTATGCAGGCTCGCTTCAAACTGCAGCAGTTACCCCGTGATGCAAGCCCTGTCCGGCAGCGCAACCGTTGCGTCCTGACGGGGCGTCCGCGTGGCGTGTTCCGGAAATTCGGGCTGTGCCGCAATAAATTGCGAGAAATCGCCATGCGCGGCGAAGTGCCGGGCATGACCAAGGCAAGTTGGTGAGGAGCTGAACTATGAGCATGACTGATCCGGTAGCCGACATGTTGACCCGTATCCGCAACGGCCAGATGGCAGAGAAGTTGGGTGTTTCGATGCCCTCCTCCAAACTAAAGGAGGCTATTGCCAAAGTGCTGATGGATGAGGGATATATTGAAAACTTCGCTGTGCGCAAAGATGGCGCCAAAGCGCAACTTGACATTGAATTGAAATACTATGCAGGCCGTCCAGTAATTGAGCGCATCGAGCGTGTTTCACGCCCTGGCCTGCGTGTTTATCGTGGCAGACAGGATTTTCCCAAGGTCATGAACGGGCTGGGTATCGCCATCGTTTCAACCCCTAGGGGTGTCATGACCGACCGCAAGGCACGTAGTGCCAATGTCGGTGGCGAAGTTCTGTGTATCGTGGCGTAAGGAGTAAAGCATGTCTCGAATCGCCAAAAACCCGGTAGTACTTCCTAAGGGTGTAGAGGTAGCGCTGACCGCCGGTGAAATTACTGTCAAGGGACCGCTAGGTTCGCTTTCCCAATTTATTCTGCCGGCCGTCAAAGTCGATAGAGAGGGTGATGCGCTTGTCTGTGGTGCCATTGAGAATCAACCTAATGGGTCGGCAATGTCCGGCACCATGCGTGCCCTGCTCAGCAATATGGTAACCGGTGTAACCAAGGGGTTTGAAAAGAAGTTATCCCTGGTTGGCGTTGGCTACAAAGCGCAGGCGCAAGGCACCAAACTGAATTTGTCCCTTGGTTACTCCCATCCGATTGCCCATGAGATGCCAAATGGCATCAAGGTCGAGACTCCCACACAAACGGAGATTCTCATCAAGGGCATCAATCGCCAACTGGTTGGCCAAGTGGCCGCAGAAGTCCGTGCCTATCGCTCGCCCGAGCCCTACAAAGGCAAGGGAATACGTTACGCGGACGAGGTCGTTACGATCAAAGAAACGAAGAAGAAGTAATCCTGCTTAGCAAGCGAAATTAAGGGTTGAATCATGAACAAGAAAATAGCTCGTCTGCGCAGGGCGCGCAAAACCCGCGCCAAAATTGCGGAGCTGAAGGTTGCCCGTCTTTGTGTGCATCGTACCAATACGCATATCTACGCCCAAGTCTATTCTGGTTGCGGTACGCAGGTTCTTGTTGCGGCATCTACGGTCGAGGCAGATGTTCGCAAGCAGTTACCGAATGGCGGCAATGTCGAGGCAGCTAAGGTGGTAGGTAAGCTCATCGCCGAGCGCGCCAAGGCCAAGGGAGTGACGGAAGTTGCTTTCGACCGTTCTGGGTTTAGTTACCACGGGCGTGTCAAGGCGTTGGCCGATACGGCTCGCGAAAATGGACTGAAGTTCTAAGATTGGCAGGAGAGCGAGAGAGAAATGGCGAAACCGCAAACGAAAAGACAGCAACAGAACACCGAAGAGCGCGACGATGGCTTGCGTGAAAAGATGGTGTCTATCAATCGTGTCACAAAAGTGGTTAAAGGCGGCCGCATACTTGGCTTTGCTGCATTGACTGTTGTTGGTGATGGCGATGGTGGCATTGGGATGGGTAAAGGCAAGGCGCGCGAAGTCCCGGTTGCCGTTCAGAAGGCCATGGATGAAGCCCGCCGCAAGCTTTCCAAAGTGAAGCTGCGGGAAGGTTCGTTGCACCACCCTGTCGTTGGCAAGCATGGCGCTACGAAAGTACTAATGTCTCCTGCCGCGGCAGGTACCGGAGTGATTGCTGGTGGCCCGATGCGTGCTGTTTTCGAAGTAATGGGTGTGACCGATGTTGTGGCGAAGGCGATTGGTTCGACCAATCCATACAATCTTGTGCGCGCTACTATCAAAGGCCTGCTGGCTATGAGCACTCCCGCAGAGATTGCTGCCAAGCGTGGCAAGTCGGTACAGGAAATCCTGGAGGCCTGATAGTGACTGAAAAGAAAATTAAGATTACGCTTGTTAAGAGCATCATCGGAACAAAACAGGATCATCGGGCAACAGTTCGCGGTCTGGGGTTGCGCCGTATCAATCATACGACTGAACTGCAAGATACCCCTTCAGTCCGCGGCATGATCAAGAAGGTTGCCTATCTAGTGAAGTGCGAGGATTAAGCGAATGCGGCTCAATAATTTGAAACCGGCCGATGGTGCGAAGCATGCCGCCAAGCGTGTCGGTCGAGGTATTGGCAGCGGTTTGGGGAAAACCGCTGGACGTGGTCACAAGGGCCAGAAATCGCGTGCGGGAGGATTTCACAAGGTAGGTTTTGAGGGCGGTCAAATGCCTTTGCAACGACGCTTGCCAAAGCGCGGCTTTGTTTCACTGACTGCTGGGAAAAATGCCGAAGTACGGCTGTCCGAGCTAGAGAAATTGCCCGTCGAAGATATTGACTTGCTGACCCTAATGCAGGCTGGGATTATTCCAGCCGGAAGCCTTTCTGCGAAAGTATTTCTTTCCGGTAAGCTGACACGCAAGGTCAATCTCAAAGGTGTAGGTGCCACCAAGGGCGCGCGGACAGCAATTGAGTCTGTTGGCGGCTCAGTGGCGGACATCGCAGCGGCGAGTTAAGCGGGGCGACGGGAGTAAACGTGGCTAATGCCAGCGCTGGCGCGCTCGCCCTCGGCAAGCAAGGAAAGTTTGGCGACCTTTGGCGCCGACTTTGGTTCCTGCTGGGCGCGCTCGTCGTTTATCGGATTGGTGCGCATATTCCTGTCCCCGGGATAGATCCGGTTCAGTTGGCTGAGCTCTTTAACTCTCAGCAGGGCGGAATTCTCGGCGTCTTCAACCTGTTTTCGGGTGGCGCCCTGTCGCGCTTTACGATTTTTGCATTGGGCATCATGCCCTATATCTCCTCGTCAATCATCATGCAATTGATGACGATCGCTATTCCAACGCTTGAGCAATTGAAAAAGGAAGGAGAAGCGGGTCGTAGGAAGATCACGCAATACACCCGATATGGCACAGTTGTCTTAGCCCTTTTCCAAGCCATCGGTATTTCGATTGCGCTCGAAAGTCAACCGGGCTTGGTGCTGGATCCAGGCATGATGTTCCGTGTGGTTACTGTCATGACCTTGGTTACCGGCACGATGTTTCTCATGTGGTTGGGCGAACAGATTACCGAGCGTGGAATAGGTAATGGCATTTCAATCATCATTTTCGCCGGTATTGCGGCAGGCCTGCCAAGTGCACTGGGCGGCCTGTTCGAGCTTGTCCGTACGGGAGCCATGCATCCGCTGACATCAATTGTGATTTGCATTCTGGTTGTCGTCGTCACGGGTTTCGTTGTGTTCGTCGAACGCGGCCAGCGCAAAATTCTGGTGAACTACGCAAAGCGCCAGGTGGGTAACAAGATTTATGGTGGCCAAAGCTCGCACTTGCCTTTGAAATTGAACATGTCAGGCGTGATCCCGCCGATCTTTGCGTCCTCAATCATTCTTTTCCCAGCCACGGCTGCCGGTTGGTTCGGTGCCAGCGAGGGCATGAACTGGCTTAAGGATATTGCAGGAACGCTGTCGCCGGGGCAGCCGGTTTACGTGTTGCTCTACGCTGCCGCGATCATCTTCTTCTGCTTTTTCTATACGGCGCTAGTTTTCAACTCCAAGGAAACAGCAGATAACCTGAAGAAGAGTGGCGCCTTTGTTCCCGGCTATCGGCCAGGCGATCAAACTGCACGATATATCGACAAGATCCTGATGCGTCTAACCTTGGTAGGGGCAATCTATATTACCTTGGTTTGCCTCTTGCCCGAGTTCCTTATACTGAAATGGAATGTACCGTTCTATTTCGGTGGAACGTCATTGCTGATCATAGTAGTTGTTACGATGGATTTTATGGCCCAAGTACAGGCTTACATCATGTCCCATCAATACGAGAGTTTGCTGAAGAAGGCAAACTTCAAAGGGACAGGGCTACCAGCCCGCTAAGCGTAACGTATATTGGGGTTACATGGCGAAAGAAGATGTCATCGAAATGTTGGGCGAGGTGTTGGAGAACCTACCAAACGCGACATTTCAGGTGAAACTCGAAAATGGCCACATAGTTTTGGCGCATATTTCGGGGAAAATGCGGATGCACTATATCCGCATTCTTCCGGGCGACAAGGTTACGGTTCAGTTAACGCCGTATGACTTTAACAAAGCGCGCATCGTGTTTCGAGCCAAATAGTTTTAAGACAAGTTTTTGCGGAGAAGAAAATGAGAGTCCAAGCCTCGGTCAAGCGTATATGTCGCAAATGCAAGATCATTCGTCGCCACGGTGTGGTGCGTGTAATTTGTACTGACCCGCGACACAAGCAGCGTCAGGGTTGAAAATATTATTATTTTCTTTTAGAATCGCCGGTTCGAGTTTTCACCGGCTCCAATAGAACGGCGTAGGGGACAAGGTAAGCATATGGCCCGTATTTCAGGCGTAAATATTCCGAATCATCAGCATACCGAGATTGCGTTGACCGCGATCTACGGAATCGGCCGCACACGCGCACAAAAAATCTGCGACGCAGCAGGGATCAAGCGCTCGAGCAAAGTCAAGGAACTGACCGAGACAGACATGGATCGCTTGCGCGAAGAAGTGGGCAAGTTTGTCGTTGAGGGTGACTTGCGTCGTGAAGTTACCATGAACATCAAGCGCCTCATGGACCTGGGCTGCTATCGTGGCGTGCGTCATCGTCGCGGTCTGCCGGTCCGTGGTCAGCGCACACGCACCAATGCACGTACGCGCAAGGGCCCCCGCAAGTCGGTTGCCGGCAGCAAGAAATAACTAGCAAGGTATATTGACATGGCTAAAACCACGACCAAAGTACGCAAGAAGGTCAAGAAGAATGTCGCAGAAGGCATTGCACACGTGCATGCCTCCTTCAACAATACAATCATCACCATTACCGATCGTCAGGGGAATGCGCTTTCATGGGCAACCTCTGGCGGCGCTGGTTTCAAGGGTTCGCGTAAATCCACGCCGTTTGCTGCCCAGGTGGCTGCCGAAGCTGCCGGTAAAGCTGCGCTGGAATGCGGTATCAAGAATCTCGAAGTGCGCATCAAGGGTCCGGGTCCGGGTCGTGAGTCTGCAGTTCGTGCGCTGAATGCCTTGGGCATCAAGATCAGCAGCATTACCGATATCACCCCGATCCCACATAACGGATGTCGGCCGCCCAAGCGCCGGCGCATCTAAGCTTGAAGTAAGGAGTAATTCCAAGTGGCCCGCAATCTAGATCCAAAATGCCGCCAATGTCGCCGTGAGGGTGAAAAGCTCTTCCTCAAAGGCGAAAAGTGCTTTACCGACAAATGCTCCATCGAGCGCCGTTCCTATGCGCCCGGCCAACATGGCCAGAAGTCCGGCCAACGGCTCTCCGGCTATGGCCAGCAGCTTCGCGAAAAGCAGAAAATTCGCCGCCTGTACGGCATACTCGAACGCCAGTTCCGTAAGACCTTTGCCGAAGCCAATCGCCGCAAGGGGCAAACCGGCGAAAACCTACTGCAACTGCTTGAAGGTCGTCTGGATTCCGTTGCCTATCGTATGGGTTTCGGTGCCTCGCGTGCGGAATCGCGTCAGATCGTTCGCCATAACGGCGTCCTGGTCAATGGCCGGCGCGTCAACATCCCTTCCTTCAACGTTAGTCCCGGCGACACTATTCAGCTGACTGAGGCCTCGCGCGTACATTTGCGTACAAAAGCGGCCATGGAAGCTGCTGAATCGCGAGGTTTCCCTGAATGGGTCGAGGTTGATACGAAGGCCGCCAAGGGTACCTTCAAGGCCTATCCTGCACGTGACGAACTGCCGCCTACCATCAAGGAAGGTCTTGTGGTCGAACTGTATTCGCGTTAATTCCATTCTATTGTGCGCAAGGCGTTGTGCCTTGCGCACAAAGTTCATTTGAGGAACGAAGATGCAAAGTCACGTGCTTTTGAAACCCCGCATCATCGACGTTCAAGCGCTGTCGCCGCTGCATGCCCGCGTCGTCATGGAGCCTTTTGAACGAGGCTTTGGCCATACGCTGGGCAATGCGCTGCGGCGCATTCTCCTGTCGTCGATGCCTGGTGCTGCGCCTACTGAAATCACTATCGATGGCGTACTGCACGAGTACTCGACGCTCCAGGGTGTGCGCGAGGATGTCGTGGATATCATGCTTAACCTGAAAGGCGTGGTAATGCGCCTGCATAACCGCGGCGAGACGATTTTGACCCTGTCGAAGAAGTGTGAAGGTGAGGAGGTGACGGTCACGGCTGCGGATATCCAGGCTGGCCATGATGTCGAGATTATCAATCCCGATCACGTGATTGCCCACTTGGCGCCTGGTGGCAAGCTGGACATGCAGATCAAGATTGAGGCTGGCCGTGGGTATATGCCCGCCAACGTGCGCGCGGCAAACAAGGAAAACAACACAATTGGCCGCATTCTGATGGATGCCTCATTCAGCCCGATACGCCGGGTCAGCTATCAGGTCGAGGCCGCACGCGTCGAGCAACGTACCGATCTGGACAAACTGATCATCGACATTGAGACCAACGGCGCCATCGATCCTGAAGAGTCGATCCGTTACGCCGCTGGCATTCTGATGGATCAGCTGTCCATCTTCTCGGATCTTGAGGGAACACCGATTTCTATCGAAGCCCCCAAGCAGACAACCGTCGATCCGATCCTGTTGCGTCCGGTTGACGATCTCGAACTGACAGTGCGCTCGGCGAACTGTCTGAAAGCCGAAAACATCTATTACATTGGCGATCTTATTCAGCGTACGGAAACCGAACTGCTGAAAACACCGAATCTCGGCCGCAAGTCGCTTAACGAAATCAAGGAAGTGCTCGCCTCGCGTGGTTTGACCCTGGGCATGAAGCTTGAGAACTGGCCGCCCGTCGGCTTGGAAAAGATGGGATAAGGCGAATTAGCCAACCATCAACACACAATAATAATTAACCGGTTGCAGGCCCAGTGCGGCAACCGCAGAAAGTGAAAGGTTTACACCATGCGTCACGGTAACGGACTACGCAAACTCAATCGCACCTCATCGCATCGCCAGGCGATGCTGCGTAACATGGCAGCTTCGCTGTTGCGCCACGAAGCGATTAAAACCACCCTCCCCAAGGCGAAGGAACTGCGCCGTGTCGTCGAGCCGCTCATTACCCTTGGTAAAAAGCCGTCTCTGGCAAATCGCCGGCTTGCCTTCGACCGTCTGCGCGATCGCGAGATTGTCGTCAAGTTGTTTGATGTACTCGGCCCGCGTTTTGCTAGCCGTAACGGCGGCTATCTGCGCATCCTCAAAATGGGTTTCCGGGTTGGAGACAGTGCGCCGATGGCTTATGTTGAACTGCTTGACCGTCCGGAAGGTTCTGCGGAAGAGGCACCGAGCGTCGAATAAGCAGCTACGCTGCCAACAAAAAGCCGGCACGCTGTTGCCGGCTTTTTGTTGGTAGGAATGGCATCAGTGGCTCAGAATCTTGGACAGGAACAACTGAGCACGCTCGGAGCGTGGGGTGCCAAAGAACTCATCTTTCGTCGCGTCCTCGACGATGCGCCCTTCGTCCATGAAGATTACGCGGTGGGCAACTTTGCGGGCAAATCCCATCTCATGCGAAACCACCATCATGGTCATACCCTCTGTCGCCAATTCGACCATCACATCAAGAACTTCATTGATCATTTCGGGGTCGAGAGCGGAAGTGGGTTCGTCGAACAGCATGCAGATCGGGTCCATGGCGAGCGCGCGAGCGATGGCGACCCGCTGCTGCTGACCCCCGGATAGTTGACCGGGAAACTTGTCTGCCTGGGATAGGAGGCCAACGCGTTCGAGAAGTTTCAGTCCGCGCTCATGTGCCTCGTCGTGGCTGCGGCCAAGCACCTTCGTCTGGCCGATGGCGAGATTTTCTGTGATCGTCATATGCGGGAACAACTCGAAATGCTGAAAGACCATGCCGACATGCGAGCGCAACTTGGGAAGATTGGTTTTCGGGTCGCCGACCGAGATACCTTGCACGGTCACTTCGCCCTGCTGAAACGGCTCAAGTCCGTTCACACACTTGATCAGCGTGGACTTTCCCGATCCGGAAGGGCCGCAGACGACAACCACCTCGCCCTTGGAAATGCTGGTAGAGCAGTCGGTCAGCACCCGAAACTGGCCGTACCACTTGCTGATATTTTTGATCTCGATCATGATGGGTTCAGCGAATGATGGCGATGCGCGACTGCAAGTGTTTGACCAGACGCGACAACGCAAAACAAATGATGAAATAAATCAGTGCGACGAAAAGATACATTTCGACGGGACGATTGTAGTTCTTGCCGGCAATCTCAGCGGCCTTGAGCAAATCCTTCGCGCCGATAGCATAGACCAGCGACGTATCCTGAAACAGGATGATGGTTTGCGTGAGCAGCACGGGCAGCATGTTGCGGAAGGCCTGAGGCAGAACAATGTGCGTCATGGTCAGACGATAGTTCATGCCGATGGCCTGACCCGCCAGGACTTGGCCGCGCGGCACGCTCTGAATGCCGGCGCGCATGATCTCGCTGTAATACGCGGCCTCGAAAATGGTGAAGGTGATGATTGCGGAGTTTTCCGCTCCCATCGGCTTGCCGGTGATCAGCGGAATCACGAGGAAGAACCAGAGTATCACCATCAGCAGAGGAATCGAGCGCATCAGGTTCACGTACCATGTCGCCGCCATCGCCAGCGGGCCGATCGACGACAGGCGCGCCAGCGCCAGCAGCGTACCGAGGATGATGCCGCCACTCATGGCGATCACGGTCAGCTTGACCGTGAACAACAGTCCCGTCCAAAGAAAAGGCAGGCTGGGTGCGATGACGGAAAGATCAAAATTGGCAAAAAAGTTCATTTGGCACCTGCGATATAACCGGGAACGCGGGTGCGTTTTTCTATGAATGCCATGCCTCGATTCGCGATAAAGGCGCAGACGAAGTAAAGCACGGTCACCGCCAGATAGGTTTCGATGCCCTGCTCGGAGTCTTCCTGCATCTGGCGTGCCTGGAAGGTCAGCTCCATTACCCCGATGGCGAAAGCGACGGAAGAGTTCTTGAAAACATTCATGAACTCCGAGGTCAGCGGTGGAATGATGATGCGAAACGCCATCGGCAAAATGACGTAGCGGTAAGTCTGCGGCAGCGTGAAGCCGACTGCCAAGCCCGCCATGCGCTGGCCGCTCGGCAGGCTTTGAATGCCAGCGCGCACCTGCTCGGCAACGCGCGCTGAGGTGAAGAGTCCGAGGCAGATCACTGCCGTGAAGAATTCCTTGGCCGGCATGTCCTGCTTGACCCAGAGGGAGAGATCGCGCGGTAACAGTTCGGGGACAACGAAGAACCAGAGGAACATCTGGACGAGCAGGGGAATATTCCGAAAGAGTTCGACCCAGGCGGTGGCGAACAATGCCAGCCCTCTTTGCGGCGCGGTACGCAGCGTGCCCATGATGCTGCCCAGCAGCAATGCGAGCACCCAGGCTGCCAAGGCAACGGCGAGCGTCCAGCCGAGTCCGGTAAACAGCCAGTCAAGGTAGGTTTCGTCGCCACCCTTGACCTGCTCGAGGAAAATTCCCCAGTTCCAGTGGTAGTTCATGAAATACTCAACAGTTGGAGCGGGACAGCGTCATGCAACGCCGTCCCCATCAACGTGACGGCTCAGCTGATGCCATCCCGCCAGCGCCGAGTTTCACTTATTTTTTGTTGTACGCTTCAGCCGGCGCATCGCTTGGGTTCTTGATGAGTTCCTTCAGCTTGTCGCTCATCGGGAAGTTCATGTTGGCGCCCTTGGGCGGAATCGGGGACATGAACCACTTGGCGTACAGTTTGTCCAGCTCGCCTGCCTTGGCAAGATCGCGGACGGCGGTATTGACCAGTCCCTGGAACTGCGGGTCGTCCTTGCGGATCATGATGGCAATCGGTTCGATGTTCAGCGTTTCGCCGACGATCGCGTACTCAGCCGGGTTCTTCGAGGTGACGATCAGGCCGGCCAGCAGATTGTCGTCCATGACAAAGGCAACCGCGCGATCGGTTTCCAGCATGAGGAAGGCATCGGCGTGATCCTTGCCATACACTTCCTTGAAGTTGATATTCTTGCCTTTTTCGTGGGCACGCATGAGTTGCACCGACGTCGTTCCGGAGGTAGTGGCGACCGGTTTGCCATCCAGTTGGGCCAGGCTGGTAATGCCGGAAGCCTTCTTGACAGCCATGCGCACGTTGGTGACGAAGGTCGTCGGGGCGAACGCGACCTGGTTCTGGCGCGCGGCGTTGTTGGTGGTCGAGCCACATTCAATGTCGACCGTGCCGTTGGTCACGAGCGGAATGCGGTTTTGCGAGGTGACCGCCTGATGCATCACCTTGAGACTTTTCAATTCGAGCTTGGTCTTGACGGCGTCGACGATCTTGTTGCAGACGTCGATGTGGTAGCCAATCGGCTGCTGCTTGTCGTCAAGATAGGAAAGCGGATAGGACGACTCACGAATGCCCATCGTGATGGAGCCGGATGCCTTGACCTTGGCCAGGGTGTCGGCCAGCACCGGCTGCGACAGGGCGAAAGCGGAGGCGAGGGTCAACCCAAGGGTGAGTGCTTTATTCATTCAATTTCTCCTGGTTAAAGACCGAGCAACTATACAACGTCCGGTTCAGCCATGCGGTCTTCCTGTTGCTGCAGCGCCCACATCCTGGCGTAGGCCCCGTCGCGCTCGAGCAGGGCGCGATGCGTGCCGCGTTCAACAACACGGCCGCCGTCCAGCACCAGGATTTCGTCGGCGTTCATCACCGTCGAACAGGCGATGAGCGATGATCAGCGCGGTGCG
This sequence comes from uncultured beta proteobacterium, assembly GCA_963816095.1. GTDB lineage: Bacteria > Pseudomonadota > Gammaproteobacteria > Burkholderiales > Rhodocyclaceae > Sulfuricystis. The sequence continues at coordinate 180,116 of CAWFIW010000006.1, forward strand.
CCCAATCGCCGCCTGCTCCAGTTCGGCCTGAATCCCTTTTTCCGTCTTCGAATCAAGGGCAGAAGTGGCTTCGTCGAAAATCAGGATCGGCGGATTCTTCAGCAGGGTGCGGGCGATGGCGACACGCTGTTTTTCGCCACCTGACAGCTTCAGGCCACGTTCACCGACACGGGTGTCGTAGCCGTCCGGCAGGCGTTCGATGAATTCGGCGAGGTGTGCGGCACGGGCAGCTTCCCGCACTTCCTCGACACTGGCCGTCGGTCGACCGTACTGGATGTTGTAGGCCAGTGTGTCGTTGAACAATACCGTGTCCTGCGGCACGATGCCGATCCCGGCGCGCAGGCTGGCCTGCGTCAATTGGCGGATGTCGTGACCATTGATGCGGATGGCGCCGCCATTCACATCGTAAAAGCGGAACAGCAGTCGCGCCAGCGTGCTCTTGCCCGAGCCGCTTTGGCCGACGACTGCCAGCGTCTGGCCGGCGGGAATTTCGAAGCTGACATCATGCAGGATCGGCCTGCGCGATTCGTAGGCGAAGCTCACGTTCTCGAAGCGCACCGCACATTGACCCGTTTGGCTGGCATCGAGCGCACGTGCCCCGGGCGCATCCTGGACTTCCCGGTTCTGCCCGAGCAATGCGAACATGCGCTCGATGTCGGTGAGCGACTGGCGGATCTCGCGATAAAGCACGCCGAGAAAGTTGAGCGGAATGTAGAGCTGGATCAGGAGGGCATTTACCAGAACGATATCGCCTACCGTCAGGGAACCGTTGGTGACGCCAACCGCAGCGCGCCACATCATCAGGGTGACACCAATGGCAATGATGCCGGCCTGGCCGAGGTTGAGCCAGGACAGGGAGTACTGGCTTTTGACCTGCGCCGCTTCCCACTTCAGCATTTGCTGGTCGTAACGTTCCTTTTCCCAGCCCTCATTGTTGAAATATTTAACTGTCTCGTAGTTGAGCAGGCTGTCGATGGCACGCGTGCTGGCGGCCGAATCGAGTTCGTTCACCTCGCGGCGCAGATGCACACGCCAGTTGGAAAGCACGATGGTGAAAGCGATATATACGACCAGCGTACCGGTGGCGATCAGCGTAAAGCTGGGTTCGTAGCGCATCGCCAGTATGCCCAGCACCAGCCCGACCTCGACGAGTGTCGGCAGGATCGAATAGATCGTGTAACTGATCAGCGAGCCGATGGCGCGTGTGCCGCGCTCGATGTCGCGGGTGAGGCCGCCGGTCTGGCGTTCGAGATGAAAGCGCAGCGAGAGGTGGTGTAGATGCTCGAAGACCTGCAGTGCAATGGTCCGCACCGCACGCTGCGTGACCCGTGTAAAGAGCAGTTCGCGCAGTTCGGTAAACAAGGCAACGCCGAAACGCAGCAGGCCGTAGGCGGCGATCAGACCCAACGGGGCAATCAGCGCGACCTGCGCAGCGCTGTTGGGGGCGAAGCCGTCGATGATGTCCTTGAATACCAGCGGCACGGCGACGTTCGCCAGCTTGGCGGCGATGAGGCAGGCCAGGGCCAGCAGAATCCGGCCACGCCACTGCCAGAGGTAGGGAAAGAGCGTTTTGACGGTTTGCCAGTCGTGGCGTTTGGCCGAAGGCGGGGCCGGCAGGGCGATATCACGGCGCATGGGGCGATTCTAGCAGTGCCCCAGGCGGGGTATGATCCGCTCCATGAGCGATAAGACAGGTCACAGAGGCGTATTGATGCCCGACGAGGAGCTCGCTTTGCGGGTGATGCCGATGCCGGCCGACGTCAATGCGGGAGGCGATGTTTTCGGCGGCTGGGTGATGGCGCAGGTGGATATCGCGGGGGCCATTCCGGCGATGCGCCGGGCGCGCGGACGTATCGCCACGGTGGCTGTCAATTCATTCCTATTCAAACAGCCGATTTCGGTGGGCGACGTGGTCAGCTTTTATGCCCGGATCGCCAAAACCGGCCGAACCTCAATTACTGTTGACGTACAGGTCTTTGCCGAGCGTAACCCGACGCATCCCATTGTGGTGAAAGTTACCGAAGCGACGCTGACCTACGTCTGCCTGGATCACGACGGCAGAAAGCGCGAGGTTCCGCCCCTCGAGTAACGGTAAGATCAGGCGCCAACCAGTTGGGTTGCCGGTTCAACGGGACGCCGCTCGTTGAAAACTGCGGCCAGCGCTGACTGTTGCGCCGCAGCAAGTGCTTCCTGCTGTTCGAAGGCGTCCACTTCCGGCTGCACGATGGTACGCGTTACCCGGGAGCGTTCCGGGGTGATCTGGAAACTGCGCGGTTGCAGTACCTCGATCAGAGTCATCTGCCTGCGGTTCATTGTAAGAATCCTTTCTCTTGCTGTTGTTCGGACGGGACATACTGCGACCCTATTCAAGCAGCAGGGGTTCCCTTCCTTGAAGCTGAAATTTGTAACCGAATATGAGGATGCAGCGCACAATATTCAAGTGATTTGTCCCGGCGCCGGAAAACATGGGAAAAAACCACTGCCTGCTCAGCTTTTATCAATTTATTCGCGTGGTTATGATCGTCGTACTGTCCGAAGTCGGGCGTGCGGGTGAGGGACGATAGGAATGGATTGGGCAATGTTCGGCTGGCGGGAAGGAATATTGCTCCTGATGGGGCTGGCCGTTCTGTATCTGGCGGTCACGCTGCTCAAGCTGATGCGGGTGAAACAGCCCGCACCTGCCGCGCAGAAACTGGAAGCGCCCTATCTGACCGAAACCGCGGGGGTGCCGGAGGATGTTATTCCGGTGGAACCTTTGGCGCCAACCGAAGCCGCTCCGCCGAGAAGTGCCGGCTTTGGCGAGCAGCTTGCCGAGCATCTGGCCCGTTCCGAGATGGAAATTGAAATCCGGCGCCTGCGCAAGGAAATGGAAGCCATGCGCGCCGAAATGGAAGAGTTGCGGGCCACACGCCATGTATCGCCACAATATGCCGAAGCTATGGCACTTTCGCAGCGCGGCCTGACTGCCCAGGACGTGGCCGACCGTCTGGATATTTCGCTGGGCGAGGCCGAACTGGTGCATGCCCTGAGCCGCAGCGAGAAAAATTTTGAACAAGGAGAAAATGATGGCGCAGAACGGGATGCCCGAGTTGCCGGCGGCGACAGATTCGAGCCCAGTGTCGGAATCGAACATCGCCGCAACGGCTGAAGACAATGTAGACGACAGCGCGCTGAAAAAGCGGCTGTTGTCGCGCATCGCCGTGGCCGGCGTGGTGATCCTCGGCCTGCTCGGGGGGCTGGCGATGTTCGATGTTCTCAACAAGCCGCAGGCGCCGGCATTGCCAAAGATGGCCGCTGCGCCCATCGGGAAAATCGAGCCGACCGAACCGTCGATCAACACCGGGGAAGAAAAATCCGCCGAGGGGTCGGCTGCGGAAGACAAGGTTGCCGATGTCGTACCCGAGCGTACCGAGACCGTGCTGGCGCCGCTGCCGAGCGCCAAGCCCCTGACCCAGCCGGCAACACCTCGCTCGGCATCGATCAAACCGCCCGCGCACGCACCTGCCATGGGTGTGCCGCCCAAACAGGACGCAGCGCGTGAGATCGCCCGCGTCATTCCCGAGCGCAACGTGCCGGCTCAGGCTGCCGCTCACGCACCGGCCTCCCGGCCCCTCACGGCGGCAGCCGAAGGTGCGCGGCGCTTTCTCGTCCAGGTTGGCGTGTTCAGCAACCATGTGAATGCCGAGGAGCTGGTGACGAGACTTCAGGCGGCCGGTATTCCCGCGCAGATCGAGTCGCGTGTGCAGGTTGGCCCCTTCGCCTCGCGTGCCGAGGCCGATGCCGCGCGCGCCAAGCTCAAGGGTCTGGGTATCGACGATGGTTTGCTGGTCAGGCGATAATGCGCTGCCATCAGATTGAGGAGTGAATATGTCACGCCAGATCATCAGTACCGCCAACGCCCCTGCCGCCATCGGCACCTACTCGCAAGCCGTGAAGGTTGGCGACACCCTCTACCTGTCCGGACAGATCGGCCTCGATCCCGCCACGATGCAAATGGCCGAAGGCATCGACGCGCAAATCGTGCGCGTCTTCGATAACCTGAAGGCGGTGGCTGCCGCCGCGGGGACGACGCTGGATGCCGCCGTGAAGGTCAACGTGTACCTGACCGATCTCGCCAACTTCGCCAAGGTCAACGAAACCATGGTGCGCTACTTCAACCAGCCTTATCCGGCGCGCGCCGCCGTCGGCGTCAAGGAGTTACCGCGCGGCGCCCTCGTCGAGGCCGATGCCGTGCTGGTGATTGGCTAAACCAGCAGCCATTCCGGGGGCGACACCCGTCGTCACCGAAAAACTGAAAACACTCGGCCTGCATAGTCAGGCCGATCTCGTCCTGCACCTGCCGCTGCGCTTCGAGGACGAGACGCGCATTACCGCAATCGCCGACGCCATGCCTGGCACGGCAGCACAGTTCGAGGTCACGGTGGTTTCCAGCGAGCTTGCCTACCGGCCAAAACGCCAACTGGTTTGTCGTGTCGAGGACGGCACGGGTGAGCTGATGTTGCGCTTCCTCAACTTCTATCCGAGCCAGCAAAAGGTCTTGCAGCCGGGCGCACGCTTGCGTGTCTTTGGCGAAGTGCGTGGCGGCTTCTGGGGTAGCGAACTGATCCATCCGCGCTTTCGAGTACTGCATGGTGACGAGGCACTGCCGACCGCGCTGACGCCGGTTTATCCCACGACGGCAGGGCTGGGGCAGGCGACGCTGCGCAAGCTGATCGGACGTGCGCTGGATGAAATCGATCTCGCCGAAACCCTGCCCGAGCCGCTGATCGGGCGGCTGAAACTGAAAGACTTCGCCGCGAGTGTGCGTTCGCTGCATGCGCCGCCGCCCGGACTGGCCGCCGAGGCGCTGGCGCAATGGCAGCGCCCCTTCTGGCAACGCATTGCCTTCGACGAACTGCTCGCTCAGCAGATCTCGTTGCGCCAGTCTTATGCTGCCCGCCGCGCGCGCGGCGCACCGCGGCTGGCTGGCGACGGATCATTGACGAAGCAGCTGTTCACCCAATTGCCTTTCAGGCTCACGCAGGCGCAACAGCGCGTCTGGCACGAGATCGAACAGGACCTGCGCCAGCCGCATCCGATGCAACGTCTGTTGCAGGGCGATGTCGGCAGTGGCAAGACGGTGGTTGCCGCACTGGCGATGCTGCGCGCGGTTGAAGCCGGCCATCAGGCTGCGCTGATGGCGCCGACCGAGATTCTTGCCGAACAGCATTATCGAAAACTCTCGGGCTGGCTGGCGCCGCTCGGTATTGAGGTTGCATGGCTGTCCGGTAGCCAGAAGAAAAAGGACAAGCAGGCTGCCATTGCAAAAGTCGGCGCTGGCGAGACGGCACTGGTGGTGGGCACGCATGCGCTCATCGAGGAAAACGTCGAGTTCGCACGACTCGGACTGGCCATCGTCGACGAGCAGCACCGCTTCGGCGTGCGGCAGCGCCTTGCGCTCAAGCAAAAAGGTCTGCACAGCCACCAGCTCGCGATGTCGGCCACGCCCATCCCAAGAACATTGGCGATGAGCTACTACGCCGATCTCGATGTGTCGGTGATCGACGAGCTGCCGCCCGGCCGCACGCCGGTCGTCACCAAGCTGGTCGGTGCGGCGCGGCGCGACGAAATCGTCGAACGCGTGCGTGAGCTGTGCCGTGCGGGACGGCAGGTATATTGGGTCTGTCCGCTGATCGAAGAGTCGGAAGCCTTGCAGCTCAAGACCGCCGAGGATACCTACGCGCACCTCACGGCAGAACTGCCGGAACTTCACATCGGGCTGGTGCATGGCCGGCTCAAGACCGACGAGAAAGCCGCCGTAATGGCGGGGTTCGTGAAGAACGAAATCAACCTGCTCGTCGCGACGACGGTGATTGAGGTTGGCGTCGATGTGCCCAATGCCAGCCTGATGGTGATCGAACACGCCGAGCGCTTCGGGCTCGCGCAGTTGCACCAGTTGCGCGGCCGTGTCGGACGCGGTGCCGCCGAATCCACCTGCGTGTTGCTCTATGAAAAACCGCTGTCCGAATCTGCGCGGGCGCGGCTGAAAATCATCTTCGAGAATACCGACGGCTTCGAGATTGCGCGGCAGGATTTGCACTTGCGCGGGCCGGGCGAATTCGTTGGTGCGCGGCAAAGCGGCCTGCCCCTGCTGCGGTTTGCCGATCTCGAAGACACGGCGCTCGTCGAAGCGGCGCGCGCCGCTGCCGAAGAATTGCTAGGGCAGTGGCCCGACCATGCCGAACGTCATCTCGCTCGTTGGCTCGCCGGCCGCGCGGAATTGCTCAAAGCGTAAAATCTTTCCATGACCACGCTGGCCCTCGTCAAGCAACGCCTCGACCGCTACGAAAAGCTGATGCGGCTCGACAAGCCTATCGGCATCCTGCTGCTGCTGTGGCCGACGCTTTGGGCCTTGTGGATCGCGGCGGATGGCCAGCCCCACTGGATGGTCGTCTGGATTTTCGTGCTGGGCACGGCATTGATGCGCTCGGCCGGTTGCGTCATCAACGATTATGCCGACCGTGATTTCGATCCACATGTCGAGCGCACGAAAATGCGGCCGCTCGCCGCGCGCACGGTGACGCCGCGCGAAGCATTTATCCTTTGTGGTTTTCTGGTGCTCTGCGCCTTTCTGCTGATCCTGCCGCTGCTGACGCCACTGGTGTTCGGCTTGAGTGTGGCGGCGCTGTTTCTCGCCGCGAGCTATCCCTTCACCAAGCGCTTCTTCGCCGTCCCGCAGGCCTATCTCGGTGTCGCGTTCGGCTTCGGCATCCCGATGGCCTTCGCCGCGATCCAGGGAGAGGTTTCGCAAATTGCCTGGCTGCTGCTGGCCGCCAACATCTTCTGGGCGGTCGCCTACGATACCGAATATGCGTTGGTCAACATCGACGACGACCGCCGGATCGGCATCCAGACCTCGGCCTTGACCTTCGGCCGCTACGACATCGCGGCAATCATGCTCTGCTATCTCGCCACGCTGGCCATGCTTGCCTATGTTGGCTGGCGGCTCGGCTTTGGCTGGCCGTATGCTATGGGGCTTGTCGTCGCGGCAGGCATTGCCGGCTATCATTACACCCTGATCCGGGGACGGGAACGCATGCGCTGCTTCAAGGCTTTTTTGCACAACAACTGGCTGGGTGCTGCGGTGTTCGCCGGCATCGTCGCCGACTATTTGCTGAATCATCCGAGAGCCATGCCATGAACGCCGCCCAGGACCTGCGCGAATTCATCGACCAACTCGAAGCGCAGGGCGAGCTCAAGCGCATCGGCGTCGCGGTCGATCCGAAGCTGGAAATGACGGAAATTGCCGACCGCGTATTGCGTTCCGGCGGGCCGGCGCTGCTGTTCGAGAAGCCGCAGACCGGAGAAATGCCGGTACTCGCCAACTTGTTCGGTACGCCGCAGCGTGTTGCCCTGGGGATGGGTGCGCAAGGTGACGGCAGCGACTGGAAGAATTCCCTGCGCGAGGTCGGCAAGCTGCTTGCCTACCTGAAAGAGCCCGAACCACCCAAGGGTCTGCGCGATGCCTGGGATAAGTTGCCCATCCTCAAGCAGGTGCTCAACATGGCGCCGAAGATGGTCAGTTCCGCACCCTGTCAGGAAATCGTCTGGGAAGGGAAGGATGTTGATCTGTCGCGCCTGCCGGTGATGACCTGCTGGCCGGGCGACGCTGCACCGCTAATCACCTGGGGCCTGACGGTGACGCGCGGGCCGCTCAAGGCGCGCCAGAACCTCGGCATCTACCGTCAGCAGGTGATTGGGCAAAACAAGGTGATCATGCGCTGGCTGGCGCATCGCGGCGGCGCACTGGATTTTCGCGATCACTGTGCGGCCAATCCCGGTCAGCCGTTCCCCGTGGCGGTGGTGCTGGGCTGCGATCCGGCGACCATCCTCGGCGCGGTCACGCCGGTGCCCGACAACCTTTCCGAATACCAGTTTGCCGGGCTGCTGCGCGGTGGCAAGACCGAGCTGACGAAATGCATCGGCTCCGCTCTGCAGGTGCCGGCGCGCGCCGAGATCGTGCTCGAAGGCGTGATTCACCCGGGCGAAGTGGCACACGAAGGTCCGTACGGCGACCACACCGGCTACTACAACGAGCAGGCGGAGTTTCCGGTGTTCACCATCGAGCGCATGACGATGCGCTCCAACCCGATTTACCACTCCACCTACACCGGCAAGCCCCCCGACGAACCGGCGATGCTGGGCGTGGCGCTCAACGAAGTCTTCGTGCCGCTCCTGCAGAAGCAGTTTCCCGAGATTGCCGATTTCTACCTGCCGCCGGAAGGCTGCTCGTATCGCCTCGCGGTGGTGAGCCTGAAGAAGCAGTATCCCGGCCACGCCAAACGCGTGATGTTCGGCATCTGGAGCTTTTTGCGCCAGTTCATGTACACCAAGTTCATCATCGTGGTGGACGATGACATCGACGTGCGCGCGTGGCCCGAAGTGATCTGGGCGCTCACTACGCGCGTCGATGCCGCGCGCGATACCTTGATTGCCGAACATACGCCGATCGACTATTTGGATTTTGCCTCGCCCGTCGCCGGGCTGGGCAGCAAGATGGGCATCGACGCGACCAACAAGTGGCCGGGCGAAACCAGTCGTGAGTGGGGTCGCCCGATCGTCATGGATGCCGCTGTGAAGCAGCGCGTCGACGCGTTATGGCAGTCGCTGGGACTGTAACTTGATCGATCTGCCAGCACATATGGGCGAGGTCTATCTCGTCTATGGGTCTGCCTTCCTGTTTCTCGGCATCGCAATCTTTCTGCAGCCTCGCTCGGGAAAATATGTCATTGAGGGCTTGCTCTGGTTGCTCGCACTGTTCGGCGTGTTGCATGCCGGCCGCGAGTTTTTCGAATGGTGGCATTACACCCATAACAGCGGCACGACACTTACCCATGCGCTGAGCGCGGCCTTGCTGTTCGCATCCTATCTGGCGCTCGTCGAGTTCGGACGTCGCCTGTGTCACCTGCAGTCGTTGCGTTCGCCCGCCCCCGCTTGGGCTGCCTGGCGTGATGTCATGTTTTATTTTGTGTTGTGCGCCGGCCTGCTTCTCGTGACGTTGGTGGCCGATGAGCCCCTGCGGGGGGCTAACGCGGGCATCCGCTATTTCTTCGGCTTTCCCGGAGCCCTGTTGACCGGCATCGGACTGTTGCGGTTTTACCGCGCCATCCGCGCCGACTTCGCGCTGAATCTGTTTGCCCCGCTGCAACTGGCGACCGCCGGTTTTTTACTCTATGGGGTGCTTGCCGGTTTGGTGGTGAACGGCGATCCGGCCTTCTCCGCCTGGCTGCCAACAAGGGAGGGATTCCTCGTGCGCTTCGGCTTCCCGGTGGAAGTCTTACGCGCCTTGTGCGCCGTGCTGATCAGCATTGGCATCATTCGAGTGTTGTACCGGCTCAATCTTGAATCCCGCAGGCGCGAGCGTGTTGCCCTCGGTATGGTGCAGCAGCTCAATGCTTCACTCGAGCAGCGGGTGGCGGAGCGCACTGCGGACCTTGAACAGGCGCACACATTACTCGAGCACGAGGTAGCCGAACGGCGGGTGACCGAGGTCGCCTTGCGCGCCAGCGAAGCCACGCTGAATGCTGCTCAGGGGGTTGCTCATATCGGCAGCTGGGAACTCATCCTGCAGGACAATCGTCTGCTCTGGTCGGACGAGACCTACCGCATCTTCGGCATTGCGTGTGGCACGCCGCTTACCTATGAACTGTTTCTCGACTGCGTCCATCCGGACGACCGGGAAGGTGTGGACCGTGCCTGGCAGGCCGCCCTGACAAGTGCACTCTATGACTTCGAGCACCGCATCATCGTGGACGGGGCCGTGCGCTGGGTGCGCGAAAAGGCCGAGTTGCGTCTCGACACGCAGGGCCAGTTGCTGTCCGGCGTCGGCATCGTGCAGGACATTACCCAGAGCAAGGAGGCGGAAGCGCAGTTACATCTGCTGGCCAGCGTGTTCCGTCACAGCGGTGAGGGGTTGATGATCACCAACAAGAATAATGCCATTGTCGAGGTCAACCCGGCGTTCACGCGGCTGACCGGTTATTCGGCGGACGAGGCGCGCGGCATGAATCCGCGCCTGCTGGCCTCGGGGCGTACCACGCCGGAGCAATACCAGGCGATGTGGCGGAGTATCCGCGAACAGGGTTTCTGGCTCGGCGAGATCTGGGACCGGCGCAAGGACGGCAGCGTTTATCCCAAGCTGCTGAGCATCTCCCTGGTGCGCGATGCGGCCGGTGAGATTCTTCATCACATCGGCGCCTTCGCCGACATCAGCGAGCAGAAGGAGGCCGAGGAAAGAATCCGCCACCTTGCTCTCCACGACGCACTGACCGGGCTGCCCAACCGCTTTACGCTCGAGGGAAGGCTGGAGCAGGCAATCGCCCTGGCGCGGCGCGAAAATGCGCGCCTCGCCGTGATGTTCATTGATCTCGACCACTTCAAGATGATCAACGATACCCTCGGCCATCCTGTCGGTGATGACCTGCTGGTCGAGGTGGCGCGGCGCCTTCGGCAGAGCGTGCGCGCGAGCGACATGGTGGCCCGGCTCGGCGGCGACGAATTCGTCATCGTGCTGACGGGTGATGGCGTGGATCTGGCGGCGGCCCATGTTGCCGAAAAGATCCTGATGAGCATCGCGCTACCCTGCCGCATCGACGGCCACGAGTTGCACACCACGCCCAGCATTGGCATCGCCGTCTTCCCCAACGATGGGGACAGTGTCGAGAAGCTGATGAAGAATGCCGATATCGCCATGTATCACGCCAAGTCGCAGGGCCGCGCCAACTTCCAGTTCTTCGCCGGGGAGATGACCCGTACCGCGGCCGAAAGGCTGCTGCTCGAAAACCGGCTGCGCAAGGCGATCCGGGAACACCAGTTCCTGCTGCACTACCAGCCGCAGATCGACATGCGCAACGGCCGCGCGACCGGTGCCGAGGCGCTGGTGCGCTGGCTGCATCCCGACGAGGGCATGATTGCGCCGCTCAAGTTCATTCCCGTCGCGGAAGATACCGGTCTGATCGTGCCCCTCGGCGAATGGATTCTCGACGAGGCCTGCCGCTGTGTGCACGGCTGGCGCACGCAGGGCATCGCCGGGGCGCGCATGGCAATCAATATTTCCGCACACCAGTTGCGCCAGAAGGATTTTGTCGCGCGCGTCGCACATGCGCTCGGCGAAAATGGCCTTACCGGCGAGGACATCGAACTGGAGATCACCGAGTCACTGGCGATGCAGGATCCCGACGCTACCATTGAAATCCTCAAGGCCCTGCGCAAGATGGGTGTGCAGCTGGCAATCGACGACTTCGGTACTGGCTATTCGTCGCTCAGCTACCTCAAGCTCCTGCCGATCCACCGGCTCAAGCTGGATCGTTCTTTCGTCATGGACATCGAGACCGATCCCAACGATGCCGCCATTTGTGCGGCGACCATCGCGCTGGCCCACAATCTCGGACTCGAGGTGGTTGCCGAGGGCATCGAGACCGAGCGCCAGTACGACTTTTTGCGCGAGCTCGGTTGCGATTACGGCCAGGGCTATCTGCTCAGCCGGCCTCAGCCCGAGGCCGAAGCCACGGCATTCGTGCGCGACCGATGGCATTTGAAAACCAAGTGAATAATAAGGAGTAAAGATGGCCGACTTTGACCAAAATGGTGAAATCATTCGCAGCGACAACCTCGACGGCCAGCGCGCCTGGTGTCACATCATGTACGGCCTGCATGCGCTTTCGGCGGCGGGTGGTGTGCTCGGGCCGGCGACCATCGTCGGCGCCTTCATCTTCGGCTGGCCGTCGATCATTGCCGTAATCATCAACTACGTTACGCGTTCCAATGTGCGTGATACCTGGCTCGAAACCCACTGGCGCTGGCAGTTGCGCACCTTCTGGTTCGGCGCGTTGTGGTGCCTGCTGGCCGGCCTGCTGGTCATGACCATCATCGGCATCCCGCTGGCCTGGCTGCTGATCATGGTGATCGGGCTGTGGTTGCTCTACCGCGTGATTCGCGGCTGGCTGGCTTTGCTTGACCGGCGTCCGATGCCGGTGCCCGCCAACTGAAACCTGGCGGCGCCGTCCCGCCAGCGCCGACTTTATCCCTGGGTTTCGCGCTTATGCTCTGGCGCGAAATACAGTACGGTCCAGCCTTTTTCCGGCGTCAGCGACTGCTCGCTGGAAAACAGCCGCAGCGTATCGTCCGGTGTGACGATGCCGAGGGGAATCCAGTCGCTGCCGATCTCGCCCAGGCGCTCTTTCATCTGTTTCCAGCCGAATTCTTCGCCCAGTTCATTGACCTGGATCTTCCAGCCTTCGGCCAGCCGCTGGTTTAGCGTTTCGTAATCGGCAACCGTATCGAAGGCGATGTAGCCGCGCTGCTGCAGGGTGAGGCGCTTGGATTCGTGGCTGGATTCCTGGTGCGTGGCGAGCTGCAGGGTGCGATGGTGGCCGAAACGCCGACCCTGTGCCTTGCACACCAGTGCGTTGTAGAAGTCGTTTTCGGTCGCGCACAGCAGATGGTTCAGGTGCTGGGTTTCCAGCGTCTCCTCGGCGCGCTCGGAAAGCACTTCGCCGTAGAAAACCTCGATGCCTGCCATGCGCGCTGCCTTCAGGCGTTGATAGCCGCCATCCACCAGCATCACCTCGATTTCCAGCTTCTTTAGCACCTGTGCCAGCGCGATGGTCCAGGGCGAAGCGCCGACGATCAGCAGGCCGTTCGCCGTGCGCGCGGCCAGCCCCAGCCGCCGTGCCAGGTTGCCGAGGGTCAGGCCGTGCGCCAGCACGGTGACGATGATGATGAGGAAGACGATGGGCAGCAGCTTTTCGGCATCCGGATAGCCGCTGGCCACCAGCGCCGGGCCGAAGATGCCCGCCGTCGCCGCCGCCACGATGCCGCGCGGGGCGATCCAGGCCAGCAGAAGCTTGTCTTCCTTGCGCATCGGGGCGCCGAGCGTGGCCAGGAGGATCGTCAGCGGACGCGCCACCAGCAGCATGGCCAGGACGAACAGGAGAATGCGGACGTCGATCGCCGCGAGGTGACTGGCATCCAGTTGCGACGGGATGATGATGAACAGGACCGACAGCAGGACGACCGTCAGGTTTTCCTTGAAGTGCTGCAAATCCTCGCGCTCGACGAGCCGCATGTTGCCGACCACCAAGCCCATGAGGGTGACGCTTAATAGCCCGGCCTCGTGCTGGACGAGATTGCTGATCCAGTAGACCACCAAAACCAGCACCATCAGGACGGGTGCCTTCAGGTGTTCGGGCACCATGCCTTTCCGGTAGAACCAGCCGGTGAGCCAGCCGCCGAGGCCACCAAACACCGCGGCGGCGACAATCGCCGCGCCCAGGCCGCTCAGGGTTTGCGCCAGACCACTGTCGGCGCTGGTGAAATACTGGAACGTCAGCACGGCCAGCAGTACGCCAACCGGGTCGTTGACGATGCCTTCCCATTTCAGCAGCGAGGCCGATTCCTTGTTGAGCCGGGCCTGACGCAGCAGCGGGACGATCACCGTCGGGCCGGTCACCACGAGGATCGCACCGAGCACGCAGGCGACCGGCCAGCTCAAGCCGGCCAGGTGATGCGCGGCCAGGCTGCCGAACAGCCAGGCCAGCAGCGGGCCGACGACGGTCAGCCGGCCGATGCCATGGCCGACGCGGCGAAACTCGCCGAGCTTCAGGTCCATGCCGCCTTCGAACAGGATGATTGCCACGCCCAGGCCGATCAGTTCGGCCAGTTCGTTGCGCGGCAGCGCGAGCTCGATGATGCCCGTCACCGGCCCCAGCACCAGCCCGGTGGCGATGAGGATGACGATGGCTGGCAACTGGATGCGCCAAGCCACCCACTGGCTGGCGAGGCCTGCGGTCAGAATGATCAGAAACAGGGTGGCAGCATGCATGTTTGCAGATGCTCTACTTGAGCGTCAAGGGAGGAGTATAGGCTGCCTTCCGGCAGTTCGAGAATGTCGGCGCCGCCGGCACGGCGCAAAATCAGCTACCCATGCCCGGGAAGCTGTGCGCGCCATTCTTGCGCAGCAAGTGGATCTTTGCCAGCCCACCTTGCGCGGTTTCGCGATAGCTGGCTTTCATGTCGCAGCCGGTCTCCCACATGGTGTGTACCACCTCGTCGAAGGAAACGATGTGGTGGCCATCGGAAAGCAGGGCATACGCCGCGCAGTCGACCGCGCGCACGGCGGCGATGGCATTGCGCTCGATGCACGGAATCTGCACGTAGCCGCCGATCGGGTCGCAGGTGAGACCGAGGTGGTGTTCCAACCCCATCTCTGCCGCATATTCGATCTGGCGCACCGAGCCACCCAGCAATTGTGCGGCGGCACCCGCCGCCATGGCGCAGGCCGTGCCCACTTCGCCCTGGCAGCCGACCTCGGCGCCCGAAATCGAGGCGTTCCGTTTGACGATGTTGCCGATCATTCCGGCCGTGGCCAGGGCGTGGAGGATTTTCTCGTCGGACAGTCGCGACTGCTGCTGCAGGAAAAACAGCACCGCAGGCAACACGCCGCAGGCACCGCAGGTCGGCGCGGTGACGACTTCGCCTCCTGCCGCATTTTCTTCCGACACGGCCAGCGCATAGGCGAACTGCATGGCCGTCTGCCCGAAGTAGCCGGCCAGGTTTTGTGCGCGGGCATGGTAGGCGGATGCTTTGCGCGGCACATTCAGCGTGCCGGGCAACTTGCCTTCGGCGTTCAGGCCGGCTGCGATGGTCTTTTGCATGCTTGCCCAGATGCTGCCCAGATACGGCCAGATCGCCTGTCCTTCGTGCCGGCCGACGAGTTCCCAGATCAGCAGGCCATCACGCTCTGTTTCCGCCAGGATTTCGCGCATGCCGGGGTAGGGATAAACGTCATCGCCGCCATCGGGCTTGCCGTTTTCATCCAGCAGGGCGCCGCCGCCCACGGAATACCTGAGGCGCACGGCAAGCACGCTGCCGGACGTGTCGAGTGCCTCGAACAGCATGCCGTTGGGGTGGCGCGGCAGCGATTGCTCGGGCAACCAGACGATCTCGACCGGCGTCGGCAGGAAGGGCTCGCTGACGGCGCGATCGGTCAGGTGACCGCGGCCGGTCGCGGCCAGACTGCCGTAGAGCGTGACACGCAGGCGTGCGGCCGGGGGCGCCGCTGCGGCAAAGGCCTCAGCGGCGAAGCGCGGCCCCATGGTGTGGCTGCTCGAAGGGCCGAGCCCGATCCGGTAAAGTTCGCGGAGCGATTTCAAGTTGCCTGCACTTCCGCGTTGAACGCGTCGATCATCTGGTCCAGCTCTGTTAACTGGGTACGCAGGCAGCCCCAGTAGTTCCGGTAGTCGTCCCACTGGGCGCGCAGCTCCTCGACGCTCTTGCCGAGCTGTTCAACCCAGGAGAAATACTTGAGCTGATGCACGCGTCGCTTGTCAACGTGCGAGAGTTCAAGCACATGATCCAGCGAGATGCCCCCCAGACGGTCGTAATCGCGATCGGCCTGGCGCTGGTCGTAAGCGCCGCGTTCCGCATCGAGTTCGGCCCGGCGGCTCTGGTACATCGCCATGGAATCGGTGAACACCGTGAAGACGACGTCGCTCTCGCCGAGTTCGTAGTATTTGGCAAACTTGATCGCGCCGATCATGTTGCCGATGCTGGAAATTCCCATCCACTCGAGCTTATCGAGGACTTCCTGGTTCACGCCATTCTCGGCCAGAAGTTTTCTGCCGGCCGTTTCGTTGAACAGGCGCATGAAACGGATGGGCAGCTCGTCGTCTATGCCGATGGCTGCGTCGGTTTCCCGCATGTTGTGAATCCAGGGAATATGCTTGTCGCCAATGCCCTCAATGCGGTGATCGCCGAAGCCGTTCTCCAGGATGGTGGGGCACTGCAGGGCTTCGGCCACGCCAACCTTCGCGCCGTGGAATGTGTCGCGCAAATAGGAGCCTGCCGCCATTGTGCCGGCCGAGCCCGAGGAAAGGACGGCGCCCGCGACCGCATCGCCGGGCCGTGCGATTTTCCCGAACACCTCCGCCATGGCCGGTCCCGTCACGTTGTAATGCCATAGTGAATTGGGCAGCTGGTCGAACTGGTTGAAGATCACCGCTTCGGGCCGCGTGCGCTCGAGTTCGATGCACTTGTCGAAAATTTCCTTGACGTTGGATTCGCAACCCGGCGTGGCGATGACTTCTTCGGCCATCGTCCTGAGCCACGCAAAACGCTCTTTCGACATGCCTTCCGGCAGGATGGCGACGGACGGGCAGGACAGCAGCCGGGAGATGTAGGCGCCGCCCCGACAGTAATTGCCCGTGCTCGGCCAGACCGCCTTCTGGGTCGTCGGGTCGAAGCGGCCCGTCACCAGTTCGGGCAGCAGACAGGAAATCGCCGGGCCAACCTTGTGCGCCCCGGTGGGGAACCATTTGCCGACGATCCCGATAATTCGCGCCTTGGTGCCCGTGATGGCATGGGGCAACTCCACGAAGTTGACGCCGGAGAATCCGCCGCCTTTTTCCACTGGCTCGTTATGCCAGTTGATGCGGAACAGGTTCCTGACATGCACATCCCACAAGCCGATGCCCGTCAGCTCCTTCTTCACCGAGCCGGGGATCAGCGCCGGGTCGCGCATCTGGGCGTAGGTGGGCAGGATGATTCCCTTGTCCCGACAACGCTGGATGTTTTTCTTCCGCTGCGCGGCGTTGATTTTCAGATCGATCATCGAAGTCTCCTATTCTCGTTCAACAGTCCAGCCCCAATCCGTGCGCCGCGGATTTGACATCCTTCAGGCCGGAACCGGTAATCAGCAGGACGCAGGTTTCTTCCGCCGCAACGGATTCCCGCGCCTTGAGCCAGCCGGCGAATGCGGCGCTCGAAGACGGCTCGGCGAACAGGCCGGATAGTGCGGAGAGCTTTTTCTGGGCGGCAAGGATTTCGCTGTCCGAAACGCTGATTGCCCTGCCACCGTGCTTTCTCAGCTTGGCCAGGGCATGTAGTCCGTTACGCGGCACAGCGACGGCAATCGAGTCCGCAATAGTTTTCGCGGGCAACGGGGCAGCGAAGGCGCTTGCGCCGGAATGGGGCGAGGCCAGTGCGCGCGCGATGGCACTTGAGCCTTCTGCCTGACAAGCCCAGACGGTCGGTATCTTGTGGATTCTGCCCAGCTTGAGCAGGTTCTCGAAACCGCGATACACCCCCGCAAGAATGACACCGTCGCCGACGGGAACGAATACATGGTCGGGCGCGCCTGCGCCGGCCTTGATCAGGTCGTCGACGATTTCGAAGGCGACGGTTTTCTTGCCCTCGATCGTCAGCGGGTTGTAGGCCGTGTTGCGCGAGAGGGCGCCGGTCCGGTGCGAATATTCGAGCGACAGGTCGTACGCCTCGTCGTAGGTGCCATTCACGGGGATGAGTTCTGCGCCGTACTGCAGGATCTGAATGCGCTTGGCGATGGGCGCCTGTGCCGGCAGAAAGACCTTGACATGCAGCCCGGCGGCGGCACCTACCGCAGCCATGCTGGATGCCGCATTGCCCGTTGACGCGAGCACGATCTCCTTCACCCCGTGCTTTCTGGCGAAAGCCGCAACCAGCAACGAGGCCCGATCCTTGAAAGAGCCCGAAGGATTGCAGGTGTCGTCCTTGATCCAGAGGTTGGGTGCGTTGTACTCGTCCCTGAGGCGCAAGGGCGACCAGAGCGGCGTGTTGCCGACGGGTATCGGGGGAAACCACGTTGCTTCGACCGGCAGTGGAATGACTCCGGGTGCGGGGTCGCCGCCCCATTCCACTTCGAGAATGCCTTCCAGTGGCCGCTCCGGTTTCTGTCGCTGCACGCAGTTGTCGCAGAGATATCTGCCGGGGGTGATCTCGTACCGTGTCCCGCACGTGGGGCAGCGGTAGAACCATTGCATGCTCATACTTTGTCGATGGCCGATTACTGGGGTGGAAGGATCGCGCCCTTGCGCTCGACGATCATGCGGTACTGCTCCGGCTGGCGATGCAGCGCGAAATTGAACACCGAGTTCTTGTAGGAGTTGCAGAGGTCAAGATCGCAGCGCGCCACGGCCAGCTCGTCGCCGAGGGTGGTGCAGCTCCCGACGATTTCGCCCGACGGCGCGATGATCGAGCTGTTGCCGATCATGTCGCAACCCTCTTCGCAGCCGGCCTTGGCGACGCCGATGACCCAGGTGCCGTTCTGGTAGGCGCCCGACTGCATGACCAGCTGGTTGTGGAAGTGCGCGAGGTTGTCGTGTACCGGCGCGGGCGGGTTATGCACCGGGGTGTTGTAGCCGAGCATGATCATCTCGACGCCTTGCAGGCCCATGACGCGATAGGTCTCGGGCCAGCGGCGGTCGTTGCAGATGCACATGCCAATGATGCCGCCATAGGCGCGCGTGACGTTGAAGCCGAGATTGCCGGTTTCGAAATAGCGTTTTTCAAGGTGCTGGAAGCGGCGCCACGGCTCATGTTCCGCATGGCCGGGCAGATGAATCTTGCGGTACTTGCCGACGATTCGCCCCGACTTGTCTACGAGGATGGAGGTGTTGAAGCGGCATGGCCGGCCAGCTTCGCTGGTGAGCTCGGCATAACCGAGATAAAAGCCGATGCCCAGTCGGGCCGCTTCCTCGAACAGCGGGCGCGTTACCGGCCCCGGCATTTCGGGTTCGAAAAAGCTGTCGATCTCGGCCTGGTCTTCCATGTACCAGCGCGGAAAGAAGGTGGTCAAGGCGAGTTCGGGAAACACCACGACATCGCAGGCCATGCCGTGCGCTTCGCGCAGCAGTTCCAGGAGCCGCTTGACGACGCTTTCCCGGCTGTCGCTGCGCTGGATCGGGCCGAGTTGTGCGGCGCCGACTTTGACGATTCTCGTCATACCAACCCTCTTATCATTTCCAGTTCTTCAGGAAGCCAGCCGCAACAGGGTATGCAGCAGCACGTTGGCGCCGGCCTCGATATCCGGCAGGGCAGTAAATTCCTTCACGTTGTGGCTGATGCCACCGACGCTGGGCACGAAGATCATGCCTGCGGGGCAGATCCGCGCCAGCATCTGCGCGTCATGCCCGGCACCGCTCGGCATGCGCCGCACCGCATGTCCAAGAACGCGCGCTGTTTCCTCCACCAGACTCACGACCACAGGGTCGAAGGCCACAGGCTCGAAGCGCGCCAGCGTGCGGCTGGTCAGGGTGACGCCTTCGGCCGCCGCAATTCCAGCGGCGAAAGCCTGCAGACGGCGCTCGGCCTCCTGCAAGGAGGCTTCATCGGTATTGCGCAGGTCGACGGTAAACACAGCCTTGAAGGCGATGACATTCACCAGGTTCGGCGACAGGTTGAGGGCGCCGACCGTGGCGACCTGATCGCCGCCCAGATCGCGCGCAATCTCGCGTGCGTGGTTGGCGATGGCGCAGGCGACATAGCCGGCGTCATGGCGCAAGCGCATCGGGGTCGTGCCGGCGTGATTCGATACGCCCAGCACAGTGAACTCCGTCCACGAAATACCCTGGACCCCTTCCACCGCACCGATGGTGATGCCCTCGGCATCGAGGACCGGACCCTGCTCGACATGCAGCTCGACGTAGGCATGCACCGGCGTGTTGCCGCAAGGCGCCGTCCCGTCATAGCCGACTTTTTGCAGGCAGTCGCCTACCGCAGCCCCATCGATGCCGACCGTGGCGAGCGCCATATCAAGCGGCAAGCCACCCACGAAGACAAGGCTGCCCATCATGTCGGGGTTGAAACGCGCCCCTTCCTCATTGGTGAAAAATGCCACCGCCAGTGGGCGGCGCGTCACGATCCCCGCATCGTTGAGTGTCTGGATGACTTCCAGTCCGGCCAGCACGCCGAGGTTGCCGTCGTAGCGTCCGCCGGTACGGACGGTATCGATGTGTGAGCCTGCCATGACCGGCGGGCCCGGTTCGCTGCCCTGACGGACTCCCACGACATTGCCGATCGCATCGATGCTGATGGCCAGTCCCAATTCACGCATCCAGCCGACGACGCGATCGCGCCCGGCGCGATCCTCGTCGCTCAGCGCGAGGCGACAGACGCCGCCGCCGGGAATCGCGCCGACCCCGCCCAACGCATCGATGCGCGCCGCGAGGCGACCCGCATCGACACGCAGTTCCGGCAGGGGAAGCGTGTTGCTCATCGCTTACTTGGCAGCCTTGTCGATCGCGGCCTGGAAGTCGGCCAGCATGGCTTCGCCTTCCTTGCCAAAGCTCTTGGCGATCTGGGCCTTGACGGCGGGTTGGGCCAGTTCGCGGAACTTGGCAAGTTCCGCCTTGGTCGGGGTATAGACCTGCATCTTTTGCGCCAGTGCCGGCAAGCCGCGGTCGGAAGCTTCGATGATGCGGTTGATGCCACGGCAGGCAACAATCGCCGATTCAGCCGCCGCCTTGACGACATCCTTTTCCTGCGCCGAGAGGCCGTCGAAGAAGCCCTTGTTCATGATCCAGACATAGGGCGTGAACAGGTGGTTGGTCAGCGTCAGGTACTTCTGGACTTCGTCGAACTTGGCGAACTTGACGATCGGGATGGGGTTCATCTGGCCATCGGCAACGCCGGTTTGCAGCGACGTATATACCTCGGCCCAGTTGATCGCGACCGGTTGTCCGCCCATGCTGCTGACGACGGTCTTGTGCGATTCCAGGCCCATCGTGCGGATCTTCAGCCCCTTCATATCGTCGGGCGTCTTGATCGGACGCTTGGAGTTGGTGAAGGCGAAGAAACCACCCGAGTCGCCGAAGCCCAGCACTTCAAGCCCGGTCTTTTTGGTGATGTCGGCGGACAGCTTGTGGCCGAAGGGGCCATCGAACACTTCATAGGTTGCGGCGATGTTCGGGTAGGCGAAGGGTACGTCGAGCACGCCGATCATCGGATACACCGAGGCGATGCCGCCGACGGTGGAAATCGACGACTGCACGACGCCGGATTTGACTTGCTGGATGACCTCGTTGTCCTTGCCGAGCTGGCCATCGGGGAAGATTTCGACCTTGACGGCGCCGTTGGTGCCCGACTCGACCAGCGACTTGAAGACGACAGCCATCGCGCCGGTGCCGTTGTCGAAGGGATCGTTCTTGTTGAGGTGGGAGAGCTTGATCGTCTTTTCGGCATAGGCCGTGACCGGCAGCATGCCGACCGAAACGGCCAGCGTAGCTGCAATTGCGAGAGATCTGAACATGCGCATGGTGGTTACCTCCATTGGGGCTAGGGTTGTCGGGCGGGAAGCGGCGGGGAAAACGAATACATGATCACAGACCCATCAGGCGCGGCATCGTCAGCGTCAGGCTGGGCCAGTAGGCAACCAGGAACAGTACGGCGATTTCGGCGATGACGAACGGCCACATGGCCTTGGTGATCGCTTCGATCTTCGCGCCGGTAATCGAGCTGAGCACGAACAGGCTGGCGCCGACGGGTGGTGTCATCAGGCCGATGTTGAGCGCCAGCACGATCATGATGCCGGCCTGGACCGGTTCCATGCCGATCGATACGGCCAGTGCGCCAAGGATCGGGCCGAGGATGATGAGGATGGCGTTGATGTCCATGAACATGCCCAGTACGATCAGCAGGATCAGGATCATCAGGATGATCATCGACGGATCGGAAGTCAGTCCGAGGAACAGGCCGGTGATCAGTTGGGGCAGCTTCATGTAGGTCATCCACCAGCTCAGGATCGAGGCGGCGGCGATGATCAGGAACACCACGCCGGTGATGCGCGCCGTCCTGATCAGCATTTCCTCGATGTGCCCCAGGCGCACCGTGCGAAACACGAACATGCCAAGGATCAGGGCGTAGAACACGGCGATCGCCGCGCCTTCGGTGGGGGTGACGAAGCCGCCAATGATGCCGCCGAGAATGATGACGGGCATCACCAGTGCGGAGATGCTGTTCTTGAACGCAATCAGAATGCCTAGCAGACTCGGGCGTCCGGTACCCTTGGGCAGATTCCAGCGGCGGCCGAGTCCGGCGATCACCGCCATGCAGAACAGCCCCATCACCAGTCCGGGCAGGATGCCCGCGGCAAACAATCCGGCGATCGATACGCCCATCATCGAACCGTAGATCACCATCAGGTTGGAGGGGGGGATGGTCGGCCCGATGATCGACCCGGCAACCACCACGCCGCAGGCGAAGGGCTTTTTGTAGCCGTTCTTTTCCATCGCCGGCACCATGGTGCTGCCGAAGGCAGCCGCCTCTGCGACGGCGGCGCCGGTAATGCCGGCGAACAGTACCGACGAAACCATGCACGACTGGGCCATGCCGCCGCGCAGATGGCCGACCAGCGCATCGGCGAAGCGGGCCAGGCGATCGGTAATGCCCGCCTTGTTCATCAGCTCCCCGGCGAAGATGAATAGCGGCATGGCAAGGAAGGTAAACAGGTCGAGTCCGGCGAAATAGCGCTGTGGCGCCATCGCCAGCATTTCGGCACCGCCGATCTGGATGATGCCGAAGACACCGGCGATGCCCAGCACGTAGCCGATCGGCACGCCGATGGCCAGCAGCACAAAGAATAGCGTCAGGACCCAGACCATCACGCATCCTCCGCAAATTCGGCCGGCAGACCGGCCACCGTGAAATCGCGCAGGCCCATCAACACGAGCTGGATGCAGACCAGCGCCGAAGAAACGGGCACCGAGGCGAAGGGAATCATCATGGTCATCTCGAAAATCGTGGCATATTGAGTGGCACCCTGCTGTGTCATGTCGATGCCGAAATAGCCGAGGAAGGCAAAAAACGCGAGGGCCAGTGCATCGATGCCCACATCGAACCAGCGCCTGATCCTGATTGGAAAGCGATGCAGCAAGGCGGTCACCGCGACATGTTCGCGCCGTGCCACACCGCACGAGACAGCCAGCAGGGCCGCCCAGATCATCAGATAGCGCGCCAGTTCCTCTGCCCAGGTCACTGGCAGCTCGAATACGTAGCGGCCGAAGATGCCGATCCAGATATCGACGATCAGCACGGCCAGGATCGCCGCACAAAGGCGTTCAACCCATTTGTTGATGCCGGTGCTCAGTGCGGTGGCCGTTTCGCTCCAGCGTTGCAGGTTCGAAACCGCGGTGGGGGTTGCCATGTGTCTTCTGCCGTCGGGTTATAGGGTCAATGCTGGATGTCGCCGAGCGCGTCGTGCAATGCCTCGATCGCTTCCAGACGCTTGCGGCTCTGCTTGCCCAGCTCCTTTGCTACCGAGGCGCAGAGAAAGTTGACGATGCTGACAGCGGCCACATAGGAATCGAACAGGGAAGCGCCTTCGGTCAGGCAGTGCAGGACGATATCGCCCGGACGCGACAAGGCCGGCATGCCTGGATTGGCAATAAATACCAGTTTGCTGTCGGCACGCCGGGCAGCTTCCACGATGGTCTGCAACAGTGCGGAACGGCGGCGGAAATCCACCACCAGCAACACGTCGCCCCGGCCAAGCAAAACCACGTCCTCCGCCAGCGTCATGGCCGCACCGGGCAGGGAAACCACCTCTTCCCTGAGTTGTGCAAGCAGGTAGGCCGCATAGGACGCGACGAAATGGCCGTTGCGCAGGCCGACGACACGAACGCGGGCTGCCCTGGCGATCAATGTTGTGGCTTGGGTGAGCGGCCGGGAATTCGGCAGCTTGAAGGTTTCGGAAAGGTTCTTGATATCCGCCGCGACATGTCGGGACAACGTATCGGTCGCGCGCTCCTTGGGGTTGACGCCGGCCAGCGCATAGAGTGGCGAGGCCAGATGTGCTTCGGCGCGTGCCTGACGCCGTGCATGGCCGAAACTCCGGAAGCCGACCCGTTTAAAGAAACGTGCGGCCGTCGCCTTGGAAATCGTGGCTTCCGCCGCCAGTTCAGTGGCGGAGTAGCTTGCCAGACTGTTCAGTTTCGACAATATCGTGTCGGCCAGCTTGCGCTCGCCCGGCGGCAGCTGCGCATAGACCGCCATGATCGATTCCTGAATTGTCGGCTCCACCTGAGGCATGCGCTTTGTCCCGAGATCCTCTTGTCAGCGTGTCAGCGCCCCCCAACCGGAAATTGCCGGAAACAATGGGCAACGGCCCGGGAAGCGACGTGAAATAAAAATTTCATGTACATCGTTCCATAAAACTATTGTTTCGTCAATCGTCCTGCCGGGAATTTCTTCAAGTGCTGGCTAGGGGCCTTGCCATAGCCACTCCAGCAGGGCGTCGAAAGCGGGCTGCGCCTGCGCGGCGTGCGGATGGTTGACCATGAAAACGACGAGGTGGCGGCGGCCGGCACGGTCGATCATGAAGCCCGCGATACCGCGCACGCCTTCGAGCGAACCGGTCTTCAGGTGCGCCTGCCCGGCCACGCCGTTGCCGTTGAATTTCTTTTTCACCGTGCCGTCGATGGCGGCAATCGGCAGCGAGGAAACCAGTTCCGGCATGAATGGACTGACCCATATCGCAGCCAGCAATTGCGCGAGACTCTCGGCCGAGATGCGTTCGCGGCGCGACAGGCCGGAACCGTTGTCGAGTACCAGTTCGGGGAAGTCGAGCCCTTTCCTGGCCAGCCAGGAACGCACTGCCTTGTCAGCCGACGCCGTCTCGCCAGCGCCGAGTTTTAAGAAGACCTGCCGCGCCATTACGTTGTTGGAATATTTGTTGATGTCGCGTACCAGTTCGCCGAGCGCGGGCGATGTGCTGGTGGCCAGCACGACGGCGTTGGCAGGGGCGGGTCGTTCGCGCACCTGCCCGCCGAACTCGCCGCCCAGTTCGCGCCAGAGTCGGGTAAATACGCCATGCAGCAGCACGGCATTCGGCAGGCCGGCGAGATGCCAGCGCTTTTCGCCACAGATGCGCGGGAAGTTGCCGGACAGCGTGAGTTGCCCCGGTGCGAATTGAGCAGTGAGCGCCTCGCGCCATTCGCCGCAAAACTTCGCATCGCTCGACTTTAGACGGTTGCTGATCGTGAAGTCGGACGGCAGCGGCTCGGCAAGCAGTTTCACTGCCCCGTTTTCGGGGATGAGCGCGAGATGCAAGCTTGCGAAGTTGAAGAGCAGGGCGTCGGGGCCGACGTTGTAGGGCCGCTGCACCTTGCCGTCGAAGGCGGCCGGATCGTGTTCGGTGGGGGCGAAGGCCGTGCGGTCGAGTACCAGGTCGCCGCGAATCTCTTTCAGGCCGCGCCCGCGCAGTTCGCGCAGCAGCAGCCACAGCCGGTCGTAGGTGAGCTTTGGGTCGCCGCTGCCGCGCAGATAAAGATCGCCGGACAGTACCCCGTTTTCCGGTAGCGCGTCGGCCAGCACCTCGGTCTGCCAGACATGGGCCGGGCCGAGAATTTCGAGCGCGCCAAAGGTGGTGACGAGCTTCATCAGCGAGGCCGGGTTCATCGCTGCTTCACCGCGATGACGCAACGTGGCTTTATCGGCGCCGAGCGGTTGGGCGACGATGGCGACGGCCTGCGTCGGGATGCCGGCCGCCTTGAGCGCCTGCAGTACCGGCGCGGGCAGGGGCGTTGGCAGATGTGCGGGTTCGGCTGCCCGGGCTGCCAGGGCAAGGCATGCCAGCAATGCCGCACACAATTTTTTCATCAGATCACGATGTAATGACGCGCCGTCTCGAAGCGTTCAAGCGCATGGCCTGCATCGTCGCGGTTGATAAATGCGAGGATGACGACCCAGCGGCGCAGGTCGCGGCTGGTCAGCTCAGCGAAATGCAGCGTGTCTCCTTCCCCTTTTCCGTCTGCGCCGGTGATGATGCCGGCACGATCAACGGTGAGATCGACCGGATCGAGGCGCAAGAAGGGTTCGGGTGCGGACAGTGCAGCAATCAGCGTATCGAGCAGGTTTTTCGGCTGCAAGGCGTCCGAAGTGGCGGAAAGACGCTCGCGCAGGCTGTCGAGCCGACGCGTCTGGGCGGCATGCGCATCTTCCAGTCCGGCGCGTATCTTGGCCTGGGCGATGGCCTGTTCCTGATGGAGGCCGGCATGCTCTGCGCGCACGTCCGTGACATGCGCGGCAATGCCCTTGACGCAGACCGTCGAACAACACGTCGCGCAGACGCTGCCGGGCGGTAGTGACATCAGCGCTTGGCTCGGCGAGGGTGTGATCGGAGAAGTACAGCGTTTTCTGTGCGACATCGGCCTGCACAGTCCCGCCTTCCAGCTGGGAGCCGAAGCCGGACTTTTCATGCATGCGCATGCCCAGCAACGCACAGCATTGACCGCTTGCCCCGGTCATTCCGGGCAGATACTCGCGGACGCACTGGCTGGTGGCCAGCATGGTGTCGATGTCGTCCGCGCTGCCGAAAAGCGCATGTACCAGCGGATCGCCGACAAATGCGGCGCGATTGATCTCGAAGGGGCCGGGAATGCGAGCGGCGATGCTTTCACAGTAAGCGCTGGCATGACGCACCGCCGGGGCGAGCTTGCGCTCGTAGCCGCCTGTCTGCTTGATGAGCGGCTCCACGGCAGTTGCAGCCGCTTCGATCAGAGCCCGCGTGGCGGCATCGAGGGGTGGTGCTGGCTTGAGGAAGTCGAAAATTCCCATGATGCTGGCTATTATCGCCGCAAAAAAAACCTGCGGCATCCCTTGAAAACCCTACTTGCACCCTATATTATTAGCACTCGTTGGCGATGAGTGCTAACAGCGCCTTGCCACAAGTCCCCGTAAGCCAAAATTCCACCTGTGGGTGGGTTCAGTCCAGAAGGAGAAAACTTCATGAAAATCCGTCCCTTGCATGATCGCGTGATCGTCAAGCGTATTGAAGCCGAGCGCACTACCGCTTCCGGCATCGTCATTCCCGACTCCGCCGGCGAGAAGCCGGATCAAGGCGAAATCGTTTCAGTCGGTACCGGCAAGATCATGGACGACGGCAAAGTTCGTCCGCTGGCTGTCAAGGCCGGCGACCGCGTGCTCTTCGGCAAGTACTCCGGCCAGACCGTCAAGGTCGATGGCGAAGAGCTGCTGGTGATGCGCGAAGAAGACATCATGGGCGTCGTCGAAGCCTGATAATCAAAGAATTCAAGGAGATAAACAATGGCAGCTAAAGAAGTTCTGTTCGGCGATTCCGCCCGTCAGCGCATGGTGCGCGGCGTCAACATCCTGGCCGATGCGGTCAAGGTGACTCTCGGCCCGAAGGGTCGCAACGTGGTTCTGGAGCGCTCTTTCGGCGCCCCGACCGTGACCAAGGACGGTGTCTCAGTCGCCAAGGAAATCGAGCTGAAGGACAAGTTCGAGAACATGGGCGCGCAGATGGTCAAGGAAGTCGCTTCCAAGACCTCCGACATCGCCGGTGACGGCACCACCACCGCTACCGTGCTGGCCCAGTCGATCGTCCGTGAAGGCATGAAGTATGTCGCCGCCGGCATGAACCCGATGGACCTGAAGCGCGGCATCGACAAGGCCGTGATCGGCATCATCGATGAGCTGAAAAAGATCTCCAAGCCCTGCACGACCTCCAAGGAAATCGCCCAGGTCGGCTCCATTTCCGCCAACTCCGATGCCGACATTGGCGAGATCATCGCCCAGGCCATGGACAAGGTCGGCAAGGAAGGCGTCATCACCGTCGAAGACGGCAAGTCGCTCGCCAACGAACTCGAAGTGGTGGAAGGCATGCAGTTCGACCGTGGCTACCTGTCGCCCTACTTCATCAACAATCCCGACAAGCAGATCGCCATTCTGGACAACCCCTTCGTGTTGCTGCACGACAAGAAGATCTCCAACATCCGCGACCTGCTGCCCGTGCTCGAGCAAGTCGCCAAGGCCGGCCGCCCGCTGCTGATCATCGCCGAAGACGTCGATGGCGAAGCGCTGGCCACCCTGGTGGTGAACAACCTGCGCGGCATCCTCAAGACCGTCGCCGTCAAGGCTCCGGGCTTTGGTGATCGTCGCAAGGCCATGCTCGAAGACATCGCCATCCTGACCGGCGGCACGGTGATCGCCGAGGAAGTCGGCCTGACCCTCGAAAAGGCCACACTGAAGGATCTCGGCCAGGCCAAGCGCGCTGAAGTGTCGAAGGAAAATACCACGCTGATCGACGGCGCCGGTTCCGAGGATGCCATCAAGGGTCGCGTTACCCAGGTGCGTGCCCAGATCGAAGAAGCCACCAGCGACTACGACAAGGAAAAGCTGCAGGAGCGCGTGGCCAAGCTGGCTGGCGGTGTTGCGCTGATCAAGGTCGGTGCCGCCACCGAAGTCGAAATGAAAGAGAAGAAGGCGCGTGTCGAAGACGCGCTGCACGCCACGCGTGCCGCCGTTGAAGAAGGCATCGTCCCCGGTGGTGGTGTCGCGCTGCTGCGTGCCCGTGCGTCCGTCAAGGTCAAGGGCGCCAACCACGATCAGGACGCTGGCATCAAGATCGTGCTGCGCGCGATCGAGCAGCCGATGCGTGAGATCGTCGCCAACGCCGGCGACGAGCCGAGCGTGGTGGTGAACAAGGTGCTGGAAGGCAAGGGCAACTTTGGCTACAACGCCGCGACCGGCGAGTACGGCGACCTGGTGGCAATGGGCGTGCTGGATCCGACCAAGGTTGCACGCATCGCGCTGCAAAATGCCGCTTCCGTTGCCGGCCTGATGCTGACCACCGATTGCATGGTGGCCGAGCTGGTCGAAGACAAGCCTGCCAATGGCGGTGGCATGGGCGCCGGCATGGGTGGCATGGGCGGCATGGGCGGCATGGACATGGGTATGTAATGTCCGCCTGAGCTTTCCGGCTCAAGCAATAGCAAACACCCGGCTGCGGCCGGGTGTTTGCGTTAACGCATCGGGAAAGTCGGCGCTGGCGGGACGGCGCAGAACAGCCTGCGCTTGATCAAGCAATAACAAACGCGCATCATGCAATCGCGATAACCAGAATAATCGAAGCCCCGTTGCAGCCGGGCCAATTCATAACGCGGCGCTTCAAACCTCATTGCATGGAGAAATGATCGCGTGAACACGAGTCGTCGCTGCCTCGCAGGCTTCATCCTGCTGCTGAACCTGCTGTTTCCGCTTGCGACCTGTCATGCCCAGGCACCGGCAAGCGCAACTCAGACAGTACTCCCCCTGACGCAGCAGGAAACCGACTGGCTGACTGCCCATCCGGTGGTGCGCCTCGGTATCGACCCGAACTACGGCCCCTATTCATTCCTCGATGAAAAGGGAGAATTGCAGGGCGTTGTGCGCGACTTCCTGAGCTATTTCGAACAGACACTGGGCCTGCGCGTCGAGATTGTCGGCACGCTGGATTGGCCCCAGCTCATGGCGGCGGTGAAAGAACAGCGTATCGATGCCGTCGCCACGGTGGTGCACCTGCCGGAAAGGGATGCCTTTTTGGCATTCACCGACATCTACCTGCTCACCCCGCTGGTCGTCATCACCCGCAATGACACCCCGCAGTTGCGCTCGCTGAAGGAGTTGCAAGCCTTGCGCCTGACGCTGGTGGAAGGCTATTCCTCCAGCAAGCAGCTCATGGCGCAGTATCCGGAAATCAGACCGTTCTATGTCGCCGCCCCGCTGGACGGCCTGCGTGCGGTTGCCACGGGTATGACTGACGCCTATGTGGGCGCGTTGGGTGTAAGCACTTTTCTTGCCGGCCAGCACGGGATCACCAACCTCAAGGTCAATGCCGCCTTTGACATGGTGGAGAATGGCCAGCGCTTCGGCGTACGCAAGGACTGGCCGCAACTGGCCGGCATCCTCGACAAGGCGCTGGACGCCATGCCCGCCAAGCTGCGGGCAGACATCATGCAGCGCTGGTTGCCGTTACAGACCAGCGAAATCCAGCGCCTGAGCCAGCCCACCGTGGTCCACCGCCTGTTCCCCTGGCTGCTCGGCCTGCTCGTCCTGTCGGCGCTGGGCTATCTCGTCGTGCTGTTGTGGAACCGCCAACTCAAGATTGAACTGGCAAGGCGACAGCAAGAACTGGCGGCAAGTTCGGACCGGTTGCGCGTTGCTGAAACCATAGCCCACGTGGGTCACTGGCAATACCGCGTGAAAGACGGCGACATCCAGTGGTCGGATGAGACCTACCGCATCTTTGGTTTGGCACCCCAGTCTCAGCCCATCAGTTACGACTGGCTCGTCAGCCGCGTTCCACCCCGACGACCGGGCAAAGCATGATGCCTACCAGGGGAACATGCTTGGCAGTCAGTCCGGAGTAACTGTTCCCGAGTTTCACTACCGGCTGTTACAACCCAGTGGCAAGGAGCGCTCGGTCCGGGTACGTGTGCAAATCGAATACGCTGCTTCTGGCAAACCCGCTACCCTCTTCGGCACCCTTCAAGACGTCAGCGAAGAAGTCAAAGCGAAAAAACGCATAACTGCCATAAACAGGCTCTACCAGGTGTTGAGCGGCATCAACGAAGCCATTGTGCGGCTGCACGAACCGCAGGCGCTGTTCGACGAGGCCTGTCGCATCGCGGTCGAGGTCGGCGGCTTCCGCATGGCCTGGCTGGGTATGATCGAAGACGACCGGCAAGAAATACGGCCCCGCGCCCACGCCGGCGTGACGGGCGATTATCTGGAGAATCTGCACGTTTCGCTTGGCGACGACGAACGTGGCCACGGCCCCACGGGAACGGCCTTGCACGTCGGCCAGCATGCCGTGTGCAACGACATTGCCAGCGCCCCCCACATGGCGCCCTGGCGCGAAGTGGCCCTGGCTGCGGGCTACCGGTCTTCCGCCGCGTTCCCGATCCGGGTGGGTGGCCAGGTATGCGGTGCCTTCAGCCTGTACGCAGACGAAGCGGAATTCTTCGACGCGGACGAACTGCATCTGCTCGACGAACTGGCTCAGGACATCGGGTTCGCGCTGGATTTCATGGAAACCAACCGCGTCCGGGAAACATTGAATCGACGCATCGTAGACATGCTGGAAAGCATGAGCGACGGCTTTGTCAGCCTGGACCGGGAGTGGCGCTATCTTTACATCAACCGCAAGGCTGCGGAAATGCTTGGGCGTGCATCCGGCGACCTGGTGGGCAAGGACATCTGGACAGAGTTTCCCGAAGGGGTCGGCCAACCCTTTCATCAAGCCTACCTGCGCGCCATGCACGAAGGTGTCTCGTTGAGCCTTGACGAGTATTACCCGCTCTGGGGACGGTGGTTCGAGAATCGCATCTACCCCACCCAGGATGGCATCTCCATTTTCTTCACCGACATCACCGTGCGCAAGAAACAGGACGAGGAACTGAGGCGTCTGCACGCCACGCTGAATGCACTGGTGGAAGGCAGCACGGATGCAATCTTCGTCAAGGACCAGGCAGGACGCTATACCGTTGGCAACCATGCGCTGGAAGTATTGCTCGGTCGGCCGATGGCGGAAATCCTGGGTGCTGACGATTACACCCTGTTCCCGGCGGAGCTTGCCGAACGCTTTCGCGCCGACGACCGGCGCATCGTGGCGGCGGGCGTCACCGAGACCTACGAAGAACCGGTGGTTACCCCCACGGCTACCTACAGTCATTTGACCACCAAGGGCCCGCTCATCGTTGGCGGTGAAGTGCGCGGCGTATTCGCCATCGCTCGCGACATTACTGATCGCAAACGCGCCGAAGCCGCGTTGCAGGAAAGTGAAGCACGATTACGCTTGTTCATCGAACATGCCCCGGCTGCCCTGGCCATGTTCGACCGCCAGATGCGCTACCTGGTGGTCAGCCAGCGGTGGCTGACAGACTATCGACTGGAAAGCGACGACATCCTGGGCCGATCGCACTATGAAATTTTCCCGGAGATTTCTGACAATTGGAAAGAAGTCCACCGCCGTGGACTGGCCGGCACAGTGGTGCAGGCCGATGAAGACCGCTTTGAACGGGAAGATGGCAGCATTCAATGGCTGCATTGGGAGGTCCGCCCTTGGTATGCAGCCGACCATGCAGTGGGCGGTATTGTCATTTTTTCCGAGGACATCTCCGCGCGTCACCAGACTGAACTGGCCCTGCGTGAGAGTGAGGCCCGCTACCGTGAGTTATTCGAGCAAAGCCCGGCACCCATGCTGGTCTACGAAAAGGGCAGTTTGCGTCTGCTGGCGGTCAATGATGCCTTCACCCGTCATTACGGGTACAGCCGGGATGAGTCCCTTGCTCTACACCTCCTCGATCTCTATCCCGAAACGGAAAAACAGCCGCTCATCGGCATGATGGCCAAGCTGGCCGGGCTGGCCTATGTCGGCGAATGGCACCATTTGAAGAAGGACGGCAGCCTGATCACCATCGAGGTTCGTTCCCACGACATGTTGTACGAAGGCCATGCGGGCCGCATCGCCGTCATTACCGACATCACCGAGCGCAAGCAGATGGAGCTTCGCCTGCTTGATCAACTCGATGAACTGACCCGCTGGCAGGCGGTAATGCTTGGCCGCGAGGAGCGCGTGCAGGGGCTCAAGGCCGAGGTCAACCAGCTGCTGGCCGATCAGGACCGGCCCATCCGCTACCCGAGTCAGGTCGAGCCGTCATGAAACCCGCGCCGCTGCCCCCGGACGAGGCGGAAAGACTGGCGGCGTTGCGCATGTATGACGTGCTCGACACGCCGGCCGAGGAACCATTCGACGACCTCACCGAACTGGCCGCCCGCATCTGCGAAGCCCCCATCGCGTTGATCTCGCTGATCGACAAAGACCGCCAGTGGTTCAAGTCCCGGGTGGGACTCGATGCTGCCGAAACGGCACGCGATATCGCCTTCTGTGCGCACGCCATCCATCAACCCGATCTGCTCATCGTCGCGGATGCAACCCTTGACGAGCGCTTCAGCGATAACCCGCTGGTCACCAAGGATCCCCACATCCGTTTCTACGCCGGCGCGCCACTGATCTCGCCGGAGGGCCAGGCCCTCGGCACCCTGTGCGTCATCGATCGGGAGCCGCGCAGCATGTCGCCCGATCACCAGCGCGCGCTACGCGTGCTGAGCCGGCATGTGATGACGCAACTGGAGCTGCGGCGGCGCAACAAGGAGGCGGCAGAACTGCGCAACGAACGCAGCAAACTCGTCGCCCAGCTGGAAGCGGACCAAAAAACGCTGGAACGGCGGGTCGCCGAGCGCACGGCGGAACTGGCCCGCATCGAACAGGAAAGCAACCAGCGGCTGGTTCTGGCTGAGCAATCGCGGCGCGCCCTGCTGAGCCTGCTGGAAGATCAAAAAATGACTGAAGCAGCCCTGCGTGAGAGCGAGGGCCGCTATCGCTCGCTGCTCGAAATGGCGCCATTCCCCGTCGTGCTCTCCAGCTTGCGGGATGGCACGCTGCTCTACGGCAACCAGCGGGCGGAAGTCCAATACGGCATGCGCCGCGAACAAGGGATCGGCCAACCCGCAGACCGGTTTTATCAGGATCCGGAACAGCGTGATCGCTTCGTCGAGCAGTTGCGCAAGGAGGGGCGCGTCGATGATTTTGAGGCGCGCATGTTGACTGCGGATGGGCATCACTTCTGGGCCCTGGTGTCGGCGTCGGTCGTCGATTTCAACAATGAGCCAGCCATTTTCTCCGCCATCAATGACATCACCGAGCGCAAGCGCATGGAAGGCGAGGTGCGCCAGCTCAACGTCGAACTCGAGGAGCGGGTATGCCAGCGCACAGCCGAGCTGGCTACCGCCAACAAGGAACTGGAGACCTTCACCTACTCCGTCTCGCACGACCTGAAGGCCCCCCTGCGCGGCATCGACGGCTACAGCAGGTTGCTGCTCGATCAGCACCACGACCAGTTGGACGCGGAGGGGCGCCTGTTCCTGAACAATGTGCGTCAGGGTGTGGAAAAGATGGGCCAGCTCATCGAAGACCTGCTCACCTATTCCCGCATGGAACGCCGCAGCCTTCAGGATCAGCGGGTGGATCTGGCGCGCCTGGTAGCCACTGTCCTCGATGAGCGAAAGGCGGATATCGAGGCAACGGGCGTGACCGTCGCCGTGAACCTGCAGGGGCTTTCCGTCCAGGCCGATGCGCATGGCCTGGCCATCGTCATGCGCAACCTGCTCGACAACGCCCTCAAGTTCGCCCGTGGCAGCCGGCCGCCAACCCTGTCGATCCGTGGAACCGCCGCCGAGAAATCCGTTATCCTCGAAATATCTGATAATGGTATCGGCTTTGACATGCAGTTTCATGATCGTATTTTCGACATCTTCCAGCGCCTGCAGCGCGCCGAAGACTATCCCGGTACCGGCATCGGCCTGGCAATCGTCTTCAAGGCCATGCAGCGCATGGGTGGGCGGGTCTGGGCCACCAGTTCGCCTGGGCAAGGCGCCACTTTCTATCTGGAATTACCGCGATGATTCATGAGCAGGCAACCCGTCCCATTCTGCTGGTGGAAGATAACCCGGTGGACCTCGACCTGACCTTGCGGGCCTTCAAGCAGCGTAATTTGTCCAATCCCATTCAGGTTGCCCGCGACGGTCAGGAAGCGCTGGACTGGATTCCGCGCTGGGCAGCGGGTGAAGTCATGCCGCTGGTGGTTCTGCTGGACCTGAAATTGCCGCGGGTGGATGGCCTCGAGGTGCTGCGTCAATTGCGGGAACACCCGGTGAGCCGCGACCTGGTGGTGGTGGTGCTGACCTCATCCGACGAAGACCGGGATGTGAAAGAGGCCTATCGCCTGCACGCCAATTCCTACATCGTCAAACCCGTCAATTTCGAAAAATTCATGGAAGTGGCGACCCAGATCGAGTTGTACTGGTGTCTCATCAACCGTCCGGCGCAATAGGCGAACGATGAGCTTGCGCATCCTGCATGTTGAAGACAACCCGGCCGATGCCGACCTGACCCGGCGCCATCTGCAGTGCCAGGCCCCCGACATCGAACTGACTGCCGCAGCCACGCTGGCGGAGGCTGTCGTCTGTCTGCAAGGGCCGCTCAGCTTCGATGCTGCCCTGGTGGACCTGAAACTGCCGGACGGATCGGGATTCGACCTGTTGAACTGGATACGCATCCGGTCCCTGCCCATCGCGGTGGTCATGCTCACCGGATCGGGCGACCAGCATGCGACGGTTGCCGCACTCCAGGCCGGTGCCGATGACTACCTGACCAAGGGCCCGGAATCCCTGGAGCGCTTGTCCGACACCCTGCGCGATGCCAGCAAGCGTTTCAAGGAAAGCCGGGTTAGTCGCGCCCACATGCTGCGGGTGTTGTACGCCGAGCACAACAGCGCCGATATCGACCTGACCCGGCGCCATCTGGCCCGCTTTGCGCCACACATCCAATTGACCGTAGTGCCGGACGCCACGCAGGCGCTCGGGCTTCTGCCCGAGAATGCAGCGACGCTAGCTGACTTCGACGTTTTATTGCTGGATTATCGTTTGCCCGGACTGGATGCCCTCGAGGTAGTCAAGACGCTGCGCACCGAACGCGGCCTGGGCATCCCCATCGTCATCGTTTCCGGGCAAGGTAGCGAAGCCGTGGCTGCGAAAGCCATCCACCTGGGGGTGGACGATTACATCGCCAAGCACGAGGGCTACCTGCATGAACTGCCAGCCACGCTGGCAAAAACGCTGCGTCAGGCGGAATTGGCGCGGGAGCGCAGCGCACTGCGCGAAACGTCGGCACGACTTGCCCATGTGCTGACCACCAGCCCGGTTGTTTTCTACATTCTGCGCCTGTATCAAGGCGTCGCCACGCCAGTCTGGGTTAGCAGCAACATCCAGCGCCTGCTGCACTACACGGAGGAGCAGGCACTGCACCCGGATTGGTGGCCAAGCCACCTGCACCCCGACGATCGGGACGCGACGCTTGCGCACCTTGGCGAATTGAGCAGAAGCGATGAACTCGCCCACGACTATCGCTTCATCGATGGTCAAGGCCGAACCCGGTGGATACACGACGAATTGCGTCTGACAGATAGCGGCGAAGTGCTCGGCTCCTGGCGCGACATTTCAGATGACAAGATTGCCGAGCAACTGCGTGAAACCCGTGTTGCCATGCTGGACGGACTGGCGAGCGATCATCCGCTTTCCATGATTCTGGACGAGATTGCCAATCGTCTGGAGGGTATCCACCCGGACATGAAGGTTTCCATTCAGTTGCGCGATCGCCATGACGGTAGCCTGCATACCGGTGCAGCGCCCAGCCTTCCCACTTTTTTCAATGATGCGCTGGAGGGCATGGAACCCGCGTTGGGGATGGGTGCCTGCGGTACCGCAGCGGTTACCGGGGAGCCGGTCATCGTCGAGGATATCCGCGTCCATCCGTATTGCGTACCTTTCGTCGACCTGGCCGAACGCGCCAACCTGCGCGCCTGCTGGTCAATCCCTTTCAAGGACAAGACAGGCGAGGTGCTGGGCATCTTCAGCATCCATTACTACCAGCCACGTACCCCCAACCAGGGGGAGCTTGACCTGATCGGCGAGTTCGCCCGCATCGCCGGCCTGGCCGTGGAACGCAGCCGTGCCGATGCCATCCTGCGTCAGGCTGCGGCGGTACTGAAGAGTACCAGCGAAGGTGTGGTGGTCACTGACCTGCGGACACGCATCGTTTCCGCCAACCATGCCTTCACGGTGATTACCGGATACACCGAGGCCCAGGTGCTGGGCCGCAATCCCCTCATCCTGCGCTCGGGCCGCGAGGACAAGTCATTCTTTCAGGCCATGTTGAGCAGTATCAAGGCGACCGGCAACTGGCGCGGCGAAATCTGGAGCCGGCGCAGCAATGGCGAACTGTTTCCACAGTTGCTCACCGTCAGCACCGTGTATGGCGACGACGGCCTGCCCAGCAACTATGTAGGTGTAATGACCGACCTCAGCCAGATCAAGGATACCGAGGCGCGCTTCGAGCACCTGGTTCACCATGACCCGCTGACCGCCCTGCCCAACAGGCTGCTGTTGCAGTCACGTCTCGCGCACGCCCTGGACGCCGCCACGCGCCACCAACAGCAGCTGGCGGTGCTGTATATCGACCTGGACCGCTTCAAGAACATCAATGACAGTCTGGGCCACCCGGTGGGAGATGAATTGCTGGAATCCCTGGCCCGGCGACTGCTGGAACGACTGCGGGGCGAGGATACCCTGGGCCGTCTGGGTGGCGATGAATTTCTGCTGATCCTGGAGAACCTGCAGCGCCCGGAAGATGCAGCGAGCATTGCCAGGGAACTGATCGAATCGCTGGATCAGCCTTTCCGCCTGCCCAGCGGTCACGAGGTCTATGTGGGCGCCAGTATCGGCATCAGCTTGTTCCCGGATGATGGCACTTCCTGCACCAAACTCATCCAGCATGCCGACGTGGCCGTGTATCAGGCCAAGGAAGCGGGCCGCAATACCTTCGCGTTTTATACGCCGGCACTGACTCAGGTCGCCAACGACAGGCTGGCTATGGAAGCGCGCCTGCGGCACGCCCTGATACAGAGAGAATTTTTGCTGCACTACCAGCCACAGATCGACATGCACAGCGGTGGCCTGATCGGATGCGAGGCGTTGGTGCGCTGGAACGACCCGCAAGCAGGGCTGATCCCGCCCGACCGCTTCATCCCGCTGGCGGAGGAAACCGGCCTCATCGTGCCTTTGGGTGAATGGGTGTTGCGCCAGGCCTGCACTCAGGCGCGGCTCTGGCTCGATGCCGGCATGCCGCAGCTGTCGATGGCGGTCAACCTGTCCGCCCGCCAGTTGCGGCAGCCCGATATCGTCGCGCGCGTCGCGGCCATCCTGGCAGAAACCGGATTACCCGCCGCTGCGCTCAAGCTGGAAATCACCGAAAGCATGATCATGGGCCGTGGCGAGGAAGCGGTGGCGCTGTTGCAGAGCCTGAAAGATCTGGGCTTGCGCCTGTCGATTGACGATTTCGGCACCGGATACTCGTCCCTGGCCTATCTGAAGCGCTTCCCGATCGATGAGCTCAAGATCGACCGGGGCTTTGTGCGCGACATCCCCAACGACAGCGACGACAACGAAATTGCCGCGGCCATTATCGGCATGGCACGCGGCCTGCACCTGAATGTCGTCGCCGAAGGCGTCGAAACCGAAGCCCAACGGGATTTTCTGGCACTACACGGCTGCCATGTGTACCAAGGCTATCTGTTCAGCCGGCCGGTTTCCGCAGAAGAGTTTTCTCGTTTCCTGAACCAGGCTATTTCTTCTTGAAGATCATGTGCGCCTGGCGGCTCAGGATGAAATCAAAAATGATCTTCATCCAGATGGTCGAACCCGCAATGGCCGACCAGGTTTCGTAAGCCAGAGTGCCTGCAACGACCCCCAGAATCACGAAAATCAGAATGCCGGACGCGATCAGGTTGATGGCCACGGCATAGGGGGCGTACTTGGGCTGATTGGGTGGTGGTACGCCGCGCTTCAGCGCTACTTCAGAGGTGTCGCGGCGGATGACGATGCGCCAAACGCGGCGCAGCCAGTAAAACGTGATCGGGAATAACGCCAGAAACAGGATCCACGTTATCGCCGTGCTGATGTCGAAAACCATTGTGTGCTCCGTAAACTAAAAAGCCCCACCAGTCTAACCCGGCGGGGCTGTCAAACACCCCGGGCAACCGCCCGGGGCAAGTTTTACCGCTTAGTGTGCGCCATCCACCATCTTGGAGCCACGCGGGATGCGCACGGCTTCGACCATGTGCTGGATGTGCTCGGGCGGCTCTTTGGTCACCTTATCGACTGCAAAGGCGACGGCAAAGTTAACCAGGGCGCCAATGGCACCAAAGGCTTCCGGCGTGATGCCGAAGAAGCTGTTGGCGCCGCCGATTGCGTCCAGATACTCGGTGCCCTTGATGAAGAACAGACCCTTGTGCGCGAACACGTAGAACAAGGTCACGAACAGGCCTGACAACATGCCGGCGATGGCGCCTTCCTTGTTCATCTTCTTCGAGAAGATGCCCATCATGATCGCCGGGAACAGCGAGCTTGCCGCGATACCGAAGGCCAGAGCCACCGTACCGGCCGCGAAGCCTGGAGGATTGAGACCCAGCCAGCCAGAGATCACGATAGCAACCGCCATGGCAATCTTGCCTGCCATCAACTCGCCCTTCTCACTGATGTTCGGGTTGAAGATCCCTTTCACCAGGTCGTGGGAAATGGCCGAAGAAATCGCCATCAGCAGACCGGCCGCGGTGGACAGCGCCGCGGCGAGACCGCCGGCAGCCACCAGCGCGATCACCCAGTTGGGCAGCAGCGCGATTTCCGGATTGGCGAGCACGATGATGTCGGCGTTGACCGTCAGTTCGTTGCCTTTCCAGCCAGCCGTGTCCATCTTGGCCTTGACGGCTTCATTTTTGGTCTTGTCGTTGTAGTACTGGATGCGGCCGTCGCCGTTCTTGTCTTCGAACTTCAGCAGACCGGTCTTTTCCCAGCGCTTCATCCAGTCGGGACGTTGCTCGTACTGGATCTGCGAGTCAGCCGCATACGGATCGGCGTTCTGCATGACCACGCCCGGCGTGATGGTGCGGATCAGGTTGGTCTTGGCCATCGCGGCAACAGCAGGCGCCGTGGTGTAGAGGATGGCGATGAAGACCAGCGCCCAGCCGGCGGAGCTACGCGCGGCAGCGACGTTCGGCACGGTGAAGAAGCGCATGATCACGTGCGGCAGGCCGGCGGTACCGATCATCAGCGACATCGTGTAGACGAACATGTTCAGCGTGCTGCCGGCGGTCGTGGTCGTGTACTTGCCGAAGCCCAGATCGGTGACTACCGAGTCAAGCTTGGAGAGCATGGACACGTCCTGGCCGATGAGGTTGGAGCCCAGGCCCAGTTGCGGGATCGGGTTGCCGGTGAGTTGCATCGAGATGAAGACCGCCGGGATCACGTAGGCGAAGATCAGCACGACATACTGGGCAACCTGTGTGTAGGTGATGCCCTTCATGCCGCCGAATACCGCGTAGGTGAACACGATGCCCATACCGACGTAGATACCCATTTCGCTGGAAACGCCGAGGAAGCGCGAGAAGGCCACGCCGACGCCGGTCATCTGGCCGATGATGTAGGTCAGTGAGGCGACCAGCAGGCACAGCACCGCGACGGTCGAGGCCGACTTCGAGTAGAAGCGGTCGCCGATGAACTGCGGCACGGTGAATTTGCCGAACTTGCGCAGGTAGGGGGCGAGCAGGCAGGCCAGCAGCACGTAGCCGCCGGTCCAGCCCATCAGGAACAAGCCGCCACCGTAACCCATGTTGGAGATCAGGCCGGCCATCGAGATGAACGAAGCGGCCGACATCCAGTCCGCCGCTGTCGCCATGCCGTTCAGTACCGGAGGCACGCTGCCGCCGGCCGCGTAGTACTCGCTGGTGTGAACCGGCGCGCGCCCAGACGGCGATGCCGATGTAGAGGGCGAAGGTTATCCCGACGACCAGATATATTGTGGTTTGCAGATCCATGTGTAGGCGCTCCTCAGTCTTCGTGAACGTCGAATTCGCGGTCGATATCACCCATCTTCTTGGCGTACCAGAAGATCAGGCCGACGAAGACATACATCGAACCTTGATGGGCGAACCAGAAGCCGAGCGGATAACCGCCAAGCTTGATACTGTTCAGCACATCGGCGAACAGGATGCCAGCGCCAAATGAGACAACGAACCAGATGACCAGAACTTTGGTCAAGAGGCCCAGCGTCGCTTTCCAATAGCCTTGAGCGTCGTGGTTGTGTTGCATTGATTCCTCCTGTTGTTATCAGTAATTTGCCATTGCGCCGACAGGAATAAGAAATGGCCTTATCAACCAAAGTCCCCCCCTTTAGGCAGGGCGTATTCTGGGGAGGCAAACTTACGTCGAGCTTACGCAGAAAGGAATAGATGTGCTGCGTCGCAACAGAAACGGCAGCGAAGCAGCGCTGAAAAGTCGGCGCTGGCGGGACGGCGCCCGTGGGGCGACTTGGAAGTAGAATCCTCCGTCCATGAGAATACTTCTCGCCGAAGACGACTCGTTGATCGCGGACGGTCTGGTGCGCGCCTTGCGCAAATCCAGTTATGCGGTCGACCATGTGAATAACGGCGCTGATGCGGATACCGCGCTGATGTCGCAGCAGTTCGATCTGCTGATTCTCGACCTGGGTCTGCCCAGGCTCACTGGTATCGAAGTACTGAAGCGCCTGCGGGCACGCAAGAATGCGCTGCCGGTGCTGATTCTCACCGCGCAGGACGGCCTGGATGATCGCGTGCGCGGCCTCGATGCCGGTGCTGACGATTACCTGACCAAGCCCTTCGCCCTGCCCGAACTGGAAGCCCGCGTGCGTGCGCTGACGCGCCGCGGCACGGCGCTGCCGAACCGCATCGAATTCGGCTGCCTCAGCTATGACCAGGGAGAGCGGGTGGCACGTTGCCGCGACCAGATACTTGACCTGTCTGCCCGCGAACTGGCGCTGCTCGAAATCCTGCTGCTGCGCGTCGGTCGGCTGGTCAGCAAGGATCAGCTCGTCGATCACCTCTGCGGCTGGGGCGAGGAAGTAAGCACCAACGCCATTGAGGTGTATATCCATCGCCTGAGAAAGAAACTGGAGCCGGAGGGTATCCGCATCGCCACGGTGCGCGGGCTGGGCTATTGCATGGACAAACGGAGCGGAGCAGTCGTTGGCGGCGCCTGAGCAGGCCAAGCGCCCTTCGGTTTTCAGCGATCCCAATCCGGCGCTCAATTCCCTGTTCGGGGAAATTCTCGACTGGATGCTGGCGCCGCTGCTGCTGGTCTGGCCGATCTCGATTGCCGCGACCCATCACATCGCTGACGACATCGCCAACCAGCCTTACGATCAGGCACTGGCCGACAATGTCGTCACCATCGCCAGGCAGCTGAAAATCACGCCGGATGGGGTGAGTGTCCACCTGCCTGCCAACACCCATGCCGCGCTGACCGAGGATAACGATGTGGATCGGCGCTTCCGTCAGGTCGCAGTCGCCGGCGGCGACTTCATCGCGGGCGATGCGGAAGTTCCGGCGTTGCCGGTGGGTGAGTCGCGTCAACTGGGAAATGTACAGTTTCGCGACGATTGGATCATGGGTGAGCGGGTACGCATCGCTTATCGCTTGATGCCGTCGCAGGGCGACGCGCGGCCTGTGTTGGTGCAGGTTGCCGAAACGCGCAAGCAACGCAACGCGCTGTCGTCGCGCATTATTTCCGGTGTGCTGTTGCCGCAGTTCGCCATCATTCCGCTGGCGGTGATTCTCGTCTGGCTTGGGCTGACGCGTGGGCTGGCGCCGCTCACGCGCCTGCAGTCGCGGATCCGCGAACGGCGGCCCGACGACCTTTCGCCCATCGAATTGCGCACCGTCCCCGAAGAATTGCGGCCGATGGTCGGCGCCTTCAACGACATGATGGCGCGCCTGCATGACAACCTCGATGCCCAGCAGCGCTTCATCGCCGCGGCCGCCCATCAGTTGAAAACGCCGCTGACGGGCCTGAAAACCCAGGTCGAACTGGCCTTGCAGGAAAACGATTTCGTGCATTTGCGCGATTACCTGCAGCGTATCGCCGCCGGGGTCAACCGCGCTTCCCACATGACTTATCAGTTGTTGCAACTGGCACGCGCCGAAGCCAGCCATGAGAAGCCGCGCGCGCTGGAGCCAGTCGACCTTGATGCGCTGGTGCGCGAGGTGATGACCCACTGCGTGTCGCGGGCGCTGGCGCGCAATATCGACCTCGGCTTCGAAAAAGCAGAGGCCGAGGTAAAGATAATTGGCGTGCCATTGCTGCTGCGCGAGATGATCGACAACCTCGTCGACAACGCCATCAAATACACCCCTCTGGGTGGGCGTGTGACCGTCAGGTTGCGTGCTTCGTTCGATCCTGTGCTGGAAGTGGAAGATACCGGTATCGGTATCTCCAGCGAAGACCGTCAGCGAATCTTCGATCGATTTTTCAGGGCATTGGGCACGGATGCGGAAGGCAGCGGACTGGGCCTGGCCATCGTGCGCGAGATCGCCGACCTGCATCAGGCAAGCATCGAGGTGCTCGATAATCCGGCCGGGCACGGTACCTTGATCCGGCTGGTATTCGTCAGATCGACGGCAGAGCATTCGCAAGACGTAACAGGTGTTGGCATGCGAAGTTGAGGAGATTGACTATGCGGCTTACCGACAGGCATCGTGAATACTGGAGCAAGAACTTGAGGATCACTGCGCTCCTGCTGGCGATCTGGTTTGTCGTCACTTTCGTGTTCAGTTGGTTCGCACGCGAACTGAACGAGATCACCCTTATCGGTCCGCTGGGCTTTTACATGGGTGCCCAGGGCGCACTGGCCATCTACGTTGCCATTGTCTGGTTCTACGCCCGCTACATGAACAACCTGGACAAGGAATACGGCGTCCATGAAGGGGCGGACGAATAATGGCTGCCCGGATTCAATCGCAATTCGCCACCAGCCTGAAGAAGTATTACACCTTCTATACGGGCGGC
Source organism: uncultured beta proteobacterium (assembly GCA_963816095.1). GTDB lineage: Bacteria > Pseudomonadota > Gammaproteobacteria > Burkholderiales > Rhodocyclaceae > Sulfuricystis. The sequence continues at coordinate 223,238 of CAWFIW010000006.1, forward strand.
TTCTTCACCTTCGTCATTCTCGTCGGCATCCTCGAACAACTGGGCGTGCCGAACAAGATCCTCGGCTACCTGTTCCTGTTCGCGACGATCCTGCTCTACGCCGGCATCGGCTTCATGTCGAAAACGGCCGACGTGTCGGAATACTACGTTGCGGGGCGCCGCGTGCCGGCGCTGTTCAACGGCATGGCAACCGGTGCGGACTGGATGTCGGCCGCGTCGTTCATCGGCATGGCCGGCACCTTGTATCTCACCGGCTATGACGGACTGGCATTTGTCATGGGCTGGACAGGCGGCTACTGTCTGGTGGCACTGTTCCTCGCACCCTACCTGCGCAAGTTTGGCCAATTCACGATCCCGGATTTTCTCGGCGAGCGCTATGGCGGCAACCTGCCGCGCTTCATCGGTGTGGTCGCCGCCATCATCTGTTCCTTCACCTACGTGATCGCGCAGATCTACGGCGTTGGCCTCATCACCAGCCGCTTCACCGGCCTCGAGTTCGGCGTCGGCGTGTTTGTCGGCCTCGCCGGCATCCTCGTCTGTTCTTTCCTGGGTGGCATGAAGGCGGTGACCTGGACGCAGGTAGCGCAATACATCATCCTGATCTTCGCCTACATGATCCCGGTGGTGTGGCTGTCGGTGAAGCACACGGGTATCCCGATACCGCAGATCTCCGCCTACACCTCGGCCCTGCCCAAGGTGACCGCGCTGGAGAATGAATTCAACGACAAGACCACGCTGAAGGGAGCCGCCGAGGAGTCGGTACGTGCAATCTTCCGCGAACGTGCCGCTGCTGCCAACGCCAAGCTGAAAGCACTGGAAGCCGGCGGGGCCACTTACCTCGCCGAGGAGAAGGGGAGGCTCGAAGAGGCAGCCGTCGTACTGAAGGCCGCCGATCCGCTCGACATGAGAGCCGTGGCGGTAGCTGAAAAGGCGGCCAAGGACTACCCGGCTAATCCTGCTGTCGCCAGAAAAGCCTGGACCGCCGCCAAGTCCGACGCGGCCGTCAGGTCTGCACCGGTCAAGGCCCATGCCGAGCCTTTCGCCGCTACCGGCATGACCCCGGAGGAGGTCGAGAAGAACCGCACCAAGGCCAAGAAGAACTTCCTCGCGCTGATTCTTTGCCTGATGGTGGGTACGGCCGCGCTGCCGCACATCCTGATGCGCTACTACACGACGCCATCGGTGAAGGATGCGCGCACCTCGGTGACCTGGTCGTTGTTCTTCATCTTCCTGCTCTATTTCACCGCACCGGCGCTGGCGATCCTGGCCAAGTACGAGGTCTATAGCACCCTGGTCGGCTCGAGCTTCACCGCGCTGCCCGCCTGGGTCTCGAACTGGGCGGCGGTGGACAAGACGCTGATGGCCATCAGCGACATCAACAGGGATGGCATCGTGCAGCTGGCCGAGATTACCATCGGCGGCGACCTGATCGTGCTGGCGACCCCGGAAATCGCCGGCCTGCCCTATGTGATTTCCGGGCTGGTGGCGGCGGGTGGTCTGTCAGCTGCACTCTCCACCGCGGATGGCCTGCTGCTGACCATCGCCAATGCCATGTCGCACGACCTTTACTACAAAATGATCGACCCGCATGCCTCGACGGTGCGCCGCCTGGCGGTGTCCAAGGGCCTGCTGCTGGTGGTGGCACTGGTGGCCGCCTATGTCACCAGCCTGAAGCCGGGCGACATCCTGTTCCTGGTCGGCGCCGCGTTCTCACTGGCGGCCTCGGGTTTCTTTCCGGCCCTGGTGCTCGGCGTTTTCTGGCGGCGTGCCAACTACCTCGGTGCCGTGATCGGCATGAGCGCGGGCCTCGGCATCTGCATTTACTACATGTACAAAACCTACCCATTTTTCGGCGTCAATGAGCCGCTGTGGTGGGACATTGCCCCGATTGCTTCAGGCATCTTCGGCATCCCGGCCGGCATCATCGGCGTAATCGTCGGTTCCTTGATCTCACCGGCCCCGAGCAAGAAGATTCAGGATCTGGTCGATCACGTGCGCTACCCGAAACTGGAAAGCGATACCGATGCCATCCTGCCAGCGCCGACTTTTAAAAGGGAAGGTCGGGAATGAGCTGTATCAGATCGGAACGCCCGGCATCCTGCACCAGCTGCCTTGCACGCTTCGGTTCGAAGCTGACCAGTTTAGTGACCACTGCCTTCACCTCGTCGGGACGGTACGCATGATGCAGCGCCATGCCCAACTGGTAATAGGCCTCGCCGTTCAGCGGCTGCAACCTGACAGCTTCCTGGAAGGATCTTGCCGCCGCGGCGTGCTGGCCCAGGCGTGCATGCGCCAGGCCCATGCCATACCAGGCGCGATCCTGGAACGGCTTGAGACGTACCGCCTCGGCAAATGCGGCAACAGCGGTGACTGCCTGGCCGGCGTGCTCACGCACGAAGCCGAGATTGAACCAGGTGTCGGCGTCTTCCGGCACCAGTTCAAGTACCCTTTCTAACCAGGATTCGGCGACTTCCCAGCGCTGTGCTTCCACCGCAATGGACGCCAGATGGCGTGCCGATTGAACGTCGGCCGGGTCGATGCGGAACGCCTCGGTAAAGGCTGCACAGGCGCTAGCTGATTTGCCGAAAAAGTGGAATACCCAGCCGCGGGCATAATGTCGCCAGTGATCGTAATTCATCGCCGTTTTTGCAAATCAGGGATGTTTGAACATACCATGACACATCCGGAGCTACTTATCCTTGGCGGCCTGCGCGCGCTGGTCGAAGTGGCCATGCTGTTCCTGCTTGGCCGGGGCGTCCTCGCGCTGCTAGCGGGTAGCCGGCGCCACACGAACATCATTTACAAGTTCTTTCTCATCGTCACGCAGCCGGTATTGAAGTTTGGGCGCCTTATCTCACCGCCACAGATCATCGACCGGCATCTACCTTATGTTGCCTTCTTCCTGCTGTTCTGGCTATGGATTGGACTGGCGTATCTGAAAAGGCTTTATTGCGATGCGAACATGTTGCAGTGTTTTTGACGAGGAGGCAGAGTGCCCCTATAATGCGCCGCTCTTTGCGGCCAGGTAGCTCAGTTGGTAGAGCAGCGGACTGAAAATCCGCGTGTCAACGGTTCGATTCCGCCCCTGGCCACCAGAAAAATAAAAACGGCTCTCCACGTGGAGGGCCGTTTTTGCATGACGCATGGCCCCGACCGCAAGAGCGCAAAAATTGATCTGTTCGGGTTGAGCCTTCCCGAGTTATCGTCTCTAATATCAAAGTATTGCATCCGCAGACAGGCACCGTGCAGGTATACGCTCTCGGCATCAACCATCATACCGCCCCGCTCGATATCCGTGAGCAGGTCGCGTTCGACCCGGTGCGGCTCGTGCAGGCGCTGCATGACCTGTTGCGCGGGCGACGGGTTCATGAGGCGGCAATCCTGTCCACCTGCAACCGCATGGAGCTGTATTGCGCCACCGAGGAGCCTGCCGCGGCGGTTGACTGGCTGGCGCAATACCATGCGCTGACGGCGCGCCGCATCGAGCCTTATCTCTACCGGCATCCGCAGAAGGATGCGGTGCGCCACATGTTTCGCGTGGCTTCTGGCCTCGATTCGATGGTGCTCGGCGAGCCGCAGATTCTCGGCCAGATGAAGCAGGCGGCGCGCGTTGCCGAAGAGGCCGGTACGCTCGGCACCCTGCTCAACAAGCTTTTCCAGCGCACCTTTGCCGTGGCGAAGGAGGTGCGCTCCACGACAGCGATCGGCGCCAATATCGTTTCGATGGCCGCCGCTGCCGTGCATCTGTCGGCACGCATCTTCGAGCGTCTGAGCGACCAGAACGTGCTATTCATCGGCGCGGGCGAAATGATCGAGTTGTGCGCCGCCCACTTTGCCGGCGGCAAGCCAAAACGTTTGAGCATTGCCAATCGCACACCCGAGCGCGCCCAGGCGATCGCCGCGCGCTTCAATGGCGATGTGCTGCGCCTCGACGAGATCAGCGAAAAACTGGCCGACTACGACATCGTCGTCTCCTGTACCGCCAGCACCCTGCCAATCATTGGGCTGGGCATGGTCGAGCGCGCGCTGAAGGCGCGCCGCCACCGGCCGATGGTGATGGTGGATCTGGCCGTGCCGCGCGATATCGAGGTTGAAGTCGGCCAACTTGACGATGTGTTCCTCTACACGCTCGACGATCTTGGCCAGATCGTCGAGTCCGGCCAGGAGTCGCGCCAGGGGGCAATCGTCGAAGCCGAGGAAATCATCACGCATCGTGTCGATGACTTCCTTCATTGGATGGAGGCCCGCGAGACGGTGCCGACCATCCGTGCCCTGCGCGATGTGGGTGAACGGGCGCGCCGTCACGAGGTCGAACACGCCCTCAAGCTGCTGCAACGGGGTGACGACCCGGCCAAGGTGCTCGATGCCCTGTCCAAGGGCCTGACCAACAAACTGCTGCATCCGCCGACAGAAGCGATGAACCTCGCTGAAGGGAAGGAGCGCGGCGAAGTTGCGCAGCTCATTTCCCGCATCTGGCACCTGCATCCCGAGAAGTAGCGGATGAAATCCAGCATCCGCCAGCGCCTCGAACAACTTGCCGACCGACTTGCCGAACTCGATGCCCTGCTGGGGCAGGAACAGGCGACACGCGACATGGAGGCTTTTCGTCGCCTCAACAAGGAGCGCGCCGACATCGCCGAGGTCGTGGGTTTGTTCGCAGCCTACGGCCGAGCCGAAGCCGATCTCGCTGCAGCTTCGGGCATGGAAAGCGATGCGGGCATGCGCGAGTTCGCGCGCGATGAGGCCGCCACCGCACAGGCCACCATGGCGCGGCTGGAAGAAGATTTGCAACGCGCCTTGCTGCCGCGCGACCCGGACGACGACAAGAGTGTATTTTTGGAAATACGCGCCGGCACGGGCGGCGACGAGTCGGCTTTGTTTGCCGGCGACCTGTTCCGCATGTACGCCCGCTTTGCCGAACGCAACCGCTGGAAGGTCGAGGTAGCGTCGAAAAGCGAATCGGATCTCGGCGGCTACCGCGAGATCATCGCGCGCATCGAGGGGGCGGGTGTGTATGCGAAGCTCAAGTTCGAGTCGGGTGGCCACCGCGTGCAGCGCGTGCCGGAAACCGAGGCGCAGGGGCGAATTCATACTTCTGCCTGCACGGTGGCGGTGTTGCCGGAAGTCAGTGCGGTCGATGACGTCGCGATCAATCCGGCCGACCTGCGCATCGACACCTTTCGCGCCTCGGGCGCGGGTGGTCAGCACATCAACAAGACCGACTCGGCGGTGCGCATTACCCACCTGCCGTCGGGGCTGGTCGTTGAATGCCAGGACGACCGTTCGCAGCATCGCAACAAGGCGCAGGCACTGGGCGTGCTTGCCGCGCGGCTCAAGGACATGCAGGTGCGCGCGCAGCAGCAGGAGCGCGCCAGCACGCGCAAGTCGCTGATCGGCAGCGGCGACCGTTCCGAACGGATTCGCACCTACAACTTCCCGCAGGGGCGGGTTACCGACCACCGCATCAACCTGACGCTCTACAAGATCGACGCGATCATGGACGGCGATCTTGACGATTTGCTCGCCGGTCTGAATGCCGAGCACCAGGCCGAACTTCTTGCGGCATTGGCCGGGGAAGAATGAACCTGTCGGTAGCGCGCCTGCTGACCGAGGCGCGGCGGCGCATCCCAGTTAGCGAAGCGCGGCTGCTGCTGGGGCATGTGCTTAGGCGTTCCGCCGCCTGGCTGGAGGCGCATCGTGATGATACCGTCGCGTCTACATCAGCTGACCAATACTCGGCGCTGGTGGGACGGCGTGCAAGTGGCGAGCCGGTGGCCTATCTGATCGGCGTACGCGAGTTCTACGGCCGCGACTTTGTGGTGTCACCCGATGTATTGATCCCGCGCCCCGAGACTGAATTGCTGGTTGAACTCGGGCTGCAAAAAGTCGGCACTGGTGAGGCGGCGTCCATGCTCGATCTGGGCACTGGCAGCGGTTGCATCGCTATCTCCCTGGCGCTGGAACTGCCGGGGATACAGGTTGCCGCGTCCGATGTTTCTCCGGCGGCGCTGGCAGTCGCACGAGCCAATGCCGCACGGCTGGGCGCACAGGTCGAGTTTATCGAGAGTGACTGGTTTGGCGCGCTGCAACCTGGCCGTTTCGGTCTGATTGTGGCCAATCCACCCTATGTTGCGGCGGGCGACCCGCATCTGGCGGCAGGCGACCTGCGCTTCGAGCCGACGGGTGCGCTGACCGACCATGCTGACGGGCTTGCCGCGATCCGCCGCATCGTTGCCGAGGCACCGCACTGGTTGGTCCCGGGTGGCTGGCTCTTCTTCGAACACGGCTACGATCAGGCCGAGGAAGTGCGCGATTTGCTGGTTGCCGCCGGCTTCTCGGCGATCGAGCAGCAACTCGACCTGGCGGGAATTGTCAGGGTGAGCGGTGGCCGCTATTGTATTTCTCGCGAATAATCAATAAAATCGCGCCCTTTTCCGTAATTCGTATTCTCAGAGGAACCTCCATGGTTGTCATCCGTCTTGCCCGTAGCGGCGCCAAGAAGCGTCCGTTTTTCAACATGGTCGTCACCGACTCGCGTAACCGCCGTGATGGGCGCTTCGTCGAGCGCGTCGGCTACTACAATCCGAAGGCTGCCGCAAACGAAAAGAGCCTGGTCATCGACACCGAGCGTCTGGCTTACTGGCAGGGCAAGGGCGCCCAGCTGTCGCCGACCGCCACGCGTCTGGTGAAGCAGTCCGCTGCTGCTGCCAAGGCCGCATAAGTCTTTATGGTTGTTTTGGGGCGGATCACTGCCCCATACGGGGTAAAAGGCTGGCTGAGGCTGCATCCCTTCGGGGACGATCCCGACCGCTGGCGCGAAATCGAGCGCTGGTGGCTCGGTAGCAACGATAAGGACTTTTCCGGCTGGCGAGCCTATTCGCTGCAGACACTGCGTCTGCAAGGGAAGAGTTGGGTGGCCAAGCTGACCGGCGTAGACGATCGCGAAGGCGCCGAGCGACTGGTCGGAAGTTTTGTCGGTGCGCCGCGCAATGCGCTGCCAGTGCCGGCGCAGGATGAGTATTACTGGGCCGATCTGATCGGCCTGAACGTTGTGAATGAAAAGCAGGAAATGCTGGGGCGCTTGACCGAGTTGATTGAGTCGGGTGCTCACGCGGTGATGGTGATTGCGGATGGTGAAGGGGAAAAAGCGCAAAGGCGGCTGCTGCCCTTCGTCGGCCATGTGGTCAAGGCTGTGGATGTGCCGGCCGGCGTAATCCGCGTCAACTGGGAGCGGGACTGGTAGTCGGCAGTTAGGGAGACGCAGGTGCTGCGCTTCGATGTCGTGACGTTGTTCCCGGAGATGTTCGCGGCGGTACGCGATTGCGGCATCAGCCGGCGCGCGCTGGAACGCGGGCTGTGGCAGATGGAATGCTGGAATCCGCGTGACTGGGCCGGGAATGCCTACGGGTCGGTGGATGACCGGCCCTTCGGAGGTGGTCCCGGCATGGTGATGCAGGCCAGGCCGCTGGAGCGTGCGATTGGTGCGGCGCAGGCGGCCAGAACGGCAGCAGGCGGGGAAGGGAAGGTGATTTACCTCTCTCCGCAAGGCGCGCCGCTGACCCATGCCAGGGTGACGGACCTGGCGGCGGGCGCGGGGGCGATTCTGCTTTGCGGCCGCTACGAAGGAATTGACGAGCGCTTGATCATGCGCTGTGTTGATGAAGAAGTATCGCTCGGAGACTTTGTGCTCTCGGGCGGGGAAATTGCGGCGCTGGCCTTGATCGATGCCTGCGTGCGGCAACTGCCGGGCGCCTTGAACGACGAGGCTTCGGCGGTGGAGGATTCGTTTGTTGATGGGCTGCTGGATTGTCCGCACTACACGCGGCCCGAAGTGTATGAAGGCATGCCGGTGCCGGAAATATTATTGTCCGGGCACCATGAGAATATTCGCCGCTGGAGATTGAAACAATCTTTGCTGCGAACCCGGGAGCGCCGCCCGGAGCTGTTTGCCAAATGGCTGGCGCAACGTGCACGTGGTACGAGTGGTTTGAGCAAGGAAGAAGCGCAACTCCTGCGAGAGATCGAAACACTGGAGCTCTGCGGTCGTGAGAAATAGTTTTTGAATTTATAAGGAAAACGACATGAATCTGATTGAACAGTTGGAAAAAGAAGAAATCGAACGTCTGGGCAAAGTCATTCCCGATTTTGCTCCGGGCGATACGGTGGTCGTGAGTGTGAAAGTGGTCGAAGGCGAGCGCAAGCGCGTACAGGCCTTCGAAGGGGTGGTGATCGCCAAGCGCAATCGCGGCCTCAACTCCAATTTCGTCGTACGCAAGATTTCGTCCGGCGAAGGCGTCGAGCGTACCTTCCAGACCTATTCGCCGCTGATTGCCAGCATCGAAGTGAAGCGCCGTGGCGACGTGCGCCGCGCCAAGCTTTACTATCTGCGCGAGCGTTCCGGCAAGTCGGCCCGCATCAAGGAAAAGCTGGTTCGCCGGGCTGTCGCACCGAAGGCATAAGAATACTTTCGGGCAACAAAAAAGGACGCCACGGCGTCCTTTTTTGTTGCCCTGCTCTGAAGCGGACTCAGGCTTTCTTGTTGCGTTCGATCAGCGCGTAGGCCGAGTGATTGTGGATCGACTCGAAGTTCTCGGATTCGACCGTGTAGGCGTCGATGCGTTGATCGGCATTCAGCACGCCGGCGACATCGCGAACGATATCCTCGACGAATTTCGGGTTGTCGTAGGCGCGCTCGGTCACCAGTTTTTCATCCGGGCGCTTGAGCAGGCCATACAGCTCGCATGAGGCCTGGCTTTCAGCTATTTGCACGAGTTCCTCGATCCAGACGAAGCTGTTGGTGGTCGCCGTGATGGTGATGTGCGAGCGCTGATTGTGCGCACCGCGTTCCGAAATCTTCTTGGAGCAGGGGCACAGGCTGGTCGCCGGAACGACGACGCGTGTCGTTTGCCGATAGCCGTCGCCCTCGATGATTTCGCCGAGGAAAGTGACTTCGTAGTCCAGCAGGCTCTTGACCTTGGAAACCGGTGCGGCCTTGTTGATGAAGTAGGGAAAACTCATCTCCAGGTGACCGGTTTTTGCTTCAAGCTTCTGCACCATCTCGCGCAGCATGGATTCGACACTCTCGACCGAGATCTCGCGCTCATGGGCGTTGAGAATCTCGACGAAGCGCGACATGTGGGTACCCTTGAAGTTGTGCGGCAGCCCGACATACATGTTGAAGGTTGCGATCGTGTGCTGCACGCCGCCGTTCTTGTCCAGCACCTTGACCGGGTGGCGAATGGACTTGATGCCGACCTTGTTGATCGGCAGGTGGCGCGAGTCAAGGCTTGATTGGACGTCTGGTATGGCCATCATTATGTCTTTCAGGTTCACGAAAATGTCTCCATGGGGTTGGGGGTGCAGTCCTCTGATTTGCCAATAAACCCTGACCGGACTGTCGTTCTGTAACCCTATATAACATTCCCGACTAAAAACATCAAGTAATAGAGGCCTGAAATTGTTTGATGCGCTCGACAATTGCCAAAGCGTTCAAGCCCAGTTCGGCGAGGCATTGTCCTTGCTCGCCATGTTCGATAAAAGTATCAGGCAGACCAAGCCGAAGCAGTGGCTTGGTGCTCCCCATGACTTCAAGCGCACGGGCGACCTCTGAACCGGCGCCGCCGATGACTGCGTTTTCCTCCAGGGTTACGAATAACTCATATGTGTCCGCCAGCTGGCGAATCAAGTCGACATCGAGCGGTTTGACGAAGCGCATGTTGGCGACGGTGGCATCGAGCATTGCGCCGGCCTCCAGCGCAGTAGCCAGCAGCGTGCCGAAGGCGAGAATCGCCACGGTTTTGCCCTGGCGGCGGATTTCACCCTTGCCGATCTCGATGGTGTCCAAAGTCGGCGCTGGCGGGACGGCGCTACCCGCTCCCCGGGGGTAACGTACCGCGGCCGGGCCGGGATGATGGTAGGCGGTGGTCAGCATGCGACGGCATTCGGCCTCGTCGGCGGGCGTCATCACCACCATGTTGGGAATGCAGGTCAGAAAGGACAGGTCGAAAGCGCCTTGATGTGTTGCGCCATCGGCCCCGACCAGTCCGCCGCGATCGATGGCAAAGGTGACGTCGAGATTCTGCAAGGCGACATCATGGATCAGCTGATCGTAGGCACGTTGCAGGAAGGTCGAGTAGATCGCAACGACCGGCTTCATGCCTTCACAGGCCAGGCCGGCGGCGAAGGTGAGCGCATGTTGTTCGGCGATGCCGACATCGTGGTAGCGCTTTGGGAATTGCGCAGCGAAGCGGGTCATGCCCGAACCCTCGCACATCGCGGGCGTAATGCCGACGAGGCGGTCGTCGGTAGCCGCCATGTCGCACAGCCAGTTGCCGAAAACCTGCGTGAAGGTGAGCTTGCCGCTGCCTTTGCCGGACTGGATGCCGTTGGCGGCATCGAACTTCGAAACACCGTGGTAGAGCACCGGATCGGCCTCGGCGAGCTTGTAGCCTTGCCCCTTCTTTGTGATGATATGAAGGAATTGCGGGCCCTTGAGGGCGCGCAGGTTTTCCAGTGTCGGCAGCAGCGATTCGAGGTCATGGCCGTCAATCGGGCCGATGTAGTTGAAGCCGAGTTCTTCGAACAGCGTACCGGGCACGAACATGCCCTTGAAGTGCTCCTCGGCGCGCTTGGCGAGTTCCAGCAGCGACGGGGCGACGGAAAGCACTTTTTCCCCCGCCTTGCGCGCCGCATTGAAGGTGCGGCCGGAAAACAGACGCGCCAGATATTTGTTGAGCGCGCCGACCGGCTGCGAGATCGACATGTCGTTGTCGTTGAGGACGACCAGCAAGTTGGCATCGATCACGCCCGCGTTGTTGAGCGCCTCGAAAGCCTGGCCGGCGGACATCGCGCCGTCGCCGATGATGGCGACGACGCGGCGGCCTTCGCCCTTGTCGCGCGCGGCGACCGCCATGCCGAGCGCGGCGGATATCGAGGTCGAGGAATGCCCGACGCCGAAGGTGTCATAGGGACTCTCGACGCGGCGCGGAAAGCCGGAAATGCCGTCCTTCATGCGCAGCTTCGCCATGCCCGCGCGACGGCCGGTGAGAATCTTGTGGGCGTAGGTCTGGTGCCCGACATCCCAGACGAGACGATCCTCGGGTGTGTCGAACACGTAGTGCAGGGCGATGGTCAGCTCGATGGTGCCGAGATTCGACGAGAGGTGCCCGCCGGTCCGGGCCACCGAATCGAGCAGGAAGGCGCGCAGTTCCTCGGCCAGCACGGGCAACTGCTCGCGCGGCAGGAGGCGCAGGTCGGCGGGGTCGGCAATGGCTCCGAGAAGGGGATACATGATTAGAAGTTGCGGTTGGCGATGTAGTCGGTCAATGATGCGAGGCGCCCGGTGCCGACCGGGCAGCTGGCCAATGCGGCGCAGGCTTCGCCATGCAGTCGTGCAGCCAGTTCCTTGGCACGCACCAGCCCCAGCATGCTGACGTAGGTCGGCTTGTCCTGCACGGCATCCTTGCCGGCCGTCTTGCCCAGTGTGATGGTGCTGCCTTCGGTGTCGAGGATGTCATCGACCACCTGAAACAATAAGCCGGCGCGGTTGGCGAAATGACCGAGGCTCTGCAGCGTTGCTTCGTCCGCATTGCCGGCATGCGCGCCCAGCAGGACGGCAGCGCGGATCAGTGCGCCGGTCTTGTGGATGTGCATGAACTCCAGTTCTTCGACTGTCAGGGCCATGCCGATGGCCGCGAGGTCGATGGCTTGTCCGCCGGCCATGCCGCGCGATCCGGCGGACTGCGCCAGCAGGGTCAGCATGGAAAGTCGGCGCCCAGGTAACAATGGGGACGGCGCTTCTGTCTCCGCCAGAATCTGGAAAGCCAATGTCTGCAAGGCATCGCCGACCAGCAGGGCGGTCGCCTCATCGTATTCGACATGGCAGGTCGGCCGGCCGCGCCGCAGTACGTCGTCGTCCATGCAGGGCAGGTCGTCATGGACCAGCGAATAGGCATGGATCAACTCGACGGCGCAGGCGGCCGCATCCACCGCCTGCGGGGCGGCGCCGAGCGCTTCGCCGGCGGCATGGCACAGCAGCGGTCGCATGCGCTTGCCGCCGCCGAGCGTGCTGTAGCGCATCGCTGCATGCAGGCGCGCCGGCGCGGTCGTGGCGGGCGGCAGCCAGCGTTCCAGCGCGGCCTCGGTACGGCGCTGGATCATGGCCATCCATGAGCTGAAATCGCTGCTCAATGACGCTCGCTTTCATCAGCCGCATCCGCACCATCCGCTGCGGTTGCGGAAGCGGAGAAGTCGCGCAGGCTGCCACCATCGAGAATGCGGATTTTCTGTTCCGCCTGCGCAAGTGTTTCCTGGCAATGCTTGAGCAGAACCACCCCGCGTTCGTAGGCTTTCAGCGAATCTTCGAGCGCTGCGCCGCCGCCTTCCAGCGTCTGGACGAGGTTTTCGAGCTCCTGCAGGGCAGCTTCGAAGGAGGCGGGGGACTTGGCAGCGGATTTCATCATGACGGAAGCGAGTTCGCGAACCCGTGAAAATAGCCTATGGTGCCCCCTGCGGTCAAATTGGCTATACTCGTGACCCCTGCGATATGGCTTATGTTGGCAGAGCCAATTCGGTTTCTGGTGTCTTTTCCTGGGGGTGCAGCAAGGTTGGCGCCTATCAGTCACCAATGGAGGATGGCATGCAGCATGTTCACGAGTTCTATCGTCGTACCATGGCCGGAGCGTTGGCAACCAGATGATTACCATCGACCAAGATCAAGGGCTGGTCAGCATCGCCGTTCTCGGTGAATTCACGCTCGATGATTTCCGCGAGTTCGAGGAATACCTGCTCGACAAGGACCTGTTCGACGGCTCATGCAAGCTGTTGTTCGATCTGAACGAGATGGCCGGTTTCACTGTCAACATGGCGTGGGAGGAAATCAAGTTCTCGCGTTTCCATGGCGGTGATTTCAAGCGCATCGCCGTGGTGACTCACAGCCAGTGGGTGGCCTGGAGTGCCTGGCTCGAACAACTTTTTGTCAGTGCCGACCTGCGGGTGTTCGAGGACGCCGCGGAAGCACGGTCCTGGCTGGCGGAGGAAACCATCTGATGGCGAATACCCTGGTCAGTGCCGACACCCTGGCAGAGCACCTGGATGATCCGACGTGGCGCGTTTTCGACTGCCGCCACGACCTGGGAAATACCGAGTACGGCGCGCACGCCTATGCCAAAGGCCACATTCCCGGTGCGTTGTTCATGCATTGCGACCGTGATCTTTCCGGCCCGCTGACCGGCAAGAACGGCCGCCATCCGCTACCGGACATTGCGACCTTCGCCAAACGCATGAGCGAATGCGGCATCACCCCCGACACGCAGGTTGTGGCCTACGACAACGAAGCCAGCGCGTTCGCTTCCCGACTCTGGTGGATGCTGCGCTGGCTCGGCCATGACAAGGTGGCCTTGCTCGACGGCGGACTGCCCGGCTGGAAGCGTGCCAAGTTGCCGCTCGAAGTCGAAGTGCGCCCCGTCGTGCCGACGCAGTTCGTGCCGCGGCCCTGCGCTGAAATGCTGGTCGATACCGCTTATGTACAGCAGCATTTTCGCGCGCCCGACATGCTCCTGCTCGATGGTCGCAGCGAAGAACGCTTCGCCGGCCAGAACGAGACGCTCGACCCGGTGGCCGGCCATATCCCCGGTTCCATCAACCGCTTCTACTACGACTGTCTCGACGATGCCGCGATCTACTTCAAGTCGGCCGACGAGTTGCGCGCGGAGTTTGTCGATCTGCTCGGCGACCGCGATCCGCGTACGGTGGTGCAGGTTTGCGGTTCGGGCGTTACCGCCTGCGTGAATTTGCTGGGGATGGAAATCGCGGGCTTGCACGGCTCGAAGCTGTATGCCGGATCGTGGAGCGAGTGGTGCAGCGATTCGTCGCGTCCCGCAGCGACGGGCGATCAGCCCGGATGACGGTCGTAACGCCCAGGCGACATGCTCGCGCACCAGCGCTGACGGATGGTTGCTGCGCGCTCTGAGCGCCGCAACGACTTCCGGAGATGACGGGGTATTTCCCAGGCTCACGGCGATATTCCGCAGCCAGCGCTCATGGCCGATGCGGCGAATCGGCGAGCCGGCCAGCCGGTCGTTGAAATCGTTCTCGCTCCAGGCGAACAGTTCGACCAGCGTTGCCCGGTCAAGCCCGTGGCGCGGTGCGAAATCGGCCTCGCGGGTGGTCGGCGCGAAGCGGTTCCACGGACAGACCAACTGGCAATCGTCGCAGCCATAGATATGGTTGCCGATGAGCGGGCGCAGCTCCTCAGGAATGCTGTCCGCATGCTCGATGGTCAGGTAGGAAATGCAGCGGCGCGCATCGAGTTGATAGGGACCGAGGAATGCGCCCGTCGGGCAGACATCTAGGCAGGCACGGCACGTGCCGCAATGCTCTTCCCGAGGTGCATCGGCGGGCAGCGGCAGGGCGATGTAAATTTCGCCAAGAAAAAACCACGAGCCGGCCTCGCGTGTGAGCAGCAGCGTGTGCTTGCCGCGCCAGCCGATGCCCGCTTTCCTGGCCAGTTCAACCTCCATGACCGGCGCGGAATCAACGAAGACCCGATAACCGAAATCGCCCGTGTCCTCGGCAATCCGTTCAGCCAGTTTCTGCAGGCGATTGCGCAGCAGCTTGTGATAGTCGCGTCCCAGCGCGTAGCGCGAGATGGCGGCTTGCTGAGGATCGTCGGAAAAGTCGGCGCTGGGCCGTCCCAAGCCGACGCCAGCCCCCCCGTGGGGGGCAGCGAGCCGGGGTTGCGAGCGTGGGGGGCCATAAAACTCGGCGCTGGCGGGACGGCAGTCATAATCCATGCGGCAGGCGATGACGCATTGCGTACCGGGCACCAGTTCAGCAGGCCGCGTGCGTTTCGTGCCATGGCGCGCCATATAATCCATCTCGCCGTGGCAGCCCTGCGCCAGCCAATTCAGCAATCCGGTTTCTGCCGCGCCGAGGTCGATGCCGGCAAAGCCGACGGCGGCAAAGCCCAGCTCGTGGCCCCAGCCACGAATCCTTTCTTTCAGAGCGATCCAGTCATGCATGCCATCGATGATACCTGCCGTGAATACGCGCTGCCCGATGAAGCGGCGACGCTTGCGTTGGGTGCTGCGCTGGGTGCGACCCTGCCCGAAAATATGAGCCCCGCCGTGGTCGTTTACCTCGAAGGTGACCTTGGTGCAGGAAAAACGACGCTGGTGCGCGGACTGTTGCGAAAAGTCGGCGCTGGCGAGACGGCGAAGAGTCCGACCTATACATTGGTTGAACCTTACGTGATTTCTGGATTAAACTTATATCACTTTGATTTTTATAGGTTCAACGTTCCTGAAGAATTTCTCGATGCGGGCCTTGACGAATATTTCTCCGACAAAGCTGCAAATTGCCTCTGTCTGGTCGAATGGCCGGACCGGGCGCAACCCTATTTGCCCGCCGCCGACCTGTGCGTGCAACTGGCGCTTGACGGTACCGGGCGCCGCGCAAGTATCGAAGCGGGCAGCGCACGGGGGCAGCAATGGTTGAGCGTGTTCCCGGCTTCACCCGCCGCGATTTCATCCGCAGTGCCGGCGCAGTCCTGACCCTGCTGGTCACACCCGTGGCGCGCGGAGCGACGGCGCCCACGCTGCTGGCGGTGCGCGTCTGGCCGGCTGCCGATTACACGCGCGTTACGCTTGAGCACGATCAACCGCTCAGCTTCAGCCATCTGATGTTGAAGGATCCCGACCGGGTGGTGCTCGATATCGAGGGCGTCGAGTTCAACTCCGTGCTGCAAAGCTTGCCGGGCAAGATTGCCGACAACGATCCGCAGATTCGCCTGATTCGCGCCGGCCGCTTCAAGCCAGGCGTCGTGCGCCTCGTCATCGAGCTCAAGGGCGAGGTGAAGCCGCAGCTGTTTTCTCTCAAACCGGTCGGCGAATACGGGCATCGGCTGGTACTCGACCTTTATCCAGCCGAGCCACCCGATCCGCTGCTGGCCCTGCTGGAAAAGCATGGCAAGGGCGACCCCTTCGCCAAAGGCGAGCCTGATTCGACACCGGAACGCAAGCCCCAGTCCCCGGATATTGCGCGCCTCGTTACCGTGGTGATCGATCCCGGCCACGGTGGCGAAGATCCCGGTGCGGTGGGGCGCGGCGGCAGCCTCGAAAAGAACGTCACACTGGAAATCGCACGCCGCCTCAAGGCGAAGATCAATGGCACGCCAAACATGCGCGCAATATTGACGCGTGACGGTGACTACTTCATTCCCCTGCAGCAGCGCGTCGCCAAGGCGCGGCGCGTGCAGGCTGACCTGTTCGTCTCCGTGCATGCCGATGCCTTCGTCAAGCCGACCGCGCGCGGTTCTTCTGTGTTTGTGTTGTCCGAAAACGGCGCGTCGAGCTCGGCTGCCCGCTGGCTGGCCAACAAGGAAAACGCGGCAGACCTGATCGGCGGCGTGAATATCGGCGTCAAGGACCCGCACCTCGCGCGCACGCTGCTGGATCTTTCGCAGACCGCCACGCTCAACGACAGCCTCAAGCTTGCCAAGGTCGTGCTCGGCGAGATCGGCGGCATCAACACGTTGCACAAGGGGCATGTCGAGCAGGCCGGCTTTGCCGTGCTGAAGGCGCCGGATATACCGTCGATTCTCGTCGAGACCGCATTCATTTCCAATCCCGAGGAGGAGAAGCGGCTGACCGACGATGGCTACCAGGACCAGATGGCCGAGGCGTTGCTGACCGGCATGCGGCGCTATTTTGCGCAGAATCCGCCGCTGTCGAAGTCCAAGATCGCAGCGGTCTTCTAGGGCCGGACTGATACAATTCGCCGCTTTCCCCACGGCATCAGCAATGCAGTTTTTCCGAACCATTCCAGCGCAGGCAACCGCTTCCCGCGTGCTGGCCATCGGCAATTTCGATGGCTTGCACCTCGGGCATCGTGCCTTGCTCGAACGCCTGACCGCCACGGCACGCCAGCACGGGCTGCCGTCGGCGGTGATGACCTTCGAGCCGCACCCGAGAGAGCTTTTCACACCGGATCAGGCACCGGCACGCCTGACCAGCCTGCGCGAAAAGCTGGCGCTGCTGGAAAGCTGCGGCATCGACGAAGTCTTCCTGCTGCATTTCAGTCGCAAGCTCGCGGGACTCCCGGCCGATGAATTCGTCGAGCGGATTCTGGTGCGCGGTTTGGGCGTGCGCCATCTCATCATCGGCGACGACTTCCGTTTCGGCAAGGGGCGCGCCGGCGACTTCGCGATGTTGCAGGCGGCGGGGATGCACCATGGTTTTGGCGTCGAGGCCATGGAGACCATCGAAATCAATGGCGAGCGCGTTTCCAGCTCCGCCGTGCGCGATGTGCTGGCCGCCGGGGATCTTGAACATGCGGCCCGTCTGCTCGGCCGTCCCTACTGCATTTCCGGCCGCGTCGTGCACGGCGGCAAGATCGGCCGCAAGCTCGGCTGGCCGACCGCCAACATCCAGTTGAAACGCAAACGTGTTGCCCTGACCGGCGTATTCGCCGCGGCAGTCTCCGGCATCGACAAGCGCCACCTGCCCGGTGCCGCGAGTCTGGGCGTGCGGCCGACGCTGGGCTTGGGACTGCGGCCAGTGCTTGAAGTCCACTTGTTCGATTTCGACCAGGAAATCTATGGCGCGCATGTCACCGTGCATTTGCTGCACAAGCTGCGCGACGAGGCGAAATTCGATTCGCTGGAAGCACTCACCGCACAGATCGCGCGGGACGTCGCAGCGACCCAGGATTACTTTGCAGGCAAGCCGATTGGTTGAATTTTGAGTGAATGAGATGGCCGACTATAGAAAAACGCTCAACATGCCTGATACGACCTTCCCGATGCGCGGCGATCTTGCCAGGCGCGAACCGGGCTGGGTGACAGCGTGGCAGGAACAGCAGTTGTACAAGAAGATTCGTGCGGTGTCGCAAGGCCGCCCGCGTTTCGTGCTGCACGATGGTCCGCCCTATGCCAATGGCGACATCCACATCGGCCATGCGGTCAACAAGATCCTCAAGGACATCATTGTTCGCGCCAAGACGCTTGCCGGTTTTGATGCGCCCTATGTGCCGGGCTGGGACTGCCACGGCCTGCCCATCGAGCATCAGATCGAGAAGACCCACGGCAAGCATCTGGAAGGCAACCAGGCGCGCGCGCTGTGCCGCACCTATGCGCAGGAACAGATCGAACGCCAGAAGAAGGACTTCATCCGTCTCGGTGTGCTGGGCGATTGGAACAATCCCTATAAGACGATGGAATTCAGGACCGAGGCGGACGAGATTCGCGCACTCGGTGAAATGTATCGCAAGGGCTACCTGTTCAAGGGCCTGAAGCCGGTGAACTGGTGTTTCGACTGCGGCTCGGCGCTGGCCGAGGCCGAGGTCGAATATGCCGACAAAAAATCGCCGGCGATCGACGTCGCTTTCCCGCTGGATGCGGCCGAACGCGGTCGGTTGGCGAGCGCATTCAGTGTTGCTGCCTTACCCGAGAAAACTGCCTACGCGGTAATCTGGACGACGACGCCCTGGACGATTCCCGGCAACCAGGCGCTCAACGTGCATCCGGAATTTGTCTACGAACTGGTCGATACGCCGAAGGGTCTGCTGATCCTCGCTGCCGAGTTGCGTGCCGTTGCGCTGGAACGCTACGGACTCGAAGGCAAGGTACTGGGCGCCTGCCAAGGCATCGCACTCGACCGCATGGTATTCCGCCATCCGTTCTACGACCGCGCGTTGACGGTGTTTCTCGGCGAGTACGTGACGCTCGATACCGGCACCGGCATCGTCCATAGTGCGCCGGCGTATGGCGTCGAAGACTACGATTCCTGCAAGCGCGCCGGCATGAAGAACGACGAGATTCTCACCCCCGTGCAGGGGGATGGTCGGTTTGCGGAGACCCTGCCTTTCTTCGGTGGCTTGCATATCTGGAAAGCCAATCCGCTGATCGTCGAGAAGCTGGCCGAAGTTGGCAACCTGCTGGCGAGCGGCGCGATCACGCACAGCACCATGCACTGCTGGCGCCACAAGACGCCGACCATCTACCGCGCCACGACACAGTGGTTTGTCGGCATGGACCGCCAACCTAACGAAGGAGAAACATTGCGCACGGCGGCGCTCGCCGCGATCGAGGCGACAGAGTTCTTTCCGTCCTGGGGCAAGGCGCGCCTGCACGCGATGATCGCCAATCGTCCCGACTGGTGTGTCTCACGCCAGCGCAACTGGGGTGTGCCGATTCCCTTCTTCCTGCACAAGGAAAGCGGCGAGCCGCACCCACGCACGCTGGAGTTGATCGAGGAGATTGCGACGCGTGTGACGCAGGGTGGCATCGAAGCCTGGTTCGCACTCGATGCACAGGAACTGCTGGGCGATGAAGCGACAACGTACGACAAGATGAGCGACACGCTCGACGTCTGGTTCGACTCGGGCACGACGCATCGCAGCGTGATGCGCGGTTCGCATGCAGCCGATTGCGCCTATCCCGCCGACCTCTACCTCGAAGGCTCCGACCAGCATCGCGGCTGGTTCCATTCAAGCCTGCTGACCGGCTGCAGCATCGACGGTCGCGCGCCCTACAAAGCACTGCTGACGCACGGCTTCGTGGTCGACGGCAAGGGCATGAAGATGTCCAAATCGAAGGGTAATGTCGTCGCGCCGCAGCAGGTTTCGGACACGCTCGGCGCCGAAATCCTGCGCCTGTGGGTTGCGGCCACCGACTACTCCGGCGAGTCTGACCATCTCGAAAGAAATCCTCGACCGCGTGGTCGAGGTGTATCGCCGGCTGCGCAACACGCTCAAGTTCCTGCTTGCCAATACCGCCGACTTCGATGCCGGGACGCAAATGCTGCCAGTCGGCGAATGGCTCGAAATCGACCGCTATGCGCTGGCGCTGACGCTTGAGCTACAAAGCAACTGCATCGCCGCCTACGATCGCTACGAGTTTCATCGGGCCGTACAGGCCTTGCAGAATTTTTGTGCCGAAGACCTCGGCGCCTTCTATCTCGACATCCTCAAGGACCGTCTTTACACCACGGCCGCCGATGCGCGTGCGCGCCGCTCGGCACAAAGCGCGCTATGGCACATCGTGCAAAGTCTGACGCGCCTGATGGCGCCGATCCTTTCCTTTACCGCCGAGGAAATTATCAGTATCCAGGGCGGCGAAAGCGTGATGCTCACCACTTGGCATAAGTTGCCGGATCTCACTGAAAAGTCAGTGCTGGCAGAGCGGTGGCAGGCCATCCGCACGGTGCGCGCCGAGGTCACGAAGAAGATCGAGGAAGTGCGGGCCGCCGGTCAGGTCGGCTCCTCGCTGCAGGCCGAAGTCGAGATACGTGCCGCCGGTGAAACCCATGACCTGCTCGCTTCATTGGGCGAAGACCTCAAGTTCGTGCTGATCTGCTCCAAGGTGACGCTCGTGAAAGTCGGCGCCGGTGGGACGGCGTCAGCCGCAGCCACCGCCAGCACGGAGACGGCGATAAACGTCATCCCCAGCCAGCACAAGAAGTGTGCGCGTTGCTGGCATTGGCGCGAGGACGTAGGTCACCACGACCATGCCGCCGAACATCCGGAGCTTTGTGGCCGTTGCGCCAGTAACCTGTTCGGTGCAGGCGAGGCGCGTGCCTTTGCCTAGTATCTCTCGCTGGCTGGGGCTTGCTGGCGCGGTCATCGTTGCCGATTTCGCCAGCAAGGCGTGGATTTTGTCCGCCTTCCATCTGCACGAGAGCGTGGCGGTCGCGTCCTTCTTCAACCTTGTGCTGGTCTTCAATCCCGGTGCGTCGTTCAGTTTCCTTGCCGACGCGGGCGGCTGGCAGCGCTGGTTCTTCGTCGTACTGGCACTGGCGATCTCCGCCTGGCTGGTTGTCATGATTCGCCAGCACGCGCACGAGCGTCTGATGCCGGCAGCGCTGGCGCTGGTGCTCGGCGGTGCGCTGGGCAATGTCATCGACCGGTTGCGTTTCGGCGCAGTGGTGGATTTCCTCGATTTCCACGTCGCCGGCTGGCACTGGCCGGCCTTCAACATCGCCGATTCGGCAATCACCGTTGGTGTCGTACTGCTCATTTGGCTGCAGTTGACACATGAACGTGTGGTATCCGAATAAATGCAGTTGCCTTGCGGCTGAACCGTATTAAGTCTATATTTGGTCTTGTTCAACTAATCAGGTATTCGACCATGAAACTGTCCAGCCAGATCAAGCCCATCAGCTATTTCAAAGCCAATGCGGCGGAAATTGTGCGTCAACTGACCGACCAACGCGAGCCGATGGTTATTACCCAGAACGGCGAGGCCACGGCGGTGATTCAGGATATAGCATCGTATGAGGAAACGCAGGAGACCATGGCCCTACTGAAGATTCTTGCTCTGGGCAATCGCCAGATAGAGACAGGTCGTGTCACCCCTGCTGCAGCGGTTATCAAACGACTGCGTGAAAAGAAAGTCGTTGTCTGATGCAGCGTTACGAAGTATTGCTGACTGCGGATGCCGAGGATGATCTCGAAGAGCTTTTTGAGTACATCGCCGAACATGACTCGCTGGCAGCAGCAAATCGTGTGCTTGACCGAATCGAGAAATCGATCGCCAGCCTTTCATCCTTGCCCGAACGTGGTTCGTTTCCCCGGGAACTCCTGGCACTTGGTATCAAGGACTATCGTCAGGTCTTCTTCAAGCCATATCGGCTAATCTATCGAATTGTTGATGCGGATTCACGTGCCTACATTTACCTGATCGTTGACGGTCGGAGAGATATGCAGACGCTATTGACGCGTCGTCTCCTCCGCTCGTGAGTGATGTCACTCGATACAGCAGAAATTGGCTATCCATGACACCCAGTTAAAGAAAGGGGCATTGCCACGATGACCGATCTCGTCAAACTCGATAGCCTTGTCACGTTGCATTACCGCGTTGCCACGGCCGACGATACGGAGATTGTTTCTACCTTCGGCACCACGCCCGCCACCCTGCAACTCGGCAGTGGCGAGCTGGCGCCACCGCTCGAGGCCTGTCTCGAAGACCTGCCGGTCGGCGAGCGCCACGTCTTCCTGCTCGAGCCATCGCAAGCTTTCGGGCCGCACAATCCGGAACTGGTCAAGCGCCTGCCGATCAGCGAGTTGCCCAATGGCGGTGCCGACATCGGCCCGCTGACGCTGGTCGAGTTCGCTGCTCCGAATGGCGCCAAGTTTGCAGGTTTGGTACGCGAGATCGACGACCAGTCTGCACTGGTCGATTTCAACCACCCGCTCGCCGGCAAGTCGATCCGCTTCGAGGTCGAAGTGATCGGGATACTCTGAGCGACTTCCCGCCTGCCATTGCCTGAAAGCTTGCATGCCTGGTTAAACTAGACTAAACTTAGTCCGATTTTGCGCTGGAGGTCGGTATGCATACCATCAATATTCATGAAGCCAAGACACATTTGTCGCGTCTGGTCGAGCAGGCCGCAGCAGGTGCGGAGATCATCATTGCCAAGGCCGGCAAGCCGGTGGCACGGCTGATGCCGTTGGCGGCGGCGACGCGCACACCTCGCAGGCTCGGCCTCCTCGCCGGCAAATTCGAAGTGCCGGACGATATCGATGCCATGTTCGTCACTGACATCGAAGGCATGTTTTATGGGCCTGCCGATGCCGGACGAGTTCCGAAAGCCGGGAGCAGGCAACCCTGATGCGCCTGCTGATCGACACCCAGGTCCTGCTCTGGGTCATCTATCAGCCGGAAAAACTGTCCCCTGCGTTGCGGGAACGTTTGTCCGACGGGAAAAATGAAGTCTTCTTCAGTGCTGTTTCGATTGCTGAAATCGCCATCAAGTCATCGCTCGGGTGTGCCGACTTTCCGTTCCAGGCCGAAGAGGTTGCTTTGGCAGCGCGAGACACAGCCTTTCTCGAATTGCCGCTCGACGTCCGGCACTCAATCCGCCTGGCGACGCTGACCTGGCACCATCGCGATCCCTTCGACCGTCTGCTGGTCGCGCAAGCCATCGAGGAAGGCGTGCGATTCGTGACGGCCGACAGGATACTGGCTGCCTATTCCGATCTTGTGGAGATCTTCTGATGCAAATCCTCCTCGCCAATCCCCGCGGTTTCTGTGCCGGTGTCGAGCGTGCCATCGCCATCGTCGAGCGCGCGCTGGAAAAATTCGGCCCGCCGATCTACGTGCGGCACGAAGTCGTGCATAACCGCTTCGTCGTCGATAACCTGAAAGCCAAGGGCGCCATCTTTGTCGATGAGCTCGAACAGATTCCGGCCGGTGCCACGGTGATCTTCAGCGCCCACGGCGTGTCGAAGGCGGTGCGCGAAGAAGCCGACCAACGGGGCTTCAAGGTCTTCGACGCCACCTGTCCGCTCGTCACCAAGGTGCATCTCGAAGTCGAGCGCCACCGCAAGCTCGGGCGCGAGGTCGTGATGATCGGCCACAAGGGTCATCCCGAGGTCGAGGGCACGATGGGGCAGGTCGGCAAGGGCGACAGCCATCTGCATCTCGTCGAACGGGTTGCCGATGCTGCTACATTGAAAGTCGGCGCGGGGCCGTCCCAAGCCGACGCCGGCCCCCCGGTGGGGGGCAGCGAGCCGGGGTTGCAAGCGGGGGGGGCCACTAAAGTCGGCGCTGACGAGACGGCGCCACTCGCGTATGTGACCCAGACGACGCTCTCGGTTGATGATGCCGCCGCGATTGTCACGGCGCTCAAGGCGCGCTTCCCCGCGATCGTCGGGCCGAAGAAAGACGACATCTGCTACGCGACGCAAAACCGGCAGGATGCCGTGCGTCGGTTGGCCGAAAGCTGCGACGTCATCATCGTTGTCGGCTCCAGCAACAGTTCAAACTCGAATCGTCTGCGCGAGGTGGCGACCCAGCACGGTGTCAGGGCCTATCTGGTCGACCGGGCCGGTGAAATTGATCCGGCCTGGTTCTCCGGTGCGCAAACCGTTGGTGTGACGGCGGGCGCCTCGGCCCCGGAGTCCCTGGTTGATGAAGTCGTGCGGGCGATCGCCGCCATGACAGGCGCTGCGATGCCGGACACCACCCTGCAAGACGAAGGGGTGAATTTTCCGCTGCCCGCAACCCTGAGCAGCGCAGGCTGACCACCGTTCAGCCGCTGCCGACTGCCATTCGTCGGTATTCGCTGGATAGTAGAAAAGTCCGGAACTACATTTGCAAGCGAGAAAAAGGAGCGAGTCAATGAAGGCTACCCGAGGTTTCACCCTGATTGAAGTGATGATCGTCGTCGCGATTGTCGGCATCCTGGCGTCGATTGCTTTGCCTTCTTATCAGAACTACGTCAGGCGCACGAAGATTCAGGAGGCTACGTCGAACCTGGCTGCCGAACGTGTTGCGATGGAGCAATTTTTTCAGGATAACCGGACTTATGTTGGCGGAACCTTGAAGGTCAACGCCACAAAATACTGGACCTACGCCTTTTCGGTGGGCCCAACAGCGACAACTTATACCATTGCTGCCTCACCGGCCGCCAATTCGGGAATGGCGGGCTATCAATACACCGTCGATCAGGCCAATGCCAAGACTTCCGTGGCCGGCAGTACCACTGGAGCGACGTGCTGGCTCGACAGGGAAGGCGGGACTTGTTGATGTTTCGTGGCCACCGCCAATCTGCCGGCTTCACTCTGATCGAGCTGATGATCGCCTTGACGATCATCGGTATCTTTATCATGCTTGCCATGCCGGCCTTTTCAACCTGGATCATGAATACGCAGATCCGTACCACGGCTGAATCGATCACGAATGGACTGCAGGTGGCGCGTAACGAAGCGGTACAGCGGAATTCTGCAGTACAGTTTGTGAAGGGTGCCGGGACGGATTCCAGCTGGACGGTCAGTTGCGTGGCAGTGACGCCGGGATGTCCTGACTTGAGTGCCATTCAGCTGCGGGCAGCGGGGGAAGGATCATCCGCTGCGATCACCGTTACCGCGAGTGACGGCAATACCGTGGTTTTCGACAATTTCGGCATGATGACGACGCCGGTAGTTGCCGTCGCCCGTTTCGACATCGATGGTTCGAATACCGCTGAAAGCCGCGAGTTGCGTGTGACGATCCAGACGGGCGGGAATGTGCGCATGTGCGACCCCCAGACGACGGCACCCGACCCGCGTGCCTGTTGAGGATGAATGCGAGATGATGCAAACAAAATACAAGCGGTTCGATCAGGCGGGCGTGATCCTGCTCGAGACCCTGATCGCCATCCTGATATTTTCGATCGGCATCCTGGCCCTGGTCGGGGTACAGGCCGTGATGGTCAGCAATACATCTGATGCGAAATATCGCTCCGAAGCCAACTACATCGTACAAAGAAGAATTGCGGAAATCTGGGGGGCAGGTCCAGTCAATCAGGCTGCGATGGCCGAAGTGGATACGGACATTTCCACTTTGCTGCCGGGAGGGAAGAGAAACACCGTTCAGGTTTCCTTCCATACGAACGACGACGGGATCATTGATTCCCGGGAATTTATGGTACTCGTCACTTGGCAGCCGTTGGGCGATCCCGGAAATGTTGTGGTACACCAGCACATGGCCATTGCGCGTGTTTCAACAGAGGGGTCCTAGGCATGCGTCCCATAGCGCCCACCTGTACAAAGAATCAGCGTGGCTTCACCATGATCGAACTGCTCGTCGGCATGGTCATTGCCATGCTGGCTACCTTGATCATCATGCAGGTTTATGAGCTCTTCGAGGGCCAGAAGCGCACCACCACCGGTGGGGCGGATGCCCAGACCAACGGCAGCATAGCGCTCTTCAACATTCAGCGCGACGTGGCGATGGCGGGATACGGTCTTCCCGTTTTCAGCACAAGCAATCCTGCGCTGTTGTGCGAGCCTTTGCCGACGATCGACCATGACAACAACGCCGGCACCCCCGAAATCGGCATATATCCGCTGTTGTTGCAGGATGGTGGCGTCGGCCCGGGGGCGAGCGACACCATCATTCTCACCTACGGCGATACCGCCACCGGCGGCCAGTCCACTAAATTCAGCATTGATGTTGTCAGCAATCTGCCGGTGGTGGATAGCAATCTGGCCTGCAAAGTGGGCGATATCGCTTTGCTGATCAATGGACCCGTCTGTGCTCTGGGAAGAGTCGCCAGCCTGACGGGGGCCACCGACATCACGTTTCAGAGTCCCCCAACCGTAACCAGCGGTATCGTTGCCTGTTTGGGTGGATGGAACGAGACCAGCTATTCGGTTGTCAATAATGCGCTCGCCCGTAACGGTGTGGCCAGCGTCGCTGGCATCGTCAATATCCAGGCACAATATGGTCTTGGTCCAACGCCCGCCGAGATACAGGCCGCTCTGCCGGTCGCGCTAAGCAAGAATACGATTGTCCAGTGGGTCGATCCCGTCGATATCGCCGGGCCGGAAGACTTCAGCCTGACCAAGGTGGGCAACACGCTGGTTACCCCGTCCTTGCTCGACCGTAACCGCATCAAGGCCATCCGGGTGGCCGTGGTGGCGCGCAGCGGATTGTGGGAAAAAGATATCGTGTTGACAGCGTGCAGTTCCACAACAACCGCCAATCTGACCGGGGTCTGCGCATGGGAGGGGAATGCCCTTTCGCCCGCCCCGGCCATCGACCTGTCGAACGATCCCGATTGGCAGCACTATCGTTACCGGGTATTCGAGGTGATGATTCCCCTGCGTAACGTCATCTGGTCGTTTAACACTTTGCCTTGAATTCGCCATGATGAATATGACCCGGTTCCATGTACCCTCATCCGTGCGGCAGCGGGGCGTCGTGTTGTTCATCGCGTTGATCGCGCTGGTCGCCATGTCGCTCGCGGCGGTCGCGCTGATCCGTTCCGTCGACACCTCGACCCTGATCGCCGGCAACCTGGCCTTCAAACAGACGGCGACATCGTCAGGCGACAGTGGGCCGGAAGGTGCGATTGCCTGGCTAGCTTCAACTTACAATATGAACCAATCCCCTCAAGCGCACGATCCCCTGCATCCGTTCAACAACGACAATCCTGCGGCCGGCTATTATTCCAGCATCAACGAGGCGGCTCCTCTTGATCTGTTTGCCACGGCCACCTGGGCGACGAACGTGAGCGCTCCGGCTACCGGAAGTCTTTACGACGCGCAAGGCAACGAGTATTTCGACAATGCGCTTACCAAGCCGACCGGCAATACCGTGCGCTACATTATCCAGCGCATGGGCCGAACGCCCAACCAGATGCTTACCTGTGCCGACTTCCTTTTTGGTGGAATTCCAACAATAACGAGTTCCAAGACCGGCGACGGGTATCACGCCACCCCCGACGCCCCCCTGCCCGACTTTGTTGATGACTGCCGTAGCGGCCAGAGTGTCAGCAGCCCGGTCTACCGGGTCACGGCGCGGGTCGTCGGCCCTAAGAATACGGTCAGTTATATCCAGACGTATGTCTATTAGGAGGTCAATATGAACCGCCAATCAAATTCTGCGTTGCGCATCACACAAGCTGTTCTGGCTTCCGCTCTGCATAGGGCTGTTGCTTTCTCCTGGTAGCCAGGCGGCCGAGCCTAAACCTCGCGACCGCGCCTCTGGCCAACGCCACTACCACGCAGGTGTTGCCCAACATCATGTTTACGCTGGACGACTCTGGCAGTATGGACTGGGACTTTATGCCGGACTGGGTAGGTTACGACTACTCTCGCGCCAGCCAGCCCAACCTTTACCGGAACTCGGCCTGGAACGTGGCCTTCTATAACCCGGCGGTGACCTATTCCCCGCCGGTGATGTACAACACCGACGGCACCCTGAATACCACCACCTATCCCAGCAAAACTTCTGGCTGGAACGCTGTTGCATACGATTCCTTCGGGGTTATGGGTTATAGCGCCAATATAGACAGCCGCCCCAACCAGCTTTGCCCCGATGGCAGCACCCCTTCCAGCACATCCGCAAGCGGCACCTGCGATCTGACGGGCGGACGGGCAAACTTCTTCACCTTCGTGGCCGGAGAATACTGCACCCAACTGGACCTGAAAACCTGCGTGACGGCAACGGCCCCCTCCGTTACCCACCCCTATCCAGCCACCTTGCGTTGGTGTAACAACGCAGCACTGGCGCAAAGCGGTGGAGCCAATGCCTGCCAGGCGCTACGCACGGGTTCGTTTACCTTCAAACGGCACCCCGGTGCCCAAGGTGCTGCGTCTACCTTGACAATTTCATCCGGCACAAGTACCAGCGTGAGCAGCATCAAGGTGGGCGGACTGGAAATCCTGTCCGCGACAGCGGCCGGATCAACTAACAACTCTACCAACAGAGCTACCGTTGCCGCCCTGATAAGAGACAAGATCAACGCGTGCACAACAATTTCTGCGGGTAATTGCACGACTGTTGGTTACAGCGCGAGCGCATCCGGCAGCGTGGTCACGATTATCGCCCCCGGTGGCATTACCCTTACTCCCGTGGTCATCAACTCTGGCAGCAGCGTCACGCCTACCGCCTTCAGCGGTGGTCTGCCCGGTACCACGGTTTATACGGAAGTCAACTCGGCCATCAGCAGCTACCCTTATCCGGGCGCAACGACGAAGGCATCGACCCGGACGGATTGCACAGGCACGACCTGCACCTACAACGAGGAGATGACCAACTACGCGAACTGGTTCACCTACTACCATACCCGCATGCAGATGATGAAATCCGGGGTGAGCCGGGCGTTCAAGACCATCAATAACAAATTCCGTGTCGGCTTCAATACCATCAACTATACCGGGGCGACGGATGGCACGCGGTTTTTGCATATCGACAAATTCGAGCTTGCACATAAAAACTCTTGGTACACAAAACTGCTTGCAGCAAACGTTAGCGGAGGTACACCATTACAAAATTCGCTGGGCAAGGTGGGGCGACTTTTTGCGAACAAGGTCAGTAATCAGGTGGATCCCGTGCAGTACTCCTGCCAGCAGAATTTCTCGATTCTTTCGACCGATGGTTACTGGAATAGCTCGACAGGTACATACAGCTTGTCGAATGGCAGCGTGGGCAACCTGGATGGTGGCACCACGCCACGCCCGATGAAGGAAGGGACAACCGCTGTTTCGAATACCCTGGCCGACATTGCCAAGTATTATTACGATGCCGACTTGCGGACGACGACGCTGGGTAACTGTACCGGTGCGCTCGGTTTCGATGTGTGCGAAAACAATGTGTTTGTCAGTAACACCGACAACAACGTCAAACAGCACATGACGAGCTTCACGATCGGTCTGGGTGCGGACGGAACTTTGAACTACCAGAGCGATTACCTGACTGCGACCTCGGGAGATTATTACGATCTCAAGAACAATTTGAACAGCAAGAACTGGCCCACCCCCTGCGACGGCTGCGGTGGAGAAAACATTGACGACCTGTGGCATGCCGCGGTCAATGGCCAGGGGCAGTATTTCAGCGCAAAAAACCCCAACGATATCGTCAGCGGTCTGAATACCGCTCTGGCATCGATCTCGTCAAAAATCGGTGCCGGCGCGGCGGCGGCGACCAGCACGCTGAACCCGGTGGCGGGGGACAACAGTGTGTTCGTTGCGAGCTATACCACCTTGAAGTGGTACGGTAATCTTGAAAAGCGCCTGATGAACCTCACTACCGGCGCGACGAGCGAACAGGCCACCTGGTGCGTCGAGGATGTGATTGCGGATACCTGTACCGCGCCGGGTGCTCTGGCAAACGATACCAGCGGCAGCAGCAACATCTGGTATTGCGTGACGCCGAGTCAGACAGCAATACAATGTTTGGGTCTGGGCGGCACTCTGGTCGGCACCGACTGCAAGGTCGAGGTCAATAAAGCTTGTACCGGGACACTGAAGAGCAAGGTTTCCGTAGCCTCCGACAGCCGGAATATCAAGATGAAAGTGGGCAGTGCGTTGGTGAATTTCACTGACGCTAATGTTACTGCGGCTGGACTGGGGGCCAATTTCGCCAGCGGTTTTCTCGCCGGCAACCTGAGCCAGGTATCACTCCTGTCCACCACGCAGCAAGCCCTGCTGACCGGCCCCAATCTTGTGAACTTCCTGCGCGGGCAGACCGGCTTCGAGGATCGCGCCAGCAATGCCGTCGACAACCGGATCTTCCGTGCGCGCGATGCGACGCTGGGCGATGCCGTCGAATCGCAGCCGGCCTATCTGGGCAAGCCGCCCTACAGCTATGCCGATGCCGGCTACAGCGCTTTTGCGACAGCCCAGACTTCCCGGACGAAGACGGTATTTCTGGGCGCCAACGACGGCATGCTGCATGCCTTCAGCGCGGATACCGGACAGGAATTGTGGGCCTATGTACCGTCGATGGTGATTCCGAACCTGTGGAAACTGGCGGACAAGAAC
This sequence comes from uncultured beta proteobacterium, assembly GCA_963816095.1. Lineage (GTDB taxonomy): Bacteria > Pseudomonadota > Gammaproteobacteria > Burkholderiales > Rhodocyclaceae > Sulfuricystis. The sequence continues at coordinate 253,487 of CAWFIW010000006.1, forward strand.
TACAGCACCTTGCATGCCTACTATGTGAATGGCAGCGCCATTCTTTCCGATGCCCAGTTCGCCGATGCCACCTGGCATACGATCCTGGTGGGTGGCCTGAAGGGGGGCGGACGGGGTTATTACGCGCTGGATGTGACGGATCCCACGAATCCGGCACTACTCTGGGAATTCACGACCACCCAGGACAGCGACGTCGGCTACAGCTTCGGCGATGCCGTCATTGCCAAGCGGCCGTCGGATGGCAAGTGGGTGGCGTTGGTGACTTCCGGTTACAACAACACCAGTCCCGGCGAACGGCAGGGGCTACCTGTATGTGCTCGATGCCCAGAGCGGGTGCCGTACTGAGCAAAATCGGCACGGGGGTGGGGAACACCACCACGCCCAGCGGCTTGGGGAAGATTTCCACATGGATCGACAATGCCGCCAAGACAACACGGCAAAATGGGTCTACGGCGGCGATTTGCTCGGCAACCTGTGGCGCATCGATCTGACGAACAACAGCGTGTTGAAGTTTGCCGTGCTGAAGGATGCCGGTGGCGCGGTGCAGCCGATAACCACCCGGCCCGAACTGGGCGAAATCAACGGCAAGCGCGTGGTCTATGTGGCGACGGGTAAATACCTGGAACAGGCCGATCTGACCACGACGCAGAAGCAGACGCTGTATGCCGTCAAGGATGCCAATGCGACCACGACGCTCGACAATCCGCGGCTGTTTACCACCAGGTAGCTGACAAGATGGTCGAGCAGGTATTTACGAACGCTGGTGCCATCCGCACGATTGCCACATGCAATACGGTCAGCTTTGCGAGCGACCGAGGCTTTTACCTCGAGTTGCCCGATCTGTATACTTCGGTGACCAGTGGGACCAGCGCCAGCGAGCGTGCCCATGTGAATCCGCAGTTGCAGTTTGGTACGCTGTTGGTGCCGACGACCGTGCCAGCGAGCGACGTCTGCTCACCGGGCGGCTACGGTTGGCTGAACTATGTTGACTACGAAACAGGTTGCGCAGTTGCCGGCGGGACGGATGCGGGCCTGAAAACGAACTCGCCCATCGTCGGTATTAATGTGGTGGTGCTGCCGCCAATACCTGGTGTACCGACCAGCGAAAGGATCAAAACCTCGGTAGTGACTGCCGACAATCCAACCCCGTCAATTGATGGGGGGAGGGGGGGGTGGGACAGCAGGCCCACGCTACACTCTTGACAAAGGTGGCTTTAAGAGCAAACGTGCGGTTTGGCGGGAAATGGTTAAGTAACCAACCGATTGCGCTACAATGCGGCCCCGTAGCTGCCGTAGCTCAGTTGGTAGAGCAACTGATTCGTAATCAGTAGGTCACCAGTTCGATTCCGGTCAGCAGCACCAGTTTCACGGCCCCCGGCAACGGGGGCCGTTTTGGTTTATAAAGCTCGAACTGATTACCCACTACTCCTTCGCTACCGACCATGACTACGCCACTCTACGAATCTTCCATTTCCAGCCTGCCGCTACTCGCTCGTGGCAAGGTGCGCGATAACTACGCCGTCGGCGACGACAAGATGCTGATCGTCACGTCCGACCGGCTATCCGCCTTCGACGTGATCCTGCCCGACCCGATTCCCGGCAAGGGCGCGGTGCTGACCGCGGTTGCCGATTTCTGGTTCAGACAAGCTGGGCCACATCATTCCCAACCAGCTGACCGGTATCGACCCCGAGACCGTGGTGGCACCCGCCGAGCGCGAGCAGGTCCGCGGCCGTGCCATCGTCGTGAAAAAGCTGAAGCCACTGCCCATCGAGGCGGTGGTGCGCGGCTACCTGATCGGCTCGGGCTGGAAAGACTATCAGGCGACCGGCAAGGTTTGCGGCATCGATCTGCCCGCCGGTTTGCAGTTGGCGCAGCAGTTGCCGCAGCCGTTGTTTACGCCCTCGACAAAAGCCGAACTCGGCGATCACGACGAGAACATCGACTTCGCTACGGTCGAGAAGACCATCGGCGCAGCGCTGGCGGCGCAGGTGCGCGACTCCGCACTGCGTCTCTATAGCGAGGCGGCTGCGTATGCGCTGACACGTGGCATCATCATCGCCGACACCAAGTTCGAGTTCGGTCTCGATGCGGCTGGCACGCTGTACCTGATCGACGAGGTGTTGACGCCCGATTCCTCGCGCTTCTGGCCGGCGGACACCTACCAGGTGGGCACCAGTCCCGCCAGTTTCGACAAGCAGTTCGTGCGCGACTATCTCGAAACGCTGGACTGGAACAAGCAGGCGCCGGGGCCGAAGCTGCCTGCGGAGATTCTTGACAAGACCGCCGCGAAGTACCGCGAAGCACTGGATCGTTTGACGGCCTGATCGCCGTCCTGCCAGCGCCGAGTTTTAGCTCCGGCATAACGACTGCTCACTTGGGCATTAGCCTTCTCTGAAACTTCGTTTTCAGGCGGACGATTGAAGCATCGTCCGCCATCCCCATTTACATTTTATGAACCCACTCCTCGACTTTACCGGGCTGCCGCGTTTTGCGGACGTTACGCCCGAGCATGTTGCACCCGCCATCCGCCAGTTGCTTGAAGAAAACCGTAGCCTGTTGACGCGGATGGAGCGCTCCGAAACCCCGGCGACCTGGAATGACTTCGTCCAGCCGCTGACCGATGCCGGTGAACGGCTCGGCCGTGCCTGGGGCGTCGTCATGCATATGCATGGTGTGAATGATGTGCCTGAGTGGCGCGAGGCCTACAACGGGATGCTGCCCGAGGTGACGCGCTTCTTCGCCGAGCTCGGCCAGAACCTTGCGTTGTTCGAGAAATTCAAGACACTGGCGACGAGTCCCGAATACGCCACCCTCAATGCCACACGCAAACGCATCATCGATAACGAGGTTCGCGATTTCCGCCTGGCGGGGGCTGAGTTGCCTGCTGACGAGAAGCCACGCTTCCAGGCAATTCAGGAAGAGTTCTCGGCCATTGCGGCGAAGTTCTCCGAAAACCTGCTCGATGCGACCAACGCGCATGCCGAGTGGGTGAATGATGAAAGGGGTGTGGCCGGTTTGCCCGATGATGCAAAAAGTGCCGCCCGTGCAGCGGCGGAGCGCGATGGCAAGCCGGGTTGGAAATTTACGTTGCAAGCGCCTTCGTATATGCCGGTGATGCAGTACGCAGCCGATCGCGAGTTGCGCGCCCGCATGTACCGTGCTTATGCAACCCGCGCTGCCGAGTTCGGCAAAGCCGAATGGAACAACGGCCCGCTGATCGAACGCATCCTTGCCTTGCGTGCGGAAGAGGCAACGATGCTCGGTTTCGCCAACTATGCCGAATTGTCGCTGACGCCGAAGATGGCCGATTCGCCCACCCAGGTTGCTGCCTTCCTGCGTGACATGGCGGCCAAGGCGCGGCCCTACGCCGAGCGCGACCTCGTCGAATTGCGTGAGTTCGCGGCAAGAGAGTTAGGCCTCGAAAAACTTGAAAGCTGGGACATGTCCTGGGCTGCCGAGAAACTCAAGCAGGCGCGCTACGCCTTTTCCGACGACGAGGTAAAGCAGTATTTTCCCGAACACAAGGTGCTGGAAGGCCTGTTCCGCGCGATCGAGACGCTGTTCGGCGTGCAGATTCTTCCGGACACCGCAGCGGCCTGGCATCCGGCGGTGCGCTTCTTTCGCATCGAGCGGAAAGGTGCCCTGGTCGGCCAGTTCTTCCTCGACCTCTATGCACGCGAAACCAAGCGCGGCGGTGCCTGGATGGCCGATGCAAGAAGTCGGCGCTGGAAAGACGGCGGTATCCAGACGCCGGTGGCCTACCTGTGCTGCAACTTCCCCGCGCCGGTGGGCCAGGGTACGCAAATGAGGCCGGCGACCTTCACGCACGATGATGTGCTGACGCTGTTCCACGAAACCGGCCACGGCTTGCATCATCTGCTGACCGAAGTCGAAGAGCTTGCGGTCTCGGGTATCGACGGCGTGGAGTGGGATGCCGTCGAGCTGCCCTCGCAGTTCATGGAAAATTTCTGCTGGGAATGGGATGTGCTCACCCGCATGACTGCTCACGTCAACACCGGAGCTATCCTGCCGCGCGCACTCTACGACAAGATGATCGCGGCGAAGAATTTCCAGAGCGGCCTGTTCACGCTGCGCCAGGTCGAGTTTGCGCTGTTCGACCTGCGCCTGCATGCCGAGAACCGGCAGGACTTCATGGCTTTGCTGAACGAAGTGCGCCGCGAAGTGGCGGTGATCGTCCCGCCCGAATGGAACCGCTTCCCGCAGAGTTTTTCGCACATCTTCGGCGGCGGCTATGCAGCCGGCTATTACAGCTACAAATGGGCCGAAGTGCTCTCGGCCGATGCCTATGCCGCCTTCGAGGAGGCGGCCCCAAGCGTCGGCACGGTGCTCGACGCAACGACGGGCGAACGCTTCTGGCGCGAGATTCTCGCCGTTGGCGGTTCGCGTCCGGCGCTCGAATCCTTCAAGGCCTTCCGTGGCCGCGAACCATCCCCCGACGCGCTGTTGCGTCATAATGGCATGGTTTCGACCGCTTGAAACAGAGGATTCGACAGGAGGTTTAGATGAGGGCAACGCTACTGTTGTTGAGCTTGCTGTGCGTCGGACTGGTGCAAGCCCAGACCTTTCGCTGGGTCGATCAGGACGGCAAGGTGCACTTTGGCGATCGTCCGCCACCAACGGCGGCCGGCAAGGTGCAGGAACGCAAGCCGATGGCCCCTGCTGCCGACAAGCAGGTTTCTTACGCGATGCGGCAGGCCATGACGAATTTCCCCGTCACACTGTATGTCAGCAAGAATTGCGGGGAGGGCTGCAAGGATGGCCACGACTATCTCAACAAGCGCGGCGTTCCTTTCAGCGAAAAAACCGTTTCGACGCAGGAAGACATCGACGCCCTGAAGAAATTGTCCGGCGGTAGTGAAGCAGAGGTGCCCGTCCTGCAGGTTGGTCCGAAACATGCCAGGGGTTGGCTGCAAAGCGAATGGCAGCGTCTGCTCGACGCGGCCGGGTACCCGAAATCCCCCGCTGTTCGCTAACCTTTCTCGCAACGGCCATTCCACCTGATGAAGATCGCGACCTGGAACGTCAATTCGCTGAAGGTCAGGTTGCCCCACGTACTTGACTGGCTGGCCGCCACGCAACCGGATGCGCTGTGTCTGCAGGAAACCAAGACGGAAGATGGCGGATTCCCTTTCACTGCGTTGGAGGCGGCCGGCTATACCGCCATCCACAACGGGCAGAAGACTTACAACGGTGTGGCCATCGTTGCCCGCAGTCCGCTGGTGGATGCGACGCACGACCTGCCGGATTTCGCAGACGCGCAGAAACGCATCATCGCCGCCACGGTCAACGGCGTTCGCCTCGTCTGTGCCTACATGCCCAACGGCCAGGCGGTCGGCTCCGACAAATACGAATACAAGCTGAAATGGCTGGCCGCGCTCGCCCGCTGGCTGGGCGAGGAACTGCAACGCCATCCGCAACTCGCCCTGCTGGGCGACTTCAATATTGCGCCGGAAGACCGCGACGTGCACGATCCCGCTGCCTGGCAGGGGCAGATTCTCTGTAGCGACGCCGAGCGTGATGCCTTCCAAAAATTTCTCGGCCTGGGTCTGGCCGACGCCTTCCGCCTGTTCGAGCAGCCGGAGAAGAGCTTTTCGTGGTGGGATTACCGCATGATGGGATTTCGCCGTAACCATGGGTTGCGCATCGACCACATCCTGCTTTCGCCGGCACTCGCAGCCCGTTGCCGCGCGTGCAGCATCGACAAGGCGCCGCGCAAGCTGGAGCGCCCTTCCGATCACGCGCCCGTGATTGCGGAGCTCGATCTGCAATGACCCTGACCGAGCTTTATCCGGTATTGCAGGAATTACCCGAAGAACTGCGGGCTCGCCTGGCCGGTGAGGCACAACAGCTAATGATTCCTGCCGGCGCGGTACTGTTCGACGAGCGGCAGCCTTGCCAGGGCTTTCCCTTTGTGCTGACTGGCAGCATCCGCGTCGTCAAGCTGGCGGTGAATGGACGGGAATTGCCGCTCTACAAGGTGCTGCCAGGCGAAAGCTGCATCATCACCTCGAGTTGTCTGCTTGGACGCACTGATTACAATGCCCGTGGCGTTGCCGAAAGCGAGACGATACTGGTGCTGCTGCCGCGCGCGCTGTTCGACCGCTTGCTCGACGCACCGCCATTCCGCGACTTTATCTTCCGTCTCTTCGCCGAGCGGATTGCCGAATTGATGCAACTGGTGGAGGAGGTGGCTTTCCACAAGCTCGACCAGCGGCTGGCCAATCTGCTGCTCGGCAAGGGGCGGCAGTTGCGTACGACCCACCAGCAGCTTGCCGACGAGCTGGCCAGCGTTCGCGAAATGGTCAGCCGGCTGCTGAAAGGTTTTGCCGATCAGGGACTGGTGCGGCTGGGGCGCGAGCAGATCGAGATTCTCGATCCGGCCGGACTGCGCAAGATCGCCGGAGAGTAGAAAGTCGGCACCCCGGCTGGCCAATGTGACTTTGGTTACTGAACTGAAACAGTTAACAATGCTCTAATGCAATTGTTACATCACAATCCCAAGGAGAACAACATGAAATTAAACGTCGGCGGCATTGACCGCACTCTGCGTATCGTCGCGGGCCTTGGCTTGATTGCCTGGGCATTGATGGGTGGGCCGGTGTGGGCATGGATCGGCATCGTGCCCCTGGCCACGGGCGCCATCGGCTTTTGTCCGCTCTACCCCCTCCTCGGCATGAGCACCTGCCCGATGAAGAAATAAAGTCTTGCCTTTGGGTAAGAGAAGCGGCGTGCCTCGGTGCGCCGCTTTGCTTTGGGGACATAATATTGCGCTATTTCCTGTCTTTGGTCTCGTTCTGATGGGTAAAATGCAGACATGTTGAAGCAACGTACGCTCAAAACTCTCGTTCGTTCCACCGGTGTCGGACTTCACTCCGGCGAGAAGGTGACGCTCGTGCTGCGCCCTGCCGCAGCGGGGACAGGTGTCGTTTTCCGTCGCGTTGACCTGACACCGCCGGTCGATCTCAAGGCCGACCCGTATGCCGTGGGTGATACGCGCATGGCCTCCTGTCTCGAAAAGGACGGTGTCAAGCTCGGTACGGTCGAGCACCTGATGTCGGCGCTGGCCGGTTTGGGAATCGATAATGTGTATGTCGATGTCGATGCCGAGGAGCTCCCGATCATGGACGGCTCGGCGGCGCCCTTCGTCTTCCTGCTCCAGTCCGCGGGCATCGTCGAGCAGAATGCACCGAAGCGCTTCCTGCGCGTGAAGAAAGTGGTGGAGGTGAAAGACGGCGACAAATGGGCGCGGCTTTCCCCCTACGAAGGCTTTCGCCTCGAATTCTCGATCCAGTTCAACCATCCTGCCGTGGATAAGTCCGGTACACAGGTGTCGGTCGATTTCGCAGACCAGTCCTACATCCGCAATATCTCCCGTGCCCGCACCTTCGGCTTCACGCAGGATGTCGAGGCCATGCGCGCGCAAGGTCTTGCCCTCGGCGGCAGCCTCGAAAACGCCATCGTGATGGACGAGTACCGCGTGCTGAACGCCGATGGACTGCGTGTTCCCGACGAATTCGTGCGCCACAAGGTGCTCGACGCCGTCGGCGATCTCTACCTCGCCGGGGCGCCGCTACTGGCGATCTTCAGCGCCCACAAGTCCGGTCATGCGCTCAACAACCACCTGTTGCGCGCCCTGCTGGCCGATGCAGAGGCCTGGGAGTGGGTGACGTTCGAGGGGCCGGCCGCCGCGCCGGCGCGCGTCGCGCATCTTTATCCCGATTTGCAGTTCGCCTGACGGGCCATGTTATTGCTGCGTATCGTCGGCATTCTCGCGGCGATTGCCATCGGTGCCGGCATCGTGGCCTACCTGTTCACCAGCGAGCGGAAATATTTGGGATATTCTTGGCGCATTGCCAAGTACGCGTTGATCTTCGCACTGGTGCTGTTCGCCCTGCTGGCCTTCGAGCGGCTGATCGTAATTCTTTAGGTATTCTTCAGCAGCTTTTCCAGCGCACGCTTGATCGGAGAGCCCTCAGTCAGTCCCTCGGCCAACGATGTGAGTGACTGCTTCGAGCGTATCCCCAGTACTTTGGGTTGTTTCTGACGCAAGGGAGGGGAAAGCCGTCGCCCCGGTTGCACGCGCACCTCGATTCCGGTAACCTCCTGCCCCTGTTGAATAAAACCCTCGGCAAGCCGTGGCGCCAACTGCCTCAGCTTGACCGCGACCGCGCCACTATCGGCGTGGATAACGATTTTCCCCCGCTTGAGATTCGCGATGCGCGTACCCGGCGCCAGATAGGCCGGCAGCGTGGCGTCGAGATAGATTTGCAGTTGCCGCAGGCGTTCGGCTTGTCCCGCAAGGCGGGTATAGACGTCGCTGGCGGCAAGATGGTCTTTCAATGAGCTTCGGCCATGCGGAGACATGCTGCGGGTTAAGCGTGTTTTCGGGTAAGACGTCATCGTGGCGGGCTGAGGGCTGAAAGGAGAATACTAGTGCATATTATTCTGGTCTCCGACCGGATGACAACCGCTCGCAGCATTACGCTGACGAGCCGGCATCTGATCCTGGCGGTTACAAGCCTCATCGTGATGGTATTGGCGCTTGCCTCGATGTTTTCCTATCTGACGGTGCGCCATGCCGCCGAAATTCGCCTGCCCTTCCTGCAGGACATGCTGCGCAATATCAGCCTCGAAGAAGCGGGCAAGACGCGCGAACTGGTGCGCGACAACCTGGCGAACATGGCCGCCCGACTGGGGCAGATGCAGGGCCAGTTGATGCAGCTCGACTCCCTCGGCGAACGCCTGGCTGGCTTGGCGGGTGTCAAGTCCAAGGACCTCAAGCCCACCAAGGACTCCGGTCCGTCTCAGGATGGACGGGGTGGCCCATTGACTCGCCCGGATGGCCTGACCACGTACGATTTGCAGCAGGCGCTCGATGAACTGTCACGGCAGGTCGATGTGCGCAGCGAAGCCCTGACCGCACTGGAAAACCGCATCCTCGACGAGCGCATCCGCAAGAACCTGTTGCCGACCTCTACCCCGATTGCTGATGAGACGCTGGGCTCCGGCTTCGGCTGGCGCGCCGATCCTTTTACCGGCGAGTCGGCACTGCACGAGGGCGTCGATTTCGTTGCCGACCCGGGTACGCCGATTATGGCTGCTGCCCCGGGCATCGTGCTGCGCGCCGAACGTCATTCCGAATATGGCAATCTGGTGGAAATCGATCACGGCAATGGCTTGGTGACGCGTTATGCCCATGCGTCGCAGGTCTTCGTCAAGCCGGGCGAATTCGTCAAGCGCAGCCAGCGGATTGCCGCCGTAGGATCAACGGGCCGCTCGACAGGGCCACACCTGCATTTCGAGGTGCGTATCAATGGCGTTGCACAGAACCCGAAGCGTTTCCTCGGACACGATTCTGTCCAGCTTGCCAGGCGGAAGTAAAGCCTCCGCTTAACCTGACCCGCATCAAGGGTTAGGTTACCCCGCATGATAAGATTGCACCCCTTGGCGCAAGCTGTTTCCTGTTGCTTCGCCCCCCAGCATTTTTAGGCGTGAACCTCCCATGATTTCCGGTTTTTTAAAGAAGATTTTCGGCAGCCGCAATGACCGCTTGCTGCGCCAGTACTCAGCCTCCATCGCCCGCATCAATGCGCTCGAGAACAAGATGCAGGCGCTCTCCGACGCCGAACTGGCCGCCCAGACACCCGCTCTGAAGGCGCGTGTCGAACGGGGCGAAAGCCTCGACAGTCTGTTGCCCGAAGCGTTTGCCGTGGTGCGCGAAGCGGCGCAGCGCGTGCTGGGCATGCGCCACTTCGACATGCAGTTGATCGGTGGCATGGTGCTGAACGACAACAAGATCGCCGAAATGCGCACCGGCGAAGGCAAGACCCTGATGTCTACCCTGCCGGCCTATCTCAATGCGCTGTCCGGCAAGGGCGTGCATCTGGTTACCGTGAACGACTACCTTGCCAGTCGCGATGCTGCCTGGATGGGACGCATCTATAATTTCCTGGGGCTGACCGTTGGCTGCAACCTGCCGCAGATGGACCATGCGGCCAAGCAGGCGGCCTACGCCGCCGACATCACCTACGGTACGAATGGCGAGTTCGGCTTCGACTATCTGCGCGACAACATGGTCTATGCCGCCGGCGAGCGCGTGCAACGCCCGCTCAATTACGCGATCGTGGACGAAGTCGATTCCATCCTCATCGACGAGGCGCGCACACCGCTGATCATCTCCGGCCAGGCCGAGCAGCATACCGAGCTGTACATCAAGATGAACGCCGTGCCGCCACTCCTCGAAAAGGGCGTGGCTGCACAAAGCCAGGAAGAAAAGGACAGCGGCGACTTCATCGTCGACCTCAAGGCGCATACCGTGCTGCTCACCGAAGAGGGCCACGAAAAGGCCGAACACGTCCTGTCGCAGTTGGGCATCCTGGCCGAAGGCACCAGCCTCTATGATCCGGCCAACATCCTGCTGATGCATCACCTCTACGCGGCCCTGCGCGCCCACAACCTGTTCCATCGTGACCAGCAGTACGTCGTGCAGAACGACGAAGTAATTATCGTCGATGAGTTCACCGGCCGGCTGATGTCGGGCCGGCGCTGGTCGGATGGCCTGCACCAGGCCGTCGAAGCGAAGGAAGGCGTGGCGATCCAGTCCGAGAACCAGACGCTCGCCTCGATTACCTTCCAGAACTACTTCCGGATGTACAAGAAGCTGTCGGGCATGACCGGCACGGCGGATACCGAAGCCTACGAGTTCCAGCAGATCTACGGTCTCGAGACAGTGGTCATTCCGACCAACAAGCCGATGATCCGCATCGACAACAACGACCAGATCTTCCGCACGGCGCCGGAAAAATTCACGGCCATCATCGCCGATGTCCGCGCTTGCCACGAGCGTGGCCAGCCGGTGCTGGTCGGCACGACCTCCATCGAGAACTCCGAGTTGCTCTCGAGCATGCTGACGCAGGACAAGCTTGAGCACCAGGTGCTCAACGCCAAGCAACACGCACGCGAGGCCGAGATCGTCGCCCAGGCCGGTCGGCCGGGCATGATCACCATCGCCACCAACATGGCCGGGCGCGGTACGGACATCGTGCTTGGCGGCAACATCGAGAAGCCGATCGCCGCGATCAGGGACGACGAGAGCCTTGCGCCCGCCGACAAGGAGGCGAAGACTGCCGCGCTGCGTGCCGACTGGCTGAAAGTGCATGACCAGGTGCTGGCCGCGGGCGGCCTGCATATCATCGGTTCCGAGCGCCACGAGTCGCGCCGCATCGACAACCAGCTGCGCGGCCGATCGGGCCGCCAGGGCGACCCCGGCTCCTCGCGCTTCTATCTGGCGCTCGACGATCCGCTGCTCAAGATTTTCGCCGGCGAACGACTCAACACCATCATGGTGCGCCTCAAGATGCCCGAGGGCGAGGCCATCGAGCATCCGCTGGTTTCGCGCTCGCTTGAGTCGGCGCAACGCAAGGTAGAGCAGCGCAACTTCGACATCCGCAAGCAGCTACTTGAATACGACGACGTCTCCAATGATCAGCGCAAGGTGATTTACCAGCAGCGCAACGAACTGCTCGATGCTGCCGATATTGCCGACACCATCGCAGCGATGCGCCAGGGCGTGATTCACGATACGTTCCGTGAATACGTACCGGCCGAAAGCGTCGAGGAGCAATGGAACCTCGGCGGCCTGGAAATGGCGCTGATTGCCGAACTGACGCTCAAGTTGCCTGTCGTGCAATGGGTGAAGGATGACCCCAAGCTCAATGACGACGGAATTCTCAAGCGCATTCTCGATGCCGCCGATGCCGGCTACGAAGAGAAAGTGGGCCGCGTCGATCTCGCCGCGTGGCGAGGTTTTGAACGCAGCGTCATGCTGCAGAGCCTCGACACGCACTGGCGCGAACACCTTGCCGCGCTTGACCACCTGCGCCAGGGCATCCACTTGCGCGGTTACGCACAGAAGAATCCGAAGCAGGAATACAAGCGCGAAGCTTTCGAACTCTTCGAAGCGCTGCTCGGCACCGTCCGCAACGAAGTGACGCGCCTGCTGATGACCGTCGAGATCCGCAGCGAAGCGCAGATCGAGGAAGCCGAACAAGTGCATCCGCAAGTTGAAAACGTGCAGTATCACCATGCCGATTATGAGGAAGCACTAGCCACCTCAGCGACAGCAGAGAAGAAGCCGCTGCCGCAGGAGCGCGCGTTGCCCAAGGTCGGCCGCAACGATTCCTGCCCATGCGGCAGCGGAAAGAAATACAAACATTGTCACGGCAAGCTGAGTTGACCGCATGAGCTACCCGCTGCGCACCATTCAGGAGGATGGCGATGCAGTGGTTGTCCTCGACCAGACGCGGCTGCCGCGCGAAACGACTTTCGTCCGACTCAAGACACTCGCCGATGCCGCGCATGCCATCCGTGTCATGCAGGTGCGTGGCGCACCGCTGATCGGCGCTACCGCTGCTTACGGCGTTGCGCTCGGACTGTCCGAAGGGCTTACGCTTGACCGCATCATCGAGACGCTGGCCGTCACACGGCCGACTGCCGTCAACCTGCGTTGGGCGCTGGATCGTATGGAACGTGCATTACAACAGTCGGCGCTGGCCCCAGTTGCCAATGCGCGACGGGATGCTGCGTGGAGCGAGGCGCGCGCCATCGCGCGCGAGGATGCAGCTGCGAACGCTGCCATCGGCCAGCATGGCGTAGAAATCCTCAAGCCCATTGCCGCGAAAAAAGGCCGCGTCGATGTGATGACCCACTGTAATGCCGGCTGGCTGGCAACGGTGGCGCATGGCACCGCGCTTTCCCCGGTCTATGCCGCCCAGAAAGCCGGAATCAATGTCCATGTCTGGGTTTCGGAAACCCGTCCGCGCAACCAGGGCCAGCTTACCGCCTGGGAGCTCGCGCAGGCGGGCGTCCCGCACACATTCATCGCGGACAATGCCGCCGGACTGCTGATGATGCAGGGCCGGGTGGATTGCGTCATTGTCGGTGCCGACCGCATCGCGGCCAACGGCGACACGGCAAACAAGGTTGGCACCTATCTCAAGGCGCTCGCGGCAAAGGCCCACGCCGTGCCCTTCTACGTCGCCGCACCGGTGTCGACCATCGATTTCGCCTGTCCCGATGGCGCACACATTCCCATCGAGGAACGGGATGCAATGAAGCTGGGAGCCGGCGCCACGCCAGTCGCCAATCCTGCCTTCGACGTTACGCCGGCGGCACTCATCACCGGCGTCATCACCGAGTATGGCATTGTCTTGGCCGACCAACTGGCGAGCGTAAAGCCGTGAGCGATCTGCGCGCGGAAGTCCTCGCCATCGCCCGTGCCATGAACGCCGTGGGCATCAACCGCGGTGCGGCGGGCAACGTCAGCGCTCGTGCTGACGATGGCTTCATCATCACCCCCACCGGCATGGCCTACGATGAATGCACGCCGGCCGACATGGTAAAAGTCGGCGCTGGCGGGACGGCGCAGGGCAAGCGCAAGCCCTCGTCGGAATGGCGTTTCCATCGCGACATCTACGCCGCGCGGCCGGAGGCCGGCGCGATCGTCCATGCGCACTCGTCCTTCGCGACATCGCTGGCCTGCCAGGAAATCGAAATCCCGCCGTTTCACTACATGATCGCGCGCTTCGGCGGCGCCACGCTGCGCTGCGCTGCCTACGCCACCTTCGGTTCGCAGGCGCTGTCAGACGGAATGCTGCTCGCGCTGCGTGATCGCCGTGCCTGTCTGATGGCGCACCACGGCATGGTGGTCTTCGGTGCCAATCTCAATGAAGCGCTGGCGCTGGCGGTCGAGCTGGAGTCGCTTTGCGAGCAGTACTGGCGCGTGCTGCAGCTGGGGGAACCGAAGCTGCTACCCGCCGACGAGATGAAGCGGGTGATCGAGAAGTTCAAGGACTACGGAAAGCAGACTTAGTTGCGGCCCGATCAGTTAACGATCTTGTTGATTGGCAGTTCGATGATGCCGCGCGCGCCGGCCTGATACAGCTTCGGAATCAGTACGCGCACCTGCTTTTCCTCGACCACGATGCCGAGGTCGACCCAGTCGGGATCGGCCAGCGACGCGATGGTGGGCGTGGCGGGCGCCGGCAGGAGGGCAGTGATCGTGTCCAGCGCGTGGCGTGGCACGTTCATCGAGAGGAAGACCCGCGTGGCGGCGGCAATCGCGCTTTGCAACAGCATCAACAGGCTGTCGATCTTGGCGCGCTTCCACGTATCGCCCAGTGCAAGGTGATTGGCGATGAAGCGCGGCGTGCTTTCCAGCACGACGTGCATGACCCGGAGATTGTTGGCGCGCAGCGAGGAGCCGGTTTCCGAAACGTCAACGATGGCGTCGGCAAGGATCGGCGGCTTGACTTCGGTGGCGCCCCAGGAAAATTCGACGGAAGCTTCCACGCCATGTGCTGCGAGGAAACGCTTGGTCATGCCGACCGCTTCGGTGGCGATACGCTTGCCCTGCAGGTCTTTCACGCTCTGGAACGGTGAGTCTTCCTTGACCGCCATCACCCAGCGCACGGTGCCGTAATTGGACCAGGGCGCTTGCAGATTGGCGAGTTCGGCGACGTCGGCGCCGGTTTCCTGAATCCAGTCGAGACCGGTGATCGCGCAGTCGAGAATGCCCTGGCCGACATAACGCGCCATTTCCTGTGGGCGGATCAGGATGCACTGCAACTCCGCGTCGTCGATGGCCGGATAGTAGGATCGACCGGAGATACGCAGGTTGTAGCCGGCACGGTTGAACAGGCTTTGCGTGGTTTCCTGCAGGCTGCCTTTCGGAATGCCGATGCGCAGCACGGTGGCTTGGTCGTTCATGCTTGTCACTCGTAGCGTACGTCGAGAATTTCGTATTCGCGGCGGCCGCCGGGCGTCTGCACCTCGACGACGTCGCCGCCGAACTTGCCGATCAGCGCGCGCGCCACGGGCGAATTCAACGAGATCATGCCCTGCTTCAGGTCGGCCTCGTCGTCGCCAACGATCTGGTAGGTGACCGTCTTGCCTTCGTCGATGTCTTCGAGTTCGACGGTGGATCCGAAGACCACGCGACCGTCGGCGTCGAGCGAACGCGGGTCGATGATCTGGGCGTTGCCGAGTTTGCCCTCGATCTCCTGAAGGCGGCCCTCGACGAAGCCCTGGCGTTCCTTCGCGGCGTCGTACTCGGCATTCTCGGAGAGATCGCCATGCGAGCGCGCCTCGGCTATCGCGGCAACCACGCTCGGACGCTCCACGGTTTTCAGGCGTTTTAACTCTGCGCGCAGCAGCTCGGCGCCACGCAAGGTGATCGGTACTTTGCTCATGCGGGCAGCTCTGAATGCAGTTGTTGAAGGGAATAGGTTTCCAGGCCGGAATGGCGCATGCCGACGCAGGCGGCGCGCGCGCCCTCGATCGTCGTGAACAGCGTGACCTTCTGCGTCAGTGCCGAAGTGCGGATGACGCGCGAATCCTGGATTGCCGCGCGCCTCTCATCGACGGTATTGACGATCAACACGATCTCGTTGTTCTTGATCAGATCGACGATGTGCGGTCGGCCTTCATTGACCTTGTTCACCACCGTCACGGGAAGGCCGGCTTGCTGGATGGCAGTCGCCGTGCCGCGCGTGGCGAACAGGCTGAAGCCGAGTTCGTGCAGCAGCCGCGCGACCTCGATGGCCTTGAGCTTGTCGGCCGTCTTGACGGTGATCAACGCGCGGCCGGCGGCGGGCAGCCTGGTGCTGGCGGCGATCTGCGACTTGACGAACGCCTCGCCAAACGTGCGGCCGACGCCCATCACTTCACCGGTCAACTTCATCTCCGGCCCGAGCAGCGTATCGACGCCGGGGAACTTGCCAAAGGGGAAGACCGCTTCCTTCACCGAGAAGTAGGGCGGAATCACTTCCCGCGTGATGCCCTGGTCGGCAAGGCTGCGGCCGGCCATGCAGCGTGCGGCGATCTTCGCCAGCGGCAGGCTGGTTGCCTTCGAGACGAAGGGTACGGTGCGCGAAGCGCGCGGGTTGACTTCGAGCACATACACCACCGTGTCCGCGCCGCGTCCCTGGATGGCAAACTGTACGTTCATCAGCCCGATGACGTTGAGACCCTTGGCCATCATCTCGGTCTGGCGGCGCAGTTCGTCCTGGGTTTTGGGGCAAAGTGAGAAAGGCGGCAGCGAACAGGCGGAGTCGCCCGAGTGCACGCCCGCCTGCTCGATGTGCTCCATGATGCCGCCGATGATGACTTGCTGACCATCGCAGAGTGCATCGACGTCAACTTCAGTCGCATCGTTGAGGAAGCGGTCGAGCAGTACCGGTGAATCGTTGGAGACCTTGATGGCGTCGCGCATGTACCGCTCAAGATCCTTTTGCTCATGGACGATTTCCATGGCGCGGCCGCCGAGCACGTAGGAGGGGCGCACCACCAGCGGATAACCGATCTCGGCGGCGAGCCGGATCGCGTCTGGCTCAGTGCGCGCGGTACGGTTGGGCGGCTGCCGCAGGCCGAGATCCTGCAGCAGCTTCTGGAAACGTTCGCGGTCTTCGGCGGCGTCGATCATGTCCGGCGAGGTGCCGATGATCGGTACGCCATTCGCCTCGAGGTCGCGCGCGCGTTTCAGCGGCGTCTGCCCGCCGAACTGCACGATCACGCCAACCGGCTTCTCGATATGCACGATCTCGAGAATGTCTTCCAGGGTCAGCGGCTCGAAATAGAGACGATCCGAGGTGTCGTAATCGGTCGACACGGTCTCGGGGTTACAGTTGACCATGATGGTCTCGTAACCGTCCTCGCGCATCGCCAGCGCCGCATGCACGCAGCAGTAATCGAATTCGATGCCCTGGCCGATGCGGTTCGGGCCGCCGCCGAGCACCATGATCTTCTTCTTGTCGGTGGGGCGCGACTCGCACTCGTCCTCGTAGGTCGAATACATGTAGGCGGTGGAGGTGGCGAACTCGGCCGCGCAGGTATCGACGCGCTTGAAGACCGGACGCACGCCCAGTTTCTGGCGAAATTCTCTTACCGCCGTTTCCATGTCACGCGGCGATCCGGCTGACGCCGTCTCACCAGCGCCGACTTTCGTGCCGACCAGCGTCCCGATTCTGCGATCCGAGAAACCCTTGCGCTTCAGGCCGCGCAAGGCCACTGCATCCAGGCTCTCCAGCGTTTGCGTTGCCAGCCATCCTTCAGTCTTGACGATGTCCTCGATCTGCACGAGGAACCAGGGATCGATCTTGGTCAGATTGAACAACTGTTCCATCGAATAGCCTTCACGGAAGGCCTGGCCCAGATACCAGATGCGCTGCGCGCCGGGGCTGGCCAGTTCGTATTCGATCTGTTCGCGGTCTGCTTCGATTTCGTCGAGGCCATACACGCTGACTTCGAGGCCGCGCAGCGCTTTTTGCAAGGATTCCTGGAAGCTGCGGCCGATGGCCATCACCTCGCCAACCGATTTCATCTGCGTCGTCAGGCGATCATTGGCCTGCGGAAACTTCTCGAAGGCGAAGCGCGGCACCTTGGTGACGACATAGTCAAGGGACGGCTCGAAGGAGGCCGGCGTCGCGCCGCCGGTGATGTCGTTCTTCAGTTCGTCGAGGGTGAACCCCACCGCGAGCTTGGCGGCGATCTTGGCGATCGGGAAGCCGGTCGCCTTTGATGCCAGCGCCGAGGAACGCGACACCCGCGGGTTCATCTCGATCACCACCATCGCGCCGTTCTGCGGATTGATCGCGAACTGCACGTTTGAACCACCAGTGTCGACACCGATCTCGCGCAGCACCGCGATGCTGGCATTGCGCATGATCTGGTATTCCTTGTCGGTGAGCGTCTGCGCCGGCGCGACAGTGATCGAGTCGCCGGTATGCACGCCCATCGGGTCGAGGTTTTCGATCGAGCAGACGATGATGCAATTGTCCTTGCAGTCGCGCACCACCTCCATCTCGAACTCTTTCCAGCCGAGCAGCGATTCCTCGATCAGCAACTCTTTGGTGGGCGAGGCTTCGAGGCCGCGCTTGCAGATCTCGACGAATTCTTCCTGGTTATAGGCGATGCCGCCACCCGAGCCGCCCATCGTGAAGGACGGCCGGATGATGGTCGGGAAGCCCATGGCGCCCTGCACCTGCTGCGCTTCTTCCATGCTGTGGGCGATGCCGGAACGCGCCGAGCCAAGGCCGATCTTCGTCATTGCCTTCTTGAACTTTTCGCGGTCCTCGGCCTTGTCGATGGCTTCCTTGCTGGCGCCGATCATCTCGACGCCATACTTTTCGAGCACGCCATGCCTGGCGAGGTCGAGCGCGCAGTTCAGCGCGGTCTGGCCGCCCATGGTCGGCAGCACAGCGTCGGGCCGCTCCTTGGCGATGATGTGTTCCAGCACCTGCCAGGTGATCGGCTCGATGTAGGTCGCGTCGGCCATGTTCGGGTCAGTCATGATCGTGGCCGGATTCGAATTGACCAGGATGACCTTGTAGCCCTCTTCGCGCAGTGCCTTGCAGGCCTGGGCGCCGGAATAGTCGAACTCGCAGGCCTGGCCGATGATGATCGGGCCGGCGCCGATGATGAGGATGCTGTGGATGTCGGTAC
Source organism: uncultured beta proteobacterium (assembly GCA_963816095.1). Classification (GTDB taxonomy): domain Bacteria; phylum Pseudomonadota; class Gammaproteobacteria; order Burkholderiales; family Rhodocyclaceae; genus Sulfuricystis. The sequence continues at coordinate 272,007 of CAWFIW010000006.1, forward strand.
GCTTGGGCATCTTATTTTTGCTCCATCATCTTGATGAAGCGATCGAACAGGTAGGCCACGTCGTGCGGGCCGGGGCTCGCCTCGGGGTGGCCCTGGAAGCACAGCGCCGGACGATCCGTCCAGGCCAGTCCTTGCAGGCTGCCGTCGAACAGCGAAACGTGCGTCGTCTTGACGTTGGCTGGCAGCGTCGCCGGATCGACGGCGAAGCCGTGGTTCTGGCTGGTGATCATCACCTGGCCGGATTCGAGATCCTTGACCGGATGGTTGGCGCCATGGTGGCCAAATTTCATCTTGAGCGTCTTGCCGCCAGCCGCCAGGCCCATCAGCTGGTGGCCGAGGCAGATGCCGAAGGTCGGCAGCTTTTTGTCGAGGAAAGTGCGGATTGCGGCAATCGCGTAGTCACAAGGCTCCGGGTCGCCCGGGCCGTTGGAGAGGAACACACCGTCGGGATTCATGGCCAGTACATCGGCAGCCGGTGTCTGCGCGGGCACCACGCTTATCCTGCAGCCGCGCGAGGCAAGCATGCGCAGGATGTTGCGCTTGACGCCGAAATCGTAGGCGACGACATGAAACCGGTCTTGCGTCGGGGCCGTATAGCCGGCGCCGAGTTTCCATTCGCCCTCCGTCCAGGTGTAGGGCTTGTCAACCGTGACCATCCTGGCGAGATCCATGCCAGCCAGGCCGGGGAAGGCGCGTGCCTGCTCGATGGCTGCGTCGGCGTTCAGATTGTCGCCCGTCATCAGGCAGCCGGCCTGCGCACCCAGTTCACGCAGGAGGCGGGTGAGTTTGCGCGTATCGATGTCGGCGATGCCAACCACATTCTCGGTACGCAGATAGTCGGAGAGGGTCTGTTCGGAACGGAAGTTCGAGGCAAGCAGCGGCAGGTCGCGGATCACCAGTCCGGCGGCGTAGATGCGGCCGGCTTCGCAGTCTTCGCGATTGATGCCGGTGTTGCCGATGTGCGGGTAGGTGAGGGTGACGATCTGGCGTGTGTAGGAAGGATCCGTGAGGATTTCCTGGTAGCCGGTCATGGCGGTGTTGAACACCACCTCGCCGACGCTGGTACCGGCGGCGCCGATACCCTTGCCCCGAAATACCGTCCCGTCGGCGAGAGCAAGCAAGGCGGACGGAAATGCGGTCAAAATCGGGCTCCTGGACGATTGTTGCGATGCACCAACCCCTGTAAAACAGGATGTTGGTCAAACCGTGCCATTGTAGCCGATTTGCCGCCGCTCCGGCAGGCGTCGGTGTTACCGAAGTCCCAGAACGTCCTGCATGTCAAACAAGCCATTCTTCCTGCCTTGCAGGAAGCGTGCGGCACGCAGGCTTCCCAGTGCATACGACATGCGGCTGGCAGATTTGTGAGTGATTTCGATGCGCTCGCCAGTGCCGGCGAATAGCACTGTATGGTCGCCGACGATATCGCCGCCGCGAATAGTTGAAAAGCCGATCTGCGTCGCCGGCCGCTCGCCCGTAAAGCCTTCGCGGCCATAAACCGCGCATGCGGACAGGTCGCGGCCCAGCGCGGCAGCCACCACCTCGCCCATGCGCAGGGCCGTACCCGAAGGGGCGTCCATCTTGTGGCGGTGATGGGCCTCGATGACCTCGATGTCGTAGCCTTCATTGAGAATGCGTGCCGCCATGTCGAGCAGCTTGAACACGGCATTCACGCCGACAGCCATGTTCGGGGCGAAGACAATGGGAATTTCACGCGCCGCCGCCTCGATCCGCTTTTTCTGTTCCGCCGAGAAGCCCGTCGTGCCGATCACCGCATGCACGCCGAGACGTCGGCAGAAGTCCAGATGTTGCAGCGTGCCATCGGGATGGGTGAAATCGATCAGGCAGTCTGCACCGGCAAGTGCGGACTCCACATCGTCGCCGATGTCGAAGGCGGTGGCAAGTTCAGCATCGTCTGCGGCATTCACCGCTTCGATCAACATCTTGCCCATGCGGCCATTCGCGCCGGCAATGGCGAAGCGCATTGTGGTCATGGTGCTCAGTCTTTCTTGGCTTCGGCAGGCACTTCGATGATGCGCGCGGCGGCTGCGGGTGCCGTCGTCGTGCCGGCCTCGGTTTCCGCCACGACATCGCCACCCACGCGCGCCAGTTTGTCAGCCTCAAAGAAGACCACGATGCGGCGCAACTGCACTTCGCCACGGCCCGGCTGGAAGCGGTAAACGTAGTCCCAGCGGTCGGCGTGGAACATGTCGGCTATCAGGGGCGTGCCCAGTGCAAAGCGCACCTGGTCACGACTCATGCCCGGCTTGAGCCGCGCTACCATTTCCTGGGTGACGTAATTGCCCTGGCGCACATCGATGCGATAGGGGGAGAGGCGGGAGGTGATATCCGGCGTGTTCGAGCAGGCGGCGAGGAGCAGCAAGCTCGGGAGCATTAGGCGCAACAGCATATGTCGGGAGTCGGTTCAGGACGAAATAGAGTGAAAAACTATATCATATGCCCACCCGCTTCCCCGAACGAACAGACGCCCCAAACCCGCATCATGACCGATCGCGCAGAACTCCAGAACATTGGTCTCAAAGCAACCGTGCCGCGCATGACCATCCTCGACCTGTTCCGCAAGTCGGCGACGCGTCACCTGACTGCCGAGGATGTTTACCGTCAGTTGCTGGCTGAAAACGTCGATATCGGCCTGGCCACTGTCTATCGCGTGCTCACCCAGTTCGAGCAGGCAGGCTTGCTCGAACGCCATCATTTCGAATCCGGCAAAGCGGTATTCGAGCTCAAGGACGGCAAGCACCACGACCATCTCGTCTGCCTGCAATGTGGCTGCGTCGAGGAATTCAACGATCCCGAGATTGAAAGGCGCCAGAACAAGGTGGCCAAGGAACGTGGCTTTGCCGTCGTCGAACATGCCTTGTACCTGTATGCCGACTGTATCAAAAAGGATTGCCCGCACCGCAACGCGAAGGGTGACTGAACTCCGTCGGTCCGATCCCATGCGCTGGTTGTTCCTCCTTGCCTTCCTGATCCTGTCGTCGGTACGTGCCGAAACCTGGCACGAGCCGGCGACCGGCATGGCATTCGTGCGGGTGCCCGGCGGCTGCTATGTGATGGGCGACAACTTCGGCGGCGGTGATCACAACGAACAGCCGGTGCATGAGGTCTGTCTCAAGGACACCTGGATCGGCAAGTTCGAGGTGACGCAAGGCGAGTGGCGCGCGCTGATGCCGGAAAACCCTTCTGCTTATGCGGCAAGCGATCGGCACCCGGTCGATAGCGTCAATCAGGCCGACATCACGGAATACGTTCGGCGCCTGACGGAAAAAAATCCCGGCCACGCATTTCGCCTGCCGACTGAAGCGGAATGGGAGTTTGCTTGCCGCGCCGGCGGCCAGCGCCTCAAGTTTGGCGGCGAGGCACCGCCTGCCGGCGCCAACACGGCGGAATATGCGAACATCCACGGCGAAGGCACGACCCCGGTCGGCAGCTTTGCGCCCAACGCGGCAGGACTGCACGACATGAGCGGCAATCTGTGGGAGTGGGTCAGCGATGTCTATGCGGCCGATGCCTACCAGCGCCATGCGCGCGACAACCCACACTATCAATCGGCTGGCCCCGCACGTTTGCTACGCGGCGGCGGCTGGAGTCACGATGCCTTTTTCGCGCGTTGCAGCAAGCGTCACATGCACTGCCGCCCGACGGCGCGCTTCGACTTCATCGGCTTCCGGCTCGTGATGGAGGCTGCCAGGTAATGCCTCCGCAGGGCCGCCCCAAGAAGGCATCAGCCCCCTGTGGGGGCAGCGCGCCGGGGTTGCGAGCGTGGGGGCCATTAAAACTCGGCGCTGGCGGGACGGCACATGAGTGATGCGAAGTCAGCGCTTGATGAAGTCGATCATCACGCCTTCTGGCGCGCGCTCGCGATAGGCGATCTCGACGCCCTCGCCATAGCGTGCCTGCATCTGCTGAAGCAGCGGAATGGGATCATGGTCGTTGACGAAGCGCATCACCTCGCCGGGATTGAGGGCATCGAGTGCGCCGAAGATGGCCGCATGGCGGAAACGCTTGGCGATGCCGCGGGCGTCGAAGCCATAGATACCGTCAGGGTTGGTGTGGTTATGGACGTGAATCGTAGTCATGGAAAGTCTCCGCTGAACAAATGGGCCGGACATCTTAGTTGACTGCACATGTCGGGTAATTGACCTGGATCAGTTCGACGTCCTGCCGGCGCCGACTTTATAGCTTCGGCATAACCCTCGTCGTTACTACAGCCACGCTCATTGCTCCGTGGAGTTTACTGGTAACTCCCGCAGCAACCGCCCGAACTCGGCGGAACCGCGGAGTATCGTTTGGGCGGCGGCGATCAGTTTGTCCACCTCGTGGTGCGGCAGCGAAAAAGCCGTCGGAATGGCCTGAAGTTCTTCACGCAACTGCGGATCTGGATGGGCCTGAAGGCTGACATCGATCACGTACAAATCGATCGACGCACCCAGCGCAGGGCTGCCGGTGCGCGATGCGCTACGCAGCTTTTCCCGCCATTGCGCCGTGCTGCTCACCAGAATGTCCTGCGTCTCGCGCGAACGCCGGACAAGATTTGCCGACGAGGTGGCATCGATCACCTCGGCAATCGACGGAATCCGGTCGCTGCGGTCGAGGGAGGCATTGAGACCTTGTGCCGCGTTCACGTTGATGATGACCAGCTTATCGACGTTGCGAAAGCCATTCCGTTCCATAGGCTTGTCCATCCCGCCGGAGCGCGCAATGTTGTCGATGATCCAGCGTACCGCCAGGTTATCCGACAATCCACCGTCAACCAGATGTATGAACGGACGCTTTTCAGCGTCCAGATAGGCGTCCGCCGTTGCGGCGACGCGTGGGCTGACGGGGGGTGGCGCGCAATTCCCGGCATAGTTTCTTACCGTGAGCGGGCTCAGCACCAGCGGGACCGCGCTTGATGCGGCCACTGCGACGGCAAGCGGAACCTGGTCAAAACGTGAACAGAGAATGTCGAATTGATCCTGCGAGAACTCGAATCCGGTTCCCTGGGTGAGATCGGTTGCGGAGACGAGCAGAAACGGTCGGGTGCGCCGTGCCGCGAGATCGCCATAAGTGGTTCCGCGGAACAGGGTCTCGTCAAGTTGTTCGGCGAGCAAATGGCCTCGACCGAACCACGGTGAACTCAACTGAATTGCGTTGCCGGGGTTTCGCGTGCGCGAGAACAAAGTGCCCTGAAAATCAGCTTTCAGAAACGTCGGCTCGAAACTCTGGAATATCTCATCTCCGAACGCGGCAAAATAGGCCGCCGTGATGCTGCCGCCGGACACACCGGCAACGACATCGACTTCGTCAAACAGGTTGGTTAACGCACCATTCCGCTGGATCGGGGTGTCCTTGAGTTCGTTCAGCACGCCATACGCAAAAGCGGCGGCGCGGGCTCCGCCACCGGAGAAGGTCAGGATGACGAGGAGATTATCGCCGTTGCCGTGCCGCGGGACCAGATTCCGCAGACGGTACTCTGTCACGCTCGATTCGGAGGTTGTAGCCTGCATCACGGGCTGGTTCAGCGGCGGCCGCATGGTCGAGCAGCCGGACAGCGCAAAACCGACAGCCAGCACCCCAAGCCATCTGAGGCAAGGTCTGAGCGTATTCGTCTTGCGGACGATCAGACTGACCATGCGCAGAACAGGCATCATTGGCGAACTTCCGCCTTGCCGTAAAAGTGTTCCTGGAAAGGCTTGCGGAATGCCTGATGACAGGCGAGGCAGGATGACTGGAGCTTGTGGAAGACCGTAATGACCTCTTCTCCCTTGCCGTTTTTTGCCGCCTTGGCAAGCGCCGTCGCGTTATCGTGAGACTCGCCGTCGAAGACCTTGAAGCGGGGCGTATCGCCACCGACGAAGCCGATGATGCGCATTTTTTCACCCATTGGCGGCTGCGGATGGTCCGCGATCGCCAGCGCCGCCTTTTCGACCACCGCGTAGTCCTCCCGCGACAGGCCATCGACGATTGTCTGCATGTTCCTGCCCATCTCCCTCATGATGCCCCGCAGGGCCAGCGGCTCCGCCGCCGAGCTGGTGACGGGTAGTCCGGCACAGCCCAGCGCGATCAGCCATGCCCATGGTGCGGGATAACAGCCGCTCCGGTCGCTGCGGACTTGCGGGACCGGGTGGCGCGAGGCTTCTTTGACGGCATCATCGGAGCGCAACTCCGCGAGTGGTCCGGCCAAGTATGCGCGGGTGACTTTGCACCACTTTTCCAGATGCGCGGGATCGAATCGACCTGCTGCATCGACGTTCATGGCGTCATTCCCTCATTTGCTGACCGATTGCGCCCACCGCCCATGCCGCGTCCGCCGCCGCCACCCCCGCTACCACGACGCATGCCGCTGCCCTGAGTGGACTGTTTGCTCTCCATTTGGGCGCGTCTGTCGCTACTGGTCTCGCGCATAAGTTTCTGTTCCTCCGGCGTCATGTTGCGCATGCGCTCCTGCAATTGCTCGCGGTAGGCGGTGCGCTCCTCGGAACTCATGCTGCGCATATTCTCGCGCTGTTGCGCGGGATCTGCGGGCAATGGCAGATCGTCCGCCAGAACACTGCCGGCGCCCAGCATGGCGATGCCGATCGCGGCCAATCCAATCAACTGTAATGCCTTCATCATTGTCTCCCGTCGTTACGTGATGCTGGAATGTCTGTTCGTATTTTTCAAGAAGGCAAAACGGTTCAGCGTCGGGCGAACCAGGCGATGCCCGCCCACAGCGCAGTGCGCAGCGTCATGGCCCCGACCGTGCGCGACTCGAACGGTGTGCCGGCCAGGGCGAACAGGCCGAAGACAAGGAACGCCAAGGCTGTAGCAACCGCGATGACCAGCGCCAAACGCGCCGCCCAGGCTTGCCCGGTCGCCAGGCCGGCCGCCGCCACGACGTAGGCGAAGCCGGCGAGGAAGTTGAACCAGACGACGAAAGACATGTAGTTGCCCGCCGCTGCGCGCGCCGCCGCGTCGCCGAATAGCACCTGGCCGCCAGAAACAATGGTGGCCAGGCCGAAAATCAGGGCAATGGCGGCCACGGCGTACCGGGTAAAGCGGGAGAGTTTGTCGTTCATGCAAAATCCCTTGTCAGAAATGGTATTTGATGCCGACGGTTGCCGCTACCTGGTTCTTGCTACCCAGGGCAGCCACGATAGGGCTTTCGGCCGCGTCGCCGATCAGCCGCGTGGCGCGCACCGTGGCAAAGCCGCCCCACTCGCGACTGACCGCGTAATCGACCGCAAGGCTGGCGCCGACATGCTTGAAGCCCGATTCGGCGGTGTATTGGGCGATGCCGGAATTCGCTGACTGCGTCGTATCGATGCCGTAGAAGGTATTCATGTAAGCGGCCGAGGCCCAGGCCGTGTCGAGATTGGCGCGCAGACGCAAGTTCTGGGCGACCGGCATGCCAAACCCGGCGGAAAGGTTTACCGTCGTGCCGCCATCACCGTTCGTGGCATCCTTGCGGACATCGGCCCGCGCCTGCCAGCCGTCCTTGCGGAAGTGGACAAAACCGCCGGCATCGAGGCTGCGGTCGATATCGCCCAAGCCAGAGAGTGCGTCATGGTCGTCAGCGTCGCGGCCACGGCGCAGGGCCAGCAGCGGGCCGGCGTAAATGCGCAGGCCTTGCGTAGTTGTGAGCTTCCAGAGATTCGCGCCCGCCGTCATGCCGGTGAGAAAAAACGTGTCGCCGTAATAGAGGTTGATGTTCGGCGTGAGCCGCGTTTTTCTTTCGTCCGCGCCCTCGTAGACGGGCCGCACACCCACTCCCAAGCCGATGGAGCCATGTAATCCATCGGAATGGGCCGGCTGCATGTCCTCTTCCGCCATCACTGGATTGGCGGCAAGCAACGGCAAGATCACGCAGACGATGGCGACGTCTTTCATGTTGGATAATTTCACTGTGGGCTTCCTCATTCATCGGGTTTCGGTGTGCGCATCATCGCGGCGCGATGTAACAGCGACATGTCCCGGTGGCTTCGTTTTGTTTCACTTGGTTTCTGCGCCAGGCTACCCGCCGTCCCGCCAGCGCCGACTTTTGCTAAATCGCCCGTCCCTCGCCGGCCTCTTCATGCGTCTTGCCGTCGCGGATCTGGTAAATGCGCTTGAAGGTCGGGATGATTTTCTCGTCGTGGGTGACAACGATGATCGCGGTCTGGTATTGCTGCGCCATTTCGTTGAGGATGCGCATCACGGTGAGTGCGCGTTCGGAATCGAGCGGCGCGGTCGGTTCGTCGGCAAGAATGATCGACGCGTGGTTGGCGAGTGACCGGGCGATGGCAACGCGCTGCTGTTCGCCACCCGAGAGCTGCGAAACCTGCGCGTCGGCGCGGTGGACGACATCGAGCGCGGTGAGCAGCTCCAGTGCGCGCTGACGGGCCGCCGCGTTGTCCTTGCCTGCCAGCATGGGTAAGAGCGCGACGTTGTCGGTGACGTCGAGAAAAGGAATCAGATAGGGCGCCTGAAAGACAAAGCCGATGCGGTCGCGGCGCAGCGCGCGCAGGTCGGGAATCTTCCAGCCATCGTCATAGATGGTTTCGCCGGCGAGTTCCATCTGGCCGCCGGTCGGCTCGATCACTGCGCCGAGGCACTTGAGCAGCGTGCTCTTGCCCGAGCCGCTGGGACCGATCAGGCCGACGACCTCACCGGGCCAGACGGTCATGTCGACGCCCTTCAGCGCATCGACGGCGGCATCGCCCGTGCCGTAACGTTTCTTCAGACCGGTGAGCTGGATGGCGGGCTTGTCCATGCCCTCGCCGGGCAGTCCCAAGAGGGCATGCGCCCCCCCGTGGGGGGCAGCGAGCAGAGTTTGCGAGCGTGGGGGGGGCATATTTATCCTCCGATGGCTTCGGCCGGATCGATGGCGAGCGCGGCGCGGATGGCGATGACGCTCGCCAGCGCACTGATGACCATGACAACCACAAATCCGCCGATGGCGTCGCCTGGCAGCAGCAGCACGTATTTCGGAAACGCCGGCCCCCACAGCCCGGCAGAGACGCGGCCGACGAGGAAACCGATCAGGCCGAGGCTGAGCGCTTGTTGCAGGATCATCGTCGCGATGGTGCGGTTCTTCGCACCGATCAGCTTGAGCACGGCAATCTCGCGCACCTTGGCCATCGTCATCGTGTAGATGATGAAGGCGATGATGGCGGCGGTAACCACCGCGAGGATGACGAGGAACATGCCGATCTGCTTGGCCGAGGTGGCGATCAGCTTGGCCACCAGTATATTTTCCATCTGCGCCTGCGTGTAAGCGGTGAGCCGCTTCCAGCGCTGGATTTCGCCCGCGACGGCCTCCGGGTTGGCACCGGGTTTGAGCTTCACCAGCACGGCATTGACGTTGCGGCTTTGCCCGGTGCTGGCCTGTGCGGCTTCGAGCAGGCCGGGTACACCGGGGCGGTTAAAGGCTGGATTGGCGGCGGTGCGCGCGCGCTCATTCACGAGCGCGTCGTTGTCCTTGAGGAACTGGATTTCCTGCGCGTCCTTGAGCGAGACGAAGATCATCGGGTCGCCAGAGGAGGACACCATGCGGCGCGTCAGCCCGACGACCGTGTATTCGTGACGGCGGATGCGCACGCGCTCCCCCAGTCGCAGGCCCACGCGCTCGTCGGCGATGGCCTCGTAGTGGCCTTGCAAAATCGGCCGGCCAGCAGTGAGATAGCCCGGCGCGCCCGGTCGATTGGGGCGGTCAACATCCATGCCGACGATCATCACGCGACTTTCCTTGCCGGCGTGCGTCATCTGGATCGTCAGGTAGGCCGCGTTGCCGGTTTCGGCTACGCCGGGCAGGCCCTCAATGCTGCGCCACACGTCATCGCGGATGGAAGACGGCTCGGCATACGGCCCGAGCGTGCCCTGCTGCACCACCCAGAGGTCGGCGCCGCTGTTGTCGATCAGCACCTGGGCGTCATCGACCATGCCGCGGAAGACACCGGCCATGGTCAGCGTCGTGCCGATCAGCAGGCCCAGCCCGATGCCGGTGAAGAGGAACTTTCCCCAGCCGTGGAGGATGTCGCGAGCGGCGAGATTGATCATGATTCCGCCGGGCCGCCCCAAGAGGGCATGCGCGGCTTACCCCCTCTGGGGGTGGGGGGCAGCGAGCCGGGTTTGCGAGCGTGGGGGGCCATTACTATCATTGCGGAGTTTTCACAAGAGCATCAACCACCTTTACCCGCAGGTCGGGCGAGAGCGATTTGCTGCTATACACGATCACCTGATCGCCGGCGGCCAGTCCCTGCAAGACCTGCATCTTGCCATCGGCCGATACCGCCCCCGTGGTGACGGCAACGAATCTTGCGCGGCCATCGACCACCTGCCATACGCCCTCCGTTTTGCCTTCGCGCTTGATCGCGGCGGCAGGCACAGCAAGCGCCTTCTCGACGGGTGGCAAGCGCAGCGTGACTTCGGCCAACTCACCGATGGCGATCATCCCCGGTGACACATCGAACGCGACGTTGGCAATGCGCTCTTCGGTCACCGCGTCGCCGACGAGATCCACTCGCGCGGTATGGCCTTTCCAGCTCTGGCCGGTGTGCGAACGCAGCACGATGTCGGCCGTGAGGCCAACCGCCAGCCCGGTCGAGCGGCCCTGGTCGACACGCACGCGCAGCCAGAGCGTGGCCGGATCGATCAGCTGTACCACTGACTGGCCAGCCACCACGGTCGACCCCGGCTCGGCCAGCCGTGCGCTGACAACACCATCCACAGGACTGAGCAAACGCAGATGAGCGCGGCTCTGGCCGGTGCCGGCGAGATCGGCTTGTGCTCGGCGTACGTCCCCCTTCGCTGCGGCCAGCGCGGCCGTGGCCGACTCACGGGCGGCTTGCGCGGCGGTGGCTTCGTGCGTCTTGGCGTCGGCAGCTTCCTGGCTGACAAAATTCTTGCGCCGCAGGTCAGCGTAGCGGTTGGCACTATTTTGTGCGAGTTGTGCGCGGCTCTTTGCCTCATTCACCGCGGCTTCGGCAGACTGTGCCCGCTGGCCGGCGCTCGCGGCAGCGGCCGCTCCTGCGGCCAGTCGCGCATCGAGGTCGACCGGCTCCATCTCGGCGAGCAACTGACCGGTCTTCACCACATCACCCTGATCGACCAGCACGCGCGCTACGCGCCCTGCCAACGTCGGTCCGATGGCGTAAGCGCGGCGCGCCTCGACCGTTCCGATGCCGAACAGGGCGCGTTCGAGCGTCGCCTCGGCAGCATTGGCCGTCGTGACCTTGACGGGTGCGAGCGGGCCTTGGGTGGCGATGATCCAGCCAAAAGCGGCAATAAAAAGAATGGCAAAAGCAGCCAGAAAAAGATTACGACGCGAGAGATATTTCATGCGGTCGCTCCACGAAAGCCATCAAGCAACAAGGGAAAGACGCGGCGTGCCGCATCCCGCATATCCAGTTCCCCGGAAAACAGCGTGCTCTGCACCACCAGTCCCTGCACCGTACCGACGAAGAGCACTGCGGCAGCATCCGCGTCGAGTCCTGGCGGCAACTTCCCGTCGGCCTTTGCCTGCACAATCAGTACTTTGACGCGCTCACGATAGGCGCCGACGATGCCGCGCGCCAGACCATGGAGTGCGGAACCGGCCGGCCGCTGCAACTCGTGAAACAAGATGCGCGGCACGCCGGGATGACTGGCAACGAAGGCAACCTGGGCGTGGAAGAGGCGTTCCAGGATTGCCAGCGGTTCGCCACCGGCAGCGAATGCCGTATCTGCCACGCGGCCGAGTCGTGCACCCAACCAGTCGAACACGGCCTTCCAGATGGACGCCTTATCGGGGAAGTGGCGGAACAGCGCGCCGTGCGTGACGCCAATGCGTTCGGCGATTGCCTGGGTGGTGATGCCTTCCGGACTGCGTTCGCGCGAGAGTTCGATAACGGCATCGACCGCTTCTTCACGTCGCTCTTCTGCTGAGTGACGCACGCGGACAACGCTTTCCATGTCAGTTGATGATTTAGTCGCCATAGTGTGGTGCTACGTCAAATAAGTAAGTAACACGTTACTATCTTACAGCAAATCGGGCATGGGAGATTATTGGAAAATTAACAAGATGCGTCAGCGAAAGGTGCAACTTTTCCGCTACGACTTGCGCGCGCTCGTGTTGCCTGGCTTAACTTGCGTCGTATCAATACCTGAAGATGGGTGTCACCCGTTCAGCCACGGGATTGTTCAAGCCATTTCAGCAAATGCTCGAACAGCACCTTCGGACCAACGGGTTTGGTAATGAAATCATTCATCCCGGCAGCAAGGCAGCTTGCCCTATCTTCCGCAAAAGCATTCGCCGTCATGGCGAGGATTGGAATCGTTGTGCCATTGGGTAACAGGCGAATGCGGCGCGTCGCTTCCAGTCCATCCATGTGGGGCATCTGCATGTCCATCAGGATCAGCGCATAGCTGTTCTCCGTAGCGAGTTCGAGTGCCTGCATGCCGTCCTCCGCACAATCCACGTTCAGACCAATATTGTCGAGAACGGTCAAAGTGATCTCTCGATTGATCGGCTCGTCATCCGCCAACAGGATTCGACAGCCCGCGAACTTGCGCCGCAGTGTGGATTCGACATCCATGCCCCCTGGCATCTCCGCCGCTGCGACTTCCGCCTTTCCTTTTTTCAAGCGGACGGTAAACCAGAAGGTGCTCCCGTTGCCCGGGATGCTTTCGGCGCCGGCATCGCCACCCATTAACCCGGCCAGTTTCCGGGTGATTGCCAGTCCCAGGCCGGTGCCGCCATATTTTCGCGTAGTGCTGTTATCGGCCTGCTCGAAGGCTGAGAAGAGTTTGGGCAATGTTTCCGGGGCAATGCCGATACCGGTATCGATTACTTCGAAACGCAGCAAAACCGAGTCCGCATCCTCTTCGACAGGAATCACCCGCAGAACCACGCTGCCGGCATCGGTGAATTTGACAGCATTGGTGACGTAGTTGAGCAAGGCCTGCTGCAGGCGTGTGGAATCACCCAGCAGATTCCCGGGAAGCGGCTGGATTTCGGCTCTCAGGCTCAGGCCCTTGGTCTGTGCCCGATCATGCAGGAGTGAAACCACACTATTGAGAATGTCCCCCACCTTGAGGCTGGCTTCATCGATCTCGAGCTTGCCAACTTCGATCTTGGAGAGATCAAGGACGGCGTTGATGATGTTGAGGAGATGCGTGCTGGCCCGTTCGAGTTTGTCGAGTTGCTCGGCCTGCCTGGGCGCCATATCACTGAGCCGCATCAAGTGCGCCATACCGATGATGGCGTTCATCGGGGTGCGAATCTCGTGTGACATATTGGCAAGGAAGGCGCTCTTCGCCACGTTCGCCGCTTCGGCTGCCTCTTTGGCTTGTGCCAACTCGTTGGTCCGCATCGTGACCATGTTTTCCAGATGCTGCCGGTGCTGGTCGAGTTCGGCATACGCCGCCTGCAACCGTATGTCACCCTGACGCAAATCAGCCTCTGCTACCTGTCGCGCCGCCACTTCGCGCCGCAGCTGATACACCCACAAAATGAGCAACCCCAGCACCAGCACTACGGCAGCCGCGTAAAGCAGCACGGTTTCCTTCGCGATGCCCTGCTCGATGTGCGCCCCCATCCAGCGGTTGAGAATGTCGTCGTGATCGCTTTGGGGAATTGCCGCCAGTGTTTTGTCGAGAATGCCGAGCAACTCCGGGTGCCCATGAATGACTGCCATGCTGTGGTCGCTGCGGTATTCGGTGTTGCCGGAAAAGCGCAGATTCAACTCACCCGTCTCTTGAATGAGATAGTTCAGCGAGGGCGCATCACCTACATAGGCGTCGGCTTTGCCTGCTTTCAATAGTGCAAAGGCGGTCTGTTCATCCGGTGTTGGCACCAGTTTGATCTGCGGGTGCTCCAGCGCCAATATCTCTTGCATGAAGTAGCCCTGTTTCACTGCTACGCGCTTGCCGTGTAGATGGCGAAGGTCGCCTATATAGCCGTGCCGCCCATCATTGATGATAACGATCGGTGACTGGACATAGGGGGCGGTAAATTTGAGATACTCGCGCCGTTCCGGTGTATTTACTGCATCGGTAAGCATGTCCAGTTGTCCAGCCTTGGCCATGTCCAGCGTTTGTTGCCAGGTCTTCCCCTTGACCACCTCAAAGCGCACACCCAAGCGGGCTTCCAGTAAATGCAGGATGTCGGCATTCATGCCGACAAATTCCCCCTTATCGTTGATCCATTCGTACGGCGCAAAATTCCTGTCGATGCCGACGCGAATCACCGGATGGGCCCGTAACCATGCCTGCTCCTGCTCAGTCAGCGCCAGGGAAAGCCGGCTGCCGTAGGCAAATTGCCTCAATTGCCTATCGGACAGCCCGGGGGCAAGTTTCTGCTCAGCATAAACAGAGGCCACTCGCCGAAGGCGATTGGGGTCGAGTTTGCCGAGCGGAATGCTCTCCGGCAAGACCAGTTTGCGCGTTTCCGCCGCTTCAAAACGCAAATGCTCAAGGCTGAGTGGGCTTTGATACTGGTGCTTGATGAGTTGAATAACCTCCTCCGGGTGCGCCAGTGCGTATTGCCAGCCCTTCAGGCTGGCGCTAATTAAGCGCTCGGCCCTACCCGGGTGCGCTTGCAGTTCCTGCTCGCTGGTGAAGAGCAGGTCGCCATAAAAATCCAGCCCGTAACTCTGCGGATTGATGATGTTGATCGGAATGCCCTGTTGCTTGTAATAAAACAACTGGTCGGTCAGATAGCCGGACATCACGTGCACCTTGCCGTTGCACAATGTCCTCCTTGTCATAGGTATGCTGCACATAGGTGTACTTGTCCGGTGTCAATCCCGATTCCGCCAGCATTGCGAGTAGTGGTCCATCGTCGCTGCTGCGGGTATCGAACATGAGGCGTTTGCCCGCCATTTCGTAAGGACTGATGATGCCGGATTGCCGGAGGCTGATGAACACCAGTGGATCATGCTGGAAGATCGCGGCCAGCGCGACAATCGGTGCACCGTTGGCGTAGGCAGCGAGCAGTCCGGAATCGCCAATGCCGTAAGCGGCCTTACCCGTGGTCACCTGATCCACGACTGCCTGCTTGGGGTCGAGCGGACGAATCTCGACGTCCAGTCCCTCAGCCGCGTAGTAGCCCTGCGCCTTGGCTGCGTAGTAACCGGCAAACTGAAACTGGTGAAACCACTTGAGTTGCAGCACTACCTTTTCAGTTGGCGCGGCAAAGCTGGAGAGCGGCAGACACAGCAACAGGCCGGATACCAGGCTGCATACAGTGGAGTACAGAAGCTTACGCATCGTCCATTAGCTACTTTGCAATTTCACACACCTGCAGCCCGGAGAAGAGCGCAGTCCTGCCGATTCTCAATGTTCCCTGCCATCGGCGCGCGGTGCGATCAGGAAGAGTACATAGTGCCACAACAGCAGGGCGAAGGCGAGGAACCAGCAGCTCGCGGCGAGGTGCAGGAACATCAGGTAGCCGGCAGGATGCAGCTGGGGCTGGACGACGTGCGTGAAAATGCCGGCTAGGTCGATTGCGCCAAGATAGCCTATCACCAGCGTGAGCCGGCCGCGGTGATGCTCAATTGAAATAAACGCTGAGGCGAACAGGCGCAGGGCGCGCCCGTTCTTGCCGCCTCAGCCCAGTACTATCAGTACTGGTAACTCACCTGGAAGTTGAGCAGGTTCTGCTTGAGTTCGATGGTGTTGTACGGGGCGACGCTCGATGTCACGCTGTTATTGAACGCGTGCACATACGAGACCGAGCCCATCACCTTGTTGCTGAACTTGCGCGACAGGCCGAGCGATAGATGCTTTTCCACCACGGCCAGCGAGCCGATGTTGCTGTTGACGTCCTCGGGGCCGATCGGTGACTTGCCGTAGTTGAAGCCGGCACGCACCTGCATCTTGTCGCCGATGTCCTTCTGGACGGCGATCGCATACACGGTCTGATTGCTCCAGCCGAAATTGAAGGTGGCAGGTACCGGGCTGCCTGCGGGGCGGGTGACGGGAATCGAGTTGAGTACATCGCCGTACCAGATCTGCTTGATGTCACCCTCGACCAGCAGGCCGGGCGCCGGGCGCCAGGCCAGGCCAAGCGCAAGTGTCTGCGGCGCGTCCATGCGCATCGAGACTTTGCCCTGAGCGGTGTTCCATTCAAAGTCACTCATCCTCTGCTTGCTCGACCAGGCCGCACCCAGTTGGAACTGGTTGTTGAGTTTCCAGATCAAACCGGCTGTCACACCCCAGCCGAAGACCTGGTTTTGCGCCAGGGAAAACAACGGAGTGGAGAGTGCCAGGCTCTGGTAGTTGAGATTGATCGTCGCGCCGACTGCAAGCGCATCGTTGATGCGATAGGCAAACCCCGGGGCGACCTTGAAGAACTGCTTGGTCGTCGCCGTAAACTGGTTACCGGCCATAGCGGCGGTATCCGCAAAGTCGACGCCCATGCCGGACAAGCCGCCCAGGCCCATGCCGAGGGTCAGTTTGTCATCGACGCGAAAGGCCACGGCCCCGGCCGGCATCATGTACAGATTCGAATCGCTGTCGTAGCCATTGACGCGACGCGGCGGGTTGAGGAACCCCAGCCCGAGGTCGAAGCGGACTTCCTTCATGTCGAGAACCGCCATGCCGGCCGGATTCACCAGCACGGTGGTGGCGTCCTGCGGTGCCGCGACGACGGCGCCGGCCATGCCGTTCTGGATGGCGGAGAGGCCAAGCATGTGGTCGCCGTTGGTGGCGGCGGCATATGGCGCGGCGATACCGAGCGCAAGCGCGGCGGCCGCACGAATCTTCCTGGATGTAGTCATTGTTTACTCCCTGATTGATGGTGTTGTTGCATAAGGAGAAGCCCGGGCGGCATGGCTCTGCCGCCCCGTATGCCTTATTCGCCGATGATGTACTTGGAGGTGCCCTTGTCGAAACGGAACATGGCGTGGCAGGTCGCACAGCCCTTCAGCACGTTGCCCATCTCTTGCCCCGCGCCGATGAAGTCCTTCTTCATCGCCATGTCGGCCACCCGCTCCAGTCCCCGTTCGACCAGTTCGTTGATGCCCGGCAGCGCGCCCAGGGAGTCAACGTTGATCTGGTTGAGCTGCACATACGCCAGCAGATGGCCCTTCGGCCAGCGATGCGCGGAAGCCCGCAAGGCGCAGTCGGCGGCCATCTCGCTGTTTTCGACCATCAGCATGGTGGTCACGCAATTGGTATCGGTGAGCAGTTCCATCATTACTTGCCGTGCCGTTGCGTCTTCGCTGAAGCGCGTATGCTTGCTCGTCATCTTCTTGAACTGATTGATGAATTCCGGCGGTAATTTGCCCACCGCTTCCATGAATTCCGGAGTCATCTTGTATTTCTTCGGGGCGTCCGCGGACGTTTTATCAACGCTGGGGTATTGGGCTTGGGGGCCCTGGGCGTAGGCGGCGTTGATGGCGGTTGTGCCGAAGAAAGTGACGGCGACGGCGGCGGCAATTAGCGAGGCATTCCTGAACATGAGACTTCTCCTGATGAGTAAAGCGTAAAAGCGGGAAATAAATCGGTTGTCCCGAACCGCGTTCCCTGCGCCTGTGTTACTTTCGTACAGGCTGGCCGGGGGCATGTCCGCAGACTAGGGTGAAGGGATTTCCGGCGTATTGCGGGGAGGTGGCAGTTGTTACAAGTTGTTACAAGCAGTAGGGAGTGCCATGTCCGGCGGACGTAGCCGCATACTCGTGGTCGATGATGACGAGGGCCTGCGCGAATTGCTGGTGCGCTATCTCACGGACAATGGCTTCGACGTGGCCGCGGTCGCCGAAGGGAGGGCGATGCGGCACCACCTGGCGACTCACCCCATCGACCTGATCCTGCTCGACGTCATGCTGCCCGGCGAGGATGGCCTGACACTGGCGCGCTCTTTGCACGCAGAGGGTTCGCCCCCGATCATCATGCTGTCGGCGCGGGGCGAGGAAGTTCGACCGCATCGTCGGCCTCGAAGTGGGTGCCGACGATTACATGCCCAAGCCATTTAGCCATCGCGAATTGCTGGCGCGCGTGACTGCTGTGCTGCGCCGCCGCCGCAACCCGGCGGCGCCGGGACGCTTCCGCCATTTCGGCCCCTTCGAGTTCGATTCCGAAGCCCATCGCCTGATGCGCAACGGAGCGGAGGTCGAACTGTCGGGTGCGGAATTCTCTCTGCTCAAGGTATTGCTCGATCACCCGGACCGGGTCTTGAGCCGCGATGCCCTCGTCGAACTGCTCAAGGGCTACGAGCGGGCCCCCTTCGACCGCATGGTCGATGTGCGCGTCACCCGCCTGCGCCGCAAGATCGAAATCGACCCGGGGCACCCGGTCTACCTGCGGACCATCTGGGGCGAAGGCTATCTGTTTTCCCCGGGTGGCACACGCCCGCCATGATCCTGCCGCAATCGCTCTTCGGCCGCACCGCGCTGATGATCGCGCTGGTTTCATTCGGCTTCCAGATCTTCACCACCGCCGTTATCTTCTATTTCGCGCTGATGCCGCTCGGCCGCCATGCAACGGATGACTTCGCTGCGCTGCTGCTGGGCGTGGCCCAGTCCTGGCAGGCGGCGGAACCCGACCGGCGGGGGCAGTTGCTGGCGCGCATGAGCCAGATTCATCGGCTGCATGTGCAGGATCCACCGGCCGCCACGCAGGATATCTCCCTGCATTCCCCGCATCTGCTGCCCTACTTTTATTTTCTCGAATCCGCGCTGAGCAGGCGTACCGGCCAGCCTATCGTCCTGCAGCAAGGGGCCGGGCCCGACGGCAAGGTGTGGTACTGGGCCGACATGCCGGCCGAGGACAGGTTTGTCCGCGTCGGCTTTCCGCCCGATCGCATCTCGGTGCAACCGTCGCTCGCCCTGCTCATCATTCTGGTGGCAGGTGCCGTGGTGACCCTGCTGACGTCAGCCTGGCTCGCGCGCCGTCTGATTACGCCGATCGACCGGCTGGCTTCCGCCACGCAGCGCATCGGTCAGGGGCGGCGGCCCGAGCCGCTGCCTGAGACCGGCCCGACCGAGCTTGCCCTGCTGGCGCGAGAATTCAACCGCATGGGCGAGCAGGTCGAGGAATTGCTGACCAACCGTACCACCCTGCTGGCGGGCATCTCCCATGACCTGCGTTCGCCGCTGGCGCGCATCAAGCTGGCGCTGGGCATGTTGTCGGAAAAGCCGGATCGCGACCTGTTCGAGCGCGCCCTGCGCGACGTCGATGGCATGAACGACCTGATTGCCCGCTGTCTCGAGGTTGGCCGCGATTTCACCGAGAAGGACCTGGTCGAGCTCAATCTGTGCGAAATGCTGGCCGGGATGGCCGAGGAATATGCCGACAGCGGGGTCATTATCCGGAGCCACAAGGGGCCGGAGTGTCACCTGTGTGCGCGACCGCTGGCGCTCAGGCGGATCCTCTCCAATCTGATTGACAACGCCGTGCGCTACGGCGATGGACAACCCATCGACATCGAATATCGCATGAATGGTGGCGCAGTCGATATCAGCGTGCTCGACCGCGGCCCCGGCATACCAGAAAGCGAGCGTGAATCGGTATTCCTGCCGTTTCACCGCCTCGAACCGTCGCGCAGCAGCCGCACCGGCGGCAGCGGCCTGGGGCTGGCCATCGTGCGGCAGATCGCGGTCGCCAACGGCTGGTCGGTGACCCTTGGCGGGCGGGCGGGCGGCGGCACGACGGCCTGCCTGCACTTGCCGCAGAACGATGCTCAGTGTGGTTTGCCGTCCGCCCGCGGCGCGATCAGAAAGGGCGCATAGCGCCAGAGCAGCAGGGCGAAGGCGAGGAACCAGCAGGTCGCGGCGAGGTGCAGGAACATCAGGTAGCCGGCAGGGTAAAGCTGCGGCAGGACGACGCGCGCGACAAGGCCGGCGATCATGATCCACAGCACCGCCTTGTCGGCGGGTTCGAAGACGACATTGCGCCCGGTATGACCTTTCGAGATGCGCACGATCATCGCCGGCAGGATCAAGCCCATCACGCCGACCGTGAAGAGGTGCACCGACACCGTGCCGACCCAGGGCAGGTCAACAAAGCGGCCGATCCCCGACACCACGAGTTGCGCGACGATCATCAGGTAACCGAGGTACATGATGCCGATGTCGAGCCGGGTGAAAGCCTTGAACGGGTGCCAGTAGGCAAGGCGCACGAGCAGCAGCAGCGCCAGCGCAAACTCGATCAGGCCGGCCAGCGGGGCCGGTAGCAGTTCGGCGGCGACGAGGGCGACGGCCAGCCACTTGATCGGCAGGTCGAGCCGCGCATCGCGCAGGATGTCCACCTGGAAACCCTGGCGCATGAACTGCACCTGGGTGCGCTCGATCATCAGCAGGAAGGCCACGCGGAACAGGGCGAGCGACATGGTCCAGCCCAGTACATAGAAATCGCCCTGGACGATGAAGAACTTGGCGGGCAAAAACAGCGGCAGGATGATCCAGAAAAAGTAGTTGTCGCTGCCGCGCATCTTCTGCTGGAGCAAGGTGTGCATCAGCATGGCGACGATGGTGACCTGGAAGAGGCCGTTGGCCAGCCAGAACAGCACCGGTGGCCAGTTCGCGCCAAAGCTCATGGCGATGCGATCGAGTAGCCACGCGGCAGCGAGGACGATCAAGGCGCCGCCATGCCAGCCGCGCACGCCAACCCAGTTCTTTGAGGCGGTCAGCAAAAAGCCGCCGAGCACCGCCCAGCCGAAGCCATAAAACATCTCGTGGGCATGCCATTGCAGGGGCGCTTGCACAAAAGTCGGCGCTGGCGGGACGGCACCGGTGTAGATCAGCGACCACCACAGCGGCAGGCTCAGGCCGGCGAGGCAGGCGAGGAGAAATAATGGCCGGAAGCCGACGGACCAGAAAGAATGCTTGGCGAAATTCATGCGTTGCCTGTCAATTGTGCATAGAGCAGCGGTAGCCGGTCGGGCAGGTCTTCCGGTTTCCTGACGATGGTGTAGCCGGCCGGGCCGAAGAGGTGCGGCAGATAGCCCGCACCCTCCCTGTCGATAGTAACGCAGAAGGGCTTGATGCCCGCCTCGCGTGCTTCGCCAAGCGCCATGCGCGTGTCTTCGATGCCGTAGCGCCCCTCGTAGAGGTCGATGTCGTGCGGCTTGCCGTCGGAGAGGATGAGCAGCAGGCGCCGGTTGGCGGGTTGCTTTTCGAGCAGTTGCGTGGCGCGGCGCACGGCGGCGCCGATGCGCGTGTAGTAGCCGGGCTTGAGCGCGGCAATGCGGCCACGCGCGACAGCGTCGAGCGGGCGGTCGAAACGCTTGATTTCATGGAAGCGCACAAAATTGCGCTTGAGGGACGAGAAGCCGTAGAAGGCGAACTGGTCGCCGGTGGAGTTCAGCGCCTCGCCGAACAGCATCAGGCTGTCGCGAATCACGTCGATGACGCGCTGTTCGTCATTGGCGTGCGCATCCGTTGAGAGCGAGAGGTCGGCCAGCACCAGGCAGGCAAGATCGCGTTCGGTCGGTCGGTGATTGAGGTAGGCGCCGGCGCCGGAAAAGTGCCAGCCGGCCATGCGGTCGGCAGTGATGCGCACACAGGCGTCGATGTCGAGTTCGGTGCCGTCGGGCTGCGCTTTCTGCCAGCGGCGCACCGGGGCGAGCGCGGCAAACTGGCTCTTCAGCTTGCGGGCATGGCGGCGCAGCCGTTCGGGCAAGAGTTGTGGCTCGGCTTCGCGCGCCACCATGGGCTGCAAGCGACAGAAGTCGGCTTTCATGACACGGCGCTTCCAGTCCCACTCGGGCAGCGGGATGCCGGGACCGAGTTCGATGTCGTCTTCTGCGGCGGCGGGGAGGTCGAGGTCGAAGCGCACCTTCGAGGCGACGCGCTGCTCGCTTTCCATCAGGCTGAGCTTTTCGAGCGTCTCGGCGGCGCGGCCGGCGTCCGGATTCGGATCGTCGTCGAGGGCGCGATTGACCTTCAGGTATTCCGCCCAGGACAGGATGCTTTCGGCACGCCACATCAGGATCATCGGCGACTCGTTTTCCGGCGTGTCGGTGCGCTCGGCGGCATAGCGCTTGTTGGCGGCCTCTTGTTCCTGCGCCTGCTTTTCGGCTTCCTGGTTTTCGGCCGGATTTTTTTGCGCGCCGGCGCGGCGGCCGGTGGCGCGGGATACAACCAGAGTGGCACCGGTTGCAGCGGCTTGGCCTTGGCGCGGCGCAGCGGCGGCAGGGCGGCGACACTGCCGGGTGATTCGAGCGCAGCACGCAGCGCGCTTTCCTGCGCGGCTTCGTCGGCGGGCAGCTGTTCGGGCGGGATGCGTTCTTCGAGCACTGCCGTGACCAATCGGTGATAACGCGCGGCAAGACCCGGGAAGCGTTGCAAGGTCACCCAGGCGGCAAACTGGTTGCGCACGATCCACTCGCTGGCGTAGGCGTCCAGCGCAGGCCCGGCACTGGCGGCGAGGGCGGCGAGCCACAGGTAGAGATCACGATTCAAAGTCGGTGCTGGCAGGACGGCGATGCGCGGTGGCAGGCGCAGGGTTTCCATGTCGAGTGCGGCATGCGCCGTGCGTTCATGAACGCCCGCGATGCGCTGGAGCAGGCGCCGCCGCGCGCCATGGACGGTGTCGGCTGCCGCGGCGACGCGCAGGCCGGCATCGCCGCCCAGGGCGCGGAACACCACGCCGAGCGTCTTCTCGATGTCCTTGAGTTGCACGGCCGCGTCCGGATGGTCGCGGCGCGCCGTTTGCGTGATCCAGCGATCCCAGATGCCGCCGACCCATTCTTCCATGTCAGCGACCGTTGCCGAACAGGTTCATGCGCGCCTCGTTCTTGCACGCCGCCTCGTCCGCTACCCAGGTGAGCAGCGATCGTCCGTCCTGCACGGTGGCGCAGGCATCGATGCAGTGGCCGCATTGCGTACAGGAAAACATCTGTTTCTTCGGCACGCGCGGACGCAGCCGCATCGGGCAGGCCATTTCGCAGGCGGCGTCTCCCGGGCCCTGCGGGGCGTAGCAACTGGCGCAGGCGGCAGCGCGTTCGCGCGCAAAGCCGATCACCAGCGCGCGGCGGTTCATCATCCAGGCAAGGCTCTGGAACAGTCCGACGGAGCAGCCAAAGCGGCAGAACAGATGGCGGGCGAAAAGGAACTCAAGGCTGAGCACCAGCGTGGCGATGGCGAGGAACAGGGTCGGCGTGCGTCCCAGAGACAGGCCGAGCAGGCCGGGATAGACGACCGCCGGCGGCAGGACGTAGGTGAGGAGGGCGACCGAGCAGACGAAGGCGAGGGCGGTCGCCGCCAGCGTGGTCGGCAACCACCAGGCGGGGTGGGGCAACTGGCCGGGCAGCAGTTTCTTGTCCCACAGGCTGAGTTTTCCCGAGGCGCGCCGCATCAGGTGATTGAGCGTTTCAACCACGGAAAAATGCGGGCAGACCCAGCCGCAGAAGATCCGTCCCCAGCGCCAGGACACGGCGACGAGCAGCAGGCTGCTGCCGAAGACCGGCAGGAACAGGCGCAGGAAGATGTTCCAGCCGACTTCGCGGGCGCTGATGCGCTTGGCGAAATAATCGTCGAGGCCGAGGTGCCATTCGTGGCCGAAGAAATAGGCGTGCCCGCGGGTGTAGTCGTAGCGCAGGAGGTCGAAGACGGGCGCCAGGATGAACAGGGCGAAGAAACCGATCTGGGCAAGCAGGCGCAGGCGCTGCAGGCGGCTGGCGCGCGTGTTGGCGGGACGGATCAGCCAGACGGGATACCCCGTCACCGCATCAGTCGCGGTGCCGGCCAAAGAGGGGGAAGACATAGGACTTGCCGGCGGGTGCGGTTGGCTGCGGGGCGCGCCTGCTCATCTGCCAAAGGTGGCGAGCACCACTTCGTCGAGCGCGGCGGCGACTTCGATGTCGTCGGTGAGCGCCTCGACCAGCGCGGCGCGGCAGGCTTCAATCGGCGTCCATGCCGTCACGGATCAGGATCGCCGCATAGACGAGCAGGCGGGTACTGGCGACTTCTTCGAGATCGACGTCCTTCAGCGCACGCAGGCTGCGGCCGATATCGACGAGCCGCTTCGCGGTCATTTCGTCGCAGCCGGTTTCGCTGCGCAGGATGGTTTCTTCGCGCGCGGCATCGGGGAAGTCGAAGCGCAGTGCGACGAAGCGCTGGCGCGTCGAGGGCTTCATGCCCTTGAGGAAGTTCTGGTAGCCGGGGTTGTAGCTCGACCACCAGCATGAAGGTGTCCGGCGCGTGCAGCACCTCGCCGGTGCGGTCGATGGGCAGCACGCGACGATGGTCGGCCAGCGGGTGGATCACCACGGTGGTGTCCTTGCGCGCCTCGACCACCTCGTCGAGATAGCAGATGCCACCCTCGCGTACGGCGCGCGTCAGCGGACCGTCCGACCAGTAGGTGGCGCCGTCGCCGATCAGGTGGCGGCCGACGAGGTCGGCGGCGGTGAGGTCGTCGTGGCAGGCCACGGTGTACAGCGGCAGGCCCAGCTTCGCGGCCATGTAGGCGACGAAGCGCGTCTTGCCGACGCCGGTCGGCCCCTTGATCAGCACCGGCAGATGGTTGCGTTCCAGGCGTGCTCGAACAGGTCGATTTCGTTGCCGGCGGCTTCGTAGAAGGGCAATTCGGTAGGGGCATTCATTTCAGTCCCAGCCAGTAGGCGAGCATGATGATGGCCAGCACAAGGAGCAGCCAGCCTAGCACGAGCATGCGCCACAGCAGGGTGACACGGCGCAAGGCCATGAAGTCGTGGATGATCAGCCAGCCCTTGACGGCGGCAATCAGCAAGATCGCGACGACGGCGGCGGTGCCGGTGTGACCCGTGCGCCGATGAACCAGGTGACACCGTTGCCACCAGCAGCGCGATCCAGATAACGTTGAGGAAATGGGTGCTCATGGCTGATTATCTCATTACATAGACCAGCGGAAACAGGACGATCCAGACCAGATCGACCATGTGCCAGTAGGATGCGCCGGTTTCCATGCCGCGGTGATCATGCGCCGTGTAGCCGCCCTGCATGGCTTTCTTCCAGACGAAGCCAAGGATGACCATGCCCAGCAGCACGTGCATGGCGTGGAACATGGTGAGCGAAATGTAGAAGGTGTAGAAGAGATTGGTATCGAGGCTGATGCCCGCCGCGAACTTGGCGCCGTATTCGAAATATTTGACGACGAGGAAGCCCATGCCGGTGAAGATTGCCGCCAGCAGCCAGCGTGCGCTCTGCGGGCCGCGATTGGCCTTGATCGCCGCCACGGCGCGGGCCACGCACCAGCTGCCGGTGATGAGCAGCAGGGTGTTGAGCATGCCGGCATCGCTGTCCAGGGTGCGTTGCATCTCATTGAAGAGCTCGAGATGCCTGAGCCGCGTGAAGGCGTAGGTGACGAACAGCACGAAGAACGCCACGAGTTCGGCGAGGATGAACACCCAGATGGCGAGGTCGCCGGGTGGGTACGCATGGAGCTTGTGGCCGGGACTGCGGGCGGGGTGGGCGTGAGCGGAAGCAGGAGGGGACATGCGTGTGGGTGGCGGGGGTTGGT
Source organism: uncultured beta proteobacterium (assembly GCA_963816095.1). GTDB lineage: Bacteria > Pseudomonadota > Gammaproteobacteria > Burkholderiales > Rhodocyclaceae > Sulfuricystis. The sequence continues at coordinate 297,387 of CAWFIW010000006.1, forward strand.
CAAGCGCATATTAGCGAACCCGGATATTTTTGCCTTGACATGAAACAAGCGGGTGTTGGTGAGTTGCAAAGCAAAACGGCATCCCGCGGGACGCCGTTTTGCTGCTTGCGGACAGAGCTGGGTCAGGCCTTGGCTTTCTCCTCGCCCGGGATGAAGAAGCTCCAGATATAGATGCACAACCCGATCAGGAAGACCACGCCGGACCATTCGCGCATCCAGTAGAACAGGCTGATCTGATCCTGCGCCACCATGAAGGGCAGCGGCGAATCGGAGACGCGCTGCAGCCAGACCTGCAGGATGCCGGCGGCGGTGAGGAACAGCGTGATGAAGACGATGGACACCGTCATCAGCCAGAAGGCCCACATCTCGACCACCTGCGCCTTGTTGCTGTTGGCGGCGCGCCCGCGCATGATGGGCATGGCGTAGCTGATGATCGTCAGCACGGCCATCACATAGGCGCCGTAGAAGGCCATGTGGCCGTGCGCCGCGGTGATCTGCGTGCCGTGCGTGTAGTAGTTCACCGGCGACAGGGTGTGCAGGAAGCCCCACACGCCCGCGCCGAGGAAGGCCATCACGCCCGTGCCGAGCGCCCACAAGGTCGCCGCCTTGTTCGGATGCTCGCGGCGGCGGCGGTTCACCATGTTGAAGGCGAACAGCGTCATGCCGAAGAACGGGATCGGCTCCAGGGCAGAGAAGATCGAACCGATCAGCTGCCAGTATTCCGGCGTGCCGATCCAGTAGTAGTGGTGGCCGGTACCGAGAATGCCGGAGATCAGCGTCAGGGTGACGATCACGTACAGCCACTTCTCGATGATTTCCCGGTCGACGCCGGTAACCTTGATCAGCACGAAGGCGAGGATGGCCCCGAGGATGAGTTCCCAGACGCCTTCTACCCACAGGTGCACGACCCACCACCAGTAGAACTTGTCGCGCACGATGTTGTCGGGGTTGACGAAGGAGAACAGGAACATGATCGCCAGACCCCACAGGCCGATCAGCAGTACCGTGGCGATCGAGGTCTTGCGCCCCTTCAGCACCGTCATGGTGATGTTGAAGAGGAAGGCGAGCGCCACGACGACGATGCCCACCTTGGTGATCAGGGGTTGTTCGAGAAACTCCCGTCCCATGGTCGGCAAGAGGTCGTTACCGGTCATCTTCGCCAGCGTGGCGTAGGGTACCGTCAGGTAGCCGACGACGGTCAGGCCGGCGGCGACGAGGAAGATCCAGAACAGGGCGATCGCCAGTTTCGGGCTGAACAGCTCGGTCTCGGCTTCCTCGGGGATGAGGTAGTAGGCCGCGCCCATGAAGCCCATCAGCAGCCAGACGATCAGCGCGTTGGTATGCACCATGCGCGCAACGTTGAAGGGAATTTCCGGGAAGAGGAAGTCGCCCATGACGTACTGCAGGCCCATGATCAGGCCAAACAGGATCTGCGCAACGAAGAGTGCGATGGCCGCTATGAAATACGGCTTCGCGACGGCTTGGGATTTGTATTGCATCGTTATCTCCTGGTCGGTCCGTATCAGCCCTGAATGTTGGGCGGCCACTTGGCGGTGTTGATTTGCGACACGTAGTTCAGGAACGCGGCGATCTCGTCGAGTTGCGCGTCCGTGAAATTGAACTGCGGCATGCTGCGCCGCCCCGGGATGCCGTCGACGGGACGGCTCTGGATGAAGGCCTTGACGGCTTCTTCACTGCCCAGACGCTTGACGACGTTGCCCAGTTCCGGCGCAAAGTAGGCGCCTTCGCCCAGCAGGGTGTGGCAACCGATGCAGTTGTGGGTCTCCCAGATCTTCTTGCCAGCCGCAACGCGGGGGTCGGAGAGCATTTCCCGCTTGTCGCGCGACGGGATGCTTTGCTCGGTCTGGTAGGTCAGCGCCAAAAACACCAGCAGGAAAAATAACGTCCCACCGTAAAAGATGTTCCGAGCGGTCGAGGTGGTGAATGCTTCGCTCATAAAGCCCCCTTTGAATTTGTCAGCCACGAATTGCGGCGTGGCGCGACTCTACGAAAGTGAGTCCTCGAGTTCCTTGATAGTAGTCAAGTAAGTTGCTAGGTTATGCGGTTATCGTTCCAAAATAAGGAGGCATCATCATGACGCAGGAACAAAGCGCAGCAGACGCGAGTGAAATCGAGCTTTCCGACGAGGACATTCTTGATGCCATGCAACATATTCCTGGCTATCTGGACATCAGCACCGAGGATTTTCGCATCATCTACCACCTGGCCTGGCAGCATGCCATGGCACGCCTTCTGGCCAGAAAGGGGCAGGGATGAAGTTCGAGGCCAGCTGGGGCAAGTACCTGAAGAAATGGCGCGGGACGACCGCGGGCGGCCCGCCGCGCGTCAGCACCGAGGAAATCTTCTGGTCATGGCTTGGTGCGTTTCTCGGCATCGGCGCGGTGGCCGGTGTCGGGCAACTGTTCTTTTCCGGCCTCGAACTGACGCTGATGATCGGCTCGTTCGGGGCTTCTGCCGTGCTGCTCTACGGCGCACCGCGCAGCCCGCTCGCCCAGCCGCGCAACCTGATGGGCGGACATGCACTGTCGGCGCTGATCGGCGTGCTTTGCTGGCAGTTCCTGCACGCCACGCCCTGGCTGGCGCAAGCGCTGGCCGTCGCTACCGCCATTGCGCTGATGCACCTGACACGCACGCTCCATCCACCCGGCGGCGCGACAGCGCTGATCGCGACGCTCGGCGCGGCCGAGATCCAGCGCCTCGGCTTCTGGTACGTGCTGATGCCGGCCACGCTCGGCCCGCTGATCCTGCTGCTCGTCGCACTGCTGGTGAACAACATCCCGCAATCGCGGCGCTATCCGGAGATCTGGTTCTAGTCCGTGCCCCGACTCGCGCAGGTCAACAGGCAAAAGTCGGCGCTGGCGGGACGGCGCGGAGCGCGCCTACAAAGCATCTTCGATGCCTGTCATCATTCGTGCGGCGGGGTGGTTGTTGCGGCATCCGCCGGAACCGCGGGTGCCGGCGGGACGAGATCCTTGGCGGCAACATTGTTGCCGGGCATGCGCAATGTCGCCTTGAGCAGGAAGGACGTTAAGCGCTCGCTGGCCTGGTTGAAGGCGCCGTCGCTGGCCAGATCGTGGCGTGCCTCGGCATACTGCTTGTCCTTGATCTTCTGGACGATGCCGCCGGCGACACGGTGGAATTCGTCGTGCGATGCGCAGATCTGGTCATGCAGATCGGTGGGCATCAGCCGATAGCCCTCGCGGTTCAGCCACTTGCCGAACTGGCACTGGTCGTTGGCGCTTGCGGTGGCGACGTCGAGTGCGCCGCGACCGCTGAGAAAGTCCCTGAAGCGCTTGCGCCATGCGGCATGCGCCCCCAGCGCCTGTTCAATTTCACTTTTCATTCCCATGGTGTGTTGTCTCCGGTCGCGTGCTTCAGTTGGTTTTGGGCAGCAAGTTGCGAATCTTGGCAAGGATGGTCGGACGATTGCTGGGTTTGACGATAAAGCCCGCGGCGCCTGACATGATCACTTCTTTTACCGTCTCGCGCGCATTCACGCCGGTGAGCATGACCACCGGAATCTGTCGCAGTTCCGGGTCGTCCTTCATTTGCCTGAGTGTGCCCATCCCGTCGAGGCCTGGCATGTTGTAGTCCAGTAACACGATGTCGGGCCGCCGTTTGCGCATTTCCGCCAGGGCGGCCGTGCCGCAGTCAGCATGGGTAACATGGAAATTGACCTCTTCCATCATCGTGGCCAGCATTTCGCGGTACATGTCATCGTCGTCAACGAGCAGCACCTCGGCCTGTGGCGGCGGGAAGCTCTGCTCGACAAGATGCTCTGACTGCTTGCGATAACCCGTGCCGAACTGGTCCATCCAATGCTGCGCTTCCTGCAGTTTGTTCCCGACCTTGCTTGCCTCGAAGCGGTCGATTTCCTGGCTCAAACGACTGGAAAATTCGCGAAAAGCCGTTAGCGTTTCGGCATGTAGGGACTGGCCGCCGGTCAGCGCCTTGCTGACGAAGCTGTCGAGATGGCGCAAGTCGGTACCGATATGCGACAGCTGCCGATGCGTCGAGACTGATTGGGACTGTCCCGCCTGACGCTCCTGTGCCTGATGCACCGCCAGCCGCAGGCGGTAGGGGTCGTGCAAGGGCCGGTTGATCAGATAGTCGTCAAGCGTGCCGTTGCGGCACAGCGAGAAGGCCGCCTCGGATTCGTTGCTCTTGCACAGCAGCAGGGTCTGGTGCGGAATCTCCTGGATGGTCGGACATTGACGATACAGCATGAGATAGAAACGCTCCGCCTTTTCCAGTTCCTTGAAAACGAGCACCAGCAGCACCGGTTTGTGCTCCCGAAACAGTTGCAGTCCGGTTTCCTCGTTGTTGGCACTCAGGAGGTCGGGGTAATCATGCTCCAGCAATTCGCGCACCGTGCGCACCTCGTCGTCCGTATCGCTGACGATAAGGATCTGGCGGTCCACCTTGTTCTGGCTCATGACTGGGCTCCGTTCAGGGTTGTGGCCAGGTAGGCCTCGATCTCGGGGACGGCGGTGGCGAAATGCGCGGCGACGGCGGCGGCATGCGCGCCGCAGGCCTGGGCGTCGCCGGCGTTGCCCGCTGCCTCCAGCGCCGCACTGGCGTCGGCCAGGGCATCGGCGCCGATGGCGCGGGCCGAAGACTTGAGTTTGTGGCCCAGTGCGCTGAGTGTCGCGGTATCCGTCTGCTGCGTGGCGGCGACAATTTCATCGAGCAGCTTGTGTGCCGCAACCATGAACTTGTTGAGCACGCGGACATGTGCGGCATGATTCGCTCCAATCAGCTCATTGAGGCGCTCGAACTGCACCGTGCGGCCCGCCGGGTCCGGTGGTGCCGCGACCGGCAAGATTGCCGGCCTCGTGGCAGCGGCCATGTCAGCCGCAGCCGCCGGGACGGCGGCCACCCAGCGGGCGAGCGTGCGCCCGAGTTCTTCGAGCGTGCTTGGCTTACCGACCACGTCGTCCATGCCGGCCTCGCGGCAACGCTGCACGTCGCGGGTGAGGATGTTGGCGGTGAAGGCCAGGATCGGCAGGTGCCTGCCGCTGCTGCCCTCGGCCGCGCGCACCGCCCGCGCCAGGGTGTAGCCGTCCATCTCGGGCATGTGGCAGTCGGTCAGCAGCAGCGCATACGCGCCGCGCGGCAACTGCTCCAGCGCCTCGCGGCCATTGCTTACCATGTCGATCACATAACCGAGCCGGGCCATCTGGCGGCGGATCAATTCCTGGTTGACCTCGTTGTCTTCCGCCACCAGTACACGTACCTCGCCCGTGGCGATCGGCGGCGTGACACCCAGGGAAGTCGGCGCTGGCAAGACGGCGCTGGAGTCCGCCGCCGCCGGCGCGATCAGGAAGGGCAGGCGCACGACGAAAACCGAGCCCTCGCCCGGATGGCTGGTGACGTCGATTTCGCCGCCCATCAGGTCCACCAGCCGGGCGCAGATCGAGAGACCAAGGCCGGAGCCGCCATAGCGCCGCGTGGTCGCGCTGTCTGCCTGGGAGAAAGGCTGGAACAGGCGCGCGATGGCCTCCTCGCTCATGCCGATGCCGTTGTCCTCGATGAGGAAGCGGATGATGCCGGGGCTGACGACGTCTGAAGGTTCGAGCAGCGCGCGCAGCGTGACCCGGCCGCGCTGACCGCCGCTCCCTTCGGCAGCGGTGAACTTGATGGCGTTGCCGATGAGGTTGAAGAGGACCTGCCGCACCCGCACGGCATCGCCGATCAACTGATCGGGAATGACCGAGGAAATGTTGGCGTAGAAGTTAAGCCCCTTCTTCTGCGCCGTGGGTGTCAGAACGTCGAGCACGGCCTGCACGGTTGCGCGCAGCGACAGCGGGTGCGGGTCGATCGACAGCTTGCCGGCCTCGATGCGTGACAAGTCGAGGATATCGTTGATGATGGCCAGCAGTGCGTTGCCCGAGTCGCGCACGGTCTTGACCATCTTCTGCTGGTCAGTGGCCAGCGATGTCGCCTCGAGCAGCTCGGCCATGCCGAGAATCCCGTACATCGGCGTGCGGATCTCATGGCTCATGGTGGCGAGGAAGGCGCTCTTTGCCTCGCTCGCCGCGTCGGCGGCGTCCTTGGCCCGGCGCAGCTCGGTTTCCGCGCGTTTGCGCAGGGTGATGTCGTTGAACGTGGCCACGGCGCCGCGGCCGTGGGGCAGCGTGCTCCAGTAGATCTCGACCACGCTGCCGTTGGCAAAGGTCCGTTCGGAGCGTCGCTCCGTGACCTGATCGAAGACCTGGATCCGCATCCGCATCTGCTCCTCGGGATCGCCGGGGCCGTAGTCACCGCGCTGCGCCTGAAAGCGCAGCAGTTCCTGCATGGTCAGATCCTTGCGGCCATAGAACGCCAGCGGCAACTGCATCAACTGGTAGTACTTGCGGTTGGCGGTTACCACGTTGTGCTCGCGGTCGACCATCAGGAGGCCCTGACGCATGGTCTCCAGCGTTGTATGCAGCACCTCGATCTGGTGTGCCAGTTCATGCTGCGAGCCGCGCAGCTCGCTGATGTCCTCATGCGAGATGACCACCCAGCGCTCACTGCCGGTATCGAACGACGTGGCGCTGAGCATCATCCAGCACTTGAGATTTCCCTGCTCGCAGGGGTATTCGGCAAAGAAGCTGTCTTCCTCTCCGTCGAGCACCCGGTGCAGCGCGCGGGCAATCAGGTGGCCCTGGTGATCGGGGCGATCGCGCACGGCTTCGCTGACGACGAGGTAGTCGCTGCCGATGCCACCGTCCTTCTCGTACAGGCCACTGGCCCGTGCATGCTGCTGCCACGGCAGGTTGGCATGGATGACGATGCCGTTGTGGTCGAGCACGCAGATGCTGGCGTTCAACGCGTCCAGGGTGCTCTGGATGAAGTGCTGCATGCGCGTCAGTTCTTCCCGGGCCTGTACCGCCGCGCTGATGTCGCGGACGATCCCGACATAGCGCGCTGCGTCGCGCCCGCTCGATTCGCTGACGGCGAGCTCGACCTGAAACAGCGTGCCATCCTTGCGCCGTGCCGTCACTTCGCGCCTGAAACCGATCACCTTGCGCGCGCCGCCGGCGTGGTAAGCCGCCAGGTAGCCGTCATGGCGGCTGCGATCGGGTTCCGGCATCAGCATGCTGATGTTGCTACCGATCAGCTCGTCGGAGCGGTAGCCGAAGAGCTGGCTGGTCGCCGGATTGGCACTTTCGATGAGGCCGGCCGGTGTGATGGCGATGATGGCATCGGCGGTGGCGTCGATCACGGTACGCAGCCGTTCCTCGCTGGCGGCGAGGTCTTTTGCAATCGCACCGCGCCGCGCGGCTTCTTGCCCCAATACCTGGGAGATGCGCCGCGTCACCGCGAAAGTGATCAGCAGCACGGCCACGTTCAGCGCCACGAGCAGCAACAGGTTGTGGCGCGTTTCCTCGCGGGCCATCGCTTCTGCCTCGGCTACGTATTCCGCGCCGCGCTTGCCGGCGAAAGCCACGATCCCTTCGGCAACCTTGTCGAGCCTGGCAAAAAGCTCGCTTCCCTGGGTGGTGGCGAGCGACTGGGCGAGGTCATGCTCCCGGGCTCTGGCCAGATTGACGATGCGCTCCCGCAGCACATACGCTTCGCCCAGCAACTCCTGGAGTCGGGCGGGTTCGCTGCGGTCGCCCAGGTAGCGCTCCCTGACCAGCACCAGTTGGCGCGTGGCTGCCGCGGCGATGATCTGCGTTTCCGCCGCCAGTCGCTCGATCTCGGCCTGCGCGTGGCTCGTGGTGAGCAGCAGTGTTTTATTGCGCAGTTTCAGCAGGTCAATGCGCAGCCCGGCAGCGGCATTGCTGACGGTGAAGGGGTGCTGATAGATATCGTGGGTCAGCTTCTGCATCTGACCCAAGCTCGCGATCATGTGGAAGCCAACGCCGATCGTGGTGATCATGATGAAGGCGCAGCCCGCCCAGATCCAGCGGGCTACCCTGGCACGGTAACCGGATTGGTTATCGGTATGCGGCATGGGTGGAGTGAGTTAGGGCAGGGGGTAGGAGGTATTCGGGCGTTTGCTGGTCGCCGTCGGGACGCAGCGCATCGCGCAGTTCGCGGGTCAGCGTCGCCGGGCTCGAATCGGGTGACAATACCTTGTCCACCGCGCAGACATTGATGGCCGTCTGCAGCAACTCGCCACTCGGCGCATCGGCAATCAGGATGCGCCGCGTCCGCGGATAGAGTTGCTGCACCTGTTTCAGCAGTGCCAGCCCGTCGAGCGCCGGCGGGCGATGGCCAACAATCACCGCGGCGACGCTGCGCCCCGCCATCAGGCGCAGCGCGGCATCCGTCCGCAGCATGGTGGCTACCGGATGGCCCTCGAGGGTGACCAGCTCTTCCAGCCGGGCGAGCAGCGCTGGCTCGGTGTCAACCAGGACAATCAGCGGCGCTCCGGTCGCGGTGGTGCCGTCGGTGGGAACCAGTCGGTCGCTGGCGACAAACTCGCGGAACTGCGCCTCGGAGAGTGGCCTCGAATACAGATAGCCTTGCAGGGTATCGCAGGCGCAGTGGGCGAGAAAGTCGCGTTGATGCACCGCTTCCACGCCTTCGGCAACGACGTTCAGCTGCAGGCGACGCGCCATCTGGATGATGGTACTGGCCAGCAGCGAGTTGTCCGGGTTGTCGGGTATGTCCTGCACAAAAGAACGGTCGATCTTGATGGTATGGATCGGCAACTGGCGCAGGTAGCCGAGGTTGGAGTAGCCGGTACCAAAGTCGTCGATGGCGAATTCGATGCCCAGCGCATGCAGCTCCCAGAGGCGTGCCGCCGCTGTCTCGGCGTTGTGCAACAGGTAACTTTCGGTGATCTCGAACTCGAGGGCATTGGGTGGAATGTCTGTGCCGGCCAGCAGGTTGGTGACTGCCGGGACGAAGTCTTCCTCCTGCAGTTGCAGCGGCGAAACATTCACGGCAATCCGGCCTGTAATCAGCCCCAGCTGCTGCCAGGCGAAGATGTCGGCGCACACCTGCTCGATGACCCACAGGCCGACCTCGTGGATCAATCCGCTATCTTCCAGCAAGGGAATGAACTCGCCCGGCATGATCATCCCGCGTGCGGCATGGCGCCAACGCAGCAGCGCTTCCGCACCGTTGATGCGGCCGCTGGCGATGTCGGCCTTGGGCTGATAATGCACCTCGAATTCGCGCCGCTCCAGCGCGCGCCGCAGGTCGGATTCGAGTTGCAGGCGCGCGACCGAGCCGATCTGCACATCCCCGGTGAAAAACTGGTAGCGGTTGCGCCCGGCGTGCTTGGAGCGGTACATGGCGGCGTCGGCGTAGCGCACCAGTTGTTCCGGTTCCTCGGTATCGTCAGGGGCCACGGCGATGCCGATACTGCAGGTGACAAAGGTTTCGTTGCCGTTGTAGTGGATGGGCTGGGCCGTGGCGGCAAGCAGTTTGCGCGCAACGGTCGAACGCCTCGTCGGAACGCTTGAGATTGGGCAGGATGACCAGGAATTCGTCGCCACTGATACGACCGACCGTGTCCTGCTCCCGCAGGCAGGTGGAAAGGCGCTGGGCAACGATGCGCAAAATATCGTCGCCGGCGGCATGGCCGAGCAGGTCATTGACCAGCTTGAAACGGTCGAAATCGATGAACAGCACGGCGACCAGGCTATCGTTGCGCCGCGCCAGGCTGATCGCATGGGTCAGGCGGTCGAGCAGCAGTATGCGATTGGGAATCTCGGTCAGGGCGTCGTAATAGGCGCTGTGCCACAGCGCCAGTTCGTGTGCCTTGCGGTCGGTGATATTGACGTGCATGACCACCGCGCCCGGGCGGCCCCGCAGTTCCACCGGGGTGACGATGACACGGAACCAGCGTTCTTCCTGGGGTGCATGGCAGGGATACTCGTGGGTGAAGTTGTCGATTTCCTTGCGCAGTATTGCGCCGATACCCGCGCCGATGCGCCGGGCATTGTCTGCGCCTTCATCTGCGGCGGTGGCGGCAGCGCTGCACACGTCCTGGTAATTGAGGCCGACCCCGTAGCCTTGCTCGCGGTAGCCGTTGGTATCGGCAAAACGGCGCCAGCCATCGTTAACGGCGACGATGGTGGCGTGCTCATCGACCAGGGCCAGATTGGCCTGGATGGCGTTGACGATAGCCGAGTACGTTCGCGCCATGTCCTGCGCATCGGTGTTGGCAACCTCGATCCTGCGGCCGGCTTCGGCGAGTTTGAGCAGATGTGCGCCGTGGTAGCTCTCCAGCGCCAGCGACATGTCGAAAAATGTCAGGCGCAGCAGGGCATCGAGCGTGGCGCAGAGGCGTGCCGGTTCACCTCGGGCCAGCAACAGGGGCAGCAGGCGCGAGAGATAGAGCCGATAGGCGCCGATGTACCACTTGGGTTCCAGCCCGATGTTGAAATGGATGAGGCCGACGCGCAGGCGCTCGTCGACATAGGCTGCGCCATAGTTGCCGCCGGTCATTGATTGAAAATAGCGGCGCAGGCTTTGCCTGAGTCGCTGCAAAACGTCCGGATTGGCGATCAGGGGCTGTAATTCGGCCTGGGAGAGCAGGTGATCGTAAAAGTCGTCCGACAGTACATCGCTTTCGTCGGTGAATACCTGATGGAGCCCTGTAAGCAGTCCCGCAATTGTTTTGTCGATGCCGAAAAACCCGCAGCGGCGTACGACTTCCGCAGCGTCGATGCCAATGAGGCTCTTCAGATCATCGATGGAATACGCGGGGGATGACATCGCTCAGCAAAAAAACGCTGTCGTGGGCAAGGCGAGATTCTTTGTGGCCATCTGCTGCATCCCCTCCAGATTAATGCCAGCCACATGGCTGGCCTGCCATGGCGATTGACAAATTGATGGAGCCGGACGGGGAGGGGTCTGGCGGGCAGCGAACGGGTCGGCGATGTTCGCGCCGTGATACTTGGTGATGGCCGGGGCAGGGGCCGGAACCGCAACATCGAACGCACTTTTCTTCCTACGTTAGTATGATACCAAACAAGCTAGTACCATGGTCGCGCAAGGCGTGTCCGCCATCGATCGAGCCTGGCCTGGCTGATGCAAAATCACAACACAACCTGATCACCACAATTTTAGGCTGCAGCCCTTTGCGTGAGAGACATGAATGAAACTGGCCGGGATGGCAGTGGTGCTTCCCGATCGTTGAGCCTGCAAGCAACGTCGGGCGTGGTCGTCTCGATTGCCTTGTTTTCCCCCGAGGCGATACGCCGGCAGACACTGGCAACGCAACTGGAAGCCCTCGGCTACCGCGTCCACATTGTCGCGGATGCGGCGGCGGTGGCCGCCCTGCCAGCCCACCTGATCCTGCTGACCGACGCGGCCGAGGTGCTGCGCCCCTGGCTCGCAGTGCGTGAGCCGCCGACCATGTTTCTCGTCGCCGGCCCGCTGCCGGCATGCACGAACTGCACCGTGTTGTCGCTCTCGCCGCAACCGGGCGCTGCCGAACTGCGCATCGCCATCGCCGCCGCCGTGCAGTTGCAGCTGCGCGATCAGCGCTATCTGGCGCTGCAACAGGCCCACGCCGAACTGGCCAAAGCTGCGGAAAACTTCCGCGTCGCCCTGCGTCATTCGCCAGTAATACTGTTCAACCAGGACGCGGACCTGCGCTACACCTGGATCTACAATCCCGCTACGGATAGCGCAGCGGATGCACTGGTCGGCAAGAGCGAAAAAGACCTATTTACCGCTGACGACGCCGCACGCTTGCGGGCCTTCAAGCGCAAGGTGCTGCGCGACGGGGTCACCCGGTCCGCCGAGTTTACGCTGGGGTTCCCCGATGGCGAGCGTTCCTTCGAACTAACCGTCGAGGCGTTGCAAGCTCCAACCTCTGGCGTTATTTCCGGCATCACCTGCACGGCGATCGACATCAGTCACCGCAAGCGCGTCGAGCAGGCGCTTGCGGCAAGCGAGCAGCTATTTCACACAGTATTCGACGAGATCAGCGACGGGGTGGGTCTCTATGATGTGCGCCGCGGCCGCATCGTCGCCGCCAACCGCAGCGCGGCCGACATGTTCGGCTATGCCCCGGCCGAGTTCCTCAAACTGGGTGTTGCCCAGATCAGTGATGACCAACCCCCGTATGCCGAGGCCGATGCCCTGGCCCGCCTGGGCCAGGCTTTGGCCAGTGGCCAACAGGAGCTGGTCGAATGGCGCGTGCGACACCGCAGCGGCCGGCGCTTGTGGGTCGAGTTCAGTCTGCGCCGCGTCAGCATCAAGGGTGAAGACCTGTTGCTGGTGTTGGGCCGGGATATCACCGCAAGCAAAGCCGCTCTGGCTGCGCTGCGCGACAGGGAGGAGCGATTGCGCGAGTTCTTCGCTCACGCACCGATTGGCTTGATGACGGTGGGGCTCGACTTCCGGCTGGTGGATGTGAATGACACGCTCTGCCGCCTGCTCGGCTATTCTGCCGAGGAGTTGAAGGCCATGCGGTTTACCGATGTGACGCACCCCGATGATCGCGCCGCAGACATGCAAAGTGCCAGCGACATGCTGGCGGGACGCCTTTCCCACGTTACCGTCGAAAAGCGCTACCAACACAAGGATGGTCATCCTGTCTGGGTGCGTGTCACGCGCGCGGTCATGCGTGACGATGACGGCAAGATCCGCTATGGCATCGGGCTGGTCGAAGACATCAGCGAGAAACACGAAGCCGAACGGTTGCGCATCGAACACCTCGAACATCAGCGTGACGTTCTGGTGCGCGAGGTACACCACAGGATCAAGAACAACCTGCAAGGTGTCATCAGTCTGATCGAGCAACTCAAGCGCAAGCAGCCAGGCGCGGCGGAGGCGCTGGAGGAGGCGGCCAGCCAGATCGGTGCGATCGCGGTGGTGCATGGCCTGCACAGCAAAACGCTGGTATCCGAGGTCAGGCCGCGTCAGCTGGTTCGGGCCATCGTCGATGCGGTGACGCACCTGATGGATACCCCCATTGACTATCGCGAGAACGATGACGATCCTGATTGCGAGTGGCATATCAATTCACGCGATATCGTTGCCGTTGCCCTGATCATCAACGAACTTCTCTACAATGCGGTCAAGCACAGCGGTCAGGACGGCGGCATCGAGGTCAGCCTCGGCGGTCGGGGTGTGTCCTTCAGTATGCGGGTGCGCAACTGGCCGGCGACCTTGCCGACAGGTTTCGATTTTGCCGCCGGCGTCGGGCTGGGTACGGGCCTGACCCTGATATCTTCGTTGCTGCCGCGTCAAGGCGCGCACCTGCTGATCCGGCAGCGGGACAATGCCGTCGAAGCCAAACTGGAACTGACGCATCCCTGCGCCGATGCACTGGCCGCGGGGGAGAATGAGAGGGAACGCTTGCCATGAACGTGCAGGATAAGGCCACGACGATTCTGGTCGTCGATGATGATCCGGTAGTGCTCTCCGCCCTGGCCATGGGGTTGGTCAGCATGGGCTTCCAGGTGGAGAAAGCGCTCTCCGGGGAGGAGGCGGTGTTTAAGTGCCAACAACTGCAGCCGACGATCGCCGTGCTCGACATTAATATGCCGGGCATGTCAGGCATCGAGGCGGCGCGGCAAATCCGCGAGACTTCGGGCGTGCCGGTGATGTTCCTTTCGGCCTACGATGACCAGGTGCTGGTCGATCAGGCTGTCGCGGAAGGCGGACTGGGCTACCTGGTCAAGCCGATCCGCATCAACCAGCTGGTGCCGGCCATTCAGGCGGCGCTGGCACGGGCCACCGATCTGCGCCAGACCACAAGCAGCTGCCAGCAACTGACCCTGGCGCTCGAGGGTGACCGCAACATCAACGTGGCAATGGGTGTCCTCATGGAGCGGCACCGCCTGAGCAAGGTCGGTGCCTTCGAGGTGCTACGCCAGCGCGCGCGCTCAGCGGGAAGCAAAGTGGGCGAACTGGCGCTGGATGTCGTGGCTGCCTGCGAACGGCTCAACGAATTCGGTGAGGGGGTCGCGGTAAGGGGCAACGCCAAATTGAAACGCAGGCTGGGCGACAAGGCCGAATAGTTGGGCGTCAGGTTTGACGTTCAACTGCCACCGGATGTCAGGGTGAGCACCAGCGGCGTGGTCAGCGACGACAGCAAGGTCGACAATACGAGGCTGGCGGCAATCGGTCCCTGCATGGTGCGGAACTGCTGCGACATCATGTAGACGTTGATGCCAATGGCAAGAGAGGCAAGCATCGTCACCACCTGGGTTTCCAGTGCGGGCAATCCGAGTGCCCGTGCCAGCAACCAGACGACGAGCGGCTGGATGCCGAGTTTGATTGCGCAGATGGCCGCGCTTTGTGTCAGTCCGTCGCTGATGCGATAGGCGGCGAGGCCCATGCCAAGGGCGATCAGCGAGAGCGGCACCGCCGATTGGCCGAGCATGGACAGGGGCTGGTCGATGAAAACCGGCAGCGGAATGCCGGTGAAACCCCAGAGTGTGCCGCCGAGAATCGACGCCACGATGGGATTGGTCAACACGCCGCGCGCCGTCTTGCCGAAACCATGCAGCGAGAATTCGCCGTGGCGTGCCCATTCGACAGAGACCGTGACGAGCGTCCACAGGATCAGGGCATTGAAGACGATTACCAGTGACACGCTGGGCAGGGCGGCGTCGCCCAGCGTGGTCTTCGCGATGGCCACACCGAGCATGACATTGTTGGAGAACACGCCGCCCAGCGCGAATACCGATTGCGCCACGCCATCGAGGTGAAACAGGCTGTGCGCGACGAGGCGGCCGATGATGAAGACGATCAGGCAGCCGCCGAAAAAGGCCAGCAACAGGCGGGCATCGACCGGCGGCATCGTGGAGAAATCGCTCATCATCCGGAACAGCATCGCCGGTATGGCAACCGCGTAGGCGAAACGCGAAAGCGCATCGGCAACCGTCGCCGACCAGCGCCCGCTGCGGGCCAGCGCGTAGCCGACTAGAACGAGCAGGAAGAGCGGGCTGGCAAGCGCGAAATGATGGAGAAAACTGGACACGTCAGGAGCATCGGAGTGGGGCCCACCATTCTACGGGCGGTGACCTGGATGCGCCGGCAGGCTTATTCGGCTTGCAGCCGGGTGATGTAGGCGAGGATGTCGTCGATGTCTTTGCTCGTCAGTCTGCCGAGCACGCCGACGCTCTTGGGCTTGCGTTTGCCAGCGTCCTCGTCCTCTTCATCGTTGACGACATTGTCATGCGGCCGCTCTCCCCTGAGGTAGGCATCGATCTGCTTCTGGAGGTAATTGATGTATTGCCCGACCAGCATCGGGAAGCGGGTCTTTCCCATGCCGTCCTTACCATGGCAGTAGGCACATTCTTCCGCGTAGAGTTTTTGGCCATTTTCCAGATCACCGGGCAGCTTCGGAATGATCATGACCTTTTCCATGGCTTCCAGTCGCGTCAGGGCGTCGTCGCCGGGCTTGAAGTCGGGCGGCTTGGTGGGGAGTTCGATGGCGGAGAGATAGGCCGCAACGGCCTTGATGTCCGCATCGGAGAGCTCGCGTTCCTGCGTGTAGGGCAGCATCGGCAAATTGAGGCGCTCGCGCGAGCGGAACTTCCTGAGCGTGTATTCGATATATGCCACACGCTGGCCGGCGATGCGGGGATACTCGCCGCGTTTGCCACCCTGGCCGAGATCGCCATGGCAGCCTGCGCAGGTCGCGTTGATCTCCTTGCCGGTGTCCTGTTGGCGGCCTTGTTCGGCCGCATTGACGGTCGTGCTGGCACTGCTGGTCAGCAACAGAAGGGTGCAGAGGGCGATGGGCAAGTGCATGGTGTCGGTATTCTAACGGCGCAGATCCGGTACTGGATCGGTCAATATCCGGTAGGGCACCGAGAACGGCGCGAGACGTTCAAGAAAATCCAGCAGTTCGAGCAGCGGGGAATTGCGGAAGAAGGTCGCCATCGGTGTTTCCATCCAGAGTCGGTCGGCATGCAGCCAGACGTCGTGCGGGGTGTCGCCGATGCCATCGTGGTTGCGGTCAAAGCCTTCGTACTCGTCCCAGCGGTTGCCTTCCCAACGATTGGCCGACGCCGCGCCGACGCCGCTGATCGCCACCGTGGTGAGGTTGTTGTCGAAGCGGTTACGCGTGAAGCGATGGCCGCCGGCTTCGCCATAAAAGAACAGGCCGATGATGTTGTGGGCGAAACGGTTGTCGTGCACTTCCAGCACGCCGATCGGTTCCGGCGGCGCATCCACCTTCAGGCCGACGGCGCAGTGCAGCACGGTGTTGCCCGCCACGATGCCGGTATCGCTTTCCTTGAAGACGATGCCCGCCCCGCCGCCGGTCAGCGCGTGTTCGATGTGGTTCTGCCGCAGCACGACATCGCGCGAATACAGCACGACAATGCCCGTGCCCATGTCCGACAGGTGATTGCGCTCGATGCGCATCCGCGGCGAGAACACCACCTGCATGCCGTAGCGGCCGTCGCTGAAGCGGTTGCCGGCCACGAGGTTGTCGGCCGAGTTGATGAAAGTGAGGTCGCGCGCACGCTGAAACCGGTTGTTCTCGATGCGATTGCCGGTGCCGTTCCACATGCGGATTGCGTCGCCGCGCATGCCGAGTTCCAGCGCCTTGCCGGTGATGTTGTTGTTGCGCACCGTCGAACCGCTGGTCTGGCGCAGGTGGATGCCGAACAGCACATCCTCGATGCGATTATCCTCGACGACATGTCCGCGCCCCTCGACCAGCACGCCGGCATCGATGCTGTCGTGCAGTTCGCCGCTGCCGGTAAGGTGCAGGCCGCGCAGGGTGACGTTCGCTCCGGCGATGCTGACCACCGTGCCCCGGCCGTTGCCGCGAATTTCTGCCTTGCCGCCGCCGTCAAGGGTCAGCGGCTTGGTGATCAGTACCGGGCCGGAATATGCGCCTGGTTCAAGACGCAAGGTGCTGCCAGGTGTCGCGACATCGATGAGCGGCTGAAGTGGCATCGCCGCACAGGCGGACTCGACTGCCAGAAAAAAGAGCAACCAGGCCCGGAACGACCAGCGCATCGCGTTCAGTGTGCAGCGGCCAGATGCGGTGGTTTCAGGCGCATCAGTCCGATGAAGACAATCGCACAAACATTCATCAGCAGGGCATAGATCACCCCGGGAATGGCCATGGCGGGCAGTTTCAGCACGCTGATGGCAAGAAAAATGGCCAGGGCGGCGTTTTGCAGCCCGGTTTCTACGGCGATGGCAATGCAGCTTCGCCGACCGATGCGCGTCAATGCGCCAATGCCGAAACCGAGAGCCATCGTGAGGGCGCAAAGCGTCAAAGCGGCTGGCCCGGTACTGGCAAGGTGGTCGAACAGGGCCTGGCGCTGGCTGATGAACGTTGCGACGACAATAACGACGAACAACAGGGTTGCGACACGTCCTGCTGCGGGTTCGATGCGTGTCGTGAAAGCCGGGCGCAGGTGACGTAACAGCATGCCCAGGGCGACAGGCACGGTGGTGATGATGAACACGCCGCGCACAATCTCGAAGATTGGCAAGTCCGTGGCGATATCTGTACCGGTGAAATGACGCAGGGAAAAGCCTATGACGAGCGGCACGGACAGCACGGCAAGCACGCTGGTAATTGCCGTGAGTGAAATCGACAGCGCCGTTTCCCCTTGGGCCAGCTTGGTGATCAGTCCGGCGCTCGCTCCACCAGGGCAAGCCGCAATGAGCATCAGTCCGGCGGCCATGTCAGGCGGCAAACCAAACAGCTGCGCGACCGAGAAGGCGACGAGCGGCAGCAACAGCATCTGGCTGGCCAACCCGGCGGCGATCGCGCGTGGCTTGCGAAATACGCGGCCGAAATCGGCCAGCGTCAGACCCAGGCCGAGTGTGAGCATGATGAAGGCGAGCGCCAGCGGCAGGAGCTTGTCGATAATCATCGGCGACTTAGATCAGCAGCACGCCTAGCGCGAGCAATCCGGCGAAGGCGAGCGTACATTGGGCGGTCTGCGCCAGCAGGACATTGAGTGCTGGCCCGCGTGTATGCAGCATGCGGCGTGCCAGCACAAGGCTGGCGGGCAGCGTCAGAAGGGTGAGCCAGGCACCCCCCAGCCCGGCGCCGGAGAGTAGGGGCAGGCTGGCAAAGGGCAGGAGCATCAACAGCGCGTAGGCGCGCCTTGCCCGCCTGTCGCCGAGCACGGCGGCAAGTGTGCGGCGACCGCTGTGCGTATCGATGACGACATCACGCAAATTGTTAACGAGCAGCACGGCCGCCGCCGGAAGGCCGATGGCCGTACCGACGATCCACGCAGCAGGAGAGAGGGTACCGGCTTGCAGCCAGTAGCTTCCCGTTACCGCGAATATGCCGAAAAAGATCCAGACGAACAGTTCGCCGAACGGCGTGTGCGAGATGGGCCGTCGGCCGCCCGAATAAGCGATGCCGGCAATCAGCGAGGCCGAGCCGATGGCCAGGATCGGCCAGCCGCCGATTACTACGAGAAAGACGCCGAGCAGAAATGCCAGCCCGAAAGCAATGCGCGAGGCGATGCGTACCTGCGCGGCGGTTGCCCAGCCGGCAGCGGTGACACGCAGTGGGCCAAGCCGGTCGGCAAGATCGTTGCCGCGCTCGTAGTCGGCGGCATCGTTGTGCAGGTTGGTGCCGATTTGAATCAGCAATGCGGCCAGCAGCGCTGCCAGGGCAATTGGCCAGAGTGGCGAGGCGCCTTCTGCCCAGGCCAGTGCGGTGCCGGCGACAACCGGTGCCGTGGCGAGCGTCAGCGTGCGCGGCCGCGCGGCGGTCCACCAGACGCGCCAGCCGGTGGGTGGAACATGCAGGACGGCCTGGGGCAGTTCCGGCTTCATAAGGTCTCAAGAAACACGCCGGGCCGCCCCAAGTGTTTCTTTGCCCCTTGAGGGGAGGACGCAGCGAAGCTGCGTCTTCGGGGTGGGCCCAACTTGTGTGCCGAAGTGCAGGCAGGCGATGCCGAATGACAGGTTTTCCCAGTGCACGTTGCGGAACCCGGCGGCCTCGATGAGGCCGGCGAATTCGCGCTGGTCGGGAAAGCGGCGGATCGATTCGACGAGGTACTGGTAGGCGATCGGCTGGCCGGCGACGGCCGCGCCGAGGCGGGGAATGACATACCAGGAATACAGATCGTATGCCGGGGCGAACCAGCGCAGCGGCCGGGAGAATTCAAGGCAGACGAAACGGCCGCCGGGTGCGAGCACGCGGCGGATTTCGGCGAGTGCGGCACTTAGTTGCGTGGCATTACGCAAACCGAAGGCGACGGTCAGCAGATCGACGCTGCCGTCGGCGAAGGGGAGCGCCTCGGCCTCGCCGGCGAGCCAGCGGATGCGCAGGTCGGTCGGCCGCCGACCGCTCAGCATCATCGGCAGGCTCGGGTCACAGACGGTGATGTGGCGCCCGCTACGCATCGAGCAGCCGGGCGACGTCGCCGGTACCGCCGGCCAGGTTGACCACGACGCCATGGATGCCGCGGCAACGCTTTTCAAGCGTACGTTTCCAGAGCCGGTGGATGCCGAAACTCATCAGGTCGTTCATCAGGTCGTAACGTGGCGCGATGACATCGAAGACGCGCCGGATGCGGGTGCGCCGTTCATCGGTTGCGACCTGCTGCCGGCCGAAGCTTTCGTCGAGCGCGTGCCGGCCGGTCAACATGCTTACTTGAGCGCTGCTGTGGCCGCGGCTTCGAGTTCGCTGCGACTGATTTGGCCGAGTTTCTGCATGACGACGCGGCCCTCGCGGTCGATGGCAAGGGTAAAGGGCAGGCCGGCGCGCGTGTTGCCGAGCGCTTTCATAAGCTCGATGCCCTGCGCCTGCGCGAACAGCAGGGGGTAGTCCATCTCATAGGCCTTGATGAAATCCTGCACGTTTGGCAGGTTGTCTTCCAGGCCAATACCGATCACCGTCAATCCCTTGGCGCGGTAGTTGTTGGCGATGGCCTTGAGTTCGGGAATCTCGTCGCGACAGGGCGGGCACCAGCGCGCCCAGAAATTGACGATGAGCGGCTTGCCGCGAAAATCGGCGAGCGCGACGGTCTTGTTTTTCAGATCGGGCAGGCTGGCTGCGAAGAGTGGCGCGCTGTCCTGCGCGCGCGCGAACAGGCTGAAGCAGATGAGCAGTACGCCAAGCAGAAATCGCATCACGGTAAATCTCCCCTGCGGAAAATAAAGTAGCCAAGCGCCGCCGCAACGAGCCCCAGGGCGCTCGGGTAGGCGAGCGCAAAGATTTTGTAACCCAGCACGCCAAAGGTGTCGAGGATTACGTAGGCGGAAGGGCCGAGTACGATCAGTTGCGGATCAAAAAGAGCCAATGCCGCCGTGCGGAACACTTGCAACGGATTCGCGAGTGCGATGCCGACGGCGATTTCGGGTGCGATGCGACCCTGGATCATGATGCCGAGCAGGATCAGGTCGAGGAAGAGCAGCAGCACCAGCCAGGTCATGAAGGCGGCCCCTTGCGCCATGTCGGTGCTGCGCGCGATGGCGGAGATCAGCATGCCGAGTCCGAGGAAGCATAGGGCCATCGCCGCCAGCAGGGCGGTGTAGTAGCCGAACATGTCCCACGGCACGGGGATTTCCTTGACCAGTGCAATCAGCACGGCGGCCAGCATGGCAAGAAAAACCGGTGCGAAGATGACGATGTAGCGGCCGAGAATCTTGCCCCAGAACCAGGCGCCGAGCGAGACCGGTAGCGAGAGCAGGTATTCGAAGACGCCCGCTTCGCGGTCGCCGGCGACGGAGCGCACGGTAGTGATGAGCACGAAGATCGGCAGGATTGCCATGGTGAGCTGGATATAGGTGACCAGCAGGCGCGACAGGCCGATGAAGCCAAGCACGCGTGATTCGGTGAGGCCGAAGAGGAAGAGCAGCGCGACGATGCCGCCGAAGACGCCGGTATAGATCAGGAACCAGCGCGCACGCAGGCTTTCGACGATGTCGAGACGGGCGGTGAGCCAGAGTTGTTTCATGTTTTAGGTTTCCTGACTTTGGCAACCACGTGCTCGCACATGGTCGGGAAATCGACTGCGCCCGCCTGGGGATAGGCGACGGCGCCGTAGTTGTAGCCCATTGGCGAAAACTTGGCGAGGTACTGGGCGCTGCGCGCTTCCAGCCAGCGCACCTCGTTGCCGCGACTGCCGACGTCGGCGACCCAGAGCTTTGTGGCTGGTTCACGGATCCACGGAAAAGCCGTTGCCTTGTCGTTGAGCCACAGCGCAATACAGCCGGGATCATCGAACTTGAAAACGGTATTTTTCGGACCGCCGCGCATCTCGCCGGCGAAACGACGGTCGGAAATCACCATGTTGCAGACCACGCAGGTATCGCGGTCCCACTTGATCGGCTGCATGCCCTCCGGCCAGCCATCGTCCTTGCCACAGGCTGACAGTATGGCGGCGAGCGGAGTAAGTGCGCAACCAGCGAAAAGAAAATCGCGACGCCTCATCTCACTGCGCCGTCTCGCCAGCGCCGACTTCTGTCAGGGAGAAATCGCTGACCAACGCCACATAACGCGAGACCATGCCGATGAAGCGCAACCGGTCGGGGCCGGCAACTTCACCCTGCCAGACGAGAGCGTCGGCGTTGGCGGTGAATTTCCAGGCGCCGAGCGCTTTAGCCAGCGCCGCGTTGACGCGCCGTGACACGAGCCGGCAGACGAAGCGGCCGGAGAGCGACACGTCGTCCGCCACCTTGTCGTCGAGCACCACCTTGCCCATGTCCATTTCGATGACGCGATTGACGAGCGAGGCCACTTCGTCAATGCGGTGGCTGGAGATGATCATCGTCGCGCTTTGCTGGCGCTCGGCAAGCAGTTCGAAAAAGATTCTGCGTGCTTCGGGGTCGAGGTTGGCGGCCGGCTCGTCCATGATCAGCAGCTTCGCGTCGCGGCCGAGGGCGATCGCGATGAGCAGCTTTTGTTTCATGCCGCCCGAGAGCTTGATGAAGGGACGGGAGCGAATGTCATCGACGGCCAGGCCCAGCCGGCCGGCGATGGCGTCGATCTGGTGCGGATCAGCACCCGAGAGCGCGGCCGAAAATTCGATGAGCTGGCCGACCGGCATCTTCAGTGGCGGTGGCAACTGTGGCACGAAGCCGATGTTGCCGAGCACCGCCGTACGCTCGGTGCGTGGCGCGCGGCCCTCGATGGTTACCGTGCCGTCATGGACGTATTCGCCGAGCAGGCAGCGGAACAACGTAGTCTTGCCGGCGCCGTTGGAGCCGATCAGGGCGATGCGTTCGCCGAGCGCGATATCGAGGTTGATGCCATCGAGAACGCGGGCACGCCGAAAGGATTTGGAAAGGTTTTCGCAGCGGATCATGGTGTGGATTTTAACCGACGGATTACATCAGCTTCGACAAGCCTTTGACCTCGAACTTGAGCGAGCCGGTCGGGCAGGTGTCGACGCACAGGCCGCAGCGTGTGCAATCCGGGCCGATGGCCACCTCGGTATCAACGGCGCGCCCTTTGATCACTGTGTCGAGCACATGTGGGACGAGGCAGACCTTGCGACAGTCGCCTTCGTGGAAACAGCCGTCGAGGGTGTATTTAATGCGCAGCGGCGAGATGATGCCGATAACGCCATAGGTCAGGCCGATCGGACAGGCATAGCGGCACCAGGCGCGGCGCACGAAGAAGACTTCGAAGATCAGCAGCGCCAGCACCCACAGCAGCGCCAGACCCGGTCCGTAGATCAGGGCGCGCGACAGGATGCCGGTCGGCGAGATCGCCTCGAATACGGTGTAGCCCGTGACGATGGCGAGTACCGCAAACACGATCCAGAACACCGTACGCAGGCGGCGGTCGATCGGTGCATCGGTCACCAGTTTCTTCTTGACGAGCCAAAGATGAATGCTCTCCGCCCACTCGGCGAGCAGGTGATAGGGACAGACCCAGGAGCAGAAGGTCCGGCCGCCGAGCAGGATCCACAAGACAAGCACCGTGCCGGTGCCGATCAGCAGGTTGGTGATGATGTGCTTGTGGGCGAGCATCACCTGCAAGGCCGAGTTGAGGTCGATCAGGTGAAAGCCGACGAAGCGCGAGGCGGTGAGCGCGCCTTCAAGCAGCTGGACATCGAAATAAAACGAAATGACGAACAGCAGGTTCGTGATGATCAGGGTCGCCCAGCGGCGGTTGCGCCACTTTGTCGAACTTCTCTTCGTGAGCGCGCATGTGCGCCTTCATCACCTGCAAGTCGGCCTTGTTGGTCAGGCGCTTGAGTTCGTGGGCCTTGACTGCGCGTTCGGTGATGGCTCCGGGTTGGTTCGGCTTGCTTGGCTCTTTACCGAACATGACCAGGATCTGATCGATGAAGCGACGCTTGAGGGTGGCGTTCATGCTCTCCACCCCTCGCCTGGAATGATTTCGATGCTGGCCGGCTCTGTCGGGCAGATCATCTCGCAGACACCGCAACCGACGCAGGGTTCATGGACGACCGGGGACTTGCGTTGGGAGCCGTCGGGGGCGAACACCGTTTCGATGGTGATGGCGCCCTTGATGGGGCAGGCCTGCACGCACAGGTCGCACAACGCCACATCGTAAGGATGCGCGGCGACCTTGATCGGCTTCCAACGATCGACATCCATGTAGCGCATCTTGCCCTGGAACTTTTCGCCGCGCGCCGGGCCCTTGAAGCCTTTGCCCTGGATTGCCAGACAGGATTCCGGACGCGTCAGCCGCGCGACGCCAATACGCTCGGTGAGGTTGAGCGTCGGCTCGGTATCATTTTCCTTGGCGATCAGAATTGGCTTGGTCGCCAATGCTGCGCCAGGCCGTACCGGCAGAAACTCCGGCTTGTGATAGGTCAGCGAACCGGTCGGGCAGGCCAGGATACATTGCACGGCGTCGCATGAAAAATCACAGGCCTGCGCACGTGCGTCGATGTAGGGGGTGCCAACGCCGAAACCGTTGACGAGGTCGGCGAGCTTGATGGCATACACCGGGCAAACTTGCACGCACTGGCCGCATTTGATGCAACTGGAGAGGAAATCCTTTTCGTCGATCGCTCCCGGTGGACGCAAGCGTTTTTTCTGCGCGTAGGCGATTGGCAGATAGCCGGAAACCGCCGCACCGACAATGCCGCCCGTGAGCAGCAGCGTGCGTAACACCCGTCGCCGCGCCTGCTGCCTGCGTTCCTTGGACAGCGGCGGCTTCTTGCTGCCCGTCGCCGGTATTGCGGCATGGTCGGGTGCCGTGCTGTCAGCGCCGACTTTTGTGTCCTTTTCGCTCGTCCCGTTGCTCATCCTTGATTCCTTTGCGGTTTGAGATGGCGCGGCCGCGGGTCACGTGCCTGTAGTTCGGGTGAGGTGATCGGTGCCAGCCGCTCGAGAAAGTCCAGCAGTTCCAGGATCGGGGCTGTCTTGAAAAACCGGGCAGGGGGGATTTCCATCCAGATCTGGTCGGCAAAGGCATAGTCCTCGTGCGGGGTGTCGCCGAAACCGTCGCCATCCTTGTCAAAGCCCTGATAGGTGTCGAAGTAATTGCCGGTCCATTTGTTCTTGTCGCCAGAACCGCGCCCGCCCTGATAGACGTCGGTCAGGTTGCCCTCGAAGATGTTGTCGTCGAGCTGATTGCCGCCCAGTTCGCTGGTGAGCTGCACGGCGATGCCGTTGTAGGCGAAGCGGTTGCCCTTGAAGCGGATCGTCGTGTCGGGCTGGAAGGGCGACAGATCCGAGCCGACGCCGACCGCGCTGTAGATGATTTCGTTGTTTTCGATGAAGATGTCCGACGATTCCTTGAAGCCGAGCGCCATGCCGGAGGCGCCGGTGGCGTGCGAGATGACATTGTTGCGTGCACCGCCGCCTTCCATGTACATGAAGTAGATGCCGACGGCATTGTCGATGAAGCGGTTGTTCTCGACGATGTTGTTGTTGGCGAACATGAAGTGGATCGAATAGCGGCTGCGGCGCCCCTCGTTACCCCGATAGATGTTGCGATGGGAGTACCACGCCACCATGTCGCGCGTATCGGTGACGAGGTTGTTCTCGATCAGGTTGTTGTTGCTGTACCAGAGGCGGATGCCATCGCCGCGCACGCCGAGGTCGAAGGGCTTGGATTTCACCTTGTTGCCGCGCAGGATATTGTTGCTCGACTGCTTGAGGTCGATACCGAACAGGCAGTTGTCGATGACGACATTCTCGATGACGTTATTGTGGCCGCGCACGTCGAGGCAGGAATCGTCGGTGTCGTGATTGTCGCCTGAACCGGTGAGATGCAGGCCGCGCAGCACCGAGTTGCCTGCTTCGAGCGAGAATACCGTGCCCTTGTCGCCGGCGTCGATGGTGACCTTGCCACCGCCATCAATGGTCAGGGGCTTGGTCATGACGACCGGACCCGAATAATTGCCGGGCGGTGGATTCAGTACCGAACCGGCGGGTGCGGCATCGACCAGCTCCTGAAACGGCTGGAGGCCGTGAATGCGCTTGTCGCGCATGTAGAGCGGGAAGGTGGGCTTGGGCCGGTCAACATCCACGCGCGGTGCATTCGAGAGATCGGCCTTCTGACCAAGCTGTCCCGAAGTTTCGCCGATGCCGACGATATTGCCGACGCCCTGGGCTGTGACGAGCAGCGAAAATGCGCCGAGCGCAACTCCCGGCACGATCGTACGCCAGCGCGCCATTTCAGTCTCCTGCTTGCTCGCGCAGTTGCTTGCGGCGCATCAAGAGTGCCAGCATCAGGCAGCAGAAAACCACCATCAGCAGCCCATAGCCCCAGTAGGGATAGGAGAAGGTCGAGAACTGCGCGACCTTGCCCTCGCCGAACACGGTGGGCATGAAGGCCTTGACCGTGAAGGCGCCCCACGGGTGCATGTTGTGGCCGAAGAACCACAACCAGCCTGCGTAATCGATGACAAAGAACAGTGGCAGCAGCGCCGGTACCAAGGCCAGCAACAGCGAAAACTTGGGTATCTTCCATACACCCAGCATGATGATCGCCATCGCCACCACCATTCCGGCCATCGATGCTTTGGTGGCGAAGATCAAATTTGCCTTCCACACAGCCAGTACGTCGGGCTGATTGAAAAACGTGCTGGCCTCTTTGTAATAATGGGCAGCGAAGGCCTCCATTTGTCCCATGACGATCTGATCGACCACCATCCACACGGCAACCGCGGCGAAGCCCGCACCGAGGATTTTCAGTTGGTTCTTGCGCTGCGTCGCCATGAAGCCCAGCAGCATGACGGCAAACCAGCCGAAGATGAACTTGGATAAGCGCAGCTCCACCGGTGAGCCGGTGTCGATGGGGAACATGCCGACGTAGTGGTTGATGGTGTTCATTTCGTGGACGCAATCCAGGCTCTTCGCGTCCTTGTTCACGTCCTGATTCTTGTTAAGGATCGGGTTGTAGCGTCCTGTGTCCTCGCCCATGTCGGCCTGCATGGTTTCACTACCCATGAGGGTGTTTTTTCCTACCGCCGTGCAGCCGTTGAACACGCCGTTGAAATGGAAATGGATGCGGATGCCGTCGGGGAAGGCGTCGGGCGGATAGTTGGGAGCAGTCAGCGAAACCCACCAGATCGGGGAAAAATAGGCAGCGATCATTGCCACCAAGGCGATCAGGGTCAGGCCGCTGATGATTTTATTGTTGGCTTGCATGATATTTCTCTGTGGTTTGAGGGATCCGCCTGCATGATGCAGGCGGCTGCCCGGATATTAAAACACCGCCCTCCCCCAGGGCGATGTCCCTGACTATAGCTTTACTTCTTCTTGCCGGCCTTGGGCTTGCACATGTTGCCTGGCATCACCAGGCTGGACTGGTAGGCGGAAATCGCTACCAACTGCTCATTGGTATAGGGCTTGATGACTTTCACCATGTCCGGGTTGGCGTTGCGGCGATGGCCGTCGCGAATCTCGGTCATCTGGCGCAGCAGGTACTTGTAGTGCTGACCGGCGATCACGGGATAGAACTTCTCCTTGACGCCTTCGCCGTTGGCGCCATGGCATTCCTTGCACTGCTTTTCATACAGATCCTTGCCCTTGGCGACCTGCAGGGCAACGTCCTTGCCTTCATAATGACCATGGTCAAGCGGGATGCACAGGCCTTCGATATAGGCAGAAACGTTGGCCAGTTCCTGCGCATCGACCAGTTCCTTGGCGAACGGGTACATCGTCGGGTTATCGCGCAGACCGGCGCGGATATCGGCCATCTGCTTGATCAGCACGGTGGTGTGCTGGCCGGCGAGTTGCGGGAAGGTGCCGTCGGGACGGCCGGCGCCGGAGGGCAGATGGCAGGCACCGCAGATTTCGTAGCCTTCCTTGCCTGCCTTGGCGTCGCCTTTCTTCGTCAGGGCTTCGATCTTTTCGCCTTCCTGGGCGTTCCATTTGTAATCCTTGGACTCGATACCCGCTTTTTTTTCTGCGGGGGGGGCGGCCAAGGCGGTAGTAGCGGGGATCAGGGCGGCCACGATGGCCAGAGCCAGAAGCTTTTTCATTGCTTTGTCCTCTTGATGAACTTGAATAATTGAATGATGCACCAAAACGTATCAGCAGGCATTGATGTGCCTCAACTGACCCGTCGGTGAGTTATTTCAGTTTGGATAAATACTGGGCAAGCGCCTTGATTTCCTCGTCGCTGACGAGATGCATCACGCCTTTCATCGCGGCGGTCTGGCCGTTGTTGCGTGCCCCGCTCTTGATGTCCTTCATCTGCTGTTCGGCATAGCCGACACTTTGGCCGGCAAGCTTCGGATAGATCGGCGTCAGCGGGGTCTTGGCATCCTTGCCGTGACAGGCGACGCAAGTTTTTTCCTGGTAGAGCTTGGCGCCGTCGAGAGCGAGGGCCGGCATGGAAACCGCCAACGCGGCAGCAATCAACAGGGTGTGCTTCATCAAATATCCTTTCGTTGGGTAATGGCGGACGGGTCTGCATCATAGCCAACCCGTCCGTGTACTTCCTTGAATCAGATCAATTTAGTCAACAATTTACTTCACTTTTTTGGCGCCATTTTGTTCGAGGTAGGTTTTGGCGCGGAGGCCGAGGTCGGCGGTCTTGACCTGATATTGCCAGATTTGTTCGGCCCAGAGGGTGGCATTTTCCCAATCCTTCTTGGCGGCGAACGCCTCATGTTTTTCTTTCAGGCCCTTGGTCTTGCCGAGTTGGTCGAAGGCGTCATCCACCATGGCCACGACATCCGGGAAGTCCTTGTAGTTGACACTGGTGATGTAGGCCACGACGGAGTCGATGATCACCTGGGTATCCACCACCTTCTTGACGGTCGCCTTGTACTCGGCCTCGGTGTAGGTACCGGCGGCCAGCGTCGTCTTGGTCGGCTTCCAGCCCTTCGGCTTGACCAGCAGGTAACCCTGCATTTCAAGGTGCAGCGCCGAGCAGAACTCCGTGCAGTAGTACGGATAGACACCTTCCTTGTAGGCATTGAACTTGACCGTGACGGTCTTGCCCGGCTCGACGGAGGCATGCACGTTGTAGGTCGACACCGTGAAGCCGTGGGTTTCGTCCTGGGCACGCTCGAGGTTGGTCAGGTGGATCGTCACTTCGTCGCCGATTTCAGCTTCGATGGTTTCCGGCGTGATATGCGAACGGATCAGGGTGCCATACACGGTGACCTTGTTGCCCTTCCTGATGGTCTTCTCTTCGCCGGCCTTGACGGCGGCCGGGTGCGGCTGGTCGGTGCGGCTGTTGGTACCCAGCTTGTAGCGCACGGCCGGCTTGAGCTTCTTGGCATCGATGGCAACCACGTAGTGCGGCTCACCCAGCGGCAGCGGCATATCGTAGATCAGCTGCATCTTGTCGTTGCTGATGTCGATCAACTGGTGGTTCTGCGGATGC
Source organism: uncultured beta proteobacterium (assembly GCA_963816095.1). GTDB lineage: Bacteria > Pseudomonadota > Gammaproteobacteria > Burkholderiales > Rhodocyclaceae > Sulfuricystis. Next base: position 326,032 of record CAWFIW010000006.1, read on the forward strand.
AGGGGGCCCACCGGATTGAAGCGGTCAATCGACAGCTTGTTCAACGCGACGAGATAGCGGCCGGCCGGCTTGGTAGTATCGCCTTCCATGGTCATCAGGTGACCGATGTTGTAATGGACGGAGAGCTTGTCGAGCACCTTGCCTTCGCAGAAGTCCCACTTGGCGACCTGGCTATCCACATACAGCGAGGTGTAGGCGACGCAGGTCTTGGAGTCGAACTGGGTGTGCAGGGGGCCGAGGCCGAGCGACACTTGCGTGTGCAGCGTGTCCTTCATGCTCAGTACCGGGATGCCGTACGGATCCTTGGATTCGAACTTGCCGGCCTTGATGGCGGCCATGATCTTCTCGAAGGAGTAGACCGACACGTGCGTGTCGAGCTTGCCGGCGACGATGATCTTGGTGCCGTCCGGGGTGACATCGACGCCGTGCGGCGACTTCGGTTCCGGAATCAGGAAGAGGATGCCTTCCTTGATCGCCGTGTCCATCATCAGCACGTCATGGCCGTTGATCTTCTTGGCCTTGCCGGCGGCAACCAGCTCGGCGGCTTTCTTCCAGTTGATCACGTGCATGTAGTCGGTGTCCTTGGCGGAGCAGCCGGCTTCATACGGGGGGCGGCCCTTCTCGATACCACCGACGTAACGCTCGGTACAGAAGGAGTTGGTGAAGGACCAGCCGTCGGACGGGCCTTTGCCGGCATCCGACAGATCCTGCGAGTAGGGCGGCAGTTCGACGGAGAAGGACTTCTTCGGGTCGATGCGGCCTTCCTTGCGGTCGAACTTCCAGTAGGTCATGCCGCCGCGATACTTCTCGTTGAACTCTTCGAGCGGGTAGAACTTCTTGTTCTCGAGCGGCGAAGCGTACTGCGAGGCTTCGAAGACGTATTCGGTGTTCGGCGTGACGAAGGCGCCACCGTGCTCGGACTTGAAGATCGGGTTGACGACGATCTGCTTGGTTTCGAAGTCGCGCAGGTCAAGTACCGCGATGCGCGGGTTGGCCTTGTCGTTGATGAAGAGGAACTGACCGTCCGATTCGCCGTTGGTCTCGGAAATGCGCCGGATGGTGCGTGTCGCCCCAGGTGATGTCCTTGCCGTCGATGCGGCCGCCGGCCAGCACGGCTTTCGACTCTTCGTCGAAGCCATAGCCCTGCCAGGGTTCGGGAGTGAACACGCCGATGTACTTCAGGATGCGCATCGAGGGAATGCCATAGACGATGACCTGGCCCGACTGGCCGCCCGAACTGAAGGCGATGAAGTCATCGCGCTTGCCCGTCGGTACGTAAGTCTTCGAGGCCGCCAGCAAATCCTGCTGGCTCAAGTTCCGCCGCTTCATCACGTCCTGCAAGGTCTCGGCCGACCACGCCGCCCCCGCTGCCGCGACTCCCATTCCCGCCGCAAGTAGCAGCGGAACGGCCCGCTGTGTCAGTTTCTTCATGGTTTTGCTCCCTAATGGTTAGGACAACTTCGAAATCAATCGAAGCAGCAGTCTATGCGACAACATGCCACCGCGACAATTTGCCGCACTGCAAGAATGTTAGTCAGCCGGTAGGGGGAAATGAATCAGCCCAGGCTGATTTGGGGGTAGGAATATTCCTATTCTGCACCACCGGGCAGCAACTCGTGCTGAATGGCGTAGCGCACCAGGTCTGCCACGCTGGCACAACCCATTTTCTCCATGATGTGTGTTTTGTGCGTGCTGACCGTCTTGACGCTCAGGTTGAGCTTATGGGCAATGTCGGTAACGCTTCCGCCCGCGGCGATCGATTGGAAAATCTGATACTCGCGATCGGATAGGCGCGTGTGCGGCGGAGCATCCGAACTGTCGCCATGCAGCACGCCAAGCGCCAGTTTTTCCGCCACGGCGGCCGTGATGTACATGCCGCCCGCGGCAAGCTTGCGCAAGGCAGCCACCAGCTGGTCTTCGGCGTTATCTTTGCAAAGATAGCCTGATGCGCCCGCCTTGAGGGTCCGCACGGCGTAGACATCTTCCTTGTGCATGCTGAGGATCAGGATGGGTAATTTCGGGGCGAGCTGTTTTAGTTGCTTGATGAGTTCGATGCCGCTTTTGCCGGGCATGGTCATGTCGAGCACCATGACGCTCCAGTCTTCCGCCTGTGCCTTGGCGAGTGCTTCATGGCCATTGCTGGCTTCGCCGGCGACGACAATATCGGGTTGGTCGGACAGCAGGTGCTTGAGGCCGGCACGCAATATGGCGTGATCGTCGGCAATCAGGACTTTGATCATGTGTTGAGTTCCTGTTGGCGGGGCAGCCAGCCAGTGATGCGGGTGCCCCGCTCGGGGTGGCTGTCGATATCCAGTCTGCCGCCAAGTATCGTGACGCGCTCGCGCATCCCCAGCAGACCGAATCTTTTTGTGCGGCTGGCGACATCGAAGCCGCATCCGTTGTCAGCTACGCTGAGCCGGATGCCGTCAGCCGACTCCGCGATATCCACGACTACCTCGGTGGCGCCGGCGTGGCGAGCCACGTTGGTCAAAGCCTCCTGGACAATGCGAAATACCGCAGTGGCCAGATTGCCCGCCAGATCGAACTCTTCGCGGTTCATGCTGACGCGGCAGGGAATGCCGGTACGCTGGGTGAACTGTGCCGCGTGGTGCTCGATGGCGGCGGCAAGTCCCAGGCTGTCGAGCATGGCCGGTCGCAGGTCCTCGGAGATGCGCCGCAACGAAACGATGCTCTGCTCGACGACGCCCAATGCTGAAGCGACGCGTTCAGCGGCAGGCGCGCCCAGGCTGTCGTGCGTGCCACACTTGCCGCGCAGCCAGCCCAGGTCGAAGCGCAATGCCGTCAGGGCCTGGCCGAGTTCGTCATGCAGTTCGCGCGCGATGCGCGTGCGCTCCTCTTCCCGTACCGTCTGGAGGAAGGCGGCCAGTTCCCGCAATCGTGTCTCGGATTCTTCCAGGCGCTGCTGGTGTTTCTGCAAGGCTTCCTCGTTCTCCTTGCGTTCGGTGATGTCGGAAAAGATCGAGATGTAGCGCCGCGTTTGACCGTCCACTCCGCGCAGTGCCTGGATCGAAAGTTCTTCCGGGAATATTTCACCGTTCTTGCGCCGGTTCCAGACCTCCCCGCGCCAGTGGCCCTGTTGCGTCAATCCATCCCAGAGATTGCGATAAAAATTGGCGTCATGGCGCCCGGATTTGAGGATGCGTGGATTCATGCCGATGATTTCTTTGCGCTGATAGCCATAAATGTGGCAGAAGGCATCGTTGACCCAGAGGATGTCGCCATTGGCGTCGCTGATCATCGCACCTTCGGCCATGGCGGAAAAAGCGGCCGCATTCTCGCGGCGCTCTTCTTCCTGACGCGCATGTTCGGCGGCACGCCGCCGCAGGAACATCCAGTAGGCATGCAGGGTGGTCAGGCCAGCCAGCCAGATTCCCATATGCCAGTACTGGATCGTGCGCCAGGCGGGTTCCTGTGCTGCCCAGTAGGTGTTGAGATTGACGGATACCGCTGCCGCACCGCGCAGACCGCCAACGGGCACGAGCGTTTCGCGGTGGCATTCGAGGCATTCCTCTTCCATGCGCATCGGGATCATCACGCGCATCAGGCCATGCCCCCCTTTGCGTGGCATGCCTTCTGCGACTATCTCCGCGCCGGCCTGCAGGGTTTTCAGTGCCTGGGTCTCCCACTCGTCTGGCGCATTCTCGCGGTTGCGCAGTTGCAGCGAGGTGAGCCTTTCCTTGCTGCCGTATTCCTTGTTGCTGACCTCCTGAATACCAAGCAGGATATGAATCGGAGTCAGCGCAATCATTTTGAAGACCTCGCCCGTGGCTGTCGCTGCCTGCACACGCGCCTGATCACTCAACGTATCGATGTTGGGCGCCTTGCCCTCGTCAATGAATACTCCGCCCACCTGGGAGGCCCATTTGCGAATCGCCATATCCTTCTTGAGGTTGGCAATGGCGTCGATGCGAGCCAACTCCTGCGCGGTGCGGTTCAGTTGTTCGCGCTGCGTCCAGAGTGAAAATACAACCAGCAGCGACCAAACGATGGCCGTCAGCAGGAATGCCGCCGGATGCGTGACGTGCGAGAGCGGGCTCTCGCGATATGCGACCGGGTTGCCTGATGGTCTGTCGATCGGCTGTGTCAACATCATGGTCGAAGTGAGTGATTGCTCGATGAGTGTCAGGCGATATTCTGACACCAATAAAAAAAGGGGGCGGTTTCCCGCCCCCTTTGGTACTGATAGTCCCGAACTTGCGCTGGATTACTTCACTTTTTTGGCGCCATTTTGTTCGAGGTAGGTTTTGGCGCGGAGGCCGAGGTCGGCGGTCTTGACCTGATATTGCCAGATTTGTTCGGCCCAGAGGGTGGCATTTTCCCAATCCTTCTTGGCGGCGAACGCCTCATGTTTTTCTTTCAGGCCCTTGGTCTTGCCGAGTTGGTCGAAGGCGTCATCCACCATGGCCACGACATCCGGGAAGTCCTTGTAGTTGACACTGGTGATGTAGGCCACGACGGAGTCGATGATCACCTGGGTATCCACCACCTTCTTGACGGTCGCCTTGTACTCGGCCTCGGTGTAGGTACCGGCGGCCAGCGTCGTCTTGGTCGGCTTCCAGCCCTTCGGCTTGACCAGCAGGTAACCCTGCATTTCAAGGTGCAGCGCCGAGCAGAACTCCGTGCAGTAGTACGGATAGACACCTTCCTTGTAGGCATTGAACTTGACCGTGACGGTCTTGCCCGGCTCGACGGAGGCATGCACGTTGTAGGTCAACACCGTGAAGCCGTGGGTTTCGTCCTGGGCACGCTCGAGGTTGGTCAGGTGGATCGTCACTTCGTCGCCGATTTCAGCTTCGATGGTTTCCGGCGTGATATGCGAACGGATCAGGGTGCCATACACGGTGACCTTGTTGCCCTTCCTGATGGTCTTCTCTTCGCCGGCCTTGACGGCGGCCGGGTGCGGCTGGTCGGTGCGGCTGTTGGTACCCAGCTTGTAGCGCACGGCCGGCTTGAGCTTCTTGGCATCGATGGCAACCACGTAGTGCGGCTCACCCAGCGGCAGCGGCATATCGTAGATCAGCTGCATCTTGTCGTTGCTGATGTCGATCAACTGGTGGTTCTGCGGATGCAGGGGGCCCACCGGATTGAAGCGGTCGATCGACAGCTTGTTCAACGCGACGAGATAGCGGCCGGCCGGCTTGGTAGTATCGCCTTCCATGGTCATCAGGTGACCGATGTTGTAATGGACGGAGAGCTTGTCGAGCACCTTGCCTTCGCAGAAGTCCCACTTGGCGACCTGGCTATCCACATACAGCGAGGTGTAGGCGACGCAGGTCTTGGAGTCGAACTGGGTGTGCAGGGGGCCGAGGCCGAGCGACACTTGCGTGTGCAGCGTGTCCTTCATGCTCAGTACCGGGATGCCGTACGGGTCCTTGGATTCGAACTTGCCGGCCTTGATGGCGGCCATGATCTTCTCGAAGGAGTAGACCGACACGTGCGTGTCGAGCTTGCCGGCGACGATGATCTTGGTGCCGTCCGGGGTGACATCGACGCCGTGCGGCGACTTCGGTTCCGGAATCAGGAACAGGATGCCTTCCTTGATCGCCGTGTCCATCATCAGCACGTCATGGCCGTTGATCTTCTTGGCCTTGCCGGCGGCAACCAGCTCGGCGGCTTTCTTCCAGTTGATCACGTGCATGTAGTCGGTGTCCTTGGCGGAGCAGCCGGCTTCATACGGGGGGCGGCCCTTCTCGATACCACCGACGTAACGCTCGGTACAGAAGGAGTTGGTGAAGGACCAGCCGTCGGACGGGCCTTTGCCGGCATCCGACAGATCCTGCGAGTAGGGCGGCAGTTCGACGGAGAAGGACTTCTTGGTGTCGATCTTGCCTTCCTTGCGGTCGAACTTCCAGTAGGTCATGCCGCCGCGATACTTCTCGTTGAACTCTTCGAGCGGGTAGAACTTCTTGTTCTCGAGTGGGGAAGCGTATTGCGAGGCTTCGAAGACGTATTCGGTGTTCGGCGTGACGAAGGCGCCACCGTGCTCGGACTTGAAGATCGGGTTGACGACGATCTGCTTGGTTTCGAAGTCGCGCAGGTCAAGTACCGCAATGCGCGGGTTGGCCTTGTCGTTGATGAAGAGGAACTGACCGTCCGATTCGCCGTTGGTCTCGGAAATGCCCGGATGGTGCGTGTCGCCCCAGGTGATGTCCTTGCCGTCGATGCGGCCGCCGGCCAGCACGGCTTTCGACTCTTCGTCGAAGCCATAGCCCTGCCAGGGTTCGGGAGTGAACACGCCGATGTACTTCAGGATGCGCATCGAGGGAATGCCATAGACGATGACCTGGCCCGACTGGCCGCCCGAACTGAAGGCGATGAAGTCATCGCGCTTGCCCGTCGGTACGTAAGTCTTCGAGGCCGCCAGCAAATCCTGCTGGCTCAAGTTCCGCCGCTTCATCACGTCCTGCAAGGTCTCGGCCGACCACGCCGCCCCCGCTGCCGCGACTCCCATTCCCGCCGCAAGTAGCAGCGGAACGGCCCGCTGTGTCAGTTTCTTCATGGTTTTGCTCCCTAATGGTTAGGACAACTTCGAAATCAATCGAAGCAGCAGTCTATGCGACAACATGCCACCGCGACAATTTGCCGCATATCCTATGCCCTGCTCTGGTGCATATCCTTGATTGGAATCAAGTGGGAGCCGATACGGGCCTGGAGCAGGCGTTGCGGCGCGATGTGATACCTTCGCGCCACCATGCTTCCCGGAAAATCCCTGCTCGTCGATTCGGCCATGATCCTCGCCCTGATCCTGATCGGGGTGGTCGGCTACAAGCTTTCCCCGCTGCTCCTGCCGAAGGCTGATGTCACTGCTTTCCCGGATTCAGGCTGCGACTTGCAGCGCGGCTCCTGCACGGCATTGTTGCCGCAGGGCGGCCGGCTGAGTTTTTCAATGGCGCCGCAGCCGATTCCGGTGACGACGCCATTCGACATGCTGGTGGAACTCGAGGGCATGAGCGCCGACAAAGTGGTGGTTGATTTCGCCGGCGTTGACATGAGCATGGGTTTCAACCGGTCAAACTTGCAAGCTACGGGCGCCGGACGCTTTACCGGCCAGGCGACCCTGCCGGTCTGCGTCACCGGTCGCATGACCTGGCAGGCGACAGTGCTGGTCGAATCCGGGCGTACGCGCATCGCAGTGCCTTTCCGTTTTGATGCCGGACACTGAGCATGAGAAAGCTGCTGATTGCCCTCAACATCCTGCTGCTCTGCGCGATTCTCGGCGTGGCCTATTACTGGAACCCGCAGCCGGAAGAGGTGCCGTTGCCCGGCACCTATGCGGCCAAGCTGGGGCACGACGTGCCAGATACACCCCCGGCCAGTCCTGCCAATCCAGCTATGGCCATTGATGTGGCCGATGCGTACGTCCAGATGACGCCACCCGGCATCAGGGTGAGTGCAGCGTATCTGACTGTAAGAAATGGTGGCGACCGTGACATGCGGCTCGTGGCTGCTTTCTGTCCTTCAGCCGGCGCGACCGAACTGCACAACCATATCGACGACGCAGGCGTAATGCGCATGCGGCAGGTGAAGGAAATCCTTGTGCCGGCGAAGGGCGAGGTAGCGCTTAAGCCGGGCGGCTACCATGTGATGCTGATCGACATGAAAACTCCGCTCAAGGAAGGCGACAAACTTGCGATCACGCTGACTTTTGCCGACGGCAGCAGCAAGACGCTCGAAGCGCCGGTCAGGCGAGCAGCGCCTTGAGTCGTTGGGCCGCTTCCTCGGCGCCCCAGAAAGTCGGCGCTGGCAGCATGGTGCTATTCAGGCAGGCGTCCAGCGCCTGACCCATATTGCCGGCGGCAAGGTCAGCCGCCGCGACTTCAGCGCAACACGCGTGCCTGTGCAGCCATTCGATCAGGCAGTCCTGCTCGGGCCAGTCGTCGCGCCGCTGGTAGATTACTGCGGTGCCGTTGCAGACTGCCTCGGTGAAGGTGCCGTAGCCCGGTTTCGTGATGACGGCATCCACCGAGCGGAGCAGATCGACGAATGGCCAGCCCAGCGGTTCGAAGGCGTGCATGTCGGCGCGCTGCACATTCCATGCGGCGGGCACGAGCCAGTGCGTGTTCGGTAACCACGGCCAGCGCTCGGCCGGGAGCCGTGACGGGATGCCGCCCAGTGCGACGATGGCAACCCGCGCCGTCTCGCCAGCGCCGAGTTTTGCGCGCAGTTCGGTGCGTCGGTCATTTCCCCGAGAAGCGATTGGGTCGATGGCCACACGATTGTCGAGCGCTGGCATCGGCATGCCGGGCGTGGTGCGCAGAAAAGTGGCGCTGCAATAGGCGGCAAGCATTTCGGCATGAATAGTCCGCGCCCAGTCGGTGGGACAGAAATAGTATTCGAAGAGGTCGGCCCAGTTGAGCGAACACATCGATACGGCGGGAATACCGGCTTGTGCTGCGCCAGCCAGCGGAACATACGAGACGTTCGCGAAGACGGCATCCACGCGCAAGTCGCATAGCAGGGCGGCATCCGCCGCGACGCGGTCAGCGAAGTCCGCATGTGCGCCGCGATAGCATGCCGCCGTGGCGGCGCGATCGATGGTCAGTGCATCGATCATCACATAGCCGAAATCGCTGGCTGCCGCGATATGGGCGAACGGTGCGCGAATGCGCTGCCGCAGTTTCTCGATGGACAGGCCGCTGCGCAGCGTGATCCGCAGTGCGGGCAGCAGTTCAGCGAGGCGGTTCAGTACCGGTGCGGTCTGCGCCAGATGGCCAAAGCCGTGCGAGGAAATATCGACAAACAGGTGCGACATCAGAACTGTTTGGCGCGGTCGCCCTCGTTGGCGATGGTCACGAAATGGACCAGTCGCCGCGCATCGATCTCGCTGCGGGCGATGGCTGCCTTGATCGCACAGTCGGGCTCGTTCTCGTGCCGGCAATCGCGAAAGCGGCACTGGCCGAGATGCGGTACGAATTCGGCGAAACCCATCTCGATTTCTCCACGGGTCAGGTGGGCGAGCCCGAACTCCTGCAGTCCGGGTGAATCGATCAGGGAGCCGCCGCCATCCAGCCTGTAAAGACGCGCATGGGTGGTCGTGTGCTTGCCGGAGTCGAGCGCCGTGGAGATTTCCCGCGTTGCTGCGCCAGCGTCGGGGATCAGGGCGTTGATGAGCGTGGACTTGCCCATGCCGCTCTGGCCGACCAGCACGGACACCTGATCCGTGAGCCAGGGCATGAGTGAATTGGCGTCGGTTAGCGCGCTAAGCGCGACGACCGGTATCCCGAGCGTGGTGAAGGGCGCCAGCTGCGCCTGTGCCGCCGGCCGGCCGGCGGTGAGGTCGCACTTGTTGAGCACGATGACGGCGCGCATCTTTTCATGCTGGATGGCGACGAGGCAGCGCGAGATCAGTTCGTCAGAGAAGCCGGGTTCGGTGGCGACGACCAGCACCACCTGTGTAGCGTTGGCCGCGATGATCTTTTGCTTTCCACTGGTCACTGCGGTAGAGCAGCGAGGTACGCGGCGCATTGCCGAGGATCTGTGCCTCGCTGTCGTGCAGCGGCCCGAGTGTGACGTGATCACCACAGGCGTAGGGGCTTTTCTTGCCACGCGGGATGCCGTTGACGATGCGACCATCTTCCAGTGTGATTTCGTAGTGCCGTCCGAAAGCGGCGGTGATGGTTCCCGTTAGCGTCAAAGGGAAAACAGCGCGTCGATTTTCGCCGCGCCGGCGAAGTCCTTGTCGCTCAGGCCGCCTGCGTCGTGGGTGGTAAAGCGCACGGTGCAGCGGTTGTAGCCGACTTCGAGGTCGGGGTGGTGGTCGGTACGATGGGCGATCCACGCGCTGGCATTCACGAAGGCCAGCGTCTCGTGATAGTTCGCGAAACGGTATTCCTTGACGATGCACGAGCCATTCTGCACCCAGCCGTCAAGCGCGGCGAGCCGCTGGTCGATGCTGGCCTGATCGAGCGTGCTCATGTCACTTGAAGTGATAGTACTGCTGCGCGAGGTAGGCCGCGATGCTGGCCTCTTCCTCGGGAAATAGCTTTGCTCCGGTCTGCGCACTACAGGCGGCGACGCGCTGCCGCAGGGCGGTCAGATCCTTGATGCGGCGATCGGGGCGGGTATAAATGGCGCTGCCGTCGCCACCCCACTGCTGGACATGACAGGCTTTGCAATGCTTGTCGTGCAGGGCCTTGCCATTGTCGGCCGCAAAAGTCGGTGCTGACGGGACGGCACAAAGCATGGCGAGTGAGGTCGAGAGGGCGAGCTTTCTGGCGATCATCCGGTACTCCTTTCAGGTGGTCTTGAGATGGGCGATACGCTGACTGGCGGGCGGATGCGAGTCGTAGAACAGCGAATGCAGCGGGTCGGGTGTCAGCGTCGCGGCGTTGTCGCGGTAGAGCTTGACCAGCGCGGCGATCAGTTCGCCGCCGTTCGCCTGCTGCGCGGCATAGGCGTCGGCCTCGAACTCGTGGCGGCGCGACAGCCACGACATCAGCGGCCCGAAAGGGAAAGTGAAGACCGGCAGCACCAGCGAGAACAGGATCAGTGCCAGCGCCGTCCCGCCCGTTCCAACATTCAAACCGGTGTAGAACCACGTCTGGTCGATAAGCAGTCCGAGCAACCAGAGGAAGACGAGCGACAGCGCGGACATCACGACAATGCGCTTCCAGATGTGGCGACGCTTGAAATGCCCGAGTTCGTGCGCGAGCACGGCCTCGACCTCGCCCGGTGCGAGCTTGTCGAGCAGCGTGTCGAAAAAGACGATACGTTTGCTGCGACCGAAGCCGGTGAAGTAGGCGTTGCCGTGGGCCGAGCGCTTCGATCCGTCCATGACAAACAGGCCGGAAGTGGCGAAGCCGCAGCGCGCCAGCAGGGCCTCGATGCGGGCCTTGACCTCACCTTCGGCAAGCGGGGTGAATTTGTTGAACAGTGGCGCGATGAAGGTCGGGTAGAGCAGCAGCACGAGCAGGTTGAATCCCATCCAGGTCATCCAGACATATAGCCACCACTGCGCGCCCATTGCGCCCATCAGCCACAACACGAGCAGCAGCAGCGGCGCACCGATCAACACGGTCAGCAGCAGTTGTTTCATCAGGTCGCTGGCGAACGTGCCGGGCGTCATCTTGTTGAAACCAAAACGCGCTTCGAGACTGAAGGTTTGATACAGCGAGAACGGCAGGCCGATGAAAAATCCGGTGATGCCGACGCTGGCGAACAGGGCCAGCCCGTAGGTGTATTCCGCATCGGGAAAGACGCCACGCCAGAACTGGTCGAAGGCGGCCAACAGGCCGCCGAAGGTGAGCAGCAGCAGCAGACCGGCATCGACCGCGAGTTCGAGCAGGCCCAGGCGCAGCTTGGCGGCAGTGTAATCGGCGGCCTTTTGGTGTTCGGCGAGCGTGATGCGATCGGAAAATTCGGTCGGCACCGCCTGACGATGGGCCGCGACATGATGCATTTGGCGCAGGGCGAGCCACGCGCGCAAGGCGGTGGTTAACACCAGCATCGCGAGAAAGACTAGGGAAAAGACGGCGGCCATGAGTCGTCAGTTGGGGCAAGTGTGCAAAAATGCAAGTTGGCAAACCTCGGGAAGGGAAGCGCGCAGTATGGCACAAGACCAAAACGCCCTTGTCTGGCTCGACATGGAAATGACGGGACTCGATCCCGATCGCGATCGCATCATCGAACTGGCGATGGTGATCACCAATTCGCAGCTTGAAGTCATCGCCGAAAGTGCTGTCTGGGCGGTGCATCAGTCCGACAGCGTGCTGGACGGCATGGATGACTGGAACAAGAAGACGCACGGCAAGTCAGGGTTGGTCGACCGGGTCAAGGCTTCGGTGCTGACGGAAACGGAAATCGAGGTACAGGCGCTCGATTTCCTCAAACGCCATGTGCCCGCCGGAAAATCGCCGATGTGCGGCAATTCGATCTGCCAGGACCGGCGTTTCATGGTGCGCTACATGCCCAAGCTCGAGCCCTATTTCCACTACCGCAACCTCGATGTGTCGACGCTCAAGGAGTTATGCAAGCGCTGGACGCCGGAGATCGCCAAGGGCATCAAGAAGGGCGGCAAGCATGAAGCCTTGGCCGATATCTACGAGTCCATCGAAGAACTCAAGTACTACAGAGAAAACTTTCTGAAAGTTTAGGGGCAAACTTCCTCAAGGTTTAGTCGACGCGCCGGTCGAGATACCAGCGCTCCTTGCGGTCGCTCGGCCGGCCGCCGTGCCAGGTCTCGACCCAGCCGGCCGGCGGGGAGCGATCGGTCGCATCGACCGTCAGGCGCCAGTTGCATTGACGCTTGCGTGAAGGTGCCACCGTGCGGATGCCGGCAAAATAGTCGAGCGAAGCGCGTTGGCTTGTGCCGATGCCGGCAGCGCGCTCAATACAGTCGATGTTCTGCGGCAACGCTTCATGTAGCGACCGGGCGACCGGGCGATACGATTTGTCATGGTCGATCCAGGAGAGCCAGAGCGTAGCGGTCAGTGCCCACATCAGGGTCGTGCCGGCCGCCCAGCGCAGGCTGCCGCGCCAGCTGGCGCGGCGCAGGCGCCACGACAGCAGCCAGGCCAGGGTAATTAGTGTGGCAAATGCCAACGCGACAATCGTGTAATGCACCTCGTGGCCCGGCGCAAGCTTGTCGAAATTCCGCGCGATTTTGGGCGGCCAGCCCAGCGCCTGCGCGCTGGCACCCAGCCAGATCAGTCCAGCCACGAAAGTGAAGGTCATCAGGCCGAACCAGTCGAAGGCGTTGGCGAAGCCCCGGCGCATGCGGTCGGCGCCGGCGGCCGCGACGAGCAGCAAAGGCATGAGCAGCGGCAGCAGTGCAAGCGTGCGCGAAGAGCCGGTGAGGAACCAGGCCAGCGTGATCAACACGCCCAACAAGGGAAGCGCCAGGCCGTCCGCCTGGCGGCGATTCAACCAGAGACTCCAGAGCGCCAGTGGCAATACCGGCCAGGTCACCCAGATCAGTTGTTCAACGTGGTGGGCCTCCGGCAGTCCGCGATTGGCTGTGACTTCGGCGATTTCGTTCCCCCACCACTGGAACCAGAATCCCGGCGCGTGTTGTTCGAGCAGCAGGGGCCAGGCAAGCAGCAGCGGCAGGGCGATCAGCAGTGCCAGCAAGAGGCCAGTCCAGTTGCGCCGGAAAATCGGCGCTGGCAAGACGGCGATGGCCATCACCAGGCCGGCCAGTCCGTGGGCGAGAAATGCCAGGCCAAGCCCGAGCCCGAGCAGCGGTGCACCGCGTGTTTTGCCTTGCAGGAGCAGGCCACCGCCCCACCAGGCCAGCGCGGCAAAGGCCAGCCCGGCAATGGCGGGCTGTGCTTCATGCATCGGCAGCAGGATGCCGAGCGTGCCGATCGCCAGCAGGGGCGCAATACGCCCGGCGGAATCACCGTGGAATGCGCGCGCCGCACCGGCCAGCGCCACCAGAAACAGCGCGCCGAACAGCGTTGTCGCCAGCCGTGCGGCATCGTGGAAACCCAGCAGGCCGCCGAGCAGTTTTCCCGTAAGCGCGGCGACCCAGTGGTAGAGCGGCGCGGTGTGCGGCCAGGGTTCGCCCGCGATAGAGGGTGTGAGCCAATTGCCCTGCGTCGCGAAGCCGTGAGCGATGCCGATGTGGATGGCATCCTCGTTCTTCCAGGGATCGTGCCCGGTGACGCCCACCAGCAGGTATATCGCCGCCAGCACGATCAGCACGAGCAGCGGCAGGCGCGGCGAGTGGTTCTGGTACGCGGGCGAAGCGAAGTTCATGGCGGCGACAAAAAAGAAAGGGCAGCCATGGCTGCCCTTCTGCAAAAGGCAGGGTCGGCTGCCTTTTCAGTATTGATACAAAGGCCGATCAGGCAGCGGCGCCGGGACGCTTGTATTTCTGGCGGAAGCGCTCGACGCGGCCGGCAGTGTCGACGATCTTCTGCTTGCCGGTGTAGAACGGGTGGCAGGCCGAGCACACTTCAATGTGCAGCGGTTTGCTGTTGGTCGAGCGCGTGGCGAACTTGTTGCCGCAGCTGCAAGTCACTTCGATCTCGTTATATTTGGGGTGAATGCCTTCTTTCATTTCAGTGTCCTCAGTGTACTTCGGTGTCCTTTGACTCGACGGGTGTCCGCGGATGATCGCAGAGAGCCGCGCATTATCCAGAAAAAGCCGAGGGAAATCAACTGCCCCGACGCATGGAGTCGAAGAATTCGGCGTTGTTCTTGGTGGCCTTGACCTTGTCGAGCAGGAATTCCGTTGCCTCGAGATCATCCAGACCGTAAAGCAGTTTGCGCAATACCCAGACCTTTTGCAGCACGTCTTTCTCCATCAGTAGCTCCTCGCGGCGCGTGCCGGAGCGGTTGACGTTGATCGAGGGATAGACGCGCTTTTCGGCCATCTTGCGGTCAAGATGAATTTCCGAGTTGCCGGTGCCTTTGAATTCCTCGTAGATCACTTCGTCCATGCGGCTGCCGGTATCCACCAGTGCCGTGGCGATGATGGTCAGCGAGCCGCCTTCCTCGATGTTGCGCGCGGCGCCAAAGAAGCGCTTGGGTTTTTGCAAGGCGTTGGCGTCCACGCCGCCCGTCAGCACCTTGCCGGAAGCCGGCTGCACGGTGTTGTAGGCGCGTGCCAGGCGGGTAATCGAGTCGAGCAGGATGACGACGTCCTTCTTGTGCTCGGTGAGGCGCTTGGCCTTCTCGATGACCATCTCGGCGACCTGCACATGGCGCGAGGCCGGTTCGTCAAAAGTGGAGGCGACCACTTCGCCACGCACCGTCCGCGTCATTTCGGTCACCTCCTCGGGGCGCTCGTCGATCAGCATGACGATCAGTACCGCTTCGGGATGATTCACCGCAATGGCGTGCGCGATGTGTTGCAGCATCACCGTCTTGCCGCTCTTGGGCGATGAAACCAGCAAGCCCCGCTGGCCCTTGCCGATCGGCGCAATGATGTCGATGATGCGGCTGGTGATGTTTTCTTCCGCCTTGATTTCGCGTTCCAGCCGCAGGTGCTCGGTAGGGTGAAGCGGCGTCAGGTTTTCGAAGAGGATCTTGTTCTTGCAGATCTCGGGCGACTCGTTATTGACCTGGTCAAGCTTGACCAGTGCGAAATAGCGTTCGCCGTCCTTGGGTGTGCGGATCTCGCCCTCGACGGTGTCGCCGGTGCGCAGGTTGAAGCGGCGGATCTGCGAGGGCGAGACGTAGATATCGTCGGGGTTGGCGAGGTAGGAGGTGTCGGACGAACGCAGGAAGCCGTAGCCGTCCGACATGACTTCAAGACAGCCGTCGCCGTAGATGACTTCGCCCTTCTTGGCGTGCTCCTTGAGCAGGGCGAAGATCAGCTCCTGCTTGCGCAAGCGGTTGGCGCCTTCGATGCCGGCGGTGGTGGCCATTTCGATCAGCAGGCTGACGTGGTGGTTCTTGAGTTCGGAAAGATGCATGGCGGAAGCCTGAGTGAGCGTGGGCGGAGAGATGCCCAAGGAGGAGAAAAGCAGGGGAGAGAGGGTGCTGCGGGCGAGGCTGGCGGGGAGCCTGCTGCCCTAAATTGCCGGCAGTTGTCAGGAACTGCCGTGCGAATTCAGGATGAATGTAAAGGGATTAGAGGTTGCTGTCAATAAAAGCGGTGAGTTGCGACTTGGAAAGCGCGCCAACCTTGGTGGCTTCGACATTACCGCCCTTGAACAGGATCAGGGTCGGGATGCCGCGAATGCCATATTCACCTGGTGTTTTCGGGTTTTCATCGATGTTCAGCTTGGCAACCTTGAGGCGGCCGTTGTAGTCCCGCGCAACATCATCGAGAATCGGCGCGATCATCTTGCAGGGGCCGCACCATTCGGCCCAGTAGTTGACCAGCACGGGGACGGGGGATTCCAGCACGTCGCTCTTGAAGCTGGCATCGGTGACGTAATGGATATGTTCGCTCATGGTTTCCTCTTGCTTGGGAAGACGTGGGTTGGAGATTGCTTTCAGATTTCCAGATTGTCGATGAGGCGCGTTTTCCCCAATCGGGCCGCTGCCAGCACCACCAGTGGTGTTGCTGCATCGCTTGGAGGAGATTCTAGATCAATTCTTTTTCGCACGGCAACATAGTCCGGTGCCCAGCCATGGGTGCGCAGTTCGGCCATTACTTCAGATTCGAGCCGGGCGAAATTGCGGTCGCCGGCGCGTACCGCTTGCGCCACCTGCGCGAGGCAGCGCTGCAGTCGGGGAGCCTCGGCGCGCTCTGCGGCTGACAGGTAGCCGTTGCGCGAGGACAGTGCCAGGCCGTCTGCGGCGCGTACCGTTTCGCCGGGAATGACTTCAATCGGCAAGGCGAATTCGCGCACCATGGCCGAAAGCACCATGAACTGCTGGTAATCCTTCTTGCCGAAGAGCGCAGCCTGCGGCTGGACGATGGCGAACAGCTTCATCACCACGGTGGCGACGCCGCGAAAATGCCCGGGACGGAATTCGCCTTCGAGGATGCTGGCGTGCTCGACGGGGGGCTCGACGGCGTAGCGCTGCGGTTCCGGATAAAGCGCTTCCTCGCTGGGTGCAAACAGGTGGTCGACGCCCGCGGCGACGAGCTTTTCGCAATCCGGCGCAAGGGTGCGCGGATATTTTTCAAAGTCCTCGCCGGGCCTGAATTGCAGGCGATTGACGAAGATCGAGGCAACGACGGTGTCGCCATGGCTGCGCGCCGCGCGCATCAGGGTGCTGTGGCCCTCGTGCAGATTGCCCATGGTCGGCACGAAGACTATTCGGCCGCTGCCTGCAAGCGCCTCCCGGATGGCGGCAATGGTGTGATGGATGTGCATCGGCGAAACCGTCGCAGCGCTCAGTAACAATGTTCCGGGGCGGGGTAGCTGCCATCCTTGACGGCCGCGACATAGGCCTTGACAGCAGCTTCGATGTTCTGTGCCTCGACCATGAAGTCCTTGACGAAGCGGCCCTTCTTGCCGGGGTAGAGGCCGAGCATGTCGTACAGCACCAGCACCTGGCCGTCGCAATCCGGACCGGCGCCGATACCGATGGTGGCGCAGACCTTGAGTTCGCGGGTGATTTCGGCGGCGAGCGGCGCGGGGACCATTTCCAGCACCATCAGCGTGGCGCCGGCCTCTTCGAGGGCACTGGCATCGGCCTTCATGCGGGTGGCACTGGCTGCGTCGCGACCCTGCACGCGATAGCCGCCCAGGGCATGCACGGACTGCGGCGTCAGGCCGATGTGCGCGCAGACGGGTACGCCTCGTTCGACAAGGAAATGCACGGTTTCAGCCATCACCGCACCGCCTTCCAGCTTGACCATTTCCGCACCGGCGGCGAGCAGCCGGCCGGCGTTGCGGATCGCCTGCTCCTTCGACTCGTGATAAGCGCCGAAGGGCATGTCGGCCACGCACATCGCGCGTTGCGCCATGGGGCCGACGCATTCGGTGTGATAGACCATATGTTCCATCGTCACTGGCAGCGTCGAGGTCTTGCCCTGGATGACGTTGCCGAGCGAGTCGCCGACGAGGATCACGTCCACCCCGCAGCGGTCTTCGAGCGCGGCGAAGCTCGCGTCGTAGCCGGTGAGCATGGCGATCTTTTCGCCGGCGTGCTTCATGCGCACCAGTTCGGGCAGGGTGATGGGTTTGTTGGAGGCGAGGTAGGTCATGGCGAAGCTGCGAATACGGGGGTGAGGGTTAGCGAGGATACACCGGCTGCGCTTACGGCAAGCTTTCGATGCGCTGGTTGGCGACGGCTGGCAGCAGGTCGGACACGCGTACACCATGGCCGAGCCCGGGGATGCTCAGGGCGGGTGCGATTTCGGCGAGTGGTGCGAGCACGAAGGCACGTTCGGCCATGCGTGGGTGGGGCAGCGTCAGGCCCGGCAGGTCGAGACGCTCATCGCCGAACATCAGCAGGTCGAGATCCAGTGTGCGCGGTGCGTTCTTCACGGTGCGCACGCGACCGAAGGCCGCTTCGATGGCGAACAGGCGTTCCAAAAAAGTCGGCGCCGGCAGGACGGCGGAATCGACTTCCAGTGCGGCCACGGCGTTGATGAAGTCGGGCTGGTTGCGCAAGCCGACCGGCGCGCTGCGGTACAGCGATGAGGCGGCCAGAAAACGCGTGCCCGCGATGCCGCGCAGTGCGGCAAAGGCCGCATGTAACGTAGCGACCGGATCGCCGAGGTTTGCGCCCAGCGCAACGTAGGCAATCACCTGCACCGGCATTTACTCGTCAAAAGTCGGTGCTGGCGAGACGGCGTCGGTGTCGTTTGCCGCGTCGGGTTTCTTGCCGCGCCGGCGGCGGCGTTTCTTCGGGCCGCTGTCGGGCTGCAGCATTTCCTCGCGTTCGGCATTGCCCGATTCCTGGAAAGCCAGCCACCAGTCGGCGAGCTCCTGTGGCGCTTCGCCACTTGCCGCGCGCAGGCGCAGAAAATCCCAGGCGGCGCGAAAGCGCGTCTGCTCCACGAGGCGGAAGGGCGCACGGCCACTGCGCTTCTCGAAACGTGGCTGCAACAACCAGATGTCCTTGATATCGCCAGCGATGCGGCGCGTGATCGCAAGCTTTTCTCCCTGCGTGTCGAGCACCTCGTCCATCGCCGCGTGCATGGCCGGTACGGCAATTCGCCGTTCTTCTTGCGCATTTCCCAGTTCGCCAGCACCTCGTGCCAGAGTAGCGTGGCGAACAGGAAGCCGGGCGAGGTGCGCCGGCCTTCGCGCACACGGGCATCGGTGTCGGCGAGCGAGAGCATGACGAAATTTTCGCCGAGCGGTTGGTCGAGGATGACGTCGAGCATCGGCAGCAGGCCGTGGTGCAGGCCGTCGGCACGCAGGCGCTTGAGGCACTCGACGGCATGGCCGGAAAACAGCAGCTTGAGCATCTCGTCGAAGACGCGTGCCATCGGCACGTTCTCGATGAGTTCCGCCATTTCGCGGATCGGCGTTTGCACTTGCGGGTCGAGCCGCAGATCGAGCTTGGCGGAGAGTCGCATGGCACGCAGCATGCGCACCGGGTCTTCGCGGTAACGCGCGCGCGCGTCGCCGATCATGCGCAGGGTCTTGCGCTGCAGGTCGCGCACGCCGTGGTGGTAATCGAAGACCTGGCCGCTGGCCGGGTCGTAGTAGAGAGCGTTTACGGTGAAGTCGCGCCGGGCGGCATCCTCTTCCATGTTGCCCCAGACGTTGTCACGCAGCACGCGGCCGTGCTCGTCCTTGACGGTGTCGGCGTCGTGGGCGGCGCGGAAGGTGGAGACTTCGATGGTCTCGGCGCCCTGCATCACATGCACGATCTGGAAGCGGCGGCCGATGATGCGCGAGCGGCGGAACAGGCGGCGCACCTGGTCGGGCGTGGCGCTCGGTGGCGACGTCGTAGTCCTTGGGGACGATGCCGGCGATCTGGTCGCGCACCGCGCCGCCGACGATGTAGGCCTTGTGGCCCGCCTGCTGCAGTGTTTCGCAGATGCGCCGCGCACCCGGCGAGACCTGCTCGCGGCGGATGCCGTGCTGGTTGACGGCGATGGTTTCGGCCCGGTGGGGCGAGGGCTCGCCGCGACGGAAGACGCGGCGCAGCAGCTTGCGGATCATGCGGTTATCGTGGTTCTGGAATAGGCCGCCATTCTATCCGAAGGCCTGCGCGCAAACTGATGATCGGCCAGCCGTGCCGGCCGGCGTGGGCGCGCAGCGTGTCGTCCGGATCGACCGCGACCGGATGGCTGACCCGTGCCAGCAGCGGCAGGTCGTTGTGCGAATCGCTGTAGAAGGGACTGCGCGCGAAGGCGCCCCACCACAGGCCGAGCGTCTTCGAGCCAGGCTTCGACGCGTTCGATCTTGCCGGCCTTGAAGGCCGGCGTGCCGCGCGGCTGCGCCGGTGAAGTGGCCATTCTCGTGAGCCGGGATGGTGGCGACGAGGTGCGCGATGCCGAACTCGCGGCAGATCGGCCCGGTGACGAAACTGTTGGTGGCGGTGACCATGGCGCAGAGGTCGCCGGCGGCGAGATGTCGCTGAACCAGGTGGCGGCCGGCGCGTCGATCAGCGGCCGGATGCGGGTTTCCATGAACTCGCGATGCCAGGCGTCGAGCTCCGCGCGCGGATGGCGCGCCAGCGGCGCCAGCTGGAAGTCGAGGAAAGCGTGGATGTCGAGCGTGCCGGCCTTGTAGTGGTCGTAGAACTCCTGGTTCGTCGCCTCATGTACTTCGCGGTCGAGCACGTCTTTCGAGATGAGGAATTGCGCCCACTCGAAGTCGGAGTCGCCGGCTGAGCAAGGTGTTGTCGAGGTCAAACAGGGCCAGATTCATTGGCAGGATTATCGTCTTGGGGAACGAGCTGGAGTTGCAGGGCTTCCTTGAGCAGCGGCAGTGTCGCCGGGCGCTTGCGTTCGAGCGTGGCGCGGTCGAGTCCGTCGAGCACGGCCATCAGCGAGGGCAGGTCGCGGCGGCCGTGGCAAAGCAGGTAGCGCACCAGGCCGTCGTCCACCTGCAGGCCGCGCTCCAGCGCATGGCGGCGCAGCGCGGCAGCTTTCTCTTCGTCGTTGAGTGTCTTGACTTCGAAGATCAGCGCTCTGGCCGATGCGGGTACGCAGATCCTCGCGCAGCTTGAGTTTCACCGGTGGTTTGTGACCGGCCAGCAGCAGGCCCAGGCCAACCAGGCGTGCGGCGTTGAAAAGACGGAAAAGGGCGATCTGGGCCGCATCATCAAGCTGATCGACGTCATCGATCACCAGCAGGCCGCCAGAGGGTGCATGAAAGTCGTCGGCAGCAGGGCCATCAGCCAGCAGCAGGGCGGGGCGGCGGCGCAACGACAATCCGGCGGCGGCGTTGAGCAGGTGGCTCTTGCCGCAGCCAGAGGAACCCCAAAGATAAATCGCGTCGAAGCAGCCCGGCTGCGCAAGCATGCGCAGGCGCGACAGCAGTTCGTCGTTTTCGCCGACGATGAAATTGTCGAGCGTGGGCGGCTGGTTGAGCCGAAGATCGAGCAGTAGCTGGGTCAAGATAATGGGGTAATTCCGGTAAAATCTGCAGATTCGCCTGATGCAGATGCGAACTCAGTTGCCAATTATCGCCGTAAATCCACTCCTTCAATCCGGTTTCGACTATGAGCACACCCTCCAGCCCCATGACCTACCGAGCAGCGGGGGTCGACATCGATGCCGGCGACGAACTCGTCGAGCGCATCAAGCCCGCCGCCAAGCGCACCATGCGCCCCGAGGTGCTGGCCGGCATTGGCGGTTTCGGTGCGCTGTTCGAGATTTCGAAGAAATATCGCCAACCGGTACTGGTGTCCGGGACCGACGGCGTCGGCACGAAACTCAAGCTCGCCTTCGAGCTGGAACCGCCACGACACCATCGGCCAGGATCTGGTGGCGATGAGCGTGAACGACATCCTGGTGCAGGGTGCCGAGCCGCTGTTCTTCCTCGACTACTTCGCCTGCGGCAAGCTCGATGTCGAGACGGCGGCCAAGGTGGTCGAAGGCATCGCCAAGGGCTGCGAGCTCGCGGGCTGCGCGCTGATCGGCGGTGAGACCGCCGAGATGCCCGGCATGTACCCGGCCGGCGAATACGACCTGGCCGGCTTCGCCGTCGGCGCGGTGGAAAAAGCGCGGATCATCGACGGCAAATCCATCATGCCGGGCGACGTGGTGCTCGGGCTGGCTTCGTCGGGCGCGCATTCCAACGGCTATTCACTGATCCGCCGCATCGTCGAACGCGCGCAGCCCGACCTGCAAGGCGATTTTCACGGCCGCCCCTTCGCCGACGCCCTGATCGCACCGACGCGCATCTACGTGAAGTCGATGCTCACGCTGATGCAGACCGTGCCGGTCAAGGGCATGGCCCACATCACCGGCGGCGGGCTGACCGACAACGTGCCGCGCATCCTGCCAGAGGACGTGACCGCGGTGATCGAAACATCCGCATGGACGCTGCCGCCGCTGTTCCAGTGGCTGCAACGCGAGGGCAACGTCGCCGATGCGGAAATGCACCGCGTCTTCAACTGCGGCATCGGCATGGTCGTGGTGGTGGCGCAAGCCGATGCCGGCAGGGCGATCGAACTGCTGCAGGCGGCGGGCGAGACGCGTCGATGCCCTCGGCCGCATCGAGGCACGGCCAGCCCGGGCAGGAACAGACGGTTATTGTCTAAACCCCAAGGCGGGCGCGTTCTTCGCGCTGCACGTCGGTGATGAACTGCTGCAGCTGGTGTTCGGCGGTATGGCTCAAAGCGATGAATTGACAGCCGACGCGCCCGACGGTCTTTTTGCCGCGCTGGAGCTCGCCAAGGTTACGCACCTCCAGATCGACTTCGAGCCTGCCGCCCCCTTCAGTTCGATGTGCGCCCGCGCAATTTTCTGGCCGATCTCGACGGGCGACTGACCGGGCGAAAATTCCATGGCAACGCCGCCGATACTGATGTCGATTACCGACAGTTGCAACCACTCGCCGTTTTCCTGCGGCAGGGTGCAGCGCGGACGCCGGGTCATGGGCAGGACCAGGCGGAAAAACTCGCGTCGCTGCAGGCGGGTGTACTGTGCAGGCAGGCGGATGGCGAAGGCGCGCCGTTGCTGATAGCTGATTTCGCTCACCGCGCCGGTGAGGAACTGGTTTCTCACGCCATGCGGCGCACAGACGAAAAAGTTGCGTTCGCTTTTCAGCAGCTTGCGGTTGACTTCCTCGCTGCCGCCCCAGTCGAAGATCAGTCGGTTCTGGCTTGCGTCGATTTGCAGCAGGACGGTAAGTATCGATTCGTTGCCTTCGTTGAACATGATGCTGATCCGTTCGCCGTCGTTGATCAGTTGGCGCAGATAGAACAGGATTTCGCGCCGATGATCGGTCGTGAACTTGTCGAGATCCTCGGCGTTGATGGTCTGTTCGCTCATGCTTCTCGGGTCGGCGGTGGCGTCGTCTGGGTCAGATGCGTTGCTACTTGAGCCAGTATTTTCGCCGCAGTCGCCGCTTCGGCTAAATTGGATTCGAGGTCGATTGTGCCCGCTTCTCGCAGTGACCGCAGCCAGGTCAGCTGGCGTTTGGCGAACTGGCGCGTGGCGAAGATGCCGCGATCCGCAGTTCCGTGACGGGCAGCCGTCCTGCCAGCATCTCCCAGACCTGGCGATAGCCGACGCAGCGCATCGCCGGCAGTTCGGCCGAAAGCCGGTAAGTTTGTCGCAAGCGCTCGACCTCGTCGACCAGACCGGCAGCCAGCATGTCGTCGAAAGCGCTGCGCGATGCGCTCATGCAGGAGCTTGCGCTCGGGAGCGGCGAGGGCAATCGTCAGCAGCCGGAAAGGCAGGGCATCGCGCGCCTGGTCCTGCCAGAAGTCGCCCAGCGGCCGGCCGGTGAGCCGCAGCACCTCGACGGCACGCTGGATGCGCTGGGCGTCGGTGGGGGCGAGCCGCGCGGCGGTTGCCGGATCGAGCCGTGCGAGTTCGGCATGCAGCGCCGGCCAGCCCCGCGCGGCGGCCTCGGCATCGATCGTCGCGCGCAGCGCCGGATCGGCCTGCGGCAGGTCGGCCAGTCCCTCGCGCAGCGCCTTGAAGTAGAGCATCGTGCCACCGACCAGCAGCGGTACGTTGCCGCGCGCCGTGATCTCGGCCATGACGCGCAGGGCGTCGGCGCGAAACTGCGCGGCCGAATAGCGCTGCTCCGGGCGTGATGAGGTCGATCAGGTGGTGGGGAAAGCGCGCCAGCGTTGCCGCGTCGGGCTTGGCCGTGCCGATGTCCATGTCGATGAACACCTGCGCCGAGTCGACGCTGACGATCTCGACGGGAAAGCGTTCGGCGATGGCCAGCGCCAGATCGGTCTTGCCGCTGGCGGTCGGGCCGATCAGCACGATGCGCCGGCGGCAGGCTCATTTGCCGCGCATGAACAGCCTGTCGAGGTCGGCCAGCCAGAGCTGCACCCAGGTCGGCCGGCCGTGGTTGCACTGGTCGGCGCGCTCGGTGGCTTCCATCTGGCGCAGCAGGGCGTTCATCTCGGGCAGGGTGAGGCTGCGGTTTGCCCGCACCGCGCCGTGGCAGGCCATGGTGGCGAGCAGTTCGTTGCGGCGCGCTTCGAGCACGCGGCTGGCCGGTTGTTCGCGCAGTTCGGCGAGCAGGGATCGAAGGAGGGCGGCGATGTCGCCGCCGGCGAGTAGCGCGGGTACGGTGCGCACAGCGAGTTGCTGTGGACCGGCCGGTGCGATTGCGAAGCCGAGCTGTGCCAGCGTTTCGGCATGGTCTTCGGCGCAGGCCAGCTCGCCCGTGCTGGCTGAAAAAAGTGCGGGCATCAGCAAGGCCTGTGTCGCGGGGCGTGTGTCGGTGCTCGTTTTCAACCGCTCGTAGAGGATGCGTTCGTGGGCGGCGTGCATGTCGACGAGCACGAGGCCCTTGGCGTTCTGCGCCAGGATGTAGATGCCGTGCAGTTGCGCCAGCGCATAGCCGAGCGGATGTTCTGTCGCGGTGATAGTCGGTGCGGGTGGGACGGCAGAATGAGCGGCATCAGTGAACGCCTGTTGCGCGAAGTCGAGATAGGCGGCCGCCTGCGGTTCGCGCATGGCAAAACTGGTTTGTTGCGACATTGCAAAAGTCGGCGCTGGCGAGATGGCGCTTTCCTGCTTCGCGGCAGCCAGCGGCGCGCCCAGTACGCGTTGCAGGGCATGAAAGACGAATTGATGAATGCCCTGGCCGTCGCGGAAGCGCACCTCGGTTTTGGCCGGATGCACATTCACGTCGACCGTCGCCGGGTCGAGTTCGAGGAACAACACCCAGGCCGGGTGATGCGCGCCATGCAGCATATCGGCATAGGCCTCGCGTGCCGCGTGGGTGAGCAGTTTGTCGCGGACGAAGCGGCCATTGACGTAGAAGTACTGTTCGGCGCGGGTGCTTTTTGCGTAGGCGGGCAGGGCGGCGAAACCGCTTAGCCTGATCGGCCCCGCAACGACGTCGACGGGGCGGGCATGGGCAATGAAGTCGTCGCCCAGCAGCTCCCGTGTCCGCTTTGTGAAGTTGGCACTGGCCGAATGATGATCGGGGGACGCCGCGAGCAGGCGGCGCCGGACCTGGTCGTTGTGCGCGAGGGTGAAGGAGACGTCGGGCCGTGCCAGTGCCATGCGCAGCAGCACGTCGTCGCAATGGGCGAATTCGGTGGCCACGGTCTTGAGGAACTTGCGCCGCGCCGGGGTGTTGAAGTACAGGTCGGCGACCATCGATCACCGTGCCGCCGGACAACGCGGCGGGTTGGCCTCGGCCGCGCCGGCATCGAGCTTCCAGGCGTGCGTGGCATCTGCGGTGCGACTGGTGACACTTGTCCTGGCGACGGAGGCAATCGCGGCGAGCGCCTCGCCGCGGAAGCCGTAGCTGGCGACGCGTTCGAGGTCGGCCAGACTGGCGATCTTGCTGGTGGCGTGGCGCGCGAGGGCGAGCGGCAGGTCGTCGCGCTCGATGCCGCCGCCGTCGTCGGCGACGCGGATCAGCTTCACGCCGCCCTCTTCGAGTTGCACTTCGATTTTCGTCGCACCGGCGTCGAGGCTGTTCTCGATCAGTTCCTTGAGCACCGAGGCGGGCCGCTCGACCACCTCGCCGGCGGCGATCTGGCTGATGAGCAGGTCGGGAAGCGCATGGATTCTCTGCATGGCGGCATTATAGGGGTGGGGTAAACTGCGCCGCCATGGAACTGCTCGCCCAATTCATCGACATTGTCCTCCACCTCGACAAGCATCTTGCGCTGTTGGTGGCCGCAGTATGGCCTCTGGATCTACGCGATCCTGTTTGCCATCATCTTTTGCGAGACCGGGTTGGTGGTGACGCCCTTCCTGCCGGGGGATTCGCTGCTGTTCGTCGCCGGGGCGCTGGCCGCGACGGGCGGCATGGACATCCAGTTGCTGATCGCGGTGTTGCTGGCCGCGGCGGTGCTCGGCGACAACGTCAATTACGCGCATCGGCCGCTGGATCGGCAGCCAATCCTGCGCTGGGGCGAGAAATCGCGCTTCTTCAACCGTGCCGCCTACGACAAGACCCATGCCTTCTACGAGCGCTACGGCCCGCTGACGATGATGATGGCGCGCTTCGTACCCCTCGTGCGAACCTTCGCGCCTTTCGTCGCCGGCGTGGCGCGCATGACCTATCCGCGCTATTTCGCCTTCGACCTGCTCGGCGCCGTGCTGTGGGTGTTCTCGCTGACGCTCGCCGGCTACTGGTTCGGCAACCTGCCCGTGGTGAAAAACAATCTGTCGCTGGTGATCATCGGCATTGTCGTCGTTTCCGTGCTGCCGATGCTGATTGGCTGGCTGCGCCAGCGCCTTGCCGGCGCGAGCCAATGACCCCCCCCCGAAAACGCCGCATAGCGACGTTCTGCCTCCCAGGGGCGCCAAGAAACCCTTGGGGCGGCCCGACGGGTTTCTTGAGAAGCGGCGCAACACCTTGCTGGCACTGCTTGCCTTCCCGCTGGCCGGTTGCGTTACCGGCCCCGGGCAGTTCGCCAAGACCGATGTCGATCGCGTTGCCGATGCGCACCGCCGCGAGGCTTTTGCCAGCCTGAGGCGTGCTGGCCGAGAAGCTCTACCGTCGCAATCCGCGCGAGTGGAAGAAGGGCGGCCATGCCAACCTGGAAGCGGCGCTCGCCCGACTCGTTCGATCCTGCGCGGACTGGCCTGTCGCCTGAGACGGGTGGCCGGCGCAGCACGCCCCTGCTGCTGGCCGGGCTGCGCGACGACTACCCCTCCGACCGTGTGGCCGCCTTCGTCGGTGGTCTCGGCAACATGCTGTACGACGCCTTCGACGGCAAGGCCGAGTTTTTCGTCCTCGACGATCTCGATGCGCAGACGCTTTACAACGCAGCCCGCAATGTCGAACTCGCCGCCTGGAAGCTCGCCAACGCGCGGCGGATTCGCCCGAGGCGGATCTGCCGGCCGGCGCGCATATCCTGTTGTCCAACGAAATGGCGCCAGTGCAGAATCTCAGTTTCGAGCGCGAGTTTGGCCGTCTGATCGGCAGCCTCGACCTGTTGTCGCGATCGTCGCCGACAAGACCAACCGCACCATCGTCAAGGTCGTGCAGAATTTCGCCACGGCTTTCTTCTTTACCCATCTAAATGTCCCGCTACGTCATCCTCATCTCCGGTCGCGGCAGCAATATGCAGGCGTTGATCGATGCCCGGTCTGCCGGGCACCTGTGCTGCCGTCATCAGCAACCGGCCGGATGCCGCCGGCCTGGCCTGGGCCGCCGCGCGCGGCGTGCCGACCGTCGTCGTCGATCACAAGGCCTATCCTTCGCGCGAGGCTTTCGATGCGGCGCTGGCCGGGGAAATTGAACGCCGTGGGGCCGAGCTCGTGCTGCTGGCCGGCTTCATGCGCGTCCTGACTACATCCTTTGTCGAACGCTTCGAAGGCCGCCTCGTCAATATCCATCCATCGCTACTGCCGGCCTTCCCTGGCTTGCTCACGCATGAGGCGGCCTTGCAGACCGGCGTGCGCGTACATGGCTGTACCGTGCATTTCGTCACGGCCACACTCGACTGTGGGCCGATCATCGCGCAGGTCGCCGTGCCGGTGCTGCGTGACGACGATGTCGCTACACTCGCCGCACGCGTGCTGGCGCAGGAACACGTCGTCTACCGCCATGCGGCACGCGGTCTTCTCGAAGGCCGTTGCCGGCTGGAAGGCGGTCGCGTGGTCTGGACCGACGACAACACTTCCGCCGCGGCTGCCTTGCGCGTCCCGGCGGGATAGGCACGTGCTGCTGCCTTTCTGGTTGGCCCTGTCCGCCTCGCTGACGCTGCATCTTGCCGTGCTGGCCTCGCCCGGCTGGGAGTTGCCCTTTGATGACGCGCACGAGGCGACGATGCTGGATGCGACGCTGGCCAGTGCACCGCATATCGTAGCCACACCCACACCGGCTGTGCCGCCGGCGAGAAAGCGACTACCGCCGAAGGCCCGCCCGCCCGCTACCCCCATCGCACCGGTGGCGACCGTGCCGGGGGAGAACCTTCCGGCGCGCGAGGAACCTGCCCCTGCAGCGGATGCCGGACAGCCTGCGGCCGACCCGATTGCACAAGGCGAGCCGGCTGGTGCCGCCCCCATGCCACAAGACAAGCCGGCTGGCGCCGTCTCGCCAGCGCCGACTTTTGCGAGTCAATGGCCGCGCGCGGGACGGATCGTCTATCAGGTAACGCGTGGCGAGGGTGGTTTCATTGTCGGCCAGAGCGAGCAGCGCTGGGAACACGACGGCACACGCTATGCCCTGCATGCGGAGGTCGAAACGACCGGTCTGGCGGCGCTCTTTCGCCCGGCCAAGGTGACGCAGGAAAGTCGTGGCGTGCTTGACGAGAGCGGCCTGCGGCCACGCGAATTCGAGACGCAGCGCGATGGCAGGCCCAGCGAAAACGTGCGCTTCGACCCGGCCCAGGAACGCATCTATTTTGGCAATGGGCAGACTGCCCCTTACTCGCCTGCCGTGCAGGATCTGTTGTCGCTGTTCTTCCAGCTGGATCAGGGTTCCCCCGAGGTATCGCGGTTTGTCGTGACGGTGGCGACGACGCGCAAACTCAGCCAATATACGGTGGCCGTGGGCGAAACATTGTTACTGGAGGTGCCGCTGGGACGGCGCATGACGCGGTATTACAAGGTGATGGGCATGACGGACGAGGACTCCACCGAGATCTGGCTCGATGTGCAATCCCGTTTGCCGCTCAAGATCCGTCACCGCGACCGCAAGGGCGAAGTCTTCGATCAGGTCGCCACCGTTATTGAACTGGAAAAAACCGAATGAACGCCATTACCCTTACCCGCATTCTCATCGATCAGGCCAGCGCGGCCACACACGAGCTGTTGCGGCTGCAACAGCCGGCCGACGTCGCGCTATCCGCTTTCTTGCGCGCCCACCGCTCCGGCCCGCGCGAGCGCGCCTTCATCGCCGAGACGGCCTATGGCGTATTGCGCAAGCGGCGTTCGCTGGCGGCCTGGGTTGGCCCGGATGCCACGCCGCGCCAGCTGGTGCTGGCCGCGTTGGTTCGCGAGTCGGGCTTGAGTTTCCGCACGCTCGAAGCCGTGTTGTCGAAGGGCGATACGGCATGGTTGGCGCAGCTCAAGGCGAGGGCGCCAGTGGAATCCACGCTGAGCCTGGCGGAGCAGGCCGATCTGCCCGACTGGCTCGTCGAGCGCCTGGCCGCCCTGATGCCGGAAGCCGACCTGCTGGCGCTTGCCCGCGCGCTCAACCAGCCGGCACCGCTCGACCTGCGCGTGAATACGTTGAAGGCCAATCGTGCCGACGTGCTGGCGCAGCTGGAGAAGATCGGCTACGTCGCCAGCGCCTGTCCGCTGGCGCCAGAAGGCGTGCGGCTGGCGGGCCGGCCAGCGCTGTCGAAGCATCCCCTGTTCATCTCGGGGGATGTCGAGGTGCAGGACGAGGGCAGCCAGTTGCTTGGCTACCTGCTCGCGCCGAAGCGCGGCGAGATGGTGGTCGATTTCTGCGCCGGCGCCGGCGGCAAGACGCTATTGCTCGGTGCGCTGATGCGCTCGACCGGACGGCTGTATGCCTTCGATGTTTCCGCGAAACGCCTGGCGAAGCTCAAGCCGCGTCTCGCGCGCTCCGGCCTGTCGAATGTCCATCCGGCTGTCATCGCCCACGAGAACGACACCCATGTGAAGCGCCTCGCCGGCAAATGCGATCGCGTGCTGGTCGATGCACCGTGCTCGGGGCTCGGCACCCTGCGGCGCAACCCCGACCTCAAGTGGCGGCAGACGCCCGAGAGCGTGGCCGAACTGGTCGTCAAGCAGGGCAATATCCTCGCGGGCGCCGCCAAATTGCTGAAGCCCGGCGGACGGCTTGTCTATGCCACGTGCAGTCTGCTGCCCGAAGAGAACGTGCAGATTGTCGAGGCTTTCCTTGCCGCGCATCCCCAGTTCTCCAGACGGCCGGCGGCCGAGGTGCTGGCGGCGCAGGGCATCGCCATCGATTTGCCAGGACCCGACCTGCAACTGCTGCCCAACGTCCATGGCACCGATGGCTTCTATGCCGCCGTGCTGGAACGCGCGGCATGAAGCGTTGGCTGATCGCCTGCGTGCTGGCCTTGCTGCCGCTGGGGGCAACGGCGGTCGAGTTGCCTGCCACGGGCCGGGTCGAGGTGCTATTCACGCCTTGGGACGACGCCGAAGGCGCATTGATCCGCGAACTCGGCGCGGCGCGGCAGAGCGTGCATGTCCAGGCTTTTCTCCTCACCAGCCGAAATCTGGCCCGCGCCTTGATAGCGGCCCATGAGCGCGGTGTCCGCGTCAAGCTGCTGGCCGACCGCGAGATGGTGGCAAAAGGCGATAATTCCCAAGTACCGAAACTGCATGAGGCGGGCATCGCCGTGCGGCTGGAAACCCGCTACGCGTCCGCGCACAATAAAATCATGCTCATCGATGCGGAAGGAGATCACCCCGTGGTCATTACCGGCAGTTACAACTTCACTTTCTCGGCGCAGGCGCGCAATGCGGAAAATCTGCTGATCCTGCGCGGCAACGTCGCGCTGGCCCGTGCCTATCTGGCCAACTGGCGTCGTCATCGCGATGAGGCGACGCCCTTTGCCAAGGCACTCCTGCCATGAATGACACCGGCAAGCAGATCGGCGGGCTGCTGATCGATCTCTGGCAAGACCTGCAGCAGCCGGCTGTCCTGTGGCAGGTGGCTGTATTGCTGGTCTGCTTTGCCCTGGCCTGGAGCTTTGATCGCTGGGTGGGACAGCGCGTGGCCAGTGCTACGCCGCAGGAAGGCGATGCCGTGCCCGAGGGTGCTGCCCGGGCTTTCGGCCGGCGCGGACTCAAGCGCCTCGGTTGGCCCATCGTCATGCTGTTGCTGACGCTGGCAGCCCGGCCGCTGCTGGCGCAGTGGCACAACGTCAATCTGCTCTCGCTGGCCATTCCGCTCCTGACCTCGCTGGTGGTGATCCGCGCCGTGATGTTCATCGTGCGCCATACCTTTGTTTCCAGTGCGCCGTGGCTTGCCGGTTTCGAGCGCACGCTGGCTTTTCTGGCCTGGAGTGTGGTGGCGCTCCACCTTCTGGGGTTTCTGCCTGAACTGATCGCCTTGATGAAGAGCGTGAGTTTCAGTTTGGGCAAGCAGGAACTTAATCTCTGGCTGATCCTGCAAGGCATGGGTGCCGTGCTCGCCACCTTGTTGGTGGCGCTGTGGATTGGCGCTGTCATCGAGGCGCGGCTGTTAAGCGCACAAGGCCTGGACGGCAATCTGCGTCTGGTGTTCTCGCGCCTGGCGCGGGCATTGCTTATCTTGCTGGCGGTGCTGATCGGCCTGCCGCTGGTGGGCATCGACCTGACCATGCTGTCGGTGTTCGGTGGCGCGCTGGGCGTCGGCCTTGGCTTTGGCATGCAAAAGATCATGGCGAACTATGTGTCGGGTTTCATCATCCTGCTCGACCGCTCCATTCGCATCGGCAACATGATCGATGTTGCAGGCCAACGCGGTATCGTTACGCGCATCACCACGCGCTACACCGTGCTGCTGGCGCGCAGCGGACTGGAAATGATCGTGCCCAACGAGATGCTGGTCAGCTCGGTGATCGCCAACGAAACTTATTCCGACCACAAGGTGCGCATTCCCCTCAAGGTACAGGTCGGCTATGGTTCCGATCTCGAGCAGGTGCAGAAAATCCTGATTGCCGCCGCACTGAGCCAGCCGCGTGTGTTGGCGGAACCGGCACCGCGCGGCCATGTCGCCGCCTTTGGCGATTCCGGCGTCGATTTCGAATTGCGCTTCTGGATCGGCGATCCCGAAAATGGCCTGATGCAGGTGAAGTCGGATATCAATCTGGCGATCTGGAAGGCCTTCAAGGCGGCCGGTATCGAAATTCCCTTCCCGCAGCGTGAAGTGCGCCTGTTGCAATAACCGTCGGCAGGTTTGGGGCGCCGCCAAAAGTCGGCGCTGGCAGGACGGCACCGGTTACCCCAGTTGCAACAGATACTCCCGATCGGGGCCGCGCGGATCCAGCGTGCGTACCTCGATCTCCACTTGCGTTTCTTGCAGCGGCGAAATGGCCTTCAGCTGATTGCCGTCGAGCAGCAGGGGCTTCGCGGTCAGCAGTACGAAATCGTCGCCCATCACGCGGAAGATCAGCGCATCGGGATACTGGACGCTCAGTACGGCGGCGAAGCCCGCCAGCGCCTGATTGCCGGCCGTCCAGCCACTGTCGAGGTTGATCGCGGAAAAGTTGTGCAGCAAGACGACATAGGCATGGACGAGGTGGCGCGGCAGGCCTCTGCGCAACATGATCTGGAGATAGCTTGCGTTGTGGGTGCCGGTCAGCTGGTCGTCAAAGAAGTAGGCGAAGCGCTGGTGTTCCAGCGGCGTCTTCGGCATCTGGTTGACGATCGAGGGCGGCGTCACGTCGCGCAGGACTGTGCAGGCGGCCGCCACGACATCGGGGGCGAACAAGTCTCCCGCCTGTTGTTGCAGTTCCGCGAGGGCTGCCGCAACTTCCTCCCCGTGTGACTTGTAGATGCGGTTGCTGACCATGGCATCGAATGAATCGGCCACGGCCATGATCTTCGACAGGCGGGGAATCTGGCTGCTCACCAGCCCGCGCGGATAGCCCGAGCCGTTTTCGCGCTCATGGTGCGAACGCATGATTTCGGCCAGTTCCTTGTACATGTCGATGCGGTGGAGCGTCAGGTAGCCTTCCTCGGCATGCTGCTTGATCAGTTCGTATTCCAGCGGCGTCAGCGCGCCGGGTTTGAGCAGCACGGCGTCGGGAATCGCGATCTTGCCGATGTCGTGCAGGGTGGCGGCGCGCTTGAGTTTCTCGATTTCTTCCGGACTGCAACCGAGCTGGATGGCGATCAACTCGCAGTAATGGGAAACGCGACGGGTGTGGCCGGCCGTATAGGGATCCCGTTTCTCGATCATGTCGACCAGGGACAGAATGGTTTCCTCGTAGTTGTTGATGCGCTCGTGCTGGAGCTGGCGGGTTTCGGCCTGCTGGGTAAAGGAGTGGATAGCGAAGCCGATGTCGCCGGCTAGCTGCTCGAGCATCGCGACCTCTTCCGTATCGAAGCCCGCTTCCCGGCCGCTCAGTACGCACAGATGGCCGATCGGCTGGGCGTAGGCGTCGTGGCGCAGCGGCAGGGCGATGACGGCGCGCACACCGGCCTGGGCCAACTCGGGAACGATTCCGGCAGGATTGGTTTCGATCACGGTGTGGTTGCCGGCAAGCGCTTCACGACTCGGCCCCTTGTCCTGGCAGGTCGTGAAATTGCGCATGATCTCGGTGGGACCGTAGGACCTGGCCGCCACGTCGAGCTGTCCGTCGCGCAGCAGTCCGACCCAGGCGAAGCGGTAGGCGGTGTCGGCAATCAGGCGGTCGCAGCAGGCCTTGAGCATTTCTTCCTGCGAGCCGGAGGTGATCAGGATCTGGTTGACGTCGGCCACCATCTCGACCACGCTGCGCTGGAAACGCTCGCGTTCGAGCAGGCGTTCCACTTCGACGGTGCGCCCGCGCACGCGCTCTTCAAGCGTCGTGTTGAGTTCCCCGAGTTCGACCTGATCTGCCCGCAGGCGGCGGTTTGTGCGGACGACATAGAGCGTGGTGAAGGCGGTGAGCAGGGTAATCGCCAGAACGAAAGCCACCCAGTGGCCGTATTGCGCCATGACCTCGGCCGGCGTCAGCTTGCGCAGGTGTTCGTAGGGGCCGATACGCAGTTCCCGCAAGGCTTCATGAACCGACTGGTAATTGAGCGGCAGGGTCCAGCCCGAGATGTTCCCGGCCAGTGCGGCGGGATCGTCGGCCGGCATTTGCATCAGGGCAATGGCCACTTGTACTGCGAGCACATCCGGCACATGGTGCAGCCTGGCCAGCGGCCATTCCGGATAGAGCGCCGTGCTCAGCAGCAGGGGGAAGCCCTCGACCTGCTGCCGGTTGAGGACATAGAAATCGTCGAGGCGGATCTTGCCCTCCGCAGCCATCAGTTCGAGGGTTTCGGTGCGTACCGTTCCGGCATCTGCCTGGCCGTCGCGCACGGCATACACGACCGCGTCGTGCGTGCCGCCAAAGCTGAGCCGGGATAAGTCGCGCTCGGGGTTGATGCCTTGACGTTGGAGCTCTCGCCAGCCGATATGCCAGCCACCGAAGGAACTTGCGTCGGTCGCCACGAAGGTTTTCTTTTTGAGGTCGGCGAGTGTGCGGATGTCCTTGCGGTCGGCACGTGTGAAGATGACGCCGCCGAAGGTGCTGTGCCCGGTGCAGCCCAAGCAGCGGTTTCTCAGCGTGGCAATGGCGCTGACGCCATAGAGTGACTCGAGTTCGACGAAATAGGAGGGATTGGTGAGGACGAAATCAATCCGGCCTTGTCTGACCGCAAGGCGTACCGCTTCGAAACCGAGCGGTACGATGCGGAACGTGTTTCCGGGGAGCTGACGCTCGAGATAGCCGGCGGTGGCCGACCACGACTCGAGTGTTTTTTCGGGGCCGCGCAGCGCAAGCACACCGATGCTGACATCCGCAGCGACAGCGGACGTTGCCAGCAGAGCGATCAGAACGACCCGTGCGAGGAATTTCCTCATACACCTCCCTGCAGGCATTATCGCAAAAAGCCGGGGGCGGTGACCGCATGCACCCAGGTCAGGTGCATGCGGCTTATAAGCCGTTTATTCGGGTACGCAAATCTCGCCGCACCGCATGGCCTGTACCGTGCGCACTGTCAGCAGCAGCAGGACGGTGCTCAACACGGCGAGCAACAGCCAGCTCAGGGCCACGAAAAATGTACCGCCGTGCTCCGCCATGATCAGCGTGGCGATGGTGATGGCAGCAAGCGGGAAGGAGTAGGCCCAGGTTGACAGGAAGAAGCGCAGGCGGAAGAAGCGCAGGGCATTGGAGGCCAGCAGCAGCGTGAGGAACAGCGCGACGTTGTACAGAATCTGCGCGAAAGCATCGATCTGGCCATTGTTGAGCTTGAGCCAGGCGATGAAGGCGACGGCCGGCGGCGCGATCAGGATGAACAGCGTTGGCGTCAGGCGCTCGGGCAGCGGCTCGTGGAAGAACAGGCGGTACATCACGATGGTCAGCAGCACGACCCAGAAGACGAGGCCGATGCTGAAGAAGAACCATGAAATGCCGATCGGGGCAAATGACACACCGGCTACTGGCACGATGACATTGCCGACGACAGGAATGAACCAGGCCGGATTGGCATGCTTGATGTCGTAATGGGTGTGGTGGATCCAGCTGCTCATCACGATGAGGGTGAAGCCCAGATGCAGCGCTGCGCCGACCATCCAGAGTCCCTGCGCGAAACCGGACAGGGTGTCGGCGAAGGCGACTGCGAGCAGCAGCAGGCAGATCGAGATTGCCGGGAAAAAGTTGAGGCGGATCGGATGGGCGAACTCTTTCTTGACGGCTTCCCACTGCATCGACAGCTTGGCGAGATAACCGAGCGAAATCATGACGAAGAGGGCGAGCGCCCACCATTGCAGCGCAATGCCGATTTCAACGGGTAGTCCGAGTACGTGATGGGCCTTTTTCCAGGCGATGGCCAGACCGCTGGTACCCATCACCGTGGCGAAGAGGGGAATCGGATAGTGGGCGAGGCGCGAATGCGGCGCGGCGGTGGGTGTGGCTGAGGTAAGTGTGTTCATGCGCAGTCCTTGATTGGCGTCCTTGATGGGGTTTGCTGATTATATTAGAGAACGCTAAAGCAATTGTCGCTCCAGTCATTGAGTCTTGTTTTGTCACGATATTTGTCGAAGACACTGACAAAGTGACATAATCGTCGGCAGACTATCTGCCATTATTTGCCAATGGGTGAAGCAAATGACAAACCATCCGCTTGCGGAGTTGATCAGCTATCTGGATACACTGGCTGAGCCGCATATCCTGTGCGATAAGGATTATCGCATCCTCTCTGCGAACAAGGCGTATCGCCACAATTACGGCAACGGCCAAGCCATTGTCGGGCAGACCTGCTATGCGGTTTCGCACCGTTATGTGGCGCCCTGCGACGAGGCGGGCGAAACCTGCCCGCTCAAGCAAAGCCTGGCCTCGGGACAGCGCGAACGCGTCTTGCACCTGCACCATACGCCGGACGGCGAAGCCTACGTCAATATCGAGCTTGCGCCGGTACGCGGCGAGAATGGCGAGATCAGTTACTTTATCGAAAAGATGGAGCCGCTTGGCATGTCCCGTGGCTTGCCCGATGCGCGTGCGCTGGTTGGGCGCGCGCCGACGTTTCGCCGCATGCTCGAGTTGATGGCACGCGTGGCGCCTTCGGACGCGACGGTGATGCTGCAAGGTGAATCCGGTACCGGCAAGGAGCTGGTGGCGAAGGCGATCCATGACGCCAGCAGGCGCGCCGATCGGCCCTTCATTGCCGTGGACTGCTCAGGGCTGACCGAAACGCTCTTCGAGAGTGAACTTTTTGGCCATGAAAAGGGTTCATTCACCGGCGCTGCCGCACGGCGTATCGGTCTCGTCGAAGCTGCCTCGGGTGGCACCTTGTTTCTGGATGAACTCGGTGACATTCCTCTCGGCATGCAGGTAAAGCTGTTGCGCCTGCTGGAAACCGGCGCCTTCCGGCGCGTCGGCGCCAGCGACTTCCTCAAGTCCGACATTCGCTTGATCTCGGCCACCCACCGCAACTTGCGCGCCATGGTGGATGAAGGCCGGTTTCGGCAGGATTTGTATTTCCGCCTGAACACGTTTCCGATCAGTCTCCCCGCGCTGCGCGAGCGGAGTACGGATGTCCCCCTGCTGGTGGAGGCCCTGCTGGCACGGGTTGCCCCGGGGCGCGAGTTGCGCCTGGCGGAGTCGGCACTGGCCTGTCTGACAGCCTACAGCTATCCCGGCAATGTGCGCGAACTGCGCAATGTGCTGGAGCGTGCCAGCCTGCTATGCGACGGCGAAATCATCCAACCCGAGCATCTGCCCACCGAAGTGCAAGGCGCCTGTTGTCCGGGTGCTGAAAAAGTCGGCTCTGGCGGGACGGCGGCAACATTGGAGAAGATTCGGCAAAGCCAGACGCCAACCCTGGCCGAACTTGAGGACGAAGCCCTGCGGCGGCGACTGGTTGTGCATCGCGGCAACCGCAAAGCGCTGGCTGCTGAGCTGGGAATCAGTGAGCGCACCTTGTACCGAAAGCTGCGGAATCTGCGCGAGATATGACAGTCTGACGTGCTCTGTCAGTCTGCTATGTCAGATTGGCACTAAATTTGGCATCAACTGGCCGAGCAGGTGTGGCCAGAGCGATAGGATATCTTCTATCTTATTGATATATTGTGAGTATGCTGGGTGGCTCTAGCCTGGCACGGCTCTTGATATAGATAGATCAGGAAGCGGTGCAATTGCATCGGGTTGCCGAGAAATAGAAAACCAAGCTCCCCCTGATTTTGGTTCTTCTAGATGATCTCCTCCATCGTTGCCTTCGAAAACTTTCCCTCAGGTTTGACAGGCGACGCTTAACGGTAATCCGCACCGCTTCTTTTTTTTCTTCCAGTTTTCCCTGAAAAGCCAAGGCGCCAGCAGTCGCCAAAAAGAAAACGCCAGCAGGCGCTTTGCCTGCTGGCGTTGGCTTGCGGCAATCCGCGCGGGATTACTTCAGCTTGATTTCCTTGTAGAGCACGTGCTTGCGCACCTTCGGATCGTATTTCATGAACTCCAGCTTTTCCGGCGTGGTGCGCTTGTTCTTGTTGGTAGTGTAGAAGTGCCCGGTTCCGGCGGTGGATTCGAGCTTGATCTTTTCACGTCCGCCCTTGGATGCCATGGTCGGTTATCTCCTGTTCAAACGGCTTCGCCGCGTTCGCGCAACTCGGCGAGAACGACGTCGATGCCTTTCTTGTCAATGGTGCGCAAACCGGCGTTGGAAACACGCAGGCGCACCCAGCGGTTTTCGTTTTCGACCCAAAACTTGCGGGAATGCAGGTTGGGCAGATAACGACGCTTGGTCTTGTTGTTGGCGTGGGAAACATGGTTCCCAACCATCGGGGCTTTGCCCGTCACTTGGCAGACGCGGGACATGGCGAACTCCAGTTGAAGCGTTACGGAAAGCCGAGCATTCTAGCCACTGGGGGCGACTGAGGCAAGTGTTTTGAGGATTTATTTACAACAGGCCGCGTTCGGCGAAAGAGAGCGGAACGGCATTGCCGGCAACGATGAAATGGTCGGCCACGCGTACATCGACGAGCGCCAGCGCCTGTTTCAGCGTGCGTGTCAGCGATTCGTCGGCC
Organism: uncultured beta proteobacterium; assembly: GCA_963816095.1. Classification (GTDB taxonomy): domain Bacteria; phylum Pseudomonadota; class Gammaproteobacteria; order Burkholderiales; family Rhodocyclaceae; genus Sulfuricystis. The sequence continues at coordinate 364,107 of CAWFIW010000006.1, forward strand.
TGCGAAGGTTCCGCTACACCGCTCGGATGGTTGTGGGCGAAGATAACCGCGGCAGCATTCCGGGCCAGTGCACACTTCACCACTTCGCGTGGATAGACCGAGGTTTGTGTCAGGGTGCCGCGAAACAGCGCCTCGTCCGCGATCAGACGATTCTGCGCGTCCAGCCAGAGAGCGATGAAAACCTCATGCGACAGTGGCGCGAGCTTCAGGCGCAGCCAGTCGCGCACGGCGCCGGGGCTGGCCAGGGTCGTGCGCTGGCATAGTTCCTCGCGCAGGCCGCGCCGGGTAAGCTCCAGCGTTGCGACGAGCTGCGCTGCCTTGGCCGGGCCGATGCCGTTGACAGCAGTCAGTTCCTGCGGTGTCGCTGCGGCGAGGCGCGTGAGGCTGTTGCCGAAGTGGGCAAGCAGGGCCCGCGCCAGATCGACCGCACTCATGCCCTTGACGCCGACGCGCAGGAAAATCGCCAGCAGTTCGGCGTCGGCGAGCGCTTCGGGGCCGAGCGCCAGCAAGCGTTCGCGCGGGCGTTGATCGTCGGGCCAGTCGGTAATTGCCATGGGTTAGAATCAGTTCGTCTATTTCCTGCATTCTATCTGTCATGAGTTCATTGCAAGGCAAGCGGATCGTGCTCGGCGTTACCGGCGGTATCGCGGCCTACAAGGCCTGCGAGTTGGCGCGCCGGCTCGGCAAGGCCGGGGCAACGGTCGATGTCGTCATGACGGAGAGTGGGGCACGCTTCGTCGCACCGCTGACCTTTCAGGCCCTGACCGGGCGGCCGGTCCATACGACACTGTGGGAAGCGCCCCAGGAAAGCGGCATGGCGCATATCGATCTCACGCGGGGTGCCGATGCCGTGATCGTCGCCCCGGCGACCGCCGATTTCATCGCCAAGCTCGCGCAGGGCCGTGCCGATGACCTGCTCTCCAGCCTGTGCCTCGCGCGTGACTGTCCTTTGCTGGTTGCCCCGGCGATGAATCGCCAGATGTGGGAAAGCCCGGCGACGCAGCGCAACGTCGCGCAATTGTGCAGCGATGGCGTAACCCTCCTCGGCCCGGCCTCGGGCGCGCAAGCCTGCGGCGAAGTGGGCGCGGGGCGCATGCTCGAAGCTGCCGAGTTATTCGATGCGCTGGTGTCATTCTTCCAGCCGAAACTGCTGGCAGGCAAGCGCGTATTGCTTACGGCCGGGCCGACCTACGAAGCACTTGATCCGGTGCGCGGACTGACGAACATCAGCTCCGGCAAGATGGGCCTCGCGCTCGCGCGTGCCTGCGCGGAAGTCGGCGCTGGCGTGACGGCGATTTGCGGCCCGGTGTGTCTGCCGACGCCGACCGGCGTGACGCGTATCGACGTGCAGAGTGCGCTCGAAATGCGCGAGGCGGTGATGGCGCAATTGCCTGCCGACATTTTCATCGCCGTGGCGGCGGTGGCCGATTACCGGCCAGCATCGGCTGCGGAGCACAAGATCAAGAAGGGCGCTGCATCACTGACGCTGGAACTCGTGGCCAATCCGGACATCCTCGCCGAGGTGGCGGCGCGTCCCGACGCACCGTTTTGCGTCGGTTTTGCCGCCGAGAGTCGCCAGCTCGCCGAGTATGCCGAAGGCAAGCGGCAGGCCAAGAAGCTGCCTCTGGTGGTTGGCAATCTCGTCCAGGATGGCATGGGCGGCGATGCAAATGTCGTCACGCTGTTCGATGCCACCGGCGCGCACCCGCTGCCGCGCGGCGACAAACTGGCCATCGCGCGAGCCATCGTGCGCCATATCGCAACAATGTTGGAGAACTGAACGCATGCCTACGATTGATGTGCGCATTCTCGATGCGCGGCTGAAGGATGAGAAGGGCGAGCACGCACCACATTACGCCACGCCCGGCGCGGCTGGCATGGATCTGCGCGCCTGTATCGAGGCGCCGCTGCGCATCCATCCTGGAGAAACGAAACTGATCCCATCAGGTATCGCGATCCACCTGGCCGATGCAGGCATGGCGGCGATGATCCTGCCGCGCTCGGGCCTCGGCCATAAGCATGGCATCGTGCTCGGCAATCTGGTCGGTCTGATCGACTCGGACTACCAGGGCGAAATCTTCGTTTCGCTGTGGAATCGCGGCCATGAGGTGTTCTCCCTGAATCCCCTCGACCGTATCGCCCAGCTCGTGGTGGTGCCGGTGTTGCAGGTGGCCTTCAACGTGGTCGAAAGCTTCGATGAAAGCCACCGCGGTGCGGGCGGTTTCGGCAGTACGGGCAAAGCATAGGCAGTCTGTGCCGTCCTGCCAGCGCCGACTTTTTGAGCGCACCAAAAACAAACCCCGCCGGAGCGGGGTTTGTTTTTGGTGCAATGCTGACGCTCAGGTCAACATCTCGGTGAGGATGTTTCTCAGCCAGCTATGGGCATAGATGGCTTCGGACTTTGCCTGCGAGTAATCGATCGGTGACACGCCGCCGGAGTTGGGCACGCCGACTATCTTGCCCTCTTTCACGGTGTATACAGCGGCTACGCTGATGGCTTGGTCAGCCGTGACGTAGCTGTAGCAGACGTTGATGCCGGACATTTCGGTCGTGTCCTTGCCATTCAGCAGCGCGACCACGTTCATTGCGCAGATCTTGGCTTCGGAGTTGGCCGAGTAACCGGACTTCGGCATGGCGCCGGCAATGCACGCATCGCCGATGACATGGATGCTCCTTGTGGAGCGTCGATTCGAAGGTGGTGGCATTGACCGGGCACCAGTTCTTGTCGGCACCCACCAGGCCGGCGGCCACGGCGATCCGGCCAGCGCGTTGCGGCGGGATCACATTGACGACATCGCCCTTCACTTCATCGATGCCCTCGACGAGAACCGAACGGCTCTTGGCATTGACCTCGGTGACCTTTTTCGCGCCGCTATATTCGAACATGCCCGCGTAGTTGTCTTTCCAGCCCTTCTTGAACAAAGCGCCCTTCGACGATACATCCGGGTTGGCATCGAGCATGAGCACCTTCGATTTCGGCTTGTGCTGCTTCAGGTAGAGCGAAATCATGTTGGCACGTTCGTAAGGCCCGGGCGGGCAGCGATAGGGCGCCAGAGGGACGCTCATCAGTACGGTGCCGCCATCCTTCATCGCTTCCAGCTGCTTGCGCAGCAGGACGGTCTGCGGTCCGGCTTTCCACGCGTGCGGCATGAGTTCCATGGCCGCTGCATCGTAGCCCTTTACTTCGTCGAGGCGGAAATCGATGCCTGGCGACATGATCAGACGGTCATACTTGAGCGTGCCCTTGCTGGTCGCTACCGTTTTAGCCGCCGGGTCGACAGCCGTCACCTCGGCCTGCAGCACCTTGACGCCATGGTTGGCGGTCAGTTTGTCGTAACGGATGGTGATGGGGCTGAGATCCTGCATCAGCCCGCCGATATACAGGTTGCTGAATGGGCAGGAAACGAAGTGGTCGTTGCGCTCGATCATGACCACTTCGATGGACTTGTCGAGCATGCGCACGTACTTGGCGGCGATGGCACCACCGTAGCCGCCACCGACCACGACAACGCGCCGTGCGGAGCCCTTGGGCATGATTTCAGCGGCTGAGCCGGAGGCAACCGCCGGGGCGCCACCTTGTGTGGCACAACCTGCGAGTGCCAGGCCGGAGGCACCGCCCAACACCTTGATAAAGCTTCTGCGATCCAATGTCATGTTGTCATTCCCCCTTATTTATTGACGCCGGCATAGAAGTGCAACAGCGCTTCCAGGTCTTCCTTGGATAACGGCTTGACCTTCTCGGCCATCTTTTCCGGCATCTTGCGCGCGCCGGATTGATAGAGGTCCATCTGTATCTTCAGGTAGGGCAGCCACTGGCTGGCCATCACCGGGGTGTCGTCCTTCCCTTCCTTGCCGTCTTCCAGGTGACAACGCGAGCAGTTGGCTTCCTGCAGGTCGGCGCCCTTGGCGGCCTTGGCCTTGTCAACCATCTGGCCGGTGAAGTGCACCTTCTGCTTCGAGAAGAAACCGGCCATCGCTTCGAATTCGGCATCGGTATAGCCCTTCGCCAGGCGCCCCATGACCGTGGATGGACGCTCGCCGCTCTTGAACTTCTTCATGGCGTCGACGATCGCTGTCTTTGATTGTGCGGCCAGGCTGGGCATGGACAGGCCAGCGCTGCCACCATCGGTGCCGTGGCAACCAGCACAAGCGTTTGAAAGCATTTCGGCACTAGGCGGGGCGGCAAATGCCGTCGCCGAGAATGCCAGGGCACCTGCTGCGAGTGCGTACCCGCTCCATCGTTGCTTCATCGTAGTCTCCTCCTGTTGATGATTGTGAACTGCCAAGGTACTGCTCCCCTCGTTATTGCTTGGTGACGTTGTAATAGCTCTTCACGCCTTCCACTGTCTTGTCGAGGCCGAACTGGTAGCCCAGCGAGACATAGTGATAGCGCGCTTCGGTGAAGTCTTCGTGGATGGCAAAGCCGAAGTTGTAGATCTTGTCGGCCGTGATGGCGTGGTCGCCCTTGCCGCCGCCGGCGAGGCTGCGCTCGAAGGTAACGACCCACTTGTTGCCTTCCTTGACGCCTTCGGCCTTGACGAGTCCCTTGCCACCTTCCATGTAGCGTTTGTCGGTGACGTAGCCGTCGGCTGGCTTCTCGCCCTTGCCACTGCGGTACTGGATGAGGTCGTAGAACTTGCCGCTGGCGAGATCGCCGCCCTTGATGTGCTTGGTCGTCTTGTCGTCCTTGGCGTTCTTCATGCTGCGCAGGTCATCATGGCAGGTGGACCAGCAGCCGTTCAGTTCGGCGCCTTCGACCGTGCCGCCGCCGTCGAACAGCATGGTCAGCTTGACTTCATTCTTCTTGTCCATCTTCACGTCGCCGTTCTTCGGCGGCACCCATTCGAAGCGGAAGTAAATTTTCTCGCCGTCATGCGCAGCCTTGAATACGACCGGAATCCAGCCCACCTTGCCGGCAGGCGGCTTTGGTTCTAACACGCTCTTCGAACTGCCGACCGGCTTGCCGGTGACAATCTTGTCGCCGATCTCGTTGGCATCGCCCTCGTGGCACTTGGCGCAAGGACGCTTCTTGTTGACGATGTCGGGAACTGCCGAGTGGTCGGCCTTGTTCATCACCCATTCGTAGCTCGACTGGCCGGGAAAGAACAGCTTGACCTTGCGTTCTGTCACCTTGCTCCAGTCGGGTGCAGCGGCAAGGGCGCCACCGGCAACGAATATTCCCATTACTGCTACGGCAATCTTTTTCATCGGTTAACTCCTGGCTTGAAGATAATTAATCTGTCACGAAACAAACAACTGTAATCCTGTCAGCCTTCCGTCTTGGCGGCTTCCTGCTCGGCCTGTTGATGCACCGGCTTGTGGGCGATACCCTTGTGGCATTCGATGCAGGTTTTGCCGTCTTCCATGGCGCCCTCGTGCTTGACCACCGAGCGGTCTTTCTGCTTTTCCGGATCCATCGTCTTGAAGTCGTGGCAGTTGCGGCACTCCTTCGAGTCTCTTTCGATCATGCGCTCCCAGACGCGCTGAGCCATGATCAGGCGGTGTGCATCGAATTTTTCGGGTGTATCTACCGTGCCCTTGATATGACCGATCACGTCGCGGGCCGCCATGAGTTTCTGGAAGGACTTGAACAGGTAGTCGGTGGGTGTCTTGCTGCTGGCCACGTGGCAGTCGGCACACTGCACGGTGGTGCCACTGCGGTTCTTGTAATGGACGGTCTTTTTCAGTTCCTCGAACGGAATCGTCATCTCGTGGCACGAAGTGCAGAAGTCCGAGCGGTTCGTGTATTCCATACCCATGTTGAGGCCGCCCCAGATGGCGATGCCGCCCAGCACACCGATGACGATCATGCGCAGCATCGAACACTTGGGCGGACTTTTTAGCCGGTTGACCAGCCCGGTGTCCTTGTCGGACTGGTCCGCTGGGGAATTGTCGTTCTGCGCGTCAGCCATCGTTCTTCTTTCCTCTATCGGTTAGGCGCACCGCCAGGCGGCACGAAGGAAACTCCAATACGTATGTACTCGGGAAGAAGAACCGGCAGGGGGCAAACAAACACTCCCACCCCAGCGACCAACGGTCGCCAAAGCACCTCCGGTTATAACCTCCTCCTGCTTTTTATCCCCTGCCAGTGGCACGGGTTTGTGGGCGCATTATTACAGGCACTTCGCTATCGATCAAGCCTGTTTATCGAAATATCTTGCAAATTAATACATTCGAAGATACTGATATGGCATTGGAATCGTGGTGGCCGGTGTCGTGTCGCAAATGCCGTCCCCGTACTGGCGGCGTGCGGGCATTCGCCGTCCTGCCCGCGCCGACTTTGCGTCGGCGCGGCGAAAGATGATTACTCCATAGCCTCGTAAAGCGGCAGGGTGAGAAACTCCGGATAGTCCTCGGCGAGGGCCATCCTCTCGAAGATGCCGGCGGCCTGATCGTAGGTTGCAGTTTTCTCTCCCTGGGCTGCCACGGTGGATTTCACCTTGGCAAGTTCCTCGGGAATCATGGCGCGCACCATCTCGGCGGTGACCTTGCGGCCGTCGTCGAGTTTGCCCTTTCGACGACACCACCCATTGCCAGATCTGCGAACGCGAGATCTCGGCAGTCGCGGCATCCTCCATCAGGTTGTGGATGGGTACGCAACCGTTGCCGGCGAGCCATGAGCCGAGGTAGTGGATGCCGACGTTGATGTTGTTGCGCACGCCGGTTTCGGTGATGGGTTGCTCGGGCTGGAAGTCGAGCCAGTCCTTGGGTCCGAAGCTGTCGCTGCGCTGCTTGCCCCACTGGTTGGGTTTGTCGCCGAGCACCTTGACGAACTCTTCCATGGCGATGGAGACGAGGCCGGGGTGGGCGACCCAGCCACCATCGTAGCCATCGTTGGCGTCGCGTGTCTTGTCGTGGCGGATGCCGGCCAGCGCCTTTTCGTTGGCGACGGGGTCGCCCTTGATCGGGATCAGCGCGCTCATGCCGCCCATCGCCGGGGCGCCGCGCTTGTGGCAGGCCTGCACCAGCGCCAGCGCGTAGCTGCGCATGAAGGGCACTTCCATGGTGATGGCGCCGCGGTTGGCGAGGCAAAAATCCTTGTTCTTCTTGAACTTCTTGATGCACGAGAAGATGTAGTCCCAGCGGCCGGCGTTAAGGCCCGCGCTGTGCTCGCGCAGTTCATAGAGGATCTCTTCCATCTCGAAGGTGGCGAGGATGGTTTCGACGAGCACGGTGGCCTTGACTGTGCCGCGCGGCAGGCCGATGTGGTCCTGCGCCATGCAGAAGATATCGTTCCACAGGCGCGCTTCGAGGTGCGATTCCATCTTCGGCAGATAGAAGAAGGGGCCGGCGCCACGCGCCACCTGTTCCTTGGCGTTGTGGAAGAACACCACGGCGAAGTCGAAGATGCCGCCGGAAACGCGCTGGCCGTCGACCAGCACATGCTTTTCGTCGAGATGCCAGCCGCGTGGGCGGATCTGCAGGGTGGCAATCTTGTCGTTCAGTTGGTAGACCTTGCCGGCCTCGTTGGTGAAGCTGAGCTTGCGGCGGATGGCGTCATGCAGGTTGACCTGGCCCTGGATCTGGTTGAACCAGTTCGGGCTGTTGGAATCCTCGAAGTCGGTCATGTAGGAATCGGCGCCCGAGTTGTAGGCGTTGATGATCATCTTGGCCTCGACCGGGCCGGTGATCTCGACGCGGCGACATTCCAGTGCCTTGGGCAACGGCGCGACCTGCCAGTCGCCTTCGCGAATGTGCTTGGTCTCGGGCAGGAAGTCGGGCATTTCGCCGGCGTCGATGCGGGCCTGGCGCGCAACCCTGGATTCAAGCAACTGCTGACGGCGCGGCTCGAAGGCGCGGTGTAGTTTGGCGACGAGTTCGAGCGCATCCCTGGTGAGGATTTCGTCGAAGCGAGGGTGGATCGGGGCGTTGATCTGCACGCCGGCGGGCAGGGTGAGGGCCATGAAATCTCCTGGATAAGTGATTGTTGCGGTGCAATATCATCTTATATAAGAGTTCTGCAAACGCAATAGGAGATTGTATTTATTTTTGTCAATAATCCCTTGACTAAAATGGGGTGAATCAGTCCTAAGCTGGCAAATAAATGGCGCGGAAGTCGTTGACGTTGGTGCGAGTGGGGCCGGTTACGATCAGTTGGTCGAGCGCTGCGAAGAAGCTGTAGCCGTCGTTCCTGGCCAGAAAGTCGGCGCTGGCGAGACGGCGTGCAGCGGCGCGTTCCTGTATGTCGGGGCCGCACCAGGCGCCGGCGTTGTCCTCGGTGCCGTCGATGCCATCGGTATCGCAGGCCAGTGCCCAGGCCGGGATGCCGATCACGTGCGCCAGCGCCAGCAGGAATTCGGCGGCGCGTCCGCCACGGCCGTCGCCACGCACCGTCACCGTGGTTTCGCCGCCCGACAATATGACGCAGGGGCGCTGCACCGGTTCGTCATGCTGGGCGATTTGCCGGGCGATGGCGGCGTGCATGTAGGCGATGTCGCGCGATTCGCCCTCGATGCTGTCGCCGAGCACCAGCGGCGTGACGCCGTGCTGCGCGGGCGTAGCGCGGCCGCGGCCTGCAAGGCCTGCTGGGCAGTGGCGATCACGTGCGTCTCGCAATGGGCAAGACGCGGGTCGCCGGGCTTTGGCGTTTCGCAGTCGGGCGACGCCAGCAGCGCCTGTACCTGCACCGGCACGTCGATGTGGTATTTGGCGAGGATGGCCCGCGCTGCCTCACGCGTGGTCGGGTCGGCGACAGTGGGGCCGGAGGCGATCGCCGCGGCGTCGTCGCCGGGGATGTCGGAGATGCCGAGCGTCACGACGCGCGCGGGCGCGGCGGCGAGCGCGAGCCGCCCGCCCTTGATCGCCGAGAGGTGCTTGCGCACGCAGTTCATCTCGTGGATATTGGCGCCGCTCTTGAGCAGCGCGCGGTTCACAGCCTGCTTGTCGGCGAGCGTCAGGCCGGGCGCGGGCAGGGCGAGCAGCGCCGAGCCGCCGCCGGAAATCAGGCAGAGCACCAGGTCGTCGGCGGTGAGGCCGCGCACATGCTCGAACATCGCCGCTGCCGCCATCTCGCCCGCGGCATCGGGCACCGGATGCGCCGCCTCGACGACCTTGATGCGGATTGTCGGCGCACCGTGGCCGTAGCGCGTCACGACCATGCCGGAAAGCGGCTGATCGGCCGGCCAGTGTGCCTCGACCGCCGCCGCCATCGCCGCCGCCGCCTTGCCGGCGCCGACTATCACGGTGCGACCCTTGGGTGGTGCAGGCAGGTTGGCGGGCACGCAAACCGCCGGGCTGACTGCCGCGACGGCGGTGTCGAACAGGCCGCGCAGAAAGGCTTGCGGATCGGCGACGGCCATCGGTTTACTCCGCCTTGGCGACTTCGTGGTTGGCCATCATCTCGAGGGCGCGCACCATCGCCGAGTGGTCCCAGGCCTTGCCGCCATGGGCGACGCAGGCATTGAACAGTTCCTGCGCCATCGCCGTGTTGGGCAGCGACAGGCCGAGCTGCGCGTGCGCCGGTCAGCGCGAGGTTCAGGTCCTTCTGGTGCAGCTCGATGCGGAAGCCGGGATTGAAGGTGCGCTTGACCATGCGCTCGCCGTGCACCTCGAGGATGCGCGAGTTGGCGAAGCCGCCCATCAGCGCCTGGCGCACCTTGCCGGGTCGGCGCCGGCCTTGGAAGCGAACAGCAGCGCCTCGCCGACGGCCTCGATGGTGAGGGCGACGATGATCTGGTTGGCCACCTTGCAGGTCTGGCCGTCGCCATTGCCGCCGACCAGCGTGATGTTCTTGCCCATCAGTTCGAACAGCGGCTTGACCTTCGCGAAAGCCGCTGCGGAACCGCCGCACATGATGGTGAGCGCGGCGTTCTTCGCACCGACCTCGCCACCGGACACGGGCGCGTCGATGTACTCACACTTGAGTTCGATTGATGCGGGCGGCAAAGGTCTTGGTTTCGATTGGCGCGATCGAGCTCATGTCGACGACGATCTTTCCGGCAGAGAGGCCGGCCGCGACGCCAGCGGCGCCGAACAACACCTGCTCGACGTCCGGGGTGTCCGGCACCATGGTGAAGATCACGTCGGCATGCTGCGCGACCTCCTGCGGCGAGGCACAGGCGACGCCCTTGGCGTCGACCAGTTCCTGCGCGACGCCCGAGCGGCTGTAGAGGTAGGCAGTGTGGCCGCCAGCGATGAGGTGCTGCGCCATGGGCTTGCCCATGATGCCGAGGCCGATGAATCCGACTATTCATGTTGATTCTCCCGAATTAGGCTTAGAGATAGGGGGCGACCCAGCCGAGGCCTGCCTCGGTGGTCGTTGCCGGCTTGTATTCGCAGCCGATCCAGCCCGTGTAGCCGATGCGGTCGAGGAAGGCGAAGAGGAAGGGATAGTTGATTTCCCCCGTGCCCGGCTCGTTGCGACCCGGGTTGTCGGCCAGCTGCAGGTGGGCGATCTGGCCAAGGTGCCGCTCGATGGTCTTCGCCAGTTCGCCTTCCATGCGTTGCATGTGGTAGATGTCGTACTGGACGAAGATGTTGTCCGAGCCGGTGTCAGCAATGATGTCGAGCGCCTGCCGGGTGCGGTTGAGGAAGAAGCCGGGGATGTCGAAGGTGTTGATCGGCTCGATCAGCAGCTTGATGCCCGCGGCCTTGAGTTTCGGTGCGGCGAACTTGAGGTTGTCGACCAGCGTCTGGCGCGCGTCGGCAGCCGTGACGTCCTGCGGCTGGATGCCGGCCAGGCAGTTCACCTGCTTCACGCCGAGCGCGCTGGCATAGGCGATTGCCTTGTCTACGCCGGCGTGGAATTCCTCGACGCGGTCCGGATGGCAGGCGATGCCACGCTCGCCCGCGGCCCAGTCACCGGCCGGCAGGTTGTGCAGCACCAGTTGCAGCTTGTTGCGCTCGAGTGCCGCCTTCAGCTGCTCGACGGCGAAGTCGTAGGGAAAGAGGAACTCGACGGCGGTGAAGCCCGCGGCGGCGGCCTGGTCGAAGCGCTCCATGAAGGGCGTCTCGTTGAACAGCATGGTCAAGTTGGCGGCGAATTTCGGCATGTTTGTTTCCTCCGTTTCAGGCCTGTGGGGCGGCGACGTCGAGAACGGCTTCCCATTCTCGCACGGCGTTGATTTCGGTTCCCATGGCGATATTGGTCACGCGTTCTAGGATGCACTCGACCACCACCGGCACGCTGTATTGCTTCATCAGTTCACGCGCCTGGTCGAAGGCCGCGGCGATTTCCTCGGGTTTGTGTACGCGGATCGCCTTGCAGCCGAGCCCTTCGGCCACCTTGACGTGGTCCACGCCGTACCCTGCAAGTTCAGGCGAGTTGATGTTGTCGAAGGCCAGTTGCACGCAGTAGTCCATGTCGAAGTTCATCTGCGCCTGGCGGATCAGGCCGAGGTAGGAGTTGTTCACCACGACGTGGATGTAGGGCACCTTGAACTGGGCCGCGACGGCGAGTTCCTCGATCATGAACTGGAAGTCGTAGTCGCCCGAGATGCCGACGACGTCGGCTGCCGGATTGGCCACCTTGGCGCCGATGGCGGCGGGCAGCGTCCAGCCCAGCGGACCGGCCTGGCCGGCGTTGATCCAGTTGCGCGGCTTGTACACGTTGAGGAATTGCGCGGCGGAAATCTGCGACAGGCCGATGGTGGTGACGTAGCGGGCGTCGCGGCCGAAATACTTGTTCATCTCGTGCCAGACGCGATGCGGCTTCATCGGCACCTCATTGAAGTCGCTCTTGCGCAGCAGGGTGCGCTTACGCGCCTGGCAGTCGGCGACCCAGGCCTTGCGCGACTTGAGCTGGCCAGCAGCCTTCATTTCCTTCGCCACGGCGATCAACTGCTCCAGTGCGAGCTTGGCGTCGGAGGCGATGCCGAGGTCGGGGCCGAAGACGCGGCCGATCTGCGTCGGTTCGATGTCGATATGCACGAACTTGCGGCCCTGCGTATAGACATCGACCGAGCCGGTGTGGCGGTTGGCCCAGCGGTTGCCGATGCCCATCACGAAGTCGGAGGCCAGCATGGTGGCGTTGCCATAGCGGTGCGCGGTCTGCAAGCCGACCATGCCGGCCATCAGCGGGTGGTCGTCGGGGATCGCGCCCCAGCCCATCAGTGTCGGGATCACCGGCACATCGACCAGTTCGGCGAATTCGACCAGCAGTTTGTCGGCGTCGGCGTTGAAGATGCCGCCGCCGGCGACGATCAAAGGTTTTTCCGCTGCATTGAGCATCGCCAGCGCCTTCTCGATCTGGGCACGGGTGGCGGCGGGCTTGTAGGCCGCGAGCGGCGCGTAGGTGTCGGGATCGAACTCGATCTCGGCGACCTGCACGTCGAAGGGCAGGTCGATCAGCACCGGACCGGGGCGGCCCGAGCGCATCACGTGGAAAGCCTGCTGGAACACGCTCGGCACCAGCGCCGGCTCGCGCACCGTCACCGCCCACTTGGTCACGGGCTTGGCGATGGACTCGATGTCCACGGCCTGGAAGTCCTCCTTGTAGAGGCGGGCGCGCGGCGCCTGGCCGGTGATGCAGAGGATCGGAATGGAGTCGGCCGAGGCGGAATACAGGCCGGTGATCATGTCGGTGCCGGCCGGCCCCGAGGTGCCGATGCAGACGCCGATGTTGCCGGCCTTGGCGCGCGTGTAGCCCTCGGCCATGTGCGATGCGCCCTCGACGTGGCGGGCAAGATAGTGCTTGAAGCCGCCGTTCTTCCTCATGGCGGAGTAGAAGGGGTTGATTGCTGCACCCGGCACGCCGAAGGCGGTGTCGCAACCTTCCAGGCGCAAGATGTGGGCGGCGGCGTTTACTGCTCTCATGCGTGCCATATTTTTCTCCTCGAATTGGCTGCCCCGGATGGGGCGATTGATGGATTGAAGCTTACGGCCATTTCCAGGTTAAAAAAATGGATTAAAAAGCAATTGATTGTTGCAAAATACGCAACTATCAAACCTCGCTCGGGAGTGAGTATGGATCGACTGAAACTCATGGAAACCTTCGTTGCCGTGACAATGCGCGGCAGCCTGACGGCCGCGGCGGGAGCCGAAGGTGTGGCGCCGGCGGTGGTCAGTCGCCGCCTGGATGCGCTGGAGGAGCACCTCGGCGTCAAGCTGATGGTGCGGACCACGCGCAAGGTCACACTGACCTTCGAGGGCAGCGCCTTTCTCGAGGACTGTCAGCGCATCCTGCGCGACGTTGGCGATGCCGAGGCCCAGCTTTCGCTCGGCAGTGCGCGGGCGAGCGGTCATCTCAAGGTTACTGCGCCGGCCGGTTTCGGCCGCAAGCATGTCGCGCCCTTGCTGCTCGAATTCCTGTGCACGCATCCGGATGTCAGTGCCGGTCTCGATTTGTCGGATCGCACCGTCGATCTGGTCAATGAGGGTGTCGACTGCGCGGTGCGACTCGGCGGACTGGAAGATTCCAGCCTGGTGGCCGTGCGGCTGGGCGAGATGAGTCGCGTGGTGGTGGGCAGTCCGGCCTATTTCCAGCAGCGTGGCGTGCCGCGCACGCTTTATGATTTAGCGAGCCATGACTGCCTTGCGCTGGCGACTCAGTCTGGTTGGGATTTCCGCGTGGATGGCAAGCCCAGCCACTTCAAGCCGCCCGGTCGCTTCGCCTGCAACGACGGCGCGGTCCTGCATGAGTGGGCCCTGGCCGGCATGGGGCTGGCCTGGCGTTCATTGTGGGAGGTGGGGGAAGACCTGCACTGCGGACGGCTGGTGTCGGTGCTGGACGATATCGCAACACCGCCGGTGGGCATCCACGCCGTGTTCCCCCAGCGTCGCCACCTGCCGCTGCGCGTGCGGCTGTTCATCGATCTGCTCAAGGAAAATTACGGGCGGCCTGATTACTGGGACAAGGCGGAATGACTGCCGCGTAAAAGTCGGTGCTGGCGAGACGGCGGATATCGACGCTGAACCGTCGGTCGTAAACTCAAGGGCACCGACAACAATGCAGCGGTTGCTGCCGTTGGGTCTGACTGAGCATCAGGCGAGTCCCGGCCACAACCGGCCATTCTTCACGTGAAATTGGTTGCCTGCCCAACGGCTGAAATGCAATCAGCAGACCCGTCGCTCAATCACCCACATCGAAAGTCTGGGTCTTGTAAGTGCATCACCAATAATTTTCAGTGGCGAAGTGACCTGGGTTTGCACTTCGGTCCATGCGTAATCCACGATTGGATAATGCATCTCGCACGTCATCCAGCATCTGTGGATTGCCGCATACAAGGATGCGGCTGTCTTCTGCAGACAAGGGCAAACCCGCCACCGTTTCCATATCGCCGTTGGCAATCAACTTCGGCAAGCGCTCATGCAGCACACCGGGACCGCTCTCGCGTGTCACGACGGGTATGAATCTCAGCGTGTTTCGGCCCGCCCCCAGCCACTCATTATGTGACAGCGCAGCCAGTTCATCGACATAGGCCAGTTCCCTGGATTCCCGAGCGCTATACACAAGCACGCGTTCATCGAAGCGTTGCCAAGTATCGGGATCCTGGAGGATCGAGATGAAAGGAGCCACCCCGGTCCCACTCGCCAGCATCCACAAATGCCGTCCGCCGTCAAACCGTGAAGTAGTCAGAAAGCCATACACCTGCTTTTCAACATACAACGTGTCGCCAACGCTGGCTTTGTCAAGCCGTGTGCTGAAAGCGCCGTCAGGTACAAGAATCGAAAAGAATTCCAGATGATCGTCATGTGCGGCACTTGCCATCGAATACGGTCGCCAGATGACACTTCCTGGCAATCTACTCCCGCTGGGTATGCCAAGCCGTACCCACTGCCCCGGAACGAATCGAAATGTGGGGCTGCGCGACACCCGTATTGAGAATAGTTTCTCGGTCCAGCGCCGAATCGACAAGATGCGCTCCGCCGTGGCCTTTTCCAATGGATCGGCAGGGACGAAACGTCGAGTGGTTTGAATTGATCCCATCAGGCTTCACCTCAACAATCTGAACCTTGAGCGTGACCTCTTTGTTTTCTTGCACCGATTACAGGCCAACGGATGAATGGTTGGCAGCTTGCGAGGGCATAGAAGATTCGATAACGATGGATTGTTGCCAATCGATACTTGACTATTATTGTATGGTATCTATGGTGTGAACACAAACCTGCGCTAGAGATCATCATGGCAAGGTTGGCATGTTCTTCGGCGGAGGGTAGTGTCCATTGACCAGTGACAAGTGCGGCGGTTCAGCCGAGTCGAAGATAAGAACGGGCAAGCTAACAGGGAGTTCATCCATCTTCTCCAACGAGGAGGCGAACCATGAAACAACTGCGAACCGGGCATCAGACGCCTTCAGATCGGCCTGTTCTACTTCATCAGCAATCGCTCGTTGCGACTGCTCCGCATAAGAAACCCGCCGTTGAATCACCGAGACGATGAATGTCGCTTCAGGGCACCGACCTGCCCGATAACTGCCGTCTCGCCAGCGCCGACTTCAGAAAAAAGCCGACACCATTTCGAGTGCCGGCTCTCTCGCTCCACGCCCTCTGTGTCGAGGGACCAGGCTTGATGCTTAGTGGAACTGCTCCTCTTCGGTCGAGCCGGTCAGCGCCTTGACGCTGGATGACCCGCCCTGGATCACGGTGGTGACGTCGTCGAAATAGCCGGCGCCGACTTCCTGCTGGTGCGAGACGAAGGTGTAGCCCTGCTCGCGCGCGGCGAATTCCTGCTCCTGCACCATGTTCGACGTAGTGCTTCATGCCCTTCGCCGCGCGCGTAGGCGTGGGCGAACTGGAAGGTGTTGAACCAGTTGATGTGGATGCCGGCCAGCGTGATGAACTGGTACTTGTAGCCCATGGCCGAGAGCTCGTCCTGGAACTTGGCGATGGTCTTGTCGTCGAGGTTCTTCTTCCAGTTGAACGAGGGCGAGCAGTTGTAGGAGAGCAGCTTGCCGGGGCAGGCTTTGAGCACGGCCTGGGCGAACTCGCGGGCGAAGCCGAGATCCGGCGTGCCGGTCTCGCACCACACCAGGTCGGCGTAGGGTGCGTAGGCGACGCCACGGCTGATGGCCTGTTCCAGACCGTTCTTCACGCGATAGAAGCCCTCTGCGGTGCGCTCGCCGGTGAGGAAAGGCTTGTCGTTGGCGTCGTGGTCGGAGGTCAGCAGGTTGGCGGCCTCGGCGTCGGTGCGGGCCAGTACGATGGTCGGCACGCCCATGACGTCGGCGGCGAAAGCGAGCGGAGATCAGCTTCTCGCAGGCCTCGTGCGTCGGCACCAGCACCTTGCCCCCCATGTGGCCGCACTTCTTCACGGCAGCGAGTTGGTCTTCAAAATGCACGCCGGCGGCGCCGGCGACGATCATGTTCTTCATCAGCTCGAATGCGTTGAGCACGCCGCCGAAACCGGCTTCGGCATCGGCCACGATGGGCAGGAAGTAGTCGATGAATTCCTTGTCGCCGGGATTGATGCCGCGCGACCACTGGATCTCGTCGGCACGCTTGAAGGTGTTGTTGATGCGACGCACCATGGTCGGCACGGAGTCGTAGGCATACAGCGACTGGTCGGGGTACATGGTTTCGGAGGTGTTGCCGTCGGCGGCGACCTGCCAGCCCGACAGATAGACCGCTTCCAGGCCGGCCTTGGCCTGCTGCATGGCCTGGCCGGCGGTGATGGCGCCGAAGGCATTCACGTAACCCTTCTTGGCACCGCCATTGATTTTGTCCCATAGCTTCTCGGCCCCGCGCCTGGCCAGCGTGTGTTCGATCTGCACGGAACCGCGCAGGCGGACTACATCTTCTGCGGAGTAACCGCGCTTCACGCCCTTCCAGCGGGGATTGGTCGCCCAGTCTTTTTCCAGGGCAGCAATTTGAGCTTTGCGATCGATCATGTCAGGGTCCTCTCTTGATGGGGTTCGGGGGTGTCTGGGATAAAACTATGCGGTGAAGTATAGGGAAGTTTCTGCAAAGCAACAAGTATCTTATATAAGACATATGTTAGAAAGTTTTGATATGACTTCACTGCTGCGATGGCTCCAGCTTATGGTTCAGGGGCAGCAGGGTTGGTACGAGGGTTCAGTGCAACGGTGTTGCGCTGACAATCAGTCCGTCGGCATCGGCATAGAGCCAGTCGCCGGGATGAAAGTCGATGCCCGCGAAGCTGACCGGCACCTCGGCGTCGCCGAGGTTCTTCTTGACTGTCTTGCGGGGATGGGTGGCAAGGGCCAGCACGCCGAGGCCCATCGCTCCGATGGCGGCCGAATCACGCAGGCAGCCCCAGATCACGATGCCGGTCCAGTGGTTTTTGACGGCCAGTGCGGCAAGCTGGTCGCCCAGCAGGGCGCAACGCAGGCTGCCGCCCCCGTCGATGACCAGCACGCGTCCCTCGCCCGGGGTGTCGAGGGTCTTGCGCACGAGGCCGTTGTCCTCGAACAGCTTCAGCGTGGCGATGCGGCCGTGGAAGGCAGTCTTGCCGCCGTACGCGCGGAGTATCGGCGTGGCGGCGCGCACCTTGCCTTCATGCGCATCACAGAGGTCCGCAGTTGAAAAATGGGTGGCGCAATCCATCGGTTCAGGCAGGTGAGGATGCGGTCCGGGTGGGCGTGGGAGTGTTTTCGCCGCTGTCGAAGTCGAGGCGGACCTTGTCATTTTCATCGAGGTCGATGGTGACCCGGCCACCGTGGATGAGCTTGCCGAACAACAGCTCGTCGGCCAGCGCGGCGCGAATGGTGTCCTGGATCAGGCGCGCCATCGGGCGCGCGCCCATCAGTGCATCGAAGCCCTTTTCGGCCAGCCAGGCGCGCAGCGTGTCGGTGAAGATGGCTTCCACTTTCTTCTCGTGGAGCTGGCCTTCAAGCTGCATGAGGAACTTGTCGACCACGCGCAGGATGATTTCATTGTCGAGCGCCTTGAACGAGATGGTCGCGTCGAGACGGTTGCGAAATTCCGGTGTAAACATGCGCTTGATATCGGCCATCTCGTCGCCGGCCTGCTTGTTCATCGTGAAGCCGATGCTGGTCTTCTGCAGCGCCTCGGCGCCGGCGTTGGTGGTCATGATGATGACAACGTTGCGGAAATCTGCCTTGCGGCCGTTGTTGTCGGTCAGCGTGCCGTGATCCATCACCTGCAGGAGGATATTGAAAATGTCGGGATGCGCTTTCTCGATCTCGTCGAGCAGGAGCACGGCATGCGGCTTTTTCGTCACGGCCTCGGTGAGCTGACCGCCCTGGTCAAAGCCGACGTAGCCCGGCGGAGCGCCAATCAGGCGGCTCACCGCATGGCGCTCCATGTATTCCGACATATCGAAACGGATCAGCTCGATGCCCATGCAGTAGGCCAGCTGCCGGGCGACCTCGGTTTTGCCGACACCCGTCGGACCGGAGAAGAGGAAACTGCCGATCGGTTTGACCGGACTGCCCAGACCGGAGCGCGACATCTTGATCGCCCGGGCCAGCGCGTCGATGGCAATGTCCTGGCCGAACACGACGCTCTTCAGGTCGCGGTCGAGATTCTTCAAGGCCGAGCGGTCGTCGGCCGACACATGCTGCGGTGGAATGCGCGCGATCTTGGCGACGATCTCCTCGATTTCCTGCTTGCCGATCACCTTCTTCTGCCTTGACTTGGGCAGGATGCGTTGCGCCGCACCGGCCTCATCGATAACGTCGATGGCCTTGTCCGGCAGGTGGCGATCGGTGATGAACTTGGCGGCGAGCTCGGCGGCGTTGGTGATCGCAGCGGCCGAATACTTGATGCCGTGATGTTCCTCGAAGCGCGTCTTCAAGCCACGCAGAATCGCGACGGTTTCATCGACGCTCGGCTCGTTGACATCGATCTTCTGGAAGCGGCGCGACAGTGCATGATCCTTTTCGAAGACGCCGCGAAACTCGTTGTAAGTCGTGGCGCCAATGCACTTGACCGCGCCTGAAGACAAGGCGGGCTTCAAGAGGTTCGAGGCATCAAGCGTGCCGCCGGAGGCGGCGCCGGCACCGATCAGGGTGTGAATCTCGTCGATAAACAGGACGGCATTCGGCGCGTCCGCGAGTTGCTTCAGCACGGCTTTCAGGCGCTGCTCGAAATCGCCGCGGTACTTGGTGCCCGCCAGCAGCGCGCCCATGTCGAGTGCATACACCGTGGCGTTGGCCAGGATGTCCGGCACACGGTTTTCGAAGATGCGCCGGGCCAGGCCTTCGGCAATCGCGGTCTTGCCGACGCCGGCTTCGCCAACCAGCAGCGGGTTGTTCTTGCGGCGGCGACAGAGCGTCTGGATGACGCGTTCCAGCTCCTTGTCGCGACCGATGAGCGGATCGATCTTGCCGGTCAAAGCGAGTTGATTCAGATTCTGCGTGAAGTTGTCGAGTGCGCTGGCCTGTTGTTGTGCTTCGACTTCCTGCTCCGGCGCTTCCTCGCTCTTGCCGACCGGCTGCGGCGTCTTGGTGATGCCATGGGAAATGTAGTTCACTACGTCGAGCCGCGAAATGCTTTGCTTTTGCAGGAAATAGACCGCGTGCGAATCCTTCTCGCCGAAGATCGCGACGAGCACGTTGGCGCCATTCACTTCCTTCTTGCCGGAAGACTGGACATGCAGGATGGCGCGCTGGATGACGCGCTGGAAGCCGAGCGTCGGCTGCGTATCGATTTCGCCATCGCCGGGCACGGTAGGCGTGTGCTGGTCGATGAAGCCGGCGACTTCGCGGCGTAACTCTTCAAGATCGGCAGCGCAGGCGCGCAGTACGTCGGCGGCTGACGGGTTGTCCAGCAGCGTGAGCAGCAGGTGCTCGACGGTAATGAACTCGTGACGTTTCTGGCGTGCCTCGACAAAGGCCATGTGCAAGCTGACTTCAAGTTCCTGCGCGATCATCCCAGTCCTTTCCGTATCTGCTTCAGTTCTCTTCCATCATGCATGCCAGCGGATGCTGGTGACGTCGGGCAAAAGCGCCCACCTGCTCGACCTTGGTGGCTGCCAGGTCGCGCGGAAACACCCCGCAAACCCCGCGGCCGCGCCGATGCACGTTCAGCATCACCAGGGTTGCCGCTTCGCGGTTCATGCGAAAAATCCTTTCCAGCACAACGACGACGAAATCCATCGGCGTGTAATCATCGTTCAGCAGCACGACCTTGTACAGCGGCGGTGGCTTGATCTGTTGCCGTTCCGGTGCAAGGGCGACGCCTGCGGTAGGGTTTGCCTGCTTTCGAGTTGCCATAAAAAGATTGTAATGCGAATCTAACGCCGTTCAACCGTGCTCACATCAGGGGAAAAGCGGGGTAAAAATCCCGCCTCGTTCTGTCTCACATGGAGTTCCCGGCATGCTGTCATGCAGCATTGAAATGAGTTGACGCCAGTTGGAAAATTGCGTAAAAGGCGACCGTGTTTGGTTCAAGCTTCATCTCAGTGTTATCCGAGTGACCGCGCTTTCGTTTCAGCTCTCTGATTCACCGCTTTGGCTCTCTCCGCTGTCGAGAACTTGCAACACAAACATGTCGCCGGTCATGCTGCTTGTGGCCGGATATATGTAACGTTTTATGAAAGAGGTGTTATGGCAACGGGTACCGTCAAGTGGTTCAACGATTCCAAGGGTTTCGGCTTCATTACTCCAGACGATGGTAGCGAAGATTTGTTCGCGCACTTTTCCGCCATCAGCATGGGCGGCTTCAAGACCCTGAAAGAGGGCGAAAAGGTCAGCTTCGACGTCGTGCAGGGCCCCAAAGGCAAGCAGGCGTCCAATATCCAGAAGGCCTAGCACCATTTAGTGCCGTCTCGTCAGCGCCGACTTTTGCCGACGCTGAAGGTGAAAGCCCGCCAACCGGCGGGCTTTTTTTATGGCCGCGTAGCTGCTATCGGCTTACATGCGCGCGATCATCGCCTGGCCGAACTCGGAGCACTTCACTTCCTTGGCGCCCTCCATTTGGCGGGCGAAATCGTAGGTGACGGTCTTGTCGCCGATGGCAGCTTCCATGGCCTTGATGATGAGGTCGGCGGCTTCCTTCCAGCCGAGGTGACGCAGCATCATTTCGGCGGAAAGGATCAGCGAGCCGGGATTGACCATGTCCTTGCCGGCATACTTGGGCGCCGTGCCGTGGGTCGCCTCGAACACCGCGTACCGGTCGGAGATGTTGGCGCCCGGCGCGATGCCGATGCCGCCTACCTGTGCGGCCAGCGCATCGGAAATATAGTCGCCGTTGAGGTTGAGGGTGGCGATGACATCCGACTCCTGCGGCCGCAACAGGATCTGTTGCAGGAAGGCGTCGGCGATCACATCCTTGACGATAATCTCGCGGCCCGTCTGCGGATTCTTGAAACTGCACCAGGGGCCGCCGTCGATGGGCTTGGCACCGAATTCGTTCTGCGCCAGCGCATAGCCCCAGTCGCGGAAGGCGCCCTCGGTGAACTTCATGATGTTGCCCTTGTGCACCAGGGTGACACTTTTCCGGTCGTTGGCGACCGCGTATTTCAGCGCGGCGCGCACGAGGCGCTCGGTGCCTTCCTTTGATACCGGCTTGATGCCGATGCCGGAAGTAGCGGGAAAGCGAATCTTCTTCACGCCCATTTCGTCCTGCAGGAACTTGATGACCTTTTTCGCGTTGTCCGACTCGGCCGCCCATTCGATGCCAGCGTAGATGTCCTCGGTGTTCTCGCGGAAGATCACCATGTCGGTCTTGGTTGGATCTTTCAGCGGCGAGGGGATGCCCTTGAAGTAGCGCACCGGGCGCACGCACTGGTAGAGGTCCATTTCCTGGCGCAGCGCGACGTTCAGCGAGCGAATGCCGCCGCCGACCGGCGTGGTCAGCGGCCCCTTGATCGAAACGGCGTATTCCTTGCAGGCGTTCAGTGTCTCTTCCGGCAACCAGACATCCGGGCCGTAAAGCCGGGTGGATTTTTCGCCGGCATACACTTCCATCCAGGAAATCTTTTTCTTGCCGCCGTAGGCCTTGGCCACCGCCGCGTCGACCACGGCCTGCATTACCGGGGTGATATCGACACCGATGCCGTCCCCCTCGATAAAGGGAATGACGGGGTTGTCCGGCGTAAGCTGCCCGGCAACGATTTTTTGACCAGTAGCGGGAACCTTGATGTGAGTCTGACTCATGACTGCTCCAGTGGCGGTTGCTGTTGGTTGAAATGCGGCCATTATCCACGAATGCCAGTCCGACCGCTAGCTGCCGGGTGCTAGAATCAAACGGCGACATTGAAATAAAATTCAGATAATACATGAGCTTATCGGTAAATAAGGTGGTGGATGCCGACCCTGTGTCCGGTACGCAGGCGCTGTCGATCGCCCAGACCCTGATGGCAGGGTTTAACAAGCACTACCGATTGTTTCGTGAAAGCTCGGCGGCGGCCAAGGTGCGCTTCGAGCAGGGTGATTGGCCGGGGGTGCAGCAGGCCGTCAGGGAGCGCATCCAGTTTTATGATGATCGCGTTGCCGAAACCGTCGAGCGCCTGCACGGCGAATTTGCTGACGAAGCGCTGGATGTTGCCGTCTGGCGGCAGGCCAAGCTTTATTACATCGGTCTGCTGACCAACCACGACCAGCCAGAACTGGCCGAGACCTTCTTCAACTCGGTGTTCTGCAAGATTCTGCACCGCACCTACTTCCACAACGAATTCATCTTCGTGCGGCCGGCGATCTCGACCGAATACATCGAATCCGATCCGCCGACCTATCGCTGCTATTACCCGCATGAAGCGGACTGTCGGGATGCGCTCCGCCGCATCTTTCTCGACTTTGCCTGGCAACGCGAATTCGCCGATCTGGACCGGGATGTCGAGCACATCCGCCGCGCGGTGCTGGAGCAGTTTGCCGAACTACCGCAGCGCGAGGACAACTTCCAGATCCAGGTGCTGTCTTCGGCGTTCTATCGCAACAAGGCAGCCTATGTCATTGGCCGGGTTGAGAATGGCGCAAACGCCTACCCGTTCGCCGTGCCCGTGCTGCATGACACCGCAGGCAAACTGTTTGTCGATACGGTACTGCTCGATCCCGTCATGATCGGTTTGCTGTTTTCCCTGTCGCGGGCCTACTTCATGGTCGACATGCCGGTGCCGGCCAATACTGTGCAGTTTCTGCGCAGTTTCATGCCGAGCAAGCCTCGCGCGGAAATCTACTCGATGCTGGGACTGGGCAAGCAGGGCAAGACCGCCTTCTATCGCGGATTGTTCTCTCATCTGTACCACTCCGCCGACCGCTTTGTTGTTGCCCCCGGCATTCGTGGCCTGGTGATGCTGGTGTTCACCCTGCCGTCCTATCCCTATGTCTTCAAGGCAATCAAGGACCGCTTCGGCGCCAGCAAGGAAGTCGACC
The DNA here is from genome assembly GCA_963816095.1 of uncultured beta proteobacterium. Lineage (GTDB taxonomy): Bacteria > Pseudomonadota > Gammaproteobacteria > Burkholderiales > Rhodocyclaceae > Sulfuricystis. The sequence continues at coordinate 387,281 of CAWFIW010000006.1, forward strand.
ACGCCACGGTCAAGCGCAAGTATCAACTGGTCAAGCAGGTCGACCGTGTCGGCCGCATGGCCGACACGCTGGAGTTCTCCCAGGTCGCGTTGCCGAAGGAACGTTTTTCCCCGGAGCTGCTCGACGAGTTGCGCCGCGAGATCCCTTCGCTACTCGAAGAGGACGCGGGTGAAATCATCATCCATCACCTGTATATCGAGCGCCGCATGGAGCCGCTCAACCTTTATCTGGCGCGCGCCATCGCGGCCGGGCGCGACGATCTCGTCGAGCAGGCGGTGATGGAATATGGCAACGCGATCCGCGAACTGGCCATCGCCAACATCTTCCCCGGCGACCTGCTGTGGAAGAACTTCGGTGTCACCCGCTTTGGCCGCGTCGTGTTCTACGACTACGACGAGATCGAGTACATGACCGACTGCAACTTCCGGCGCATTCCTCCGGCGCCCAACGAGGAAGCCGAGATGTCCGGCGAGCCGTGGTATTCGGTCGGGCGCAACGACGTTTTCCCCGAGGAATTTGCCCACTTCCTGCTCACCGTGCCGAATATCCGCGCCGCCTTCATGCGCCATCATGCCGATCTGCTCGAGGTCGGCTTCTGGCAACAGGCACAGGAAGATATCCGCAACGGGTCGATCCGTGACTTTTTCCCTTATCCGGAAACGTTGCGCTTTTGCAAACGCTACCCTGAAGGAAGTCCGCAATGAAGAACGCCATTTTGCCCATCCTGCTGTTTTGCGGTGTCGTTTCCGCCAGCGCACAGTCGCTGCCCGTCATGGAGCTGACTGCCGGCTTTCACCGCATCGAAGCCGAGGTGGCCGCGAACAATCCGGATCGCATGCAGGGCCTGATGCAGCGCAAGGCGATGCCACAGCAGCATGGCATGTTGTTCGTTTTCCCGCAGGATGCGCAGCACTGCATGTGGATGAAGAACACCCTGCTGCCATTGTCGGTGGCTTTCCTGGATGAAACCGGGCGCGTCCTCAACATCGAGGAGATGCAGCCGCAGACCGAAGACAACCACTGCGCCGCAAAACCGGCGCGCTATGCGCTGGAAATGAACGTCGGCTGGTTTGCCCAGCGCGGTATCAAGCGCGGCGACCGTATCGGTGGCATCGAAAAGGCCCCGCGTGCGCTTTAGGCGCCGTCCTGCCAGCACCGAGTTTTCCAGTTGGCTGTGCTACGCTAGCCGGCCCAAGTATGAAACCTTAGGAGCCCAACGTGCCCGGTTTGCTGCCCAATGTTGATCCCGATGGTCTGCTCGAATACTCGGTCGTTTACACTGATCGTGCGCTGAACCACATGTCCGCCGCCTTTCAGGGCACGATGCGCGACATTTCACGCATTCTCAAATCTGTCTATCGCGCCGAAGCCGCGATCATCGTGCCCGGCAGCGGCACCTTCGGCATGGAGGCGGTGGCGCGCCAGTTCGCCACCGGCCGCAAGTGCCTGGTAATTCGCAACGGCTGGTTCAGCTATCGCTGGAGCCAGATTTTCGAGATGGGTTCGATTCCCGCCTCGACCACGGTGCTGAAGGCACGACGTGGCGCCGACGCGCCGAAGACGCCGTTCGCGCCCGCGCCGATCAAGGAAGTGATCGGGACGATCCGTGCCGAAAAGCCCGACCTGGTATTCGCCCCGCATGTCGAAACCTCCTCCGGCATGCTGCTGCCCGATGACTACCTGCGTGCCGTGGCGGACGCCGTACACGCGCACGGCGGACTGTTCGTGCTCGACTGCGTGGCTTCCGGCACACTCTGGGTGGATATGGTTGCCACGGGTGTCGATATTCTTGTCACCGCGCCGCAGAAGGGCTGGAGTGGCCCGCCCTGTGGCGCGCTGGTCTGCCTTGGCGCCGAGGCATTGCGCCGCATCGATGCGACGACCAGCACCAGTTTCGCCGCCGACCTCAAAAAGTGGTTGCAGATCATGCAGGCTTACGAAAAGGGCGGTCATGCCTACCACGCCACGCCGCCGACCGACGCACTCGTCGCGCTGCGCAAGGTCATGCTGGAAGCTGAGGCTTATGGATTCGAGAAACTGCGTGCCGCACAAATCGAGCTCGGTGCGAAGGTGCGAGCGCTGCTGGCAAAGCGCGGCTTTCCCAGTGTTGCCGCGCCGGGCTTCGAGGCGCCGGGCGTGGTGGTCTGCTACACCGACGATCCGGATATCCAGTCGGCTAAAAAGTTCATCGCCCAGGGGCTGCAAACGGCAGCCGGCGTGCCGCTGCAATGCGACGAGCCTGCCGATTTCCGTACATTCCGCATTGGCCTTTTCGGGCTGGACAAACTCTACGCCGTTGAGCGCACGGTGGCGACGCTGGAAGCTGCGTTCGACGAGGTGCTGGCCAGCTGACGCCGGGTTGCAGCGAAGCAGATGATGAAACGTCTTGCGGTCCAGGCCGCTATTAACGATGACCGGCTCAATAAAATTGTTCATGCCATGAATCAAGGCCGCTAGAATTTAGGTTTTACAGCGCTTCCCGCACCCAATCAGCGATGCGACGCCTCAATCCGGAAAGCAACCTGCGCCAGCCTCTGCCGCGGGTCGAGTTTTTGCTGGCCTGCCAACCTCAACGGGATCTGGCAAGCGGCTGCATCCATCAACTGGACGAACAGGGGCTGGAGTCGCCCATGGAATTCACCCCCGCCTTGCGGGCAAGTGCCCGGGACAGGGATGACGTCATGTCTTGCGCAGCCCAGCCCCTTTTTGCAAACAAATCCCTAATCCAACCAGCTGAAACACGGAGGCATGCATGAAACCCACCTTATCCCAGTCGCACTGGATGCGCGCCATGGTTTTCGGAGCGGTATCAGCCTCGGTGCCTCTGGCCTCCTGGGCCGCGAGTGATGATTTGTTCTTTGATCTCGACCTCAAGGAAGTTCTCAACCTGGAGATCACCTCGGTTTCCAAGAAGCCGCAGACCGTCTCCCAGTCTGCCGCAGCGATATTCGTCATTACCGCCGACGACATCCGACGGTCCGGCGCCACCACCATTCCGGACGCCCTGCGCATGGCACCCGGCATCCAGGTCGGGCAGATCAGTTCCAATGTCTGGGCGGTGAGTGCGCGAGGGCTGGACGGACGCTTCACCAACAAGCTTCTCGTCTTGATGGATGGTCGCAGCGTTTACACGCCGTCCTACTCCGGTGTGTATTGGGATGTGCAGGACACGATTCTTGCCGATATCGAACGCATCGAGATCATTCGCGGTCCGGGTGCTTCCCTCTGGGGAGCAAATGCAGTGAATGGCGTGATCAACATCATCACCAAGTCAGCGGCAGCAACCCAGGGTGGCTTGGCACAAATACGCACCGGTGGCGAAGAACGTGGGACGATTTCGATGCGTTACGGCGGCACGTTAGGCGAGGTCGGCCATTGGCGCATCTATGCCAAGGGCTCCGATCGCGATGAGTCGGTGATCGAAGCCTTGGGTAGCGCCGGACATGACCAGTGGCGGCAGAACCGCATGGGTTTTCGCACAGACTTTGCCATGAGCGGCCGCGACACGGTTACCGTGCAGGGTGATTACTACACGGGTCGTTCCGGCGAAACGTCCGTACTCAATTTTCTGACACCGCCCTACAACGCACTGGCTGGAACCACGCAGAGTGTCTCGGGCTGGAACTTGCTCGGACGCTGGCAACGCGAGGTTTCGGCCACCGACTCATTTACGTTCCAAAGCTACATTGATCATACCTATCGTGACTGGCCAGTCCACTTGAAGGAAGACCGCGATACCTTCGACATGGACTTCCAGTATCGGACCAAACGCTTCACGGGACACGATCTGGTCATGGGCGCAGGCTATCGCTATGGTCGCGACCAGATGGCTGTGTCGGTAACGGGCATTCCTGCCAATACGCTGCAGTACGCGACTTTCTCGCCCGCTGCGGCAAGCCGCAAATTGTCCAGTGTCTTCATCCAGGACGACATCACGCTGGTCCCTGAAAGGCTGATCCTGACGTTGGGGACCAAGCTGGAGCACAATGACTACACCGGTCTTGAACATCAGCCGAATGCCCGATTGCTCTGGACGCCAGGTGACGGTTCCACGGTCTGGGGCGCGGTGGCCCGGGCCGTGCGGACCCCGAGCCGTCTGGATGATGGGGGCTTGATCAATCAGACCGTATTGCCCCCCCTTTCGTCGCGCAATCCTCTGCCGCTTCCCGTGCTGCTACAGGGCTTCAGCGTAGTCGGTTCCGAGTCGCTGATAGCTTACGAGGCAGGCTGGAAAAAACAGCTGACTTCGTCCCTGAGCATGGATCTGGCGGCTTACTACAACGTCTATGATGAGTTGCGGACGGGGAACTTTGTTACGCCGGTCTGCCAGCCATCGGGCCTGCCTGCGCCGGCATGCTTGTTTGTGCCGGGACAAACCTATGTCGTGCAGCCGGTTCAGGGTGCCAACAAGGCCACTGGCCACAGCCAGGGAATCGAGCTGGCGACTGATTGGCGCGCCCTGCCAAACCTGAAGTTTCAGTTAGCCCTGTCTCGCTACTCCATGGTGATCAAGGAGGAGGGCAATTCATTCAGCACGGATCGGGAAGGCAGCGTCCCGAAACAACAAGCTTCCCTGCGGGCTGCCTGGAATCCCCGCGCGGATATCGATGTTGACCTGTGGCTGCGTCGCGTCGGAAAACTATCGGATCTCGGCGAATCGATCACGCCGATTCCAGCTTATACCGGGCTTGATCTGCGGCTCGCCTGGCGGCCGGAGAAGAGCATCGAACTGAGTCTGGTCGGACGCAATCTCCTCAAGAAACTACATGCCGAGTTTGTCTCTGAGGCATTGGATGTTCCGCCGATGCTGATCGAACGGTCGATTTACGGGCAGATCAGCTGGAAGTTCTGAGCAGATCACCGATAATGCTTCACGTATTTGCATCCTTCTTCGCGCGCTTTCGGTGGCCACTCGTGTTGGCGCTGCCGGTTTGCCTGTCCGTTCTTTCGCCTGTGATCCATGCTGAAACACTGGGGCAGCGCGAAGACCGTATCAAGGCGGCCCTGATATTCAAACTGGTCAAGTTCGTCGATTGGCCCGTAGCGACATTGGCGGGCAAGGATCCGTTGCAGATTTGTTCCCTGGGAAGCTCAGGGGTAGGCGAGGCGCTGGCGGCGGTCGATGGCAAACCGGCGCGGGATCGACTGGCGCAGTTTCGTAAGATTGGCAGCCTGTCCTCGGTCGACGTCAAGGGCTGCCACGTTCTGTTCATTCCCAGCGGAACTAACGAGATTGCCAGCGGGATAGCTTCCACGTTACGTGGCCGTCCTGTGCTGACCATCAGCGATGCCCCGGATTTTGCGCGGCGGGGCGGCATGATCGGGATGATCCGGGGCGAGAACAAGATTACCTTCGAGATCAATCTGCGCAGTGCCCGCGAGAGCGGGCTCGAACCCGGGACGCCCCTGCTGGAATTGGCAACCATCATCGAGTAAAGCCAGATGCTTCGAGAAGCCGCCCCTCCAGGTAACCGCGGTTCGATCCGGGACAAACTACAGCGGCTGGTCTGGCGTACCGTCGCGGTCGTCCTGGCCATCGTTGCCGTCGCCATGCTGGCGTTCCAGGCATGGACTTTTGCCGACAAGATGGCCGAGCGCCTTTCGGTGGTTGCCCAAGTGGTGGCAACCAACGTTACCGCCGCGCTTGAGTTTGAAGAGCCGCGTCAGGCGACCAAGCTCCTCGGGTCACTCAAGGCAGAAAAAGACATTTCCTCGGTCACCGTGTTTTCCCGTGACGGCGGGTTCTTCGCAGGCTACGCGCAAACGGACAAAGCCCGGCCATCGTCCGCCGAAGGAAACCCCTGGTTGCTCCAAAATATCCAGCAGGGTGTCGCGGATTTCCGGTTTCGGCTGGATGCAATCGAATATGTGGCACCCGTGGTGCTGCAAGCTGAAACCATCGGATATGTCTATCTCCTTGCCAGCCCTGAACGTTTCTATACGCAGTTTGCGGGCAGTGTGCTCCTGATTCTTGGCGTCAGCTTGTTATCGGGCTGGTTGGCCTTTTATCAGGCTGCACGCCTGCAGAGGCAAATCATCGAGCCAATCTTCGAGCTGGCAAGCTCCATGCACCAGGTGACCAAGGAGCAGAACTTCAGCATTCGGGTCACGAGTGGCGAACAGGACGAGGTCGGCCAGCTCAGCCAGAGCTTCAACCAGATGCTGGCGCAACTCGAGGAACGGGATCGCCACTTGGCTGAGCGAAGCCAGGAGCTGGCTGGCATCAATAGTGCGCTGGAAGTGGCCGTGGCGGAGGCGAACGAGGCGAAGACCCGCGCGGAGGAAGCGACGCGATCGAAATCGATGTTCCTGGCAAACATGAGTCACGAGATACGCACACCGATGAACGGTGTTCTCGGCATGACTGAACTGCTGCTCGACTCGCACCTGAACGACGATCAGCGACGGTTGGCACAGACCGCCCTGCGTTCCGGTCAGGCCCTGATGGGGGTGATCAACGACATTCTCGATTTTTCCAAAATCGAGGCAGGCAAGCTGGAACTGGACCAGACCGACTTCCACCTGCGTGACCTGATCGAAGATGTGACCGGTCTTTTTGCCGAGCGCGCGCAGGGCAAGGGCCTGGAAATTCATTGCCTGCTGGCGCCAGATGTTCCGCTCTGGGCACGTGCGGATTCCGGGCGCTTGCGGCAGATCCTCTCCAACCTGCTCAGCAACGCGATCAAGTTTACCGAGCACGGCGAAATCTCCGTTCAGGCAAGCGTCATCGAGCAGCGCGCAAACGAGATGGTGCTGCGCGTTGAAGTGATAGATACAGGCTGCGGTATCCCGGAGGAGAAACAGGAAACTATTTTCGAGGAGTTCGACCAGGGCAATACGGGAACGGCCCGCCGCTATGGCGGTACCGGGCTTGGCCTGTCCATTATCCGGTGTTTGAGCCAGTTGATGGGGGGCGCCGCGGGTGTCAGCAGCCAGGTCGGGGTGGGCAGCACGTTCTGGGTCACGCTAAGGATCGAGATCGCCCCCATGCAGTTGGCGAGCGAGGCTGACCAGGACGGCGACGGTCTGCGCGGACTCACGGTGCTGATTGTGGATGACAACGCGACCAATCGCACGATCCTCCTCGCGCATGTGCGCGGCTGGGGCATGTCCGCCGAAATGGCGGCGAATGCCAGCGAAGCGCTGGAGAAAATGCGCCTGGCCGCGAACCGCGGGCAAGCCTACGACATCATTCTGCTTGACATGTCGATGCCTGGAATGGACGGTATCGAAATGACTCATCAGTTGCGGACCGATCCACAACTGGCGGGTGTGCGCATCGTCATGCTCTCATCCATGAATCGGGCAGCCGTAACGCAAGCTGCGCATGCAGCGGGCGTCGATCGCTACGTTGTCAAGCCGGTGCGCAAGGCACAGTTGTTCAGTGGAATGCGTGTTGCGCTTGGGTTGGCTCCCGAAGAGTCTGGCGCTGGCGCTGAGGCCCGCGAGAAACCGATTGCGCTTGCCGGACTGCAGGTCCTGCTGGTGGAAGACAACCAGGTGAACCAGGAGGTGGCAAGTGCCACCCTCCGTCTCCTCGGTTGCCGCGTGTCGATTGCCGGAGGTGGGGAAGAAGGGGTTGTGGCCGCGACCTCCAGTGCATGCGACATCATATTGATGGACTGCCAGATGCCCGACATCGACGGTTACGAGGCAACGCGCCGCATTCGTGCCTGGGAAACCAGGCAGACGGCGCGGGGCCGCTCAGCGCGGCGCATTCCCATCATCGCCCTCACGGCGAATGCCATGCGCGGCAGCCGGGAAGCCTGCCTGGCTGCGGGTATGGATGATTTCATGCCCAAGCCATTCACCCGGCCTGCACTCCAGGCGATGCTCGAGCACTGGACCAGCGCAATTCGGCCGCACCAGCCCGTGCCATCAGATGCCTTGCCGGGTGCTGGCAGCAGGCCGCTGCCGGCAGAGGAGCAAGCCGCCCCCCATTCCGCCACCGCCCCGGCGCGAGTTGCCAGCATCAACATGAAGCAGCTCGAGCAATTAGGCGAACTCGATCCCTCGGGCGGTAATAAGCTGGTGCGGCAGATCCTGCGGGTTTATCTGGATACTTCGGGCGCTGGCATGAGGGAGGTAGAGCGCGCCATCGCTGCGGGTGACGCCGACCCCCTGCGCTGCGCAGCCCATGCGCTTAAATCAAGCTCCGCCAATGTCGGGGCCACGGTCCTGTCGGACCTCTTCAAGCAACTTGAGGCATTGGGTCGGAAGGCGACTCTGGAGGGTGCCCCGGCGTTGCTGGATACAGTACGGCTGGAATACAGCCGGGTAAGCGACGAGATCAACGCACTGCTGACTGAAGATGCATGACCCATCCTGGGCCTGGAATATCGAGGCCGTAACGGATGGCGTCCTTCGATGCGGGATAAGTCCGCCACTGTCGGGACGACCAGACAGCTCGGGTGATCTGGAACAGTGATGCGGGACAGGGCCGACCCTTGCATTGCTCTCGTGCGGTTGTCCGCGAATTCGTGAAAAGAAACGGGCACCGCGGGTGCCCGTTTCTTTAATGTACGCAACCAAGTGTCGAATTCTTTTACATGCCCCTTCTAAAAGTTACTTTGTGAATTGCCTTAATTCACGGCGCGAAAGGTTAACTATATGAAATGTCGTGGAAATAAATGCCCATACTTACTGTAGGTATAAATGATGCTTGCCTTTCTGCTGAGAAATTTCGTGTCTGTTCATGATATTTCATTGCCGGTAATTAGAAGGAGGGCAACATGCTTAAACTCAACAACTTCATACCAATAGCCTTGGCGTCGGCATCGTTGCTTACGTCAAACGGAGCGTCGGCAGCGACGATTTCGTTCGATATCAACGATGTCATGTTCAGCGAGGCCACAACTTCCAATGTATTTCTTTCCGCGTCGCCATCATCGGCACCGGCGTTGCCAGCGGATGCCTCATTCACCGTGCCGTCGGACGGCGTTAATTACCTGGCGAACTACCAGGGGAAGTTTTTGCGCTACAACTTCAACTTGCCCACAGGTTATTTCAACCTTTCGTTCACATTCGAGGCGATTGTGAACGATACCTTTGCCACCTATCTGAACGATACGGTAGTAGCGATTCAAAGTTCGACCGGCGTCGATAACTTCTACTCCCCGTTGCCCGGATTCAGCTTGAACACCGCAGGTATGGCTATCGACACATCGGGTTATAAATTGGACTACCTGCTCACGAACGGTATGCAGTCTCTGTTTCAGGTTGGCGCAAACGAGTTGTCGCTGTTTGGGGCAGATACCTTGACATACGGAGGTATTCCGATCATCAACGGAACGATAAGCTACGATGTCGGAGGGGGAGGGAATGGGGTTCCTGAACCATCGACCTTGGCGCTTCTCGGCTTGGGTATGTTGGGTGCAGTTGCAGTCCGCCGTCGCAGTTGTCCCAAATAATCAGGTCAGGTAAAGCAAATAATAAAGGGCCGGTTTCCCGGCCCTTCGACTTCGTAACGCGAACGACTTAGGCGAAGTTCTTTTCCGCGAATTCCCAGTTGACCAGATTGCCGAGGAAGGTCTCGACGAACTTCGGGCGCATGTTGCGGTAGTCGATGTAGTAGGCGTGTTCCCAGACGTCGATGCAGAGCAGCGCCTTGTCGCCGGTGGTCAGCGGGGTGCCGGCGGCGCCCATGTTGACGATGTCGACCGAACCGTCGGCCTTCTTCACCAGCCAGGTCCAGCCCGAGCCGAAGTTGCCGACGGCGGAGGTCTGGAAGGCCTTCTTGAACTCGTCGAGCGAGCCCCACTTCTTGTTGATGGCGTCGGCCAGGGCGCCGGTCGGGGCGCCGCCGCCGTTCGGCTTCATGCAGTTCCAGAAGAAGCTGTGGTTCCACACCTGGGCGGCGTTGTTGTAGATGCCGCCGGCCGGGGCCTTCTTGACGATGGCTTCAAGGTCGAGGTCTGCGTACTCGGTGCCCTTGATCAGGTTGTTCAGGTTGGTGACATAGGCCTGATGGTGCTTGGCGTAGTGGTAGTCGAAGGTCTCTTCGACATGTGCGGTGCCAGGGCGTTCATGGCATAGGGCAGGGCGGGCAGGGTATGTTCCATATTGTTCTCCATTCTGTGCGGTAGGGTAAATGCTGCGCTAGTGATATGGGGACGCGGCAGGAAATTACAAGTTCCGCCCGGTGACGAGCGTGGCGGCTGTACCGCTGGCGAATTGCAGCTCCAGGGCATCGCCTGCGGCGAGTTGCGCGGCGGCACGCACGATGGTGCCATCGGCCTTGCGCACGATGCTATAGCCGCGTTGCAGCGTGGCGTGCGGCGACAGTGCCGTGAGCGCGCCCTGGCAATGCGACAGGCGCTGGTGCTGCCGGGCGATCCGGGCGGCCATGGCCTGGCGCAGGCGGTGGTCCAGCCGTGCGAGACGCGGTTGCTGCGACAGGTGTTGCTGCATGGCCGCATGCAGTCGGCGTGCGAGCAGTTCGAGGCGCTGCCGGCCGGCGGCAAGCCGCTGGGCGGGATGGACAAGGCGCAAGGCCAGCCGGTCGACGGCCTGCATGCGTGCTTCGAGCGCATCCTGCATTTTGCGGTGCAGCACCTCATCAAGTGCCGCGACTTCGCTGGCCGCGTCGAACCAGCCTGCGCTCGCGAGTTCCGCGGCGGCGGTGGGCGTGGCGGCGCGCCGGTCGGCCACGTAGTCGGCGATGGTCGTGTCGGTTTCGTGGCCGATACCGCAAATAGTCGGCGCTGGCGAGACGGCGATTGCTCGTGCCACGGCCTCGTCGTTGAAGGCCCAGAGATCCTCGATGCTGCCGCCGCCGCGCACGACGAGCAGCAGGTCGCATTCGTTTCTCGTGTAGGCCGCTTCCAGCGCGGCGACGATGGCGGCGGGGGCCTCGGCGCCCTGCACCAGCGTCGGGTAAATGATCAGCTCGACATGCGGCGCGCGACGGGCGAAGGCGGCGATGACGTCGCGCAGTGCGGCGGCCTGCGGCGAAGTGACGATGCCGATGCGGCGCGGGTAGCGCGGGATTTCCCGTTTCCTGTCCGTATCGAACAGACCTTCGCTCGCGAGCTTTTCGCGCAATTTCACGAACATCTCGTAGAGCCTGCCGATGCCGGCGCGGCGCATGCCTTCCACATTGAGCTGGAACTCGCCGCGCGCTTCGTAAAGCGTGACGAGTGCCTGCACCTCGACCTGCTGGCCGTTGTCAAGCTGCCAGGGCAGCAACAGGGCGCGCGAGCGGAACATCACGCAGCGCACCTGCGCCTGGGCATCTTTCAGGGAAAAATAAACATGGCCAGAGGAGGCGCGCGTCAGGTTGGAGATTTCACCGCCGACCCAGAGCAGCGGAAACTGCTGTTCCAGAAGCCGGCGGGCCGTGCGGTTCAGCTCGGCAACAGTCAGGATTTCGGGGTTCAAGAGGGGAGGAATGCTGCGCGAAAAGGGTCGTTCGATGTTACCTCATCCACAAACGCGGATGCGTCGGCCCGCAGGTTTGGAAAACGCCTCCGAGAGCTTGATGGTGCCGTTCAACTTATTGATAAATAACGAAAACGTCGGTGGACACTTTTGCTACGAAGTAACAAAAGTCCTTTGCCGATGCCTACTTAGGGTATCCGTGCGCAAATGATTCACAGACTTTTCCACAGTTTTTGTGGATAAGCCCGGGACATCCGGTACCGAATCCTTCTGGATCACTCATCTAGCCCGGCAGTATCGGTAGCACGATATGTGCGGCCAGGCCGCCACCGTCGCGCGGCAGCAATTCCAGTCGGCCGTTATGTGCGCGGGCGATGCGTTCGACGATCGCCAATCCCAGGCCCGCGCCGCTGGCACCGGTGCGTGCCGCTTCGCCACGCATGAAGGGCTGCTTCAGGCGTTCGGTATCCGCAGGCGCGATGCCCGGACCGCGGTCGAGCACGGCGATGACGGCTTCTTTGCCTTGACGCGTTAAGGCGAGTTCTACCGGTGCAGCATCGCCGCCATGACGCAGGGCATTTTCGATCAGGTTGACGATGGCGCGGCGCAACGGCTCGGGATGGACAGGAACAAGAAACTCGGCGCTGGCAGGACGGCGCAACACACGCTCGCCATAGCGTGCGGTGATATCGTCGAGCAGGATGACGAGATCGGTCAGCTCAGGCGGTTTGCCTGCCATGGCCTGCGGCCGCGCGAAGTCGAGGAACTGGCCGATGGTGCGGTCCATCTCGGCGATGTCGGCCGCCATGCCGGCGCGCGCTTCGGCGTCGGCGACCGAGAGTTCTGTTTCCATGCGCAGGCGCGTCAGCGGCGTGCGCAGGTCGTGCGAGATGCCGGCGAGCAGCAACTGGCGATCTTCTTCAAGCTGTTTGAGATTCGCGCTCATCTGGTTGAAGGCGTGCGTGACGGCGACGATCTCGTCAGGACCCCGCTCGGGAAGTGCTGGCGGCGTCTCGCCGGCGCCGAGTTTGCGTGCAGCGATTTCGAGCGCGTTCAAAGGGCGCGTGATGCGGAAGACGATCAGCCAGGCACCGGCCAGTGCCAGCAGCAGCACCGCCGCGCCCCAGCCGAGCCATTGCAGGGGGAGGCGGCGTTCGAGCCGCTCGCGCGGCAGGGCCAGCCAGTAGTCGCCAGCATCGCCGGCGAAGATGTGGAAGCTGACGAACAGGCCGGGTTCACCGTTGAGCGTGAAGGCCAGGCGCGTTTCCGGCCCGAGCCGTTCAAGCAGTTCGCGTTCCAGATAGTGCGTGAGCGCTGTCGGCGGCGGCGGCTCGACCTTGTCGTCGGCTTCGGCAGGATAAATATGCACGCCTTCCGTGTCGGACAGTTCGGCCAGCAGGTCGATGCGACTCTCGGGCCGGGCGGAGAGCAGCGCCGCACGTGTCAGGTTGGCGACGCTCGTCACCATCTGGGCGGCCTGCCGCGCACGTGGTTCCATCTCGGCTTCACGAAAGATCGCCAGCCAGGCGGCGACCGCTACCAGCATCAGCGTGGCGATCAGCAGGAAGGCGCGCCAGAGCAGGCTCCGGGGAACCATGGTCAGTCGGCGCAAAGGCTTAGCCGGCATCCTTGCCGTCGGGAACAAACACATAGCCAAAGCCCCACACCGTCTGGATATGGCGCGGCTTGCCCGGGTCGATTTCGACGAGCTTGCGCAGACGCGAGATCTGCACGTCGATGGCGCGGTCGAACACGCCGTGCTCGCGGCCGCGCGCCAGCTCCATCAATTTGTCGCGCGACAGCGGCTGGCGCGGATGTTTGATCAGAACTTGCAGCAGACCGAATTCGCCGGTGGTGAGCATGGTCGTCTCGCCTTCGCGTACCAGTTCGCGCGTGGCAAGATTGACTTCCACCATACCGAAGCGCGCCATCTCCTGTGCGGCAGACGGCGCGCCGGCAGGGGGCGGCGCGGCGCGGCGGCGCAGCACGGCGTGGATGCGCGCGACGAGTTCGCGCGGATTGAAGGGCTTGGGCAGATAGTCGTCGGCGCCGAGTTCGAGGCCGACGATGCGATCGATGTCATCACCCTTGGCGGTGAGCATGAGGATCGCGACCTCGTTTTTCGCGCCGCGCAGGCGGCGGCAGATCGACAGGCCATCTTCGCCAGGCAGCATCAGGTCAAGCACGATCAGGTCGTAGATCTCGCGCTCCAGCGCGCGATCCATGCCCGGTGCATCCGGCACGGCCTTGACGGCGAAGTCCTGTTCGACCAGGTAACGTTCGAGCTGGCTGCGCAGCCGCAGGTCGTCATCGACAACAAGAATTTTCGGTTTGCGGGTTTCGGTATTCATGGGGCGCAAGGATACTGCCGTTTTTTCCTGCAAGGCATTGCGAGATGTTGCTGTTGCCGCGTGTCGCAAAGGATTGTTACAAAGCATGCCGCTCCGGACGGAAGTGCCGGCCTACAATTCAGTCATGAAAAAGCCTGTGCGCCTTCTTGTCATGCTGTGCCTCGCCGTTACCGCGTTTGCCGCGGCAGCGCAGAGTGCGCCGCCGCCCCCGCCACCGGTGTACCCCGGTAACGGGGGGCAGATGCCGCAGCGGCGTGAAGCCTGGCGCGAGATGGCGCCGGCGCAGCGCGAACAGATGCGCGATGAGCGCCGCCAGCAGCGCCGCGAGGCCTGGCGCGAGATGAGTCCCGAAGATCGTCACCAGTTGCGGCGCGATATCCGCGATGCCGGCAGACTTTATCCGCGTGGGCCTCGGCACCGCGACTGAACGAGACTGCATCTGTTTTCCTTTCGGGCTTGACAATCAATCGTTCCCGTACTTCAATAAAGCTGTAGTAAATAAGTCGGGAAATAAGGTGGTCACCCCCCAGTGAAGGAGAGAGTCATGTACGACATCAACAAGCTGATTGCCAATGAAGGCATCGAAAGCAGCGACCCGGAAGGTCATTTCGCCGATCTGGCGCATTGGTCACCACGCATGGCCAGCCGCATGGCCGAGGCAGACGGGCTGGTTCTCGACGATGCGCATTGGGAAGTAATTTATTGCCTGCGTGAACACTACCGCAAGCATGGGCCGGACTGGACGGCACGCGAGATGACCCAGGCGCTGGAGCACGACTTTGCCGGTGCCGGCGGCCTGCGCCATCTATACGAACTGTTCCCGCGCGGGCCGTTGGCCCAAGGGTGCAAACTGGCGGGGCTGCCGTTGCCGCATGGCACCATAAACCGCTCTTTCGGTAGCGTGCACTGAGTGGCTTGCCTTCATTGACTTGAGCTTATCCGCAGGCGTATGATGATTTCCGTTAGTCGTCATACGTGTCGGGAGGTTCATGTCGATGGAAGCTTCGCTGCCCAATGACTTGGTTGCCTTGGGGCTGCTGGTTTTCCTGCTTGGCCTGAAGCATGGATTTGACGCCGACCATCTGGCGACGATCGATGGCCTGACGCGCTTCAACGCACAGAGCCGACCCCGGTTGGCGCGTTACTGCGGTGTGCTCTTCTCGCTCGGGCATGGGATGGTCGTTGTGGCCATCGCGCTGACGGTCAGCATGCTGGCGAGCCACTGGCAGGCGCCGGAATGGCTCGAAACCGTCGGTGCCTGGATCTCCATCATTTTCTTGTTCACACTCGGCCTGCTCAACGTGCATGCCGTGCTGCGTGCGCAGCCGGACGAGGTCGTGCATCCGGTCGGCCTCAAAGGGCGCTTTTTGGGTCGCTTGGCCCGGGTCGCCAGTCCCGGCCTGATCGCCCTCGTCGGCGCGCTGTTCGCGCTATCGTTCGATACCATCAGCCAGGCTGCGCTGTTCGCCCTGACGGCGGCCCAGTTCGGCGGCTGGCAGGAGGCCCTGATGCTGGGCTTGCTGTTCATGCTCGGGATGCTCGTGACGGACGGCATCAACGGTTTCTGGATTTCGCGTCTGATCGTCAGGGCGGACCGCCTGGCCCGCATCGCCTCGCGCCTCATGAGCCTCGTGGTGGCGGGTGTCAGCTTGCTGGTGGGCATCTTCGGCGTGATGAAGCTGTCCATGCCGGGCGTCGATGCCTGGAGCGAAGGCAAGGAGCTATTCCTGGGCGGGGGAGTGGTGGTGGTCATCGCAGCGAGCTTTCTGCTGGCGCTCCGCCTTTCGCGCCTGCCGTGCGCCGTCGCCGGAGTCACGCGCTGATTTGCCGCGTTGCGCAGGGACACTCACCACACTGGCGTGTGCGGGGGCGAACGGGTTAATATGAAAAGCCCCGATCTCGCACTCGCCCCGCTTTCATGAGCCTTTCGGCCTTGTCCCTGTCTTCCCGGCCCGACCCTCGCCGCAGGCGCTGGGGGGCGGGGCTTGCGCGGAGCCTGCGCCGCGAGTGGCAGCTGGTCCAGTTCGCGGCCGTGACCCTCGCCGCTGCCGTGTCCCCTTCGACCTACACGCCGGCCGTGCGGCGGGCAGCGGCGCAGGCGATCTGCTACGCGTCCTGGCAGGCCTTTCCCGGTTACGCTTTACTGAGCATCCTCGCCGGCGCGGTACTGACGCACATCGTCGCCATCTCCGCCGCGAGTTACGGCCTGTCCCATCTTGCGCTCGAAGCGGTCGTGCGCGTGTATGTCGTCGAGCTGATCCCGCTGGCGGCGGCCCTGTTCGTCGCGCTGCGCTCGGGGCTGGAACGCCTCGACCGACTGGCGACGCTGCGCGCGCAGGGTGCGGATTTCGATGATCCTGCATTATTCGGACTGCATGTCGTGCCGGCAGTCGTTGCCAACCTGCTGGCCGTCGTGGCGTTGACCCTCAGCAGCGGATTGCTGGTGCTCGTCGTCGCGTACCTGGTCGTATTTGGCCTGACGCCCTGGGGGCTGGCGGATTACACGCGCCTCGTCGGCCAGGTCTTCGATCCCGTGACGGCGCCCGGCCTGCTGCTGAAGATAGTCCTGTTCGGCGTAGCAGTCGCCATCGCGCCCGCGTCGGTCGTGACGGACCCGCCCCGTCGTGCCGCCGTCGGCAGCGAGATGCGCATCATGGCCCGTCTGCTTCTGTCGTTGGTCCTCATCGAGGGCGCCGCCCTCATCCTGCTGCATTTCTGATCTCGATGGCACAGAACGAACACGATCCAGCGCCTGCGCCGATTCCGAACGCCGAAGCCAAGACCTTCGCGATGATCGTCCTGACGGTGCTGCTGCTCTGCGGCTTCGTGCTGTACGTGATGGCGGCGCGCGGCGTGTTCGAGGAAACCCAGCGGCTGGTGCTGGTCGCCGAGAATTCCGAGGGCGTCACGATCGGCATGGACCTGACCTTTTCCGGATTCGCCATCGGGCGCGTCAAGCGCATCGAACTGGGCGAAGACGGCAAGGCACATATCCATGTCGAGGTGCCGACGAAGGATGTCCGCTGGTTGCGCACCTCGTCCGTGTATACGCTGGAGCGCGGCGTGGTCGGCGGCGCCAAGCTGCGCGCCTACACGGGTCTGCTCGATGACCCGCCCCTGCCCGACGGGGCGCGGCGCGACGTGCTGATCGGCGATGCGACGGCCGGCATACCGCTGCTGGTCAGCACCCTGCGCGAGTTGGCGGGGAACCTCGAGCGCATGACGGCCGCGGATGCCCCACTCAATGAAGGCCTCGGCAACGTGCGGACGATTACCGGCACGATGACCGGCAAGCAGGGTGCGCTGGCCGGCCTGCTGGGTGAGACGGGCGCGCAGCAGATCCGCGCATCGATCGAACGCACCAACCGCCTGCTGGCGCAGGCCGATGCGCGGCTCTTCGGCAAGGCGGGCCTGATCGACGATGCGCAGCGCGTGAGCGGCGAGGTGCTTGCCATGCTGGTCGAAGCGCGCGCCAGCCTCAAGAAGGCGGATGCCGCGCTCGACGAAGCGCGCGCCGTCGCAAAGAATGCGCGCGTTGCCACCGAGGACCTGGATGTACTGCGCAGCGAGGTCGAGGCCAGCCTGCGCCGGGTCTCCGGCCTGATCGAGGAGGTCAACCGCAAGTGGCCCTTCGCGCGCGACCGGGAGATCAAGTTGCCATGAAGCTGATTGCGCTGGTTGGTCTTGTCGTGTTGGCAGGCTGTGCAGGCGGGCCACCACCGCCCGATTGGCAAGCCAATGCCCACGCCGCGCTGACCGCGCATACCGCCGCGTGGCTTACGGGGCACGATCGGGCAGCGGCGCAGGAACTCGCGATCGCGCGGCGGGAAATCGCCCGCACGGGCAATGCGGAACATGCCGCACGTGTCGAACTGACGGCCTGCGCTGCACGCTTCGCCAGTCTGGAACCCGGCGATTGTCCGGCCTTCCAGTCGCTGGCACGGGACGCCGGCCCGGCAGCGCGTACCTATGCCGACTATCTGGCCGGTCGCTGGCAGGGACTGAATGCTGCGCTATTGCCGCCGGCCCAGCAGGGCGTTCCGGGCGCAGGCGATGCCCTCGTGATGTTGCACGACAGCGAAGATCCGCTCTCACGGCTGGTTGCTGCCGCCGCCTTGTTGCGCGCCGGCCGGTTGCCGCCAGCAGGCATCACCCTTGCCATCGATACGGCCTCGCAGCAGGGCTGGCGCCGGCCCTTGCTGGCCTGGCTCGGCATCGATCGCGACAGACACGCCGCTGCCGGCGATGTGACTGCCGCGGCAGCACGCCAACGTCAAATGGACCTCGTCAGCCAGACTACCGGGCGGTGAACCTGCGCCCGGCTAGAATCCGCGCTGTGAAACTCCTCGCCTTCGAAGCCTCCACCAGCCATCTTTCCGTCGCCCTTTGGTGTGCTGGTGCGCTCGCCGAAAAGTCGGCCGATGTGCCGAACGGCGGTTCCGAAAGACTCCTGCCCTGGGCGAACGAACTGCTCGCCGCAGCCGGCCTGAGCTTGAAGCAGCTCGACGGCATTGCCTTCGGTGCCGGGCCGGGGGGCTTCACCGGGCTGCGGCTGGCTTGCGGCGTGGCGCAGGGGCTGGCCTTCGGCCTTGACCTGCCTGTCGTGCCGGTCGGTACGCTGGCCGCGCTGGCTTTCGCGGGCGGCGATGGTCGGGTATTGACCTGTCTCGATGCGCGCATGAACGAGGTGTATGTCGCCGCCTATGCGGTGGCTGGCGATTGTGTCGAGGAAATCTTGCAGCCAAAAGTCGGCGCTGGCGAGACGGCCCCATTGCCGGAAGGCGCGGGCTGGCGTGGTGTCGGGGACGGCTTCGCCACCTGGGGCGAGGTGTTGTGCAGGCGCATGGGCAGCCGGCTGGCGAGCGTCGATGCAAACGTCTTTCCTGCGGCAAGCGCGGTAGCGCGCCTGGCGGTGCCGGTGCTGCTGGCGGGAGGGGGCGTCGATGCGGCTCTTGCCGTGCCACTCTATGTGCGCGACAAGGTGGCACTGACGACTGCCGAACGACTGGCCCGCGGCGGGAGAAAATGAATATCGTGCCGATGACGGCGGACGATCTCGACGCGGTGGTCGCTGTCGAGCAGCGTATCCAGGCATTTCCGTGGACGCAGGGTAATTTCCGCGATTCGCTCGCTGCCGGCCATGCGTGCTGGCTCACCCGTGAAGAAGGCAGGATAGTGTCCTTCGCCGTGACGATGCGGGTCGTTCGACGAGGATCATCTGCTCGACATCGGTGTGGCGCCGGAGCGTCAGCGCGCAGGACTGGGTCGGTCCATGCTCGAATTTCTCTGCGCTACGGGGCGGACGCACGGCATGACACGTATGCTGCTGGAAGTGCGGGTGTCGAATGTTGCTGCCTGCGCTTTCTACCAACACACGGGATTTGTCGAGATCGGCCGCCGGCGCGGTTACTATCCGGCTGACACAGGACGTGAGGACGCCATCGTCATGGCAAGGAATCTATGAACCGCGATCAGATAATCAAGGAAATGGGCCTCGGCCCGATCTGGAAGCTGCGCCAGCCGCCGAAGAAAAAACGCGGTGCAGCGAGCGCACCTGCGCCGGAGGCCACAGGTGCCCCAGTCGATGCCCGTACCGCGGCCATTGCCGCGATGGACTGGGACACGTTGAAACAGGCCGTTGCCGACTGCACCGCCTGCGAACTGTGCAAGACGCGCAAGCAGGCCGTGCTGGGCGTCGGCGATATCGAGGCCGACTGGCTCTTCGTCGGCGAAGGTCCGGGGGCGGACGAGGACGAGCGTGGCGAACCCTTCGTTGGCCAGGCCGGCAAACTGCTCGATGCGATGCTCGCCGCCATCGACCTCAAGCGCGGCAACGGTGTGTATATCGCCAATGCGGTGAAGTGTCGGCCGCCCGGCAATCGCACGCCGGAGTCCGGTGAAACGGCGGCCTGCTGGCCTTTCCTGGCGCGGCAGATCGAGCTGATCCAGCCCAGGTTGATCGTTACGCTTGGCAAGCCCGCCGCACAGACGCTGCTGCAACAGGAGGTGAAGATTGCCGATGCGCGCGGCAAGGTGCACGATTTTGCCGGCATGCCGCTGATTGTCACCTACCATCCGGCCTACCTGCTGCGCAATCTGCCGGATAAAGCCAAGGCCTGGGAAGATTTGTGCTTCATGCGCAAGACAATGCAGGCCTTGTAACGGTGGCCTCCGGTAAAATTGCGCCATGAATTCCTCATCTTTGATTCGCTCCGACCAATCCGCCCTGCTGGTGGTCGATGTGCAGGAGCGCCTGCTGCCGCACATCCACGACTGGCAGCGCGTGCTCGGCCATGTCGACTGGCTGGTGCGGGTGGCGCAGCAGCTGGCCATTCCCGTCGCTGCGACCGAGCAGTATCCACGCGGTATTGGCCACACCCATCCGCTGGTCGCCGCACGTCTGCCGGCAGGCGCCACCGGCGAGAAACTCCACTTCTCCTGCGTGGCGGGCAATTGCCTGCCCGGTCTGCCGGGCATGGAGCGTCCGCAAATCATCGTCTGCGGTATCGAGGCACATGTCTGCGTTTTGCAAACGGTGCTGGAACTGGCGGCCGCTGGCAAGCAGGTGTTCGTCGTTGCCGAGGCCGTTGGTTCTCGCGATCCAGCGCATCAGGCGCTGGCGCTCGAACGCATGCGCGCGCATGGCATTACGATTGTCTGTCGCGAGATGGTGGCCTTCGAGTGGCTGGGTCAGGCCGGCACCCAGCAATTCCGCGATATCAGCAAGAACTTTTTAAAATAGTGCGCATCCTTCTTTCCAACGACGATGGTTATTTCGCGCCTGGCCTCGCGGCGCTGGCCGAGGCAATGCACGACCTCGGCGACATTACCGTCGTCGCGCCCGAGCGCAACCGCAGCGGCGCATCGAATTCTCTGACGCTCGACCGGCCCCTGCAGCTCAGGCAGGCGGCGAATGGTTTCTACTATGTGAATGGCACGCCGACCGATTGCGTGCATCTGGCGGTAACCGGCATGCTCGAACACGAGCCGGACATGGTGATCTCGGGCGTGAATCTTGGCCCCAACATGGGCGACGACACGATCTACTCGGGCACCGTGGCGGCAGCGATGGAGGGCTACCTGCTCGGCGTACCGTCGATCGCTGTGTCGCTGGCTAGCTTCGAGGGCAAGCATTTCCCCGCCGCCGCACGCGTCGTGCGCGAACTGGTCGAACGCTTCCGCGTGCAGCCTTTCGGCGCGCCGGTGCTGCTCAACCTCAACGTGCCCGATGTGCCTTACGCCGATCTCAAGGGCCTGCAAGTCACGCGTCTCGGCAGGCGCCACAAGGCCGAGCCGGTGGTCAGGCAGATTTCCCCGCGCGGGGATATCGTGTATTGGATCGGCGCCGCCGGTGCGGCCGCCGATGCGGGAGAGGGTACGGATTTCCATGCCATCGAAAACGGTCGGGTTTCCGTTACCCCGCTGCAAATCGACCTGACGCACGCCGGTCAGGCGGGGCGCGTGCGGGAGTGGCTCGGGCAATGAATACCCTGGCCGGCATCGGCATGACCTCTGGCCGTACGCGTACGCGCATGATCGAGCGCTTGCGCGAGCAGGGCATCAAGAACGAACAGGTGCTGATGGCCATCGCCGTCGTGCCGCGCCACATCTTCGTCGAAGAGGCGATGGCGCATCGTGCCTACGAGGATACGGCCCTGCCGCTGATTCTCGGCCAGACCATCTCGCAGCCCTACATCGTTGCGCGCATGATCGAGCTGCTGCTGGAAGACCGCGCCGGGCTTGGCAAGACGCTGGAAATCGGCACCGGTTGCGGCTATCAGGCGGCGGTACTGGCGCAACTGTCGCGTGAGGTATTCGGTGTCGAGCGTCTTGCCCCGCTGCTGGCGCGGGCGCGCGAAAACCTCAAGCAGCTCAAGCTGCTGCGCATCCGCCTCAAGCACGCGGACGGCATGGGCGGCCTGCCTGAAGCCGCGCCCTTCGATTCGATCATCGTCGCCGCGGCCGGTGCCGCCGTGCCACTGGCGCTGCGCGCGCAGCTGGCGGTCGGCGGGCGTCTGGTGATGCCGGTGGGCAGCGGCGTGCAAGAGCTGGTGATGGTCGAAAGAACGCCAGAGGGCTGGAGCAACAAGACTTTCGATGCCGTACGTTTCGTGCCCTTGCTGCCGGGAGTTGCGTGATGAACAGACTACTTTCCTTCCTGCTTGTTTCCAGCCTTGCGCTGGATCTGGCCGGATGCGCCAGCAAGGCGCCCGTGCCGGTGTCGGATACCCAGGCGCCGGTCCGCATCGAGGGTGCCAGGGCGGGTCAGCCTGCGCTGCCCGCCGGCAAGCTCTACACCGTCAAGAAGGGCGATACGGTGTTCGGCATCGCCCGGGAACAGGGTATCAATCTGCGCGATCTGGCGGCCTGGAATAATCTGGATGGCACATACCGCATTGCGGTCGGCCAGCAGTTGCGTGTGTCGCCGCCTGCCGCGGCGGTTCCCGCAAGCGCCCCGTCGCTGGAAGGCACCGAGGTGCGACCGATTGCTGGTGGTGGCGTCGTGGTTGCCCGATCGCTGGACGGGGTAACTGCCGCGGGCGCCGTCCCGCCAGCGCCGACTTTGTCACCCGGCAATAGCGAAATCCTCAAGCGCACACCCAAGGGTGGCAAGCTGACGTATTCGGAAGACAATCTGGCGCTGCTTAAATTGCAGGATGGTCCACCGACGCCGACAGTCGCCCCTCAGCCGGCGCAGACGCCTGCCGCAGCAATTCCACCGCCGGAGAAGCCGGCAACGCCAGCGCCGGCTCCCGCTGCACCGGCGGATAGTGGCGGTATCGATTGGGGCTGGCCGGCGACGGGTAAGCTTCTGGCGAATTTCAGCGATTCTGGTGCAGGGGCGCAGGAGATGAGCAAGGGCATCGACATCGCGGGCAAGGTGGGCGATCCGGTGCAGGCCGCCGCTGCTGGCAAGGTGATTTACGTTGGCGTTTTCCCGAAGCATGGCAACCTGGTGGTGGTGCTTCACGCCGGCGGTTACAGCTCTGTCTATGCACACAATAGCCGCATCCTCGTCAAGGAAGGGCAGATGGTGAAGCGCGGCCAGAGGATCGCCGATCTGGGCAACTCCGACGCCGATCAGCCCAAACTACATTTCGAGTTGCGGCAGCAGGGCAAGCCGGCCGATCCCCTCAAGTTTCTGCCGCCACGCTGATGTCTGCTGGCGAGGAAAGCGAGATCGATAGCGGCGAACTCCCGCCGGAGGAAGCGGAAGAGCCGCTGCTCGACGCCGCGCCTGGCGACGTGCATGGCCTGGCCGGCGAGGACGGCTTTCTCGACGATGTCACCCAGCTTTATCTCAACGAGATTGGCGCCACGCCGCTGCTGAAACCGGCCGAGGAACTTGCGCTGGCCCGTGCGACGCGGGCCGGCGACTTCGCGGCGCGCCAGCACATGATCGAGGCTAACCTGCGACTCGTCGTCAGCATCGCCAAGCATTACCAGCATCGCGGCATCCCGCTCGACGACCTGATCGAGGAAGGCAATCTCGGCCTGATCCACGCGCTGGAAAAATTCGATCCCGAGCGCGGCTTCCGCTTTTCCACCTACGCCACCTGGTGGGTGCGCCAGAACGTCGAGCGCGCCATCATGAACCAGTCGCGTACCGTGCGCCTGCCGGTGCATGTGGTGAAGGAACTGAACGCCGTCCTGCGCGCCCTGCGCAATCTGGGCGCGGATGTTGACCGGGCCGGTGAGACGGAGCCCGTGCTGGAGAGCGTGGCGAAGCTGCTGCACAAGCCGGTCGCCGAAATCCGCCGCCTGCTCACCTTCAACGAGCGCACCGCCTCGCTGGATGCGCCGCTGGATATCGATCCCGACCTCTCGGTGGCCGACGCGATTGCCGACGAACATGCGATCGATCCCGAAGCCGCGGTGGCGCAGGCGGAAATCGAACGGCACATCGACGCATGGGTGGGCGAACTCCCTAAACGTCACCGTCGCGTCGTCGAGACGCGTTATGGCCTGAACGGCAAGGATGTGGAGACGCTGGAAACGCTTGCACAGGAGATGGGCATCACGCGCGAGCGCGTGCGGCAATTGCAGATGGAAGCACTCACCCGCCTGCGGCAGCGCCTTGTGCGAGAGGGTGTGGGTGTCCGTTCGCTGTTGTAGGGGAGACTGAAGTGAAAAGTGCCATTTGCTTTGCCTGCGCAGTGCTGCTGTCCGCCTGCGGTGTCGAAACGGCCAGCACGGCAGCGACTGCTGCCGCACTGAAAAAGCAGGAGATCGAGCAAGGGCAGAAAACGCTGCAGCAGTTCCAGCAGAATCTGGATCAGATCAACCAGCAGGCGCAGCAGCGCACCGAGCAGGCTGCCGACGCGGGTCGGTAAGGCAAGTGTTTAGCGGCGTTCCTGTAGCGTTTGCGCGAACTGGAACACTGCCATCGCGTAGAAGCTGCTGCGGTTGTAGCGCGTGATGACGTAGAAGTTCTGGTAGCCGAGCCAGTATTCGGTCGGCGCGTCGGGGGTGACGAAATCGATCAGCGCGGCGTGGGCGTCTGGCGCGTCGGCGGGAATCTCGACGCCGAAGGCCGCCATATCCGCCGGACGACGTTGGGGCAGGATGCCTTCGGCAATCAATGATTCATGCGCCGTCCCGTCAGCGCCGACATGATTGGCCCCCCTCGCTCGCAAACCCTGCTCGCTGCCCCCCACAGGGGGAGCGTCGGCTTGGGACTGCCCTACGCCGACTTTTACGGCGACCGGGCCCGCCGTTTCCCAGCCGTGTTCCTTGAGGAAGTTCGCCACGCTGCCGATGGCGTCGGCCGGGCTGGCGACGAGGTCGATGTTGCCGTTGCCGTCGAAATCGACGGCATAGCTACGGATGCTGGAGGGCAGGAACTGGGGCAGGCCGATCGCGCCGGCGTAGGAGCTCCGGTAGTTGTCGGGTGCGCGGCCCTCATCGCGTGCGAGCAGCAGCAGGGCTTCGAGTTCGCGGCGGAACAAGTCCGCGCGCGGCGGGTAGTCGAAGGCCAGCGTGGTCAGCGCGGCGAAGGTGTCGAAGCGGCCGAGGTGCTTGCCGTAGAAGGTTTCGATGCCGATGATGGAGACGATGATTTCGGCCGGCACGCCGGTCAGCGCAGCGGCTTTCGCCAGCGTGGCTTCATGTTGGTGCCAGAAGGCAAGGCCGGCGGTGATGCGGCGCGACTCGATGAAGCGCTGGCGATAGGTCTGCCAGGAACGTATTTTCGGATCGGCGGGCGGTGCGATGGCCTTGAGCACGAAGGGAACGGGCCGTGCCTTGCCGAACAGCGCGTTCAGGCGCTCCGCATCGAGACCGTGGCGCGCCTGCATGTCGGCGATGAAGGCTTGCACCTCGGCACGGTCGACGTAGCCGGCGGCGTGGGCGTTGATGGCAAGCAGGGCAAGAAAGATCGAGGCAATCTGTTGAATGGGTTTCATGGCTTGAAGGCCGCCACACGGCGGCGCAATGTGGCGAGCGAATTGTCAGGTGAGGTGCCGTAGCGTAGCCCGGCGTAGAGCGCGGCAATGGCGCGAATATCGTCCGCGACGCCGGGCAATTCGGCGGCCACGCGGGCCGCGTAATCCTGGGGGCCTTCCCATGGCTGGCGTGGCAGGCCGCGTTTTTCCAGGCGGTGTGCAACACGTTGCCATTGCCGCTGCGCCGGATCGAGGTGCGGGCGGCGCCACAGCATCGCACCGGCAAGCGCGAGCAGCACGAGGCCGCAAAGCGTGGCGAGCGTTGCCGTCATCTTGCGCCAGTCGGGCGCGTGCATGCCGAGTTTTTCGAGCAATTCGAGTTGGCGTTGCGGGTTAAAGCCGAGCACCCACTGGTTCCAGGAATTATTGACCGCCCACCAGCGGTAGCGCACATCGCGCAGCCAGTCGAGGCCCTTGCCGGCCAGGAAGGGCAGCGGATCGCCGGCCGGCACGGCGGCGGCGAGGTTTTCCTCGATACGCGTCGGGGCGCTGACCGCGGTGGGGTCAACGCGTACCCAGCCGCGTTTTTCGAGCCAGACTTCCGCCCAGGCATGGGCGTCGGACTGGCGGATCACCCAGGTGGCGTCAACCGGGTTGCGCTCGCCGCCTTGATAACCCGTGACGACGCGCGCCGGCACGCCCGCCGCACGCATCAGCACAACGAAGGCGGCCGAGAAATGCTCGCAGAAGCCCCGCCGGTAATCGAAGAGAAATTCGTCGGCGACCTGCGGGCTCATCAGCGGTGGCTGCAGGGTGTAGATGAGTTGCTGGTTGCGCATGAAGTCGATGGCGCGTTGCACGCGCTGCGCAGCGCTGCTGCCATCTGCCGTCCAGCCAGCGCCGAGTTCTGTGGTCCGCGGATTGAGACCGGCGGGCAGCCTGCGTGCAGCGTCCAGCACGAAGTGGTCCTCCTCACGCTGGACTACCTGTGTACGCGTCTGCATTTCATAGCGCAGACGCTCACGCACCGGTTTTCTGGCGTGAATCTGGAAATCGGAAGTGCGGAAAGCGTCGGGTGGCAGGGTCGTGGGCAGTTCGAGCGCGAACAACCAGGGTTTGTTGTGGGGCTCCAGCGTTACCGCGTAGGCATAACCCGGGCTGTCGGCGACCGGCTGATAGGGCAATTCCCTGGCGATGCCGGCAGTCCCCTGGCGCCAGGTCCGGCCGTCGAGCAGGGAAAGCACCGGGCCGCGCCAGTACATTTCCCGCTTCGGCGGCTCGGATCCGTCGAACTTGACGCGGAAGGCGATGGCATCGGACTGGATGAGGTTGTTGATCGCGCCGGGCGACATGTTGTCCGAAAGCCCCGTCAAGCTGCTATATGCGTCGCTCGGCAAGCCCCAGAGCGGGCCTTGGACACGCGGGAACAGCACGAACAGAATCAGCATGAAGGGCACGGCTTGCGCCAGCATCGTGCCTGCCAGCCGCAGCAGCCGGGTTGGTTTGCCCTGTGCGTCGGCAAGGTTGGCGAGGGTGGCAGTGGCGATGAGGACGGTGCCGAGCAGCGTTGCCGCGACGGGGATCGACTGGTTTTCGAAGAACTGCGCGAGCGAGAGAAAGTAGGCGAGCAGCACAACGGCCAGCCCGTCGCGCGGCGCGCGCGCCTCGAGTTGCTTGAGCGCCATGAAAACCAGCAGCAGCGCGACACCGGCCTGTTCGACCGAACAGCGTGCGGTACTGGATAACGACACCCGCGGTGGCCGCGAGTGTGACGAAGACGAGCACCCAGCGCGTCGGCAGCGGCTGGCGCCACCACGCGAGTGCGGCGCGCCAGACGAACGCGCCGGCCGCCACGGCTGCCAGCCAGACCGGTACCTGCGGCGCGAGCGGCGCACAGGCGGCGATGCCTGTCGCCAGCAGCCACCAGGTCTGTGCCGGTGTCAGCGGATGAATGTGAGCCCCCCCGAAAAAGCCGCAATGCGGCTTTCTCCCCCCAGGGGGCCAAGAAACACTTGGGACGGCCCGGCGTGTTTCTTGAGTGCTTCAGTTTTCATACAGGGCGAGCGCTCTTAGGCATGCGTGGGTATGGGTCGGGCCGTGGGCCTGCGGAATTTCGCTGCCGGGCAGTCGCAAACCCCAGGAGAGGCCGGCATCTTCTGCATCGAGTACCCAGCGGGCGAGAACCGCCAGACGCGTTTCGACAGCCATGCCCTGTGGCAGCATGGCCCAGTCGAACCACAGCGCCTGTGCGGCTGTGCCGGCAAACTGTTTGGTTTGCAGGGGCGCTTCCGCACCCTGCCGCGCGGCGGTTTTCCAGGCGACATGATGCAGCGGATCACTTGGCTGATGACGGCGCAGGCCGGCAAAGTCCTCGTCGCCGGTGTCACTCGGCAGGCGACCGCCTTGCATGCCGGTAAAAGTCGGCGCTGGCGGGACGGCGTTGGCGGGGCGCGGATAGACCAGGCAGGCGAGGGTGGGCGCGGCGTAGCTCCATGCGCGCACGAGGCCGAGCGGCCAGACGGTTTCGATCGTGGCACGCGGCAGTTTCAACCAGCCGCGCCTGGTTGCCGGCAGCGGCAGCAGCGCGCGCGCTACTGCCGTGCGGCGGGATATCCACGATGATTGCCGGCTGATCGGAAAGATACAGGCGGAGCAGGCGGCGTTCGCGCGAATTCATGCTGTGCAGAACCAGCGGGAAGCGCGCGGTGTCGCCGACGAACACGGGGGTGGGCGTGCCAACAGTGATGGCGGTGCCGACGAGGTTGCGGAAGGTATGCAGGATGGCGACGACGCCGAGTCCGGCAAGCAGGAAAACCAGCCCATAACCCAGGCTCAGGTTGTAGTTGATCGCGCCGATCAGCATGACCATCAGTGACACGGCATAGAGCAGGCCACCGCGCGTCGGCAGCACATAAACGCGGCGCTGGCGCAGCACCACAGGCACCGGTTCGGGCGGGCGTGAGCGCAATGCCCAGGCGGCGAAACGTTCGTCGAGCTTGCGGCGTAGCCCCTTTAGCATCAGGGCAGGGGAACGGCTTCGATCAGGGCGCGTGCCACCTCGTTTGCGCTGCGTTGCTCGCCGGCGGTCGGCAGACGGTGAACGGCGACTGCCGGCAGAACCGCCTGCACGTCTTCGGGCAGGACATGGTCGCGGCCGCTCAGCAGCGCCCAGGCACGCGCAGCGGCGACGAGGCCCAGCCCGGCGCGGGGCGACAGGCCGGCCTTCCATTCCGGCGCGGTGCGCGTGTAGGCCACCAGCGCCTGCACATAGTCGATAAAGCGCCGGGCGACATGCAGCGCGGTGGCGCGCGACCTGCTCGGCCTTCAGTACTTCAGGCGACAGCAGCGGCTGTGTCTCGGCGAGCAGGGCGCGGCGGTCGCGACCTTCAAGCAGGACGCGTTCGGCGGCGCGTCGGGATAGCCCAGTTCGATGCGCATCAGGAAGCGGTCGAGTTGCGATTCCGGCAGCGGGAAGGTGCCGATCTGGTGCGCCGGGTTTTGCGTGGCGATGACGAAAAAAGGCTGCGGCAACGGACGGGTTTCGCCTTCGATGGTGACCTGGCTGTTCTTCCATGGCTTCGAGCAGCGCGCTCTGCGCCTTGGGCGTGGCGCGGTTGATTTCGTCGGCCAGGATCATCTGGGCGAAGATCGGGCCGGGATGGAACTGGAACTCGCCGCGTCTCGCGGTCGATAGACCGAGACGCCGAGGATGTCGGCCGGCAGCATGTCGCTGGTGAACTGGATGCGCTGGAATTGCAGCCCGAGCGTGCGCGCCAGCACATGCGCCAGCGTGGTCTTGCCGACGCCGGGCAGGTCTTCGATCAGCAGGTGGCCGCGCGCCAGCAGGCAGGCGAGCGCGAGCCGGATCTGCCGTGCCTTGCCGAGAATGATGCCGCTGGCGGCGGCAAGGACAGCAGAGAGCGGAGCAGGGTTGGGGGACGTTGGCATGAGATACAATCTCTCGAACAGGTCATAATGTTATTTTCCTTCGATTGTAAGCGAAGCCCCCGGCCAGACATTTCCGATTTATCCGTTACTTCATGACGATTGCCTTCATTACTCACCGCGACTGTCTGCTGCACGACATGGGGTCGCTCCATCCTGAATGTTCCGACCGTCTCAGCGCCATTCAGGATCGGCTGATCGCGGCTGGCCTCGATTTGTATCTGAGCTATCACGATGCGCCTGTTGTCACCACGGAACAGTTGTTGCGCGTGCATCCGCAGAGCTATATCGACATGATTTATGCCAGTGCGCCGACACAGGGCATCCATCACCTCGATCCCGATACGGCGATGAATCCGGGTACGCTCAAGGCCGCATTGCGGGCCGCCGGTGCCGGCGTGCTGGCGACCGACCTCGTGATGAAGCAGGAAGTGCCTGCGGCGTTCTGCTCGGTACGGCCGCCCGGGCATCACGCCGAGCGCGCGAAGTCGATGGGCTTCTGTTTTTTCAACAACGTCGCTGTGGCGGCGCGCCATGCACTGGATGCCTGGGGTTTGCAACGGGTCGCGGTGGTCGATTTCGACGTGCATCACGGCAATGGCACCGAAGAAATTCTGGGTGGTGACATGCGCGTGCTGATGGTCGGCATCTTTCAGCATCCGTTCTATCCCTACTGCGGTACCGATAACCCCGCACCGAACATGTGCAACGTGCCGGTCAAGGCGGGCATGCGCGGCGACGCTTTCCGCGAGATCGTTACCGCGCAGTGGCTGCCGCGTCTGCGTGAATTCGCGCCCGAGATGATCTTCATTTCGGCGGGCTTCGATGCCCACTACGAGGACGACATGGCCTCGCTCGGACTGGTCGAATCCGACTATGCCTGGGTGACCGAACAGCTGCTGCAGGTGGCGAAGGAATCCGCGCAAGGCCGTATCGTTTCGATGCTCGAAGGCGGCTACTCGCTGTCCGCACTGGCACGCAGTGTTTCGGCGCATATCAAGGCGCTGGCTGAAATTTGATGCTCAACCCACTCTCACGATTTGGATACCCAACATGATTCAAGGTTCCATTCCCGCCATTGTCACCCCCATGCTGGAGGACGGTGCGCTCGATCTGCCTGCCCTGCGTCGTCTGCTCGACTGGCATATCGCCGAGGGCTCCGACGCGGTGGTCGTCGTCGGCACGACCGGCGAATCGCCGACCGTCGACATGGACGAGCACTGCACCCTGATCCGCACGACCGTGGCAGCACGTGGCCGGACGCATCCCGGTCATTGCCGGCACCGGCGCGAATTCGACGAGCGAAGCCATCGAACTGGCCCAGTGCGCCAAGGCGGCGGGGGCAAGTGCCCATCTGTCCGTCGTGCCCTATTACAACAAGCCGACGCAGGAAGGTCTTTACCAGCACTTCAAGGCCATTGCCGAGGAAGTCGATCTGCCGCTGATCCTGTACAACGTGCCCGGGCGCACGGTGGCCGATCTGGCCAACGACACGACGCTGCGGCTGGCGCAGGTTCCCGGCATCGTCGGTATCAAGGATGCCACCGGCAACCTCGAACGCGGCACCGAGCTCATCAAGCGCGCGCCACCCGGCTTCGCCATTTATAGTGGCGACGACGCCACCGGCTTCCTGCTGGTGCTGCTGGGCGGGCATGGGGTGATCACGGTTACCGGGAACGTTGCGCCGCGCCTGATGCACGAAATGGTGGCCGCCGGACTGGCGGGCGACGTGCTGACCGGACGTGCGATCAATTCCCAGTTGCTCGGCCTGCACAAGCAGCTCTTTTGCGAAGCCAATCCGATTCCTGTCAAGTGGGCCTGTGCGCGCATGGGCCTGATCCACGACGCCTTGCGCCTGCCGCTCACGACGCTGTCCACCGATTGCCACGACCGCGTGCTGAGTGCCATGCGCGAAGCTGGCCTTACTATTTGATATCTGAATCCATGAGAATGAACGATAACCTGTTCCGCATTTCCGGTGTCATTACGTCTGCTGTACTTGTCGCGCTGCTTTCCGCCTGCTCGGGCAACATCCTGCCCGATTCGAAGAAGATCGAATACAAGTCCGCGGGCAAGTTGCCCTCGCTCGAGGTGCCGCCCGACCTGACCCAGCCGACACGCGACGATCGTTACGCCGTGCCGGACATCAGCCCGAAGGGCAGCGCGACCTATTCCGAATATGCCGGCGAGCGGCGCGGGGGCGCCTCTGCGTCAACGTCGCCTGCAGTGTTGCCGAGCGTCGACAAGATGCATATCGAGCGTGCCGGCACGCAGCGCTGGCTGGTGGCCGGCGGCACGCCGGAACAGCTCTGGCCGCAGCTCAAGGAATTCTGGCAGGAGTCCGGCTTCATCGTCGATCTCGAATCGCCCGAGGCCGGCGTGATGGAAACCGACTGGGCCGAGAACCGCGCGAAACTGCCGCAGGACATCATCCGCTCGACCCTCGGCAAGGTCTTCGACAGCCTCTACTCGACTGCGGAGCGCGACAAGTTCCGCACGCGCATCGAGAAGGGCGCCGAACCGGGGACCACCGAGATTTACATCAGCCATCGCGGCATGTACGAGGTGTATATCAACGAAGGCAAGGACCAGACGCGCTGGCAGCCGCGTCCCGCCGATCCGGATCTGGAAGCTGAAATGCTGCGCCGCCTGATGGTGCGCCTCGGTGCCGATGAAGCGCGCGCCAAGACCATGCTCGCCACCGACAAGCAGCAGGATCGCGCCAAGCTTACGCGCGCGGCCGATGGCGCGGGCGCGCTGACCCTGCAGGAACCCTTTGACCGCGCTTGGCGGCGCATTGGGCTGGCGCTCGATCGCGTCGGTTTCACCGTCGAGGATCGCGATCGTTCACAGGGCATGTATTTCGTGCGCTACATCGATCCCGAAGCCAGCATCAAGAAGAAGGATGACAAGGGCTGGCTGGACAAGCTGGCATTCTGGAAGAGCGACAAGATCGGCGGCGACCCGAAGGCGCAATACCGCATCCATGTGCTGGGCGAGGGCGACAGCAGTAATGTGCGCATCCTGACGCGCGAGGGCGGGATCGATAATTCCGAGACGGCGCGCAAGATTCTGGGGCTGCTGCACGAACAATTGAAGTGATCCGCTTCGCCTCACTGGGGAGCGGCAGCAAGGGCAATGCTCTGCTCGTCGAGTCGGGCCGCACGCGCGTCCTGGTCGACTGCGGATTCGGTCCGCGCGAAATGGCAACGCGCCTGGCGCGGATTGGCGTTGTTCCGGAAAGTGTCGATGCCGTGCTCGTTACCCACGAGCATGCCGACCATGTCGGCGGCGTGGCGCGCTGCGTCGCCCGCTTCGGGTGGTCGGCCTACGCCAGTCACGGCACTGTAGCGGCAGCCGGGAAATTGGCGGATGTTGCCGTGCAGCGCTTTGACAGTCATGCGACGTTCGCCGTCGGCGATCTCGAAATCCATCCCTATCCCGTGCCGCACGATGCGCGCGAGCCGACGCAGTTCGTCTTTTCTGATGGTGCCGCGCGGCTGGGTGTGCTGACCGATGCCGGCACGATCACGCCACACATCGTCGCGATGCTGCGGGAATGCACAGCACTCGTCCTCGAATGCAACCACGATCCTGAAATGCTGCAAAACGGCCGCTATCCGCCGCCACTCAAGCGGCGCATCGCGGGCGAATTCGGCCATCTCGACAATGCCGCGGCAGCCAGCCTGCTGGGCGAGATCGGCGCGGGAAAACTCGGCCATGTGATCGCCGCCCATCTGTCGGAAGAGAACAATACGCCCGCACTTGCGCGTCTTGCACTGGCGACTGTACTGGGCTGCTCGGCTGACTGGATCGGCGTGGCGAGTCAGACCGAGGGCTTCGGCTGGCGCGAGTCGAGGTGATGGGCCCACCCGTAAACCTTCGCTGCGCTCGGTTCTCCCCTCAAGGGGCAAGAAACACTTGAGGCGGCCCGGCGTGTTTCTTTCATGAACCTTGCCACCATCGAATCGCTTGACCACGAGGGGCGCGGTGTCGCTCATGTCGCGGGCAAGACCATCTTCATCGAGGGGGCGCTGCCTGGCGAGCGGGTGAGCTACACCAGTTTCCGCAGCAAAGCGAAGTACGAGGTCGCGCGCGCCGCTACGATCTTCAAGTCATCGTGCCTGCGCGTGACGCCGCAGTGTCCTCATTTCGGTGTTTGCGGCGGATGCAGCATGCAGCATCTCGAATCGACGGCGCAAGCCGCCATGAAGCAGCGTGTCCTGGAAGATGCGTTCTGGCATCTCGCGCGGCTGCGACCGGAAACAATTCTGCCGCCGATCGTTGGCATTGCATGGGGCTATCGCCGGCGTGCGCGCTTCACCGTGCGCAAGCTGGAGCGCAACGGTGGCGTGCTGGTCGGTTTCCACGCAAAGCGCAGCAGCTATGTGGCGGACATGGATTCCTGTGCCGTCATGCCAGCGCCGATTTCTGCGTTGCTGCCGAAGCTGCGGGAACTCGTGGGTTCCTTGTCGATTGCCGATCGCCTGCCGCAAATCGAAGTGGCAGCCGGCGACTCGCTGAACGATGACATGCTGACCGTGCTGGTGTTGCGCATCCTCAAAGCGCTGACTGCTGCCGACGAGACCAGGCTGCGCGAGTTTTCCGATCGGCACGGGATGGCGATCTATCTTCAGCCCGAAGGTCCCGAAACCGTTACCCTGTTTCATCCGGTCGATGCGCCACAGCCGGCGTACCACTTGCCGGACTTTGGCGTCACGCTGCGCTTCCGGCCGACCGATTTCACTCAGGTCAATCACGATGCGAATCGCGTGCTGGTACGTCGCGCGGTGGGACTGCTGGCCATTCAGCCGGGCGACCGGGTGGCGGACATGTTCTGCGGACTGGGAAATTTCACCTTGCCGCTGGCGCGCCTGGGCGCACGGGTCGTCGGCGTCGAAGGCAGTGCCGCGCTGGTGGCACGGGCGAAGGAAAATGCAATCTTCAATGCGCTGGAAGAGTGCACCGACTTTCATGTCGCCAACCTTTTCGAAGCGACGCCGGGGCAACTGGCCGCCTGGGGGCAGATCGACAAGATGCTGATCGATCCGCCGCGCGAGGGTGCGGTGGCACTTGTCAAGTCGCTCGGCGCCAAGGGTGAACGTGGGCCACAACGCATCGTCTATGTCTCGTGCAATGCGTCAACGCTGGCGCGCGATGCGGCAGTATTGGTGCATGAGAAAGGTTATCGACTGATTTCGGCCGGCATCGCCAACCTGTTTCCGCATACCTCGCACGTCGAGTCGGTTGCGCTGTTCGACCGGTAGAAAAAACGGCGGCCCCTCATTTTCCAGGGGTCGCCGCTCCATTGCCGTCTTGCCAGCGCCGACTTTTGCGCTTTAGTCGCGCTGTCCGGTGAAGACCAGCAGCAGGTGCAGCAGGCTGACGAAGACGTTATAGATGTCGAGATACACCGCCAGCGTGGCCGAGATGTAGTTGGTCTCGCCGCCCTGCACGACACGGTTGATGTCGAAGAGGATGTAGGCGGAGAAGATCACCACGGCCAGCGCCGAGATCGCCAGCGCCACGGCCGGGATCTGGAAGAAGGCATTGGCCAGTGCCGCCACCAGGATCAGGATGACGCCGGCGAACAGGAACTTGCTCAGGCCGGAGAGGTCGCGCTTGGTGGTGGAGGCGACGCCGGCCAGGACGAAGAAGATCGAGCCCGTGCCGCCTGCTGCCAGGGCGATCATCTGGCCGCCATTGGAAAAGCCCAGCGCGACTTGCAGGATGCGCGAGAGCATCAGACCCATGAAGAAGGTGAAGCCGAGCAGGAGCACGACGCCCATGCCGCTCTCCTTGGTCTTCTCGATCCCCCACATGAAGCCGAAGGCGATGCCGAGGAAGAGCAGGAAGCCCATCATCGGGCTGCCGGCAAGGAAGGAAAACTGCATCTGGATGCCAAGCAGGGCGCCGAGTACGGTGGGCACCATCGACAGGGCAAGCAGTGCGTAGGTGTTGCGCAGCACGCGATTCTGACGCACGGCAGAGCCGGAAGTGGTCTGTTGGGCGATCTGGAATGGTTGCATTGATGATTCCCTTTCAGTTGTCGAACAAAGAGTAACTAAGACTAGCGAAACGAGGTAAAAGTTTCAAGTCAGGGTTGGCGACAGCTTATTCGGCAGACTCTTCACGGCCTGAACGTTTCCTTTCGAGCGCCTTGAGGAAGCGTTTGCGCAGGCGGATTGATTTCGGCGTGATTTCAACGAGTTCATCGTCGGCGATGAACTCGACGGCGGATTCCAGCGTGATCTGGATCGGCGTGATCAGACGCACGGCTTCGTCGGTGCCCGAAGAGCGCACGTTAGTCAATTGTTTGCCCTTGATCGGATTCACTACCAGATCGTTTTCGCGGCTGTGGATGCCGATGATGATGCCTTCGTAGAGCGGGTCCCCCGGGCTGACGAACATGCGGCCGCGATCCTGCAACTTCCACAGTGCATAAGCGACGGCGGGGCCGTCTTCGGCCGAGACCAGCACGCCGTTGCGCCGATCGCTCATCGGGCCTGCCCATGGGCCGTATTCGTCGAAGACGTGGCTGGCCAGGCCGGTGCCACGTGTCAGGGTGAGGAATTCGCCCTGGAAGCCGATCAGGCCACGCGCCGGGATGCGGTATTCGAGGCGCACGCGGCCCCTGCCGTCCGGCTGCATGTCCTGCAGGTCGCCCTTGCGGCGACCGAGTTCTTCCATGACGCCACCCTGATGGCCATCCTCGACGTCCACCGTGAGCATTTCGTAGGGTTCCTGCTTTTCGCCAGCGGCCTCG
>CAWFIW010000007.1:0-852714 GCA_963816095.1 uncultured beta proteobacterium
TGAATGATCACGCGCGGGCGCGAGACGGCAAGTTCGTAGCCTTCGCGGCGCATGTTTTCGAGGAGGATCGTGAGATGCAGTTCGCCGCGTCCGGAGACCTCGAAAACATCGGCGTTCTCGGTTTCCGCGACACGCAGCGCGACGTTGGAGAGCAGTTCCTTGTTGAGGCGTTCGCGAATCTGGCGGCTGGTGACAAACTTGCCTTCCCTGCCGGCGAGCGGCGAGGTATTGACCTGGAAGTTCATCGTCAGCGTGGGTTCGTCTACGCTGATTGGCGGCAGGCCAACGGGATTGGCGACATCACACAAGGTGACGCCGATGCCGACCTGTTCGATGCCGGTGACGAGGACGATGTCGCCGGCTTCGGCATCATCGGCCGATTGGCGTTCCAGACCGTTGAAAGTCAGTACCTGGCCTACCTTTGCCAGGCCGCGCGCTTCGTCGCCGACCATCACGGCGACCTGCTGGCCGGGCCTGATGTGGCCATGCTTGATGCGGCCGATGCCGATGCGCCCGACGTAGGAGTTGTAGTCTAGCGAGCAGATCTGAAGCTGGAGCGGTGCCTCGGGGTCAACATCGGGCGGCGGGACGTAACGCAGGATCGCCTCATACAGCGGATGCATGTCGGTGCCCGGCGTATGCGAGGCCATCATCGCGTAGCCGTTGAGTGCCGAGGCGTAGATGACCGGGAAGTCGAGCTGCTCGTCAGTGGCACCGAGCTTGTCGAAGAGGTCGAAGGTATGGTCGATCACCCAGTCCGGCCGTGCGCCGGGACGGTCGATCTTGTTGATGACGACAATCGGCTTCAGCCCCAGCGCCAGCGCCTTCTTGGTGACGAAGCGCGTCTGTGGCATCGGCCCTTCGACGGCATCGACCAGCAACAGCACGCCATCGACCATCGACAGCACGCGCTCCACTTCGCCGCCGAAGTCGGCGTGACCCGGGGTGTCGATGATGTTGATGTGGGTGCCTTCCCAGTCGATCGCGCAGTTCTTGGCGAGGATGGTGATGCCGCGCTCCCTTTCCAGATCATTGGAGTCCATTACCCGCTCGGCGACTTGCTGGTTTTCACGGAAGGTGCCGGACTGGCGCAGCAACTGATCCACAAGCGTGGTCTTGCCGTGGTCGACGTGGGCGATAATGGCGATATTGCGTAATGAACGGGACATCGGGGGGCGGCGCGGGAAGCGCGGTCAAGAGAAGGGGGCGCATTCTAGCAGAGGCCCGCACTGAAATTTGTGAAGGAGATCAAAATGTTGGCAGTGATCGGCGGTAGCGGGCTTACGCAACTGGCGAGCCTGGAGGTGACGCGGCGTGAAGTCGTGCGCACGCCCTACGGCGAGCCCTCGGGCACGCTGACCTACGGCCGCATCGGCGTGCAGGAGGTGGTGTTTCTCGCGCGCCACGGCCATGGCCACACGATTCCGCCCCACCGCGTCAATTACCGCGCGAACCTCTGGGCGCTGGTGAAGGCAGCGGGTGCGGAAGGCATCATTTCGGTCGCTTCGGTCGGTGGCATCCGTGCCGATCTCGGGCCGGGAACGCTGGTCGTGCCCCACCAGATCATTGACTACACCTGGGGCCGGCCGCAGACCTACTTCGACGGCGGCGAAGTTCCGGTGGTGCATGTGGACTTCACCGAACCCTATGATCGTGCCTTGCGCGAACGCCTGTTGTGCGCAAGTGATGCGGTTGGGTTCAAGACGCCCGGCTCGGCCGTGTATGCCGCGACGCAGGGGCCGCGACTGGAAAGTGCGGCGGAAATCGAGCGTCTGGCACGTGACGGTGCCGATATCGTTGGCATGACCGGCATGCCAGAGGCGTCACTCGCGCGCGAACTGGGGACGCCGTATGCGGCGATCTGCACGGTAGCCAACTGGGCGGCAGGGCGGGGCGACTCGACAAGTGCGATCCGGCTGGACAGTATCGAAGCGGTGCTACACGAATCCTTGGGCAGAGTGCGCCGCGTGATCGAGCACCTCTGCGCGACGCCAGCTTAGCTGCGCCGCGCAATGTGCCGTATCGCCAGCGCCGACTTTTAAATGCGCAGGATCTCGAGTAATTCCTGTTCCAGTTGAACAAGCGTGGCAGTTTTGCCGAGTTCCGCGCCGGTGATCAGGAAAGTATCCTCGACCCGCTCGCCGAGGGTCATGATCTTGGCACTGTAGAGCGAGACGCCATGCCTGGCCAGCACGAGCGCGATGGCGTAGAGCAACCCGGAACGATCCGCCGCGGTGATCGACAGCAGGAAGTTCTTGCCGCCTTCGTCGATGCGGATGGAGACTTCCGGCGTGAGCGGGACGTGTTTGACCTGGCGCGACAGGCGGCCATGCGACGGTGGCGCCAGCGGCGGTAGCCGGTTCAGGTTGTCTGTCAGTTCGTGTTCGATGAGGCCGATCATGTCGCGGTAGGGCGACTGGCTGTCCGGGTCGAGCAAAATGAAGCTGTCGAGGGCGTAGCCGTGCCGGCAGGTGTGAATCCGGGCATCGACAATCGAATAGCCGAGCCGGGCGAAAAAGCCGCAGATGCGTGCGAACAGTGCCGGCTGGTCGGGCACGAAAATCATCACCTGCAGGCCGGCCCCGACCGGGTTGATGCGGGCGCGCACGACCGGCTCCGGGCTGTCGGGACGGTAGTACAGGGCCTGGGTGTGCCAGGCGATTTCCTCACTGTCGTGACGCATGAAGTAGGCGGTGTCAAGCTGGTTCCACAGCGGGATTTCGACACCGGGACGCAATCCGCGCAGACGCAGCAGGCGACGGGCATCTTCCTGGCGTTCCTCGATGCCGCCCAGCGGGCTGAGGTTTTCGCCGCTCAGCAGGCGCCGCGTCATGCGGTACAGGTCCTCGAGCAGCTTGGCTTTCCAGAGGTTCCAGACTTTCGGGCTGGTGCCGCGGATGTCGCACATCGTCAGCAGATACAGCCCGGTGAGGCGCTCTTCCGTGCGCGCGATGCCGGCAAAGCGACGGATCACCTCCGGATCGGTCAGGTCCCGTTTCTGGGCGTAGGTCGACATGGTCAGGTGATGCTCGACGAGGAAGACGACAAGCGCCGTGTCGTCCTTGCCGATGCCGTGGGCACGGCAGAAGCGGCGTGCGTCACCCATGCCGTGTTGCGAGTGGTCACCACCGCGGCCTTTGGCGATATCGTGGAACAGGGCGGCCACATAGAGGCGCCAGCGGCCGGGAAAGGACGCCATGAGGCGCGAGCCATACGGGTACTCGTGGGCGAACTCGGAGAGCGAAAGGCGGCGCAGGTTGCGCACCACCTGCAGGATGTGCTGGTCAACGGTATAGACATGAAACAGGTCGTGCTGCATGCGGCCGACAATGCGGCCAAACGCCGGCAGGTAGGCGCCGAGGATGTCGAACTGGTTCATGCGGCGCAATTGGTGCGTGAGGCCCCGCTTCTCCTGAAACAATGCAAGGAAGGTTGCCCGATTGCCGGGGTCGCGGCGGAAACCGGCATCGATATGATCGCGCGCATGCCACAGCGCGCGGAGGTTGCGTGGCGTCATGCCCTTCAGTTCGGTGCGCTGCGACAGAAGCAGGAAGTTCTTCAATATTGCTGCGGGTTTGCGCTCGTAAAGGCCATCGTCGCGAATGTCGAGCAGTTCATGCACCATCTGGAAATCGTCATCGATGACGATGGGGGCGGCAACCGGATTGCGTTCGAGCCGGGATGCGAGATCGAGCAGCACCAGGGTATTCAGTTGCGTGATGTGCTTGGCATTGCGGTAATAGCGCTGCATCAGCACTTCGGAGGCGCGGCGGTGGGCCGTGGCAGTCATGCCGAGCGCCTGGGCCAGTGCCTCCTGATGGTCGAACAGCAGGCGATCTTCACGCCGCCTGGTCAGAAAGTGCAGAGCGATGCGCACCCGGCGCAAAAAGTTTTCCGTGCGGACCAGTTGGCGGGCTTCTGTCGGCGAGATGACCCCGTTGTCGGCCAGTTTGCGCCAGCCGTCGGCCAGCGTGGCCGCCCGTGCGACCCAGAGGATGATCTGCAAGTCGCGCAGGCCGCCGGGGTTTTCCTTGCAGTTCGGCTCGAGGTTGTAGGGGGTGTCGTTGTACTTGGCGTAGCGCTCTTCTTGCTCAAGCCGTTTTGCCTTGAAAAAGGCCAGCGGGTCGAGTGCTTGCTGGAATTCGGCGGTGAAGCGTGTATATAGCGCGCGGCTGCCGCAGAGAAAGCGCGCTTCCAGCAGTGCGGTCTGCACGGTGATGTCGCGCGCCGCTTCGTCGAGGCACTCGGCGACGGTGCGCACGCTGTGGCCAATGTCGAGCCCGATATCCCAGAGCAGGCCAACCAGCTTTTCCAGTGCCTGCGCGTGCTGTTCTTGACCTGTCTCGGGCAGGAGGATCAGCAGGTTGACATCCGAGGCAGGATAGAGCTCGCCGCGACCATAGCCGCCCACGGCGGCGAGGCAGAGTTGCCGATCCATGACCTGTGTCTGCCAGAGATGGCGCAGGACTTGATCGACCAGGCTGGCGGTGCCGCGCAGCAGGGCTGCCGGATTGCCGCCGGCGAGGTACTTATCTTTCAGCGCCTGGCGCCCGGCTTGCAGGGTGAGCCGGCAATGCGCAATCAGGTCATTGCCAATAGGAGGACTGGCTGGCTCCACGGGGGCGAGACGCTCAGGTCTTGAAGGGATCGGGCGGCGCACCCGCCGACAAGGTAAGCACTTCGACGCCGGTTTCGGTCACGGTGATCGTGTGCTCCCATTGGGCCGACAGGCTGCGATCCTTGGTGACAATGGTCCAGCCGTCCGGCAGTTCCGAGACGGCGGCTTTCCCCGCATTGATCATCGGCTCGATGGTGAACACCATGCCCGGTTCGAGCCGGATGCCGTCGCCACGCCGGCCATAGTGCAGTACCTGCGGTTCTTCGTGGAACTTGAGGCCGATGCCATGCCCGCAGAATTCGCGTACTACCGAAAAACCGTTCGATTCGGCATGACGCTGGATGGCGGCACCGATGTCGCCCAGATGCGCTCCCGGCTTGACGGCGGCAATGCCGAGCCAGAGGCATTCGTGCGTGATCCGGATCAGCCGGCTGCCAAGGATGGAGGCCGCGTTGCCGACATTGAACATGCGGCTCGTGTCGCCGTGCCAGCCATTCTTGATGGTGGTGATGTCGAGGTTGACGATGTCCCCCTTCTTCAGCGGCCGGTCGTTGGGCACGCCATGGCAGACCTGATGGTTGACCGAAGCGCAGATCGACTTGGGGTAGGGCTGATAGCCCGGTGGCGCGTAATTGAGAGGAGCAGCAATGCAGCCCTGGACATTCACCATATAGTCGTGACACAGCCGGTCCAGTTCTTCCGTGGTCACTCCGGGTTTGACGAAAGCTTCGATGTAATCCAGAACTTCGCCGGCCAGGCGGCCGGCAATGCGCATTTGTTCAATATCTGCTGGGGTTTTGATCGTGATGCTCATTCTCGGGCGGGCATGAAGTGGCGGTTGCCGGATTCTAACTCCCGGCCGGCTGATCGGTATGGGTCGAGCAGTGGCCCTTGCCGTTTGTTATTTCAAGCGCTTATAATGATCGGCTTGCCTTGGCTTTCAGGGCAAAATTCACACACTCGGCGCCGAATGGGTGCCTCTTTGCGGAGGAACCGGCCGGGTGGCGGATAACCCATATCGGAGAACTATCAATGAGCACAACCATGCGTCAGATGCTGGAGGCCGGCGTTCACTTCGGTCACCAGACCCGTTTCTGGAACCCCAAGATGGCCCCGTACATTTTCGGCCATCGCAACAAGATCCACATCATCAACCTCGAGAAGACCCTCGCCAAGTTCAATGAGGCGATGGACTTCATCAAGAAGATGTCCGGCCGCAAGGGCACTGTCCTCTTTGTCGGCACCAAGCGCCAGGCGCGCGAAATTCTCGCCGAGGAAGCGCAGCGCGCCGGCATGCCCTTTGTCGATGAGCGCTGGCTGGGCGGCATGCTGACCAATTTCAAGACCGTCAAGCAGTCGACCAAGCGACTCAGGGACATGGAGCAGATGATCGAGGACGGCTCTTTCGAGAAGATGCCCAAGAAGGAAGCGCTGATGATGACGCGCGAACTCGCCAAGCTGCGTAATAGCCTGGGCGGGATCAAGGACATGATGGCCCTGCCCGACGCAATTTTCGTCATCGATGTCGGTTACCACAAGATTGCCGTC
Organism: uncultured beta proteobacterium; assembly: GCA_963816095.1. GTDB lineage: Bacteria > Pseudomonadota > Gammaproteobacteria > Burkholderiales > Rhodocyclaceae > Sulfuricystis. Next base: position 6,167 of record CAWFIW010000007.1, read on the forward strand.
ACCGAAGCCAACAAGCTCGGCATCCCGATCATCGCCGTGGTGGATACCAACCACTCACCGATTGGCATCGACTACCTGATTCCGGGCAACGACGATTCGTCGCGGGCCATCCGTCTCTACGCGCGTGGCGTTGCCGACGCGGTTCTCGATGGCAAGAACCAGGCGATCAACGAGGTGGTACAGCAGATGGCTGGCGATGACGAGTTCGTCGAGGTCGAGGAAGAGGCGAAGGAGTAATCGACATGGCTGAAATTACCGCAAGCATGGTCAAGGAGTTGCGCGAAAAGACCGATGCACCAATGATGGAATGCAAGAAGGCTTTGACGGAAGCCGGTGGCGACCTGGCCAAGGCCGAGGAAATCCTGCGCGTCAAGCTGGGCAACAAGGCGACCAAGGCCGCAACGCGGATCGCCGCCGAGGGCGTGGTCGGCATGTATGTCGCCGCCGATGGCCAGCTCGGTGCCGTGGTCGAAGTGAACTCCGAAACCGATTTCGTTGCCAAGAACGACGAATTCATCGCGCTGGCCAAGGGCTGCGCAGAGCTTGTTGCCACCCGGAATCCGGCCGATGTCGCAGCGTTGTCGGCGCTGCCGATGGGCGAAGGTACCGTCGAATCGACGCGTTCCGCGCTGGTCGGCAAGATCGGCGAGAACATGATGATCCGTCGTTTCGTGCGCATCGCCGCCAAGGGCAAGCTGGCCTCCTACGTGCATGGGGGTTCGAAAATCGGTGTCCTGGTCGATGTGACCGGCGGCGACGATACGCTTGGCAAGGACATCGCCATGCACATCGCCGCATTCAAACCGAAGGCACTCGATGCCACCGGCGTACCTGCCGAGCTGCTTGACACTGAGCGCCGCATCGCCGTCGAAAAGGCGCGCGAGGGCGGCAAGCCCGAAGCCATGCTCGAGAAGATCGCCGAAGGCACCGTGCAGAAGTACCTCAAGGACGTGACGCTGCTTGGCCAGGTGTTCGTCAAGGCCGAGGATGGCAAGCAGACCGTCGAGCAGCTACTCAAGGCGAGGGGCGCTCAGGTGCATGGTTTCACCCTTTACATCGTCGGTGAGGGCCTTGCGAAGAAGTCGAATGACTTCGCCGCCGAGGTGGCCGAACAGGCAGCGGCGGCTGCCGCCAAGAAGTAAGCGACCTCATGAGTACGACCACCATAGCCGCCACGGCGCGTTACAAGCGCATCCTGTTGAAGCTCTCTGGCGAGGCCCTGATGGGCGACGATGCCTATGGCATCAATCGCGAGACCTTGTGGCGCATCGTCAATGAGATCAAGACGGTGGCCGACCTCGGCGTCGAGGTCGGTGTGGTGATTGGTGGCGGCAACATCTTTCGTGGCATGGCCGGGGCATCCTCCGGGATGGATCGCGCCACCGCCGATTACATGGGCATGCTGGCCACCGTGATGAATGCGATGGCACTGGCGGACGCGATGCGTCAGGCCGGACTGAATGCGCGCGTGCAGTCGGCGCTGACCATCGAGCAGGTGGTCGAGCCCTATATCCGCGGCAAGGCGATTCGCTATCTCGAGGAGGGGCGGGTCGTCATTTTCGGTGGAGGCACGGGCAACCCGTTCTTTACCACCGATACGGCGGCCGCACTGCGCGGGTCGGAAATTGGCGCCGACATGGTACTCAAGGCCACCAAGGTGGATGGCGTGTACACCGCCGATCCCAAAAAGGATCCGACGGCAACCCGTTATACGAAGATCAGTTTCGACGAGGCGATTGGCCGCAATCTGGCGGTGATGGATGCGACGGCTTTCGCCCTGTGTCGTGACCAGAAGTTACCGATCAACGTGTTTTCGATTTTCAAGGCAGGTGCGCTGAAGCGTGTGGTGCTGGGCGAGGACGAAGGTACCCTGGTTCACTGCTGAAGCACATTGCACTGTTAGGAGCTTTCCATGATTTCTGTGGAACTGAAAAAAACCACCGAGCACAAGATGCAGAAGAGTGTCGAAGTGCTCAGGCTTGATCTCGCCAAGGTGCGTACCGGCCGGGCGCATACCGGCTTGCTGGATCACGTGATGGTCGATTATTACGGCACGCCGATGCCGATCAATCAGGTCGCCAATATCACGCTCATCGATGCACGCACCATCGGTGTCCAGCCTTGGGAAAAGCCCATGGTCGCCAAGGTGGAGAAGGCGATTCGTGACGCCGATCTCGGCTTGAACCCGGCTACCCAGGGCGAACTGCTGCGTGTGCCGATGCCCATGCTGACAGAAGAGCGGCGTCGCGACCTGATCAAGGTGGTCAAGCACGAAGGCGAAAATGCCAAGATAGCGATTCGCAATCTGCGCCGCGATGCGATCTCCCACCTCAAGGATGCTCTCAAAAAGCATGAGATTCCCGAAGACGAGGAGCGTCGCACCCAGGATGACGTCCAGAAGCTCACCGACCGCTATGTCGCCGAAGTGGACAGGCTTCTGGCTGAAAAGGAAAAGGACCTGATGGCCGTCTAGGCTGTCAGGGACCCGCCGATGTTTTCCAGCGCAACCCGCAGCATTCCCGAGCAGCGGAATGTACCGCGCCATCTCGCGATCATCATGGATGGCAACGGTCGCTGGGCGAAGAAGCGTTTCCTGCCGCGCGTTGCCGGCCACAAGCAGGGCGTCGAGACGGTGCGGCGCGTGGTCAAGGCCTGTATCGAGCGTGGCATCCAATACCTGACACTGTTTGCCTTCAGTTCCGAAAACTGGCGGCGTCCTACCGAAGAGGTGAGCTTCCTGATGAACCTCTTCGTGGTTGCGCTGGAGCGCGAAATTGGCCGGTTGCACAGCAATGGCGTGAGACTGCGCGTCGTCGGCGATCTCGCCGCGTTCGAGCCGCGCCTCATCGACCTGGTCCGGCGTGGCGAAAACCTCACGGCGGAGAACAGCAAGCTCACCCTGACGATTGCCGCGAACTATGGTGGTCGCTGGGACTTGATGCAGGCCTTCAACGGTCTTGCGCTCGCTTATCCAGAGAAAGCGGGCAGCTTTACCGAAGGTGATCTTGAGCCATTTCTGGCCATGAGTTACGCGCCCGAGCCGGATCTCTTCATTCGCACCGGCGGCGAGCAACGCATCAGCAACTTCCTGTTATGGCAACTGGCCTATTGCGAGCTCTTTTTTACCGATCAGTTCTGGCCGGATTTTGACGAGGCGACGCTGGATAGCGCGATCGTCAGTTTCCGCAAACGCGAACGACGCTTCGGGCGGACTAGCGAGCAATTGATTACCGCTCCCAGGCTCGAGGTGGACTCGGCTGACGCCATCCCGCCAGCGCCGACTATTGCGAGCAATGCTTAAAACGCGGGTCATTACCGCACTGTTTCTCGTTGCCGGTTTTCTTGCCGTCCTGTTTTTCTTGCCTGCCGGGGCGGCAGCCATCGTGTTTGCCATCATCGCTGCACTGGCGGCTTGGGAGTGGGCCGGGCTGATGAGGGTTGGCAAGCTTTCGCGTATCGTGTTCGGCGGCTTTGTCTTCCTTTCCTGTCTGCTGCTGGCGCTCCTGCCGACCACCAATCTTTCCCTGCTCTGGCTTGTCGCAAGCTGCTTCTGGTTGCTGATCGCGCCGTTCTGGCTTGCCAGGCGCTGGCAACTGGGCTGCATGGGCTATCTGCTTGGCTGGATATTGCTGGTGCCGACCTGGGCTGCACTTGTCGATTTGCACGGCCGCAGTCCCTGGCTCCTGCTGGCCGTCATGGCCCTGGTCTGGGTGGCCGACAGTTCTGCCTATTTCACGGGTCGCGCTTTCGGCCGCCACAAGCTGGCACCGGCCATCAGCCCGGGCAAGACCTGGGAAGGCGTCGCGGGGGCCATCATTGGTGTGGTCGCGTATGGGATGGCAACGACGCCGGCCTTGCCGCAATTCAAGGGAATTGGCTGGCCAGCCCTGGTTGGTTACCTGTTGTTGCTCACCGCGCTCAGCGTCGTCGGTGATCTGTTCGAGTCGCTCGTCAAGCGTCAGGCCGGCATGAAGGACAGCAGTCAGCTGCTGCCCGGCCATGGTGGCATACTCGACCGGATAGACAGCCAGATTTCGACGCTGCCGCTGGTGGCCTTGGGCCTGTATTGGATGTCATGGTGAACCGAAAGAAACTGACCGTGTTGGGTGCCACTGGCTCGATCGGGGTGAGCACGCTCGATGTGGCGGCGCGCCATCCCGATCGCTTCGAGGTCGTTGCGCTGACCGGCCACAGCCGCATCGATAGCTTGTTTGAACAATGCTTGCGGCATCGACCGCGCTACGCGGTCGTGGGGTATGAGAAGGATGTGGCCGGGCTGGCCGGGCGACTGCGCGGCGCGGGATTGCCAACCGCAGTACTGGTCGGACCGCAGGCACTCGAATATGTCGCCGCGCTGCCCGAGGTAGATACGGTGATGTCGGCCATTGTCGGCGCGGCCGGATTGCAGCCGACGCTGGCGGCGGTGCGCGCTGGCAAGCAGGTATTGCTGGCGAACAAGGAAGCGCTGGTGATGGCCGGTGCGCTGTTCATGGCCGAGGTGCGGGCGCACGGCTGCGTGCTGCTGCCAATCGACAGTGAGCACAATGCCGTGTTCCAGTCGCTGCCGGCGGATTATGCCGGCCAGTCCGCGCGGGCTGGCGTCAGTCACATTCTGCTGACGGCATCGGGCGGTCCGTTCCGCACGACACCCCTCGAACGCCTGAAAAGTGTCACGGCGGACGAGGCTTGCGCCCATCCGAACTGGTCGATGGGGCGCAAGATCTCGGTCGATTCGGCGACGCTGATGAACAAGGGCCTCGAAGTGATCGAGGCACACTGGTTATTCAACGTCATGCCCGAGCAGATCGAGGTGGTGATCCATCCGCAAAGCGTGATCCATTCGCTGGTGCAGTATGTCGATGGCTCGGTGCTGGCGGAACTGGGCAATCCCGACATGCGTACGCCGATCGCGCATGCGCTGGCCTGGCCGGAGCGCATTGCAGCGGGGGTGGCACCATTGGATCTGCCGGCCATCGCGCAGCTGAATTTCGAGAAACCCGATTTCGAACGCTTCCCCTGCCTGGCGCTGGCTTTCCGCGCCCTGCGCGCGGGCGGCAATGCGGCGACGGTGTTGAATGCCGCCAACGAAGTCGCTGTGGCTGCTTTTCTCGACGGGCGCCTGCCTTTCCTTGCCATTGCCGGAGTGATTGCCGCGACCATGGATGCCGTGCCGGTCAGCGAGATGCCGGATCTGGCTACGATCCTCGCCGAAGATGCGCGCGCGCGCGTCGTGGCAACCGAGTTGGTTGCGCGCAGGCTGCAATGAATATGGGTGGCTTCCTCTGGGTAGTCGGTGCCTTCGTACTGGCGCTTGGCCTGCTGATCGTCGTGCATGAGCTGGGGCACTACACCGCAGCACGCCTGTGCAACGTCAAGATCCTGCGCTTTTCGGTGGGCTTCGGCCGCCCGCTCTGGATGCGGCGCTTCGGCCGCGACGACACCGAGTGGGCGCTGGCCGCCTTTCCGCTGGGCGGTTACGTGAAAATGCTCGATGAGCATGAGGCAGGGGAGGCGGGGGTGCCGCCGCAGGAGGTGCATCGCGCCTTCAACCGGCAGAGCGTGGCCAGGCGCAGCTTCATCGTGGTCGCCGGGCCACTGGCCAATCTGCTGCTCGCCGTGCTGCTGTACTGGTTCCTGTTCATGACGGGTGTGGAAGAGCCGCGTCCCATGCTGGCCGAGCCGCCGGCCGGTACGCTGGCGGCAGAAGCAAAAGTCGGCGCTGGCGAGACGGCGCGAAGCCTGGCTGGAACACCCGTGGCGAGCTGGACGGAGCTGCGCTGGGAGCTATTGCGGCGCGTCCTGGATCGGGAGACCGTGGTACTCGAAACCATCGATCCCAAGGGCAACATTTCCCTCCATCGCCTGGATCTGGGGCGGCTGGATACTGCCGTGCTGGACGGCGACGTCATGCAGACGCTGGGTTTGCGGCTGATGCGGCCGGAGTTGCCCCCGGTGATCGGCGATGTGCAGGCCGGTTCGCCCGCGGCGAAAGCCGGACTGCTGGCTGGCGACCGGGTACTGGCCATCGATGGCCGGTCGATCACGGCCTGGCAAGAACTGGCGCACGACATCCGCGCCGCCGGTGCGCGCGAACTTGCCCTGGAAGTCCAGCGCGGGACGGACAGTTTGCAGATTTCCGTGCTGCCGGAGCTCGTCGAGGAACGCGGCAGGCAGATCGCCCGGATAGGCATCGCCGTGCGCGACGATGCCGAGTTGCGCAAAAGTGCGCTGACGCGCGTGCGTTACGGCCCGGTGGATGCGCTGCAACGGGCGCTCACCCAGACCTGGGAGATTTCGGTGCTGAGCCTGCGCATGATCGGGCGCATGCTGACGGGCGAACTGTCGGCCAAAAACGTTTCCGGGCCGGTCACCATCGCGGATTATGCGGGCCAGTCGGCGCGCATGGGGGGCGACCACTACCTGCGCTTTCTTGCACTCATCAGTATCAGCCTGGGGGTGTTGAACCTGCTGCCCATCCCGGTGCTGGATGGCGGGCACTTAATGTATTATCTCGTCGAATTAATCAAGGGTGGTCCACTCTCGGAACGTGTCATGGAAATAGGCCAGCAGATCGGCCTGACCTTGCTTGCACTGCTGATGGGACTCGCGTTTTACAACGACATTATTCGTCTGATTTCCGGCTGAAGCATGAAACAAACTCTCCTTGCAGGCTTGGTGGGCGTGATCGGAGCGCTGATTGCGTCGCATGCCGCCGCGTTCGACCCATTCGTGGTACGTGATATCCGTGTCGAAGGCATCCAGCGTACGGAGGCGGGGACTGTCTTCAGTTACCTGCCGGTCAAGGTGGGCGATACGCTGACCGAAGACAAGGCCGCCCAGGCGATCAAGTCGCTGTTTGGCACCGGTTTCTTCAAGGATGTGCGCCTTGAGGTCGAAGGTGGTGTGCTGGTTGTGTTTATCGAGGAACGTCCGGCGATCGCCTCTCTCGAATTTACCGGCACCAAGGCTTTCGACAAGGAGCAGTTGCGCAAGGGGCTGCGCGAGGTGGGGTTGTCTGAATCGCGCATTTTCGACCGTTCGCTGGTCGAGCGTGCCGAACAGGAGCTCAAGCGCCAATATTTGTCCCAGGGCCACTATGCTGCCCAGATCACGACGACCGTGACGCCGCTGGAACGCAACCGTGTCGGCATCACGTTTGCCGTGGATGAAGGCGAGATCGCGAAGATCAAGCAGATCAACCTCGTCGGCGCCAAGTCGTACAAGGAAAAGGACCTGCTCGAACTGTTCAAGCTGCGAACGCCTGGCTGGCTGACCTGGTACACCAAGAACGACCAGTATTCCAAGCAGAAGCTGTCCGGCGACCTGGAGAACCTGCGTTCGTACTATCTCGATCGCGGTTTCGTCGAGTTCAACATCGAGTTCGACGCAAGTGTCGATCTCGACCGACAAACAGGACATCTACATCACGGTCAACCTCAACGAGGGTGATCAGTATTCGGTGTCTTCCGTCAAACTGGCGGGCGAGTTGCTGCTGCCCGAAGACGAACTGCTCAAGCTGGTGACGATCAAGCCGGGCAGCCTGTTTTCACGCGAGCAGGTGACGACCACCACCAAGGCAATCAGCGAGCGACTGGGCAATGATGGTTATGCCTTCGCCAACGTCAATGCCGCGCCGGAACTCGACAAGGAAAAGAAGCAGGTAGCCTTTACCCTGTTCATTGATCCGGGCCGCCGCGTGTATGTACGGCGCATCCAGGTACTGGGTAACACCCGTTCGCGTGACGAGGTCATCCGTCGCGAAATGCGCCAGATGGAGGCTGCTTGGTATGACGGCGAGAAGATCAACAAGTCACGTACCCGTGTCGACCGCCTTGGCTATTTCGATGAAGTGACGGTCGAGACGCCGGCAGTGCCAGGGACGACCGACCAGGTTGACCTCAACATCAATGTCAAGGAAAAGCCCACCGGCAACATGATGCTCGGTGCCGGCCTGTCGAGTTCCGAGGGTCTGGTGTTCTCGGGCTCGGTACAGCAGCAGAACCTGTTCGGCAGCGGCAAGCATATCGGCGTCGGCTTCAACACCAGCAAGATCAACAAGCTGTATTCGTTCTCCTACACCGATCCGTACTACACGGTCGATGGCATCAGCCGCGGCTTCGACCTGTACATGAAAGATACAGACACTTCTAAATTGACGACGCTTGCCGCCTATGCCACGAAATCGCTGGGTGCCGGTGTACGTTACGGGATTCCGATCGGAGAAGACGACTACGTCAACTTTGGCCTGGCCTTCGACAACACCCAAATCAAGGAAACCTTGAATACGCCGCAGCGTTACAAGGATTTCATCGCCAAGTATGGCGACAATTTTTCGGGGGTGATCGGCACGCTGGGCTGGTCTAAGAACACGCTGGACAGCCATATCTATCCGATGAAAGGCTATGTTGCACGGATCAACGGCGAGTTGGGACTCGGCAGCACGCTGAAGTATTACCGCACCAACCTGCAATATCAGCGTTATTTCCCCATGGGGCGCGACTACACACTCATGCTGAACGGCGAGTTTGGCCTGGCCGATGGCTTGGGGGGCAAGCCCCTGCCGTTCTATAAATATTATTATGCGGGTGGCGTTGGATCCGTGCGTGGTTACAAGGCCGGGTCGCTCAGCCAGTACGATGTTGGAACCGAGGAGCGATATGGCGGCGACCGCCGTTTTGTGGCAAATGCCGAGTTTCTTTTCCCGATGCCCGGTGGTGGCATGGACAAGTCTTTCCGGCTGGGCGCTTTCGTCGATGCTGGCTGGGTATGGAGCGTCGGCGAGAAGATCAACGTCAGCGACCTGCGCTACAGTACCGGTTTGTCGCTGGCATGGACGTCGCCGCTCGGACCGCTGAAATTCAGCCTGGCGCAGCCCCTCAACAAGCAAGAGGGCGATCAGACACAGATCCTACAGTTCCAGATGGGCACCCTATTCTGAATCAGGAGAGAGCATGAAACGCGCACTTCAAATCATGGCCCCCTTGTTGCTGGCGCTGACTATGACGCCGGCGCAGGCCGAATTCAAGCTGGGTTTCGTCAATGGGCAGCGTGTCGTGAACGAGTCGCCGCAAGCCAAACGGGCGAAGCAGAAGCTCGAAAAGGAATTTGAAAAGCGCGACCAGGAACTCCAGCAGCTATCGAAGCGCTTGCAATCGATGCAGGAAAATCTGGAAAAGAACGGTGTGACAATGGCCGAGAGCGAGCGGCGCACCAAGGAGCGCGAGTTCAGCGAACTCAGCCGTGATTTCCAGCGCAAGCAGCGCGAGTTCCGCGAAGACCTGAACCTGCGCCAGAACGAGGAAATGGCAGCGATCTTCGAGCGTGCCAACAAGATCATCAAGCAGATTGCGGAAACCGAGAAGTACGACCTGATCGTGCAGGAAGCTGTCTATTTCAGTCCGCGCATCGATCTCACCGAGAAGGTGGTCAAGGCACTGAGCGACAGCGCTACGGTCAAGTAAGCTGCGCCCGTGGTGCAATGGTATCTATGGTGGCCCGACGTCTCGACGAAATTGTTGCCCGCTTCGGCGGCGAACTGAAAGGGGACGGGAGTCTGGCTGTTTCCGGATTGGCGACGCTTGAGACGGCGACGCTCGACCAGCTGAGTTTTCTGGCAAATCCAAAATATCGCAGCCAACTTGCATCGACCCACGCCGGTGCAGTCATTCTGGCGGCCGAAGCCTTGGCGACGTGTCCATGTGCCGCCATCGTTACACCGCAACCTTATCTCTATTTCGCGCGCGCATCCGCAGTGGCTCGCCGACGTGCCCCGACCCAGGCCGGGCATTCATCCCACGGCGGTCGTCGAATCGCCCGTTCCGGCCAGTGTTGCCATCGGTCCGCAGGTCTGGATAGGCCAGGATGTCGAATTGGGTGAAAACTGTGTGATCGGCGCGCAGTGCCGGATCGGCGCAGGGACGCGGATCGGTGCCGACAGCTGGCTGTATCCGGCACGACGATTTATCACGGCTGCCACATCGGCCAGCGCGCCATCGTCCACTCCGGGGCGGTGATCGGCGCGGACGGCTTCGGCTTCGCGCGCGAAGCGACGGGTGAGTGGGTCAAGATTGCCCAGACCGGCCGCGTCGTGATCGGCGACGATGTCGAGATCGGCGCGAATACCACCATCGACCGCGGCGCGCTGGAAGATACGGTGATCGAGGATGGCGTCAAGCTCGACAACCAGATCCAGATCGGCCACAACGTGCGCATCGGTGCGCATACGCGCAATGGCCGGTTGTGTCGGCATCGCCGGCAGCGCAAAAATCGGCGCTCGCTGCACGATAGGCGGCGCCGCGGTCATCCTCGGCCATCTGACGCTGGCGGATGGCGTGAATGTTTCGCCGGCACGCTGGTTGGCAAGTCGATTGCCACGGCAGGCAATTACACCGGCACCGTCCCCTTCATGGCGCATGAGGACTGGCAGAAGAACTTCGCCCGCCTGCGCCATCTCGATGCGATGGCCGATAAAATACGTACCCTCGAAAAGCGCCTCGCTCAGTTGGAACAATTGCTGGAGAAGAAGACATGACCGCCCCGACGACACCAACCACGATGGACATCCACGAGATCCTCGAATACCTGCCGCACCGCTATCCGATCCTGCTGGTGGACCGCGTGCTGGAGGTCGTGCCGGGCGAGCGCATCACCGCGCTGAAAAACGTCAGCATCAACGAGCCATTTTTCCCCGGCCACTACCCGCACCATCCGGTGATGCCGGGCGTGCTGATCGTCGAGGCGATGGCGCAGACGGCGGCTATCCTGTCCTTCAAGACCCTGGGTGGCAAGCCGGACGACAAGTCGGTCTACTACTTCGTCGGCATCGACGGTGCGCGTTTCAAGCGGCCGGTGAGTCCGGGCGACCAGTTGATCATGGAAGTTTCCATCACGGCGAACAAGCGTGGCATCTGGAAGTTTTCCGCGCAGGCCAAGGTCGACGGCCAGGTTGCTTGCGAAGCCGAGCTGATGTGCACCATGCGCAAGCTGGAAGACTAGGATGTCGGCCCTCATTCACCCGACCGCGCATGATCGATCCGGGCGCGCGGCTCGGCACGAACGTCAGCGTCGGCGCCTATACGATCATCGGCGCGCGATGTCGAGATCGGTGATGGAACCCGGATCGGGCCGCATGTCGTGATCAACGGACCGACGCGCATCGGCCGCGACAACCACATTTTCCAGTTCTCGTCGCTGGGCGAGATGCCACAGGACAAGAAGTACGCCGGCGAGCCGACACGGCTCGAAATCGGCGACCGCAACACCATCCGCGAGTTCTGCACTTTCAACCGCGGCACGGCGCAGGATGCCGGCGTCACGCGCGTCGGCAACGACAACTGGATCATGGCCTATGTCCATCTGGCGCACGATTGCCAGGTCGGCAGACCACACCATCTTCGCCAATAACGCGCAACTGGCGGGTCACGTGCATGTCGGCGACTGGGCCATCCTGGGCGGCTTCACCGTGGTGCACCAATTCGTGCGCATTGGCGCGCACTGCATTACGGCGATGGGCACCATCCTGCTGCAGGACGTGCCGCCCTTCGTCACCGCCGCCGGCAATCCGGCCGCGCCACACGGCATCAACAGCGAGGGCCTGAAGCGGCGCGGTTATGCGCCCGAGACCATCGCCGGGCTGCGCCGCGCCTACAAGACGCTCTACCGCAGCGGCCACAAGCTGGAAGATGCGGTTGCCGCCATCGCTGCCGAAGCACAATTGCAAGGCGATCTGGCGCCCCTGACGGTCCTGTCTGATTTTCTCGCGGCGCCCGGACGCGGCATCATTCGCTAAAAGTGAAAATATGACCCGTATTGCGCTGGTGGCCGGTGAAGCTTCAGGCGACCTGCTGGCTGCGCACCTGATCGAAGCACTCAAGCGCCGTCTCCCCGGCGCCGAGTTTTACGGCATCGGCGGGCCGCAGATGCAGCGTGCCGGTTTCACTGCCTGGTGGCCAGCCGAGACACTCGCCGTACGCGGCTATGCCGAAGTGCTGCGCCATTACCGCGAAATCACCGGCGTGCGGCGCGCACTGCTCAAGCGGCTGCTTGACGAAAGACCTGATGTTTTCATCGGTGTCGATGCGCCAGACTTCAACTTGTGGCTCGAAGCGCGTCTCAAGCGCGCCGGCATCCGCACTGTTCACTACGTCAGCCCTTCGGTCTGGGCCTGGCGCGGCGGACGCATCAAGCGCATTGCCCAGTCGGTTGACCACCTGCTGGCGCTGTTTCCCTTCGAGCCGCCACTGTACGAAAAAGAGGACGTGACGGTGAGCTACGTCGGCCATCCGCTCGCCGATGTGTTGCCTGTCGAGACCGACCGCAAGGCAGCGCGCGAGCGGCTCGAACTGTCCGCCGCCGGCCCGGTTTTCGCGTTGCTGCCGGGCAGTCGCCAGTCCGAGGTCGGCTGCATGGCGGAACTGTTCATCAAGACGGCCGGCCTGGTGCGCGAGCGCTTTCCCGATGCGACCTTCCTTGTCCCGCTGGTGTCGCGCGAAACGCGCAATCTGTTTGAAACAAAGCTCTGGCAGCTGGAAGCGCAGGAGTGGCCGATCAAACTTTTGTTCGGGCATGCGCAGGATGCGCTGGCGGCTTGCGATGCGGCGCTCGTCGCGAGCGGTACCGCCACCCTTGAAGCCGCGCTGCTCAAGGCGCCGATGGTGATTGCCTATCGCATGTCCGATTGGTCGTGGCGCCTGATGAAGCGCATGCGCTATCAGCCCTGGGTCGGCTTGCCCAACATCCTCGCCGGCCGTTTCGTCGTGCCGGAATTCCTGCAGGACGATGCGACGCCTGAGAATCTCGCGCAGGCGCTCGGCAACCTCGTGCAAGACAGCGAGGTCAAGAGGCGCCTGACACATTGTTTCACCGACATGCATCGGCAACTGCGGCAGAACACCGCGGAGAAGGCTGCCGGCGCAATTCTGTCGCTGCTGCCGCAATGATCGGTGGCGTGGATAAAGAGCCCCCCACGCGCGTTTCGCTCGCTGCCCCCCACGGGGGGGCGCACGCCGCCTTGGGGCTGCCCTGCGGCGTCGATGAAGCCGGCCGCGGGCCGCTGGCCGGTCCGGTTGTTGCTGCGGCGGTGATCCTCGATCCCGCTTGGCCCATTGTCGGGCTGGCCGACTCGAAAAAACTGTCCGCCGGCCGACGCGAAAAACTCGCGAGCGAAATCCGCGCCAAGGCCTTGGCCTGGTGCGTCGCGGAAGCATCGGTCGAGGAAATCGATGAAATCAACATTCTCCAGGCGACACTGCTGGCGATGCAGCGCGCGGTGGCCGGCTTGACGTTGACGCCGGGGGAAGTGCTGATCGACGGCAACCGTTGTCCGCAACTTGATTTGCCGGCGCGGGCCATCGTTGGCGGTGATGCCACGGTGGCGGAAATATCGGCGGCTTCAATCCTTGCCAAGACAGTGCGCGATGCCGGCATGCTCAAGTTGCATGCGCAATTTCCGCAGTATGGCTTCGATCGCCACAAGGGTTACGGCACGGTGGTGCATCTCGCCGCCCTGCGCACCCATGGGCCGAGTGTCGCGCACCGCAAGAGTTTTGCACCGGTGCGCGAACAACTGGAACTGTTCGCGTGAAGGTCATCGCTTCCCGTGACAATCCGACGTTCAAGTCATTGCGCGCACTCGCTGGCGATGCACGCCGGCAGCGCAACGAGCAGCGCACCCTGATCGAGGGGCCGCATCTCGTTACCGCAGCACTTGACCATGGCGTGGCGCCTGACCTCATTGCAGTGGGCGAGGGTGCGTCAGCCAACCCGGAAATACTCCTGCTGCTGGCACGTGCCGGCAAGGTTGAGACCCTCTGTCTGCGCGATGCGCTGTTCAACGAGATCAGCGAACTTGCCACGCCGGTTGGCATCCTCGCGCGCATCGCCATCCCTGCCGTACCGGACGACCTGCCGGCAGGCGATTGCCTGCTGCTCGATGCGGTGCAGGATGCCGGCAATGTCGGCACGCTGCTGCGCACGGCCGTGGCGGCCGGCGTGCACGATGTGCTGCTCGGCAGCGGTTGCGCAGGCGCGTGGACGCCGCGGGTATTGCGTGCCGCGCAGGGTGCGCATTTCGGCCTGACCATCCGCGAGCAGGTTGATCTTGCCGAATTTTTGAAGCGCTACACAGGCACATCCATCGCCGCGGTCGCGCATCAGGGTGCCGCGCTGTACGAACTCGATTTTGCGCCACCGACCGCCTGGCTGTTTGGCAATGAGGGCGCCGGCATCGCCCCCGAATTAATTGCCAGCGCCAAGCACTGTGCGACGATTCCCCTTGCACCGGGCAGCGAATCACTCAATGTCGCCGCCGCCGCCGCCGTTTGCCTGTTCGAAATGCGCCGTCAGCGTTCTATCCGTACAATGTAAAAAGTCGGCGCTGGCAGGACGGCGCCATAACAGGTCGGAGGGCGGCAATGGAACTCGCATGGTGGCACTGGGCAGTGGGCGGCATTCTCCTGATTATTGCGGAGCTGGCCGTGCCGTCCTTCGTGCTGATCTGGTTCGGCCTCGGCGCACTGGTGGTCGCGCTGGCAGTCGCCGTGGCGGCGATCGGTGTGACGGCGCAACTGGCGCTCTGGCTGGTGGTTTCGGTGGGACTGGTGGCCGGTCTGGTTCAAGGTGTTCAAGCCGAACATGCACAAGACGCGCATCGGCATGTCCGATGCTAACGTGGTGGGCGAGGTCGGCATGCTGGTGCGCGACGTCGCGCCATTCGAAAAGGGCGAGGTGCGTTTCCAGAAGCCGATCCTTGGTGCGGATGTGTGGGGGTGCATCGCCGATGAAGCCATCAAGAGCGGCGAGCGGGTGCGCGTGCTGGGTGTAGAGGGTAGTTTTCTCAAGGTCGGAAGGATCTGAACATGACTGAAATGATGTTGTTCGTAATTGCGCTACTGGTATTCGCGGGCATTACTTTGGCGAAAGGGGTGCGCATCGTGCCGCAGGGCGAGGAATGGATCGTCGAGCGACTCGGCAAGTACAACGGCACCTTGCTGCCGGGCCTGAACATCATCATTCCCTATCTCGACAATGTCGCCTACAAGCTCGTCACCAAGGACATCATCCTCGATGTGCAGGAGCAGGAGGTCATCACCAAGGACAACGCGGTGATCCTCACCAATGCCATCGCCTTCATCAAGGTCACCGACCCGATCAAGGCGGTGTATGGCGTCACGGATTTCTCCGAGGCGATCCGCAACATGATCATGACCACGCTGCGCTCCATCGTCGGCGAGATGCAACTCGACGAGGCGCTCTCGAACCGCGACAAGATCAAGGCGCGGCTGCGCGAGGCCATCGCCGACGAGGCGATCGACTGGGGACTCACCGTCAAGTCGGTCGAGATCCAGGACATCAAGCCCTCCCCATCGATGCAGAAGGCGATGGAACTGCAGGCGGCCGCCGAGCGCGAACGCAAGGCGATGGTCACCAAGTCGGAAGGCGAGAAACAGTCGATGATCCTGCAGGCCGAAGCGCGTCTCGAATCCGCCCGCCGCGACGCCGAGGCGCAGGTGATGCTGGCCGAGGCCAGTGCCGAGGCGATCCGCCGCGTGTCGGCGGCTATCGGTGATCAGGAAATGCCGATGCGCTATCTGCTGGGCGAGAAATACATCGCCGCACTGTCGCACCTGGCGGCATCCGACAATGCCAAGACCGTCTTGATTCCGGGCGATATACAGGAAACCCTGCGCTCCGTGCTGGGGCGCAAGCCTTAAGCTGGTCTAGGCGATTGCGGCGCGCTGGTGCCGCAAGGCCCAGGCGCTGCCGAACAACAGCACGCCGATGACGGCAGAGGTCAGCGCCAGCGGCAGCAGCGTGCCGTCGTGGCTCATGCCTACCCAGGTGCCGGTGACGAGTGCCGCGACCATCGTGAAAAAGCCGAGCAGGGCAGCGGCCGTGCCGGCCTCGCGCGGAAAGGGTGCGACCGCGCCCGACTGCGCGCAGGGAAAGTTGATGCCGTGTGCGCCCATCGTGAAAAACTGGCACAGCAGGATTACCGCCCAGTGCTGTACACCTGCCAGGATCAGTGCGGCGAACAGCAAACCGGAAAACAGCGAAAGCGAGGCGCCGATCGTCATCGCCCGGGCCAGGCCGAGGCGGGCCAGCAGCCGCCGGCAGACGATGGTGCCGGCCAGATAACCCGATACGCCGAAGGCAAAGCAATAGCCATAGAGTTCGGTGGGTACGCCCAGCACATTGATCAGCACAAATGACGAACCGGAAATGAAGACAAAAATTGCCGCGTAGGAAAGTGCGCCGGGCAACGCATAGGCCCAGAAAAAGTCGGCGCTGGCGATACGGCGATAGCTGGCGAGCAGGCTGCCGATGCGTGTCGCGTCGGGGTTGGGGTGCCGATTGGTTTCGCGGAACAGGCGCCAGGTGGCTGCCAGAAGGACGATGCAGAACAGGGTGTGGAAAACGAAGGCGGCACGCCAGCCGAACCACACCTGCAGGTAGCCACCCAGCACCGGGCCGATGAGCGGCGCGAGCGCCAGCAGCGAGCTGGCCTTGGCGAGCATCCGCGCGCCTTCTGCAGGGGCATATACGTCGCGAATCAGTGCGCGTGCGATGACCGCCGCCGTGCAACAGCCGATGGCTTGGACGAAGCGTGCGGCAATCAACAACCCGAGCGTTGGCGCCAGCGCACAGGCGAGGCTGGCGGCGATGTAGATCGCGAGTCCGCCGAGCAGCACCGGCCGACGGCCGAAGCGGTCGGACAGCGGACCGCTGATCAACTGGGCTAGCGCCGAAGCCAATGACGAACAGCGACAGCGTCTGCTGCACAGCCGCCGGTGTGACGCCGAAGTCGGAGGCGAGATGTGGCAGCGAGGCGAGGTAGAGATCGGTTGACAGGGGCTGCAGCATCAGGCTGCCGGCGATCAGCCAGAGGATGGTGGCCGGGCTCAAACCCTCATCACCATTACACTTTGTCGCGCATCAGGCGGGCTTTCTCGCGATCCCAGTCGCGATTCTTCTCGGCCTCGCGCTTGTCGAACTGCTTCTTGCCCTTGGCGAGGCCGATCTCCAGCTTGACCCGCCCTTTGGCGAAGTGCATGTTGAGCGGCACGAGCGCGAAGCCTGCGCGTTCGACCTTGCCGATCAGCTTGGCGATCTCGCGTCCGTGCATCAGCAGCTTGCGCGTGCGCACCGGGTCGGGCTTGATGTGGGTTGACGCGGTCGTCAATGGGCTGATGTGGCAGCCGAGCAGCCAGACCTCGCCGTCCTTGACGATGACGTAGGCTTCCTTGATCTGCACCCGGCCGGCGCGGATCGACTTCACCTCCCAGCCTTCGAGCACCAGGCCGGCCTCGAACTTCTCCTCGATGAAATAATCGTGGAAGGCTTTCTTGTTTTCGGTAATGCTCATGGTGTCTGGGGCATCAGGATGGCTGTGCGCGCTAGAATCCGGGCATTCTAAAGCAGCCTCCGTCATGGCCCTCGTCGAAAAATCGGTATTGATCATGCGCACGCCCGCACAGATGTTCGAGCTGGTGGATCGCGTCGAGGATTATCCGCAGTTCCTGCCCTGGTGCGGCGGCACCGATCTGATTTCGCGCACGGACGAACACACCGCCGCGCGCATCTACATCAACTATCGTGGCATCAAGTCGCAATTCGCCACCGAGAACGCCAAGGACCCGCCCCACCTGATGAAAATTGCCTTCCGCGAAGGGCCGTTCAAGCGCCTTGAAGGCAGCTGGCGTTTCACCGCGTTGGGCGAGGTCGGCTGCAAGGTCGAGTTCAGCCTGCGCTACGAGTTTTCCAGCATCGTGCTGGAAACCGTGCTGGGGCCGGTATTCGGCCATATCGTGAAGACTTTTGTCGATTCCTTCGTCAAGCGTGCCAACCATGTCTACGACTGAAACGATCCACGTTGAAGTGACCTATGCCCGTGCCGACCGGCAGGACGTGATTCCCCTCGTGTTGCCTGCCGGGACGACCCTGCAGCAGGCGGTGGAGGCCTCCGGCCTGCCCGCAAAGTATCCGGAAATCGACCCCGCCAAAGGCAAGTTCGGCATCTACAGCAAGCTGGCGCGCCCGGATGCCGTGTTGCGCGACCAGGACCGCGTCGAAATCTATCGCCCGCTGATTGCCGATCCCAAAGAGGTGCGCAAACAGCGTGCCGCCGAGGGCAAGGCCATGAAGAAGGGTGGCGGCGTTACGGAAACGGCGGAAGAGTAATTATTTGGTTGCCGGCGACTGACACCAGGAGTTCGACGGATTTTCTCGCCTTGGCAAGCTCCACTTCGCGCACCGCGCCATCCAGTGCGATGCGCTCTCCCTTGGCATTGTGGCTGAAGCGGATCTGGCCGGATTCGAGCGCTGCCAGGTTGGCTCTGGACTGACGGCAATTCGCCTCGCGATCCTTCGCCTGTGCCGGGGTTTCAGAAGGCTTGCCCGTCTCCTGGCCGGCCTTGGCCTGCTTGTCGCGTTCGCTGAACTGGCGCTCGGCGGAGGCCTTGCGTGCGGCCTCGACATCGTCCGTCATTGCCGGGGCGCCGGGCAGCTTGCGCGACTGCGCACTGCGCTCCGCCGGCGGCTGGTCTCCGTAATGGACCTTGCCGCTGGCATCCTTCCAGCTGTAGACCTGTGCGCTGGCGGCGCAAGGCAGGGCGAGCAATAGGACGATGGACATCAGGGTAGACATGTGCATTTGTATATCCTTCATTAGCCTGTGCAGGAGCGTCCCTTGAATCATACGTTTTTTCTGGTCGTAACCGATCAACTGCAATTGCGACAAGGTATTAGATTACGAAGACAGTAGTATTGCAGCATCTTTCTTCAGTTAGCTACTCAAGGAAAACCGGCGAACCGCAAAATATGCAGGCATCTTCCGTTCACGCCCAGTCGCAGCGTCAGGCAGACGATGCGTTGGTTCACACCCCACTTTCTGCGGAGCAGTTGTTGCAACTGCACGCCGAACTCCTGGGCCGCAAGCCTTTTCGCGAAGCGGCCACTGCGCTGTCCCAGCAACTGGCCAGCAGCTTCAAATGTGCGCGTGCCAGTATCGGCTGGCAGGAAAAGTCGGGAATAAAGGTCGTTGCGGCCTCGTATGCGGCAGAAGTCCATGTGCATCAGGAAGCGGCACGGCTGGTCGCCGCCGCCATGGAAGAGGCGGTGGATCAGGGGGTCAGGCTGGTTTATCCCGAACCCGAAACCGGCAGGCCGCACATCCTGCGGGCACACGAAGATCTTGCGCGTCGCCAGGGTTATGCGGTTTGCACCGTGCCGCTGATCTACGGTGGAGACATTGTCGGCGCCCTGACCCTCGAACGCCACGATCAGGCGTTTGCCGCCGCCGAAGCCGCATATATCGAGCGCGCGGCAACCATGATGGCGGCCCCACTTGCGCTCAAGTTTGAAAACGGCCAGTCGCCCTGGCGGCGTTTGCTGGCCGGTGCGAGAAGCAGCCTGCGTCACCTGCCGGGACCCGACCAGCCGGCACGCAAGTTCGTCATTGCCGGCCTTGTCGCCGGCCTTCTATTGGTGGCCCTGCTGCTGCTGGTGCCCACGACCTATTACGTCCAGGCCCCCGCCCGGCTCGAAGGCGTCGTGCAGCGCGCGCTCAGTGCTCCCGCCGATGGCTATCTGCAACAGGTTTATGCGCGCCCCGGCGATCACGTCAAAGCCGGCCAGGTGCTGGCCGAACTTGCCGACCAGGACCTGCGGGTCGAGCAGCGCGGCCTGCAGGGCGAACTCGCCCAGCACGAAAATGCGCTGATTGCGGCACAGGCCCGCAGCGATCGGACCGAGTTCATCGCCAGCCAGGGACGCGCCGAGGCGCTACACGCCAGACTCGACCTGATCCAGCAGCAGCTGGAGCGCAGCCAGTTGCGGGCACCCTTCGATGGCATCATCATCAAGGGCGATCTCAGCCAGTCCATCGGCGCACCGGTGGAACGGGGCACCGATTTGATCACCATGGCGCCGGATACCGGCTATCGGGTCATGATCGAGGCGGAAGAAAGCGAGATTGCCGACATCGAAGTCGGCCAGACCGGGCGACTGGTGCTGGCAGCCATGCCAGGCCAGACACTGTCCCTTCGCGTTGACCGCATTACCCCGCTGGCCAGCACCGAAGAGGGGCGACATTATTTCCCCGTATTCGCGATCCTGGAAGGCGAGCCGCCCGCCCTGCGCCCGGGCATGCAGGGCTATGTCAAGATCGAGGTGGACCAGCGTCCCTTGCTGTTCAACTGGGGTCGGCGCGCCATGAACTGGTTACGCATCACGCTGTGGTCGTGGGGAGCCTAGCTTGACGGAAGCTTCGCTGTTCAGTCCCAACTGGTTCCGCGTCGCCGGCCTTCATCCGCAACTCGGCGGCCACGTTCAGGTGCGTCGCCAGCCGAGTCGCGATGCCCTTTGGTACCTGCTGACCGATACCGCTACCGGTCGGCAGCATCGCGTAAACGACATCGCCTACCAGTTTGCCGGGCGCTGCAGCGGCCGGCATTCCGCCAATGAGATCTGGGAAACCCTGCTGGAAACACTCGGCGACCGGGCGCCGTCGCAGGAAGAACTCATTCGCCTGATCGGACAATTGTCCGAGCATGGCATGCTGCAGATGGAAAAGCTGGCGGATGTGGAAACCCTGTTCGAGCGGCACGAAGAGCGCGTTGGCAGGCAGCGCCGCAGCGCGCTCAACCCATTGTTCTTCCGCCTTGACCTGTTCAATCCCGAACCCCTGTTACGGCGCCTCGATGGTTTGGGGGCCCGGCTTTTCCGCCCCTGGGTACTGGGTTTGTGGGCCCTGTGTGTCGGGCTGGCCCTGCTCGGCGCGGTAGCGCACTGGAGCGAACTGCGCGCCCATGCCGCCACCTATCTGCTGACGCCGCGTTACCTGCTGCTGATGTGGCTGTGCTACCCGCTGATCAAGGCCGTGCACGAACTGGCCCACGGCCTGGCGGTACGGCGCTGGGGCGGGGAAGTCACCCGGATGGGCATTGCCCTGCTGGTGCTCATGCCCGCGCCCTTTGTCGACGCCTCGGCGGCGTCCGCCTTCCGGCCCGTCTATCAGCGCGTCACGGTCAGCGCCGCCGGCATCATGGCGGAGTTGATGATCGCGGCCCTGGCGCTGTTTGTCTGGATCAGCATCGAGCCCGGCCTGGTGCGCGACATTGCGTTCGTCTTCGCCTTCATCGGTAGCGTATCCACGGTGCTGTTCAACGGCAATCCGCTATTGCGCTTCGACGGTTATTTCGTGCTGAGCGATGCGCTCAATCTGCCCAATCTGGCACAGCGCAGCTCCCGTTACTGGGCCTACCTGGGCCAGCGCTACCTGCTCAAGCTGCCGGGCGCGCAATCGCCCGAGCCTTCCAGCGGCGAACGCATCTGGCTGTTGTTCTATGCGCCGCTATCGTGGCTGTACAAACTTTTTATCGGCGTGCTCATCACTTTCTGGGTGGCCTCCAAATCCTTCTTCCTGGGCCTGGCCGCAGGCCTTTTCATGCTGTATACCACGCTCGCGCAGCCACTCACCAAGGTGCTGCGCTTTACCCTGTTCTCGCCGGTGCTGGGCAGGCAGCGGCTGCGTGCGCGTCTGGTCACCGCCGGTGTGGCGCTCTTCACACTGCTTCTCGTGGCCGTCATGCCCCTGCCGTCGACGACGATTGCCGAGGGCGTCGTGTGGCTGCCCGAACGGGCGCAACTGCGCACCGAAACCGGTGGTTTCATCGTCAGTCTGGCCGCGCGCGATGGTGAGATGGTGCAACCGGGCCAGCTTGTCGCCGTGCTTGAAGACCCGCAACTCGAAGCCACGCGTCGCGAACTGCAGGCCAAGTTCGACGCCCGGCGTGGCGAGCATTACCAGACCTTCGTCAGCGACCCGCTCAAGGCCAGGAATGCCGACGAAGCCGTGCAGAGCACGGCTGCCGAACTCGCCCGTGTCGCAGAGCGGATGGCGCAACTGGAAATACGCGCCCAGGTGGCGGGCCGCCTGGTCATGCAACGGCAGAGCGACCTGCCCGGCACCTATCTGAAGCAGGGCGCCCGGCTGGGCTATGTGTTCAGCCCCGAGGAAGTGCGTGTGCGCGCCGTCGTCGATGAGAATGACATCGCCCTGGTGCGCGAGCGGACCCAGGCAGTCAAGGTGCTGCTGGCCGACCACGCGGGGCAGAGCGTCGCTGCCGGGCTGACGCGCGAAACCCCTGCGGCGACGCAAACCCTGCCCAGCCCGGCATTGGGGGACCGCGCCGGGGGCAGTCGCGTCACCGATCCGACCGACAAGGATGGCGTCAAGACCCTGGCTCCCGTGTTTCTGGTTGACCTCACCTTGCCGCCGGATGCCACGCGCCGCGTCGGTGGTCGCGCCTGGGTACATTTCGATCATGGCGCCGAACCCCTGGTCGTGCGCTGGGTCCGCCGGGTGCGGCAGCTGTTCCTCAAGCACTTCCGCACGGCGGATTGAGCCTGATGACCACGGCCCTGCACAGCAACGCCTTGCCGCAACCCGGATTGGTCTGGGGCCTCTATCCGGAAAGACGCACCTCCGGGAAAGATGCCGCCTGGGCCAACCGCCTGAATGGCATCGCCCTGCGCCTTGGGCGTCCCGGCCTGCGGGCTTACGAACGCATCGCCCGGCGCTCGCTGGAAATCGAGCAGGGCGTCAGTGGCCTTTCCGGCCCCGCGTTCACCGCCGCCGTGCGCAGCCTCAAGCAACAATTCGGGTGCGGCGGCTTCACCGCCGAAAACCGGGCGCAGGCCTTTGCGCTGACGGGTGACGCTTGCCGCCGCCATCTGGGGATGAACCCCTTCTTCATCCAGCGTGTCGCTGCCGCCGTCATGCTCGACAACCAGCTGGCGGAGATGGCCACCGGCGAAGGCAAGACGCTGGCCGCCGCGCTGACCGCCGCCACCGCCGCGCTGGCCGGCATCCCCGTGCATGTCATCACCGCCAACGAGTATCTGGTCACGCGCGATGCCGCCAAACTGCGCCCCGTCTATGCCGCGCTGGGACTCAGCGTCGGTGCCGTGCAGCAAACCATGGACAGTAATTTCCGGCGGGCGGAGTATGCCCGCGACATCACCTACTGCACCGCCAAGGAGCTGGTGTTCGACTACCTGCGTGACCTGCCGGTACGGAGTCGCCATCGCACCGACCTGGCCTGGCACGCCACCAATTTTTCCACTGCCGATTCCCGCCAGGGCATGTTGCTGCGGGGACTGTGCATGGCGGTGGTGGACGAAGCCGACAGCATCCTCATCGACGAGGCGCGCGTGCCGCTGATCATTTCCGAGCTGCATGAGGACGTCGACCGCAGCAAAGCGGCAGTCGAAATCCTGCAACTCGCCACCACCCTGCGCCCGCAGCTCGACTTCCTATTGGACCGCCAAGCCCTGACCGCCCTGCTGACGGAGGAGGGGCGGGCCACGCTGGAGGAAAAGACAGGCGACCTGCATCCGGTCTGGCGCAACCGCCGCCACCGCGATGAAAACCTCTGCCTGGCACTGGCCGCGCTGCACCTCTTCCAGCGCGATCGCCATTACCTGGTGCGCGACGACGGTGTGCACATCATCGACGAAACCACGGGTCGCGTGGCGCCGGGGCGCACCTGGTCGCGGGGGTTGCACCAGTTCATCGAAATGAAAGAACAGTGCAAGGTCAGCGGCGAAGCCGTCACCCGGGCGCAGATCACCTACCAGCGTTTTTTCCCGCGCTATTTGCGGCTCTGCGGCATGAGCGGCACCCTGGCCGAGTCGCGCGCCGAACTCTCCCGCGTTTACGCGATGAACATCGTCCGCGTGCCGCTGCGATTGCCCGGGTGCCGGACCGAACGGGGGCAGCGCCTCTTCCTGCAGCGCGACCAGCAGTGGGATGCGGTGGCGCAGCGCGTTGACGAAATCACGCGACTGGGGCGCCCGGTGCTGGTCGGCACGGATTCCGTGGCCGATTCTGAAAGCCTGGCGGCGTTTCTCGCCGTGCGCGGCATCCGGCATGTCGTGCTCAATGCCCGCAACGACCAGAGCGAGGCCGATATCGTCGCCCTGGCCGGGCACACCGGTCGCGTCACCATCACCACCAACATGGCGGGACGCGGTACCGACATTCCGCTGGGCGCCGGCGTCGCTGCGCGGGGCGGGCTGCATGTCATCTGCTGCCAGATGAACGGTGCGCGACGCATTGATCGGCAGCTGAAGGGCCGTTGCGCGCGCCAAGGCGATCCGGGCAGCGTCGAGACGCTGCTCAGTCTCGAGTCTGCGCTGATGCAGCACACACTCCCAAACGGGATCAAACGGCTTGCCGAAAGACTGGCGCAACCGCAAAGTGGCGAACTGCCGCGCTGGCTCGGCAAGCTGCTCGCGGCATCGGTTCAGCGAATTGAAGAAGCACGCCAGCGGGTGCAGCGCGCCCAACTGCTGCATCAGGACCAGCAGCTGGATCGTCTGGCGATGTTCAAGGAATGAGGCCGTGCTGAGCAAACGCAACCGCCCCCGTCCGCTGATCGAGGAGGTGGAGCCGCGCATCCTCTTTTCGGCGGATCTTGCACCCCTGGTACTCGACACATTCCAGCCCGCGCCCGAGCAGCGCGTGATCAATGCCGACAACGAATTTTCCAGCCTGGCGGCCACCACCCACCACGAACTGGTCATCGTCGATACCGGCGTGGAAGGCTACGAAACCCTGCTGGACGATATTCTCAAGCAGGCGGGAGGCGACCGCCATGTCGATGTCGTGATGCTGGACGCCAGCCGCGACGGCATCGAACAGATCGGCGCCGCGCTCAAGCAGTACGGCAACCTCGACGCGCTGCACCTGATCAGCCACGGCGAATCCGGCGCCCTGCAATTGGGCAGCAGCCGGCTCGACACCGCCAGCCTCGACAGCCGCGCCGCCGAGATCGCCGCCTGGGGCACGTCATTCAACGCCAATGCCGATCTGCTGCTCTATGGCTGCGACGTCGCCTCGGGCGCTGACGGCGAAGCATTTTTAGCCGCGCTGTCGCAGCTGACCGGCGCCGATGTCGCGGCGAGCACTGACGCAAGTGGCAGCACGACTCTCGGTGGCGACTGGTCGCTGGAAGCCAGTACCGGCTCGATCGAAGCCTCCATGCTGCTGGGACCCACGCACACTGTCTGGCAGGGGCTACTCAACATCACCGCAGCGCCGGGCCAGATCCTGGCCAACACCACCACGAACAACGATCAGCTCACCACCCCCTCATCGCACCAGGTTGCGATCAACCCCGTCGATGACAGCTTCATCGTGGTGTGGACCAGCAGCGGGGGGCAGGACGGCGCTAACAACGGCATCTACCTGCGCCGGTTTGACGCGGCAGGCAACCCGCTCACCCCCGAAATTCAGGTGAACACTTACATTACGAATAACCAGCAGAACCCGGCCATCGCCATGGACAGCAGCGGCAACTTTGTCGTGGTGTGGGAAAGCCAGGACCAGGACGGCAGCGGCTATGGCATTTACGCCCAGCGCTTCAACGCCAACGGCACGACCAATGGCGCCGAAATGCAGGTCAACACGACCACGGCCAATGACCAGACTTCGCCCAGCGTGGCCATGAGCAACACCGGGAGTTTTGTCGTCACCTGGACCAGCGTAAATGAGGACGGCAGCGGCAAGGGCGTCTTTGCCCGGCAATTCAGCGGCACCTGGGGTAGCGCATTCCGCGTCAACAGCACCACCGCCAACGATCAGTTCGATCCGGCTGTGGCCATGAACAAGGCCACAGGGGACTTTGTCATTGTCTGGACCAGCACCGGACAGGACGGGACGTGGCGATGGCGTTTACGCACGGCTGTACGACTCAGCCGGCAATACCGTCAGAAGCGAATTTAAGGTCAACATCCTCTCCGCAGGAAACCAGAACGCTGCGGATGTGGCCATGAACGACGCGGGAAAATTCATCGTGGCCTTTACCGATGATGTCCTGGGCAATCCCAATATCGCTGTCAACAGCTACGATGCAACCGGTGCCTTGCAAGGGTTTGTCTTGTTTCCAAACCAGTATTCTTCGGGCGTCCAGCAGAACCCTTCCGTGGCAATCGACACCAGCGGCGATTTCATTGTTGTCTGGGAAAGCGATAAGCAGGACGGTGATAAATACGGCATTGTTGCGCGCCACTTCAAGGCCAACAACTCGGCCTATGAGAGCGAGCAGATCATCAATATTGAAACGAATGGCGATCAATTAGCGCCCAGCGTTGCCTGGCGCGGCAGCCAGGCAGTCTTCCTGTGGAGCGGCAAAACTACGGCCGACAGCAACGGCGTGTCGTTCAGGCTGGCCACCATCACATCGGGCAGCAACACGCAGCCTGGCATCACATCCAACGGCGGGCTGGACGTTGCCGCCGTCTCTATTGCCGAGAACACCACGGTCGTCACCACCGTCACCGCCAGCGATGCCGACCTGCCCGCGCAGACGCTCACCTACAGCCTTATCGGCGGGGCGGATCAATCGAAATTCAGCATCATCCCCGGCACGGGTGTGCTGAGTTTTGTCACGGCGCCCAATTTTGAAGTGCCTGGGGATGTTGGCGGCGACAATGTTTATGAAGTCACTGTGCAGGTTTCCGATGGCAATGGTGGGACTGACAGCCAAGACCTATCGGTGACGGTGACCAATGTCAACGAAGCCCCGGTCGCCAGCGACGACACGGCCGCCGGCAACGAAGACACGACGATCCTCGGCAACGTCCTCGGCAACGACAGCGACATCGACAGTGGCAGCCTCACCGCTGCCGTCGTGTCAGCGCCGACTTTTGGCAGTCTGACCCTGAATGCCGACGGCAGCTTCAGCTACACCCCGAACGCCGACTGGTCGGCACGGACAGCTTCACCTACACCGCCAGCGACGGCAGCCTGAACTCCAACCTCGCCACCGTCACGCTCACCGTGAATCCGGTGAACGACGCCCCGGTGGCGACCGACGACACGGCCGCCGGCAACGAAGACACCACGATCCTCGGCAACGTCCTCGGCAACGACAGCGACATCGACAGTGGCAGCCTCACCGCTGCCGTCGTGTCAGCGCCGACTTTTGGCAGCCTGACCCTGAATGCCGACGGCAGCTTCAGCTACACCCCGAACGCCGACTGGCACTGGCACGGACAGCTTCACCTACACCGCCAGCGACGGCAGCCTGAACTCCAACCTCGCCACCGTCACGCTCACCGTGAACCCGGTGAACGACGCCCCGGTGGCGAACGACGACACGGCCGCCGGCAACGAAGACACGACGATCAGCGGCAACGTCCTCGGCAACGACAGCGACATCGACAGTGGCAGCCTCACCGCTGACCGTCGTGTCAGCGCCGACTTTTGGCAGTCTGACCCTGAATGCCGACGGCAGCTTCACCTACACCCCGAACGCCGACTGGCACCGGCACCGACAGCTTCACCTACACCGCCAGCGACGGCAGCGCTGAACTCGCAACCTCGCCACCGTCACGCTCACCGTGAATCCGGTGAACGACGCCCCGGTCGCGACCGACGACAGCGGCAGCCGGCAACGAAGACACCACCATCCTCGGCAACGTCCTCGGCAACGACAGCGACATCGACAGTGGCAGCCTCACCGCTGCCGTCGTGTCAGCGCCGACTTTCGGCAGTCTGACCCTGAATGCCGACGGCAGCTTCAGCTACACCCCGAACGCCGACTGGTCACGGCACGGACAGCTTCACCTACACCGCCAGCGACGGCAGCCTGAACTCCAACCTCGCCACCGTCACGCTCACCGTGAATCCGGTGAACGACGCCCCGGTGGCGACCGACGACACGGCCGCCGGCAACGAAGACACGACGATCAGCGGCAACGTCCTCGGCAACGACAGCGACATCGACAGTGGCAGCCTCACCGCTGCCGTCGTGTCAGCGCCGACTTTGGCAGTCTGACCCTGAATGCCGACGGCAGCTTCAGCTACACCCCGAACGCCGACTGGTCTGGCACGGACAGCTTCACCTACACCGCCAGCGACGGCAGCGCTGAACTCCAACCTCGCCACCGTCACGCTCACCGTGAATCCGGTGAACGACGCCCCGGTCGCGACCGCCGACAGCGTCAGCGGCAACGAAGACACCACCATCCTCGGCAACGTCCTCGGCAACGACAGCGACATCGACAGTGGCAGCCTCACCGCTGCCGTCGTGTCAGCGCCGACTTTTGGCAGTCTGACCCTGAATGCCGACGGCAGCTTCAGCTACACCCCGAACGCCGACTGGTCTGGCACGGACAGCTTCACCTACACCGCCAGCGACGGCAGCCTGAACTCCAACCTCGCCACCGTCACGCTCACCGTGAATCCGGTGAACGACGCCCCGGTGGCGACCGCCGACACGGCCGCCGGCAACGAAGACACGACGATCAGCGGCAACGTCCTCGGCAACGACAGCGACATCGACAGTGGCAGCCTCACCGCTGCCGTCGTGTCAGCGCCGACTTTTGGCAGTCTGACCCTGAATGCCGACGGCAGCTTCAGCTACACCCCGAACGCCGACTGGTCTGGCACGGACAGCTTCACCTACACCGCCAGCGACGGCAGCCTGAACTCCAACCTCGCCACCGTCACGCTCACCGTGAATCCGGTGAATGACGCCCCGGTGGCGACCGCCGACAGCGTCAGCGGCAACGAAGACACCACCATCCTCGGCAACGTCCTCGGCAACGACAGCGACATCGACAGTGGCAGCCTCACCGCTGCCGTCGTGTCAGCGCCGACTTTTGGCAGTCTGACCCTGAATGCCGACGGCAGCTTCAGCTACACCCCGAACGCCGACTGGTCTGGCACGGACAGCTTCACCTACATCGCCAGCGACGGCGCGCTGAACTCCAACCTCGCCAGCGTCACGCTCACCGTGAATCCGGTGAGCAATCCGGTGATTGTCATCGTCGTCGAGTTGCCGCCGACGCAACCGGCAGTGCCGCCAATCGCACCCGGCGAGCCATCAGCTACCCCGCCTGCGTCCGGCTCACCCCAACAGACGGCCGCAGAGGGTCCGGCACTGGGAGGTGATGTACTCATTCCGCAGTTGGTGGCAAACAATAGTGGCCAGGAGGAACCGACCGATTATCTTGGCACCCGAAGCGGACATCTCACCCCGGCCACCGGCTCTGTCGTCACGTCCGATTCCATTCGGGTCGCTTTCATCAACTATCCGCAGAAAGCCGAAACCCAGCTTGAGCCGACGCTGCTGGATGCGCTCAACAATGCAATCAAAGGCGTTACCAGCAATGCGCTGGCGTTGCAAAAGCTGCAAGACAGCCTGGGTAGCGCGAGCTTCCAGCAGCAGCTTGACCAAGTGCAAGACAAGATTCGTCAGCAACTGAGTCTGGACAGGAATACGGTTGCCTCGACGCTGGCCGTTTCCACAGGCTTGTCGGTCGGCTATGTGCTTTGGCTGGTGCGTGGCGGTGTCCTGCTGTCCAGCCTGCTGTCGTCGCTGCCGGCCTGGCGGCTGATCGATCCGCTGCCCATCCTGGGCCACCTCAACCGCCAGAAGCGCGGCGATGCCGAAGACGACTCGCTGGAAGGCATTCTGAAAAAATCGACTGCTGAATCCAGTCCGCGTTCCCAGCCCAAGGATGGATCCGCCCCATGAAACGTTTGCTGGCAAAACTGAGTGCGCGTTTTTATATCACGATGGGGCTGGTTTCCCTGGTTGTGAGTCTGCTGTTGGTGGCCTTCTTCCTGGGCGTGGTGCCGGACGAGGATAAAGCTACCCGGCTGGGCCGCGCAGCCTTGGCGGAATCGATTGCCGCCTACAGCACGGCATTGATCAGCCAGCAACAAACCGAACAGCTGCAGACTACCCTGGGCTTCGTGGTGGACCGGAACCCGGACTTGCTGTCGGCCGCCATCCGAACCTCCGACGGCGAGACCCTGACCTCCTGGGGCGATCACATCCGTCATTGGCGCGAGGCCGCGGGCAAGCTTTCCAGCGACGCCAGCATCGTCGTGCCGATCTTTTCTGGCGAACAATCCTGGGGCCAGGTCGAACTGGCCTTCAAGCCATTGCGACCGACGGGCCTGAAGGGCCTGTTGTACGAGCCACAAATACGCCTTGCGCTGCTTCTCGGCAGCAGTGCTTTTGTGCTGTTTTATTTTTATCTCGGCCGCATGCTGAAGAACCTGGACCCCTCGCGCGCCGTGCCCGAGCGTGTGCGCGATGCCCTGAATACCCTGACGGAAGGTTTGCTGGTGATGGATACCAAGGGCCACATCGTGCTGGCCAACCAGGCCTTTGCCGATTTTCTTGGCCGCGAGCAAAACAGCCTCACCGGAGAAACCGCCGCCGCCCTGGCCTGGGAAAATGACCAGCGCGCAAAGCCCGCTGCGAGCGACTACCCCTGGCAACAAGCCTTGAAGACCGGTGCTCCGTCGCGCAACACCCTGTTGTGGCTGACCGGCACGGATGGCAAGCGCCGCACCTTCATGACCAATTGTTCGCCCATTCTGGTAGGCAAGGGCGAATATGGTGGCGTGATGGTGTCGCTCGACGATGTGACGGAACTGGAAGAAAAAGAGATCGAGTTGCGCAAGTCGCAGCTGGAGGCGGAAAGCGCCAACCAGGCCAAGAGCGATTTCCTCGCCAACATGAGCCACGAAATCCGTTCGCCGATGAACGCGATCCTCGGCTTTACCGAGCTGCTGCGCCGCGGCCAGGCCAAGGACGAAGCCGAATACCGCCACCATCTGGATATCGTGCATGCCAGTGGCACCCATCTGCTGGCGCTGATCAACGATATCCTGGACCTGTCCAAGGTCGAGGCCGGTCGCCTCGAAGTCGAGCAGATCGCCTGCTCGCCCTACCAGATCGCCCATGAAGTGGTGCAGGCGCAGGGTGTGAAGGCTGCCGAAAAAGGCATCGCCATCACGCTCGACTGCCCGACCGCGATGCCGCAAAGCATGGAAACCGACCCGGCGCGTCTGCGCCAGATCCTCACCAACCTGATCGGCAATGCCATCAAGTTCACCAGCAAAGGCGGCGTCAGGCTCACCCTGCGCTTTCTGCCCAGCCGGCCCGTGGCGCAACTGCAATTCGATGTCAGCGACTCCGGCATCGGCATCGCCGCCGACAAGCTCGAAAGCGTGTTCGAGCCCTTCGTGCAGGCCGAGGGCTTTATCACCCGCCGCTTTGGCGGCACCGGCCTGGGCCTCGACCATCAGCCGCCGTTTTGCCCGCGCGATGGGCGGCGACATCACCGTGACCAGCGTCCCCGGTGCCGGCAGCACCTTCAGCGTTACCTTGCCGGCGGGGCCGATCGAACTGCTCAAGCTGCTTACCCCCGAGGAAATCACCCGCCAGCAGTCGCTGCATGTTTCACCCGCCAGCGTGAGCTGGAAACTGCCAAAAGCCCGCATCCTGATCGTGGACGATGGCGAGGAAAACCGCGAACTGGTGCGCCTGATCCTGGAAGAAGCCGGCGCACTGACCGAACAGGCGGAAAACGGCCGCATCGCCATCGAAAAGGCCCTGGCCCGCGGTTACGACCTCATCCTCATGGACCTGCAAATGCCGGAGATGGACGGCGAAACCGCCACCCGCCAACTGCGCAGCCGCGGCATCCTTACCCCCATCGTGGCGCTGACCGCCCACGCCATGAAGGGCTTTGAAGAAAGCATTCTCGCCGCGGGCTTTACCGCCTACATCACCAAGCCCATCGATCTGGACAAGTTGATGGCCACCGTCGCCGGCCTGATCGGCGGCGAGCAAACTCGCTCCCGAATTGAAGAAATCGGCCGCACTGCCGATAACAACCTATAAGGCGGGAAGCGTGCCCAGGGAGGCTGTGGTGTCACGGTTGGCCAGTAATCCACGCCTGCGGCCGGTCGTGGATAAGTTCGTCGACCGGATGGGCGTCCAGCTCGAAGCCATGGAAAATGCCTGGAAAACGCAGGATTACAAAGCCCTGGCGGAACTGGCGCACTGGCTGAAAGGCGCGGGAGGCACGGTGGGTTTCGATGTCTTTACCGAGCCTGCCAAGCAATTGGAACAGCTGGCCAAGGCCGGTACTGAGCAGGGTTTGAACGAGGTGATCGGCGAGTTGCGCGACCTGACGTCGCGGATCGTCCGATCTGGGGCGGAAGAGAATCACACACAAGCGCCAGACGCGGCGCGCGTAAAACCATAAGGACATCGAGCATGGCAGCTAATCCCGTATCAACGCTCCCTGGAAGTGATGACCAGGCCGGCGTGCCGGTCGCGTCCGAACGGCTGGTCTCGCCGCAGGCGCTGAAAAAATCCAGGGTCATGATCGTCGACGACGAGCCGATCATGATGGAAGTGGTGCAGGCGTTTCTGGAAGATGCGGGCTATACCAACTTCCTGACCACGGATGATTCCACCCGGGCGTTGGCCTTGATGATCGAGCAGCGCCCCGATGTGCTGCTGCTGGATTTGTTCATGCCGGGCATTGACGGCTTTGAACTGCTGGCCCAGATCCGCGGCGAAGCCAAACTGCGCTATCTGCCCGTCATCGTGCTGACCGCTGCCAGCGATTCAGAAACCAAACTGCGGGCGCTTGAACTGGGCGCTACCGATTTCCTCGCCAAGCCGGTTGACCCCAGCGAACTGAGCTTGCGGCTGCGCAACGCGCTGGCGTTCAAGGCCTATCAGGATCAGCTGGCCTATTACGATGCGCTCACCGGCCTGCCCAACCGTCAATTGTTTCTCGATCGGCTGACCTGGACGCTGCGGCTGGCGAAGCGTCACAGCAAACAATGCGCGCTACTGCAAATTGGCCTGGACCGCTTCAAGCATGTCAACGACAGCTTTGGCCATCAAGTCGGCGATGAGCTGTTGGCGGCGGTTTCCCGCCGACTTTCCGCCACCCTCAGGGATTCGGACACCATCAGCAAGCTCGAAGAGCGCGATGAGTCCGTCAGCCTTTCACGCCTGACCGGGGATGAGTTCATGGTGCTCATCTCCGAAATCAACCACGAGGACGAGGTATCCGCCATTGCGCGCCGGGTACTGGATGCGATGCAGTCTCCGCTGGTGCTGGGCAGGCATGAACTCTTCATATCCATCAGCGTTGGCATCGCCCTGTATCCACAGGATGGCGCCACGGGCGTCGAGCTGCTGACCCACGTCGGCCATGCCATGACCCAGGCCAAACGGCTTGGGCGCAACACCTATGCCTTTTCTTCCCCGGAAACGAATGTCCGCGCCCAGGAGCGCCTGGCGCTGGAAACCGCGCTGCGCAAGGCGATTGAAAATGACGAACTGGCGCTTTACTACCAGCCCAAGGTGGCACCCAACACCCGCCGCATCATCGGCGCCGAAGCGCTGCTGCGCTGGAACCGTCCCGGTCTGGAACCGGTCTCCCCCGGGGTTTTCATTCCGCTGGCGGAGGAAACCGGCCTGATCCTGCAACTGGGGAAAATGGTATTGCGCCAGGCCTGCGCGGACGCGGTCAAGTGGCAGCGTGCGGGATTCGATCTGGCGGTGTCGGTCAATGTGTCCGGCCTGCAATTCCGGCGTGGCGACCTCCACTCGATCATTCAAACTGTCCTGCGGGAAAGTGGACTACCGGCAGGCAATCTCAAAATCGAGCTGACGGAAAGTTTGTTGATGGGAAATGCATCCGAAAATATTGACATGCTGCACGCGATCAAGAAACAGGGTGTCTATCTGTCCATGGACGATTTCGGCACCGGCTATTCATCGCTTTCCTACCTGAAGCATTTTCCGCTGGACGAACTCAAGATCGACCAGTCGTTTGTCCGCGACCTCCCGGATGAGAAGGGCAGTGCGGCCATTGTCGGCGCGGTCATTGCCATGGCACATGGCCTGGGCCTGACGGTTACCGCCGAGGGCGTGGAAACCCCGGCCCAGGAACGTTTCCTCAATCTGCATGGCTGCGACGAGTTTCAGGGTTTCCTGTTCAGCCGTGCGGTGCCCATGCACGAATTTTTATCCATGCTGAAACTGCCCTTTGCATTTCCAACACTCAATAACGAAATTGGACGAGGTGATTTGCCATGAACCGCTTAACCCTACCCATCCGGAACGGGGTGGTGATGTTTGCCACCCTGGTCGGCTTCGGCCTGCCGAGCCATGCCGGTCAGTCGCTGGTGTGCCTGATCCAGCCCTCCAAGGTGGCCGAAATCGGCACCGCGGTGTATGGCGTGATCGAAAGCATTTCGGTCGAGCGCGGCGACCTGGTCAAGAAGGGGCAGGTCATCGCCGTGCTGCGCAACGATGTCGAACGCGCCGCGCTGGATGTCGCCAGGAGCAAGGCGCAGGCCGACGCCGACGTGCAGGCGGCGCTGGCCAACGTCGAATACACGCGGCAGCGGCTGAACCGTTCCGTCGATCTCGTGGAGAAAAAGTTCATCTCTCCCCAGGCGCTGGAGCAAAGCCGCGTCGAATTCCAGGTCGCCGAGCAGAAGCTGGCGCAGGCGCGCGAACAGCGCCTCATCTGGGAGCGTGAACGCGGGCTGGCGCAAAGCCAGCTGTCGCAGCGCACCCTGGTCAGCCCGATTGCCGGCATCGTGGCGGAGCGCTATCTCTCCACCGGCGAGCGGGTGGAAAACCGCTCCGTCGCGCGGGTGGTCAGCATCAGCCCGCTCTACGTCGAAGCCATGGTTCCCGTCGCGCATTTCGGCAAGATCGCAACCGGCATGACAGCCGCCGTCACGCCCGAATTGCCGGGCGCCCAGACGGTCCAGGCCACCGTCAGCCTGGTTGATCACCTGGTCGATGGCGCCAGCAACACTTTCCGGGTGCGCCTGGAAGTGCTCAATACCGACCGCGCCATCCCGGCCGGGCCGCGCTGCAAGGTCAACTTCGGCGATCAGGTGGTGAGCCTCTCCGCAACGCGCGCCAGCCCGCCCGGGCCACCGCCGGCCACCGCAACACCAGCCCCCGCGCCGGTCACTGCGCCCCCCGCCGTCACTAATGCCGTCCCGCCAGCGCCGACTTTTGCCAAGCCCATTGCCTCCGCTGCGGCCGCTGTGCCGCAGGCCGTCGAGGCGCCCACCGTCGAGAAGCAGGCCCTCGATGCCCTGGAAAGCTGGCGCAAGGCCTGGGAAAGCAAAGACATGGCCGGCTACCTGACCGCCTACGTGGCTGACTTTCTGGGGGGCAGCCCCAGTCGCGAGGCCTGGGTCAGGCAACGCGAGACCCGCATCCGCAAACCGGGCGAACTGAATATCCGCCTTGGCGAAGTGAAGGTGCAGCCCGTGACGGACAACCAGGTGCGGGTGCAGTTCCGGCAGGAATACCAGGCCGGCAGCTACCGCGACACTACCCTCAAATCGCTGCTGCTGGTCCTGGAAAAAGGCCGCTGGCTGATCCGCGAAGAGCGCAGCCAGCCCTGACACAGGCGCGCAAGACGCACGCGACCCCACGTGAATATGCCTAAGCCGCCGTTTGCCAGGCGTCCCCTGGTCGAAGAGCTCGAGCCCAGGCTGCTGTTTTCGGCAGATCTGGCGCCGCTGCTGGCGGATGCATTCGCGCCGCAGGCGGAAATGCGCGTGATCGGATCCGATGGCGAATTTGCCACCACCCCGGATAGCCAACTCCAAGCCGCACACGCCCGGTTCGAAGTCGTCTTCATCGACACCCAGGTGCAAGGCTATGAACAGTTCCTGGCCGACATCCATGCACAGAATACCGATGGCCGCTCCATCGAAGTCGTGCTGCTCGATGCCGACCGCGACGGCGTCACCCAGATCGGCGATTTCCTCAGCCAGCGGCAGGACATCGATGCGGTGCACATCATTTCCCACGGCAGCGCGGGCACGGTGGAACTGGGCGCCGGCCAGTTGAATTTCGATTCCCTGGTCAAAAACGCCACCGCCATCAAGCAGTGGGGCAATGCGCTGACCAGCGAGGCCGATATCCTCATCTATGGCTGCGATTTGGCCAGCACCCAGGACGGGGTGTCTCTCGTCAATGCCCTGAGCACACTGACCGGTGCCGACGTGGCCGCCAGCGACAACAAGACCGGCAACGCCGCTCTCGGCGGCGACTGGAATCTTGAGTATCGGATCGGACAGATCGAAACCGGCGTTGCGGTGAGCGAAGCCGGGCAGCAAAGCTGGACCGGGCTGCTCGCACTGAGCCCGCAAGGCGCCGAAACACGGGTCAACATCGGCACCACCGGCAACCAGGAGATGACGCCGAATGGTGGCAACGTGGCGATGGATGCGAACGGCAACTACGTCATCGTTTTCAGCGATTACAACGTCACTTCCGGTGATGTCTATGCGCAGCGCTACAACGCCGCCGGTGTCGCGCAGGGCACAGCCTTCCGTGTCAATTCGACTACTTCCGACGTCCAGGATTGGCCGGCGGTCGCCATGGACCCGAACGGCAATTTTGTCGTGGCGTGGAACAGCAATGCCCAGGACGGTAGCGGCTGGGGCATCTACGCACAGCGCTTTAACGCGGCGGGGGTAGCGCAGGGCAGTGAGTTCCGCGTTAACACCAGCACGACCGGCAACCAGGAAGCAGTAAGCATTGGCATGGCTGACGATGGCTCGTTCGCCGTCGCGTTCACCGACTACAACGCCAATGCCGGCGACATCTACATCCAGCGCTACAACGCTTCAGGTGTGGCGCAGGGCGGCAATGCACTTGCCAATACAACCACGAGCCTGATTCAGGCGTTCCCTGAGATCGCCGTCAATGGCAGCGGCGACTTCGTCGTCGTATGGGAGAGTCAGAACCAGGACCCCGGTGCCAGTTATGGCATCTACGGCCAGCGCTACAATGCCAGTGGCGTCGCGCAGGGCAGTGAGTTTCGAGCCAACACGACGACCGCGGGAGAGCAGAAGCGCCCCTCGGTCAGCATCGATTCCAGCGGCAACTTCATCGTCGCGTGGGCGAGCGCCACTCAGGATACGGGAGGGGACTCCGGCATCTATGCGCAGCGCTTCAATGCCGCGGGCGTCGCACAGGGCAGCGAGTTCCGTGTCAATACAACGACCGCCGGCGACCAGACCATCGCCACCGTTCGGATGCGTGCGGATGGGCAGTTCATCGTCTCATGGGTCAGCAACGGTCAGGATGTTGCGAGCACACTCGGCGTGTATGCCCAGGCGTACGACGCGGCCGGCGTCGCGCAGGGCGGCGAATTCCGCGTCAATACGACGACCGCAGGCGACCAGACGAATCCGGCCGTGGCGTATCGCGGCGACTATGCAGTTATCGCATGGAATGGCAATGGAACCGGCGACTCCGCCGGCGTGTTCATGCAGCGGTACTTCGTGGCGGCGAACCTGGCACCGGTCAACACGGCACCGATTGGCCAGTACACCGCTTACAACACTTCGTTGGTCTTCTCGTCCGGCAACGGCAACCAGATCAGCATCAGCGACGCGGATGCGGCGAGCAATCCGGTGCAGGTTACCCTCAGCGTGGCCAGCGGCACCCTGACACTCGCCGGGATGGCAGGCCTGACCATTACCGGAGGCGCCAACGGCAGCGCCAGCATGACCTTCACCGGCACCCTAGCGAACATCAATCTCGCGTTGAACGGACTGACCTACACGTCCACCGTGAACTTCCGGGGGCTCGATCAACTCCAGATTGTTACCAACGACCTGGGCAATAGTGGCAGCGGGGGCGCGCTGGCCGACAGCGACACAGTCAACCTGTACGTGGGTGCGATGGTCGTGACCAACACCAACGATACGTCCAACGGCAACACGGCATCGGTCAGCGCTTTGGCGGCCAGCAACGGGGGTGATGGCATTTCGCTGCGCGAGGCGATTCTGGCCACCAACAACACCGGTGGGACTGACTACATCTATTTCAACATCGCCGGCGCGGGCGTACAGACGATCAACGTAGGTGCCGCAGGGCTGCCGATCATCACCAGTACCGTGATCATCGACGGTTGGAGTTCACCCAACTACGCCGGCACGCCGATTATCGAAATCAACGGCGCGAGCGCCACGGGTTCGAAAGGCCTGGAGTTGGGCGCCGGCAGCAGCGGCAGCACGATTCGCGGCTTGATCGTCAACCGCTTCAGCGGCACCGGCATCGAGATCAGCGGGTCGAACAACCACACCATCCAGGGCAACTGGATCGGTCTCAACTCGACCGGCACGGCCGCGGCAGCGAACGGGGTCAAGGGCATCTTCGCGCAGAACAGCACCGGCAACCTGATTGGCGGCACGACGGCCGCGGAACGCAACGTCATCTCCGGTAATGCCGAGCAGGGCATCTATTTCGACAATACCGACAGCAGCACAATCTCGGGCAACTACATCGGTACCAACGCGGCCGGTACCGGCGACGTGACCGGTACGACTTCGAATACCGCTCAGACCGGTGTTTTCCTCACCAACGGCTCCAGCGGCAACGTCATCGGCGGCACGACCGCTGGGGCACGCAACGTCATCTCGGGCAACAACCACTACGGTGTCGAGATTCTGGGCCTGACGTCGCAGAACAACCTGGTGCAGGGCAACTACATTGGCACTGACGCGACGGGCCTGGTGGCATTGGGCAACACCAACGGCGGTATGTCGTTCTGGGGTGCCGGCACCGGCAACGTGTTGGGCGGCGGCGCCGCGGGCGCCGGCAACGTCATCTCAGGCAACTCCGGCATCGG
Organism: uncultured beta proteobacterium; assembly: GCA_963816095.1. Taxonomy (GTDB): domain Bacteria; phylum Pseudomonadota; class Gammaproteobacteria; order Burkholderiales; family Rhodocyclaceae; genus Sulfuricystis. The sequence goes on from CAWFIW010000007.1 coordinate 44,684, forward strand.
CGTACTGGTGGGCAGCGCAAGTCGTCGGCGCCACCAGTCCAGGGCAACTACATCGGCGTCGGCGCCGACGGTGTGGCGAAGCGTTGGGCAATGGCGCCATCGGTGTACAGTCGAGGGCGGCTCGACCAACACCCGGTCGGCACCGACGCCAATGGACGAATGATGCGGCCGAGCGCAATGTCGATCTCAGGCAACGCCGACTTCGGGGTGCTGATCACGGATGTCGGCACCACCGGTACCGTGTCACCGGCAACACCATCGGCCTCGCGGCTCGACTGGAACACTCGAGTGCGGAAATACTGCCAAGACGGCGTCGCCCTCCAGGGCGGAACCACCCCAACGTCATCGGTGGCACCACCGCCACCGAGGCCGGCAACGTATTTCCGGCAACGACGACGACGGTGTCGGCATCACCGAGACCGGCACTTCGAACAACGTGGTGAGGGAAACATGGCCTGGACCAGCGCCAGCGGTTACGCTGGGCAACAGCAACCAGGGTGTAGGATCGATAGTGGTGCCACCAATAACACGTGGGCGGCACGACGGTGGCGGCCGCCAACATCATCACCGGCGCCACCTATGCGGGCATCGAGGTCAACGGCGCAAGCAGCACGCGACAAGGTCTTGATCTCGGCAATCCATTGAAGCAACGGAACCTCGGACATCGACCTGATCGGGGCAAACGGTGTCAACGCCAACGACGCCGGCGACGCCGATACCGGTGCCAACAACCTGCAGAACTTCCCGGTGCTGAGTTCGGCCAGCACCACCGGCAGCACGATCACGATCCAGGGCACGCTCAACAGCACTGCTTCCAGCTACTACCGCGTCGAGTTCTTCGCGAATACCCTCAGCGATGGCACCGGCTACGGCGAAGGCCAGCGCCACCTCGGCTTCCTCAATGTCGCCACCGACGGTAGCGGCAACGCCACGATCAGCGCCTCGCTGACCGCCACGGTGGCTGCCGGCGAGTTTGTGTCTGCCACAGCCACCAAGAGCAACGCGACCTACACCACGTTCACCGACACCTCGGAGTTCGCGCTGAACGTCGTCGCGACCGTTCCCAATACAGCACCGGTCAACAGCGTGCCCGGCGCACAGAGTACTAACGAAGATACTGCCAAGGTGTTCTCGTCGGGCAATGGCAACCAGATCTCCATCACCGACGTCGATGCCGGTGGCGCGAACAACCAGGTCACGATCAGCGTGACCAACGGCACGTTGACACTGTCTGGCATCACGGGCTTGAGCTTCACCGCTGGCGATGGCACGGCCGATGCCACGATGACCTTCCGCGGCACGGCCGCCGCCATCAACACCGCCCTCAACGGCCTGAGCTTCAGCCCAACGGCCAACTACAACGGCGGCGCCACGCTGACCCTGGCGACCAAGGACGCGGTGTTGCTGAGCCTGGACATCGACACGGGACTGCTTGGCCGCTACGCGTTCGAAAACACCGGTGCGCTCGGCACCGACACCAGCCCGGCCGCCGGCTACACCGGCACGGTCAGCGGCGTCACAGCGGTTGTCGATGGAACGCGCGGCAACGTGCTGAGCCTGGCCGGGGCGGGTTATGTACAGACCACCGGCCACTTCGGCAACCCGGCCAACGTGACGCTGGCGGCCTGGGTCAACCTGACCACCCCGGATACTTTCGGCTCCGAAGTCATTTCCCTCGGTGACAGCGTGGCGCTGAGGTTGGACATCAGCGGCAAGCTAGTGGGTTTCATGTACGACGGCAGTAGCTGGACGAACACCGAATATGTTGTCTCGCTGGCAGGGACCGGTTGGCACCATGTTGCCTACAGCTTCAATGACACCGGCAACACCGCGACGCTCTACCTCGACGGCACGGCCGTGGCGACGAGCAACATCACGGGGTCGATCAGTTACACGCAGGGTGCCAACAGCTTTATCGGCACGCACGGCAATGGCGGAACGATTTACGACTTTACCGGCCGCATCGACGACGCACGCATCTACAACCGCGCGCTGACGGCCACCGAGATCTACACGCTGGCCAACGACCTGTCGATGACCGACACCGACACGGTGGCGATCACGGTCGCCGCGGTTAACGATGCACCGACCCAAACGGCCGGCACCGTGGCCAACCTTACGGCTTTGGAGGACTCCGGCCTGACTTCTCTTGGTTTCGGTGGGGTGGCCTACGGCCCCGGTGGTGGTGCCGACGAGAGCGGGCAAACCCTCAGTTACGCGGTTACGGCGCTGCCTTCAGGCAGCATTGGCAATGTGTTCCTGGCCGATGGCACCACCCTGGTCACGTTGAGTTCCTACACTTTGGCCGAGATCCAGGGCATGCAGTTCAAGCCGACAGCCAACGCGAATGGCGTCACCGGTTTTCAGTTCAATGTCACTGATTCGGGCGGTACGGCCAATGGCGGATCGGACAGCGTCAGCGAGTTCGTCCTGATCACGGTCAGCGCGGTCAACGATGCGCCGGTCGCTGCGGATGATCGCCTGGCCTTGAATTTCGACGGTGTCAACGACTACGTCGCGATCGCCAACAGCGCATCGCTGATCATGAGTTCGACCATGACCATGGAAGCCTGGATCAATCCCGACATTTCGACGAATGCGACCCAGATCATCCTTAACAAGGAAGGCGAGTATGAGATGGCGATCTTCGCCGACGGCTCGCTCAACGTCGCCTTTGCCGAGGGCGGCACCTGGGCATGGCACAGCACCGGTGCCGTCATCGACCGCAACGCATGGACGCATGTTGCCGTCACCTACAACGCGGGGGCGGTGACGACTTATGTGAACGGCGTGTCGGTCAACACCCAATCGATGGCCACAGCGACCATCGACGATACGTACCCGGCGATGAACGAACTACGCATTGGCGGACGCATGAACAACCCGGCCGGTCAGTATTTCGACGGCCGGATCAGCGAGGTGCGTGTCTGGAACGTTGTTCGCAGCCAGGCTGAGATTGCTGGCGCCATGAACATCGGGCTGATCGGTAACGAAACGGGTCTCGCCGGGTACTGGAAGCTGGACGAAAATACGGGCGCGACGGCCGTTCGACAGTACGGCCAACGTCAACACCGGCACGCTGGTAAACGGTCCCGCCTGGGCCGGCTATCGCATCAACGAGGACATGGTACTCAACGTGGCGGCAGCAGGTGTGCTGACGAACGACTACGACGCCGATGGCAACCCGATCACCGCTGTGCTGGTCAGCGGTCCGTCGCATGCCGCCTCGTTCACGCTGAACGCCGACGGCAGCTTCAGCTACACGCCCACGGCCAACTGGAACGGCACCGACAGCTTCACCTACAAGGTCAACGACGGCATGACCGACGGCAATGTGGCAACGGCGACGATCACCGTCAACCCGGTCAATGATGCTCCGACGGCATCCAACCTCAGCGCCGCCGAGACCTACACCGAAGACACGGCGAAGAACCTGACCGACATCGTCATCAGCGACGTGGACAGCGCCACGGTCACCGCCACCCTGACCCTGTCCAATGCCGCCGCCGGCAGCCTCAACACCGGCACCTCGGGCGCGGTGACCTCCACCTTCGTGGGCGGCGTGTGGACGGCCTCCGGCGCCATCGCCGACGTCAACGCGCTGCTGGCCGGGCTGACCTTCACGCCGGCGGCCAATTACAACGGCAGCTTCAGCATCGCCACCAGCGTCAGCGACGGCGTCGCCGCACCGATCACCGGCAGCAAGGCGATGACCGGCGCGGCCGCGGCGGACACCCCCTCGGTGACCAACGCCTCCACCAACGAAGACACGCAGAGCACGAGCGGCCTGGTCATCACGCGCAACGCCGCCGACGGCGCCGAAGTGGGCTGGTTCAAGATCACCGGCATCACGAACGGCACGCTGTACCAGAACGACGGCGTCACGGCGATCGGCAACGGCAGCTTCATCACCGTAGCCCAGGGTAACGCAGGGCTGAAGTTCACGCCCACGGCCAACTTCAATGGCAGCGGCAGCTTCACGGTGCAGGCATCGACCTCGAACGTGGATGCTGGCCTGGGCGGCAGCACGGTGAATGCGACGATCACCGTAACCGCGGTCAACGACGCGCCTGCCGGCGCCGACAAGACGGTGACGACGCTGGAAGATACCGCCTATACGTTTACCACGGCAGATTTTGGCTTCACCGATCCGATCGATGCAGCCAGTACGGCAGGCGCCAACGCCCTGCTCAATGTCAAGATCAGCACCCTGCCGGCAGTCGGCAGCCTGACCTGGTTCAATGGCGTAGCCGATGTGGCGGTCACGCTTGGCCAGAGCATCAGCGCGGCGGACATCACCGCTGGCCGGCTCAAGTTCACCCCGGCGGCCAACGCAAACGGTAACAGCTACGCCAGCTTTACTTTCCAGGTACAGGACAATGGCGGCATCGCCAATGGAGGGGTCGATCTCGATCAGTCGCCAAACACGATTATGGTCAATGTCATTCCGGTGAACGACGCTCCGGTGGCGACCGACGACAGCGTCAGCGGCAACGAAGACACGACGATCAGCGGCAACGTCCTCGGGAACGACAGCGACATCGACAGTGGCAGCCTCACCGCTGCCGTCGTGTCAGCGCCGACTTTTGGCACGCTCACCCTCAACGCCGACGGCAGCTTCAGCTATACCCCGAACGCCGACTGGAACGGCACGGACAGCTTCACCTACCGGGCCAACGACGGCACGACCGACAGCAATGTGGCAACGGCGACGATCACGGTCAACCCGGTCAACGATGCGCCGGTGCGCACCGCCGGCACGGTGGCCAATCTGACGGCTTTGGAGGACTCCGGCTTCACCAGCCTGGGATTCGCCGGTGTGAGCTACAGCCCCGGCGGCGGCGCCGACGAGAGCGGGCAAACGCTCAGCTATACGGTTACGGCGATACCATCGGGCAGCATTGGCAACGTTTATTTGGCCGATGGCACCACGCTGGTCACGACGGGTTCCTATACCTTGGCCGAGATCCAGGGCATGCAGTTCAAGACGACCGCCAACGCGAGCGGCGTTACCGGGTTCCAGTACAACATTACTGACTCCGGTGGCACGGCCAATGGCGGGTTGAACAGTATCAGTGAGTTCGTCCTCATCACGATTACTGCGGTAAACGACGCGCCTGCTGGCGCCGACAAGACCATCAGCGTGCTCGAAGACGGCACATACCTCTTCGCCGCTGCCGACTTCGGCTTCGCCGATCCCAACGACAGCCCGGCCAATGCCCTGTTGGCCGTCAAGATCAGCACGCTGCCGGTCGCCGGCAGCCTGACCTGGTTCAACGGCGTAGCCGATGTGGCGGTCACGCTTGGCCAGAGCATCAGCGCGGCGGATATCACCGCTGGCAGGCTCAAGTTCACCCCGGCGACCAATGCCAACGGTGCCGGCTACGCCAGCTTCACGTTCCAGGTGCAGGACAATGGCGGCATCGCCAACGGCGGCGTCGATCTCGACCTGACAGCGAATACGATCACCATTGATGTCACCCCGGTCACCGACCTCGCCGCCACGGACGACAGCTTCACCGGCGCTGAAGACACGCAGCTCAACGGTGACGTCTCGCTCAACGACAGCACCAGCTCCGGTGGCGTCCTCAGCTACGCGCTGGCCACTGCCGCGGCCAACGGCACGGTGCTGGTCAACGCCAACGGCAGCTTCAGCTACACCGGCAACGCCAACTGGCACGGGGCGGACAGCTTCAGCTACACGGTGACCGACGCCGCCAGCGGCGAATCCAGCACGCAGACCGTCAGCCTCACCATCACCCCGGTCACCGACCTCGCCGCCACGGACGACAGCTTCACCGGCGCTGAAGACACGCTGCTCAACGGTGACGTCTCGCTCAACGACAGCACCAGCTCCGGTGGCGTCCTCACTTACGCGCTGGCCACTGACGCGGCAACGGCACGGTGCTGAACACCAACGGCAGCTTCAGCTACACCGGCAACGCCAACTGGCACGGCACGGACAGCTTCAGCTACACGGTGACCGACGCCGCCAGCGGCGAATCCAGCACGCAGACCGTCAGCCTCACCATCACCCCGGTCACCGACCTCGCCGCGCAGGACGACAGCTTCACCGGCGCTGAAGACACGCTGCTCAACGGTGACGTCTCGCTCAACGACAGCACCAGCTCCGGTGGCGTCCTCAGCTACGCGCTGGCCACTGCCGCGGCCAACGGCACGGTGCTGGTCAACGCCAACGGCAGCTTCAGCTACACCGGCAACGCCAACTGGCACGGCACGGACAGCTTCAGCTACACGGTGACCGACGCCGCCAGCGGCGAATCCAGCACGCAGACCGTCAGCCTCACCATCACCCCGGTCACCGACCTCGCTGCGCAGGACGACAGCTTCACCGGCGCTGAAGACACGCTGCTCAACGGCGACGTCTCGCTCAACGACAGCACCAGCTCCGGTGGCGTCCTCAGCTACGCGCTGGCCACTGCCGCGGCAACGGCACGGTGCTGGTAACGCCGACGGCAGCTTCAGCTACACCGGCAACGCCAACTGGCACGGGACGGACAGCTTCAGCTACACGGTGACCGACGCCGCCAGCGGCGAATCCAGCACGCAGACCGTCAGCCTCACCATCACCCCGGTCACCGACCTCGCTGCGCAGGACGACAGCTTCACCGGCGCTGAAGACACGCTGCTCAACGGCGACGTCTCGCTCAACGACAGCACCAGCTCCGGTGGCGTCCTCAGCTACGCGCTGGCCACGCATGCAGCAACGGCAGCCTGACGCTGAACACTGACGGCAGCTTCAGCTACACCGGCAACGCCAACTGGCACGGCACGGACAGCTTCAGCTACACGGTGACCGACGCCGCCAGCGGCGAATCCAGCACGCAGACCGTCAGCCTCACCATCACCCCGGTCACCGACCTCGCCGCGCAGGACGACAGCTTCACCGGCGCTGAAGACACGCTGCTCAACGGTGACGTCTCGCTCAACGACAGCACCAGCTCCGGTGGCGTCCTCAGCTACGCGCTGGCCACTGCCGCGGCCAACGGCACGGTGCTGGTCAACGCCAACGGCAGCTTCAGCTACACCGGCAACGCCAACTGGCACGGCACGGACAGCTTCAGCTACACGGTGACCGACGCCGCCAGCGGCGAATCCAGCACGCAGACCGTCAGCCTCACCATCACCCCGGTCACCGACCTCGCTGCGCACGGACGACAGCTTCACCGGCGCTGAAGACACGCTGCTCAACGGTGACGTCTCGCTCAACGACAGCACCAGCTCCGGTGGCGTCCTCACTTACGCGCTGGCCACGAATGTCAGCAACGGCAGCCTGACGCTGAACACTGACGGCAGCTTCAGCTACACCGGCAACGCCAACTGGCACGGCACGGACAGCTTCAGCTACACGGTGACCGACGCCGCCAGCGGCGAATCCAGCACGCAGACCGTCAGCCTCACCATCACCCCGGTCACCGACCTCGCCGCGCAGGACGACAGCTTCACCGGCGCTGAAGACACGCTGCTCAACGGTGACGTCTCGCTCAACGACAGCACCAGCTCCGGTGGCGTCCTCAGCTTACGCGCTGGCCACTGCCGCGGCCAACGGCACGGTGCTGGTCAACGCCAACGGCAGCTTCAGCTACACCGGCAACGCCAACTGGCACGGGACGGACAGCTTCAGCTACACGGTGACCGACGCCGCCAGCGGCGAATCCAGCACGCAGACCGTCAGCCTCACCATCACCCCGGTCACCGACCTCGCTGCGCAGGACGACAGCTTCACCGGCGCTGAAGACACGCTGCTCAACGGCGACGTCTCGCTCAACGACAGCACCAGCTCCGGTGGCGTCCTCAGCTACGCGCTGGCCACTGCCGCGGCCAACGGCACGGTGCTGGTGAACACCAACGGCAGCTTCAGCTACACCGGCAACGCCAACTGGCACGGCACGGACAGCTTCAGCTACACGGTGACCGACGCCGCCAGCGGCGAATCCAGCACGCAGACCGTCAGCCTCACCATCACCCCGGTCACCGACCTCGCCGCCACGGACGACAGCTTCACCGGCGCTGAAGACACGCTGCTCAACGGTGACGTCTCGCTCAACGACAGCACCAGCTCCGGTGGCGTCCTCAGCTACGCGCTGGCCACTGCCGCGGCCAACGGCACGGTGCTGGTCAACGCCAACGGCAGCTTCAGCTACACCGGCAACGCCAACTGGCACGGCACGGACAGCTTCAGCTACACGGTGACCGACGCCGCCAGCGGCGAGATCCAGCACCAGACGGTCACGCTCACCATCACCCCGGTCACCGACCTCGCCGCGCAGGACGACAGCTTCACCGGCGCTGAAGACACGCTGCTCAACGGTGACGTCTCGCTCAACGACAGCACCAGCTCCGGTGGCGTCCTCAGCTACGCGCTGGCCACTGCCGCGGCCAACGGCACGGTGCTGGTCAACGCCAACGGCAGCTTCAGCTACACCGGCAACGCCAACTGGCACGGGGCGGACAGCTTCAGCTACACGGTGACCGACGCCGCCAGCGGCGAATCGAGCACGCAGCACGGTCAGCCTCACCATCACCCCGGTCACCGACCTCGCTGCGCAGGACGACAGCTTCACCGGCGCTGAAGACACGCTGCTCAACGGCGACGTCTCGCTCAACGACAGCACCAGCTCCGGTGGCGTCCTCAGCTACGCGCTGGCCACTGCCGCGGCCAACGGCACGGTGCTGGTCAACGCTCAACGGCAGCTTCAGCTACACCGGCAACGCCAACTGGCACGGCACGGACAGCTTCAGCTACACGGTGACCGACGCCGCCAGCGGCGAATCCAGCACGCAGACCGTCAGCCTCACCATCACCCCGGTCACCGACCTCGCTGCGCAGGACGACAGCTTCACCGGCGCTGAAGACACGCTGCTCAACGGCGACGTTCGCTCAACGACAGCACCAGCTCCGGTGGCGTCCTCACTTACGCGCTGGCCACGAATGTCAGGCAACGGCAGCCTGACGCTGAACACTGACGGCAGCTTCAGCTACACCGGCAACGCCAACTGGCACGGGGCGGACAGCTTCAGCTACACGGTGACCGACGCCGCCAGCGGCGAATCCAGCACGCAGACCGTCAGCCTCACCATCACCCCGGTCACCGACCTCGCTGCCAGGACGACAGCTTCACCGGCGCTGAAGACACGCTGCTCAACGGCGACGTCTCGCTCAACGACAGCACCAGCTCCGGGGGCGTCCTCAGCTTACGCGCTGGCCACGAATGTCAGCAACGGCAGCGACGCTGAACACTGACGGCAGGCGAGAGCGACACCCGCACGGTGACGCTCACCATCACCCCGGTGAACGCATGCGCCGAGCACCACGCCGGTGACGCTGGTTGCGATGGCCGAGGACAGCGGCGCGCGCCTGATCACGCAAGCCGAGCTGCTGGCCAACGCCAGCGATGTCGATGGGCCGAGCCTGACGGCGACGAACCTTGCGATCAGCAGCGGTCTGGGCAGCCTGACGGACAACCTGGACGGCACCTGGACCTACACCCCAGCCGCCTATGACGACACGGCGGTGAGCTTCAGCTACACGGTGACCGACGGCAGCCTCACGGCGGCCGGCACGGCCAGCCTCGACATCACGGCGGGGAACGATACGGTGGTCATTGACCCTGTTGATGATCCACCCGTGCCGCCTGTCGATCCGGTCGAGGTGACGCCGATTCCAACGACACCACCGGCAGATGGACCAAGTGAAGGCCCCGCAGAAACACCACCAGCCATCAGCGCCTTCCTTCCGGCAGGGTCAACTGATGGTAATCCTGCCACCATTGCTGCCGCACTTGAGGTCAACTCCGGTTTTGCGGCCGGTTTTGCCGCGAACAGTACCGACGGGCAGTATCTGCGAGAAGGACTGAGTAATCCGGAAACCCAGGGCGATATCCTGTTGCACATTCTGGACTATCTGCAAGTCAATTATTCCACTACCAGGACGGGCGATGGCACAGCAGCGCAATTGATCCAGGTGAAGATCCTGCAGGAGGAGGGATTCCGGGCCGAGATTCTCAGCCGTGGCGCGCAAGTGGCCGCGCTCTCGCTTTCAGTCGGTGCCGTCTGGTGGGCATTGAGCGCCGGCAGCCTTTTTGCCAGCGCCTTGACCTCCTTGCCTGCCTGGCGCTCGATCGATGTGCTGCCGGTGTTACGGCGGTCTGCGGAGGACGGAGGACGGCGCGGACGGCGCGGATGGCGCGGATGGCGAGGATGGCGGGCACGATCCATTCGACTTTCGGCGCGAACCCGAAGGCAAGGACGATGACTTGAGCCGCAAGGGAACGCGGACATGAAGAAGTTCTTTGCCAGGCTGACACCGGCGGCACGTCTTGCGTTGGGATTGGTGTCGCTGGCCGTCACCGTGCTCCTGCTGTCCGACATCGCATTGAATCTGGTGCCGAATCAGGCGGACATGCATCGCAAGATCCGCGAAAGTACGAGCGAGCGGCTGGCTGTGCAGATTGCCAGCCTGCTCCAGATGCAGGAGTGGGACACCTTGCGGCTAACGCTGAATGAATCTGTCGCCCGCGACAAGGATATCCTTTCGCTGGCCGTACGGCAGCAGGGCGGCAAGATCCTGTTTAGTGCGGGCGATCATTTGCGCTACTGGACGCCGGAAACTGACGGCCAATCCACCCTCACCCACGTGCGCGTTCCCATCAATGACAAGGGTACGCACTGGGGCGATGTTGAAATCAGCTATCGCCCTGTTACCCCCCAGACGCTGAAGGAGTGGCTGCAAATCCCCCTGGTGGCGCTGGCTTTGGTGGTTGCGCCGCTGACTTTCCTGGCCTTCTACCTCTATGTGCGGCGTGCTTTGCAGTATCTCGATCCGGCCTCGGCCGTTCCTGACAGGGTTCGCATCGCGTTCGATGTCCTGGCGGAGGGCGTGGTCGTTGTCGATCGGGCCGGCAATATCATGCTGTCCAACAAGGCCTTCCACAGCCTGCACCCGACTGCGTCAGTGGCGTTGATGGGCAAGCCCCTGTCGCAACTCGCCTGGCTGATCGATCCCCAGGTGGCTGCCGACAGTCCCTGGGAAGCGGCCATGCGGAATCATGCGATCATCAGCGGACATCACCTCACGCTCACCCAGCCGGACGGCAGCATCTGCGATGTTATTGTCAATGCTGCGCCAATCCTTGATGGGCCCGGCCAGATCAGAGGCTGCATCGTTACTTTCTCCGACATGACGCAACTGCACCGACTCAATCAGCAGTTGCGTGACAATCTGGTTGACCTGGAGACTTCGCGTGCGCAGATTGAAGAGAAGAACGAAGAGTTGCGACTCCTCGCCACCCGCGACCCCCTGACCGGTTGCCTCAACCGCCGGGCTTTCGTATCGGCAGCCGAGCCACTTTTGGAAAAACTGGTGCGCGAAGCGCATCACATTTCCTGCATCATGGCCGATATCGACTTCTTCAAGAAGGTCAACGACACTTATGGCCATACGGTGGGTGATCACGTCATCGTTTCCGTGGCGCGTGCCTTGTCCGGACAGATCCGCGCCGGTGATCTGCTTTGCCGTTACGGGGGGGAGGAATTCTGCATCATCCTGCCCGGGGCGCCAGAGGAAGTCGCTGCCGAAGTGGCAGAGCGGATTCGCGCTGAAGTCGAGAAACGCGTTGGCCTGAGCATACGCAACGTCGAGGGTCTGCACGTGACGTGCAGCCTGGGTGTTTCCAGCATGAAATCCGGGGCGAACAACTTGCTCGATCTCATTGAGTTAGCCGACATCGCGCTTTACAGTTCGAAAGAGAATGGCCGAAACCGGGTTACCCTCTGGACGCACGTCTTCGGCAAAAACCCCTGATCGCCGAAGCTGTGGCGGTTTCAAAATACGCTAAAATACTTGTTTGGATACAAGGACAACAGCATGCGAATCCTACAGAAGGCGCTGACCTTCGACGACGTTCTCCTGGTTCCCGCCCATTCGGCGATCCTCCCCCGTGACGTTTCCCTGGCGACCCGCCTGACCCGCAAGATCCGGCTGAACATGCCTTTGGTATCGGCGGCAATGGATACTGTCACGGAGGCGCGCCTGGCGATCGCGCTGGCGCAGGAAGGCGGCATCGGCATCCTCCACAAGAACCTCGATCCGCAGGGCCAGGCCGCCGAGGTGTCGAAGGTCAAGCGTTACGAATCGGGCGTATTGAAAGACCCGATCACCATCCCGCCGACCATGACCGTACGCGATGTGCTCGCGCTGACCCGTGCGAACAAGTTTTCGGGTCTCCCGGTGGTCGATAACGGCAAGGTCGTCGGTATCGTCACCAACCGCGACCTGCGCTTCGAGACCCGCCTCGACGAGGTCGTCGGCAACATCATGACGCCGCGCGAGCGCCTGGTCACCGTCAAGGAAGGCGCCAGCATCGAAGAGGGCAAGGCGCTGATGCACAAGCATCGCCTCGAGCGCGTGCTGGTCATCAACGAGGCATGGGAGCTGCGTGGCCTGATGACCGTCAAGGATATCCAGAAATCGACTGACCACCCGCTGGCCGCCAAGGATAATTTCGGCAGCCTGCTTGTCGGTGCAGCGGTCGGTGTTGGCGAGGGTACCGAGGAGCGCGTTGCCGCGCTGGCGGAAGCCGGCGTTGACGTGATCGTCGTCGATACCGCGCACGGCCATTCGCAGGGCGTGCTGAAGCGGGTCGAATGGGTGAAGAAAAACTATCCGCAGATCGAGGTGATCGGCGGCAACATCGCGACGGGCGATGCCGCGCGTGCATTGGCCGATCATGGTGCCGATGCCGTCAAGGTGGGCATCGGCCCCGGTTCAATCTGCACCACACGCATCGTCGCCGGTGTCGGCGTACCGCAGATCTCGGCCGTGGAAGCCGTTGCGAATGCGCTGGCGAGCAGGGGCGTGCCGCTGATTGCCGACGGTGGCATCCGCTATTCCGGCGACATTGCCAAGGCCATCGCGGCGGGCGCACATTCGGTGATGATGGGCGGCCTGTTCGCCGGTACCGAAGAAGCGCCGGGCGAGACAGTCCTGTTCCAGGGCCGCTCGTACAAGTCCTACCGCGGCATGGGCTCGCTGGGGGCAATGCAGAAGGGTTCCTCGGATCGCTATTTCCAGGAAAACGAATCGAACGTCGAAAAACTTGTGCCGGAAGGCATCGAGGGACGGGTGCCCTTCAAGGGATCGGTAAGTGCGGTGATCCATCAGTTGATGGGCGGACTGCGTTCGAGCATGGGCTATCTCGGCTGCCCGACCATCGACGAGATGCATGCGAAGGCGGCATTCGTCGAGATTACCTCGGCCGGCATCCGCGAATCGCATGTGCATGACGTGCAGATCACCAAGGAAGCACCCAACTACCACGTTGATTGATTCTTTCGCTAGCCATGAAAGGCGGCCCCGGCCGCCTTTCTTGTTTCTTCAGAGGTTCCGCCATGTCCCACCAGAAAATCCTCATCCTCGATTTCGGTTCCCAGGTCGCGCAGCTCATCGCGCGCCGCGTGCGCGAACAGCAGGTGTATTGCGAGCTGCACCCCTTCGATGTGTCGGAGCAGTTTGTCCGCGAATTTGAGCCAACCGGCATCATCCTGTCCGGCGGGCCGAATTCGGTGTACGAGGCAGAGGACTGGAAGGCGCCGCAAGTCGTCTTCGAGCTCGGCGTGCCGGTGCTGGGTGTCTGCTACGGCATGCAGACCATGGCGCAGCAACTTGGCGGCAAGGTGGAAAGCTCAGGCAAGCGCGAGTTCGGCTTTGCCGAATTGCGCGCCCACGGCCACTCGAAGCTGTTCGACGGCATCCAGGATCGCACCAATGCCGAGGGCCATGGTTTGCTCGAAGTCTGGATGTCGCATGGCGACAAGGTGACCGCGCTACCCCCGGGCTTCAAGGTCATTGGCAGCAACGCGGCCACGCCCATCGCTGCGATGGCCGACGAGGCGCGCAAGTTCTACGCCGTGCAGTTCCATCCCGAAGTCACGCATACACTGAAGGGCCGCGAAATCTACGCCCGCTTCGTGCGCGACATCTGTGGCTGCCGCGGCGACTGGAACATGCCCAACTATGTCGAGGAAGCCATTGCCAAGGTCAAGGCCCAGGTGGGCGACGAGGAGGTGATCCTCGGCTTGTCAGGTGGCGTTGACTCCTCCGTGGTTGCGGCGCTGCTGCACAAGGCCATCGGCGCCAAACTTACCTGCGTATTTGTCGACAATGGTTTGCTGCGCCTCAACGAAGGCGAACAGGTGATGCAGACCTTCGCGCGCAACCTCGGCGTCAAGGTCATCCACGTCGATGCCACCGACCAGTTCATGGGCCATCTCAAGGGGGTGGCCGACCCCGAGCAGAAGCGCAAGGTCATCGGCCGCGAATTCGTCGAGGTGTTCCAGGCCGAGGCGCAAAAGCTGCCAAAAGCGAAATGGCTGGCACAGGGCACCATCTACCCGGATGTCATCGAATCGGCCGGTGGCAAGACCAAGAAGGCGCATACCATCAAGAGCCACCACAACGTCGGCGGCCTGCCTGAAACACTGCACCTCAAGCTGCTCGAACCGTTGCGCGAACTCTTCAAGGACGAAGTGCGCGAACTGGGCGTTGCATTGGGTCTACCGCACGAGATGGTCTATCGCCACCCTTTCCCCGGCCCCGGTCTCGGCGTGCGCATCCTCGGCGAGGTGAAGAAAGAGTTTGCCGACCTGTTGCGCCAGGCCGATGCGATCTTTATCGACGAGTTGCGCGCGGCCGACTGGTACGACAAGACCAGCCAGGCCTTCGCCGTCTTCCTGCCGGTGAAGAGCGTCGGCGTGATGGGCGACGGCCGCACCTACGATTACGTCGTCGCGCTGCGCGCCGTACAGACCTCCGATTTCATGACCGCCAAATGGGCCGAACTGCCGCACGAACTGCTGGCACGCGTCTCCAACCGCATCGTGAATGAAATCCGCGGCATCAGCCGCGTTGTCTACGACGTAACCGGCAAGCCGCCCGGCACGATCGAGTGGGAGTGACTGGCAAAGACGAGCAATATCCAGGGAAACACTGAATAAGTAGAAGCCGCTGTGAACGATTTCTTCGCCATAGAGTCAGACGGAGAGACCAGATGCGGAGATTATCTGCATGATACTCCGCATATAGTGCGGAGAAAGCGCTTGCCAATGCGGAGAAAATCATGGAAACTATCCGCAAATAGTGCGGAGTAGAAAAATGAGCATCTACGTTTGGGAGAGATCTCGATGGCCAGTATGGTCCTTTGATGGCGCACGTCTGGCCGTTCCATTGGCCTCCGTGCGGCACGCCCAAGGACGGCTACTCGGACGCATGGAATCTCTCGGATTTAGGCTCCGAGACGAGGCTTGGCTGCAAACCCTGACACAGGATGTCATCAAGACCAGTGAGATCGAAGGTGAGAGACTCGATACCGACCAGGTGCGATCATCCATAGCGCGTCGTCTGGGAATGGACATCGGTGCCCTCGCTCCTGTCGATCGCGACGTGGAAGGCATCGTCGAAGTTATGCTGGATGCGACGCAAAATTGCGCCAAGCCGCTAACGGTCAAGCGACTGTTCGGATGGCATGCGGCATTATTTCCTACCGGGCGTAGCGGGTTGTCCAAAATCCGTGTAGGGAAATGGCGAGACGACGCTTCAGGCCCGATGCAAGTGATCTCTGGTCCGATTGGACGTGAGACTGTTCATTTCACGGCACCACCGGCGGATCGACTCAATGCCGAAATAAAACAGTTCCTAAACTGGTTTGAACCATTTGAAGATGGCCTGGATGGCGTCATCAAGGCAGGGCTGGCGCACCTATGGTTCGTTACCCTTCACCCATTCGATGACGGGAATGGCCGTATCGCAAGAGCAGTCGGTGACATGGCTTTGGCACGATCAGAGCATACACATCAGCGCTTCTACAGCCTTTCGGCCCAGATACAGCAGGAGCGGAAGGATTATTACGAGATACTGGAAAAGACTCAAAAAGGCGGCTTGGATGTCACGGAATGGCTACTCTGGTTCTTTGCCTGCCTGCAGCGCGCCATCGGCAGCACTGATGACACGCTCGCCGCAATCATCCTGAAGGCGAGATTCTGGGATCGCTTCGCAGATGTCCCGATGAACGAACGCCAGATCAAAGTTCTCAACCGACTGCTGGATGGGTTCGAGGGGAACCTCACGACAAGCAAATGGGCAAAGCTAACCAAGTGCTCCCAGGACAGTGCGTACCGCGATATCCTTGGGCTGATCGAGTTGGGCGTACTAAAGAAATCGGATGGGGCAGGGCGGAGTACGCACTACGTTTTGGTTGAGGGATGATGGCGAAAGCGCCAGCCTGCAAGCATCTGGAAAGGCGTATACCATCATCCATAATGCATAGTCAGAAAATCGAGTGGGAGTGACTGTCTGCGCCGCTTGCGTTACTGCCGGCGCGCAAGTTGCGCGGCGACCCGCTCCAGCACGATGTCCGCGTTATAGGGCTTGGCGATGTAGTCGACTGCGCCAAGCAGTATCCCCTCGGCTTGCTCCTCCACGGAATCCATGCCCGTGACGAAGATGACGGGTATCGCGCGCGTTTCCGGATTTTCGCGCAAACGTTTGAGTACCTCGTAGCCGTTCATCACCGGCATCATCACATCCAGCAGGATCAAGTCCGGCCGGATCGTGCCGGCGACAATTTCCAGGGCGCGCGCACCGGAAGGGGCAATCAATACCTGATACTGTCGCCGCAGCATCCTGCCGAGCGCACCCAAATTTCCCGGATCGTCATCGACGATCAGAATGGTTGCCTGAGCCATCGCTGTGCCTCCTGTAAAGTCTGCAACGCCTCGGGGAAGCGAAATCCTTCAAGCTTTGATTCCAGTGCCGCGCCCAAGGGGCCAAGCGCTGCCTTGAGCAGGTCGGCATGCGCCTCGAAGAGTTCGTTGGCCTCCATGCTTGCCGCTGCCAGCAAGGGTTCCAGATCGTTCAGCAACTGTGTTACCTGCGCCAGATCGACTTCGACGGGTGGCGCTGCCTGCGTTGTGTCGGGCAGGGCCGCGAGTATCGCTGCCGAAAGCTGCTGCATTTCGGTATCCACTCGCTTGGCCAGGGCTTCGATCTGCGCGCTGTCTGCGTCACCCTTGATCGCCAAATCCAGACTGGCAGCCAATTTCTGTACTGCAACCGCACCCAGATTGCCCGAGACTCCCTTGAGGTTATGCGCCAGTCGCCGCGCCTCGTTCCGGTCGCCTGCGGCCATCTGTTCATGCAGCCTGGTCATATCGTCGGCATGGTCTATCGCGTACCGACGCAGCAGGCGCAGGTAGGCAGCCTGGTTGTCGCCCAGAGTATTCAGGCCTTGCCGGATATCCAGACCCGAAATGGCCCCAAGGCTGGCCAGCGGTGAATACTCGGTAAGCGGTGCCCTGGTCGAGCCTGCCGGCGCTACCGCACCTGCTGGCAGCCAGCGCGACAAGGCGGCATACAGTTGTTGCGGATCTACCGGCTTGGCGACAAAGTCGTTCATGCCTGCCGCCAGACAAAGCCTGCGATCGTCGTCGAAGACGTTGGCCGTCATCGCCAGGATCGGCAACGCCGCGCCAGCGGGAAGTGCGCGAATGGCGCGCGTCGCCTCCAGCCCATCCATGACCGGCATCTGGATGTCCATGAGGACCAGGTCGTAGTGGTCGTTGCGCACTTTTTCCAGTGCCTCCTGCCCGTTACTTGCGACATCCACCGTCAAGCCAGCTTCGGTCAGGAGTTCCACGGCAACTTCCTGGTTGATCGGATTGTCCTCGGCCAGCAAAATGCGCCGACCGGTCAGCAGGGGCTGTTCGCCCAAAGCGGGGGCTTTCGTCAATTCGGCCAGGCTGTGCTGGCTCTTGCCGAGGCGGGCAGTAAACCAGAAGGTGCTGCCTACGCCCGCCGTGCTGTCAGCGCCGACTTTTCCGCCCATCAGGTGGGCAAGCCGTTTGGTGATGGCAAGCCCCAGGCCGGTGCCGCCGAAGCGGCGCGTGGTGGTGGTGTCGGCCTGCTCGAAGGCCGCGAACAGTTTGCCAAGGTTTTCCGGCGGGATCCCGATGCCGGTGTCGGTCACCGCGAAACGCACCAGCAGGTCGTGCGCCGTTTCTTCCACTTTTTCCAGTCGCAGGGTGATGCTGCCCTGCGCGGCGAACTTGACGGCGTTCGAGCAGTAATTGAGCAGCGCCTGCGCGATCCGGGTGGGATCGCCAACGAGTACCGCGGGCAGGTCATTCCGTGCCACCACGACCGCCAGCCCCTTTTCGCGCGCCCTGGGGCCGATCATCGAGACCACATTGTCCACGATGCGATCGAGAGCGAAACTGGTGATTTCGAGGTTCAGCTTGCCTGCCTCGATCTTGGAGAAATCGAGGATGTCGTTGATGATCGAAAGCAGGTGCCGGCCGGCGTCGTCGATTTTGTCCAGGCGCTCTGCAGCGCGCACCGAAACCGTATCCTTGCGCAACAGATGGGTCAGACCGAGGATCGCGCTCATCGGCGTGCGGATCTCGTGACTCATGTTGGCGACAAAAGCGCTCTTGGCGCGGTTGGCGGCTTCCGCGGCATCGCGCGCCTGGGCCAGTTCGGCGGTGCGGATGTTGACGAGTCTTCTCGAGGTGGTGGCGGTGGCTGTCGAGCTCTGCACCGATGCGCTTATTCTCGCTAATGTCGCGCACGGCAGTGAGGGCATAGTCCTGCCCATCGAGCTTCAATACGTCGATGTTGGTCAGCACCGTGAGCGCCTTGCCCGATTTTGTGAGCAAGGTCTGCTCGAGATTGTGGACCGACCCCCGCTGGCGGAGCTCATCGATGGGCAGCGCGCGAAGTGCCGCGTTTCGATGCCTGCCCGGTGCGGCAGAAGTCCTGCCGAGCAATTCATCCTTCGCATAACCGAACAGCCCTGTCCATGCGTCATTGATATCGACAAATACATGGTCGGGAAACCGGGAAAGCGCGGCGGGAATCGATGCCTTGCTGAACATGATGGAAAACTTGTATTCGCTCGCGCGCAGGGCGAGTTCTCGTTGGTCCAGCGTGGCCAGCAACCGATTGAAACCGCCGATCAGTGCGCCGACCTCGTCCTGCTGAGGGCATGGCAAAGGCTGCGCACGCTGGCCGGTTTTCGCCAGATCGGCCAGCCGTTGTGCCGCATTCTGCATCGGGGCGAACTGGCGTTTCAACCACCACCAGACCAGGCCGCTCGCCAGCAGTGTGAGCAGCAGCGCCGCCAGATACATGCGCTGCTGCAAAGTGTAAATCGGCGCGAAAGCCTCCGTCGTGGGCAGCACCATGGCAACGAACCAGTCCGCGGCAGGAACGTGTTTGACCCCGGCCAGCACTTCGATATTCGCCGGGTTGTTCACGACGGAGTAGCCTTCATAGCCCGCTAAGAACTGGTCAATCGACGGGTTCACACCGGCCGCAGGGAGCGCCTGCAGGATTTGCCGCTTGTCCGTGGCAGTGACGATCAGCCGAAACTGCGGGGCGACCAGCAGCATGTAGCCGCCATGCATGTT
Organism: uncultured beta proteobacterium; assembly: GCA_963816095.1. Classification (GTDB taxonomy): domain Bacteria; phylum Pseudomonadota; class Gammaproteobacteria; order Burkholderiales; family Rhodocyclaceae; genus Sulfuricystis. The sequence goes on from CAWFIW010000007.1 coordinate 64,166, forward strand.
GTGGCTCGTATCCGTGACCCCGTCGAGGAAACTGGGCAGGCCCATATTGACAACGCCCATCAAGGCGCCGATCACCTTGTCCTGCGCATTGCGGATCGGTACCGTCATGCCGAACACCGGCATGTTCAGCTTCCTGCCGAGCACTGGCCGGCCGATCGACGCTTTCCCCTCCTTGAGTGCGGCGGCGACCGAGTTGACGTCGAGATAACTGGTGCCGACCCGCCGGGTGTTCGCTGCGGCCGCCGCAGTTTCAGCAATGGCGACACCTTCAGAATTGATGATCATGACGCCGCCATTGAACAGGCCGCGCATCAAGAACGGATGATTATCCAGCCGTGCCTGTGCGGTTTGCTCATCCTTGATGGATTCCGGGAGGAAGGTGCCGGCAACGCTGGTCAGCGTGTCCAGTCGGTAATCCAGCTCATGATTGACTTCCTCGGCCACATACGAGGCGATCGAGTACTGCTGGTTCGCCCAGGAGGCTTTGCAGGTCATTGCGCAATACCTGGCTGACATAAAAAGTCAGCGACCAGATGCCGATCAGCAGTGTGGCCAGGGTCGCCAGGGTAATGCGCGTGCGAAGCGAGTGCCGCATGTCAGCTTTTCCGGTAAGGGGGCAATTATGCAAAACGGCACAAGACTACACCATGACGCTGGTGCCGTAAATGAACGCGGGTATATTGGCACAATGCACCAAATAGCCGGCAGGGCAGCAGAGATCATTCCGCGCGTCAGCATCGTCGGTGCCGGCCCCGCCGGCCTGATGGCGGCCGAAGTCCTGTCGGCGGCGGGGGTGGCCGTCGATGTGTATGACGCCATGCCGACGGTGGGCCGCAAGTTCCTCATGGCCGGCAAGAGCGGCCTCAATCTCACCCACGCCGAAGCCAGCGAATTGTTTGTCGCCCGCTACGGCTACCAGGCGCGACTGGGTCGCCGCATGGCTGAACGTTTTCGGCGCGGCTGCCTTGCGCGATTGGGCGCATGGGCTGGGCGTCGAGACCTTCATCGGCTCATCCGGACGCGTTTTCCCGCAGGCGATGAAGGCCGCGCCGCTGCTGCGCGCCTGGCTGCATCGCCTGCGCGCCGCCGGTGTGCGTTTCCACATGCGCCATCGCTGGCAGGGTTGGAATGAAGCGGGGGCGTTGTGTTTCTCCACCCCGACAGGTGAGGTGAAAGTCGGCGCTGGCGGGACGGCGCCTGCGCCGACCATTCTTGCGCTCGGCGGCGGTAGCTGGGCCCGGCTCGGTTCCGATGGCGCCTGGGTGCCGCTGCTGCAAGCGCGCGGTATCGAGGTCGCCCCGCTGCGGCCGGCCAACTGTGGTTTCGATGTCGGCTGGACTGCGCATTTTCGCGCGAAGTTCGCCGGCCAGCCGGTGAAGTCGGTGGTGGCGACATTTGGCGAGCAACGGCGGCAGGGCGAATTCGTCATCACGCAGCCGGGTGTCGAAGGCAGCCTGATCTATGCGTTTTCGGCAGCTTTGCGCGATGCCATCGAAGCAGACGGCTGTGCGACGCTGCATCTCGATCTCGCCCCGGGGAAGTCGCTGGAGCGCCTGACGCGCGAGATCGCCCATCCGCGCGGCGCCCGCTCGATGGGCAGCCATCTGCAAAGTCGCGCCGGTATCGTCGGCGTGAAAGCCGGCCTGCTGCGCGAGTGCGCGACGCAGGAGGATTATGCCGACCCCGCGCGCCTCGCCGCCGCGATCAAGGCGCTGCCGCTGCAACTCATTGCGCCGCGTCCGCTCGACGAGGCAATCAGCAGCGCCGGCGGCGTGACCGCCGCCGCGCTCGATGCGCGGCTGATGTTGCAGCATCTCCCCGGCGTCTTCTGCGCGGGGGAGATGCTCGACTGGGAAGCGCCAACCGGCGGCTATCTGCTCACCGCCTGTTTCGCCAGCGGCCATGTGGCGGGGCAGGGCGCGCTGGACTGGCTTCAGGCGGAGAGAAACGTCTCCCACTTGCCGGGTTTGGCCACCGGCAGCGGCGTGTAGCCGGGCAGGGTCGCCAGACGCTGGCGGAAAGTCCGGCCGGCAAGCCGCCGGAGGAATGTCTGTCCGGCTTCGCTGTCCAGCCCCGCATGGCGCAGCGCGAAGCCATAGCGCTCATCCACCAGGGGCACGAAATCGAGATCGTAACGGGCCGCCGCGGCCTGAATGCCGAAGCCGGCATCGGCCGAACCCCCCGCCACGGTGGCGGCCACGGCATCATGGGTGAACTCTTCGTGGGCGTAGCCGTCGATGCTGTTGGGCGAAATGCCATTGGCGGCGAGCAACTGGTCGATCAGGCTGCGCGTACCCGAGCCGCGCTGGCGGTTCACCAGGCGCGCCCCGCGCGCCGCCACGTCGGCGAGCGAGTGCAATTGCAGCGGATTGCCTTTCGCCACGAGCAGGCCCTGGCGCCGCCGCATCACGGGCAGGCAGACGTGCAGTTTGGGCTTGAGCCAGCGCTTCAGCCAGCCTGTCAGTTGTTCCGCGCGCCATGTCTCTGGCACATGAAATCCCGCGATATCGCACTCGCCACGGCCGAGCGCGGCCAGGGCGTCCTCGCTACCGTGCCAGACGATTTCGACCGGCACGCGGCGCCCATGCTCCATCCAGTCGGCCAGCGCCAGGTCGTGGCTGGCATGCAGTATGAGACGCGACGGGTTCGCTCGTGCACCGTGGAGGGCCGGTGCCACAAGGTCGCGCATGCGCGTTTCCCAGACTTCATGCACCTCGCCCAGAGCAAGGCGTGCCGCGCCATCCATTTCCACAAGGGATTCGCCAAGCGGAGTGAGGCGGGTACCCCGGCCGCGTTCCATGGTGACCAGTTCGAGGCCGAATTCCTGCGCGCAGCGCCGCAGCAGTCCCCATGCGGCACGATAGGACATGCCTGCCGCAGTGGCCGCTTTACCCAGCGCCGCGGTATCGAGCAGCGCGGTCAGCAGCAGCAGCAGGCGGCGGGTATCCGCATCGCTCAGGGCGATGCCGAAATCCCAGTTCCAGCGCAGGCGCGGCATGGGTACTGCCGGTTTTTGAGTTGTTGCAGCTCTTGTCATATTCGGAATCCGTGGGCGCTACTTTAACCTCTGCCCGGTCAATTTGCTCAGGAGATCAGACCATGCAAGCCTTCAGCATCCTTCGGTCCAGCCTCATGGTTGGTGCCGCCGCCATGCTCGTTTCCGGCGCACAGGCGCAGGAGCGTTTCATTACCGTTGCCTCGACCACCTCGACCGAGCAGTCGGGCCTGTTTTCCCACCTGCTGCCGGTGTTCGAGAAGGCCAGCGGCATCAAGGTGCGTGTCGTCGCGCTTGGCACCGGCCAGGCGCTCGATCTGGCCCGACGTGGCGATGCTGATGTCGTCTTCGTGGACGACAAGGTCGCCGAGGAGAAATTTGTCGCCGATGGCTATGGCGTCAAGCGCCAGGAGGTGATGTACAACGACTTCGTCTTGATCGGGCCGAAGGCCGATCCGGCCAGGGCTGCCGGGAAAGACATCCAGGAAGGCCTGCGCCGTATCGAAGCGACGCAATCTCCCTTTGTTTCGCGCGGCGACAAGAGCGGCACACATGCCGCCGAGCTGCGCTTCTGGAAGGCGGCCGGCGTCGATCTCGACGCGAAGAAAGGTTCGTGGTATCGCGACACCGGCTCGGGCATGGGGCCGGCGCTCAACACGGCCGCCTCGATGAACGCCTACGTCCTCGCCGATCGCGGCACCTGGCTCAACTTCAAGAACCGCGGCGAACTCGACATCATCGTCGCGGGCGACAGCAAACTCTTCAACCAGTATGGCGTGATCCTCGTCAATCCGGCGAAACATGCGCATGTCAAACAGGCAGACGGGCAGAGGTTCATCGACTGGCTTGTCTCGCCCGCCGGGCAGAAGGCCATTGCCGATTACAAGATTGGCGGCGAGCAACTGTTCTTCCCCAACGCGAACAAGTAAGGCGCCATGCATGAAATCGCGACGAGTCTCGCACTGGCCGGCGAGCTGGTGGCCAGTGGCGATGGACGCCTCGCCGCCATCGTCTGGCTCAGCTTGCGCGTCAGCCTCAGCGCGACGCTGATTTCCTGCATCGTCGGCATGCCGCTCGGCGCGTTGCTGTCAGTCGGACGCTTTCCCGGCCGGCACGCGCTGATCGTCCTGTTCAACGGCCTGATGGGCCTGCCGCCGGTCGTCGTCGGCCTGCTCGTCTATCTGCTGCTGTCGCGCGCCGGCCCGCTCGGCCAGTTCGGCCTGCTGTTCACGCCGACCGCGATGATCGTCGCCCAGACGGTACTGATCACGCCGATCATCGCCGCGCTGACCCGGCAGGTGATCGAGGACGAGTGGCGCGAATATCGCGAGCAATTGCGCAGCCTGGGCGCCAGTCGCACGCGTGCCGGCCGTACCTTGCTCTGGAACGCCCGCTTTTCGCTGACCACGGCAGCGCTGGCCGGTTTCGGCCGCGCCGTCGCCGAAGTCGGCGCAGTGATGATCGTCGGCGGCAACATCGACGGCGTCACGCGTGTCATGACCACGACCATCGCGCTGGAAACCAGCAAGGGCGACCTGCCGCTCGCCCTCGCCCTCGGTGCGATCCTGATCGTCGTGGTGCTGGCGATCAACGCGGGTGCCTTCGCCCTGCGGCAATGGGCGGAAAGGCGCTGGGGATGACTGTCTGGCTGGAATTGCAGGCGCTCGGCCTCACCGAAGGCGCCGTGCGCATCGTCGCGGACATCACATTGAAACTCGGCGCTGGCCGGACGGCGATCCTCGGGCCCAACGGCGCCGGCAAGAGCACGCTGCTGCGGTTGATGCACGGACTGCTGAAGCCGAGTGCCGGCCGACTCGTCTGGCCGCAGCCGCTGACACAAGGCATGGTCTTCCAGCGGCCGGTCATGTTGCGCAGCACCGCGCTGGCCAACATCGAGTACGGCCTCGCACTGCGCGGCGGGTCCGCCAGCGAACGGCGTCGCTGCGCGCAAGCCGCGCTGGCGCGTGTCGGCTTGTCCGAACTGGCGCAGCGTCAGGCGCGCAAGCTGTCGGGCGGCGAACAGCAGCGCGTTGCCCTGGCGCGCGTGTGGGCACTCGAACCGCAAGTCCTGTTCCTCGACGAGCCGACTGCCAGCCTCGATCCGGCCAGCAGCCGCGAAGTCGAGCGCATCATCCATGAAATCGCCGCAGCCGGCACCCGCATCGTCATGACCACGCACAATCTCGGCCAGGCCCGGCGCATTGCCGACGAAGTGATCTATCTGGAGGATGGCCAGGTGCTGGAACAGACACCGGCGGATGCGTTCTTCCACCAACCGCGCACGGCAGCGGCGCGCGCCTTCATTCGCGACGAATTGCCCTGACACATCCTGTTCGTCTTTGCCCTGGTTTCCTGCAGTCGCCCGGCGCACGCGGCAACTGGCAGATCGTCGATGTGCAGGCCGCAATCAGTGCGCGGATGAAGTAGCCCGGATCGCCCTACGTCGTCGTCGCATCATCGACACCCAGGGCAGGAAATTCAAGCCCCTCGATCTCCTGCAAGGACTTCCCCGCGATGCCCTGCAAGTCGCCGTACATTCCCACCGTCCCGCCCATCACGCGTTCGATCTGCTCCTCGCGCTTGGCCCATTGTTTCATGATGGCCTTGCGTTCCTTGTCCAGGTCCTCCTTCATGGACGTGAACGCTTCGACGATGGCTTCGACGCGATGATGGAAGCGCGGGCCGGTGAGGTACTGGTAGACCATTTCCGTCTTGGTCTGCTGGCCTGCGGAGACCTGGCGCGCCAGGCTCACCTGCAGCAAGGTCTGGCGCAGGATCGTCGCGACCGGCAGGGCAGCGCGCGGGCTGGCGACCCAGACGCCATCGACTACGTCGAAGGTTTCCACGCCTTTGGGCAACACCTGGCTGATCAGCACGCAGATTTCGGCTTTCGCGGTGCGCTGGTCTTCGCGCAGCTTGGCGAGCCAGCCGTCGCTCCAGTTCTTGGTGCGTTTGGTTTCCCAGAGGATCGTGCCGCTCGGCTGGCCGCCCTGACTCACGACGCGTTGCAGGATATCCCCGCCGAACTCTCCCTTGGGCACCGGCTCGATGGCGTCAAACGGAAACTTCGCGCGTAGCAGGTTTTCCAGCTCAAGTTCCTGCACCTCTCCCTGCAACTGCTGGGAACCTTGGTCGGCCTTTTGCTTGAGTTCCTCGATTTTCTTCTGCATCGACGCGATGGTCTGATCCTTTTCCATCACCTTCAGTCTGAGGCCGTCCTCGGCCTCCTGGCGGGCCTGGGCGCGCACGGCGGTGAGGCCCTCCTGGACGCGCTTTTCAACCGTGAGTTCGAGTTCGCGCTTGGCGTCGTCGAGTTCGCGCTGCTTCCGGATGAGCTCGGCCTGGGCCTGCTGCGCCGCGGCGAGTTTTTCGTCGCGGACTTTCAGTACTTCCTGGAGTTCGGCAAGTTCCCGCGCCTTGCCTTCGAGTTCGGCGGCGGTGGCAAGCCTGGCCTTGCGCGCTTCCTCGGCGATCAGCCGCGCCCGCTCTGACTTGAGCTGTGTCGCCACCTGCTCGGCCACTTGTTCATCCAGCGTGCGCTTGGCCTCGGCGACCTGTTTTTCCTTGTCGCGGATGTCCTGCTCGCGCTGGGCAATGTCGGCGTCCTTGCGCGCGAGCTGTTGCTCGAATTGTTGCCGCGTGGTGGCGAGCAAAGGTGCGGCCAGCGATTCCGTCAGGCGGATTTCGGACTTGCAGTGGGGGCAGGTAATGGTCGGCTCGGTCATGGTTTTCGCGGTCTTCCGAATGTCATTTCATGGATTATGCCCGGAATTCCGCTGGCCGGTCCGTCACTCCGGGTTCCGTATGGATTGTTCCGTAGCGTCGAACAGCAAAGCGCCCGACAGCTAGAATTGCTGGCACGTTTCCCTTTCTGCTTCTTCCCGGTCCCCGGCAAACAATGTTGAAACCTATTCTCGCAGCACTGGCGTTGCTGGTGTCATTGGGCGCATGTGCCGAATACACGCCCCGCGCCGAACGCGTGACCGACAACGTCTATGCCATCGTCGGCCCCCTCGGCCAGCGCAGTCCGGAAAACGATGGCCTGAACGCTACCTTCGGTTTCGTCGTTACGCCGGCGGGTGTGATTCTCGTCAACTCGGGAGCGAGCCGGCTGGGCGCCGAGAAACTCGCGCAGTCGATAGGCGTGGTGACCGACAAGCCGGTGCGCTGGGTGATCAATACCGGCAGCCAGGATCATCGCTGGCTGGGCAATGCTTATTTCGCCGGGCAGGGCGCGCAGATCATCGCGCTGCGCCGCACGGCGGCAACCCAGACCCGCTATGCACGACAGCACATGGAAGGGCTGGAGCGTCTGCTCGGCGCGCGCTTGAAAGGCACGACGCCACTGCCGGCCACAACCCTGTACGACGGGGACGTGGCGACACTGGAGCTCGGCGGCGAGACCCTGACGCTGCGCTATACCGACGCCCACTTTCCCGGCGACGCGATGGTTTCCCTGCCGCAACGCAGCGTGATCTTCACGGGCGATCTGGTCTATGTGGACCGCCTGCTCGGCGTATTCCCCTGGTCGAGCGTCATCAGGGCGCAGCAGGCTTTCCGGACGCTCGCAGCGCTCAAGCCCGCACATGTCGTGCCCGGCCACGGGCGTGTCAGCGATCTGGCGCAGGCGCAGCGCGCGAGCGGAGACTATTACGATTTCCTCGTTAACACAGTCGGCACCGCGGCGAAGGCGATGGAACCGATGGACGACGTGCTGACGCGTCATGCCGACCTACCGGCCTTCCGCCATCTCGAAAACTACGGCGACCTGCACCGTGCCAACATGAACCGGGCCTTCACCGAGCTCGAATCTCAATAGTCCTGCCGTCCCGCCAGCACCGATTTTTAGCGGAAGTACTGGATCACATAAGCGGCGGCCAGGCCCGTCAGCACCACCGCCAGGCCGATCTTGAGCGCATGCTGCGGGATGTACTTCTGGGAGCGCGCACCGAGATACATGCCCGCCGTGCCGCCAAGGCCGAACAGGATGCCCAGCGGCCAGTCCGGCTGCGCCGACATGCCTGCCGGCGCGGGCAGGAACTGGTAGAGCGCGACGCCGACTAGCGACGTGACAAAGGTGCCGAACAGCGCTGCGCCGGCCACCGCATGTACCGACAGGCCGAACACCGCGACCAGCACCGGCGCCATCAGCGAGCCACCGCCGATGCCGTAGGCACCGCCGATCACGCCGATGCCCAGCGACATCAGAAAGATGGCGCGTGCCGGGAAGGGGTGTGTCGCGGCCTCACGTGCGGCTGGCGCAGCGGAGCGGAAAAACAGTTCGCGATACAGGCGGAAGGCGAGCCACGCCAAGCACCAGCCCGACGAACAGCTTGAAGCTGCGCGGATCGGCGCAGCCAATGCAGGCGCAGCCACCAGCCGGCCAGCAGCCCCGGCAGCGTGCCGAGCGCGATCAGGCGGGCGAGCGGCCAGTCCATGCGTCCCTCGTGCGCGTAACGCCAGACGCCGCTGGGAATGGCGACGAGATTGAAGACGAGGTTGGTCGCCGAGACCGAAGGCGCGACGTAGCCGAGCACGCTCATCTGGAAGGGCATCAGCAGGAAGGCGCCGGAAATGCCGACCATCGAGCAGAAGAAAGCGAGCACGAAGCCCGCCAGCGGTGGCAGCCAGAGGGGGGCAGTGATGCCGGCGACTTCGAAGAACACGATACTTTTCTACACAAGTCCGCCGAACAGTTGCACCTGCACCAAATCGCCCGCACCGACCTTTTCGCGCGTTGCTTCGAGGACGATGAAGCAGTCGGCCTTGGCCATCGAGCTGAGGATGCCCGAGCCCTGATGGCCGGTCGGCCGCACGCACCATTCGCCGTCTTCCTGGAACAGGATGCCGCGCTGGAATTCGGTGCGGCCCTTGCGCTTCTTCATCGGTGTGACGCAGCGCGCGGCGAAGCTCGGGAAGTCGGGCACGGGAGACACGCCCATGAGCTTGAGGATGGCCGGCTGCACGAACTGGTAGAAAGTGACCATCACCGCGACCGGATTGCCCGGCAGGCCGAACAGCCAGGCGCCGGGCTTGTCTTCACCGTCGGGTTGAATGCGGCCGAAGGCCATCGGGCGGCCGGGCTTCATGGCGATCTTCCAGAAGGCGACCTCGCCGAGCTGCGCCATCAGCTGCTTGATGAAATCGGCCTCGCCGACCGAGACGCCGCCGCTGGTGATGATCGCGTCGGCACAGCCGGCTGCCGCGCGGAAGGCGGCTTCGAGCGCGGCGGGTTCGTCCTTGACCACGCCCATGTCGATCACCTCGCAGCCGAGCCGCGTCAGCATGCCCCACAGCGTGTAGCGGTTGCTGTCATACACCGCGCCGGGAAACAGCGGCGTGCCGAGCGAGCACAGCTCGTCGCCGGTCGAGAACAGCGCAACGCGCACGCGACGACGCACGGAGAACTCGGCGATGCCCAGCGAGGCGATGATGCCGAGTTCGGCCGGTCGCAGCAACTTGCCGGCGGAGATCGCCGCCGCACCGGCACGCAGATCCTCGCCCGCGCGCCGGACGTTCTGCTCAACGCGCTGGCCGGGCGGGATGATCACCGTATCTCCTTCCACGCGTACCACTTCCTGGATCACCACGCAGTCGACGCCCGCCGGCAGCACGGCGCCGGTCATGATGCGGGCCGTCTCGCCAGCGCCGACTTCTGCTGGCGTCGTCCCGCCAGCACTGTCTTTTCTTTCCAGGGCGCGGCCGGCGAACGCGGTGCCGATGTTTTTCAGGCGCGTCTCGCCCGCAGTGGCGAGGTCGGCAAAGCGCACCGCCCAGCCGTCCATCGCCGAGTTGTCGTGCGCGGGCACGTCGACCGGCGAGATCACATCTTCCGCTACCACGCGGCCGAGCGCCTGCCGCACGAACAGCCGTTCGTGGCCGGCAACCGGCTTTACCGTATCGAGAAGAAGCTGGCGGGCACGCTCGACGGACAGTGAGTCGGGATCGTAATCATCGAGGCAGGTGAAGTCGAGCGTGGTCATGGCGGGCGATGGCAGTGGAGGTAGCCAGCAATTTAGGCCATTTTTGCCGCTCGCGGGTGTGTTGCCCTGTTGCTGACAATCAGGCGTGACCCGCTGCCATTCCGGCATTGCCGCACCGCTGAGCTCACCCGCCGTATCATATTGTTCATGTTTAAATCATGCTCGTTGATATTTTGGCTTGCTGCTTCCGCTTGTCTTTCGTCTGGGAGAGTGGTCGCGGCAGAGACTGTGGATATGACTAACAGAAAGAGCGGGATGACTTCAGGACAGGGCGGTTCAAAATTGATGGCGAGCCGTATTGCTCCTGCGCGGGTGAAGCCTGTTGAGATCGATGGCATCCGCTATGAGGCGGTATGGGGAGTCATGGGGCTCTTTCGTGCATCCGAGATCAAGACGGCCAAGGTCCTGTGGGAGCAGACCCTTTACCGCTACAAGTATCACGACATTCTTGAAACGGATGTTCAGGATGTGTTCATCGCCGCCATGGCGAAGGAGAGTGACTCGTCGATCCTGGTCACGGATGAACGGGCGATGGTCTATAGGGTCGATCTGAAGAGCAGGAAATCACGTATAGCAAAATGGCCGGTCGGTTTGAAGCCGGTTTCCCGTGAGCCGTTAGACTGTCGAACTGGCGATCGCAAACAGAACAGATCGGGTCGTCCAGTTCGACAAGCCCAGCATCGGTTTTGCTGGGAGGCTCACCAACAACCTGTTTCGCGTCAAGGCCGATGGGGTCGAGATTCCCTATCGGGGGATGATGGTTAAGCGAGCGCCGCCGGATGATTTCCTGAAACTGGAGCCGTTGGGGGAGTTCAGCGTCAAGCTGGATCTGTCTACCGATTACGCTGTTCCCAAGTCGGCAAAGAAGATCGAAGTACGCTTCGAGCATGCCAATCATTTCTCGGTAGATGATTTCCAGATCTATTCCCCCTTCCCCTTGCTCATCAATTGATGGGTAGTTAAAAGAATAAATAGATGCCTAACAAAGCAACCAAAGGAGTCGGAATCGATTTGTCTTTCCGCAGCACAGCAAACTGGACATCCTCTGTGTCATCCTTATTGCTTCAGTCACGGCTTACTCCGACATGATCGCCAGAATTCAGGAATTTTTCGGCCAGTTCATCGAACCCGGCATCCGGCAGAACGAGGCTGGCAGCGAACATGCGCTGCAGGTCGCGACTGCCGCCCTGCTGCTGGAAATGATGCGCATGGACGACCACATCGCCGACGCGGAACGCGTTGCCATCTCCACGGTTCTGCGAAAGCAGTTCAGCATTGATGCCGACCAGTTCGATAAGTTGCTGGCACTTGCCGAACAGGAAGCCCATCAGGCCCACGATTACTACCAGTTCACTGCGCTGATCAACAAGACCTGTGACGCCGCCCAGAAAATCCGCATCGTCGAGAACCTGTGGCACGTGGCGATGGCCGATGGGCACCTCGATGCCCATGAGTTGCACCTGATGCGCAAGATCGCCGACCTGCTGTATGTCGGCCATGCCGACTATGTCGCCGCCAAGCAGCGGGCGCGGGTGACGGCCAACCTGCCGGCTACCTAGTCACCCATCGACCCCGAGCCAGAAGTCGCTCTTGCGATCGAGAAAATCGTCGCAGCTCAAATAGTGTGAACCATCGCAGGAAAACGTCAGGCTGACCATGCCGTTGAAGATGTTGATCGATGCCGCGCGCAGGTAGATGTGCTGGTCGGTCAGCCGCAATTCGCGCATCGCCTTGAAGATGGGTTTCACGGCGTCGGGACGCATCGTTGCATCGTCGGGCCAGGGTTGGCGCGGGTAGAGCAGGCAGACATCGGGATCGGCCAGCGCTTCGTGGTCGATGAGACGGTAGCGATAGGGGTCGTCGAGAAACCAGGCGGTGGCGCGGCTGCTGGAAAAATGGATGACGACCTGGAACATGCCGCGTTCGATCATGAGATCCTCGAGGATCGACAGGGCCTTGTCGATGTTCTGATCCATCGGGCTTTCGACACGCTGCTGCTGGAAAACGCCGCCCCGGATCGACGGGTCGCCCTTGATCTGTCGCCAGAGGCGCGGCTCGACGTGAGGCGTTCCCACTGTCGGGAGGTAGCGCAGGTCGAAGTCGGCGCCCAGGTAGCCCAGCACGGTGTCGCCGTCACGCACCTCATGCAGGGCGGTCAGCGACGGCCGCCCCGAGAAGCTGACATAGGCTTCCGACAACAGGAAACCCCAGGGCGGCATCGGCTCACGCAGGTAAGGGCGCTGCGAACGGTCACGACCGAAATGGCGGATGATGATGTCGCCGTTGACGGCGATGTTGTCGCAGATCTGTACGCCCTGGGTGTCGAGCGCATACAGATATTTCACATGCGGTATTTCACCAAAGGCGGTGATGAACAGTGCGTCGAGTTTCTGCCGGTCGCCCCACACCCCCGTGCACCGGGCCGCCAGTTGCTTCATCGGCTCATGCAGTAGCTCTGCGAGTTCGGCACGTTTCCGATTGATTGAATCCTTCCAGCTTTCTGTCACGACCATTCACCTTTGTCCGCGTTGCTCTGATGCTTGGTCACCGCTAGCGGTGGCCAGATGGCGAGTGTTTCGCCGTCGTGAAGTATAAGCGTGGCGTGCAGCGTCGGCGCAACCGCGAAAATCCGGGGCAATCCCGGCATTCCCAAGCCCGATGACCTCGTGCTTGTGCGGAAAACGGTGGCAGTCGTCAAGTTCAGCCGACCGCGGTCAAGTCGCAGTGGCAGGTTGGTTGCCATGGAACCCCGCTGGCCAAGAGTTGTCGTAATTATGCGACAGTTGTCTCCCCGCGGCGCGGCCAATAACATTTGCCGCGATTCTCGAATTCTTGGCATTGTGCTCGGCTTTTCGCTGTCGTATTTGAACGAAGGAGTTGTCATGATCACAGCGCTGATTGATCTGTTGGGGACCTACTATCAGGCGGGCAATCTGAACCAGATGGAAGTGATTGCCCGCAGCATTTTGGCGGCCATTCCCGAGGACGCTGTCGCCTTGCAGTTTCTCGGCCTGGCGCTGTATCAGATGGGGCGTATCGAAGCGGCGCGTCAAGTATTCAGCAGGTACTGCGCAAAGACGGATGAGCTGCCGCCGGACAACCGGGTCACCTCGGGAGAGCTGGCGTCGGAGACGATTCTGCGGGAGGCGCGGGCACCGGCGTCCCGCCTTGGCCACGCGTGGGAGCATGTTGCGTATGCAATGCGCAGCCTTGGATTCCAGAATGCGGCAACGCAGGCGTTCGAAACATCCCTGGCGGCCAAGGGTATCGTCCTCCAGGGTGGAACGGAAGTCATCGCCGTGGTTGGGAAGAGGCCCGCCCGATGACCTGCATGGCTAGCCACCGGCAATCGGTGGCCAGATGGCAAGTGTTTCGCCGTCGTGAAGTATCCGCGTGGGGCGCCCGGCCGGCGGGATGAAGTTGCCGTCCACCAGCACCAGATGACAGGACTTCAGCGGCAGGCCGAAGCGCTCGATCACCTGATGAATGGTGGTGCCCTCGGCAAGGTCGAGCGCCAGCGCGTTGCTCTTCCTTGCTTCCAGCGGCAGGTGATCCTGCAACATGGCGAAGAGCTTGAGGGTTATCTTCACTGGCCCTCCGGTAACCGTCATGCCGCCTGTTGTGCCGTCGCGAGATAGGCGGCCATGAATGACGTCGGATCGGCGAGCAAGCGCTCTTTCCACGCACCCAGAGAGATCCGTGTCTGGATCAGGCCGCGCAGTGCGCCGACGTGCTCGGTCCAGCCGATGCTGGTGGCGCCGATCAAAATGTCTTCCTTGAACTGGAGCGAAAGGTAGCGGAAGTTCGCCGCGTCAACGAGTTCGACGCCTGCGCCGCCTTCGCTCGACGGCACGCCCCACCACTGGCCGAAGGACGTGGAGATCAGCCCCAGCGTATCGAGCACGTTGATGGCCAGGCTGCCTTGTGCTTCTACCGTGCCGCCGGCCATGTTGCTGGCAGCGATGCGCGCCTGATCGGCGGCATTGGGCTGAATCGCGTTGAGTTCCGGCTGGCCCGAGTGGAAACCGACCGCTTCGGTGACGTCGCCGGCGGCGTAGATGTCCGGCAGGTTCGTGCGCATGGCGCTATCGACGCGGATGCCGCGGCCGATTTCGATGCCGCTGCCGGCAAGAAATTCGACATTGGGTCGCACGCCCGCAGCGCAGATGACGAGGTCTGCGGCCAGCGCCGTCTTGCCAGCGCCGACTTTATTGGCCCCCCACGCTCGCAACCCCGGCTCGCTGCCCCCCACAGGGGGGCTGGCGTCGGCTTGGGACGGCCCGGCGCCGACTTTTACGGTGAGCTCATCGCCCTTTGCTTCGATGCTGGTGATCGCCGCGTTCACATGCACGGCGACGCCTTTCTGTTCGACCCACTGCCGGATCAGGGTGCCGGCCTGTTCGGTCATCATGCGCGGCACCATGCGGTCGCCCATTTCCACGACGGTGAGCTTTACCCCGCAGGCGGAGAGCGCTTCCATGATGATGCAGCCGATGAAGCCGGCGCCGAGTTGCAGCACGCGGCTGCCCGGTTTTGCCCTTGCCGCAATCGCGCGCGCATCGTCGAGCGTCCAGCAGGTGTGTACATTGGGCAGGTCGATGCCGGCAATGGGGGGCCGGACAGGATGCGAGCCGGTGGCGATCAGCAGCTTGTCATAGGGCAGTCGTTCGCCCGTCGCGAATTCGATCTGCTGTGCCGCTGCATCGATGCGCACGACGCGCCCTTCGATCAGGTGAATCTTCTGCTGCGCGAAGTGGTCGTGCACCTTGCGCAGGTGTGTGCCGGTTTCGGCAATGTTGCCTTGCAGGAAATAGGGGATCGCCATGCGCGAGTAGGGCGGTTCCGCTTCGTCGCCGATCAGGGCGATTTCTGCGTCGGGCTGCAGGCGCCGCAGGGTTTCTGCCGCCACCACGCCCGCCGGGCCATTGCCGATGATGATGTGTTTCATTGGCTTACCTCAAAACAAAGCGGGGACTGGCTTGGCCAGTCCCCGTGATGGTGGAGCGGATTACAGGCCGAGACGGTCGAGCGTGTCTTTGGTCGGTACGCCGTTGGTGTCCCAGCCGCGCTCCTGATAGTACTCGGGACGCATCTTGTCGATGCCATTCACCAGGCCCTTGGCCGGGCCGGTCTTGGCAGGCTCGGTCTTCAGGCGCGGTGGCAGGTCGTCGTCCTTGGCGGTGAAGCCGGCAGCGAGGTTGAACTGGCGCTCCATGTTCCAGATGCGCTCGCCCACCGCGTTGAGTTTTTCCATCGTCCAGTCACCCTCGCAGGCGGCGTCGATCTGCGGCTGGATGTCGGCCAGGCTCCATGCGAACGAGGTGAAGATGCACAGGCCGGCAGAATCGAACACGCCCGTGGCGTCCTGGAATGCCTTGACCAGACCGGCCTTGCCCTCGGTGACGAGCGGATCGGTCTTGATCGGGATGCCCAGCACTTCGGAGGCGACGGTATAGCCGCGCAGGTGGCAGGCGCCACGGTTGGAGGTGGCGTAGGCCAGTCCCATGCCCTGGATGCCGCGCGAGTCGTAGGCCGGGAACTCCTGGCTCTTGACGCCCATCGACAGCTCGGGCTTGCCATACTTGGCGCACAAACGGGCGGACCCTGCGCCGAGTTCCTTGCCGAAGCCTTCGCCGAGCGCCGTCATGCGGGCCAGATCGCACAGCGCCTGGGCCGAGCCGAAGGGCGCGTCCATGCCGATCTGTTCCTTGCTCAGGATGCCCAGTTCGTAGAGCTCCATGGCAGCCGCCACGGTAGCGCCGAAGGTGATCGGGTCGAAGCCATCTTCGTTGCAGAGCAGATTGGCGTATTGCAGGGCTTCGAGGTCGCCGACGCCGTTGGCGGCGCCCAGCGCCCAGGCCGCCTCGTATTCGAGGCCACCGTTGGCGCCCCAGTACTCGGGCTTGTTGACGACGCTGAAGTGGGTCTCGTCGATCTTCGAAATGCGGCCGCAGGCGATGGTGCAGCCGAAACAGGCGGCGTTGGTGACGAGTTGGGCCTTGCCATCGGTCGGACGCTTCTCGCGCATGGCCTCGGCCGAGATCTTGCGCGCATCCTCAAACTGCACGTCGCGGTGGTTGCGCGTGGGCAGCGCCCCCATTTCGTTGATGACGTTCATCAGCACCTGTGTGCCGTAGGTCGGCAGGCCCTGGCCGGTGACGGCGTTTTCCGCCAGCACCTTCTTTGCCGCGGTGGCGGCGGCCATGAAGGCCTTCGCATCCTTGAGGCCGGCAACACCGTTGGTGCCGCGTACGGCGACAGCCTTCAGGTTCTTCGAACCCATCACGGTGCCGACGCCCGAACGGCCGGCGGCGCGATGCAGGTCATTGATGATGCAGGCGTACAGGACGCCGTTTTCGCCGGCGCGACCGATGCTGCAAACGCGGGTTTGCGGGTCCTGATGCGTTTTCTTGATGGTCTCTTCGGTGACCCAGGTCGTCTTGCCCCACAGGTGGGCGGCGTCCTTGAGTTCGGCCTTGTCGTTCTCGATGGACAGGTAGACCGGCTTCGGGCTCTTGCCTTCGAAGATGATCATGTCCCAGCCGGCGAACTTGAGCTCGGCGCCGAAATAGCCGCCCGAGTTCGAGCAGGCGATGGCGCCGGTGAGCGCGCCCTTGGTCACCACCGAGTAGCGGCCGCCGGTCGAGGCGGGCGTGCCGGTGAGCGGGCCGGTGGTCATGATCAGCTTGTTGGCGGGCGAGAGCGGATCGACCTTGGGATCGACTTCGCTGACGAAATACTTGGTGGCCAGTCCGCGCTGGCCGAGGTATTGCTGCGCCCACTCCATGTTGAGGGGTTCGGATTTGCAGGTGCCGTTGCTCAGGTTAACGCGCAGGATTTTGCGGGTCCATGCCATGTCGTGTCTCCTTCTTCAGGCGCTGGCGCGCGGTGCGTTGTCGGTCTTGCCGGCCCAGGCGCGCATCTTGTCGAGGCCGGTCCAGTCGGCATCGACAAAGGTGATGGCGCCGGTCGGGCAGGCGGTGGCGCAGGCGGGATCGCCGCCGCAGAGGTCGCACTTCTGCACCTTGCCGGTGTCGGCGACGTAATTGACGGTGCCGAAGGGGCAGGCGATGGTGCACACCTTGCAGCCGACGCAGGTCGCCTCATTCACCACCTTGGCGCCGGTGGCGGCATCGATGCGGATCGCATCGACCGGGCAGGCATTCATGCACCAGGCTTCGGCGCACTGCGTGCAGGTGTAGGGCACCTTGCGGCCTTCGTGCTCGAAGTTGAAGACCTTGATGCGGGACTTGGCGATGTTGAACACGCCGTAGTTCTCGTAGGAACAGGCCATTTCGCACTGCAGACAGCCCGTGCATTTGTTGGCATCGATGTGCAGCGATTTTTGCATAGCCATCTCTCCACTTGGTTGTTGTTGTCTGTGTACTTCGGAGTCCAGCACGAATCCGAATTATGCAAAGCCTAGCATATGGAAATCACGACTTCAATGCGAATCGTTCCCAAAGAGAATTGCATGGCGGAAGCGGGCCGGCGCATGGGCGGAAATTGCCGAACCGGCGACGATCAGCCAGAACAGCACCGGGCGCGCGGACGCATCAATAGCCATCCAGCCAACGAAGACAAGCTTGCCCATGACCGCGATGCCGGCGGCCTCGCGCAGGTGCTGGGGTTTGCGCCAGATATCGAGCAGGAACATGGCAAAGCCCGAGGCCGCGACTGCGATGGCGGCCTTGCTGCCACTCAGGGGGGCCCCCAGCAGCCCCGCACCGAGCAGGATCACGGCGACGAGGTGCAGCCCGCGCAGGATGACGTTCATCCAGCGCAGCAGCGCGTCGAGCGGTGTGAAGGGTTTGCCGGCCATGGTCAGCGATGATAGGCTGCATTTCATGCCCAACGACACAATGGTTCGCGAAATGGCGGCAACGGAAAAGGAGTTCCGTCATGGGCTGGCGTTCGCGTTTCCGCAAGGGGTGACCGAGCGCGCTGGATCGTTCCATGTCGTGCACGCCGGCGCGGCGATGGAGATTGCCATCGCGCCGCTGCCGCCGCGCATCATCGCCCTGCTGCGCCTGCCTCGGCTGGATGTGCGCATCCGCTTTACTGCAGGCACACCCGAGCAGCAGCAGGAGATGCTGGCGCGCATGGATCGGGCGATGCAGCGCGGCGGCGGCTGACTTCCGCCGTCCCGGCGTTGCTCGCGGGCGCTACGCCCCGCCTGCGGCGGGTCCCCCTCCGCTGCTCGCAACTTCAGGCGCCGACTTTCGCCAAGCTGCGTAGTGGGCGATAATCGCGGCCCTGCCCAAGAAAAGAAACCCCATGTCCATCCAGTGGTTCCCCGGCCACATGACCTCGGCGCGCAAGAAAGCCGCCGAGACCATGGCGCGCACCGACGTGGTGATCGAAGTGCTCGACGCCCGCCTGCCCGAGGCGAGCAGCAACCCGATGATCCGCTCGTTGCGCCTGGCGCGCCAGCGCCCCTGTCTGCGCGTGCTGAACAAGGCCGATCTCGCCGACCCCGCCGTTACCTCTGCCTGGCTTGATTATTACAACAAGCAGCCCGGCGTGAAGGCCGTCGCCCTTTCGTGCAAGAAGCCCGGCGATGCCGCGAAGCTGCCGACGCTATGTCGCCAGCTTGCACCGCATCGCAATGACTACACCAAGCCGTTGCGCATGATGATCATGGGCATTCCCAACGTCGGCAAATCGACGCTGATCAACGCGTTGATCAAGCGCCGCAGCGCAGCCGTCGGCGACGAGCCGGCCATCACCAAGGGTCAGCAGAGCTTCGATCTCGGCCCGGGCATGAGCATTACCGATACGCCGGGGCTGATGTGGCCGAAGATCGCGCACGATACGGACGGCTACATGCTCGCCGCCAGCCACGCCATCGGCCGCAATGCGGTGATCGACGAGGAGGTGGCGATCTTTCTCGCCGGCATCCTGCTGGCGCATTATCCGGCGCTGCTCGCGACGCGCTACAAGATGGACCCGGCGAACATGGATGCCGTCGATGTGGTCGAGGCCGTGGCGAGGAAGCGCGGCTGCCTGCGCCATGGGGAGCTCGATCTGGAAAAAGCCGCGATGATCCTGCTCACCGACTATCGGGGTGGCGTCCTGGGGCGCATCAGTCTCGAAACGCCGCAGTCCCGCGCGGCGATGCTGGCTCAGCCGGTGCTTGTCCCGGAGGTCGAGTGATGGAAGCGCGCGTTACCGAAATGGAAGTCAAGCTGGCCTTCGCCGAAGACCTGCTCGACACGCTGAACCGCACGGTTTTCCGTCAGCAGGAACGCATCGAACTGCTGGAGCACACGGTGCGCGACCTGCGCCAGCTCGTCCTGCAGTCGCTGCCCACCGAACAGCGCAGCCTGAGCGACGAACTGCCGCCGCACTACTGATTCAGTTTTTGCCGTTGAGCAGCGTGCCAAGCAGGCCGCCCTGTTCGCCGCCCTTGCCGCTGCCACCCTGTGTGACGGGTGCTGCCGCGAAGATGCGCGAGGCCAGCCGTGCGAAGGGCAGCGATTGCAGCCAGACCGTGCCCGGCCCTTTCAATACGGCGAAAAACAGCCCTTCACCGCCGAACAGCGCCGTCTTGATGCCGCCGACGAACTGGATATCGAAATCCATGTCCTGCGTATACGCCACCACACAACCGGTATCGACGCGCAGCACCTCGCCGGGCGCGAGTGTGCGTTTCAGTACTGTGCCGCCGGAATGGCAGAAGGCGAGGCCGTCACCTTCGAGCTTCTGCATGATGAAACCTTCGCCGCCGAAGAAACCGGTGCCGAGCCGCTTCTGGAAGGCGATGCCGAGCGCGACACCCTTGGCCGCGCAGAGGAAGGCATCCTTCTGGCAAATCAGTGTGCCACCGTGCTGGCTCAGGTCGAACGGAATGATCTTGCCGGTGTAGGGGGCGGCGAAGGCGACCTTCCGCTTGCCCCGGCCCTGGTTGGTATACACCGTGGTGAACAACGATTCGCCGGTGATCAGGCGCTTGCCGGCGCCGAGCAGCTTGCCGAAGACGCCGCTGTGCTGTGCCGAGCCGTCGCCGAAGATGGTGTCCATCTCGATGTCGGCTTCCATGTACATCAGGCTCCCTGCTTCGCCGATTGCCGCCTCATCGGGGTCAAGCTCGATTTCGACAAACTGCATGTCGTCGCCGTGCAGGGTGTAGTCAACTTCATCCATCGCCATGATGCTTCCTCTTTTGTGGAATAAAGCACAAAGAATAGCGGTTATTTCGTGCCGGAACAGGTCTGCGGCAAAAGCTGATCCCATGGCGATCCACCGGCGCCGTTCCGCCAGCGCCGACTTTTCAAATTTCGTTACAGAAGTTCGATTGCGTGTTACGCCCGCATGCGGCATAGTGCCGACCCCGGCCCTCGGGCGTTTCCAGAACACGCATGCTTGCATCCATCGAACAACGCATTGCCGCCGAGCTCGGCGTGCATCCGAACCAGGTTGCCGCCGCTGTCCAGCTACTGGATGGCGGCGCGACCGTGCCCTTCATTTCCCGCTACCGTAAGGAAGCCACCGGCAACCTCGACGACACGCAACTGCGCAACCTCGAAGAGCGCCTAGGTTATCTGCGTGAGCTGGAAGAGCGTCGTGCGTCCATCCTCGCCAGTATCGATGAGCAGGGCAAGCTGACGCCGGCGTTGCGCACGGCGGTCGAAAACGCCGAAACCAAGCAGCGCCTCGAAGATCTCTATCTGCCCTACAAGCAGAAACGCCGCACCAAGGCGCAGATCGCCCGCGAGGCCGGACTGGAGCCGCTGGCCGACGCCTTGTACAACGATCCGACGCGCGACCCCGAAGTCGAGGCCGCGCGCTTCGTCGCTGCGGACAAGCAGGTGCCCGACGTCAAGGCGGCGCTCGATGGTGCACGGCAGATTCTCATGGAACGCTTTGCCGAGGATGCGGCGCTGCTGGAAAAGCTGCGCAACTATCTGGGCGAGTACGCGCTGATCGTCTCGACCGTGGTGGCAGGCAAGGAGGACGGTTGGCGCCAAGTTCCGCGACTGGTTCGATTTCCGCGAACCGCTCAAGGCCGTGCCCTCGCATCGCGCGCTGGCAATGTTTCGCGGGCGCAACGAGGATGTGTTGCGACTGGCGCTGAAGACCGAACAGGAACTGCGCGACCCGCCCGAATCATCCCCGTGCATCGCGATGATCGCCAACCACGTTGGAATCAAGGAGCAAGGGCGTGCGGCAGACAAGTGGCTGGTGGAGACGGCGCGCTGGACCTGGCTGGTAAAGCTGTCGCTGCACTTCGAGACCGAGCTGATGGGCGCGCTGCGCGAGCGCGCCGAGTTGGAGGCGATTCGTGTCTTCGCGCGCAACCTGCACGATCTGCTGCTCGCCGCGCCGGCCGGCCCGAAAACGGTGATCGGCCTCGATCCCGGCATCCGCACCGGTGTCAAGGTGGCGGTGGTCGATACCACGGGCAAGCTGCTGGATACGACCACGCTTTATCCGCACGAGCCACGCCGCGACTGGGAGGTTTCCATCGCCGCGCTGCGCCAGTTGGCGCAGAAGCATGGCGCAACCTTGATTGCCATCGGCAATGGCACGGCGAGCCGCGAAACCGATCGCCTTGCCGGCGACCTGATGAAGCGCTACCCGGAATTGAAGTTGACCAAGATCGTCGTCTCCGAGGCGGGAGCGTCGGTGTATTCGGCCTCGGAACTCGCGGCGCGCGAGTTTCCCGATCTCGACGTCACCCTGCGCGGCGCGGTGTCCATCGCCCGCCGCCTGCAAGACCCGCTGGCGGAGCTGGTGAAAATCGACCCGAAGAGCATCGGCGTCGGCCAGTATCAGCACGACGTCAATCAATCCCGGCTGGCGAAGAGCCTCGACGCCGTGGTCGAAGATTGCGTGAATTCGGTCGGCGTCAACGTGAATACTGCCTCGGCAGCATTGCTGGCCCGCATCTCGGGGTTGAACAGCACGCTGGCGTCGAACATCGTCGGCTATCGGGACAGCAACGGGGCCTTCCCGTCGCGTGCCGCTTTGATGAAGGTGCCCCGCCTCGGCGACAAGACCTTTGAGCAGGCGGCCGGCTTTCTGCGCATCAACGGTGGCGAGAATCCATTGGACGCGTCCGCAGTCCATCCGGAAACCTATCCGGTGGTCGAGCGCATCCTCGCGGATATCAATAAGAGCGTGAAGGAAACCATCGGCGACAGCCGGCTCGTGAAATCGCTCAAGGCGGAAAAATACACCGACGCACGCTTCGGCCTGCCTACCGTGCAGGACATTCTCAGGGAACTGGAAAAGCCCGGCCGCGACCCGCGACCGGAATTCAAGGCCGCCACTTTCCGCGAAGGTGTCGAGAACCTGAAAGACCTCGAACCCGGCATGCAGCTCGAAGGCGTGATCACCAACGTCACCAACTTCGGCGCCTTTGTCGATATCGGCGTGCATCAGGACGGCCTCGTGCACATCTCGGCGCTCTCGAATACCTTCGTGAAAGATCCGCACACGGTGGTCAAGGCCGGCGATGTGGTGAAGGTGAAGGTACTGGAAGTGGATATTCCGAGGAAGCGCATCGCGCTGACGATGCGACTGACGGACGAGGTGAAAAAAGTCGGGGCTGGCAGGACGGCGCCCAAACACATTCAGCAACCGCAACAGCGCCAATCGGATTCCGCCGGTGCCATGGCGGCCGCCTTCGCCAAGCTGAAACGCTGATACGCTGAAAACGGCTAACATATGCCGGATGTTGCCGCCTCCCGTAGCGGCAGGAGTCTCCCGATGAAGCCAGTAATTGCCCTGACACTGATAATTTTGCTGGCCGCCTGTGGCGACGGCGACAAGAAGGCCGCGCCGGGCGGACCGCAGGCCGGGCCGGGCGCCGCACCGCCACCGGCCGAGGTCGAGATCATCACGGCCGCCGCCGGCAGCGCGACACTCACCCGCGATCTGCCGGGCCGCCTGCTCGCCTATCGTTCCGCCCAGGTGCGCGCACGCGTCGAGGGCGTGATCGAGAAGCGGCTGTTCACCGAAGGCAGCGACATCAAGGCCGGCACGCCGCTGTTCCGCATCGACGCACGCGCCTACCAGGCGCAGGTGGCGGCAGCCGCGGCTGACCTGGCCGCGACGCGCGCCGTATTCGATCGCTACAAGCCCTTGTTGGAGACCCGGGCCGTCAGCCAGCAGGAATTCGATGCCGCGCAGGCGAAGGTCAAGCAGGCCGAAGCCACACTGACGAAGGCGCAGCTCGATCTGGAGAACGCCGTGCCGCCAGCGCCGATTTCCGGGCGGATCGGCCGCGCGCTGGTCACTGAAGGCGCGCTGGTCGGCAAGGGCGAGGCGACGCACCTTGTCACCATCGAGCAACTCGATCCGATCCGCGTCGAATTCACCCAGAGCTACTCCGACCTGCTGCATCTACAGGAAGCTGTCAAGGCGGGAAAGCAGAAGCGTGCCGATGCCGCCATGGTGGAACTGCTGTTCGAAGATGGTTCCCTGTATGCAGAGAAAGGGCACCTGCAATTTACCGATCTGGCGGTCGATCCGAACAGCGGTGCCATTGTGTTGCGCGCGGAATTTCCGAACCCCCGCCGCGAACTGCTGCCGGGCACCTTCGTGCGCGTGCGTTTCCCGCAGGCCCAGATAGATAATGCCATCCGCGTGCCGCAGCGCGCGGTGCAGGGCAGTCCGCAGGGACAGCTGGTGATGACGGTAGATGCCGAGGGCAAGGTGGTGTCGCGCCCGATCAAGACCGGCGCGATGTCCGGCACCGATTTCATCGTCACCGACGGCCTGCAAGGCGGCGAGCAGGTGATCGTCAATGGCCTGCAGAAGGCCCGGCCCGGCAGCGTCGTCAAGCCGGTGCCCTGGTCGCCGGGCGCGCCGCTGCTCGCGGCGCCGGCGCCCGCTGCGCAGGCCGCACCAGCTACCGACGCGAAGAAATAAACGATGTTCGCCAAGTTCTTCATCGACCGGCCGATCTTCGCCTGGGTCATCGCGCTCATCATCCTGCTGGACGGCGTTCTCGCGCTGCGCCAGTTGCCGGTGGCGAGCTATCCGGCCGTGGCGCCGCCCGCCCTGTCGATCAGCGTGACCTATCCCGGCGCTTCGGCGCAGGTGGTCGAGGAAACCGCCGTGGCCCTGATCGAGCAGGAGATGAACGGCATCGATCACCTGCTCTACATGGATTCCTCGTCCGAACTGGGCACGGGGTCGGTGACGCTGACCTTCGAGGCCGGC
The DNA here is from genome assembly GCA_963816095.1 of uncultured beta proteobacterium. Taxonomy (GTDB): domain Bacteria; phylum Pseudomonadota; class Gammaproteobacteria; order Burkholderiales; family Rhodocyclaceae; genus Sulfuricystis. The sequence goes on from CAWFIW010000007.1 coordinate 88,316, forward strand.
ACCAATCTCGATCTGTCCTCGGTGGAGGCGCAGAATCGCATCAAGCGCGTCGAGGCGCGGTTGCCCGAGGATGTGCGCCGGCTCGGCGTGACCGTCAACAAGGCCGCACGCAACTACCTGATGTTCATCGCGCTGTTCTCGCCCGACCAGTCGAAGAACAACGTCGACCTCGGCAGCTACGCGGCGGCCAACGTGCTGGAGAGCATCCGGCGCACGCTCGGGCGTCGGCGAGGCGATCCTGTTCGGCACCGAATACTCGATGCGCCTGTGGCTCAAGCCGGAGCGGCTGAATGCCTTCGGCCTGACGCCGGCCGATGTGGCCAAGGCCGTGCGCGCGCAGAACACCCAGCTCGCCACCGGCGAACTCGGGCAGATTCCGGCCGTGCCCGGCCAGCAGACCAATGCGGTGATCGTCACGCGATCGCGGCTGTCCACGCCCGAGGAATTCGGCGACGTGATCGTGCGCAGCACGGCACGGTGGCGCGACGGTGCGGGTCAAGGACATCGCCCGCGTCGAGCTCGGCGCGCAGGACTATTCCATCGCCGCGCGCATCGACGGCCAGCCGACCGCCGCCATCGCCATTCGCATGTCGCCCGGCGCCAACGCGCTGAACACCGCCAAGGCGGTGAATGACAAGATGGCCGAACTGGCGCGGTACTTTCCCAAGGGCATCGACTGGGCGGTGCCTTACGACACCTCGAAGTTCGTCGAGATCTCCATCCGCGAGGTGTTGATCACGCTGGCCGAGGCGATGTTGCTGGTCGTGCTGGTGATGTACCTGTTCCTCGGCAACCTGCGCGCCACCTTCATTCCGGCGATCGTCGTGCCGGTGGCGCTGGTGGGCGCGACGGTCGGGCTGTATGTCTTCGGCTATTCGATCAACGTGCTGACGCTGTTCGCCATGGTGCTGGCGATCGGCATCGTGGTGGACGACGCCATCGTGGTGGTGGAGAACGTCGAGCGCATCATGAGCGAGGAGGGCTTGTCGCCGCGCGATGCGACGCGCAAGGCCATGGACCAGATCGTCGGCGCCATCATCGCCATCACCCTGGTGCTGTCGGCGGTGTTCGTGCCGATGGCGTTCTTCGGCGGCTCGACGGGCGCGATTTATCGCCAGTTCGCCGTGACGCTGGTGCTGACCATGGGGTTCTCCGCGCTGATGGCGTTGACGCTGACGCCGGCACTGTGCGCCACCCTGCTCAAGCACGAGCCGGGCAAGGACCTGCTGCCCACGACCGGTTTCTTCGGCTGGTTCAACCGTTCTTTCGCCGCGTCGGCGAAGGCTTATCTCGGCGGCGCGCGCCGCATGCTCGCCAAGCCTGTCCGCTGGCTGCTGGTGTACGGCGTGATCCTCGTGGCCACGGGCTGGCTATTCACCAAGTTGCCGGGTAGCTTCCTGCCGGACGAGGACCAGGGCTATTTCATCAGCATCGTGCAACTGCCCTCCGGCGCGACGCGCGAGCGCACGCTCGAGGTGTTGTCCACCGTCGAGCAGTACTATCTGAAGCAGACGGAGGTCGAGCACGTCATCGGCGTGGCCGGCTTTTCCTTCTTCGGCCGCGGCCAGAACGCGGCCATCGTGTTTACGCGGCTCAAGGGCTGGGACGAGCGTCCGGGCAAGGAGAGCGGGGCGGCCGCGGTGGTCCAGCGCGCCAACATGGCGTTCTTCCGCATCAAGCAGGCGATGATCTTCGCCATCAACGTGCCGCCGATTCCCGAACTCGCGGCGGTCGGCGGCTTCGACTTCCGCCTGCAGGATCGCGGTGGCCTCGGCCGCGACAAGCTGCTCGAAGCGCGCAACATGGCGCTCGGGCTGGCGAGCCAGAACCCGGTGCTGGCCGGCGTGCGCCCGGAAGGCCAGGAAGCCGCGCCGCAGGTTTTCCTCGACATCGACCGGCTCAAGGCGCGCGCGCTGGGCATCGACCTGGCCGATCTCAACGACACCCTGCAAGCCACGCTGGGGGTCGCCTACATCAACGACTTCGTGCGCCAGGGCCGCATCCTGCGCGTGCAGATGCAGGCCGAGGCCGAGACGCGCCGCACGCCGGAAGACCTCCTGCGCCTGCCGGTCCGCAACGCGCGCGGCGACATGCTGCCGCTGTCCGAGGTCGCCACGGCCCGCTGGATCGTCGGTAGCCCGAAGCTCGACCGCTACAACGGCCTGCCATCGATGAAGATTTCCGGCAGCGCCGCGCCCGGCCGTTCCACCGGTGAGGCGATGGCGGCGATGGAAGCCGTGGCGCAGCAGTTGCCGCCGGGCGTCGGCTTCGAGTGGTCGGGCACCTCGTTCGAGGAGCGCCAGTCGGGCACGCAGGCGCCGTTCCTGTTCGGCGTGTCGCTGATCGTGGTGTTCCTCTGCCTTGCCGCGCTCTACGAGAGCTGGTCGATCCCGTTCGCGGTCATGCTGGTGGTGCCGCTCGGCATCTTCGGCGCGGTTTCGGCCGTGATGCTGCGCGGGTTGCCCAACGATATTTACTTCAAGGTCGGCCTGATCGCCATCATCGGCCTGTCGGCGAAGAACGCCATCCTGATCATCCAGTTCGCGCGCGAGCTGCAGGACCAGGGCAAGGAGCTCGTCGAGGCGACGCTCGAAGCCTGCCGCCTGCGCATCCGGCCGATCGTGATGACGTCGATCGCCTTCATCTTCGGCGTGCTGCCGCTGGCCATCTCCACCGGCGCGGGCGCCAACAGCCGCCATGCGCTCGGCACCGGCGTGATGGGCGGCATGATCACGGCGACCTTGCTGGCGGTCTTCCTCGTGCCGGTGTTCTTCGTCGTCGTGCGGCGGTTTTTCCCCGGGCACGTCCGCCACCGCTCGGAGGACGGCCATGAATAAGTTGCTGCCGCTGACTTTGGCTGTGGTTGTGGCCGGTTGCTCCTTCATGCCTGACTATGAGCGACCTGCCGCGCCGGTGCCGGAGCAATGGCCTACGAAAGCCAGCCCTGGCGAGACGGTACCGGTCCGCGACTGGCCGGCCTATTTCACCGAGCCGCAACTGCAGATGCTGATTGCCGCCGCCCTTGAACACAACCGCGACCTGCGCGTAGCCGTCGCGCGGGTCGAGGAGGCGCGTGCGCTGGCGGGGATTGCCCGCGCCGACCGCTTCCCCGGCGTGGATGTCAATCTGCAGCAGCAGGTGGCGAAAGTGCCGGGCGACCTGAATTCCTCCGGCCAGCCCCTGATCAGCCGGCGTTACGACGCCAACCTCGGCGTCGCGGCCTTCGAGCTGGATTTCTGGGGGCGGGTGAATAGCCTCGAAACGGCGGCCCGGGCGAATTTCTTCGCCAGCGAATTTGCACAGCGGGCTTTCCGTCTGACGCTCATCGCCGATGTGGCCGGCGCGTACTACAGCCTGACCGAACTTGACGCGCGTCTGGCGCTGGCTGAAGCCACGGCCAAGGGCCGCGTCGACAGTCGCCGCCTGGTCGAGCAGCGCCGCGACGTAGGACTCGCCACCGATCTTGACTATCTTGCTGCCGACGGCGCCTATCAGGGGGCGCGTGCTGAGGCGGCGAATCTCGCCCGCCAGCGCGCCACGGCGGAAAACGCCCTGCGATTATTGGTTGGCAACGACATTGCTGCCGTCTTGCCAGCGCCGACTTTATTGGCCCCCCACGCTCGCAACCCCGGCTCACTGCCCCCCACAGGGGGGCGGGCGTCGGCTTGGGACGGCCCGGCGCCGACTTTTACCATGCTGCCGGAAATCGCCGTCGGTTTGCCGTCGGCGGTGCTGTTGAACCGTCCTGATGTGCTGGCCGCAGAGCAGAAGCTGATAGCCGCCAACGCCAACATCGGCGCTGCGCGTGCGGCCTTCCTGCCGAAGATCGTGCTGACGGCCGCGGCGGGCACGGCGAGCGGCGCACTGTCCGGCCTGTTTGGCGCCGGCAGCGGGGCGTGGAGCTTCGTGCCGCTGCTCAAGTGGCCGTTGTTCGATGCTGGACGCAGCGAAGCGAACGTTGATCTGGCTGAAGTACGAAAAAATATCGCCGTCGCCGAATACGAAAAAACTATCCAGCAGGCTTTCCGGGAGGTGGCCGATCTGCTGGCGGCACGTGAACATTACGCCGGACAGTTTCAGGCGCTGGAAGCGGCAGAAGCGGCACAGGCCGAGCGCTTGAAGCGCGTCGAACAGCGTCAGGCGGGCGGCGTATCCAGCTACCTCGAACTGCTCGATGCCCAGCGCGAGCAGTTCGCCGCGCAGCAGGCAGCACTGGCGGTACGGCGCGCGCAGGCAGCAACGGCGGCCAATCTGTTCAAGGCGCTGGGTGGCGGTTGATTCCCGGAAATTGACGGGGCGCGCTGGCGAGTCACGCGAAAATCGGCTACATTTCCCTTCCGTTTCTTATAACCATAATTAGTGAGGTCATCTCATGAGCAATAAAGGGCAGATGCTACAAGACCCCTTCCTCAACACGCTGCGTCGCGAGCACATCTCGGTATCCATCTACCTTGTCAACGGCATCAAGCTGCAGGGTCAGATCGAGTCGTTCGACCAGTATGTCGTGTTGCTCAAGAACACTGTCACCCAGATGGTTTACAAGCACGCCATTTCCACCGTGGTGCCTGCGCGTCCGGTCACTATCGGCCCCGAGGATGAGTGATTCCCGCAGGTTTGCCCTGCCTGAACGCAGTATCTGATGTCTCCTGATGTTTGAGCGGCCGGCCGCCGGCGAAAACGCGCTCCTCGTTCAGCTGGATTTGGGAGAAGGTGACTTTGCCACTCGCTTCGAAGAGTTCCAGTTGTTGGCGAAGAGTGCCGGCGCGCACCCGGTTGCCACGGTTACCGGCAAGCGCGGACGCCCCGACCCCGCCACCTTCGCTGGCAAGGGCAAGGTGGAGGAGATCGTCGCCACCGCCGCTTCCGCGGGCGCCGACCTGGTGATGTTCAATCACACGTTGTCGCCAGGGCAGCAACGCAACCTCGAGCGCGCCTGCAACATGCGCGTGATCGACCGCTCGAGCCTGATCCTTGACATCTTCGCCCTGCGTGCCCGCAGTCACGAGGGCAAACTGCAGGTGGAGCTTGCGCAATTGGAGCACCTGATGACGCGGCTGGTGCGCGGCTGGACCCACCTCGAACGCCAGAAGGGCGGCATCGGCCTGCGTGGCCCGGGTGAAAAGCAGCTTGAAACCGACCGGCAGTTGCTCGGCAAGCGCGTCGCCGTGCTGAAGACCCGCCTCAAGCTGCTGGAGCGCCAGCGTGCCGTGCGGCGCAAGGGACGCAGCCGTGGCGAGGTGCTCTCGGTATCGCTGGTCGGTTATACCAACGCCGGGAAAAGCACCTTGTTCAATGCGCTGACCAAGGCCGGCGCCTATGCTGCCGACCAGCTCTTCGCCACGCTCGACACCACCTCGCGTCGTCTTTACGTACCGACCTGCGAGATGACCGACGGCAAGTCGGGTTGCCAGGTCGTGCTGTCGGATACCGTCGGTTTCATCCGCGATCTGCCGCATGCGCTGGTGGCGGCCTTCCATGCCACGCTGGAGGAAACCATTCAGGCGGACCTGTTGCTGCATGTGGTCGATGCGGCAAGCCCCGACCGCGACCAGCAGATACACGCGGTCGCCAAGGTACTGGAAGAGATCGGCGCGGCCGCCGTGCCGCAGATTGTCGTCTGGAACAAGATCGACCTCATCGGCACAGGCAGCGGCGTCGGCCCGGGGGTCGAGCGGGACGATTGTGATAACATCGTCCGCGTTCGTGTCAGCGCTCGTACCGGCGCCGGCCTTGATCTGCTGCGAGCGGCACTGGCCGAAATGTCGCGCAAGCTTGCGGCACCCGTAGCACCTATTGAATCCAACGATATCCAACCCCAATTCAATACTCATGATTACCGGCATACTGATGTCGCTCAATGACCACGGCTGGGGTAACGACCCCAATCGCGGCAGTGGCGGCGGTGGACGCAACGGGCCACCCGATCTAGACGAGCTCTGGCGCGATTTCAATCGCCGCCTTTCCGGCATGCTGGGCAAGAAGCGTGGCGGTCCTGATAGTTCCGGCGGCGGCGATGACGGTGGTGGCGGCGGACCGAAATTCCCCTCACTGACCCCTGGCCAGTTCGGCGGCGGCATCGGCCTGTTGATCGGCCTGGTGGTTGCGGTCTGGTGCGCCAGTGGCTTCTACATTGTCGATGCCAGCCAGCGCGGCCTCGTGCTGACGCTCGGTAAATTCAGTGAATCTACCGATCCGGGCCTGCGGTGGCGCTTGCCCTGGCCGATCCAGACGCACGAAGTCGTGAATGTGACTGGCGTACGTACCGTCGAAATTGGCTATCGCAGTTCCGAGAAGAACAAGGTGCTCAAGGAAGCACTGATGCTGACCGACGACGAAAATATCGTCAGCGTACAGTTCGCCGTGCAATACCTGCTGAAGGACCCGAAAGACTACATTTTCAAGAACCGTCACCCGGACGATGCCGTCATGCAAACGGCCGAGACGGCGATTCGCGAGGTGGTTGGCAAGAATCGCATGGACTTCGTGCTTTACGAAGGGCGCGACGTGATTGCCGCCAACACGCAGAAATTGATGCAGGAAAACCTTGATCGCTACGAAACCGGTATCCAGATTCTTGCGGTGACCATGCAGAGCACGCAGCCGCCCGAACAGGTGCAGGCCGCCTTTGACGACGCCGTCAAGGCCGGGCAGGACAAGGAGCGCCACAAGAACGAAGGCCAGGCCTATGCCAACGATGTGATTCCGCGCGCCCAGGGTGCGGCTTCGCGCCTGAAGGAGGAGGCGGATGGCTACAAGGCCCGCCTGACCGCCACCGCCGAGGGCGAGGCATCACGCTTCTCCAAGCTGTATGCCGAATATGCCAAGGCGCCGGAAGTGACGCGCCAGCGCCTCTATCTGGAGACCATGCAACAGGTATATGCCAACACCAGCAAGGTCATGGTCGATACCAAGGGCTCGGGCAACCTGCTGTATCTGCCGCTTGACAAACTGATGGGTGCGGCGGGCGCCGTTGCTGCGACACCGCCCTCCGAGGTTGTGCCGGATCGTTCTTCCGCCCCGGCGTCCGCCCAGGATAACCGCGACGTGCGCACCCGCGGGCAACTTGGCTCGCGCGAGCGGGGAGAACGCTGATGCAACGCCTGCCTTTCATTCTGGCAATCGCCTTCGCGGTTTTCGCCGCCGTCGGCGCGATGCTATTTACTGTCGATCAGCGCCAGTACGCGATTGTTTTCCAGCTCGGCGAAATCAAGGAAATCATCAAGGAGCCGGGCCTGTCATTCAAATGGCCGTTGATCCAGAACGTGCGTTATTTCGATCGACGCATTCTGACGCTGGATTCGGTCGAGCCCGAGCGCTTTCTTACCGCCGAGAAAAAGCCGGTGCTGGTTGATTCCTTTGTCAAGTGGCGTATTGCCGACGTGCGCCAGTATTACATTTCGGTGGGCGGCGACGAGTTGCTGGCACGCACACGCCTGTCGCAGACCGTGAATTCCGGCCTGCGCGAGGAGTTCGGTCGACGTACTGTGCATGACGTGGTTTCGGGCAGGCGCGACAAGATCATGGAAGACGTGCAGAAGAAGGCCGACGTCGATGCGCGCCAGATTGGCGTCGAGATTGTTGATGTGCGCCTGAAGCGCGTCGATCTGCCACCGGAGGTATCCGAGTCGGTCTATCGCCGCATGGAAACCGAGCGCAAGCGGGTGGCCAACGAGTTGCGTTCGCAAGGTGCTGCCGAGGCCGAGAAAATTCGTGCCGATGCCGACCGGCAACGCGAGGTGATCGTTGCCGAAGCCTACCGTGACGCACAGAAGATCAAGGGCGAGGGCGATGCCAAGGCGGCGTCGACCTACGGCAAGGCGTTCGGCGAGAACCCCGAGTTCTATGCCTTCTATCGCAGCCTTGAAGCCTACCGCCAGAGCTTCGGCAACAAGAACGACCTGCTGGTCGTCGATCCGAGTGCCGATTTCTTCAAGTACCTGAAGAACAGCGGCAAGGGCGCTAGCAGCAGCAAGTAGTTTGCAGCAGTGTCCATGTCTACTCTGCTGATGGCCTTCGGCCTCATGCTGGTGATCGAAGGCTTGCTGCCCTTCGTGGCGCCGCGCATCTGGCGTGAAACCTTTCGCCGCGTCACCGAGATGGCCGATGGCCAGTTGCGCTTCTTCGGCCTGACCTCGATCATCATCGGTCTGGTACTCATTCTGTTGCTTAGTTAAACCCCATCATGCACGCCTGGTTGTTGCCCGAAGCCATCGAGGATCTGTTGCCCGCAGAAGCGGCGCAAGTGGAGACTTTGCGCCGCAGTATGGTCGATGAGTTCGTGCGCCATGGCTATCAGCTGGTTGCACCTCCGCTGCTGGAGTTTGCCGATGCCCTGCTGGGCGACAGTGCAGCCGACCTCAACCTGCGCAGTTTCAAGCTGGTTGACCAGCTATCCGGCCGCACGTTGACCCTGCGCGCCGACATCACGCCACAGGTGTCGCGCATCGACGCCCACCTGCTGAACCGCCAGGGCGTGGCGCGCCTGTGCTATTGCGGCAGCGTCCTGCACACCCGGCCGGCCGGCCTGTATGCCACACGCGAACCATTGCAGATCGGGGTCGAGCTGTATGGCCATGCCGGCCTCGAAGCGGATCATGAAGTCATCCGCCTGCTCGCCCGTACCTTGCAACTGGCAGAGTTGCCACCCAGTCGCCTCGATGTTGGACATGTCGGCATCTTCCGCGCGCTGACCGCCGGCATCGCACTGGCGCCGGGCGTGGATCAGCAACTTTTCGATGCGCTGCAGGCCAAGGATGTGCCGACCCTGCGCGAACTGACTGCCAACCTGCCTGCCGATGTGCGCAATGGCCTGCTGGCATTGCCCGACCTGTATGGCGGCGTGGAAGTACTCGCGAGAGCCGCGGCCTGCCTCCCGGTGCTGCCGGAAATCGAGCGTGCGCTCGGCGATCTGCTGCGGCTGTCCGATGAACTGTCCGATCTGCCGCTGTCTTTCGACCTGGCTGACCTGCGCGGCTACCATTATCACAGTGGCGCGGTCTTCGCCGCCTATTGCGCCGCCAGCCCGGCCGCTGTTGCCTTGGGCGGACGTTACGACTCGATCGGGGCGCGCTTCGGTCGTGCCAGGCCGGCGACAGGCTTTTCGCTCGATCTGCGCGCGCTGGCACGCCTGTCCAGGCCGCAATGCGTAGCAGGAGCAATTCTCGCGCCTTGGCCGGAAGATACGGTGTTGCACGCAGAAATCGAACGCCTGCGCGCACAGGGAGAAATCGTGATTGCCGCCTTGCCGGGGCACGACGGCAGCTGGCGCGAAGCCGGTTGCGACCGCCAGCTGGTGCGGCGGGACGACAAATGGATTATTGAATCTTTGGAGCCCACCCCGGAAACGCCGCTGCGCGACGTTTCTCCCCTCGAGGGGCAAGAAACACTTGGGGCGGCCCGGCGTATTTCTTTAGGGGAGAACTGAGATGGCCAAGAACGTAGTCGTGATCGGCACGCAATGGGGTGATGAAGGCAAAGGCAAGATCGTCAACTGGCTGACCGATCATGCCCAGGGCGTAGTACGTTTCCAGGGTGGACACAACGCCGGCCATACACTGGTGATCAACGGCAAGAAAACGGTATTGCATCTGGTACCGTCTGGCATCCTGCGCGATGGCGTGACCTGCTACATCGGTAACGGCGTGGTGCTCTCGCCCGACGCGCTGCTCCACGAACTCGACGAACTCAAGGCCGCCGGCGTCGCTGCCGAGGCGCGCGTGAAGATCTCCGAGGCCTGCCCGCTGATCCTGCCCTACCACCAGGCGCTCGACCTGGCGCGCGAAGCGGCCAAGGGTGCAAAGAAAATTGGTACCACCGGTCGCGGCATCGGCCCGGCCTACGAGGACAAGGTCTCGCGGCGCGGCCTGCGCGTGCAGGACCTGCTGCGGCCCAAGCGTTTTGCCGAAAAACTTGGCGAGATTCTCGACTATCACAACTTCGTGCTGAAGAATTACCTCGGCGCCGAGACCGTCGATTTCCAGAAGACGCTGGATGGCGCCATGGCCATCGCCCCGCGTCTGACGAAGATGATCGCCGACGTACCGCGCGCGCTCTACGACGCACACAAGGCCGGCGCCAACCTGCTGTTCGAGGGTGCGCAGGGTACCCTGCTCGACATCGACCACGGCACCTATCCGTACGTCACCTCGTCGAACTGCGTTGCCGGTGCGGCGACGGCGGGTGCGGGTGTCGGTCCTGGCATGTTGCATTACATATTGGGCATCACCAAGGCTTACACCACCCGTGTCGGCGGCGGCCCCTTCCCGACGGAACTGTACGACGCCCTAGAAAAGCAGGATCCGACCGGCAAACACATGGCTACCAAGGGACACGAATTTGGCGCCACCACAGGACGTGCGCGGCGTTGCGGCTGGTTCGATGCCGCAGCGATGAAGCGTTCGATCCAGATCAACGGTGTCTCGGGCATGTGCGTGACCAAGCTTGACGTGCTCGACGGCCTTGATGAAATGAAGATCTGCATCGGTTACAAGCTCGACGGACAGTTCACCGACATCTTGCCGGTTGGTGCCGATGATCTCGAGCGTTGCGAGCCGGTTTACGAGTCGATGCCCGGCTGGAAAGACAGCACAGTCGGCGTCAAGACGCTGGAAGGCTTACCCACCGCTGCGCGCGCTTACATCAAGCGCATGGAGGATGTCTGTGGTGTGCCGGTTGACATGATTTCCACCGGACCGGACCGCGAGGAAACCATCGTCCTGCGTCATCCGTTCAAATAAAAGTCGGCGTTAGCCGCCCTGCCGCAACAATTCCTTACACTTTGTCCCCGCCCCGACATTGTCTGCTAAATGGTTGATGCTTCAATTCAGTCATGGCAGCGAGGAGAAAGTAATGAAGAATTTTGGCAAAGCAGGGTTGATGGTAATGCTGGCGTGCCTGCTCGCCGGCAATGCGTGGGCCGATCGCTATGGGCATCCGCGTAGCTCCGTGCAATTCGGCGTTTATCTGGGTGGGCCGTGGATTTACCCTCCCTATTACCCGTATCCCGCTTATCCCGTTTACGTGCCGCGTGTTTATGCACCACCCGCACCGCCACCCGTTTACGTTGAGCAACAGGCAATGCCGGCAATGGAGCCGGGTTACTGGTATTACTGTAACGAGGCGCAGGCTTACTATCCGTATGTCAGGGAATGTCCGGGGCCGTGGCAAAGGGTTGCGCCGCAACCCCCGCAATGATGTGGAAGGACGAGACATGAGCATCCAAACAAAATATTTTCTGCCCGCACTGCTGGTGCTGGCCGGCTGCGCCAGTGTGCCGAATGCGCCCAATGTGATGGCGCTGCCCGGAACCGGCCGGACGTTCGACGAATTTCGTGCCGACGACATGTCCTGTCGCGAATATGCTTACTACCAAATTGGCGGCAAGGAGCGCGAGCAGTCCGCTAACTCGGCGGCCATCGGCAACGCGGCCGTCGGTACGGCCATCGGGGCCGTGGCCGGCGCGGCAATCGGCGGACGTGGCGGAGCTGGCGCAGGCGCGGGAATGGGCTTGATTGTCGGCAGTGCTTCGGGTGCCGAAGCTTCGCGCGGCGCGGTTTATGGCAGTCAGCGCCATTACGACAATGCCTATGTGCAATGCATGTATGCACGGGGCCATCGAGTGCCGCTCAACGGGACGTATCTGCATTCACCTGCACCTTCGCCGTCATCCGCACCAGCCACCATGCCGCCTCCGCCTCCGGCGGGAATGCCGCCACCGCCACCGCGCTGAGCAATTGCAAGACTATGTAACAACGCCACTTGCTTGTATGCAAAGCGGGGCTGAGATGCGTTGATTGCCTAGCAATGTGTTCTCCGGACGAAATCGATCCGGTTCTTCCGGTCAGGAAAGGGCAGGCAATGAAAAACAAACTGTTATTGATGGCACTGGCGACAGGATCTGTCTTGCTGAGTGGCTGCGCTGTCTATCCGGCGCAGGATCCTTATTACGACTACGACCAGCCTGTGCGCGTGGCGCCCCCGCCGCCGCAGTACGAGTATTACGGTTCCCCGCCGGTGGTTGGCCATGTCTGGGTGACGGGTTACTGGAACTGGATCGGCGTACGCTACGTATGGGTGCCGGGCCGCTGGGAAGCGCCGCGCCCCGGCCATCTCTGGGTGCCGCACCGCTGGGAGCGCGACGGGGATCGCTGGCGACAGCATGGCGGTCGCTGGGAACCCGATCAGCGTCCGCGCGTGGTGCCTGTGCCACCCCCTGCGCCAAGACCGCGAATCGAGTATCAGGAAAATCGTCGCCCGGATCCCGCACCGGTTTTCCGTCCCCCACCGGAGCGCGCACCCGTTCCGGAACGTAATGTTGCGCCGCGGATCGAACCGGAAAGTCGTCGGCCAGCGGTCGAAGGGGTTGGCCCGTTTCCGGGGCGCAGCGCCGCACCGCGTGTCGAGCCCCGTGTCGAGCCCCGTGTCGAGAGGCGCGAGGTTCAGCCTGCCCAGGATCGAAATGGCAAGCCCCGCGTAAACCGTGAAGAACGCAGCAAACGCCCGAATGACGACCCCCGTTCGCGCCGTCGCGACAAGGATGATGAACGCTAAAGGGTAGTACAACCATGGTTACCGTCATCATGGCGCGGCATTGTCCGCGCCATTTCTCATGTGCGCCCGGATGTCGCCAACTCGCCGTCCTGCCAGCGCCGAGTTTTCTCCGGGTTAGAATGAGAAAAGACGGATCCGGGGTTTGCGGCATCCGGCAACAAACAATGACACGTGGAGAATCTGCATGACAGCGACAACGATTGCGACCAAAGGGCCGATTCCTGCCACACTGATTCCCGGCGACGGCATCGGGCCAGAAATCACCGCGGCAACGCTGATGGCGCTCGATGCGCTGGGTGCCCCCTTTGTCTGGGATCGTCAGGCCGCGGGCGCAGCGGGCGTCGCCGCCTGCGGCGATCCACTGCCGCCCGCCTGCCTCAACAGCATCCGTAAAACCAAGCTAGCCCTGAAGGGGCCGCTGGAAACACCGATCGGCGGTGGCTACCGCTCGTCGAATGTGCGCCTGCGCGAGGAGTTCAAGCTCTACGCCAACCTGCGCCCGGCATATACCATCATTCCCGGCGGCCGCTACGAGAACATCGACCTGGTGCTGGTTCGCGAGAACATTGAAGGCCTCTACATGGGCTACGAGCACTTCATCCCGATCGACGGCGACCCGCACGCGGTAGGCATGGCCACCGGAGTGAATACGCGCCAGGGCTGCCGGCACATCGTTAACTTCGCTTTCGACTATGCTGTCCGCAAGGGCCGCAAGAAGGTCACGGTGGTGCACAAGGCCAATATCATGAAGGCGTTGACCGGCATCTTCCTCGAAACGGCGCGCCAGGTTTACGCAGCGGAATACCAGGACAAGATCATCTTCGAAGAGATGATCGTCAACGCCTGCGCGATGAAGCTGGTGATGAACCCGTGGCACTTCGATGTGCTGGTGACGACCAACATGTTCGGCGACATCCTTTCCGACGAAATTGCCGGTCTGGTTGGTGGCCTCGGCATGGCACCCGGCGCCAATATCGGTGAACATGCGGCCATCTTCGAGGCTGTGCATGGCTCGGCACCGGACATCGCCGGTCATGGCATCGCCAACCCGATCGCGCTGATGCTGGCTGCGGCGATGATGCTCGACCACATTGGCCGCACCGATCTCGGCAATCGCTTGCGCAGGGCCATCGATGCGACACTGAACGAAGATAATGTCCGCACCGGCGACCTCGGTGGCACGGTCAGCACACTCGAGTTCACAACAGCCCTGGTCAAGCGTATTCAGGCGATGGCGTAACGCTGCCCATGGAACTTACCGGCCCGCTTTCGGACGAGGAACTCGAAGAGCTTGGGGACTTCCTCATGTCCGACGCCACGGGTGAGGAGTCCATGGACATCTCCATGCTCGATGGTTTTCTCACCGCGCTTGCCGTCGGCCCGAACACCTTGCCGCCCAGCCAGTGGATGCCCCTTGTCTGGGGTGGCGATATCCTCTGGCAATCCAAGCAACAGGCGGAGCGCATGATGTCCCTGGTATTTCGTCATGCTAACGACATTCTGTTCTATCTGCGCGAGGATCCGGATACCTTCGAGCCCCTGCTGTACGAGCGGGAACATGCAGGCAAGCAGATTCCCATCATCGACGAATGGTGTGCCGGCTTTGTCAAGGGCATGGCACTCGACGAGGCCAGCTGGCGTTCACTGATCGAGGCGGAAGAGGGCGACGATATGCTGTACCCGATCATGCTCTTCGGTACCGAGTCGGGCTGGGAAGAGCAGCGTAATACGCCGGATCTGGCTGAACGAAGCGAAGAGTTTGCCGCGATGCTCGGTGACTGCGTGATGGCCATTCAGGCATGGTGGCTGCCGACCCGCAAGGAACGCTCTACCGTCCGTAGCGATGAGTCGCGGGTCGGTCGCAACGAACTTTGTCCCTGCGGCAGCGGCAAGAAATTCAAGAAATGCTGCGGTGGCCCCAAGATAGTGCACTGACCATGCCACATTACAGACAATCTCCTCCCGGTCTTCTGGAGAAACTGCTGGCCCTGGTGGCCGGCACGATTTTGTTGGTCGTGGGCTTCATGTTTTCCGTGGTGTTCATCACCATCGTGGCTGTCGCCGGACTCGCGGCATGGGCCTACTTCTGGTGGAAAACCAGAAAACTCCGGCAAACCATGCGGGAGAACCCGCCGGACGGTCAGGTGATCGAAGGGGAAGTCGTTGTGGTCGATGAATTCGAAGATGAGGGACAGAACACTCTGCCGCACGACCCGCCCGGGCGCTAGGCTCTCGCCAGGCAGTTGCGATAGCGTTCGGCGCCGCCGTGCCCGCCTGATAGCTTGACGCCTGCTCGACGACCGCCAGCGTCGCGCAATAGATTTTGGCGGTGTGGGGAAGCTTAAGGCGGTCATGGACGGTATGAAGATCGGTCGTCTAGCCGGACGTGTCCTTGAAGCTGGCTGGCAGCTCATTGCCATGTACTGATTAGCAAGACCCGTAGGGAAGAGTGGATGTGCCCAGGTTGATCACCGGAGAAAGTATTGGAAGGTCAGTCACTACCCCTTGAAATTGAGACCGCCCCATCCCCCGAGTTTGCGGTGATCTGGATGCATGGCCTCGGTGCGGATGGCTCCGACTTTGTGCCTGTCGTTCCCGAGTTGGGGCTGGATAACCATCCTGGGATTCGTTTCGTCTTTCCCCACGCGCCCGAGATCCCGGTGACCTGCAACGGTGGTTATGTCATGCGGGCCTGGTACGACATCATTTCGCTTGAGCCGGGTAGCCGGCAGGTCGATGAAGCGGGCATCCTGCAATCACGCCAGATCATTCGCGCCCTGATTACGCGCGAAAACCAGCGCGGAATTTCGAGCCACAACATCTTTCTCGCCGGTTTTTCGCAAGGTGGCGCCATCGCCTACATTACGGCCCTGACGCATCCGGAAACCTTGGCTGGCGTGATCGCCTTGTCAACCTATCTACCCAGCCAACGTCTGCTGGCCGAAGAAGCCGCTGATGCCAACCAGGCCATAGCGGTCTTTGCTGCCCATGGGACCGAGGACGACGTGGTTGACCTTGAACTGGGAATGCAGGCCAGAGAGCTATTGATAGAGCGTGGTTACAAGCTTGAGTGGCATGAATATCCCATGCCGCACACCATCTGTCTCGAGGAAATCGAGGACATTGGTGGATGGCTCCAGGCCAGAATGGCCGGGAGCTGAGTTGAACGAAATTCAACTGAGCAGATCCTTGTTGAGGACAACTGAACTTCCGATCTATCCAGGCATCGCGCTTGCTGACGTGACCCTCGTTGCTTCGGAAAATCAGGCTAATGCTGCGCTCGATGTGTTGATGGCCACCGATACAGTCGGCTTCGATACGGAATCGAAGCCGACCTTCCTGAAAGGGGAGGTGTCAACCGGTCCGCATCTGGTGCAACTCGCCACGGATACCCATGCGTATCTCTTTCCCGCATCCTGGGCGTCTGGCCAATGCATGCTGAAAATCATCCTGGAGTCACCCCAAGTGAAGAAAGTCGGCTTTGGGCTCGGCAATGACCGCAGTGTGCTGAAATCCCGCTTGGGGATCGAGGTGCAAAACCTGCTTGACATGGGAGAGGTGCTGCGTGGTCCTGGACATCGAGGTACGGTCGGCGCAAAAGTCGCTGTGGCCCATTTCTTCGGGCAGAAATTTCAGAAGTCCAAGAAAGTTGGTACCAGCAACTGGGCGAACCCCTGCCTGAATGAACGCCAATTACTGTACGCCGCTAACGATGCGCAGGTCGCGCTGAGAATTTATCAGGCGTGGAGGCAAGTGCAGGAAACTCCTGCCAGCGATTAGTCTGGCACGTGAGTGGGGTATGCTCCTGCAGCTAATTGGCCAGAACCGCAGCCGAATCGATGACGCCAAACCAAAAGGATTGACCTGTGAATCCCGCAAAAATGAATCAACTCTTCGACACCTTACGTGCGGCCTGCACCCGGCAGTTCGGTTTCAATCCGCGACGCATTACGACCAACATGCGTTACGTCGGAACAGACGGCCACGGGAAAGACCTCATGCACATCTTTCGGGCCACAGGCAGTCATTCACAGCTGGCGCTGAAAGGAACCTACGTAAGCTTGCGAGAGCAGCAAGGTGACAAGCCACACTGGAGCGATGCCGAAAAAGCGCATTTCAAAAGTACCGATAGCGAAATCGACGCTGAGATCGAGGCAAAACAGGCCGAGCTTGAGTACATCCACCATTCCCCGCTCTACCGGGACCACCGTGAACAGCTGTTGTCTCACTACAAGGATTGGCCGGGCTATCAGGCCGACGGACCCCATCCGCGCGAAGCGGCAAGGTCACTGATCCAAGCCTTGGCCGTTGCGCACGATGTGCGACTGGCCGATTTTGCAGAACATGTGCGAACGAATGATCCGGAGCAACTGGCGCATCTGTTGTTATCGCCGTGTCACCTGGAAATCGAAGCCGCCAGAGATACGTCGAGCTAGTCAGACGCGAATAGGCAGTGCATCATCAGCCGCGATGCATAGAGTCCCATTGCAGCCAGCAAGGAATACAGAATGAGCTCTACTGTTGATATTTTGGATAATTCCCAGCCCCCCCCAGGCACAAGACCAGGCTGTATGACTCAAATCTCGAACCCCTTGCAGGTGCTGTCCAACGACAAGGAGTCGGTTGGAAGTTATCAGGTCGTGTGCTACACAGCCAAAAACGCCTTTTACAAAGGATTTATGATGTTCTTAGTGACGCTCTTTGCGGCGATGATTTCCGTCGTTCTGCCGGGCGTGCACTTCGTCAGTGTCCCCTTGGGAATTCTGGCATCACCGTTTGTCGGCGCATATTTTTACTTTACCTGTAAAGGTGCGGCGAAGAGTATGTCTGGAGATTTTCTTTGTCCAGAATGTCATGCAAATAATCATGTCACTGCTCCTCGAATCGCCCCATCCTACGATAGTAAATGCGTTCACTGCCAACATGAGCTTCGTTTAATCCCGGGGAAACCAAATCCTCCTTAAAGGCGCGGCTGAGTGAATCGCCCCAGTTTCAGAGGACACTTTCGAGCTGGTTGAAATGCTGAGGTGCCGACAAAACCCGGGGCGATTCATGGATACTCGAACAGGCCGGCGTCGAGTTCGTGCCCGTTCAAGAAAAAGGTTCCTTGCGCGCGGTGAAATAAAGACTACAATGTATCTACATCAACGTAGATCAATAGAGGTGAGCCATGAATCTGCATATCGCCCGATGGGGCAACAGCCTTGCGCTGCGCATTCCCGCCGAGGTCGTGCGCAGTATCGGCATCAAGGAAGGTGATAGCGTCGAGGCCAGCTTGACAGCGGATGGCGGGCTTGCCATTCGACCCGCAAAATGGGACAGGAAATCCTTTGCCCGTGAAGTCGCCGAAACACGCGAAACCATGCCCATGGGTATGTCAGTCGTCGAGGAGCTGCGGCGTGGAGCACGCTATTGATGATTTACCTCGATACCAGCGTTCTCGTGGCGCTCTACGCCCGCGAAGCTAAAAGCGTTGCCGTTTCACGCTGGTATGCAGCTTGTACCGATGACCTCATATCCACCACATGGTGCGTCACGGAGTTTGCCAGCGCGTTGAGTATCAAGCAGCGCACCGGGCAGATCAGCGGGACCGAGGCGCAGAGAGCGTGGCAACAGTTCGAGCGTATGTGTGCCAACGACTTGCAGTTGCTGCCGGTAGACCCGGTGACATTTCATCGTGCGGCAATTCTGTCACTTGATCAGTTATCCGGTTTGCGTGCTGGCGACGCGCTTCATCTTGCTGCCGCGCTGGATGCCAAAGCCAAGAGCATGGCGACACTCGACGTAGTTCTCGCGAAGAATGCCAAGCAGATGAAGTTAAAGTTGGTCGCGCTATAGGGTCATTCCATGTGGCTACATGGAAGCCAGAATGGACAAGGGCTTACAGATTAAAATCTGTAAGCCCTTGTTTTGACTGGTTGCGGGGGCAAGATTTGAACTTGCGACCTTCGGGTTATGAGCCCGACGAGCTGCCAGACTGCTCCACCCCGCGTCAAGACAACCATTATGCTACAAAAGCCCCAATTGCGTCAATAAAGAATGACGATTTCGAGGGGGAGAGTGTTTGTGCAGGGGCGCGATTGTCAGGCGGCCATGACGCGGTTCTTGCCCGCCCGCTTGGCCAGGTACATGGCGCCGTCGGCGCGTTGTATGGCGGCAATTGAATCTTCGTCGGCGCCGAATTCGGCGATGCCGCAACTAAAGGTGATCAGTACCTTATCGTTGTTGTGCAGGAAAAATCGCTTGGTCAGTTCGCGCTGGACGCGCGTCATGGCAATGACGGCGTTTTCAAGCGAGGTATCGGGCAGCAGAACGACGAACTCCTCGCCACCATAGCGTGCCAGCGTGTCCTCGGGCCGGATGGTTTCCTGGACTACCTTGGCCAGATGGATGAGCGCGGTATCGCCGACCGCATGCCCCAGCGAGTCGTTGAGCTTCTTGAAATTGTCGATGTCGAGCAGCGCCAGACAGAGCTTGCTGCCATGGCGGCGCGCCCGCGACACTTCGGTGTTGAGTGCCTCGTCCATGCCCTTGCGGTTGAGGGCGCCGGTGAGCGCGTCGTGGCGCACCATTTCGCTGGCATTGGCGAGCTCAGTCTGGAGGCGTTCGACTTCACGTTCTGCGGCTTCGACCTTGTCGCGCATCTGTACGAGCTCGTCATGCGAGCGTTGGGCGTTGAGCTGGATGACACGTGTTTCCTGCATCACTACGTCGAGAACTTCAGTCAGGTCGGCAATATCGTTGGCCTTGCCGATCTGCTCGGCGCAGCGTTCGATCTTGGCGTGGTAGTTGCCGGTCGAGGTGGAAAGGTCGGCCAGTCGATCGACGAAGGTGGTCAGCATCGTCTTGAGCTGAGCATGGGCGTCGTTGAGACCTTTCTTCAGTGCACTTTGTTTGTAGATGACGTCTTTCATGCGTCGCTCGACGTCATCGAGGCGACGCAGATTGAGTGGCTGGCTGACGAGGTCGAGCACCACGGCGATCTGGCCTTGCAGCCACTCGTCATCGATCACCAGTTCGTTGATGTTGTCAATGACCAGGTGCAGCAGATGCAGGAGCGCCGTGCGCATTTCTGACTGGTCTTCGGCGACGAAGTGCAGGCGATAACTGAAGCGCTTCATGCCGGTGACGAAGGCGGCAATGCCTTCGCCACCCTTGGCGCCGCGTGCCACGGTGGCGAGCCGCGTGGCTTCGGCGGCGAGTTCGTCGTTGTCGTCCAGCAAAATGCCGATCGAGGTTTCGAGCAACTGCGCGAAAAGCTCGAGCAGGTCGCTCGTCGCGCTCTTGGCAGACGCGGCGAGCTGGGTCTGCGCCGGCGATTCCGCAATAGTCGGCGCTGGCGGGACGGCGGGGATGGCAGCGTTATTGGCGGGCAGACTGTTTTCGGTGGCATTGCCGAGTGCGGCCGCCTGTGACCAGTTTTTCAGCAGTCCCTGTAGCCGGGCATACAGCAGGTCCGGTGCCGTTGACGCGGTGAGCACATGTTCGAGCGCTTCGCGCTTGCGGGCGGGCGTCTGATCCGCCTGACGCGCTTCCAGGCGCTGGAGCAACTCGCGGATCAGCGCTGACCAGTTGGGTGGCTCGGCGGCCAGTTTGTTCAGCAGTTCCGTGAGTGCGCCCTTGAAGCTATCCCAGTTCTTCTCTCCGATGGCGCTGTCGAGTGTTCGGATAAAGCGCACCTGGTCTGGCGTATTGCGGGGCAAGCCGCCCGCCAAGGTCTTCAGGGGCTTTTCAGGAAAGGTTTCGGCCGCTACGGTGCCGGCAATCTCGTGGTACAGCGCGCGGTAATTATCCGGTGTCGGCGGCGTGCGCTGCTGGGCAAGGCGCTTGAGGGTTTCGCGCGCAGTTTCGAACGGGTTCATGAGTCGGGGTGGGAAACCTTATTCGACCATGCCGTGGCGCAGGCCGTAATGAATCAGTTCGGCGGTGCTCTTCAGGTTCATCTTTTCGAGCAGGCGCGCCCGGTAGGTACTGACAGTGGCGACGCCAAGATTCAGTTCGTCGGCGATCTGCGTGAGCGGCTTGCCCTTGGCAATCAGCACCAGTACCTGATATTCGCGGTCGGTGATGCGCTCGTGCGGCAGCTTTTCGGTGTCGTCGGCGATGGCTTCCGCGAGTTGCTGCGCAACGCCGGGGCTGACATATTTTTTGCCACGGGCAACCTGACGGATCGCCGTGACGAGCTGGTCGGGAGCACTCTGCTTGGTGAGATAACCGGAGG
This sequence comes from uncultured beta proteobacterium, assembly GCA_963816095.1. Classification (GTDB taxonomy): domain Bacteria; phylum Pseudomonadota; class Gammaproteobacteria; order Burkholderiales; family Rhodocyclaceae; genus Sulfuricystis. The sequence continues at coordinate 109,086 of CAWFIW010000007.1, forward strand.
CGCCTGCTTTCAGGGCACGCAGGGCATACTGCTCCTCGGGGTGCATGCTGAGGATCAGCACCGGCAGGCGTGGAAACTCGCGCTTCAGCAGTTTCAGCGTGTCGATACCGTTGCGGTTGGGCATCGAGATGTCGAGCAGAAAGACATCCCATTCATTTTGGCGTGCCAGCTGGAGCGCATCGACGCCGTCGTCGGCTTCGCCGGCGACGACCAGATCATCGGTTTCCGAAAATATCTGCTTGAAACCCTGCCGCACGATGGCGTGGTCGTCGGCGATGAGGACACGTATCTTTTCGGACATTTCAGAACAAATCCTGCTGAAGGGCTTCTTCGGGTTCGGCGGGGACGGCATCGCCGTCGCGGCGATCCGGCACTTTCAGCATCAACAGCGTGCCGCCCTGTTCCGCTGTGGTGATGTGGAAAATTCCGTTGAGGCTTTGCACACGTTCGCGGATGCCGCGCAGACCGAAGGATTTTGGCTTGTCCATGTCGCGCTCGGCGATGCCGCGACCATTGTCGCGAATCTCGAGCACGATATTACCGGTTTCGCACCGCAGCCGCACGACTACCAGCGATGCGCGGGCGTGTTTGGCGACATTGGTGAGCGCTTCCTGCACGATGCGAAACAGTGCCAGCGAGGTATCGGCATTGAGTTCAATGCCTTCGTCGCACTGCGCGCGGCAGGTGATCCGCGTGCTGTGGGCGAAGTCGTCTGCCTGGCATTCGATGGCAGCGGCCAGGCCGAATTCCTTGAGGATGCCCGGGCGTAGCTGACGGGCGACGCGGCTGGTCGTGCCCATGGCCTGGTCGAGCAGGTTTTCGATCGAGCGGGCCTTGCTGCTCAGTTGTGCCGGCAGCTTGCTGGCTAACAATGCAGCCTCGATTTTCAGCCTGACGAGGATGCTGCCCAGTTCGTCGTGAATGTCGCGCGCGATCTTTTCGCGTTCCTCTTCCTTGGCGGCTTCCAGATGGGACGAAAGGGCGGCGAGTTGCGCGCGCGATTCGCGCAGCGCAGCCTCGGTATTTTTCGCCTGCGAAATGTCCGTTGCGATGCCGGTCCAGAGGATCGTGCCTTCATCGCTGCGGTGCGGCAGCGAGCGCATGTCGATCCAGCGTGCGCCGTCTTTCAGGCGACCTTCCCAGATCAACGGGTTGCCCGAGCGGGCGGATTCCTCGAGTGCGGCGAGCAACGAGTGGCGCGCTTCAGCCAGCAGTGCCACGAAAAAACGTTGCGCCGAGCCACGCAATTCGTGCTGCATGACACCCAGCAGGCGAACTGCCCCTTCGCTGACGTACAAAAAACGGTACGCACCGTGCGTATCACGCTGCAGGTTAAAGACCAGACCGGGCAGGTTGGAAGCCAGTGCGCGAAAGCGCGCTTCGCTGTCATGCAACATTTCCAGCGCCGCGCGATGGTCGGCGCGGTGGCCGGCTTCCCGCACTTCGCGCTCGACGGAGGCCGGTAGCCGGGCGAGCCGGTCGAGAAAGACGACATCATGCGCGCCCCCGCGCAGCGCTTTCGTCGCCGCAGGCTGCTCTGCCGGATCTGCAACCACGATCATGGGCGTGTCGAGGTTGCGGTCGCGCAGCGTTTTCAGCGTGGCGGCCGGCGTGCAGGCAACATGGTTGAGGCAATACAGCACGGCATCCCAGTGCTGCTCGCGCAGTTTGGCCCGCAAGGGCGCAAGGCCCGCCACTGCAGCAAAAATCGGGCGGGGGCCTTCCCATTGCCAGCTTTCCTTCAACTGCTCGAACAGCGCGGGTGAACTGCATGCGACCAGCAGGTGCAAGGCGATATCCTGGTTTGTTTGGTGAGGAAGGGCGGGTTGCATCGATAAAAAATGGAGGAAAACCGGTTGACCTGATGCAACTGATTTTAGAGGAAGGGGCAATGCCGGTCAGTTATAATTTGACCCATGTGCCGGCATAGCTCAGTTGGTAGAGCAACCGCCTTGTAAGCGGTAGGTCACCAGTTCGAATCCGGTTGCCGGCACCACCCAATCGCGGGAATTTTTCGTCGTTCTCGAACACGGACATCGAGATGCAGATCAAGTGGCTACACGCATGAGCGCAAAGACCCGGTATTTCCTTGCGGCCGTGGTCCTGTTGCTGTTGATGACCGGCCCCTTCATGCTGACCGCCGGTATCGTCTATGGCGACCTCAAGGAAGCCGAACGCGCTGTCTTTCTTGCCGCGATGGATCGCTGGCTGCCGATTGGCGGCATGATGACCCTGGTTGCCTGCTTCATCGGCCTGCAGTTGCTGCGCGGCCTGTTCAAGCAATATGTCCGGGGTTTGATGGCGCTGGGCGAAATGCTGCGTTTGATGCTCGGAGCAAACCGCAATTTCAGGGTAACGCCCGAGGGGCCGCCGGAAGTGCAGGAACTCGGGCGCGCTGCCAACGACCTGGCGGAGCAGCGCGATGCCCTTCTCGATGATGTCGAAACCCGAATCACGCTGGCCAAGGCGGCGGTCGAAGAAGAAAAGAACCGGCTTGCCGCCCTGGTGGCCGAACTGCCCATGCCGGTTGTCGTGTGCAATCTCGATGGCCGCATCCTGCTCTACAACAACCGCGCCCGGTTGCAGGTGCGCGCCCTGGCGCCTGACGCGCATTCCGCTGGCGCGCTGATTGGTCTCGGACGATCGATCTACGGGATCTTCGACCGCTCACTGATTGGGCACTCGCTGGAGACCCTGCAGCATCGGGTCGAGCGTGAGGGCAGTCAGCCACTCGCCCATTTCATCACCACCACCCGCGCCGGCCAGTTGATCCGCGTGCAGATGGCGCCCGTGATTGCTTTTCCGGCACATAGCGCAGAGAGCGAGACGCATTCACCGCGCACGATCGGCGGCTATGTTCTCGTGATGGAAAATATCACCAAGATGCTCGAGAACGGGGTGCAATGCGACCGGGCCGTACAGGTGCTGGCGGACGATACACGTGCGGCGCTGGCCGGCATCCGCGGCAGTCTGCAGCGCCTGCATGGGAGCCCGGACGCTGGGCAGGTGCAGTCCGTGGCCGACACCATTCACGACGAGGTGGAAATTCTCACGGTGCGACTCAACCAGTCTGCGCAAGCCTATGCGCGCACCCTGGTGAGTCGCTGGCCCCTCGAGGAAATGCTCGGTGCCGAACTGGTAACGGCTGTGAGCCGCCGCATCGAGAGTCGCTTGGGCATCACGGCCAAGATCGACGATGTGGTTGAAGACTTGTGGGTGAAGGTCGACAGCTATTCGATCACCCAGGCCCTGACTTTCCTGGCCGCGAAGCTGGAGGAAAGTTTCAATATCCGGCTGGTACGGTTGCGCCTGACGCATGTCCGACATATGGTCTTCCTCGACCTGCGCTGGGCGGGTACGGCGGTCTCCAGCGAAACATTGCTGGGCTGGCAGCTTGAACCGATGCACGTTGCCGAGGAAACCACCCCGCTGTCCCTGCGCGACGTGACCGACCGGCATGGTGGCCAGTTGTCCTGCGGTCGCGAGTCGGCGATCCAGCAGTCCTTTTTCCGTCTCGAGATTCCGGTGGTGCTGGCCCATGATATTGGCGATGGTGCAGGCCTGGTTCAGGTCGAAAGCCGTCCCGAGTTCTACGACTTCGATCTGTTCCACCGTGCCGGCGAAGACCATGCGCGCGACGACACGCCGCTCGCCGACCTGGCCTATACCGTGTTCGATACCGAGACGACGGGTCTGCAGCCGTCAGCCGGCGACGAGATCATCCAGATCGGCGCGGTGCGCATCGTCAATAATCGCCTGTTGCGCCACGAAAACATCGACCAGATCATCGATCCGCAGCGCCCGCTGCGACCCGAAGGGATCCCCATTCATGGCATCAACGAGGAAATGGTGCGCGGCCAGCCGATGCTCGCCAAGGTGCTGCCGCAGTTCCATGCCTTTTGCGAGGGTACCGTGCTGGTGGCGCACAATGCTGCTTTCGACATGCGTTTCCTGCAGCTCAAGGAAGAAAAACTCGGCATCCGCTTCACCCATCCCGTGCTCGACACGCTGCTGCTCTCGGCGGTGATTCACCCCAACCAGGAGTCGCACAAGCTCGAAGCCATCGCTGAACGCCTTGGTATCACCATCATTGGCCGGCATACCGCACTCGGCGATGCCATCGTTACCGCCGAAGTGTTCCTGCGCATGCTGCCGTTGCTCGCCGACATGGGCATCCATACCCTCGGCGAAGCGCGTGCGGCGGCCGAAAAGACTTATTACGCACGCGTCAAATACTGATAACCATGAGCACTACACGCCACACCCTGCACAGTCAGCTGGCGGCCATGATCAAGCGCAAGCCGATCACCGCCACGCCCGAAACCACCCTGCGCGAAGCGGTGCAGATCGATGTCAGAACATCGTGTTGGCTCGATCGTTATCGTCGAACCCGAAAGCAGTCGCCCGATCGGCATTTTTACCCTGCGTGACCTGTTGCACCGTGTCGCCGCAAAATCCTGCGATCTCGACCAGATGGTCATGTCGGTGATGAGCGATTCCGGTTTGCTGATGCTCAATTGGCGCTCCACCGTCTATCAGGCGGCGCTCGTCATGGCGCGTCACGGCATTCATCACGTCATCGTCGTCGATGCCGCCGGCAAGCTGGTCGGCATCGTTTCCCAGGAAGACGTTTACGAGTTGCAAAGCGGTGGCGGCAAGGCCATCTCCGGTGCGATCCGGGGCGCGCGCGATCTCGACGGGCTGATTGCCGCAGCCGAGGACATCCGCACGCTGGCTATTCGCACGCTCGCCGAGGGCGGTGCGGCCGAGGCGCTGACCCAGATGATCTCGACACTCAATGATCATCTGACGGTTCGGCTGATCGAGCTGACGAAGCAGGAGTTCGAATTACCCAAGGTGCCGTGGTGCTGGCTGGCCTTCGGCTCGGAAGGGCGCTACGAACAAACCCTGTTGACCGACCAGGACAACGGCCTCGTCTTCGCGGCGCCCGCTGATCAGGCTGAAGCAGTGCGCCAGGCTTTCCTGCCCTTTGCCGCCGAGGTGAATAAACGTCTCGATGCCTGCGGTTTTCCGCTCTGCAAAGGCAATGTCATGGCGAGCAATCCCGAGTTGTGCCTGTCGGTTGCCGAATGGCATCAGCGTTTTGGTAGCTGGCTGCGTTCCGCGTCGCCACAAGCGCTGCTGGATGCAACGATTTACTTCGATTTCCGCCCGCTCTATGGTGCCGAAGATCTGGCCGAAGAGTTGTCGGAATGGCTGCGCCGGAACATCCCGGGGGCTACGCTGTTCCTGCGTTTCATGGCGGAGAACGCCCTGCGTTCACGTCCGCCGCTCGGCATGATTCGCGATTTCAGCTTCGACGGCAACAAGGATTTCCCACGCACCATCGACCTCAAGGCGAGTGGTGCGCGCTTGTTTGTCGATGTGGCGCGCATCCTGGCGCTGGCCAACGGCATCAGCGAGACCAGTACGCCCGAACGCCTGCGCGCGGCGGCCGAAAAAGGCAAGGTTGGCCGCGACGATATTGGCGCGATCATCGATGGCTTTTACTTCCTGCAGAAACTGCGCTTGCGCGTGCAACAGGAAGGCACGCCGATGGGGCTGGCCAATCGCGTCGATCCGGCAAAGCTCAACGAGCTGGACCGTTTCGTTCTCAAGGAAGCACTGAAACAGGCGAAGAAACTCCAGGGCCGCATCCAGCTGGACTATCGGCTGTAGGCCGCAGTCCCTATCTAGAATGTTTAGCGGGCCGTTGCCTTGATGCGTTCGGCAACCTGCCGATACAGTTGCAAGGCTTCTTCCCGCTGGCCGGCCGCCTCGGCCGCGCGTGCCTTTTCGAGCAGCAGGTCGAGATCCTGGGCGTCGCTACCCGAGTAGGTGAACGACAGCGACTGCTGCTCGGGCTGGGCGCGCTTGGCGCGTATCACCAGCGCCTTGGGTGTCTTTGCTCCGCTTTTCTGAGCCGTCTCGCCAGCGCCGACTTTTCGGGGCGCTTCGCGGGACTTGAGTTCGGCCCAGATCATCCGGTAGGCGGCCAGCGCTGCGTCACGTTTCCCGTCCATTTCGTCCAGCCGCGCCTTGCGCAGCAATTCATCGACGGCATCCGGCGCGGGCAGGGAGCGCACGGGCGGCGGCAGGGCGGTTTCCGTGGCCTGGCGCGCGAGTTCGGCGAAGTTCTCGGCGCTCGTGAAGGTCTTCGCGATGGCGAAATTGCCCTGACGCATCGCCCAGGCAACCGCATCATCCGCGTAATCGTTCTTCAGCGCCGGGTTCGCGCCGGCGTCCAGCAGGCGTTTGGCGAGCACGGCATGGCCCTCGCGGGCGGCCATCATCACCGCCGTCGAGCCGTTGGTCGATCGTGCATTGACATCGGCGCCGGCGGACAACAGGTCTTCGACCAGGCCGGCGTGTCCGGCGAAGGTGGCGTAGTGCAACGCTGTCCATTCGCGCTCCGTGCGGTTAGGCTGCGCGCCGTGCTCGAGCAGCCAGCGCACGGCCTCCTGGCGGTTTTTCCACGCTGCGAGCATCAGCGCCGTTTCGCCGAAGCGGTTGGCGCGCTGAATGTCCGCGCCACGCAGGTAAAACAATTCCATCAACGGGATGTTGCCTTCCCACGCGCCGATCATCAGGCCGGTGCCGATCAGCTGGCCCGCGAAATTCGGGTCGAGCCCCTCGTCGAGCCAGGCCGTCGCCTGCTTGATGTTGCCGACTTCGAGCGCCACCGAAAAGCGGGTCGGGTCGGGCAGTTCGGCGCGGGCCGTCGGCAGCAGCGCGAGGGACAGAAAGTACAGAGTGAGCAGGTATTTCATACCCGGTAGTTTACCGTGCTGCGGTAGCATGCGCCGATGATGACGATGCGTTTCGGCCTGGCACTTGCCGCAAGCCTTGCCCTGCATTTGGCCGTGCTGCTGCCGGTCGGCTGGTGGCAGCGTAAGGTGCCAGCGCCCAGCCAGCCACCGCTTGCCGTCGTGTTGCTGCCGCCTGAAGCGGCGCGCGAGATTGCCACCCAGCCGGAACGGATGCAGCCTTCCGAAAATGCCATCCCGCCAGCGCCGACTTTTCAACAGGCAGTCCCCAAGCCTTTGACCGGTCGGGCATTGAATGCCGCAATGGCCGCACTGACGCGCGAGGAGTTCTATCCGCGCGCGGCCATCGCGCGTGGGCTCGAAGGCCGCGTCGTGCTGCTGCTGACACTGGACGCGGCCGGCACGGTGACATCCATGGAAGTTGCCAGCAGCTCCGGACATCCCCTGCTCGATGGTGCAGCCGTCAAAGCGGCGATGCGCATTGGCAGCCTGCCCGGCGGGCAACGTCAGGCACTGTTGCCGGTGGAATTCAGGCTGGAATGAGCCGCCTCGAATGAAAATCTCCCTGCATGCCGCCGCGCCCGCCAAGCCGCCCGTTGGTGCGCCGTGCAATGGCTGCGGGGTTTGTTGCAGCTTTGCGCCTTGCCCGCTGAGCCGCGTGCTGCTCGGCCATCGTGAGGGTGCCTGTCCGGCGCTGCTCTGGCAGATCGATCGCTATGTCTGCGGCCTGGTCGAGGCGCCGGCAGCGCGGCTGCGCTGGCTGCCCGGCTTCCTGACGCCGCTGGCGCGCCGGTTCGCGTTGCGCTGGATCGCCGCCGGCAGCGGTTGCGACTGTGACGCGACGGAAGATACCGCCGGATAGATTGGTATAGTCCGCTGCGATGCTCGCCTACCTGATCCGCCGCCTGCTGTATGCCCTGCCGATCCTGATCGGAGTGAATGTCATCACCTTCGCGCTGTTCTTCGTCGTCAACACGCCGGACGACATGGCGCGCATGCAACTCGGCGTGAAGCGCGTGACCCCCGAGGCAATCGAGAAATGGAAGGTCGAGCGCGGCTACGACAAGCCCCTGTTCTGGAATGGTGAGGCCAGCGGCGCAGACAAGGTTGGCGAGACGATCTTCTTCGTCAAGTCGGTGAAGATGTTCGCCCTCGACTTCGGCCGTGCCGACGACGGTCGCGACATCGCGCGCGAGATCAAACTGCGCATGGGGCCCAGCCTTGCCGTGGCCGTGCCGGTGTTTGCGCTGGGCCTGTTTGCCGCGATCTCGTTTGCCCTGCTGCTGGTGTATTTCCGCGCCACCTATCTCGACTTTGCCGGGGTGGTGCTATGCGTCGCGATGATGTCGATCTCGGGGCTGTTCTACATCATTGGCGGGCAGTGGCTGGTGTCGAAGATCTGGCACCTGGTGCCGATCTCGGGCTATGCGGACGGGCTGAGCGCCGCGAAATTCGTCATCCTGCCGGTAGTCGTCAGCGTGCTCGCAGGCATCGGCTCGTCGGCCCGCTGGTATCGCACCATCTTTCTGGAGGAATACACGCGCGACTATGTGCGCACGGCGCGCGCCAAAGGCTTGTCCGAACGACTCGTGCTGTTCCGCCATGTCCTGCGCAACGCGCTGATCCCGATCCTCACCGGGGCGGTGGTGGTGATTCCGGCGCTGTTCATGGGCAGCCTGCTGATCGAGGCATTCTTCGGCATTCCCGGCCTTGGCAGCTATACCATCGATGCGATCAACGCACAGGACTTCGCCGTGGTGCGCGCGATGGTGTTCATCGGTTCGGCGCTCTACATCGTCGGCCTGCTGCTCACCGACATTTCCTACACTCTCGTTGATCCGCGCATCCGCCTCTCATGAAACTCGTTCTGCTCTGGTCGGATGCGTTGTTCTTTCTGCTCGTTGCGGTGACGCTGGCGGGCGGCATCTGGGCGAGCCGTGTCGAACATCTGCGGCTGGCCTGGCGCCGGGTCGGACAAAGCCGTGCCGGCATGGCGGCCGCGATGCTGCTCCTGGCTTTCGTGCTGGTTGCGCTGCTGGATTCGCTGCATTACCGCGAGCGTCTGCCGGGTGCGCAGGAAAACTACGCGGTCGAGGTGCACTCCGCGTTCGATGCGCTGCTGACCGGCCTGCGCACGCGCAGCGAAAAGACCTATTCAGCGCCATTGGCGACACATTCCTTCGCCAAGGAATCTCTCGATGGCGAGCTGGGCAGGAACTTCCCGCGCCTCAAGTATGGCGGGGCACATCTGGAAAACGGCCATGCCAGCTATGCAGACGATATTGCCGGGAAAACCGTCCAGGGCTTCGGTATCGGCCTCGTCGCGTGGCTGGCGCTCTGGCTGGCGAGCGCGCCGTTGCGCCGCGCCGCGCCGCATCTGGCCTGGCCGGCTGCGCTCGTCACCTTGCTGCTGCTTTGTCTGGCCGCCGGACCGGTTGCCGTGCTGGCGCAGGGCTATCACGTACTCGGCACCGACAAGGTCGGGCAGGACGTGCTCTATCTCACCCTCAAGAGCATCCGTACCGGCCTGCTGATTGGCACCCTGACCACGCTGATCATGCTGCCGGCGGCATTGGTGCTGGGCCTCATCGCCGGCTATGCGGGCGGCTGGATCGATGATCTGATCCAGTATCTCTACACCACGCTCAATTCGATTCCCGGAGTCTTGCTGATTGCCGCCGCCGTGCTGATGATGCAGGTGGCGATCGATACGCATCCCGAGTGGTTTACCACTTCCGCCGAGCGTGCCGATGCGAGGTTATTGGCGCTCTGCGCGATCCTCGGCATCACAAGCTGGACGGGGTTGTGCCGGCTGCTGCGCGGCGAGACGCTGAAGTTGCGCGAGCTGGAGTACGTGCAGGCGGCGCGGGCGCTTGGCGTTTCCGGCGCAAGCATCCTCTGGCGCCATATCCTGCCCAACGTCATGCACATCGTGATGATTGCCATCGTCATGGACTTTTCCGGGCTCGTGCTGGCCGAGGCGGTGCTTTCCTACGTCGGCATTGGGGTTGACCCGAATACCATCAGCTTCGGTACGATGATCAACACCGCGCGCATGGAACTGGCGCGCGACCCGATGGTCTGGTGGTCACTTGCTGCGGCCTTCGTCTTCATGTTCGTGCTGGTGCTGGCGGCGAACCTGTTCGCCGACGTGGTGCGCGACGCCTTCGATCCGCGCGCGGCTAAATGAGCCCCCCCCGTAGCCCTTGCTGCGCTCGTTCCTCCCCCCTGGGGGCGCAGAAACTCTTGGGGTGGCCCGGCGAGTTTCTGCCATGAGCTTGCTCTCCGTCCACGATCTCACGGTGACCATCGGTCGGGCAAGACCGGTGGATGGCGTGTCCTTCACTATCGTGAAAGGGGAAACCTTTGCGCTGCTCGGTGAATCGGGTTGTGGCAAGTCGCTGACCGCACTGGCGCTGATGCGCCTGCTGCCCGAGGCCGCGCGCATTGCCGGCGGCAGGGTGAGTTTTGCCGGGACAGACCTGTGCGGACCTGACCGAAGCGACCATGCGCGATGTGCGTGGCGGCCAGATCGGCATGATCTTCCAGGAGCCGGGCTCCAGCCTCAATCCGGTGATGACCGTCGGTGCCCAGATTGCCGAAGCCCTCGCTTTGCATACGGATAGTGCTGCGCAGGAAAAGATCGTGGCAGCGCTTGCAGCCGTCGGCATTCCCGATCCGGACCGGCGTGCGACCGAGTACCCATTCCAGATGTCCGGCGGGATGAAGCAGCGCGCGATGATTGCAATGGCATTGGCGGGCGAACCGGAACTGCTGATCGCCGACGAGCCGACCACGGCGCTGGACGTGACGATTCAGGCGCAGGTGCTCGATCTGTTGCGCGAACTCCAACGGCAGCGTGGCATGGCGATGCTGCTGATCACGCACGATCTGGGCGTTGTCGCGAAGATGGCCGATCAGGTCGGCGTGATGTATGCGGGCCAGCTTGTCGAAATCGCCCCACGCGCGGCCTTCTTTACCGCGCCGGGACATCCGTATTCCCGTCGGCTGTTCGCCGCGCTGCCCGAAACGGCGTCCCTGGATCTGGCGCCGCCCCCGGGTTCGACGGAGAGCCGTCTTGCGCCGTCGCGCCAGCGCCGACTTTTGGCGATCCCTGGCAGTGTGCCGGCGCCCGATGCGCAACACGCGGGCTGCCGTTTCGTCGAGCGGTGCAGCGAGGCGCTGCCGATCTGCCGCACGCAGCTACCACCGTGGCGCGAACCGGCCGCTGGCCATGCGGTGCGTTGCCATCTGGCGGTAAGCGCCGCCAGGCTGCCGGCCGCCGTCGGTGCGGAGATCACACAAAAAGTCGGCGCTGGCGGGACGGCGGCGGCGCTGCTCGAGGTGGATGATCTCAAGGTGCACTTCCCGATCCGGCGTGGCGTGCTGCAACGTACCGTCGGTCAGGTGCGCGCCGTCGATGGTCTTTCGATGAGGCTTGCGGCCGGCCGCACGTTGGCGCTGGTGGGGGAATCAGGTTGTGGCAAGACGACGGCCGGCAAGGCGATCCTTGGCTTGCAGCCACCCACCGGCGGTACGCTGCGCCTCGCTGGCGAACCACTGGTCGGACTCAGGCCCGCGGCAATGCAGATGGTATTTCAGGATCCGTTCGGCTCGCTCAACCCGCGCATGCGGGTCGGCGAGATCGTCGCCGAGGGCAATCGCGCGGTGGATGTGGCGGACCTGTTGCAGCAGGTCGGGCTATCGGCCGACATGGCCAGCCGCTATCCGCACGAATTTTCCGGCGGCCAGCGCCAGCGCATCGCCGTGGCACGCGCACTGGCGGTGCGCCCGCAAGTGCTGATCTGCGACGAGCCGACCAGCGCGCTCGACGTTTCGGTGCAGGCGCAGATCCTCAATCTGCTTGCCGATTTGCAGGCGGAGCGGCAGCTTGCCTATCTGTTCATCACCCACAATATCGCGGTGGTGGACTATCTGGCGCACGAGGTGGCGGTGATGTACCTCGGCCGCATTGTCGAAAGCGGCACGGTGGATGAAGTGTTGCGCGGCGCGCGCCATCCGTACACGCAGGCTTTGCTGGCAGCGGTGCCCAGAATCACGGGCGGTAGCGCCTCCGTAAGTGCGGCGGGTGATCCGCCGTCGCCGGCCAATCCGCCGGCCGGCTGTCATTTCCACCCGCGCTGTGGTCGAGCGCGACCGCGTTGTCGGGAGTCCTATCCCGATGCGTCGATCCTTTCGGAAACGCATGCCGTGCACTGTTATTTCCCGAACTGAACGGGTCAGCGCTTTTTCTTCTTGACCGGCGGCTTGGCAGTTTTCTTCGATTTTGGTTTGGCCTTCGATTTGCTTTTGATCTTTTCCGGCGGCACCTGCGGAAGGGTGTGCACCATCAGGTCCGGGTTTGCCTGACTGCCCGGGCGGGGAACGAGCAGGGTGAAGCCGTGACCGAGCTTGAGTTTGGGCGTGATGCCGTTGATCTGTCTGAGGCGGGCTTCGCTGATTTTGTATTGGGCCGCGACCTTGGCCAGTTTGTCGCCGCGCTTCATCGAGTAAGTCAGCCAGTTCGAAAGCGGTTTTTCCTGGGCGGCGTAGCGTTCGAGGTTGGCCCGGAAGGTGTCGGCCTTGCCGGCCGGCAGCACCAGTGGCCCGGCCTGGTGGCCATTCATCACCGGACGGTGGTAGGCCGGGTTGAGCGAAACGAATTCCTCGAGGGGAATTTCCGCCAGACGTGCGGCGACGGCCACGTCCATGCGTTCGGGCTTCATCACGGTTTCGAAATACGGCTGGTTGGGAATGGCCCCGAGTCGGAAGCCGAATACCTCGGGCTGGGCGATGATGTTTTTCAGCGCTTGCAGCTTGGGCACGTAATAGCGCGTTTCGCCCGGCATGGTCAGACTGCTGTAATCGGTGGGCAGCCCTTTGGCCTGGTTCTTGGCGATGGCGCGGCCGACGGCACCTTCACCCCAGTTGTAGGAGGCGAGCGCAAGATGCCAGTCACCGTGCATTTCGTAAATCTTCTGCAAGTAGGTGAGCGCGGCATCGGTGGAAGCGATGATGTCGCGGCGCTCGTCGACCCACCAGTTCTGGTCGAGAGCATAATTTTTGCCGGTAGATGGGATGAATTGCCAGATGCCCATCGCCCGGGCGCTTGATACGGCGTTGGGATTGAAGGCGCTCTCGACCATTGGCAGCAGGGCCAGCTCGGTGGGCATGCCGCGCTTTTCCAGCTCACCGACGATGTGATAGAGGTAGCGGCTGCCACGCGAAAATATGCGCCGCAGCATGTCGGGACGGTTGAGATACCAGGATTGGCGTTCAGCCACGAGCGGATCGTGCAGGTCGGGCATGCCGAATCCCTGGCGGATGCGTTGCCAGAGATCATCAGGCGTGACCGTGAGGTTGACGAGCGTCGTCGTCGTGTTTCCCTGGATGGCCTGCACCGGCAGGGTAAATGCCAGTGGGCGGGAAGCCGGGGAGGCTGTACTCGGCGCGGCAGACTGTACGCTGCTGCCCGTCGATTCGTCGATGGGGGCGGGCGTCCAAACCTCGCCCCGGGCCGATCGATCTGCGGGGACCGTCGAGCAGGCGCTGGCCAGTCCAAGTAGAGTGATAATTGACAGCAGGCGAAGAATAAACATTAACAGACGCGAGGGGGGTGCGAAAGAACCGGAGTTTAAGTGAGTGAGCTGACGAAAGCCAGCCATAGCCGGTTTGCGGGAAACCACAATGGCGCCTACCGCCACAAAGGGAATAAGCTACGCGCACAAACAGCACCCTGAGGGTGGCTGATCTTAATAACAGGAGGATTCAATATGAAGCTGCGCACGATCGTCATTGGCCTTGCGGCCGCTACCTTCTCGCTGGCCGCATTTGCCCAGCAACCCATCATGATCAAGTTCAGCCATGTCGTCGCCAACGATACGCCCAAGGGCAAGGCCGCGGACTTCTTCAAGGCCAAGGCCGAGGAGCTGACGAAGGGCAAGGTCAAGGTCGAGGTCTATGCAAACAGCACCCTCTATAAGGACAAGGAAGAAATGGAGGCGCTGCAGCTGGGGGCAGTGCAGATGCTCGCACCCTCGCTGGCCAAGTTCGGCCCGCTCGGCATCAAGCAGTTCGAGCTCTTCGACCTGCCCTTCATCTTCGACAACTACCAGGAACTGCATAAGGTCACCCAGGGCCCGGTCGGCAAGTCGCTGCTGAACATGTTGGGTAGCAAGGGCATTCTGGGCCTGGCTTACTGGGACAATGGCTTCAAGGTGATGAGCGCGAACAAGCCGCTGAAGAGCCCGGATGACTTCAAGGGTCTGAAGATGCGTATCCAGTCGTCGAATGTGCTCGAGGCGCAGATGCGCGCACTCGGTGCCCTGCCGCAGAAGATGGCCTTCTCCGAGGTCTATCAGGCGCTGCAGACCGGCGTGGTCGATGGTACCGAAAATCCGCCGTCCAATCTCTACACGCAGAAGATGCACGAAGTGCAGAAGTACGTGACCATGTCCGATCACGGCTATCTCGGGCTATGCGGTGATCGTCAACAAGAAGTTCTGGGAAGGCTTGCCTGCCGACATCCGCCAGCAGCTTGAAAGTGCGATGGAGCAGGCGACGCGCTACGCCAACCAGATCGCCAAGGTCGAGAACGACCATGCGATGGCCGAGGTTAAGAAGTCTGGCAGGAGCGAGATCATCACCCTGACAGCCGCCGAGAAGAAGGCCTGGAAAAAGGTGCTGGTCAAGGTGCATGACCAGATGGGCGATCGTATCGGCAAGGATCTGATCCAGTCGGTCTACAAGGAGACCGGCTTCGATCCTTCCAAGCTGTAGAACATAACGGGGAGCGCAGGCTCCCCGAGCGTCTTTGCAATGCGGCGTTGACCATGATGAAGGTTCTCGATCATCTCGAGGAGTGGCTTATCACCTTTCTCATGGGCGGGGCGACGGTCATCATCTTCATTGCCGTGATGCATCGCTACGCCTCCGGCCTATCCATTCCGGTTGTGCAGGACTGGCTGATCAGCCTGAACGTTTCCTGGGCCCAGGAACTGTGCATCATCATGTTCGTCTGGATGGCGAAGTTCGGCGCGGCCTACGGTGTGCGCACCGGCATCCACGTCGGCGTCGATGTGCTGATCAACCGCCTGTCCGACCGCATGCGCGGCAAGTTCATTGTTTTCGGCCTGCTGGCCGGTGCCCTGTTTACCGGCATCGTCGGCACGCTCGGCGCCACCTTCGTCTGGGAAAACGGGGCGCACTACAGCTTCTTCAAGTTTGTCGGCATGGAGATGGGTGACCTCTACGAGGGCCCGACCACGCCGGATCTCGAATGGCCGACCTGGATCGTGTATTCGGCGATTCCGCTCGGTTCCAGCCTGATGTGCTTCCGCTTCCTGCAGGTGATGGCGAGTTTCCTCCGTACCGGGGCATTGCCACATCACGACCACGGCCATGTCGATGGCCTCGACGAGGGCGAACCGCTCGAACCGGGCAAGGACGACGCGATCTATCGCATGGACGACGATTTGCACCCGCATGACCTGAGCGACGAAGGCAAGGGGGAGCGGAAATGAACACGCTCATCATCTTTGCCTTGCTGGTGGCACTCATGCTGACCGGCATGCCGATCTCGATTTCGCTCGGCCTGACGGTGCTTTCCTTCCTGTTTTTCCTGACGGATGTCCCGGTGGAGGCGGTGGCGCTGAAGCTGTTTACCGGCATCGAGAAGTTCGAGATCATGGCGATCCCGTTCTTCATTCTCGCCGGCAACTTCCTGACGCACGGTGGCGTGGCGCGGCGCATGATCAAGTTCGCCACCTCCATGGTCGGCCACTGGTATGGTGGCCTCGGCCTCGGCGGCGTGCTTGCCTGTGCGCTGTTCGCGGCGGTCTCGGGTTCCAGTCCGGCAACCGTGGTGGCGATTGGCTCGATCCTCATGCCGGCGATGATCAAGGCGGGCTTCCCCAAGCGCTTTGGCGCCGGCGTCATCACCACCTCGGGCGCGCTCGGTATCCTGATCCCGCCCTCGATCGTGATGGTGATGTATTCGGTGTCTACCAATACTTCGGTGGGGGCGTTGTTCATGGCCGGAGTGATTCCGGGCATCGTGCTTGCAACGATGCTTGGCCTGACCACCTGGTACCGCGCACGCAGCAACAACTATCCGCGCCAGCCCAAGGCGTCGGTGAAAGAGCGCCTCAAGGCTTTCCGCGAATCCGTCTGGGGCTTGCTATTGATCGTCATCGTGATGGGTGGCATCTACTCCGGTATTTTCACGCCCACCGAAGCGGCTGCGATGAGCGCGGTGTATGCCTTCATTGTTGCGGTGTTCATCTACAAGGACATGGGCCTGAAGGATGTGCCGCGCGTACTACTGTCGTCGGCCAACATGAGCGCGATGCTGCTGTACATCATCACCAATGCGGTGCTGTTCTCCTTCCTGATGACGCATGAGAATATTCCCCAGGAAATGGCAGACTGGATGATGGGTACTGGCGTCGGCCTGATCGGCTTCCTGATCGTCGCCAACATCTTGCTGCTGCTGGCCGGCAACTTCATGGAACCCAGCTCGATCGTGCTGATCCTGGCGCCGATCCTGTTCCCGATCGCGATGAAGCTGGGCATCGATCCGGTGCATTTCGGCATCATCATGGTGGTAAACATGGAAGTAGGCATGTGCCACCCGCCGGTCGGCCTGAATCTCTATGTCGCCTCCGGCATCACCAAGATGGGCATCACCGAGCTGACCATTGCCGTCTGGCCGTGGCTGCTCACGATGCTGGCGTTCCTGATGGTGGTCACCTACTGGCCGGCGCTGTCGCTCTGGCTGCCCCGGATGCTTGGCATGATCAGCTGATTAGCTGCCTTGCAATCAAGCCCGGCCATTGCTTGGCCGGGCTTTTTTATTCCGGCGGGGGGCTGGCGACAGGTCATTCTGCGATAAAATCACCCCCCTTTTGTTTTACTTATCAATCTGCTGGAGAAAAGAATGGCTGTCGAGCGCACCCTGTCGATCATCAAACCCGATGCCGTGGCGAAAAACGTCATCGGCAAGATTTATTCCCGTTTCGAGACCAACGGCCTCAAGATTGTTGCTTCCCGCATGGCCTGGCTATCCGAGCGCGAAGCCGGTGGTTTCTACGCCGTGCATAAGGAGCGTCCTTTCTTCAAGGATCTGGTGCAGTTCATGAGCTCCGGCCCGGTGATGATCCAGGTTCTGGAGGGCGAGAGCGCCATTGCCAAGAACCGCGATCTGATGGGCGCCACCGACCCGAAGAAGGCTGAAGCCGGCACGATCCGCGCCGATTTCGCCACGAGCATCGACGCCAATGCTGTGCATGGTTCCGATGGCCCCGACACCGCCCGCGTCGAAATCGCCTATTTTTTCCCGGCGCTCAGCGTTTACTAATACGCGCTGATGGTCAATCTGCTTGATTTCGATGCTGACAGCCTGACGACATGGTTCGCGGAACGAGGCGAGAAGGCTTTTCGCGCGCGCCAGGTGTTGCGCTGGATGCATCGTTTCGGTGCCGACGATTTCGACCAGATGACCGATGTGGCCAAATCCCTGCGGGCGAAGCTGGCCGAAGGGGCCGAGATTCGTGGCCCCGTGCCGGTGCGCGACACGACAGCTACTGACGGCACGCGCAAGTGGTTGCTGGGCGTGGGAAGCAAGGCTGGTAATGCAGCCGATCAGGTGGGCAGCGGCAACGCCATCGAGACCGTCTTCATTCCGGAAGCCAATCGCGGCACGCTGTGCATATCGTCGCAGGTCGGCTGTGCGCTCGAATGTTCGTTCTGCTCGACCGGCAAGCAGGGTTTCAACCGCAACCTGACGACTGCCGAGATCATTGGCCAGCTTTGGCACGCCAACCGCATGCTGGGGGCGATCAAGCAGCCTGGCGTCGATGACAGTGGCGAGCGTGTCATCAGCAACGTTGTGATGATGGGCATGGGCGAACCGCTCGCGAATTACGACAACGTGGTTGCCGCGCTCAAGTTGATGCTCGACGACAACGCCTACGGACTGTCGCGGCGGCGGGTGACTGTCTCGACTGCCGGCATGGTGCCGGCGATGGATCGTCTGCGCCAGGAAGTTCCGGTGGCGCTGGCGGTTTCGCTGCACGCGCCAACCGATGCGCTGCGCGACGAACTGGTGCCGCTCAATCGCAAATACCCGCTGCGCGAACTGCTGGCGGCCTGCCGGCGCTATCTTGAAAGCGCGCCGCGCGATTTCATCACCTTCGAATACGTGTTGCTGGCCGGTATCAACGACAGCGATGCCGATGCGCGCGCCTTGCTGGCGCTGACCCGCACGGTGCCATGCAAGTTCAACCTGATTCCATTCAATCCCTTCCCGGGTTCGGCTTACCGCCGTCCACCCGCGGAGCGGGTGCGCCGGTTTCAGGAGATTCTGCTGCATGCCGACATCGTCGCCACGGTACGCAAGACACGCGGCGACGACATCGATGCTGCCTGCGGTCAGTTGGCCGGACAGGTGCTGGACAAATCGAAGCGCCAGGCCGGTATTTCCCTAATACCGGTACGCCAATTGGCTGTTGAGCCGCAGGAGGCCTTGACTTGAAACACGACAAACTGTTTGCCGCCCCGATCATTCTTGCTGTACTGCTTGCCGGCTGTGCCGGCAGTGGCAGCAACAACGCGGCTCCGCGTGCCGAGAAAGCCATCGAACAGCCGATCATGCAAGCACCCATCGTGGCCGATGACCGGCAGCGGGCCAAGGTGCATACCGATCTCGGCATTGCCTACTTGCGGGATGGCAAGCACGAAGTGGCACTCGGTGAAGCGCAGATTGCCATCGAGGCCCTCGACAGTTATGCGCCTGCCCACAATCTGCTGGGACTGATCTACATGGCGCTGCGCCAGAACGAGCAGGCGGAAGCCAGCTTTCGCCGTGCGGCCGGTCTGGCCCCCAGCAATCCCGAAATCAACAATAACTTCGGCTGGTTCCTTTGCCAGAACGGCAAAATCAAGGAGTCATTTGCCTACTTCAACCTGGCGTTGCGGAACCCCCTGTATCAGACGCCCGCCAAGGCCCTGCATAACATGGGCGTGTGCGCCATCATGGACAAGGATGATGCGAGCGGCGAGGCTTATCTGTTCCGTGCGCTGAAGATGGATTCCAACAATTTGCGTGCGTATTACCTGCTTGCCGACCTCGGCTATCGTAACCATCGTTACGACGATGCACGCGACTGGATGAAGCAACTGCATGCCAAGATGGACCCGACAGCGGAAACTGCCTGGCTGGCGCTGCGCATCGACCGCAAGATTGGGAACCGGGAAGGCGAGGCGCGCAACGCGGGCATCCTGCGCCGCAAGTATCGCGATTCACCCGAGTTTCTGCAGATGTCGCGCGGAGAGTTTGATTGAGCGATCGCATCGAAGCGGCTGTCGATCAGTCTGTCGTCGAAAATGTCGGGGCTGGCGGGATGGCGAGTGTTGGCCGTTCACTCCGCGACGCGCGCGAGTCTGCGGGTTTGACGGTTGCCGAAGTTGCCCAGTCGCTGAAGTTCAGTCCGCGACAGATCCAGTTGCTCGAGGCCGACGATTATGCTGCCCTGCCGGGCACGACGATCGTACGTGGCTTTGTGCGCAGTTACGCCCGTTTTCTCAGGCTCGATGCCGACAGCCTGCTGCACGCCCTCGAAATCGCCATTCCCAGCGCGCCGATTGACGTCCGGCCGCCCGACAACATGGGTGTAGCCGCCCAGCCCGGCGGCTTGCGGGAGCTGTCGCCAGTCGTCCTGGTGGCGATCGTTCTGCTGATGGCGGCCGGATTGTTGGCGCTCTGGCACTTTTTCGGACCATCGCCCATCAATCCGGGCACCATGAGCTTTCGGAGCGAAGCACCGTTGGAGCAACAGGCCGTGCCAGGTCCGGTTGACAGTCCGGCCCGCCAGCCGCCCTTGGCAGCGCCTGCTGCTGCGGTGCCGGCTGCCGACGCGCCAGCCAGCGTGCCACAGCTCACGGTGTCCAGCGAAATTTCAGTTCCCACCTTACGCTTCGCGTTTGCCGAGCGCGCCTGGCTCGAAGTCACCGACGCCACCAGACAAGTGCTGCACAGTGGCGAGAATCCTGCCGGAAGCCAACTGACCTTGTCTGGCCGTCCGCCGTTCGACATGATCATCGGCAATGCCAGCAAAGTGACGCTGACTTATGGTGAGCGGGTTGTCGATCTGGCGCCGCACACGCGTGCCGAAGTGGCGCGACTGACGCTCGACTGATGATCTCCACGAGCAATCCGTTGCGCCGGCCGACGCGCCGCGTCATGGTCGGAAAAGTCGGCGTTGGCGGGACGGCGCCTGACGGCATGCCTTCACCGGTGGTGGTGCAGTCGATGACCAATACCGATACCGCCGATGTGTTCGCCACCGCGCAACAGGTGGCCGAACTTTATCGTGCCGGCTCCGAGATCGTGCGCATCACCGTGAATACCCGCGAAGCCGCCGCTGCCGTGCCGAAAATCAAGGAGCGCCTCGCGCTGTTAAACCTTAATGTACCGCTGGTCGGCGATTTCCATTTCAACGGCCACAAGCTGCTGACTGAAGTACCGGACTGTGCGGCCGCGCTCGACAAGTTGCGCATCAACCCCGGCAATGTCGGGAAAGGTGCCCGACGCGATGAACAGTTCGCGCAGATGATCGAGATCGCCTGCAAATACCGCAAGCCGGTGCGTATCGGCGTGAATTGGGGGAGCCTCGATCAGAGCCTGCTCGCGCGCCTGATGGACGAGAACGCGAAGCGTGCCGAACCCAGGGACGCCACCGGCCTGATGCGCGAGGCGATGGTTGCCTCTGCCCTCGAATCCGCCGCCCGGGCCGAGGAACTGGGGCTGCCCGGCGACGCCATCATCCTGTCTTGCAAAGTCAGTGGCGTACAGGATTTGATTGCCATCTACCGCGATCTCTCGGCACGCTCCGAATATCCATTGCATCTGGGCTTGACCGAAGCCGGCCTGGGCAGCAAGGGCATCGTCGCCTCGACCGCCGCGCTGGCGGTTCTCCTTCAAGAAGGCATCGGCGACACCATCCGCATTTCCCTCACGCCCGAGCCCGGCGGCGAGCGCACGCGTGAGGTCGTCGTCGCGCAGGAAATCCTGCAGACCATGGGCCTGCGCGCTTTCGTGCCGATGGTCGTCGCCTGTCCCGGTTGCGGTCGCACCTCCAGCACCGTATTCCAGGAGTTGGCACAGGACATCCAGACCTACGTGCGCGCCCGCATGCCCGAGTGGCAGTTGCGGCACAAGGGCGTCGAGAACATGACGCTGGCCGTGATGGGCTGCGTGGTCAACGGCCCCGGCGAGAGCAAGCACGCCAACCTCGGCATTTCACTGCCGGGCACGGGCGAGGAACCGGTGGCGCCCGTCTATGCCGACGGCGAACGCGTCACCACCCTGCGCGGCGAGAACATCGCCGCCGAATTCAGAACCATGATCGATACCTACGTCGCCAATAAGTACCCCCTGCATTCATGAGCCAGACACTGCAAGCCATCCGCGGGATGAACGACATCCTGCCCATCGACGCCGAACGCTGGGAAGCCTTCGAGGAACTGATCCGCGACTGGCTGACGGCTTATGGCTACCGGCCGATCCGCATGCCGCTGGTCGAACCGACACCGCTCTTCGCGCGTGCCATCGGCGCCGTCACCGACATCGTCGAGAAGGAGATGTACTCCTTCACTGACACGCTCAATGGCGAGCAGCTCACGCTGCGCCCCGAGGGCACGGCCTCCTGCGTGCGCGCCGTGCTGCAGCACAATCTCCTCTACGACGGCCCGAAGCGCCTGTGGTACATGGGCCCGATGTTCCGTCACGAGCGGCCGCAGAAGGGCCGCTACCGCCAGTTCCACCAGGTCGGCATCGAGGCCCTGGGATTGTCGGGGCCGGACATCGATGCCGAGCAGATCATCATGTGCGCCCGGTTGTGGGACGACCTCGGACTGAATTCCGCCGGCAACATCAAGCTCGAGATCAATTCGCTGGGCGAAGCGGAGGAACGCGCCAGACATCGCGCCGACCTGATCGCCTACCTGGAACAGCACGCCGACCAACTTGACGAAGAGGCCAGGCGGCGCCTGCACACGAATCCGTTGCGCATCCTCGACACCAAGAACCCGGCGCTGCAGGCCATCGTCGAAGGCGCGCCCCAGCTGATCGACTATCTGGGTGAGGCTTCGCTCAAGCATTTCGAGGGCGTGCAGCGGTTATTGAAGGATGCGGCGATTCCCTACCGCATCAACCCGCGTCTGGTGCGCGGGCTCGACTACTACAATCTCACCGTGTTCGAGTGGGTGACCGAAGCGCTGGGCGCACAGGGCACGGTATGCGCCGGCGGCCGCTACGACGGCCTGGTTGCGCAACTGGGCGGCAAGCCCGCGCCCGCGTGCGGCTTTGCCATGGGCATCGAACGCCTGATGGCCCTGCTCGAAGCGCAGGGCGGCGCCAGCGATGCGCTCGCCCCCGACGTATATGTCGTGCATCAGGGTGAAGCCGCGCAGCGTCTGGCCTTTCGCGCGGCGGAAGTGCTGCGCGACACGGGTTGCGCGGTGCTGACGCACATGGGCGGCGGCAGTTTCAAAACGCAATTCAAGCGCGCCGATGCATCCGGTGCGCAACTGGCGATGATCGTCGGCGACGACGAGGTCGCCGCGAATGCGGTGACGCTCAAGCCGCTGCGCGAAGCGGCGGAGCAACAACGTGTTCCGCTGGATCAACTGGCAGACCGTGTCGGCGACTGGCTCTACGGCACGGATGATGAAACAACCGAAGAATAAGTGAGGAACAAGACATGGCAACCTACGATCTCGAAGAGCAGGAACAACTCGAAGAACTGAAAACCTGGTGGAAGATGCACGGCATGCTGATTACGGCGGTGGTCGTGGCGCTCGCCATCGGCGTGGTGGGCTGGCAGGGCTGGAATTGGTGGCAGCGCAGCCAGGCGGCGCAGGCCGGGCAGTTGTTCGGCACCTTGCAGCAAGCGCTGATGCAGCAGGACGTCAAGCGCGTGCGCCTCGTCGCCGGGGAGTTGATCGACAAGTATGCGGGTACGTCCTATGCCGGCATTGGTGCCATGTTGTCTGCGAAGGCGTTGCTGGAAAGCGGCGACCTCAAGTCGGCGCAGGCGCAATTCGGCTGGGCGGCTGAACATGCCAAGGATCAGGGGCTGCGCGATCTGGCGCGGCTGCGCCAGGCCATCACGCTGGCGGAAGACAAGTCTTACGACGAAGCGCTCAAGCTGCTCGCCGTCCCGCCAGCGCCGAGTTTCATGCCGCGCTTTCTCGAGGTTCGTGGTGACATTCTCGCGGTGCAGGGCAAGGCAGGCGAGGCACGTACCGCCTACGCCGAGGCGGTCAAGGCGCACGAGGCCGCGCGCAAGGCTGAAAACCTGCCGGCCGGCCCGTATCTCGAAATCCTGCAGGCCAAGCGCGATGCCGCAGGGAGCGCCTCATGAACCTGATCTTGCGCCCCCTCTTGTTGCTCGGTGCTCTCACGATTGCCGGTTGTTCGACCGTCAGCAATACCATCGATGCGATCAATCCGTTCAGCAAGTCTGCGCCGAAGGTCAAGCCGGCCGAACTGCCTGCCATCCAGCCCAGTGCAGAAATCAGGCATGTCTGGCAAGCCGGCGTCGGCGCCGCCGGGGATTATGTGTTTACACCCGCCGTGGTGGGCGAGAGCGTCTATGCCGCGGCAAGGGATGGCGCGCTGGCACGCTTCGACGGCGGTCGCCAGGTCTGGCGCATCAATGCCGGACAGGTGCTTTCCGGTGGCGTCGGCGCCAGCGAAAAACTCGTGGTGGTCGGCACGCCCAAGGGCGAAGTGCTGGCCTTCAATGCCGCGGACGGCAGTCCGGCCTGGCAGGCACGCGCCAGCTCTGAAATCCTTGCTGCGCCGGTAATTTCCGGAGATCTGGTAGCTGTCAGAAGCGGCGATGCGCGCATCTTCGGCCTCGCTGCGGCTGATGGCAAACGGCGCTGGGTCTATCAGCGCACCACGCCGGCTTTGGCCCTGCGCTCGCACGTCGGCGTAACCATGACCGACCAGACGCTGTACGCCGGATTCCCCGGCGGCAAGCTGGTTGCCGTGGCGCTTAACAATGGCGTGGCGTTGTGGGAGGCAACCGTCGCCCTGCCGCGCGGCGCCACCGAGCTGGAACGTATCGCCGATGTGGCCAGCGATCCGGTCGTGGAAGGCCGCATGGTCTGTGCCGTTGCCTATCAGGGGCGCGTGGCCTGCTTTGATGCCGCCAACGGCAATCCACTTTGGGCGCGCGACGTATCGTCGATCAGCGGTCTCGACATCGGCAACCGTGCGCTGTATGTCACCGACGAAAAGAGCGCGGTGCATGCCTTCGACCGCACCAGCGGTGCCAATCTCTGGAAGCAGGAGAAACTTTCCCTGCGCGGTTTGACGCGTCCGCTGGCCGTGGGGCGCCGCGTTGCCATCGCCGACTTTCAGGGCGTGGTGCATGTGCTATCCGAGGATGACGGTTCTTTTGCCGCACGCCTGACGACCGACGGCGCGGCGATTGTCGCTGCGCCACAGCGTTTGGGTGGCGACGACAGTTTTGTCGTGCAGACGAAAAACGGCGCCGTATACGCCCTGACCATCAAATAATGCTTCCTACCCTGGCACTGGTTGGCCGCCCCAACGTTGGAAAATCCACACTGTTCAATCGGCTGACCAAGACCCGTGACGCCCTCGTCGCCGATCAGCCGGGCCTGACGCGCGACCGCCACTACGGCCACGGCCGCTTGGGCAACCGTCCCTTCCTGGTTGTCGATACCGGTGGCTTCGAACCGCAGGCGAAAGACGGCATCGTCCATGAAATGGCGCGCCAGGCCGAGGCCGCGATTGCCGAGGCCGACGTATTGCTCTTCCTGGTCGATGGGCGCACCGGCCTGACCGGGCAGGACAAGGTGATCGCCGAGCTGTTGCGCCGCACCGGCCGGCCGCTGCACCTCGTCGTCAATAAGTGCGAGGGCATGAACCGCGATGTCGTCGCCGCCGAGTTTCACGAACTCGGGTGCGGCGAGCCGCGCGTCATCTCGTCGGCCCACGGCGAAGGCGTGCGCGAATTGCTCGAATATGCGCTGGCGGATTTTCCCGAGGATGAGCCGGAGGATGCAGCCGACACGGGCCCGCGCGTGGCCATCGTCGGCCGGCCCAACGTCGGCAAGAGCACGCTGATCAACACCCTGCTCGGCGAAGAGCGCATGATCGCCTTCGACATGCCGGGCACGACGCGCGACGCCATCGCCACGCCCTTCGAGAAGAACGGCAAGCACTACACGCTGATCGACACCGCCGGCCTGCGCCGCAAGGGGCGCGTCTTCGAAACCATCGAAAAGTTCTCGGTGGTGAAGACCTTGCAAGCCATCGAAGCTGCCAACGTCGTCGTGCTGATGGTCGATGCCAGCCAGGACATTTCCGACCAGGATGCCCACATCGCCGGTTTTTGCATCGAGGCCGGCCGCGCGATGGTGCTCGCCGTCAATAAGTGGGATGCGGTCGATCAGTACCGCCGCGAGCAGGTCAAGCTGGACATCACCCGCAAGCTCAACTTCCTTGGCTTCGCGCGCACGCTTTACATCTCGGCGCTGCAGGGGCAGGGCGTGGCGAGCGTGCTGCAATCGGTGGACAAGGCCTACGCCGCAGCGATGGTCAAGCTGACCACGCCCAAACTGACCCGCGTGCTGATCGACGCCATCCAGAAGCAGGCGCCGCCCCGGCATGGCAATGTCCGCCCGAAACTGCGCTACGCCCACCAGGGCGGCAGCAACCCGCCGGTCGTCGTGATTCACGGCAACGCGCTGGAACACGTGCCGCCGGCCTACGTGCGCTACCTGGAACACGTCTTTGTCGAGGTCTTCAAGCTGCAGGGCACGCCGCTGCGCATCCAGTTCAAGATCACCAAGAATCCCTACGTCGACAAGGATTGAAATAACTTTATGCTTGCGGGACGGTGCAAGCAGTCGGCGCTGGCAGGACGGCGCAAAGCAGGGCAGACCACGGTCTGCCCTTTTTTTCTGCTGAAGATTGGCTTTCGGGTATTCCTGAAATTTATTTGGACAAGAAAAACTATTGATACATGCGAATATTCGAAGATAGATAATTACTAAAGTACGACAGTTCCGTTTTGTTTCGGCTATAGCGGATTGAGGGTCAGGCCGGGCATGGACAGGATTTCTTCTTTGTTTACATGGGGGCAACAATGAAACAGCAACAGATGAAGCGGGCATTGATGGCGGTTCTCGTCTCGGGAATCTTCCTGCCATTCGGCGCACAGGCGGCGGATGCCGACCTGATTGCCAAGGTCGAGGCACTCACCAAGGAACTGGCGGCGCTCAAGGCCCAGGTGATGGCCCAGCAGCAAACCACCCAGAAGGTCGCCGACCGGGTTGAAATGACCGAGTCCAAGTCGCTGGGCAAGTGGCTGACCGTCGGTGGTGATTACCAGTTCCGCGTGGATAGCATGCGGGGCGAGACGAAGACCTTTACCGATGTGAGTCAGTACGTTTCCAATGCTGCAAAATGCATTGCAGGGTGATTTCTTTGCGAATCCATCCTCGGTTGCCGGCAGTTCGTCCTGCTTTGGCATGATGGGCATGTCAACGTCGAGTGCCTTATCACGCTGATGCAGTTCTCGCCAGATCATGACAGCCTGCCAGCTTACGATCAGTGCTGCTTGCTGTGTCAAGCGCCAGCAATGCCGATGAATGCGGGTTATGATGCAGGGTATTGGAGGTTTTGCAGCTACTATGCCTGCCTACAAACCCAAGAACGACACGATGTACACCCACCGCTTCGGCCTTGACCTGAATGCCAAGGCAGCGCAGGACGTGTCGGTCAGCGCGCGCCTGATGATGTACAAGACCTTCGGCGACCAGACCATGGATGCGCTGTCTAATGGAAGCAACGCGCCCTTCTTCGCCGACCGCGTCGGCGTCTTCGACGGCACGCTGAACCATGTTCCGTCGGACAGCTACCTGAACGTCGACCGCGCCTATGCGACCTGGGTCAACCTCGCCGACCAGGACATGTGGTTCTCCATCGGTCGGCGCCCGTCGACCAACGGCGCACCGACCAACTTCAAGAACAATGGCGACAAACCCGGCCGTGGCGGCACCCCCGCGCTGCTGGTGGACTATGCCTTCGACGGCATGACCCTCGGCTATGGCTTCGACATCGACAGCATGCCCGGCGCCTATGCCAAGGTCTGCTACGGTCGTGGCTTCGAAAGCGGCTTCCGTTCCCCGCTGATGAACTCGATCCAGGATACCGACATGCTCGGCGTTGCCTTCGTGCCCTACGAGACCGACAAGATGCGCATCTGGGCGCAGTGGAACCGTGGCATCAACATCTTCGACGCGCCGAAGATGAGGAATACTTACTTCGGCAACACTGCACCCAGCATCAACCTCGGCGACATCGACTGGTTCGGCGTTGGCGTGATGGGCACGATCAAAAACGTCGGCAAGGGCGACTTGAACTACTTTGCCGACTTCGGCCTGAGCAAGACACACCCGAACCAGAACGTTTCGGCCCAGTTCGGTTTCCAGGGCCTGTTGACCGGCGGTTTCTTCGCTCCTGAAGCACCAAGCGACAAGACCGGTGGTGCCGTACTGCTGGGTGTGCGCTACGACCTGCCGTCGAAGACCAAGCTCGGCTTCGAGTACAACTACGGCAGCAAGAACTGGATCACCTTCGCCCCGGCAGCCGGCGACATGTGGACCTCGAAGGTCGGCACGCGCGGCAATGTGTATGAGGCTTACGTGATCCAGGAACTCGACGCCAAGCCAATTTCGTCGCATGGTGCCAAGACATTCTTCCGCCTCGGCTTCCAGTACTATGACTTCAAGTACACCGGCAGCAACAACTGGGTCGGCGCACCGGTCAAGATCTCCGACGTGAATGGTCAGATGATGACCATGACGCCGCTGGAAAAGGCCTACGACCTGTACGGAACGGTTGAAGTCAAGTTCTGATATCCACCATTTGCGGCAGGTAGCGTAAACTTATTCGCTCCTGCCGCGTTATTAGACTTGTAACTCTCATCTTTGGAGGATTTAACCATGTTGAAAAAATTCACCGTCGCCGCCGCACTGGCGCTTTCCGTTCTGGCCTTCGCGCCTGTCGCCTCGGCGGCCGATGTCAAGATGGTCGGTACTGTTTCAAGTATCACCATGGCTGCCGATGGCAAATCTGCCACGGTGGTCCTGAAAAACGTCAAGGGTGGCGCAGAAGTCTCCATCTCCATCGCCGACGAAGAAACGCTTGCCAAGTTCAAGGACAAGCGCATCGGCAAGGGCGACGAAATCCGCACCAAGTACGATGATGCCAAGGGCAACCTGAGCTCGTCGTTCAAGAAGACTGCTGGCTGCTGATAGTCAGAAAACAGTTGGCATGCGACGGCGGCCCCGCAACGGGTCGCCGTTGTTTTTTTTGGGACGGCTATACTGAGCGGCTGTAAAAAACGGGGAGCTTGTTGCAATGACCTATGTTGTGACCGAAAACTGCATCAAGTGCAAATATACGGACTGCGTGGATGTCTGCCCGGTGGATTGCTTCCGCGAAGGGCCGAACTTCCTGGTCATCGATCCGGACGAGTGCATTGACTGCACGCTATGTGTTCCGGAGTGTCCGGCCGAGGCGATTTTCGCCGAGGAGGATGTTCCCGTCGAGCAACGCGACATGATTGCGCTGAATGCCGAACTGGCGAAGCAGTGGCCGGCGATCATCGAGCGCAAGACGCCGCCCGCGGACGCGGACGAGTGGCTCGGCAAGCCGGGCAAAAAATCCCTGCTCGAACGCTGTGGTTAGCTCGATTGATGGCGGGTAGCGGCGTGATAGACTTGTCGCAGTTTTGTTTCTTCCTATAGGCAACGCATGTCCGGCAATACCATCGGCACACTGTTCAGCGTCACGTCGTTCGGTGAATCGCATGGCCCGGCCATTGGCTGTGTGGTGGATGGTTGCCCGCCCGGCCTCGACCTGTGCGAAGCCGACATTCAGGCCGATCTCGACCGGCGCAAGCCCGGTACGTCGCGCCATGTGACCCAGCGACGCGAAGAGGACAAGGTGGAAATCCTGTCCGGGGTGTTCGAAGGCAAGACCACCGGCACGCCCATCGCCCTGCTGATCCGCAATACCGACCAGCGCAGCAGGGATTACGGCAACATCGCCCAGACTTTCCGTCCCGGGCATGCCGATTACACCTACTGGCAGAAATACGGCATCCGCGACTATCGCGGCGGCGGACGTTCCTCGGCGCGCGAGACGGCGGTGCGCGTCGCTGCCGGCGCCATCGCACGCAAATGGCTGAACGAGCGTTACGGAATTACGTTGCGCGGCTGGATGAGCCAGCTTGGACCGATCGAGATTCCTTTCGTCGATGCGGCGGCCATCGATGCCAATCCATTCTTCGTACCGAACGCGGCCATCGTTCCCGAACTGGAAGCCTACATGGATCGGTTGCGCAAGGATGGCGACTCGGTTGGCGCGCGCATCGACGTGGTGGCAGCCGGTGTTCCGCCGGGCTGGGGCGAGCCGGTGTATGGCCGGCTCGACGCGCAGATCGCCTATGCCATGATGGGTATCAATGCCGTCAAGGGCGTGGAGATTGGTGCGGGCTTCGATAGCGTTGCCCAGCGCGGCAGCGAGCACGGCGACGAACTGACTCCCGAGGGGTTCCTCAGCAACCATGCAGGCGGCGTGCTGGGCGGCATTTCCTCCGGGCAGGCGGTGCGCGTCAGTATTGCCATCAAACCGACCTCGAGCATTCGTTTGCCGCGTCGCTCCATCGACCTGGCCGGGCAGCCAGCCATTGTTTCGACCGAGGGACGTCACGATCCCTGTGTCGGCATCCGCGCCACGCCCATCGCCGAGGCCATGCTGGCGCTGGTGTTGATGGATGCGGCCCTGCATCATCGGGCGCAATGTGCCGATGTGCATTGCCCGACGCCGGCCATCCCGGGCAAGGCACCGGGGACTGCCTGATAGAATTTTTACGACTTTCAAAAAACACGATAAACAGGGAAGAAACCATGCACGTCGATCACCATGATCTTTACAACGAGTTCCCGGATATGCGCGACGCCATCGATGCGATGAAGGCCGGTAGCGGCCATTTCGTCGGCTTGTTCGCCCGTTACGACCGCCTCACCGGCAAGGTCGAGAACCTCGAGGAGCACGACATGCCGGTAGCGGATTTCACGCTGGAAGACATGAAGAAGGCGCGTGTCAAGCTGAAGGACGAGATCTACCAATTGCTGATGGCATTCCGCGTCGGACAGAAGCACAAGGCTTGACACTGGCGCATTCCGGCCAGCAGTCCAGCCAACTGAGGCGACTGGCCGTCTGGTATTTCTTTTATTTCGCTTTTGTCGGCGCCTTTGCGCCATATTTCACGCTGTATTTGCAGGATGTCGGACTCACTGCCTGGGAAATCGGCGTCCTGATGTCCGTACCCCAGGTGATGCGCCTGCTGGCGCCCAACCTGTGGGGCTGGCTGGCCGATCGCCTGGGTCGCCGCGCCGCGGTGGTGCGGGTCGCCGCCCTGTTTTCAGTGGTTGGCTTTACCGGTTTCTTCTTGACCCGCGACTATTTCCCGATGCTGGCGGCGATGGCGCTGGTCTGGTTTTTCTGGAGCGCGGCGCTGCCCCTGGTCGAGGCCATGACGCTCGATCGTCTCGCCGGGCAAACCGAACGCTACGGCCGGATTCGCGTCTGGGGTTCGGTCGGCTTCATCGTCAGCGTGTTAGGGCTCGGTGCATTGCTCGATTACCTGCCCATCGCGACGATCCTCTGGGGCTGTCTGGCCATCCTGGCGAGCGTACTGGCGAGTGCCCTGACCCTCGAGGAAACAAAAGTCGGCGCTGGCGGGATGGCGCCGTCCGTAGCCGATCAGCTCAAACGCCCCGAGGTGATCGCGTTGCTTGCCGCCTGCTTCTTCATGTCGGTGGCACATGGGCCGCTCTATGTTTTTTACTCGATCCACCTGGTCGAGCATGGCTACGACAAGATGGCGGTCGGCATGCTCTGGTCACTGGGTGTGCTGGCCGAAATAGTCGTATTCATGAACATGCCGTGGCTGATTCGCCGATTTTCCCTGCGCGGCATTTTGCTGGCGAGTTTTGCCCTGGCCGTGCTGCGCTTTCTCCTGATCGGCTGGGCAGCTGATTATCCTCTGGTGCTGCTGTTTGCCCAGATCTTGCACGGTGCCACCTTCGGCGCCTACCATGCGGCTGCCATGGCCGTCTTGATCCACTGGTTCGCTCCAAACCAGCAAGGGCGTGTCCAGGGTTTGTATGGCAGTATTTCGTTTGGTGCCGGTGGCATGGTCGGTGGCTTGATCAGCGGTGAGTCCTGGGGCAGCCTCGGGCCGGGCATTACCTATTCACTCGCCGCCCTATTTGCTGCAGTCGGCTGGGTGCTGGTATGGCGCGGCTTGTCATCAAAATCGCTGGTTTCTCGTTGAGGTAAACATGAAAAAATATCTGTCGTGGGGACTGATGGCGCTGCTGCTGGCAAGCTGCCAGAATGTGCCGCTTACCGGGCGCAATCAGCTGCAGATGGTTTCCGAACAGCAGGAAATGCGCATGGGCCTGTCCAGCTTCAAGGAAATCCTCGAAAAGGAAAAACTGAGCCAAGACCCGGTGATCAACGAACGCATACAACGCATTGGCAAGCGCATTGCCGCCGCCACCGGCCGTAGCGATTACCAATGGGAATTCAAGGTTATTGATAGCGACAAGACGCTCAATGCCTTCTGCCTGCCCGGCGGCAAGGTTGCCGTCTATACGGGCTTGCTGCCTGTCGCGCAGGATGATGCGGGTCTGGCGGCGGTGATCGGCCACGAAGTGGCGCACGCCATTGCACGGCATGGCGGCGAACGGCTGAGCCAGGAAATGCTCGTCGCGGGATTGACCGTCGCGACGGTGGTTGCAACCAACGACTCTCCCCAGCGTGACCTCTATGCCGGCCTGCTGGGTGCCGGGGCTGCTGTTGGCTTTCTGTTGCCCTATTCGCGGCTGCACGAAGAGGAGGCTGACCGGATGGGGCTGATCTATATGGCCAAGGCAGGTTATGACCCGCGCGCCGCCCTTGGTCTGTGGCAGCGTATGGCGGCATCCGCCAAAGGAAAATCAAAGCCGCCCGAATTCCTGTCAACCCATCCGGCGGATGAAACCCGCATCAAGGAAATCGAACGCTGGCTGCCCGAGGCGCTGACCTACTATCGGCCGACAGCAGGACATTGAGCCTGTGCGATAATTCTTATTTATTTATTGGCCATGGTAGCCATTGCGATGGCCGGTTCCATTGATAGGCACGACAAAAATTGAAGGAGACCTCTATGAAACAGTTGTTTTTCATCATCCTTGCTGCAGCATTTGCAATCTCCGGATGCAACACCGTGCAGGGGATCGGCAAAGACATCGAAAAGGGTGGCGAGGCCATCCAGAAATCGACCAAGTAACAGAAAGGCCATTGCGGCCATTGCGCGCCACGAACATTGCTGTTTGACAGGAATCCAAAATGAAGATTTGTGTATTGCCGGGTGACGGCATCGGTCCGGAAATTACGGCCGAGGCCGTACGGGTGCTCAAGGCGCTCGATTCGAAGATCGAGATGGAGGAGGCGTTGCTGGGTGGTTGCGCCATCGACGCGGCAAAAGACCCGTTTCCCGAAGCGACGCAGCAGCTGGCCAAGGCTGCCGATGCGGTGCTGCTGGGGGCCGTCGGTGGCCCACAGTGGGACAGCAACCCCCGCGAATTGCGTCCCGAGCGTGGTCTGCTGCGCATTCGCAAGGATCTCGGCCTGTTTGCCAACCTGCGCCCCGCAGTGCTCTATCCCGAGCTTGCCAATGCCTCGACGCTCAAGCCCGAGGTCGTCGCAGGGCTCGACATCCTGATCGTTCGCGAACTGACAGGCGACATCTATTTCGGCCAGCCGCGCGGCATTGAAATGCGCGATGTCGATGGGCAGCAGCAGCGCGTCGGTTTCAACACCATGATCTATTCCGAGAGCGAGATCCGGCGCATCGCCCGGGTCGCCTTCGAGGCAGCCCGTAAGCGTAGCAAGAAGGTGTGCTCGGTGGACAAGATGAATGTGCTCGAATGCACCCAGTTGTGGCGCGACGTCGTGATCGAGGTGGCCAAGGATTATCCGGATGTCGAGTTGTCGCACATGCTGGTCGACAATGCCGCGATGCAATTGGTGAAGAACCCGAAACAGTTCGACGTGATGGTTACGGGCAACATGTTCGGCGACATCCTGTCGGACGAAGCCTCGATGCTGACCGGTTCGATCGGCATGCTGCCATCGGCCTCGCTTGACGAAAAAAACAAGGGTCTCTACGAGCCAAGTCACGGGTCAGCGCCGGACATCGCCGGCAAGAACCTGGCCAATCCGCTGGCAACCATACTTTCGGCGGCAATGATGTTGCGCTATACCTTCAATCGTGAGGACGCTGCGCAGCGCATCGAGAGCGCGGTCAAGAAGGTGCTGGCGCAGGGATTCAGAACGGGCGACATTTTCGAGCCGGGTATGCAGCGCGTGGGAACGAAGGAAATGGGCGACGCCGTGCTGGCGGCGCTGTAATCAAGCGACAGGAATGAGCATCATGAAAAAAGTAGGTCTGGTCGGATGGCGTGGCATGGTCGGCTCGGTGCTGATGCAGCGCATGCGCGAGGAGGGTGATTTCGCCCTGATCGATCCCGTGTTCTTCACGACGTCGAATGCCGGAGGCAAGGGTCCGGCGGAAGCGGGTGGCACGCCCCTCAAGGACGCCAGGGACATCGCGGCCTTGCAACAGATGGATATCGTCATCACCTGTCAGGGCGGCGATTACACCAAGGAGGTGTTTCCGCAACTGCGCGCGGCGGGCTGGCACGGCTACTGGATCGACGCGGCGTCCACGCTGCGCATGGCTGATGATGCCATTATCATTCTTGACCCGGTGAATCTCGACGTCATCAAGGCGGGCCTGGCCAAGGGGGTCAAGAATTTCATTGGCGGCAACTGTACCGTGTCGCTGATGCTGATGGGCCTGGGTGGCCTGTTCCGTCACGATCTCGTCGAGTGGGTATCGGCGATGACCTATCAGGCCGCATCGGGTGCGGGCGCCCAGAACATGCGGGAGTTGTTGTCCCAGATGGGCGCCTTGCACGATGCTGTGAAGACACAGCTGGCAGACCCTGCCTCGGCGATTCTCGATATCGACCGCAAGGTGGCCGAGACCATGCGTTCCGGCGCCATGCCGACCAAAAACTTTCGCGGCGTGCCGCTTGCCGGTAGCCTGATCCCGTGGATCGACGTGCCGGTCGATGGTGGCCAGTCGAAGGAGGAGTGGAAGGGCGGCGCCGAGTGCAACAAGATCCTCGGCCGGCCGGCGTTTCGTTCTCCTGGCAGCATTCCGATTGACGGACTGTGCGTGCGCATTGGTGCCATGCGCTGCCATTCTCAGGGCCTGACCATCAAGCTCAGGAAGGACGTGCCGCTTGACGAGGTGAGCGACCTCCTCGCCAAGGGCAATGACTGGGTGAAGGTAGTGCCCAACGAGCGCGAAATTTCCGAGCGCGAATTGACGCCTGCCGCCGTAACAGGCACGCTGACGGTACCTGTCGGGCGTCTGCACAAGCTGGCAATGGGTCCCGAGTACCTTGGTGCATTTACTTGTGGCGACCAGCTGTTGTGGGGGGCCGCCGAGCCGCTGCGCCGGATGTTGCGTATTTTGCTCGGATAATCATATTCTGCATATAAAGCAAAGGTCGAGCTTGCGCCTTCAAGTCCATGATGTTATTTTGATTACCGTCCAACAAATCCCCCGCGGGGTGGCAGAGTGAATAAACCAGTGAATTCATTGATATTCAAGACGTCATTGCTGGCGTCATTGCTGGCGAGCGCGTTGGGTGCTCAGGCGGCGGGCTTGGGCAAACTGACGGTGTACTCTGGGATTGGCCAACCGCTGAACGCGGAGGTTGCATTGACGGCAACGCCGGCCGAGTTGAACTCGCTAACGGCAAAACTGGCATCACACGAGGCGTTCAAGGAGGCGGGGGTCGAGTATATGTCGGCGCTTGCTGGTCTGCGCTTCAGTCTCGTCAAGCAGCCGAACAATCAGTCGGTGTTGAAGCTGACGACCGATCGTCCGGTCAATGAGCCCTTCCTGCACTTCCTGGTGGAACTGAACTGGTCGGCCGGCCGCATGCTGCGCGAATATACTTTCCTGCTCGATCCACCGGAAATGCTTCAGGTGGCGAAGGCTGCATCGGTTGTCGCCCCGGTAACACCGACGGTTGTTCCCCTGCCGCCGACCCCGTCCACCGAGCAGGCCAAACCGTCTGCTGCCGTAGTTTCCGCTCAGACTCCGTCGGCACAGCCTGCGGGTGCCAATGCCGCCCAGTCACGCTCCCCGGCGCAGGCTGCCGGCGAGTATCAGGTCAAACATGGTGATTACCTCGCCAAAATTGCGCGCGCGAGCAAGCCGGAATCCGTCAGCCTCGATCAAATGCTCGTTACGCTCTTCAACGGCAATCGAGATGCCTTCGACGGGAATAATATGAACCGGTTGCGCGCCGGGAAAATACTGAGGCTACCGGGCGCCGACGAAGCCGCCAAGGTCGACCCGGTCGAGGCGCGCAAGCTGGTTATCGGCCAGGCCGGCGAGTTCAATGCCTATCGCCGCCGCCTTGCCGGTACTGCCGCTGCGGCCACGCCGGCGAACGCCGCACCCAGGCAAGAAGTATCCGGTTTGATCAAGCCGCAAGTGCAGGACAAGACGCTGCCCGCTGCGCCAAAACAGGACAAGCTGGAGGTTTCACGGACCGAGCCGGCCAAGTCAGCCAAAACGGTTGACGGGAGCAGCCTTGAGGAAGACCTGATCGCTCGCGACAAGGCTTTGCGCGAAGCCTCGGAACGTATTGCGCTGCTGGAAAAGAATATCGATAACCTGAAACAGTTGGTTGAGATCAAGAGCCAGACGGGTTCCAAACTGCAACAGGAAAGCCAGCCGGCTGAGAGTGCCCCGAAGGTGCTGCCGGCCACGCCGACAGCAAAACCGGATGAGACCAGCAAGGTGGAATCTGCCAGTGAGCCGGCTCCCGCCAAAGCAGCTGAACCAGCGCCCACCGTAACTGCGCAGCCGCCTGCCAACAAACCTGTCGTGCCGCCCCCCCCGCCGCCACCCGAGTCTAGTTTCATCGATGAAAATCCGCAGGTGGTCTTCGGCGGAGGTGGCTTGATTGCCCTGCTGCTGGGCTATTTGGGCTATTCGTCCTGGCGCAGGAAGAAACATGCTGAAGAGGCGGGGGAGGATTTGCTTGCCTCCTTATCCGAGATGGAAAGCCCCGAACCTCGTGCAGCCTCCATAGCAAGCCCCGCCAGCGCAAGCTTTGATAGCGGGGAGGTATCGATTCAGGGCGATTTCAACGACGGTGGTGCATTGACCACCGAGGAAATCGTCGACCCGGTCGCCGAAGCTGATGTCCTGATGGCCTATGGTCGCGACCGGCAAGCCGAAGAGATTCTGCAGGAAGGGCTGAAGCGCGATCCATCACGTACGGCCATTCACATGAAGTTGCTCGCGTTGTATGCAAAACAGGAAAACATTGCGCAATTCGAGGCGGTTGCGAAGGATTTGCACAAGCTGAATAACGGCCGTGGAGCGGATTGGGACAAGGCGCTTTCCATGGCGCATATTCTTGGACTGTCGGGTGGTGTGTTCCTGGGTAGCGGGGCAACTGCCGGGGCTTTGAAAAATGAGGTTCCACCAGATGCCGTGGAGCCATCAGTTACCGGAGCAGAGCCGGCAGTTCAGGCCGGCGAAGTGTTTGCTTCGCCGCAACCGGTAGAAGAGGCAATTTCTCCTGCTCAAGCGGAAGAGGTGGCTTCGCTTGACTTCGATCTGGATCTGGGGACGACCAGCGGGTCTGCTGTTGCGGCAGCTGCAGTCGCTGAGCAAGCTGCGACAGTTGCCGCTGCCGAAAAGTCCGAGGTTCTTGATTTTGATTTTGATCTTGGTACTCCGTCAGTCGAATCTCATGAAGCCGCAGTGCAACAACAGCCTGTGGTAAATGTTGATGAGAGCAATGCGGCCGGTATGGATTTCGACCTTGATCTGGGCTCGCCAGTCGAAATAGTGACTGACTCTCTGGGCAGGGAGGAGACTGACTTTGCCCGATCGGCGTCACCCGAAAACGTGGTGGATCTGACCGGCGATATGTCAGCATTCTCCGCGAGCGGGGTTGCCGAAAAAGCGAGCGATCTCAAGATCGATTTCGATTTTGACCTGGAACTGGATGGCGCGCCGGGACCTGCTACGCTTACTGCGGCTGGGCCTGCCATCGAACCCCAGAGCCGGTCGGCGAATCAGCCAGCGGGGGGCGACGCCGTGGATTTTGGCTTCGACCTGAACGATCTTCAGCCTGAAACAGTTGCTGGTGCTGAAGTGTCTGGCCAGGCAGCTGGCGAGACCGACAATTCCGAAGCCGAGACCAAGCTCGAACTTGCCCACGCCTATGTCGAAATGGGTGACCTTGAAGGTGCGCGTGAGCTGTTCAACGAGGTTGTGAACGAAGGCAGTAACGCTCAGCGGGCCAAGGCGCAAGCCAAGCTCGATCAACTGGACGCCTGAATCGAATTGCGGCATCGGGGTCGATGCCGCGACGATGCCTTCTCCGCTCCCGATGTGGCATCCGGCGTCGTTGCTGCTTCTCCTGGATCAGCCTGGTTCTGGTACTGCAGCAGCTTCCCCTGTTTCCGTTGAGTATCCTGACGCTGATCTGCCTGGTTCTGGCCTCTGCCTATGCACCGGATCGAAGCCGCAGCCTGCTTTGGCGTTCCCGCTGGCTGTTCTTTTCCTTGGGATTCCTGTTCCTGTTTATCACGCCCGGAGAATTTCTGCCGGGTGTGTGGGGTGCAATCGGACTGACCTACGAGGGATTGTGGCAATGCGGCGAACATCTGGGGCGCTTGCTGGCGATGCTCGCCAGTCTTGCCTTGCTGCATCAGATGTTGGGAACGCCGGGCTTGCTCGCTGGATTTTACTGGTTGCTGGAGCCGTTGCCAGGACGGGCAACCACCGTGGTTCGTCTGATGCTGGTGCTTGAGTTCGTCGAACAGAAACATCAGACTTCCTGGCGGGAATGGCTGGCCCCGAAGCCGAGGGATACCGATGCGGTGGATTGTTACCATTTGGCCAGGCCCTCTCTTCATTTGCGGGACAAGATTTTGATCGGATTTCTGCTGCTAACGGTTTTCGTATCGGCATTCAGGCCATGAGGATTGCGCTGGGACTCGAATATGATGGCGCAGGTTTTTCCGGCTGGCAGTCGCAGCCGAATGGCAATACCGTGCAGGATGCGCTTGAGCGCGCCCTGACGTGCATTGCCGGTACACCACTTCGCGTCGTGTGTGCCGGTCGTACCGATGCCGGGGTTCATGCGCTGGCACAAGTGGTGCATTTCGATGCTCCTCTCGATCGTCCGATGACAGCCTGGGTGCGCGGCACCAATACACATTTGCCACCAACTGTGGCTGTTCGATGGGCCGTACCCGTGTCTGAGGAGTTTCATGCCCGCTTTGCCGCCCGCGCACGCTCTTATCGTTATTTACTGCTGAATCGTGCCGAACGGCCGGGTTTGCTCGCAGGCAAAGTCGGTTGGTGCCATCGGACTCTGGATCTGGCGGCGATGCGGGCGGCGGCAGCCTGTTTGCCGGGGGAGCATGACTTCTCATCCTTCCGCGCAGCGGAATGTCAGGCGAAATCCCCCGTCAAAATCCTGTACCGCCTCGATATCGTGCAAGAGGGCGACCTGATTTCGTTCGATTGCTGTGCCAATGCCTTCCTGCACCACATGGTGCGAAATCTCGTCGGGGCACTGGTTTACGTCGGCATGCGACGTCAGTCGCCCGCCTGGTTCGCGCAACTCCTGGCCGCTCGTGACCGGCGACTGGGCGCACCGACCTTTGCGCCCGATGGACTGTATCTGACCGGTGTTGACTACGGCGACCGGTGGGCATTGCCCCAGCAGGGACGTATCATGGCGGTTCCACAATTGCCGACCGTCTGAACCCATGCGTCGAACCCGCATCAAGATCTGCGGCATCACCCGTGCCATCGACCTCGAGACAGCCCTGAGTTCCGGCGCAGATGCCGTCGGTTTCGTGTTCTATCCACAGAGTCCGCGGTATCTGCCGCTGCAAGTGGCCGCTGGTCTGGCGCGGCACGTACCCCCTTTCGTGACACGCGTAGGGTTGTTCGTAAATGCCGAACCGACCGTTGTGCGCGAAACGCTGGCGACCGTTCCCCTCGACCTTCTGCAATTTCATGGCGATGAGGACGCGGCTTACTGCGTACAGTTCGGTCGTCCCTACATCAAGGCTGCCAGAGTGCGGCCGGGGCTCGATCTGCTAGAATTCGCCCGGGCTTTTTCTACGGCTCAGGGTTTGTTGCTCGATGCTTGGGTCGAAGCTTATGGCGGTGTCGGCGAGTCTTTCGACTGGTGCCTGATCCCTGAGGAATTGCCGTTGCCTATAATCCTATCTGGTGGGCTTCATGCTGGCAACGTCGTCGAAGCAGTCGTTAAAGTGCGTCCTTGGGCAGTTGATGTCAGTAGCGGCGTCGAAGTTGACAAAGGAATCAAGGATGCCGAAAAGATCGCCAAATTCATTGCGGCAGTGAGAGCGGAAGATGCCAGACAATAGTTACAAGATGCCAGACGAACACGGACATTTTGGCAAATATGGCGGCATATTTGTTGCCGAAACCTTGATTCCGGCCCTGGCGGAACTGGATGCTGCCTATGAGGCTGCCAGAAATGATCCGGCATTCAAGGCGGAGTTTGAATACGAACTGGCTCATTATGTTGGTCGCCCGAGCCCGATTTATCATGCCAGGCGCTGGTCCGGCGAACTGGGTGGAGCACAGATCTACCTGAAACGCGAGGATCTCAACCATACCGGTGCCCACAAGATCAACAACGGTATCGGCCAGGCGCTTTTGGCGCGGCGCATGGGCAAGCAGCGGGTCATTGCTGAGACGGGTGCCGGCATGCATGGCGTCGCCACCGCCACGGTCGCGGCGCGCTACGGCATGGAATGCGTGGTTTACATGGGCAGCGAGGACATCCGGCGCCAGGCGGCCAACGTGTATCGCATGAAGGTGCTCGGCGCTACGGTCGTGCCGGTCGAATCCGGCTCGAAAACGCTCAAGGATGCGCTCAACGAAGCGATGCGCGACTGGGTGACCAATATTGGCAACACGTTCTACATCATTGGCACGGTGGCTGGTCCGCATCCCTATCCGATGATGGTGCGCGATTTCCAGTCGGTGATCGGTCGCGAATGCGTCGGGCAAATGTCGGCGCTGGCGGGACGGCAGCCGGATCAGGTGATCGCCTGCGTGGGCGGCGGCTCCAACGCGATGGGCATCTTCTATGATTACATCCCGCAGGTGGCGGTCAAACTCGTCGGTGTCGAAGCCGCGGGACATGGTATCGAGACCGGCAAGCATGCGGCCTCGTTGACGGCCGGAAAACCCGGCGTGCTGCATGGCAACCGCACCTACCTATTGCAAGATCCAAACGGTCAGATCATCGAAACGCATTCGATTTCCGCCGGCCTCGACTACCCGGGCGTCGGCCCCGAGCATGCCTGGCTCAAGGATTCCGGTCGCGCCGAGTATGTCACCGTCACCGACGATGAGGCCCTCGCTGCCTTCCACAGTTTGTGCCGCTACGAAGGGATCATCCCCGCGCTCGAATCGAGCCATGCCCTGGCGTATGCCGCGCGTCTGGCGCCGACCCTGCCGCAGGACAGGATCCTGCTCGTCAATCTTTCCGGCCGTGGTGACAAGGACATGCATACCGTCGCCGAAAAGTCCGGCATTCAGTTCTGACTGATTGATCATAATGTCGAGAATTCCTGCCAAGTTTGCCGAACTTCAGACCCTGGGCCGCAAGGCGCTGATCCCCTTCATTACCGCCGGTGATCCCGAACCGGGCCAGACCGTGCCGCTGATGCACGCACTGGTTGCGGGCGGTGCCGACATCATCGAGCTGGGTGTGCCGTTTTCCGATCCGATGGCCGATGGACCGACCATCCAGCGTGCCTCCGAGCGCGCCCTGACCTACGGGGTCAGCCTGCGGATTGTGCTGGGTTTTGTGCATGAGTTCCGCAAGACCGACCCCACCACGCCCGTGGTGCTGATGGGCTATGCCAATCCGGTCGAAGCCTATGGTGCCGAGGCGTTTGTCCGCGATGCACAGGCTGCTGGCGTCGATGGCGTACTGACGGTCGACTACCCGCCCGAGGAATGTGCCGGCTTTGCCGAACTGTTACAGATGCACGGCATCGATCCGATCTTCCTGCTGGCCCCGACTTCGGTGCCGTCACGCTATGCCGATGTCGCTGAGCTGGGCAGTGGTTACATCTACTACGTTTCGCTCAAGGGCGTGACCGGTTCCGCCGCCATCGATCTCGACGATGTCGCACGACGCATTCCGGTGATCCGCGAGAAAGTCGGCATGCCGGTCGGCGTCGGCTTTGGCATTCGCGATGCCGCCAGCGCGGCGCGTATTGCGCAGGTTGCCGATGCG
The DNA here is from genome assembly GCA_963816095.1 of uncultured beta proteobacterium. Lineage (GTDB taxonomy): Bacteria > Pseudomonadota > Gammaproteobacteria > Burkholderiales > Rhodocyclaceae > Sulfuricystis. The sequence continues at coordinate 150,425 of CAWFIW010000007.1, forward strand.
GTGGTGATCGGCAGCAAGATCATCGAAACCATCGAGCAGGCACCTGCCGGCACAGCACCGGCGCGTGTTACCGCCTTCCTGCGCGAAGTGCGCGTAGCCATGGATAAGGGAGTGTAGGCATGAGCTGGCTCCAGAAACTGCTGCCGCCGAAAATCAAGCGCGCCGAAGGCCTGAAAAAGTCGATTCCCGAAGGTCTCTGGCGCAAGTGTCCGTCCTGCGAAGCGGTGCTCTATGCAACCGATCTTGAGCAGAACCTCAGCGTCTGCCCGAAATGCAGCCACCATCATCGACTGAAGGCGCGCAAGCGCCTCGACCTGCTGCTCGATCCAGAGGGCCGCTTCGAAATCGGCGCCGAAGTGCTCCCGCTCGACGCGCTCAAGTTCAAAGACAGCAAGCGTTATCCGGATCGTCTGGCGGCGGCCAATGAAGATACCGGCGAGTCAGATGCGCTGGTGGTGTTGCAGGGGGCGATCAAGACCCTGCCGGTGGTGATCGCCTGCTTCGAATTCGAGTTCATGGGCGGTTCGATGGGCTCGGTGGTCGGCGAGCGCTTTGTGCGCGGCGTGAATGTCGCACTTGAAAACCAGCTTCCCTTCGTTTGCATCACTGCCTCGGGGGGCGCGCGCATGCAGGAAGGCCTGCTGTCGCTGATGCAGATGAGCAAGACCACGGCAGCCGTCACGCGACTGGCGCGCCAGAAGTTGCCCTTCATCACCATCCTGACCGACCCGACCATGGGCGGCGTCTCGGCCTCCTTCGCCTTCGTCGGCGATGTGGTGATGGCTGAACCGCACGCGCTGATCGGATTTGCCGGCCCGCGCGTGATCGAGCAGACAGTGCGCGAGACGCTTCCCGAGGGTTTTCAGCGTGCCGAGTTCCTGCTCGGAAAAGGTGCCATCGACATGATCGTCGACCGCCGCGAAATGCGCGACCGGCTGGCGGCTGTCCTGACCCTGCTGCAACGCATTCCTGCCGTTTGATGGTGGCAGTGCCAGACCGCAGTCTGGGCGACTGGCTGGATCACCTTGAGCGCCTGCATCCACGCGGACAGGCGGGAATCGAGCTCGGCCTCGAACGTGTCCGCCAGGTTTCTCAATTGCTGGGACAGCGCAAGACCTGCCCGGTCATCACGGTCGGCGGCACCAACGGCAAGGGCTCCACCTGTGCGATGCTCGAGCGCATTCTGCTGGCTGCCGGTTACCGCGTCGGCGTCTATACCTCGCCACATCTGCTGCACTACAACGAGCGCGTGCGGCTGAACGGCACCCCGGCCGCAGACGCAGCGTTCTGCGCGGCGTTCGCACGGGTCGAAGCAGCGCGCAAGGATGTTCCGCTTACCTATTTCGAATTTGGCACCCTGGCCGCATGGGAAATGTTCGCCACCCAATCGCTACTTGGGCTCGATGCCATCATCCTCGAAGTCGGGCTGGGCGGTCGTCTCGATGCCACGAACATCTACGATGCCGACTGCGCGATCGTCACGACGGTAGCACTCGATCACATGGACTATCTCGGCACGACGCGCGAGGCGATCGGCTTTGAAAAGGCCGGCATCTGCCGCTCTGGGCATCCGCTGATCTGCGGTGATGCCGCAGCCACCGCAAAGCCTGATCGAAGTATGCCGTCGCGCCGGCGCCGACTTTCGGCAATTGGCGCGGGATTTCGGATTTCTGCGCCAGGAAGGACAGTGGCAATCCTGGGGGAAAGCTGGCCGAAAGCTAGGAGGCCTGGCCTGGCCCGCGCTGCGCGGCGACTGTCAGTTGAACAACGCTGCGTGTGCCATCGCTGCGCTGGATACGCTGCGCGACCGGCTGCCGGTCACTGCGCAGGACATCCGGAACGGTCTGGCAGCGGTCGATGTGGCGGGGCGCTGTCAGGTGTTGCCAGGGCGGCCGCAGATTGTGCTCGACGTCGCCCACAATCCCCAGGCGGCGGCAGAACTCGCACACAGTCTGGGTGGGATGGGGTTTGCGCGCACCACGTGGGCGGTGTTCGGCATGATGGCGGACAAGGATATCGCCGGCGTCGTTGCGGCGCTGGGGCTGCGTGTCGATCGCTGGCTGCCGTGCGACCTGCCTGGATCACGCGCCGCTTCCGCCACCCGGCTGGCGGACATCATTGCAAAAGGCATAAAAGTCGGCGCTGGCGAGACGGCGCGCTGCTTTGATTCTCCCGCTGCTGCCTTCGCGTTTGCGCAGGAGAAGGCTGGGGACGATGATAGAATTCTCGCCTTTGGATCGTTCCTGACAGTAGCTGGTGTAATGCGCTTCCTGGGTCGCGGTACATGACATGATGCAAGATGACAAACAGAGCGATGCTCGCGGAACCGGACAGCCGGACGCGGCCACCCTGCTGAAGAAACGTGCGCGTCGGCGCCTGATCGGTGCGGTGGCGCTGGCGCTCCTTGCTGCCATCGTTTTGCCGATGGTCATGGACCATCAGCCGGCAGCGCCGCTCAAGGACATCCAGGTACGCATTCCCAGCCCCGACGAAGGTGCAGCACAGCGCTTGGCGCCACCGGCCAGGCCCGTCGCCAAGCCGGACATCAAGCCGATAGCCAAGCCCGAACCGAAGCCAGAGCCAAAACAGGAAGCGAAACCGGAATCCAGTCCTGAGCTCCAAGCCGGAGTCCAAGCCTGAAGCGAAGTCCGAGCCGAAACAGGAAACCAAGCAGGAACCTAAGCAGGAACCCAAGGCTGTCTCGTCAGTTTCCGCCGGCGAATCCTGGGAAGTGCAAATGGGTGCTTATTCCGAACCCGGGCGAGTCAAGAATCTGCTGGCCAAGCTCAAAGACCTGAACATTCCTGCCTATACCGAAAAAGTCGATACGCCGAAAGGCTCGCGCACCCGGGTGCGGGCAGGACCGTTCCCCAGCCAGGAAGCCGCTGAGAAAGCGCGTCTGCGTGCCAAAATTATCGGTGTCGATGGCCCGGTGGCAAAAAAACCGTGATGGGGCTGTGACAAGTACGTGACGCCATTCGATTATGTCGTGTTGGGTGTGATGGCCATCTCCCTGCTGCTGGGTATCACGCGCGGGGTGATCAGTGAGATTCTGGCATTGGTGGCCTGGCTGGCGGCTTTCATTGCCGCCCGCATGTGGGCGGTGCCGGTCGGTGACCTGATGCTTGCCGAGATGCCCGACCCGCTGTGGCGGCAACTGGCAGGATTCGTTGCCATTTTTGTCGCCGTACTGATATTGTTCGCCGTGTTGCGCTGGCTGATGGCGCTGTTGCTCAAAGCGGCTGGATTGCGGCCGCTGGATCGCGCCCTGGGCGCATTGTTCGGTGTGGCGCGCGGGGTTTTGGTGGTGCTGATGCTGGTTTTGCTGGCCGGGCTGACACCCCTGCCGCAGCAGCAGTGGTGGCGAACGGCAATGTTAGCGCCGCCGCTGGAAATGGGCGTGCTGGCGGTCAAGCCATGGCTGCCGCCGGAATTGGCAAAACGGATTCATTACCGATAGGGTAAAACGATGTGCGGCATTATGGGCGTGGTCGCCACCACTGCAGTGAATCAGTTGCTTTACGATGGGCTGCAGGTGCTCCAGCATCGCGGGCAGGACGCGGCTGGCATCGCCACTGCGGAGGGCGGGCGCTTCCATATGCACAAGGGGCCAGGCCTGGTCCGCGATGTGTTCCGTACCCGCAACATGCGCAGCCTGATTGGCAACTGGGGCATCGCCCATTGCCGGTATCCGACGGCGGGTTCGGCTGACAACGCTGCCGAATCGCAGCCGTTCTACGTCAACTCGCCCTTCGGCCTGATGCTCGCGCACAACGGCAACCTGACCAATGCCGAGCAGTTGAAGCGCGACATGTTCTTGCAGGATTTGCGGCACATGAATACCAACTCGGATTCCGAGGTGCTGCTCAACGTGCTGGCTCACGAGTTGCAGGCCGCTTCGTCGAAATACCAGGTCGATGCCGAGATCATCTTCAAGGCCGTGGCCGGCATGCACAAGCGTGTCAAGGGGGCTTATGCCGTGGTGGCGATGATAGCCGGTTATGGCCTGCTGGCTTTCCGCGATCCCTACGGCATCCGTCCACTGGTGATCGGCCGCAACGAAACGCCGCAAGGCATGGAATATCTCGTCGCGTCCGAGAGCGTGGCGATCGACACGCTCGGCTTCCAGTTTCTGCGCGATGTCGAGCCGGGCGAGGCCGTACTGATCGACACGCGCGGCCAGTTCATCAGCCGGCAATGCGCGGAAAAGACCATGCATGCCCCCTGCATGTTCGAGTATGTCTATCTGGCGCGCCCGGACTCGCTGATGGATGGGGTTTCGGTCTATGAATCGCGGGTCAAGATGGGCGAGTTTCTTGGCGACAAGATTCGCCACACCATGCCGCATCTCGATATCGACGCGGTGATTCCGATTCCCGATTCGAGCCGGCCGGCAGCACTCGAACTGGCGACGCAACTGGGGGTGCCGTATCGCGAAGGTTTCGTGAAGAACCGCTATATTGGTCGAACTTTCATCATGCCCGGCCAGGCCTCGCGCAGAAAATCCGTGCGCCAGAAGCTCAACGCAATCGCCCAGGAGTTTCGCGGCAAGAATGTGCTGCTGGTTGACGATTCCATCGTGCGTGGCACGACCAGCCGCGAAATCATCATGATGGCGCGCGAGGCGGGCGCGAAAAAAGTCTATTTCGCTTCGGCCAGTCCGCCGGTGCGCTTCCCCAACGTGTATGGCATTGACATGCCAACCCGCGCCGAACTGATTGCCGCGTATCGCAGTGATGAGGAAATCCGGCGCGAAATCGGTGCCGACGCCCTGATTTACCAGGATCTCGATGCCTTGAAGAATGCCGTGCATGCGGTTAACCCGACGCTGACGCACTTTGATACTTCATGCTTCGACGGCTTGTATGTCACCGGAGACGTTAGCGCCGATTATCTGGCCAGCGTTGAAAGCGCGCGCGGCAAGCCGGGACGGGACGATAGCGATGAAGCGCAGCTCGATCTCAATCTGGTGACATCGGAGTGACTGCGGAATGAGCGACGAGCAGCAATACCAGATCGATACGCTGGCGGTGCGCGCCGGCCAGGAACGCAGCCAGTTCGGCGAGCATGCCGAGGCGCTCTATCTCACCTCCAGCTTTGTGTTCGAGAATGCAGCGCAGGCGGCGGCGCGGTTTGCCGGAACCGAAGAGGGCAACGTCTATTCGCGCTTCACCAATCCCACCGTCACAATGTTTCAGGAGCGGCTCGCCGCGCTCGAAGGCGCAGAAGCCTGCATTGCTACCGCGAGCGGCATGTCGGCCATGCTCGCGACCGTCATGGCGCTGCTCAAGGCCGGCGACCACATCGTCTCCGCGCGCAGTATCTTCGGCGCAAGCCAGCAGTTGTTCGGTGCCATCCTGCCGCGTTTCGGCGTGGCTACCAGCTTCGTTGTCGGCAGCGATCCGGCGGCATTTCGTGCGGCGCTGCAACCCGGCACAAAACTGCTTTTCATCGAGACGCCGTCGAATCCATTGACCGAGGTCTTCGACATTGCCGCGTTGGCTGCCGTGGCTCATGAAGCGGGTGCGTTGCTCGTCGTGGATAACTGCTTCTGCTCCCCCGCGCTGCAGCGTCCGCTGGAGCTCGGTGCCGACCTGGTGATCCATTCCGCGACCAAATATCTTGACGGACAGGGGCGTGTGCTGGGCGGCGCCGTCTGTGGAGGCAAGGCGCCAGTCGAGGAGGTTTTCAAGTTCATGCGTACGGCCGGGCCGACATTGTCGCCTTTCAATGCCTGGGTCATCCTCAAAGGGCTTGAAACCCTGAAAATTCGCATGCTGGCACAGTCGGTCAGTGCTCTCGATTTGGCGCACCGGCTAGAGGCGCATCCTGCCGTGGCGCGCGTGTTCTATCCCGGGCTGCCCTCTCATCCGCAGCATGCGCTTGCCATGCGCCAGCAGGCGACCGGTGGCGCCATCGTCGCCTTCGAGGTCAAGGGTGGCAGAGCTGAGGCCTGGCGCGTGGTGGACAACTGCAAGCTGTTGTCGATTACCGCCAACCTGGGTGATGTGAAAACCACGCTGACGCATCCGGCTTCCACTACGCATGGCCGGATAACGCCCGAGGCACGTGCCGAAGCGGGCATCACGGAGGGTTTGTTGCGGGTCGCTGTCGGTCTTGAAGCCGTGACCGACATTGAGGCCGACTTGATGCGCGGCCTGGCAGCGCACTAATCCTGCGAGGTGCCGTCCTGCCAGCGCCGACTTTGTCAGCGCTGTCCCGCTGACGCCATTTCGGCGCGTCGGCAAACTGTTAAAATTCCACGGCTGCGGTTAAACGCCGTCATCTGTCTATCTTCCCGTCGATTGCCATGAAACGCTCCCGTTTTTCCCGCCGTACCAAGCAGACCCCGGACACCGAGGAGTTGATCCGCCTCGCCACGCAGCTGAGCCTGTCTGGTAGCCGGCTGGAAGATGCCTACTGGGAGCGGCGGCTCGCCAGCACCATCGAACGCCTGCTGCACGGACAGGACGAAATTGCCCTGAATGCGGCGCTCGACCACCTGTATGGCGTGGGTGGGCGTGCCTATGATGACTTGGCCGATCTGGTCGAATTCTGCGCCGAGTCCAGGCATCACGCGCTGGCGAGTTCCAATGCCGGACAGGATGTGCTGTTGTTTGCCGCGCCCGTGCTGGCCTGGTCGCGCTATACGATTCCTTCCGGCCCGATCTCCGCCGAAGTGCTCGCAAACTTGCGCGTTCAGTTGCAGGCGCATGCGTTTGCGGCCGATGTTCGTTTTGGCCTCGCCGATTATTTTTTTAGTCCCGACCAGCTGCCGCAGAGCTATTGTGAAACGGCGGCACTGACCGAAAAGTTGAGCAAGCCTGCCCTGCATGGTCGCGATTTCAAGCTTGATTCGGCCCAGATGCCCGAAACGATGAGTTTCCTCTCGGATACCCGCTACCTCCTCGGTGTGGTGTGCGTGCCGACGGGTGCTGCCCTGTTTCGCTGGCAGGAGGAGGATGGCAACCGGAATGATGCGCTCAAGCAATGGCGCGCCCAGGGTGGCGAGGCGCTACGGCCCCTTCTGCCGGCCTGCGCGCTCGAACCGCTGCTCCCGCAGTCATTCCACGCTGCGGTGCGGGATGCCGACCGGGCGTCGCGCCCGTATTCGCTGCGCTCAGCGGTGGCCTTCCTGCAAACTACGCTGAACGTAGGTGCCGGCAACCTGCGGGCGGTCGTGGCCCCGTATTACGATCGCCAGATCGAGGAGTTTCGGATCGGTTTCACGCTGGACGAGGCCGCCGAGGTAGTCCATGGCGTCGTCTGGCCCCTGCTCGAAAACGAGGACGAAGCGGCCGAACTGCCGGCCCAGATCGAAGCCGTCTTGCGCGAAGCGGGCGTGCGCGAGGTGCTGGTACTCGATCATCGCTTCCCGCTGGAATACTGCGACGATTGTGGCGCGCCCCTCTATCCGAATCCCGACGGTGAGCCCGTGCATGCTGAACTGCCGGAGCAGGCCGAGGAAGCGGTGCCACGTCACCTGCACTGAGTCATGGCCAGACTGTCGAGTCTCGACGAATTGATCGAGGCCCTCCGTTGCTTGCCCGGTGTGGGGCCGAAATCCGCGCAACGCATGACCTACTACCTGCTCCAGCACGATCAGCGCGGTGCCGAACGTCTTGCGCGGGCGCTTGACGGTGCCATCAACACCTTGCGCCGCTGCAATCAGTGCAATAACTTTACCGAGGCGGAAGTGTGTGCGCGCTGCCTCTCACCGAAGCGCGACCCTACCCAGTTGTGCGTGGTCGAGATGCCGGCTGATCTGAATACCATGGAACAGACCCACGCTTTTAACGGCCTTTATTATGTGCTGATGGGACGACTGAGCCCGCTCGATGGTGTCGGCCCGCGCGAATTGGCTTTTGATCGCCTGCTGACACGGGCGAGCGATGGCATTGTGAAGGAGGTGATTCTGGCCACCAACCTGACCCACGAGGGTGAGGCAACCGCGCACTACCTTTCTGAAATTCTGCATGCGCGCGGGATCAAGGTCAGCCGGATTGCCCGGGGATTGCCACTGGGCAGTGAACTCGAATATTCCGATGCTGCCAGCGTAGCGCAAGCATTCACCGAACGACGGGATTATTGACGTAAAACCATCAGGTTAGCTAATTAGAGCTTTAAATTTGTTGCTGGCTTAAGTACAATCTGCGGGTTTTTTGTATTCGCATTCTTACTTTTCAGGAAACCACCATGAGTTGTGACGATACAGTGGATTGTGGCAGGCGTCGCCTGCTGGTCGCGACATCGGTTGCGGGGGGTGTGGCTGGCGTGGCTGCCGTTATCCCGTTTGTCAGCACTTTTGCCCCGTCAGAACGCGCCAAGGCAGCCGGCGCCCCCGTTGAGGCCGATATCAGCAAACTCGCGCCAGGCGAAATGATGACCGTCGAATGGCGCGGCAAGCCGGTCTGGATCATCCGCCGCACCAAGGAAATGCTCGACGGACTCGATAAGTTGGACGATAAGCTGGTCGACCCGAAATCCAACCGTGCGATGCAGCCTGACTATGCAAAGAACGAATATCGTTCGATCAAACCCGAGTATCTGGTAGCGGTCGGAATCTGTACTCATCTGGGCTGCTCGCCCTCAGAAAAGTTCAAGTCCGGCGAAAGTTCCGGTATCGCGGCCGATTGGCCGGGTGGTTTTTTGTGCCCCTGCCATGGTTCGATGTTCGATCTCGCCGGCCGGGTTTACAAGAGCATGCCAGCTCCGGATAACCTCGAGATTCCCCCGCATTTTTACCTGTCTGACGCCAAGATCATGATCGGCGAAGAGAAAAAGGGAGCGTAAGCATGGGTGCCGCCAACGCCGAAAAATACAAATCCGATGGCACGGCCGTCGGTGGCCTGCTGGAGTGGGTCGATGCCCGCTTCCCGCTGATGTCGTTATGGAATGATCATCTGGCCAAGTACTACGCCCCGAAGAACTTCAACTTCTGGTACTTCTTTGGTTCACTCGCGCTGCTGGTTCTGGTGCTCCAGATCGTCACCGGCATTTTTCTGACCATGCACTACAAGCCGGATGCGGCCCTCAATGCTTCCGGCGTGCCAGTCGCCTTCGCCAGCGTCGAGTACATCATGCGCGACGTGCCGTGGGGCTGGCTGATTCGCTACATGCACTCGACCGGTGCCTCAGCCTTCTTTATTGTTGTCTATCTGCACATGTTTCGCGGCATGCTCTACGGTTCCTACCGGAAGCCGCGCGAACTCATCTGGATCTTCGGCGTCGTTATTTTCCTGGCGCTGTTTGGCGAGGCGTTCATGGGCTACCTTCTGCCCTGGGGTCAGATGTCCTACTGGGGCGCGCAGGTCATCCTGAACATGCTTTCGGCCATTCCGCTGATTGGCAATGAGCTCGCGATCTGGGTGCGAGGCGACTTCGTCGTGAGCGATCCGACGCTGAATCGCATGTTTTCCCTCCACGTCATCGCCATTCCGTTGATTCTGGTCGGCCTGGTAGCCGCCCATATCATGGCACTGCATGAAGTCGGTTCGAACAACCCGGATGGTATCGAGATCAAGAAGAAGAAAGACGAGAATGGCATCCCGCTCGATGGCATTCCTTTCCATCCGTACTACACGGTGAAGGATATCGTCGGTATCGTGGTCTTCCTGATGGTGTTTTCGATCATACTTTTCTTCATGCCCGAGGCTGGTGGCTACTTTCTGGAGTTCAATAACTTCTTCCCCGCCGATCCGCTGGTGACGCCGCCGCACATCGCGCCAGTCTGGTATTTCACGCCTTACTACTCGATCCTGCGCGCCAATACCGTGAATTTCTTCTGGATCGACGCCAAACTCTGGGGCGTTATATTCATGGGCCTCAGCACGATTATCTTCGCTTTCCTGCCGTGGCTCGATCGCAGTCCGGTGAAGTCGATCCGTTACCGCGGCCCCCTCTTCAAGGGTGCGCTGGCGATCTTCGTGATCAGCTTCCTGGTCCTCGGCTATCTGGGCATGCTAGCCCCGACGCCGGGCCGTACCGTGGTTTCACAGGTTTGCACGATCCTTTACTTTGCCTTCTTCCTGCTGATGCCGATCTATACATCGCTGGATAAATGCAAGGCTGAACCGGAAAGGGTGACGGGATAATGAAAAAGTTTCTTATTGCGTTCCTGTGCGCACCGCTGCTGGCTTTTGCTTCCGGTGCCGAACTCCACCTCGACAAGGCGCCGGATCGCGCCCGTGATCTGCCGGCATTACAGAATGGCGCAAAGGTTTTCATCAACTACTGCCTGAACTGCCATTCAGCGTCCTACATGCGCTATAACCGGCTGCAGGACATCGGCCTGACCGAACAGCAGATCAAAGACAATCTGATGTTCACAACCGATAAGCCGGGCGAGTTGATGACTATCGGCATGCGTCGTGCCGAATCCAAGCAATGGTTTGGTGCCGCACCACCCGACCTGACGGTGATTGCCCGTGCGCGCGCCTCGGAATTCGGTTCCGGCTCCGACTGGCTCTACACCTATCTGCGCGGTTTCTATCGTGACGATGCGCGTCCGACCGGCTGGAACAACACGGTATTTTCCAACGTTGGCATGCCGCACGTGCTTTGGGAGCTGCAAGGCGAGCAGGTTATGGGCGCCGATCACAAGCTGGTGCTGGCCAAGCCTGGTCTCATGAAGCCGGCAGACTACAATGCCATGGTCGCCGACCTGGTTGGCTTTCTGAACTACATCGGCGAGCCAGTGCAGAACTTTCGCAAAGAGCTGGGTGTTGTCGTACTCATCGCCCTCGCCATCCTGTTTGTCTTCTCCTATGCACTCAAGCGTGAGTACTGGAAAGATATCCATTAACCATCGAGAAGAATTGAACTACCATGGGGCATCGTGATATGAATCCACCCGTTCGACGTGTGGTGCGTGATTCTGATTATTCTTGGGGAACGAGTGCCATGATGAATCTGTACTCGGGTACCACGTGTCCGTTCAGCCATCGCTGTCGCATCGTCCTGTACGAGAAGCAGATGGACTTCCAGGTGATTGATGTCGATCTCTTCAATAAACCTGAGGACATCGCTGTCATTAATCCGTACAACCGTGTTCCGGTACTGGTGGATCGCGATCTTGTCCTGTACGAGTCCAACATCATCAACGAGTACATCGACGAGCGCTTTCCGCATCCGCAACTGATGCCGCCTGACCCGCAGACGCGGGCGAAAGCGCGGCAGCTGTTGCACACCATGGAGCACGAGCTGTTCAGCTACATCGATGCACTTGAACGCAATCTCAAAACGGCCGACAAGTCCCGATCGCATATCCGCGACCGCCTGGTCGAGCTGACGCCGTTATTCTCCAAGCAGAAGTTCCTGCTCGGCGACGACTTTTCCATGCTCGACGTGGCGATCGCCCCACTGCTGTGGCGCCTCGATCACTATGGCATCGAACTGCCGAAAACCGCCGCGCCGGTGATGAAGTTTGCCGAGCGGATTTTCTCGCGTCAGGGCTTCATCGACGCGCTGACGCCGACGGAAAAGGTGATGCGTCGCTGAAGCCGGCAGCGCATGGACCTGTCGCACGATGTCATCCACCAAGCCGTATCTGATTCGCGCCATCTACGAATGGTGTGCCGACGAGGGGTTCACGGCCTATCTGGCGGTTCAGGTCGATGAGCGGACGCGGGTGCCGCGCGAGTTTGTGCGCGATGGCCAGATCGTCCTGAACATCGGCGCCGAAGCCACCCATCAGATGACGTTGGGGAATGACGAAATCACGTTCCAGACGCGCTTCAACGGTGCCTCGTTTCCCGTTGTCGTGCCTGTCGATGCGGTGCAGGCCATCTATGCACGTGAAAACGGGCAGGGCATGGCTTTTGAAGCCAGTGCAACGGCGTCTGACGCAGAACCCGAGAAAGTCGGCGCTGGCGAGACGGCGTCAGCCGGGTCGCTGCGTGACATGGCGTTGGCACCAGCCGAGTCCGCTGAGGACAAACCGGAGCAGCCTGTTCGACGTGGCGGTCACCTGACCCGCATCAAATAGGCTTCCAAGAAACACGCCGGGGCGCCCCAAGTGTTTATTTGCCCCTTGAGGGGAAAGCGCCGCGAGGCGACGTTTTCTGGATGGGATCATGTGGCGCCCCCAGCACGAATCGAACGTGCGACCCCGCCCTTAGGAGGGGCGTGCTCTATCCACTGAGCTATGGGGGCGAGGCCCGCATTCTATCGATTACTCTGCAGGTTGTCCGCTGGGGAGGATCAAGTCCAGACCGAGTCGGTGCATCAGTGACTCATGGCTGATGCGCAACAAATCCTCAATTGCCTTGAAGTCGTCCGGCAGGGCCGCATCGTCCCAGCCGTTAGCCGAGTGACGCGCCAGATCGACCGCAAGCCGCACATTCCTGACACGCGGATGGGCCGCTTGCTCCTGATCCATCAGTGTCACCAGCAGTTGCGGCAAGTGCCATGCGTGGGCCAAGGCCAGCTTGATCTGGTAAAGGGGCACACCGAAAAGCTCTGTCTGCACGGTAATCGAACGCAGGGCCCGGTCTGCTTTCTGTCGGTCGGCGACCTGCACGGCCAGGCCCGGCGCGAAGCACCACATGAGAATTTCGGTGAAATCGAAGAGCAGGGTGGCAACATTGATCTCGTCAACGTCGAGATCATGACGATAGAGCGCCCAGTCGCGCGCCCAGTACATTGCCTTGCGGGCACGCCCGATTACTTTGAGGAGGCCGAGCAGGGCGCGCGGATGCCCCTTGAGGTGATCCTCGACCAGCGGCAGATCCTGAAAGTCGTTGAAAAACGGCCCCATGCCGATCATCATCAAGGCACGCTCGATCGTGGTGATGTCCGTTTGTCTGGTCGTGCTGCGCTTGGCCTCGATGTAGGCGAGCACGCGCAATGTCATCATCGGATCGCGCAGGATCACCGACGAAATCGCCCGGGCATTGGACTTGTTGGCATTGGCGCGCAGCTCAGTCAATTGTTGCACCGTGTGGCGCAGCACCGGAATGTTTGCCTGACTGAAATAGGCCACCCAGCCTTCAAGATCGAGGTCGGTGTGATGCAGTGTTGTCATAGGCGCATTATCGACAAGTTGGGTAAGGAAAGGTAGGGGATAAAGCTGATTTCACTGGGCGAGTTTGTCTTGTGCTTGCAGTCGCTTCCAGATAGAATTCTGGCCCTTTCAATCCTTGCTCCACCCGTTCGCATGCGGGGGGGCTCAACCCAAACCAAAAGGAGCATAAATGCGACATTACGAAATCGTTTTCATCGTCCATCCAGACCAGTCGGACCAGGTGCCGGCCATGATTGAGCGCTACAAGACGCTCGTCACTGGCCATAACGGCACCATCCATCGACTGGAAGACTGGGGCCGCCGCCAGCTGGCCTATCCGGTCCAGAAGGTGCATAAGGCGCACTACGTGCTCATGAATATCGAGTGTGATGGCGAAACCCTCGCCGAGATCGAAAGTGCATTCAAGTTCAATGATGCCGTGCTGCGCCACCTCACCATCAAGATGGATCAGGCCGAAACCCTGCCATCGCCGATGATGAAAGAAGAGAAGACGCGCTCACTGAATGCACCGGGCGAAGTCAAGCCTGCTGTCGTCGAGGAGGCCGCGGCTGCCGCCTGAGACTGACGGCGCGGCTGCCGGAAATACGGCGGCGAATCGCACCGAGCTGGCGGGCAGGTTGCTGGAACGAGGCAATCTGCGCTACACACCGGCGGGGGTTCCGGCCATCGAGTTCCGGATTACCCACGCTTCGGAGCAGAGTGAAGCAGCCGCTTCCCGTCGTGTCGAATGTGAACTTGCCTGCGTAGCTCTCGGAGCGCCCGCTTTGCTCCTCAAGGAAGCCGGACCCGGTACCGAACTCGTCGTGAGCGGTTTTCTGGCTTCCCGCAGTCTTAAGCAAAAGTCGCCTGTGCTGCATGCGATCCACATCGCATTCGTAGAACAAGCAGAACAAATTTGAGAAAGGAATATTGCAATGGCTTTCAAGCCCGGCACCAAAAAGAAGGATGATCGCAACAAGAACCGCAACATGTTCAAACGGCGCAAGTTCTGCCGCTTCTCCGCAGAAAAGATCGCTCATGTCGATTACAAAGATGTCGATCTGCTGCGCGACTTCATCTCCGAGAACGGCAAGATCATGCCGGCGCGCATTACCGGTACCAAGAGCCGCTTTCAGCGCCAGTTGTCGACCGCCATCAAGCGGGCCCGCTTCCTGGCCCTCCTGCCGTACACCGACCTGCATCAATAAGCGAGGAGTCGAACCATGCAAGTGATTCTGATGGACAAAGTGGTCAACCTCGGCAATCTTGGCGACGTCGTCAAGGTCAAGGAAGGTTATGCCCGCAATTATCTGATTCCCCAAGGCTTTGCCAAGCGTGCCAACGCCGAGAACATGAAGGTGTTCGAAGCGCGGCGTGCCGAACTGGAGCGCATTGCCGGCGAAAAGCTGGCGGCCGCTCAGGCAGTGGCGGCGAAACTCGAAGGTTTCAAGGTCGAGCTCGTACGCAAGGCGGGTGTCGATGGTCGCCTGTTTGGTTCGGTGAGTCCGGCCGACGTGGCCGAAGCGCTGACTGCACAGGGTATCGCGATTGAGAAGAGCGCCGTACGCATGCCGGAAGGCCTGCTCAAGACCATCGGCGAATTCGTCCTCGAAGTGTCGCCGCATCCCGATATCGTGGCCAGCGTGACGGTGACGGTCGGCGGCGAGCAGTAAGCGCCACTTTATACGCAAAAGGGCCGCCAGATTTTTGGCGGCTCTTTTGCGTAGACCATCATGCACTGCATTTCCACAGGCTGCCCACATGTAATCCACAGCATTTCCACAAGTTGTTCACTCCTCGCCGACAGGCATCGCGGGTAAACTCGCCGGTTGGAGGAAAACAACATGCCACAGGCACAGACCATACAACCCTACGCCCAGACCTTTCAGGCAGATCCACAGGTGGCGGCGCTCAAGCTGCCACCACATTCGATCGAGGCCGAGCAGTCCCTGATCGGTGGCCTGCTGCTGGATAATGCTGCCTGGGACCGCATTGCCGATGTCGTCGGCGAATCCGATTTCTATCGCGACGACCACCGCCGTATCTTTGCGCATATTCGCAAGCTGATCGAAACGGGTCGGCCCGCCGACGTGGTGACCGTCTACGAATCGATCGAGCATTCCAATCAGGCCGAGCAGACCGGTGGGCTGGCCTATCTCGGCGAGGTCGCCAACGCCACGCCCTCCGCTGCGAATATCCGCCGCTACGCCGAGATCGTGCGCGAGCGCGCGGTGCTGCGCAAGCTGGTAACGGTCGGCGATGAGATCGCGGCTTCTGCACTCAATCCGGCGGGTCGCGACGTCAAGTATTTGCTCGACCACGCGGAGCAGAAAGTGTTCGAAATCGCCGAGGCGGGCAATCGCGTCGGGCAGGGATTCCAGGCGATCACACCGCTGCTGGGCGATGTGGTCGATCGCATCGAAAAGCTCTACAACCGCGAAAATCCTTCCGACATTACCGGGCTGGCGACAGGTTTTAACGACCTGGATCGCATCACTTCGGGTCTGCAGCCGGGCGACATGATTGTCGTGGCCGGTCGCCCCTCGATGGGCAAGACCGCATTCGCGCTGAATATCGCCGAGCATGTCGGCATGGAGCTCAAACTGCCGGTGGCGATCTTCAGTCTGGAAATGTCAGGCCCGCAACTGGCGATGCGTTTTCTGTCATCGGCCGGGCGGCTCGACCAGACCAAAATCCGTACCGGCAAGCTGTCAGACGAAGACTGGGAAAAGATGTCGATGGCGCTTGGCAAACTGCATGAAGCGCCGATCCACATCGACGAAACCGGTGCCCTGAATGCATCAGATCTTCGCGCGCGTGCGCGCCGCCTGCATCGCCAGTGCGGCAAGCTCGGCCTGATCGTGGTGGACTACCTGCAACTGATGAGTTCGATCAAGGACAACGAGAACCGCGCTACCGAAATTTCGGAGATCTCCCGTTCCATCAAGGCGCTGGCGAAGGAATTGCAGGTGCCGATCATTGCCCTGTCACAGTTGTCGCGCAAGGTCGAGGAGCGTAATGACAAGCGGCCGTTGATGAGCGACCTGCGTGAATCAGGCGCCATCGAGCAGGATGCGGACATCATCCTGATGATGTATCGCGAGGAATATTACAAGCAGGACACCACCGAGAAGGGCGTGGCCGAGGTCATCATCGGCAAGCACCGCAACGGCCCGACCGGCATGGTCAAACTGACTTTCCTCGGCGAATATACCCGCTTCGAGAATTTTGCCGCGCCGGGTTCCTACTGACCCTACAGTACTTCCGCAGCGTGATCGGCGAGGCGCGAGCGCTCGCCGCGCTGCAGCGTGATGTGGCCAGAATGGTCCCAGCCCTTGAACCGGTCGACCACGTAGGTCAGGCCGGATGAGCCTTCGGTCAGGTAAGGCGTGTCGATCTGCGCGATGTTGCCGAGGCAGATGACCTTGGTCCCCGGACCGGCGCGCGTGATCAGCGTCTTCATCTGTTTCGGCGTGAGGTTCTGCGCCTCGTCGATGATGAGGAACTTGTTGAGGAAAGTGCGGCCGCGCATGAAGTTGAGCGACTTGATCTTGATGCGGCTGCGAATCAGGTCCATGGTCGCGGCGCGGCCCCAGTCGCCGGTGTAACTGCCGGACTTTTCGCCTTCCTCGGCCGGCTTGTTGAGCACGTCGAGGTTGTCTTCCAGCGCACCCATCCACGGTGTCATCTTCTCTTCTTCGGTGCCCGGCAGGAAGCCGATGTCCTCACCCACCGGCACGGTGACGCGCGTGATGATGATTTCCGCAAAGCGCTTTTGTTCCAGGGTTTGAGTCAGCGCCGAAGCCAGCGTCAGCAGTGTCTTGCCGGTGCCGGCCTGGCCGAGCAGGGTGACGAAGTCGATATCCGGGTTCATCAGCAGGTTGAGCGCGAAGTTCTGCTCGCGGTTACGCGCCGTGATGCCCCAGACGGCATTCTTGGCATGGCTGTAATCGATCAGCGTCTCGAGTTCCGCCGTCTTGCCAGCGCCGACTTTTACCCAGGCCAGCAGGGGCTGCGGACCTTCCTGCCAGACGAATTCATTGACCATCAGGTCAGGACAGAGTGGCCCGGTGACGCGATAGTAGGTGCGGCCTTCCTTCTTCCACGATTCCAGGCCCTTGGCATGCGTGTCCCAGAAGTCGGCCGGCAGTTCGACGCTGCCGGTGTAGAGAAGGTCAGTGTCCTCCAGCACCTTGTCGTTGAAGTAATCCTGCGCGTCGAGGCCCAGCGCGCGGGCCTTGATGCGCATGTTGATGTCCTTGGTGACCAGGATCACCGGCCGCTGCGGCTGCTTCAGGTGCAGATGCATCGCCACGGCGATGATCTGGTTATCAGCGCGCGAGGTCGGCAGCGAGGCAGGCAGCACATTGTTGATCGCTTCGGTCTGGAGGAACAAGCGGCCGCTCGCCAGCTCGCGCGAAGGACCGGTCAGGTCGATGCCATGCTGGATGTTTTCCTCGCTGCCGCTGACGATCTCGTCGAGCATGCGGCTGGTCTGGCGGGCGTTGCGTGCCACCTCCGACATGCCTTTCTTGTTGGCATCCAGCTCTTCCAGGGTCATCATCGGCACGAAGAGATCGTGTTCTTCGAAGCGGAAAAGGCTCAGCGGATCGTGCATCAGCACGTTGGTGTCGAGGACGAACAGCTTGCTGGGCTGTTGCGCCTTGGTTGGCTTGGCGCTGCGTTTGGCGTTCATGAATATCCGGTCGGGTCGGTTACAAAGCTTGCAGGGCGGCGAGCACTTCGGCCGCATGGCCATCGGCCTTTACACCGCGCCATTCGCGCACGAGCCGGCCGGTACTGTCGATCAGAAAGGTGCTGCGGACGATACCGCGTACCTGTTTGCCATACATGTTTTTCATTTTGATGATGTCAAACAGCGTGCAGGCTGTTTCGTCGACGTCGCAAAGCAGTTCGAAGGGCAGCCCCAGCTGGGCTTTGAAACTCTCGTGTGACTTGAGGCTGTCGCGCGAAATTCCCCAGATGCTGCCGCCGGCCTTGGCGAATTCCGCATACAGATCGCGGAACTGGCCGGCCTCGGTGGTACAGCCCGGCGTGTTGTCCTTTGGATAGAAGTAGATCACCAGAGGCTGACCACGCTGGGCAGAAAGCTGGAAAGCCTTGCCGCCAGTGGCCGGCAGGCTGAAATCGGGAACCACCAGGCCCAGGATAGATGGGTCGGAAGGGGTGGATGCAGTACTCATGCGGGGTCTCTCCATGCCGATAAAAACTCGTTCCCCTGCAACAGCAGCGTGCCGCTACGTCCCGGCACCTGGCCAATCACAACTTCATGCCGGGGCAGTTTATCCAGGTGCAGGCCGCCGGCCAGCACCTGAATAGAAGTGACTTCGTAGCCTTGTTCGCGCCAGCCGGCCAGCAGTTTCTCGATGATCTGCGAATGCCTGCCGCTGTCCGACTCTGCCCGCAGACTGAATACATGGCCGGATGGTGAAGGATTGCGTGTCAGCGCCAGCAATGCACCGGCCAGCTCATCCGGATCGGGTCGGGCCGAAGTGGCCAACTCGTCGAGCGTCGGGAGAGTGGTGGGAATCTGTGGGCAGCGCACGATTTCGCCATTCCATACCGGGACGAAGGGATGGCGGCCCCGCAGATCGCTCGCGTAGGCGAAGTCCAGACGTTGCGTCAACCGCAGCGCGTGCGGGTTCGAACGCCAGCCCGGTGCGGCATGCAGTCTGGGCGGCGCGGCAAAGACCTGTTCGAAAGCTTCGCTCGTCTGCTTGGCCTGGGTTTCGCTCCAGCCGGCATCCGCCTGGGCCGCATGCTTTATCCAGTATGGGGCATTCCAGCCATGAACCCCGACCTCGAAACCGGCATCGCGCACCTGACGCAAGGCCGAAGCCCGGTGGCGCGCGAGTGACCGTCCAAGCCAGTCGGGCCCGAGAGAAAAAACAAAACTTGCACTGGCGCCATGGCTGTGCAGCAGCTCCATGAGGTGCGGTAGAGCAGATGCAGCCCGGTAGCCAGGAACCTCAATCCGGAGGGCAATGACGGGCTTCATGACCGCCCGATCAGCCAGACGCCGAGGATGATGAAACCGATGCCGAGCAGTTTTTGCGCGCCAAGCGCTTCGCCAAACCAGGCCCAGGCTGCGATGGCATTGATCAGATAGCCGATTGACAGCATCGGGTAGGCGATGCTGACCGGTACGCGCGAAAGCGCCATGATCCAGACCATTAGGCTGATGGCATAGCAGGCCATGCCGCCAAGAATCGCCGGGTTGGCCACGAGCTTGAAGCCTATGGGCAATACGTTTTGCCAGTGAAATTCAAAGTGGCCGACGGCGTTCGTACCGGCTTTCAGCAGCAACTGTGCGGCGGCGTTCAGGAACACGCCGATCAGCACGAGGGTCAGGCTGATGGCCGTCATGCGTTTATGGGGGCTTCGACGATCAATGCAGCCGCTACTGCACGGCCCTCGGCCACGAGAATGTTATAGGTGCGACAGGCCGCCGCCGTATCCATCACCTCGAAGCCACGGCCGGCCTCGATCAGCGGCCGTAACAGCGCTGTCGCCGGAAAGCGCTGCTGGTCCCCCGTGCCGAGCAACAGCACGTCGCAAGGCAGGCTGGCAAGGGGCTCGAGATGGTTCAGGGCGAGTGCTGCATAGGCATCCGGACCCCATGATTCGTCGATGCGATCCGGCATCAGCAACAGGCTGCGCACCAGCGTACGGCCGTTGACGGCGACCTGGCCGGCGCTATAGGCGGTGACGACGTGCTGGACGTTGTGCGAATCGGCGTGTAGTTTCAAGGCGGGTCAGTGTGGTGAAAATATTGATCAATGCCTTGCCAAACCTGGGTTTCGATTGCGGCAAGCCGAGTCATTCGGTAGGATTATAGCCTTTCGTCTACGCGCGCTTTTGTGCCGCCTACTGCCATGCAACCCGTCCTCAAATCTTCGAAACTTGCCAGCGTCTGCTACGACATCCGTGGGCCGGTATTGGCGCGAGCCCGGCAGATGGAAGAGGATGGCCACCGCATCATCAAGCTGAACATTGGCAACCCCGCTGCCTTTGGTTTCGAGGCGCCGGAGGAAATCGTCGTTGACGTCATCCACAACATTCGCGATGCCTCCGGCTATTCCGATTCCAAGGGATTGTTTGCCGCGCGCAAGGCGGTGATGCACTACTGCCAGCAGAAACGCATCCCCGACGTCACCATCGACGACATCACCCTCGGCAATGGCGTTTCCGAACTGATCGTCATGTCGATGCAGGCGCTGCTCAACAATGGCGACGAAGTGCTGGTACCCGCGCCGGATTATCCGCTGTGGAGCGCTGCCGTCAGTTTGTCCGGTGGTACGCCGCGTCACTACCGCTGCGACGAAGGCGCCGGCTGGCTGCCCGACCTGGCCGACATCCGCGCGAAAATCACGCCGGCCACACGCGCCATCGTCGTCATCAACCCGAACAACCCGACCGGCGCGCTCTACCCCGACGACCTGCTCAAGGAGATCGTCGAGATCGCGCGACAGCACCAGTTGATCGTTTTCGCCGACGAGATCTACGACAAGGTGCTCTACGACGGCCGCACGCATACCTCGCTTGCCAGCCTGGCCGATGATGTGCTCTTCATTACCTTCAACGGCCTGTCGAAGAACTATCGCGCCTGCGGTTTTCGCGCGGGCTGGATGATCGTGTCCGGCGAGAAACGCCATGCGCAGGATTACATCGAGGGGCTGGGCATTCTTGCCTCGATGCGCCTGTGCTCCAACGTCCCCGGTCAGCATGCGATCCAGACGGCGCTGGGCGGCTACCAGAGCATTGATGAACTTGTCGCGCCGCATGGCCGGTTGAGCAAGCAGCGCGATCTGGCCTGGGAAATGTTGTCGGCCATCCCCGGCGTTTCCTGTGTCAAACCCCAGGCGGCGCTCTACTGTTTTCCGCATCTCGACCCCAAGATTTACCCGATCGACGACGACCAGCAATTCATTCTCGAACTGCTCGAAGCGGAAAAGGTCTTGCTGGTGCAGGGACGCGGCTTCAACTGGCCGACGCCCGACCACTTCCGTGTCGTTTTCCTGCCCAATGCTCGACGACTTGTCCGAAGCCATCGGCCGCATCGCACGCTTCCTCGATGCCTACCGCAAGCGCCACGGCACCTGATCGTACTGACTCAACTTTTTCAAGGCTTGTTATGAAACCAATCAATGTTGGTCTGCTCGGCATCGGCACGGTCGGCGGCGGCACCTTTTCAGTGCTTTCCCGCAACGCGGCAGAAATCACGCGTCGTGCCGGCCGGCCCATCCAGATCAGCGTCGTCGCCGACAAGAATCTGGAACTGGCGCAGCAGGTCACCGGCGGCAAGTGCAGGCTCACCGACGATGCCTTCGCGGTCGTCGCTGACCCCGAAGTCGACATCGTCGTCGAACTGATCGGCGGCTATGGCGTCGCCAAGGATCTGGTGCTGAAGGCCATCGAGAACGGCAAGCATGTCGTCACCGCCAACAAGGCGCTGCTGGCCGTGCATGGCAACGAGATCTTCGCCGCCGCACAGAAGAAGGGCGTCATGGTCGCCTTCGAGGCGGCAGTGGCCGGCGGCATTCCGATCATCAAGGCGCTGCGCGAGGGCCTCACCGCCAACCGCATCCAGTGGATCGCCGGCATCATCAACGGCACCACCAACTTCATCCTCTCCGAGATGCGCGACAAGGGCCTGGCCTTCGACGTCGTGCTCAAGGAGGCGCAGCGCCTGGGCTACGCCGAGGCCGACCCGACCTTCGACATCGAAGGCGTCGATGCCGCGCACAAGCTGACCATCATGTCGGCCATCGCCTTCGGCATCCCGATGCAGTTCGACAAGGCCTACGTCGAGGGCATCAGCAAGCTTGAGGCCGCCGACATCAAGTATGCCGAACAGCTCGGCTACCGCATCAAGCTGCTCGGCATCACCAAGCGCACGTCCGAGGGCGTCGAGTTGCGCGTGCATCCGACGCTGATCCCGACCAAGCGCCTGATCGCCAACGTCGAGGGCGCGATGAACGCCGTGCTGGTGCAGGGCGACGCCGTCGGCGCCACGCTCTACTACGGCAAGGGCGCCGGCGCCGAGCCGACCGCCAGCGCGGTGATCGCCGATCTGGTCGACGTCACCCGCATGCACACCGCCGATCCCGAGAACCGCGTGCCGCACCTCGCCTTCCAGCCCGACCAGCTCGCCGACATCCAGGTGCTGCCGATCGGCGAAGTCACCACCAGCTACTATTTGCGCATGCGGGTCCAGGACCAGCCGGGCGTGCTGGCCGACATCACGCGCATCCTCGCCGACCAGCAGATTTCCATCGACGCCATGATCCAGCGCGAGCCGGCCGAGGGCGAGCAGCAGACCGACATCATCATGCTGACCCATGTCACCCGCGAAAAGCAGGTCGATGCCGCCATCGCAAGAATCGAGGCGCTACCGGTCGTCAGCGGCAAGCTGATTCGTTTGCGCCTCGAAGAACTGAGCTGATCCCGCGCGCGGATGCTGATTTATCTTGGCATCTGTGCCATTCTGGCCTTTCTGGCAGCAGTGATTGCGGGACTTGCCGCCGTCCTGCCAGCGCCGACTTTTGCTAACGCCCTTCCGCCGGCAGCCATCTTTCACCTTGCGTTCGCCACCGGTGCGATGCCGCTGATCTTCGGCGCGATCATTCACTTCGTGCCGGTGTTGACGCGCAGCGGCATGCCGGCACGTGCCATTCATTACCTGCCCTTGCCCGTGCAACTGGCCGGTATCGCGACACCTGCTCGGACTGGCCGGCATATTGCCCAGCTGGTCATTGCATGCGGCAGCCACGACGGCTTCACTCGCCGCGCTCGCGCTGACTGTCTGGATTGCTCGCCGCTTGCGTGCCACGCTCGGCGCACCGCATCCCGGCGCACGCTGGTACGGTGCAGCGCTGCTATGTCTGTTCTTCGCCGTCAGCCTGGTGCCGGTCTGGCTTGCCCTGCCGGAATTGCAGGGTGCCCTGCGACTTTTTCATCTGCACCTGAACACGCTGGGTTTCATCGGGCTGGCCGCGCTGGGTACGCTGCCCGTGTTGTTGCCGACTGCGTTCGGGCAGCAGGATCCGGATGCAGCCGCCCGGTTGCGGCGCGACCTGCCCATCGCAGCCGGGGGCGCGGTGCTGGTGGCCGCCGGTGCCACGGGTGCAAGCGGTGCCGTCTGGCTGGCCGTTAGCGGAGCTGCTGCTGTTGCTGTGGGTGGCCGGCCGCAATCTGACGGCCTGGCATGCCGCCTTCGGCCTCAAATCGATAGTCGGCGCTGGCGCGGACGGCCTCGCTCGTGGCGGCAACCAGCGGATTCGTGTTGCTGCTGCTGTTCGGTGTGCTCCATGGCTTGGGAGTAATGGCGGCGCGTCCGGCATCAGCCGCTTACGTTGCGCTATTTCTCCTGCCGCTCGTCACCGGTGCCCTGACCCAACTCCTGCCGGTATGGCGACACCCGGCGCGCGATTCGGCGCGGCGGCGCGCACTGCGTCGGCGGCTGGCCTGGGGCAGCCATTGGCGTGCCACGCTGTTCCTGACTGGCGGCATCCTGCTTGCGTTCGACGATGCGCGTGGCTGGGTAGCGGTAGTGACTGGCCTGGTGCTGTTCGCGCTGGCTTTGTCTATGTCGTTCTGGCTGGACAGGGCAGGGGCCAGCGACGATAATTCCCGACCATATTCGTAACCCAGTTTTCCCGATTCCATGAAATACATTTCCACGCGCGGCGGCGCCGAACCGCAGGCCTTCTGCGACATTCTGCTGGGTGGCCTCGCGCCGGACGGCGGCTTGTATCTGCCCGAAACCTATCCGCAGGTCTCCGCCGCGGAACTGGCGGAGTGGCGCGAGTTGCCCTATCACGACGCTCGCCCTGCGCATCCTCCAGAAGTACATCGACGATATCCCGGCCTGCGACTTGAAGGTGCTGGTCGACCGTACCTACACCGCACACACCTATCGCTGGTGCCGCCCCGGCTGTGCTGCTGCCGACATCACGCCGCTGACGACGCTCGAACCCGGTTTCCATTTGCTCGAACTGTCGAACGGCCCGACGCTCGCCTTCAAGGACATGGCGATGCAGTTGCTCGGCAACCTGTTCGAGTATGTGCTGGCCAAGCGTGGCGAGACGATCAATATCCTCGGTGCGACCTCGGGCGACACCGGCTCGGCAGCGGAATATGCGCTACGCGGAAAGAAAGGCGTGCGCGTCTTCATGCTGTCGCCGCACGACATGATGTCGGCCTTCCAGCGCGCGCAGATGTATTCACTGCAAGACGAGAACATCATCAATATCGCGATCCGCGGCATGTTCGACGACTGCCAGGATATCGTCAAGGCCGTGTTCAACGATGCGGCATTCAAGGCACGCTACAAGCTCGGCGCGGTGAATTCGATCAACTGGGCGCGCGTGCTGGCGCAGATCGTTTACTACTTCAAGGGCTACTTCGCAGCGACCAAGTCGAACAATGAGCAGGTGTCATTCTGTGTTCCCTCGGGCAACTTCGGCAATATCTGCGCCGGCCACATTGCGCGCATGATGGGCCTGCCGATCGCCCGCCTCGTTTTGGCGACCAACGAAAACGACGTGCTCGACGAATTCTTCCGCACTGGTGTGTATCGCCCGCGCGGTACGACGGATACCTATGTCACCTCCAGTCCGTCGATGGACATTTCCAAGGCCTCGAACTTCGAACGCTTTGTCTTCGACCTGGTCGGGCGCGATCCGGCCGTGGTACGAGAGCTATGGGCGAAGGTCGAATCAGGAGAAATGAGCGGCGGCGGCTTCGACCTGAATGGCACGCCCTACATGGCGCGGTTGCCGGAGTTCGGTTTTGTTTCCGGTCGGAGCACGCATGCCGACCGACTGGCGACGATCCGCGCTGTCTGGGAAGTTCATCGGGTGATGATCGACACGCATACGGCCGATGCCGTCAAGGTGGCGCGCGAGCACGGCGTGGCAGGCGTGCCGATGGTAGTGCTGGAAACCGCGCAGCCGGTGAAATTCGCCGAGACGATTCAGGAGGCGCTCGGCTGCGATCCGGCCAGACCCGGCGAACTGGATGGGATAGAGAACCTGCCGCAGCGCGTCGTGGTAATGGGCGCGGACGCCACAGCCGTCAAATCGCTGATTGTGGCGAACTGCTAGAGGCAGAGGCGGAAATCTATAGGTAGATGACTGCGGGGAAAACCGTTACCGCCAGAACCAGAACCACCCATTCGAGATTATGGCGGGCCAGGAAGCCCGTGAAATGTAAAACCAGAATCGTGATAGCGACGACGTAGTAAAGAATGAAAAGCATCAAACGGTCTCCTGTGCCCTGGCAATTGAAGAACATGGGAAGGCATGGCATGTCGATGATGATTATAGGCACAATGTGCCGCAGCTTGGCTTGCCATGAGGGTTTCCGCGAAGAAATCTTTGCAAAGATTGCACTAAACCACTTGACGTCCTGACCTGTCATGCAGTTAAAATCGTTTTCGGCTATGTAGCCTTTCAACCTGAGGAGCAAACCAATATGAACAAAGGGGATCTCATCGAAGTTGCCGCCAAAGAAGCCGACATCAGCAAAGCTGCTGCGGGCAAGGCTCTGGATGCGATAATCGATGCCGTTGTCAAATCAGTCGCCAAGGGCAATGCCGTGACGCTCGTTGGCTTTGGTACCTTCAAGGCTGCCAAGCGCGCCGCCAGAACGGGCGTTAATCCCAAGACCGGCGAGAAGCTGAAGATTGCAGCGACCACCGTGCCGCGTTTTAGCGCCGGCACTGGTTTCAAGGCCGCCGTCGCGGGCAAGAAAAAAGCCGCCAAGAAGTAAGTCGTTTTGCTGATGCGGCGAGGGGGTACGGCAAATGCCGTGCCCCTTTTTTCTTTCAGGCGGTGGTTATTACCCGCTGCCGGTAGGCGAATCCCGACACGAGCGCCAACAGGCCACAAATAAACAAGGTCGGACGCACGCCCAGTTGAGCGCCGATCGAGCCGACGACCAGGCTGCCCAAGGGGGCGATGCCGAGAAATGCCGTCGAGAAGATCGCCATCACGCGTCCGCGATATTCTTCCTCCACATCGATCTGGATCAGCGTATTGCTGCCGGCGACGGCCAGTACGGCGGAAAACCCCAATGCCATCAGCAATGGGTAGGCCAGGTAAATCGTGGGTGCGATGGCAAAGCAGGCTAGCGCGGCGCCACCCGAGAGCGCGGCGCGCGCTACCCAGCGGTCGAGACCGGTGGCTGCATGCCTGCCCCCGCGCAGCGCAAGGAACAGTGCGGCGCAGAGTGAGCCGAAACCGGCGCTGCCAATGAGGAACCCGTACGTTTCCGCAGTGCCGTGAAACAGGTCGCGGGCGAATACCGGCATCATCACCGCATAGGGCGTGACGAAGAAGCTGAAACCGGCCACCATGAACAGCGTAAGCCGGATGCGCGGATGGGCGAAGGCATGGTTGAGCCCCGCCCGCAGTGCTGCCCATGCCGATTGCGGGCCCCTACGGGGGCGTGGCGCGACGCGGATAGCCGCCAGAGCCACCAGTACCCCTAGATAAGAAAGCGCGTTGAGCAGAAAGCACGTAGCCTCGCCGGCCAGTGCGACGATCAGGCCGGCCAGCGCGGGGCCGACGAAGCGCGAACCGTTCATCAGGAGCGAGTTGAGTCCGATGGCATTGGGCAGGTCGCGTTTGTCCGGCACCAGTTGCGCGACAAAGGCCTGGCGCGCGGGCAGGTCGACCGCGTTGATGCAGCCGAGCAGGAAGGCCAGCAGTACGAGCAATGCGGGCGTGATGGCACCCGTTTCTGTCAGCGCATACAGGGTGATTGCTTGCAGCATGGAAAGGAATTGTGTCCACATCAGCAGCTGGCGGCGATCGAGCCGGTCATTCCACACCCCGGCCAGTGTGCTGAACAGCAGGATCGGGATCTGGCTGGCAAAGCCGACCAGTCCAAGCATTGCCGTGGAGTCGGTGAGCCGGTATGCCAGCCAGATCATGGCTATCTGCTGCATCCAGGTACCGATCAGCGAGATCATCTGACCGGCGAAGAACAGGCGAAAGTTGCGCGAGCGAAAAGCGGGTAGGGCGTGCATGGTGCGATGCTACGGGATGATCGCGAGTACAGCCAAGATAGAATGCATGCTTTTCAGGTGCCGCTTTTGACATGACCGATCGCTCCCGCCTCGTCCGTACCCGCTTTGCCCCCAGTCCCACGGGTTATCTCCACATCGGCGGGGCGCGCACAGCCTTGTTCGCCTGGGCCTATGCACGTCGCCACGCTGGCCGGTTCGTGTTGCGTATCGAGGACACCGACATCGCGCGCTCGACGCCCGAAGCGGTACAAGCAATCCTCGACGGCATGCAGTGGCTAGGCCTCGCGCATGACGAGGGCCCCTTCTATCAGATGCAGCGCATGTACCGCTACAAGGAAGTCATCCAGCAGATGCTGGTGGCCGGTACGGCGTATCACTGCTACACCTCGAAGGAAGAGCTCGATGCCCTGCGTGCCGAGCAGGAGGCGCAGAAGGAAAAGCCGCGCTACGACGGCCGCTGGCGGCCTGAATCAGGCAAGACATTGCCCGTGCCGCCATCCGGCGTGCAGCCGGTGGTGCGCTTCAGGAACCCGGCCGAGGGCGTCGTGGCCTGGGACGATCAGGTGAAAGGCCGCATCGAGATCGCCAACGCCGAGCTTGACGACTTCATCATCGCGCGCGCCGACGGCACGCCGACCTACAATTTCTGCGTCGTCGTCGATGACTGGGACATGAGTATCACGCATGTCATCCGTGGTGACGACCATGTAAACAACACGCCGCGCCAGATCAATCTGCTCGAAGCCCTCGGCGCGCCCGTGCCGTACTACGGCCACCTGTCGATGATTCTCGGCGACGACGGCACGAAATTGTCGAAGCGCCACGGCGCCGTTTCTGTGATGCAGTACGACGAGGACGGTTATCTGCCGGAAGCGGTACTCAACTATCTCGCGCGGCTCGGCTGGTCGCACGGCGACGAAGAAGTATTCACGATGGCGCAATTCGTCGAGTGGTTCGATCTCGACCACATTACTTCGTCAGCCGCGCAGTTCAACACCGAAAAGCTCAACTGGCTCAACGCGCATTACCTCAAGCTTGCCGACGACGCGCGGCTGGGGCAGGAGATCCATCGCCGCCTCGCGCGCCAGGGCGTGACGCAGACTGCCACGCCCGATCCTGCGGTGATCGCGGCGCTCTACAAGGATCGCGTGCAGAATCTCAACGAACTGGCGGATAGTGCGCATGCTTTTTACAGTGCGCCGCAAGCATCCGCAGAATTGGTTGCCCAGCATCTGACCGATACGGCGAAAGCCGCACTGGCCGATCTGCGCCGCCGTCTAACAGTTACAACGGGCGCCGAGTTTTCACCGGAGATATTGGCGAAGACCCTGAAAGAAACGCTGGCGGCTACCGGGCTCAAGATGCCGCAGGTGGCGATTCCGCTGCGCGTCGTGCTGCTTGGTCAACCGCAAAGCCCGGCCATCGACCGCGTGCTGGCGGTGATGGGCCGGGATGAAGTGCTGAAACGACTGGACCGGGTTTTGACCTGACTTAGTTGTCGCGGACCAGTGCGCCGTTTTCGATGCGGACGTGTTCGCCGACCTGCCAGCCGGGAACCATGTCCATCATCACGCTGCGGTTTGAACCATCGTTCATGCGTACGCTGACTTCGTAGCGCGTGGTCTTTTTCTGCGATTTCTCGATCTGGTGACCGGCATAGGCACCGCCGGCCGCGCCGGCCACGGTGGCAAGTTTCTTGCCGGTGCCGCCGCCGACCTGATGACCGAGGATGGCACCCACAACGCCGCCAGCCACGGCACCCAGGCCGCTGCCTTCGCCAGCCTGGGTGATTTCCCGAATGTTATCGACGACGCCGCAATTGGTGCAGGGCGGGGGGGCAGGCGGCGCATACACGGGCGCTTGTGCAATTTCCACCGGTGCGGGCTTCGCGGCGGGTTTCGGCGCGACTTTGGCCACGGGTTTGGGCGTACTTTTTTCCACGGCCTTCGGCTCCACTGCCGCTATTTTCTGTTCGCTAGTCGGCGCTGGCGGGACGGCGACAACGGGGGCTGCAGCCGTTGTCTGTTCACCTGATGCCGCCTTGCCGGTCGGCAGCACGCCGGTGATGGCGGCAATGCCGGTCAGTGAGAGAACGGTGACTGCCACGGCAGCGGTGGCGACGAGTGGATGCAGGCGGGGCTTGGCGGAGGGTGTCGTGACTGTTGTATTCATGGTGTTTTCCTTGCGTCGGTTGGGCTACAGCAAGTTTAACGCCGCAGCGTCAGGTTTCAGTGACCTGCGTTACAGTTGCTTACACTCTACAGGGCTTTGCAAAACGTGCCGGGGCGATGGCCGCAACGAGACTGGCTTCCAGCGGTAACGGCTCGCCACCGATCTGACAGGCGAGCAGTTCGGCGCAGATCGGGGCAAATACCAGTCCGCGCGCGCCGAAGCCGTCGATGATCCAGAGACCTTCGCTGGCTGCTAGCGGCCCGACGATGGGCAGCCGGTCGGGCGACATCGGGCGGAACGAGACGCGGCCGTCGAGCTTGGCCGGATCGAGATTCTTGCCGAAGCCCGGCAGCATCATGTCGAGGCGAAACAGGTTCTCGACATGGTCGGCAAGGCGCGGTACTGCATCGAGATCGTCGGCCACCGCGGTGACAAATGAAGTCGCACCAGCGCAGCGCAGCCCATCAATTGCCGGCGTGACATAGCCAAGTCGCGTGACGACGATGTCGAATGCCGGTGTCGCACCTTCCGGCACATGGCTGACGAGGCCGCGGCCGGCGCGGATCGGCAGTTTGAAATCGGGCAACAGTGCGGCGGCGCCGATACCATTTGCCAGTACCACATCGTCTGCTTCCAATGTTTCATCGCTACCGACAATGCGCCAGCCACTGCCGCTGCGCTCCAGTCGTGTCACCTTGAAATCGAAGTGGCAGTCAACGCCACCATTTGCGGCGAGCAACGCGCGGCACAGGCTCGGCGGATTGATCCATCCGGCTTGCGGAAACCACCAGCCGCCCATTTCCAGCGGCCAGCCGGCCAGCGCACAGGCTTCAGCGCGTTCGACGAAACGGCAGAAATCGGCGGACAAGCCGGCGGCAATGCGGCGCTGGGTCGCTGCGTGCTTCGCATCGCGCGCGATGTGCAGTGCGCCGGTCCAGCCGCAACGGACAGCAGGCAGCCCGGCGAACAGCCGTCGGCCGAGCAGGAAGCCCGCGCGCAGCAAACGTGCGAGGGGGCTGTCGTCGAGCGAGGGCAGGGGGCGGAACACGCCGGCGAGGTTGCCCGAGGCGCCCATTGCCGGCTCCGGAGCGGACTCGACGACGATTACTTTATGGCCCCGCGTGGCGAGCGCATGCGCGACCGAGGCACCCGCGATGCCGGCGCCAATGACGGCGATGGTACGCACAGTGTGCCGTCTTGCCAGCGCCGACTTTTACTCGGGCCGCATCTGCGGGAAGAGGATCACGTCGCGAATTGAAGGTGAATTGGTCAGCAGCATGACCAGTCGGTCGATGCCGATGCCGCAGCCGCCCGTCGGTGGCAGGCCGTATTCGAGCGCACGGACGTAGTCGGCGTCGTAGAACATCGCCTCCTCGTCGCCTGCGTCCTTGGCCTTGGCCTGATCAAGGAAACGTGCGGCCTGGTCTTCGGGGTCGTTGAGTTCCGAGAAACCGTTGGCGATCTCGCGGCCGACGATGAACAGCTCGAAGCGCTCGGTAACGTCCGGATTCTTGTCGGAGCGGCGCGCCAGCGGAGAGACTTCGGTCGGGTAGTCGATGATGTAGGTCGGATCCCACAGTTCGGCTTCGGTGGTTTCCTCGAAGAGTTGCATCTGCAGCGTGCCGAGGCCAGCCAGGGGCTTGACGCCGACCTTGAGGTCGGCCAGTTTCTGACGCAGCCAGCCGGCATCGTTCAACATCGTCAGGCTGTAGCCGGGGTGGTGATAGTGGATCGCCTCGACGGTGGTCATGCGGCGGAAGGGCTTGGAGAGATCGAGCGTGCGGCCCTGGTAGTCGAAGGTCTCGGTGCCGAGCGATTCGCGCGCGGCCTGGCGGATCAGGCCTTCGGTGAAGTCCATCAGGGTCTGGTAATCCGCGTAGGCCTCGTAGAACTCCATCATGGTGAACTCGGGGTTGTGGCGCGGCGAGAGGCCTTCGTTGCGGAAGTTGCGATTGACCTCGAAGACCTTCTCGAAGCCGCCGACAACGAGGCGCTTGAGATACAACTCCGGCGCGATGCGCAGGAAGAGCTCCATGTCGAGTGCGTTGTGGTGCGTGGTGAAGGGCTTGGCCGCTGCCCCGCCGGGGATCGGGTGCATCATCGGCGTTTCGACCTCAAGGAAGCCGTGATGCGTCATGTAGCCGCGGATCGACTGGATCATGCGGCTTCTGGCGACGAAGGTGAAACGCGTTTCCTCGTTGGTGACGAGATCGAGATAGCGCTGACGATATTTCTGCTCGACATCGGTGAGGCCGTGGAACTTTTCGGGCAACGGGCGCAGGCACTTCGCGAGCAGGCGAATAGAGCTACAAGCAATAGTCAGTTCGCCGGTCCTGGTTTTCATCAGCGTGCCGATCGTGCCGACGATGTCGCCGAGGTCCCATTTCTTGAAGTCGTCGTAGACCGCATCGCCTACACCGTCCTTCTGGACGTAGAGCTGGATGCGGCCGGACAGGTCCTGAATCGTGATGAAGCTGGCCTTGCCCATCACGCGCTTGAGCATGATGCGGCCGGCAATCTTCACCTCGATCGGCGTGGCTTCCAGAGCTTCGCGCGACTGGCTGCCGTAGAGTTCGTCAAGCTTGCCGGCCAGGTTTTCACGGCGGAAGTCGTTCGGGTAGGCGCGCCCGCTGTCGCGCCAGGCTTTCAGTTTCTCGCGACGCTCGGCGATGATGTGGTTATCTTCAGGCACTGCGCCTTGTACGGTGGTGTCCTGGGGGGCTGTGGGTGTGTTTTCGCTCATGGCTGTGCTTTCGAAATGATCAGACGCCCTGTTTCAGGCTGGCTTCGATGAAGGCGTCGAGGTCGCCGTCGAGTACTTTCTGCGTTGCCGAGATTTCCACGTTGGTGCGCAGATCCTTGATGCGGGAATTGTCCAGCACGTAGCTGCGGATCTGGTGGCCCCAGCCGACATCGGTCTTGCCGGCTTCGAGCTTGTCGGCTTCGGCCTGGCGCTTGCGCAGTTCCAGTTCGTAGAGGCGCGATTTCAGCATCGTCATCGCCTCGGCCTTGTTGCGGTGCTGCGAACGGTCGTTCTGGCACTGCACGACGATGCCGCTCGGTGCGTGCGTGATGCGGATCGCCGAGTCGGTCTTGTTGATGTGCTGGCCACCGGCGCCGGATGCACGGAAGGTGTCGATGCGCAGGTCGGCCGGGTTGATCTCAATCTCGATCGAGTCGTCGATTTCCGGATAGACGTAAAGACTGGCGAAGCTGGTGTGGCGACCGCCGGAGGAATCAAAGGGTGACTTGCGCACCAGTCGATGCACGCCGGTTTCGGTGCGCAGGAAGCCATATGCATAATCGCCCTCGACCTTCAGGCTGGCGCTGCGGATGCCAGCGACATCGCCGTCGGTCTGTTCGAGGATTTCGGCCTTGAAGCCCTTGCGCTCACAGTACTTGAGATACTGGCGCAACAACATCGACGCCCAGTCGCAGGCCTCGGTGCCGCCTGCGCCGGCCTGGATGTCGATGAAACAGTTGTTCGGGTCGGCAGGGTTGGCGAACATGCGGCGGAATTCGAGATCGGCAACTTTCGCCTCGACTGTCGCGAGGTCGCTCTCGACGGCGATGAGCGTGTCTGCGTCGCTTTCTTCCTTCGCCATGTCGAACAGGTCACGCGCATCGCGCAGCGACTGACCCACACCTTCCAGCGTGAGGACGACGGCTTCAAGGGATTTCTTTTCCTTGCCCAGACTCTGGGCGCGCGCGGCATCGTTCCAGATGCCGGGGTCTTCCATGAGCTGATTCAGCTCGGCGAGCTTCTCCGACTTCGCAGCGAAGTCAAAGATACCTCCGCAGTTGATCGCCACGGGCTTCGAGGCCGGCGATGTGGTGGGCGATGGCGTTGATGCGTTCGGCTTCCATTGAGTTGACTCTCGAAATCGGCAAGCCGCGAATTATACCTGTCGAGAAAACATCCTAGCCCCGTAACGCCTGCAATTCGGCGATGGTGACACTCAGCCGGTTCGACAGTGTGCTCCCCAGGTTTTTCAGAATCGCGACGGCCACACCACGATGAGCCTCCACCAGCGCGTCAAAATTCTCGTGTGGCAATACATAGGCTTCAACATCGCCGAGGGCCACGGCATCGGAGGTATGTGCCGAGTCTGCGCTGGCGTCGAGAAACCGTCTGCCGCCGACCATGTCGCCGGGGCCACAGGTCGCGAGATGATAATGCTCCTTTTTGCGGATGGGCAGCAACAGTTTGACCGCGCCGCGTCGGATGATGAACAGTTCGTTGGCGGGGGTGCCGGCCTTGAACACGCGTTTGCCGGCTTTGATGGTGCGCACCGTCATCGCCGCTTCCAGCGCGGCGATGGATTCGGGCGAGCACTTGGCGAATGCCGGCATGGCGGTCACATCGAGTGCGGCGACGTCAGCCGTATTTGCTGGAGATTCAGCCAGCGTTTGCGACTTGACCCAATCCAGCGCCTCATCGAGTTGGCGGAAGGCGAGCGCCTTGCTGGTCGGGCGCACCACGCCGGTGTCCTTGAGAAAGCGCTTCATCTTCAGGCCGCTGGGCAGATCCTTGGGAATGTCGCAGAACACCAGATAAGCGTCGTTTTCCGCCAGACGGTCCTTGATCTGTTCGAGCACGTGGGTGGCGGTGACGTCGAGAGACTGCACGCGGCGCATGCTGAGGATCACGTACTTGCGGTTGGCCGATTTCCGTTCTCCAGTGCGGTATGCAACTGGCTGGCGGTGCCGAAGAACAGGCTGCCCTGCAATTCGAAAACGACCATATCGCCGCTTTCGCTGCTCAAGTTGTTCGCGCTCGGCATCTGAGCGGGCGCGCTTGATGAGAATTTCGCTGCCTTCGATGCGGTTGCGGACCACCGAACTGCGCGTTTGCTCGCGAATGAACAGCAGCATGGCGAGCGCGACGCCGACGCCCGAGGCAGCGATCAGGTTGCCGAAAATCGCCACCAGAATCACCGATCAGGATGACGAGGAAGTCCAGACGCGTGTCGATGCTGTGAAGAAGAAATTCAGGCTGCTGGCGGTCGATCATGCGGAAGCCGATGACGATCAGGATGGCGGCCAGCGCCGCGACCGGCACCCAGGCGATCAGTGGCGCCAGCACCAGGAAGGCCGCGAGCGAGAAGGCACGCCGGCCATCACGCCCGACAACCGGGTTGTGCCGCCGCTCGAGACGTTGATCAGCGATGCGCCCATGGTGCCGGCGCCGGGAATGCCGCCGATCAGTGATGAGGCGATGTTGCCCAGTCCCTGGCCGACCAGTTCGCGGTTCGAGTCGTGGTGCGAGCAGGTCATGGCGTCGATCACCACGCAGGTCTTCAAGGTGTCGATGGAGAGCAGCACCGCCAGCGTCAGCGCCGGCACGAGGACTTGCAGGACGACGGTGCCAGGCCGAGGCCGCGCAAGGCCTGCACGTGCAGGCTGATGCTGTCGCCCAGGCTGGCGTCGCTGCTGGTCAGCGCGCCGACCAGCAGGGGGTTGTTCGTCGTGTCGCAGCAGATGCCGGATCCATCAGGCCCAGCAGCAGATAAGCTGCGACGCCCGCCAGCAACGCCAGGATGGCGGCTGGCACAGCGCTGGTCAGGCGCGACACCAGCACCATGGTCGGATGATCACCACCGCGCCGACGACGATGCTCTGCCAGGCCCACAGGCTCGGGCTGCCAAGCAGTGCATCGAGCAGCTGTCGTCCCGATCGGGGCTGCCCAGCAACTTGGGAATCTGGCTGCCGATGATGATGAGGCCGACGCCGCAGAGATAGCCGCTGACCACCGGGTAAGGGATGTAATTGATCAGGCGGCCGATGCCGGCCAACCCCAGGGACGATCTGGATGACGCCGGCCAGCAGGCCGATCAGGCCGAGCAGCAGGAGCACGGTTTCAGCGGGCGCTGCCCTGCTGGGAAAAGCCGACCGCCAGCGCGGCCAGTACGGCGGCGGCGGGAGCACAGGGCGCCGTGATCAGACGGCTGCTGCCGCCGAAGGCCGGCGCGACGAGCCCGAGTGCGGTGGCGCCGAGAATGCCGGCCAGTGCGCCATGCGCTGCCAGCGAGCCGCCCAGCGGCGCGAAGATGGTCGACGCCGAAGGCGATGGCCGAGGGCAGGGCAACCAGCATGGCGGCCAGCCCACCCCAGATGTCGCCAACAAGGTGTGCGCGACTTTGGGAAAACAAACGCGTGGCAGCTTCAGGCATGGTAGGAGCGCATTACGATTGAGCGCGCATCTTACCGTTTCGGTGGAACTTCCTCAGTGAATCTCTCGAGTTTCCAGAAACGTGAGATTGGGATGACGCTCCTGCGCCATCTGCAAATTGACGCGATTGGGCGCGAGATAGACGTAGTCGCCCGCGCCATCCAGTGCGAGGTTAACGCCAGACTTGTCCTCCAGGGCTTTCAGGTCGGCATCCGCACCGCGCAGCCAGCGTGCGGTTGCAACATTGACCGGCTCGAAGAAGCAATCGACGCCGTACTCAAATTCCAGCCGGTGGGCGACGACGTCGAACTGCAGCGTGCCGACCGCGCCGAGGATCAGGTCGTTCGAGGCGAGCGGCTTGAACAGTTGGGTAGCGCCTTCCTCGGCGAGTTGCTGCAGACCTTTCTGCAATTGCTTCATCTTCATCGGGTTGCGAATCTGCGCGCGGCGGAAGTGCTCCGGTGCAAAGCAGGGGATACCGGTGAACTTCAAATCCTCGCCTTCGGTGAAGCTGTCGCCCAGCACCACGGTGCCGTGGTTGGGAATGCCGATGATGTCGCCCGGCCAGGCTTCGTCGGTGGTGTTGCGATCCTGCGCCATGAAGGTGATGGCGTTGTTCACCGCCAGGGTCTTGCCCGTGGATAGTTGCTTGAGTTTGATGCCGCGCTCGAACTTGCCCGAACACACGCGCACGAAGGCGATGCGGTCGCGGTGCTTCGGATCCATGTTGGCCTGGATCTTGAACACGAAGCCGGAAAATTTCGGTTCGAGCGGTTCGACCTGGCGGGTTGCCGCCGTGCGGTGTTGCGGCGCGGGCGAGAGGTCGACGATGGCGTCGAGCAAGCTTTGCACGCCGAAGTTGTTGATCGCCGAGCCGAAGAACACGGGTGTCTGCTTGCCCGCCAGATAGGCATCCTTGTCGAAGGTATGCGAGGCGCCGCGCACCAGTTCGATTTCGGCGCGCAGTTCGGCGGCCTGGTAGCCGATCAGTTCGTCGAGCAGCGGATTGTCGAGTCCATCGATGGTCTGCGAGGTACCCTTCTCGGCTTGCGGATCGAAGAAGAAAATGCAGTCGTCGTAAAGATCGTAGCACGCCGCGAAAACCCTTGCCCATGCCGATCGGCCAGGTCATCGGCGCGCACTGGATCTTCAGCACCTCCTCGATCTCGTCGAGCAGATCGATCGGCGCGCGGCCCTCGCGGTCGAGCTTGTTGATGAAGGTGATGATCGGGGTATCGCGCAACCGGCAGACGTTCAACAGCTTGATGGTCTGCGCCTCGACGCCATTGACCGAGTCGATCACCATCGTTGCCGAGTCGACTGCGGTGAGCGTGCGGTAGGTGTCTTCGGAGAAATCTTCGTGGCCCGGCGTGTCAAGCAGGTTGATCATGCACTCGCGGTAAGGAAACTGCATCACCGACGAGGTGACGGAAATGCCGCGCTGCTTTTCCAGCTCCATCCAGTCGGAGGTGGCATGGCGCGCCGCCTTGCGGGCGCGCACTTCGCCGGCCACCTGGATCGCGCCGCCGAACCACAGCAGCTTTTCTGTCAACGTGGTCTTGCCCGCATCCGGGTGCGAAATGATGGCAAAGGTGCGGCGGCGGGCGATTTCGTGGGCGAGCTTGGACACAGGATGAATCCGCTTAAAAGAAGCGGCGGATTATACGGATCGTGAAAATTCAAGAAAAAAGTCGGCGCTGGCGGGACGGCGCTTGGCCGAATTATTGATGGCGTTACGGTTTCCTGGCGAGAAAACGCTCGACCGCCACCAAGTGCTCCGGTTCGTTGTGGCACATGCCCTGCATCACCGCGCACAGGTCGAGGTAGTCCTTGAGTTCCATGCGCTGGGCCATCTTCAGCAGTCGCTTGGTGAGGCGCAATGCCTTGGGCGGCTGGGCGGCGAAGCGCGCGGCGTGTTGCAGGGCGCGGGGCAGCAGTTCTTCGGGCTTGACGACTTCGAGCACCACGCCGAGTTCGAGTGCTTCGGCGGCGTTGATGATGCGCCCGCTGATGGTCAGTTCGAAGGCGCGCTGGTAGCCGATCTGCCGTTGCATGAACCAGGCGCCGCCATCGCCGGGAATGATGCCGAGGTTGAGAAAGGTTTCGCCAAACTTGGCGCGCTCAGAGGCGATGCGCAGGTCGGCCATGTTGGCGAGGTCGAAGCCGGCGCCGATGGCGGCGCCATTGACTGCGGCGATGACGGGCACTTCGACCTGTTGCAGCGCCAGCGGGATACGCTGGATGCCTTGCCGATAGCGCGTGGCGACCTCGGCGACATTGCCGGCAAAGTCACCGCCGCGTTCGGCCATGTCCTTGACGTTGCCGCCGGACGAGAAGGCCGTACCGGCGCCGGTGATCACCAATACCGAGACGTCTTCGCAGTGATTGACCCAGTCGGCGACGGTGATGATGTCGTCGATCAGTTTGGTGCCGGTCAGTGCGTTGCGGACATCGTCGCGGTCGAGCGTCAGGGTGGCGATGCGTTCTTCGAGTTGCAGGCGGGCGTCGCCAAGTATGGGCAGGTTCATGGCATGGTTTTCCTAGTTCATAACCGAACGGTTGGTGATGATACGGGCATCCACCACCGCATAGCCATCAACGTAAGCCAGCACCGGGTTCAGGTCGAGTTCGGAAACTTGCGGGTAGGCAGCGACGATGCTGGATACCTTGAGCAGCAGGTCAACCAGCGCCGGCTTGTCGACCGGGGCTGCGCCGCGCACGCCCTGGAGAATCTTGTGGCCCTTGATCTGCTCGACCATTGACTCGGCGTCGTGGCGGGACAGCGGAATGGCGCGGAAGGCGACATCTTCGAGGATTTCGACGAAGATGCCGCCGAGCCCGAACATCAGCACCGGGCCGAAGATCGGGTCGCGCACCACGCCGACGATCACCTCGGTGCCCTTGGCGGCCATCGGTGTTACCAGCACGCCGCGGATGTCGGCGTCCGGCGCGTAGGCGCGGGCGGAGGTCATGATCTTGTCGAAGGCAGTGCGCAGGGCGTCTGCGCCGCGCAGGTTGAGTTTGACGCCGCCGGCGTCGGATTTGTGCAGGATGTCCTTCGAGACGACCTTCATGGCCAGCGCCTGATCGCCATAGGTCGCAGCGACCGCGGCGAGTTCGTCGGTGCTGTGTACGATGGTTTCGGGCGCCACGCCGATGCCATGCGCGCGCAGCAGCGCCTTGGCTTCGAACTCGAACAGGTCGCGGCCTTCGGTTTGCGCACGCGAGAACATCGCCTGCATTTCGGGGTTGGCTGCGATGCCGGGCTCGGCTGCCAGCCCGGCCTGGCTGCGCAGGAAGATGCCGCGTTCGCCGAGGGCAGCCAGCACGCGTACTGCGTGTTCGATGGAGCCATAGACCGGCACCCCAGCCTCGTGCAGGCGTCGCAGGGCGGGAGGCTTGACGGGGGCGTAGAGGCTGTAGATCACCAGCGGCTTGCCGCGGTGGGCGAGTTCGATCATTGCTTCGGCGCCGCGCATTTCGTCGCCGAGCAGTGTTTCGGCAAAGCGGGTGTGGTAGCCGCCAAACATGCCGACCAGGAACACCGCATCGACGTTGTTGTCGGCGGCGACGATCTTCATGCATTCGGCAAGCAGGGCCGGATTGGCGTCAGAACTGCCGGCGACGTCCACCGGGTTGGTCAAAGCGGCTTGCGGAAGAAGAATTTGCGCCAGGCGCTGGCGCGTGGCTTCTGCCAGTTCGGCCAGTTCCAGTCCGGCCTCGGAGAGCCGGTCGGTAGCGATGGTGGCCTGGCCGCCGCCGTCGGAAATTACCGCGATGCGCTTGCCCCGGGCCTGCTGCATGAGGCCGAGCCCTTCCGCGACGGGCAGGATCTCGTCCGAGTTGTGCACGACGCTGACGCCGACCTGCCGCAATAAATCCATTGTCATGGCGAAGCTGCCGGCGAGCGCGCCGGTATGCGAACTCGCTGCCTTCTTGCCGAGTTCGGTCGAACCCGACTTGTAAACCACGACGGGCTTCTTCGAGGTGATTTCGCGGGCCACTTCGAGAAAGCGCTGGCCATCGCGAAAGCCTTCGACATACAGCGTGGCGACCCGCGTCTTGTCGTCTTCGCCAAGATAGCGCAGGTAATCGTTGAAGCCGATATCGGTCTGGTTGCCCGGGCCGACGTAAGTCGAAAACCCGACATGGCCATTGTTTTCAGCTTCGAGTACCAGCGACAGCAGCATGTTGCCCGACTGCGAGATGAAGCCGATGTCGCCCGCCTTGATGTTGGTCAGCGCCAGCAGATTGACCTTCTTGTGCAGGTTGAACATGCCCGAGGTGTTCGGGCCGATGATGCGCACCTTGCCCGCCCGTGCGGCATCGAGCACCTGCTGTTCGAGTTGGGCACCCGCAGGGCCGGTTTCCCGGAAGCCGCTGGCCAGGATGATTGCACCCTTGACGCCCTTGTGGCCGCATTCGAGCATCAGCCCGGGGATGCTTGCCGCCGGTGTGCAGATGAGTGCCAGCGCGATGTCGCCCGGCACGGCTTCAAGGGTTGGGTAGGTCTTGACCCCGAGCACCATGTCGGTCTTCGGATTGATCGGGTAGATGGCGCCCTGGTAGCCATCCTTGATCAGGCCGACCATGGCTTTATAGCCACGCTTGGTCGGGTCGGCCGAGGCGCCGACGATGGCGATTGAATCGGGTGCGAGAAACTCGTGCAGCGGGCTTTTCAGACCCGGGCGGGGGGTGGTTTCGCTCAATTTATTTCCCTTTGAAAACGGGGGTGCGCTTTTCCGCGAAAGCGTCGATGCCCTCCTGCCAGTCTTGCGTGGTGCCGACGAACATCATGCCTTCGAGTTCGGCGACGAGCGCCGCGTCGAAGGTGCGCTCGGCGGACATGTTGAGTTGCAGCTTGGCGAGTTGCATCGAGATCGGCGCCTTGCTGGCGACCTTGCCGGCGAACTCGCGCGCGGCATCGAGAAAACCGTCATCGGCAAAGACGCGGTTGGCCAGGCCGATGCGCACTGCCTCTGCGCCCATGATGCGTTCGCCGAGGAAGACCAGTTCGCGTGCCTTGGCGAGACCCACCAGGCGCGGCAGCAGCCAGGTGACGCCGCCACCGAGAAAGTTGCCGATGCTGATCTCGGGCAGGCCGATCTGGGCACTTTCGGCCATCAACAGGAAGTCGGCGGCAATGGCCAGTTCTGCCCCGGCGCCCAGCGCATAGCCATTGACGGCAGCGACCACCGGTTTGCCCAGTTGCAGCAGGCGTTTGCAGACGCTCTGCTCGCCCTGCAGATACTGGCGGCGATCGAAAGCGGTACGGCCGGCCTTATGTTCCTTCAGATCGGCGCCAACGCAAAAGGCCCGGCCTTCACCGGTCAGCAGCACGACGCGTGCCTCGTTGTCGGCTTCGGCGCGATTCAGCGCGGCGTTCAGCTCGTCGTAGAGTTGCTGGGTGACCGCGTTGAGACGCTGCGGACGGTTGAGGCGGATTTCCGCAACGCCATCCCGCAGGTCATAGAGAATGGTCTCGTAGTTCATGGTCGATCTGTGCGAATGGTCATGGGCATCACGCTGTCATGCGGCGCCGCTGGCTGAACACGATCAGACCGAGCAGCGCCAGCGCTGGCAGGTACATCCATTCCTTGTCCGGGCGATCAGCCGGCAGTTCGACGGCGGAAATCGTGAAACCCTGCTCGATACCGAGCTTTTCGGCCTTGCTGCCGAACTTCACTGTCATGACCTGCATCGCATCGCCAGACTTCACGACCCTGATGCCGGAGGCGCCGAGACGGGCCTGCCCATTGTCGGCGCGCGGACCAAGTGGCAGCAGGACGCCTTTTTTCACGTTTTCGCCCTCCAGCGTCATCCCTTCGATCCATATGCGCAGGCGTGCTTCGTCGGGAAGGTTCTTGGCGATTTCAATTATCTGGCTACCGGGTAACTGTTGATAGGGTGGGTAGACCATGTCCATCCAGTAGCCAGGCCGGAACAGGGTAAAGCAGACGAGCAGCAACAGCACCGATTCCCACCAACGACTACGTACAACAAACCAGCCCTGCGTGGCGGCCGCGAATAGCAGGTTGGCGGCGATGGCGCTCACCACCACGATCAGCAGGTGCAACCAGGAGTCGATGCCGATCATCAGCAACTGGGTGTTGAAGATGAACATGAAGGGCAGGATCGCAGTCCGGATTGAATAGCCGAACGCGGTGATACCTGTCCGTATCGGGTCGCAGCGGGCAATGCCGGCAGCCGCGTAAGAAGCCAGGCCGACCGGGGGCGTGACGTCGGCCATCAGTCCGAAGTAGAAGACGAACAGATGTACGGCGATCAACGGTACCAGCAAGCCGTTCTGTGCGCCGATCTCGACGACTACCGGCGCCATCAGGGTCGAGACGACAATGTAGTTTGCCGTGGTCGGTAGCCCCATGCCGAGGATCAGGCAAATTACCGCCACCAGGAGCAGCATCACTATCAGGTTGCCGCCCGACACTACCTCGACGAATTCCGTCATGACGAGGCCAATGCCGGTCAGCGTCACGGTACCCACGATGATGCCAGCCGCCGCGGTGGCGATGCCAATGCCGATCATGTTGCGCGCACCGGTAACTAGGCCATCGAACAGGTCGCGCCAGCCCTGCCGGAAGGCTGTGCCGATCCGTCCGTGACGACGGAACGCGGCGAACAGCGGGCGCTGGGTCACCAGGATGAACATCAGGAAACAGGTTGCCCAGAACGCCGACAGGCCGGGGGAGAGTTCCTCGACCATCAGATTCCAGATCAGCACCACTACCGGCAGCAGAAAATGCAGGCCTGATTTCAACGTCGGCCCGGCTTCCGGCAATTCCGTGATTGGATCGTTGGGATCGTCCAGGTGAAGTTCGGGATAGCGAGCTGCGAAACGGATCAGTGCGACATAAGCAATCAGCATGCCTGTCGCGATGATCAGAAGAGAGGCATCGCCCGCCACCTGCTTGATCCAGCCGAGGCCGTAATACACCACGCCGGCGAGGATGATGATTCCGCTGACTGTCATGGCGAACGACAGCAGACGCGCAGTCCATGGCTTTAGTGTGCGGCGCGGCAGGCCCTGGATATCCGCCTTCATTGCTTCAAGGTGGACGATGTAGAACAGTGCGATGTAGGAAATGATGGCCGGCAGGAACGCGTGTTTAATCACCTGCGTGTAGGGAATGCCGACGTATTCGACCATCAGGAATGCTGCGGCGCCCATCACCGGCGGCATGATCTGGCCGTCCACCGAGGCCGCGACTTCGACGGCAGCAGCCTTGTCGGGGCGGTAACCGACCCGCTTCATCAGCGGGATTGTGAAGGTGCCAGTCGTGACGACATTCGCGATCGACGAACCGGAAATCAGTCCGGTGGCGGCAGAAGCGACCACCGCCGCCTTGGCGGGTCCGCCCCGCAAATGGCCTAGCAACGAGATTGCGCTCTTGATGAAGTAGTTGCCGGCACCGGCCGTCTCGAGCAGTGCGCCGAACAATACGAACAGGAAGATAAAACCGGACGAGACTCCCAGCGCCACGCCGAATACACCCTCGGTGGTGAGCCACATATGGCTCATTGCCTTCGACAGCGAAGCGCCCTTGTGGGCGATCATGTCCGGCATGTAGGGACCGAAGAAGATGTAGATCAGGAACATTGTGGCCAGAATCACCATCGGCAAGCCAAGTGCGCGACGTGCGGATTCCAGTAACAGGACGAGGCCAGTGACGGCAACGCCAAGATCAAGCATTGTCGGTTGGCCGGGCCGGCTGGCGATATCCCTGTAGAAAAGAAAAAAATACGCCATGCAAAATGCCCCTACCAGCGCCAGCAGCCAGTCCGCCAGCGGAATGAACTGACGCGGGGACTTCTTGAAAGCCGGGTAGGCCAGAAACCCGAGAAATACGGCAAAGGCCAGGTGTAGTGAGCGCGACTCGGTGTCGTTGACGACACCTATGCCTAATGAAAATGGCAGCGGCGAAGCGTACCAAAGCTGAAACAGGGACCAA
The DNA here is from genome assembly GCA_963816095.1 of uncultured beta proteobacterium. Classification (GTDB taxonomy): domain Bacteria; phylum Pseudomonadota; class Gammaproteobacteria; order Burkholderiales; family Rhodocyclaceae; genus Sulfuricystis. The sequence goes on from CAWFIW010000007.1 coordinate 193,798, forward strand.
CAGAGCGCTACAGCAATGAGCAACTTTGCCGACCAGCCATGCGGCTTGCGCCCGCCCGTGTCGGCCTCTGCGACGATTTGTTTGAGTTGATCGTCGGTCAGCTCATGGTGACCGGATTTATTCTTTTTTCTCACAACAAGCGCCCCGGAACATTGTTTGAGACCCCCTCACCCTCCGTGGTGAGGGGGGGGATGAAGCAAGCTTACATCCAGCCTTTTTCCTTGTAGTACTTCACCGCGCCGTCATGCAGCGGGGCGGATAGACCGTTCTTGATCATATCCTTCGGTTCAAGATGCGCAAAAGCCGGGTGCAGCTTCTTGAAATCATCGAAGTTGTCGAACACTGACTTCACCAGCAGATAAACCACGTCGGCTGGAACCTTGCTGGACGACACGAAACTAGCCACCACACCGAAGGTCTTCACCGGGTCGGGGTTACCCGCGTACATGCCGCCGGGGATGGTGACGACGGCATAGTAGGGATACTGGGCCACCAGTTTGTCGATCGCCGGACCGGTGATGTTCACCAGTTTCGCGCCGCAGGTGGTAGTCGGATCCTGGATGTTGGCTGCCGGATGGCCAACCACATAGGCAAAGCCGTCGATCTTGTTGTCGCATAGTGCGGCACCATGCTCATCGGCCTTGAGTTCTGAGGCCAGCGAGAAATCGGACAGTTTCATTCCCAGGGCCGGCAGCAGCACTTCCATCGTGGCGCGCTGACCCGAACCCGGGTTGCCAATATTGAAACGCTTGCCCTTCAGGTCTTCGAACTTGGTCACGCCGGCTTCCTTGCGTGCCACCACGGTCATCGGTTCCGGATGGACCGAGAACACCGCACGCAGATCCTTGTCCGGGCCGCTATCCTTGAACTGCGCCATGCCCTTCACTGCGTTGTACTGGACGTCAGACTGCGCGACGCCGAAATCGAGTTCGCCGGCCTTGATGGTATTGATGTTGTACACAGAACCGCCGGTACTCTCGACGGAGCAGCGGATGCCATGCTTGGCGCGATCCTTGTTCATCAAGCGGCAGATGGCCCCGCCCGCAGCGTAGTAGACACCGGTGACGCCGCCGGTGCCGATGGTGACAAATTTTTGATCTGCGGCCTGGGCCGGCAAGCTTGCGACGGCTGCGCCAAGCGCCAACGCGGCTGATATTGCAATGAGTTTCTTCATGTACGTCTCCTTTTATTGAACGACTACTACGAAAAACCGGATCACGGATACAGGCCGCGCCGATCGCGCGCCGCCAGTACCCGGGTACAGGCGATGATAAACGCTGCCGTGCGCAGCGACACCTTGCGTTCCTCGGCCAATTCTGCAACGGCTCGAAACGCTGCCACCATGATGCTTTCCATGCGTGCGTTGATTTCCTGCTCATTCCAGAAAAAACTCGAGAAATCCTGCACCCACTCGAAATAGCTGACCGTGACGCCGCCCGCATTGGCGATGACATCCGGCACAACCGTGATGCCACGTGCCGCGAGAACATCATCTGCTGCGGGCAGTGTCGGTCCGTTGGCCCCCTCGGCAATGATGCGGGTGGGGATGCGCTCTGCCCGTGCCACATCGAGGACGCCTTCAAGAGCTGCCGGAATGAAAAAGTCACTGGGGATATCCCAGAATTCGCCATTGGTGACGGGCTGTGCGCCCGGGAAATCCACCAGGCGATTGCCGCTGGCGACATGGGCCACGGCGGCATTCGCGTCGATACCCGCCGGATTGGCAATGCTGCCACTGGCATCCTGCAGCGCCACGATGATTGCGCCGGCCTCAGCGAAGCATTGCGCTGCCACTGCGCCGACGTTGCCGAAACCCTGCACGGAGACGCGTGCGCCCTGAATCTTCACGCCCTGGCGTAAACCGGCTTCGCGTGCCGTGATGAAAACGCCGCGACCCGTCGCTTCGCGCCGGCCGAGGCTGCCGCCCAGACTGATCGGTTTGCCGGTCACGACACCGCTGACGGTGCCGCCCTGGTTGATTGAGTAGGTATCCATCATCCAGGCCATGGTTTGCTCGTTGGTGCCGACGTCCGGGGCCGGGATGTCCTTGGTCGGACCAATCAGGATCCCGATCTCCGAGGTAAAACGGCGTGTTACCCGTTCCAGTTCGCCGAGCGACATCGCTGCCGGATCAATTCTTACTCCGCCCTTGGCGCCACCGTAGGGCAGATTGAGGGCCGCGCTCTTGATGGTCATCCAGCCCGATAGTGCCATCACCTCGTTCAGTGTTACATCCGGGTGGTAGCGAACCCCGCCTTTGCCTGGACCACGCGAAACATTGTGCTGGACGCGATAACCTTCGAAATTCGCCAGCGATCCATCATCGCGGTGGATCGGGACGTCGACGATCAAGATTCGCTTCGGGTGCTTGAGTGTCTCCACCCAGTGCTCGAGCTTGCCCAGGTGGGGTGTTACCCGGTCGATCTGCTCGATAAAGCTGGCCCAGGGTTGCGGCCGCGCGGGGTCAAGGAATGAAAGTGTTCCCATGTTCTTCCTTTCTTGGTGTTTTCTTGGTGTTGTATGTACCCGTGGCTTTCTGGGTAGCGCGCCAGAATCAGAAAAATAACAAGTAGCATCAGATCAATATATTATTGCACAAAAGTAAATGTAAGTCATGTGTAATAAAATACATCGTAGTGCATGTCTGAGCACGGATTACAGAAAATTGCACAAGTGCCTGGAAAACTCGGCGCTGGCGGGACGGCGCGGGAACACCTAAAAAGCCATGTAGCGGCCGGGCTTGTGATTGACGGCCAATGCGAAGTTGAGCAGCACGGCGCCGAGCACCGAAGCCACCAGTACCAGTGGCGGGACGACGAATGTGGCGCCGAGGAGGATGACGACATCCAGCCCCATCTGCAGTTTGCCGGCGCGCCAGCCGAAGCGTTCCTGTAAATACAGCACCAGCACGTTGAGGCCACCGAGACTGGCGCGATGGCGAAACAGGATCAGCATGCCGACGCCAATCAGCAGTCCGCCGGCGAGGCCGGCGAAGAATGGGTCGATGCGTGCGATGGCGAAAGCGTGCGGCAGGGTTTCGACGAGCAGGGCGACGAGGAATACGGTGGCGAGCGTCTTGAGCGTGAATTCGATGCCCATGCGCTTCAGTGCAAGCCAGTAGAAGGGCAGGTTGATGAGGAACAGCGTGAGGCCGAAATTGGCGCCGGTGGCGTAGTGGATCAGGAAGGCGATGCCGACCGCACCGCCGGTGAGCAGTCCGGCACTCTTGATGAAGCCGATCCCGATGGCGACGACCAGGGCGCCGGTGAGGATGCCCTGAATGTCGTCGAAGCGGCTGTGTCTGGTTGGCTCGGTATTCACCCGATCAGCTCGGCGGTATGCCGCGCGAGCATCCATTCCTCGTTGGTCGGCAGTACCAACGCGTCGACGTGGCTGGCCGGCGTGCTGATACATTCGTTGTTGCGCTCATTGGCGGCACTATCAAGTTCGAGCCCGAGCCAGCCGAGTTGCTGACAAACCCTATCGCGTACCGGCGCGGCGTGTTCGCCGATGCCTCCGGTGAAAACGAGTGCATCGAGTCCGCCGATGGCGGCGGCCAGCGAGCCGATCTCGCGCACGATGCGGTAGCAGAACAGGTCAACGGCTTCCTGCGCTTCGGGCCGGTCGGAGGCGAGCAGCACGCGCATGTCCGACGAGATGCCGGAGACGCCGAGCAGGCCGGATTCCTTGTAGAGCAGGTTGGTCAGCTTCTTGACGTCCATGCCGTCATAGTCCATCAGGTAGAGCAGCACGCCGGGGTCGAGCGAGCCGGTGCGCGTGCCCATCATCAGGCCCTCGACGGCGGTGAAGCCCATCGTCAACGCCTGGCTCTTGCGTCCGACCATGCCGCACATCGAGGCGCCGTTGCCCAGATGCGCAACGATGACCCGGCCACTGGCGCGTTGTTCGTCAAGGTGCTGCGGCAGCACGTCGGCAATGTACTCGTAGGAGAGGCCGTGAAAGCCATAGCGCCGCACACCCTGCGCGGTGATGCGGCGAGGCAGCGCGAAGAGTTGTGCGATGGGTGGCTGCGAACGGTGGAAGGCGGTGTCGAAACAGGCGATCTGTGGCACGCCGGGCATGGCGGCACGCATCGCCTCGATGCCGGCGAGGTTGTGCGGCTGGTGCAGGGGTGCGAGCGGGATGAATTCCTTGAGGTGCGCAACGTGCGCATCATTCAGCCGAATCGGGCGCGAATAACTTTCCGCGCCATGCACGACGCGGTGGCCGACCCCGGCGATCCGCCAACCGGACTCATGCTGTTGCAGCCAGCGCACGAGGTGGGCGAGCGCGGCACGGTGCTGTCCATCGCCCACGATCGGCAGGTCGGCATCATCGAGCGTGTTGCCGGATTTGTCCTTCGCCTTCAGATGTGGTGTTACCCCGATGCCGTCGATCTGGCCGACCAGTTCCGGCCGGGCTGGAACGGGGCTATCGTTTTGGAATAACGCGAACTTGATCGAGGACGACCCGGCGTTGATGGTCAACAATGCATCCGTCATTACCGCCTCACTTGCAGTTGCCGCGTTTGCAATGCGCCATCACCATGGCGATGGCGGTCGAAGCGGTACGCGTCTGTGCGGAATCGGCGCGGCTGGTGAGGACGATCGGCACGCGGGCGCCGAGCACGATGCCTGCGGAGAGCGCATCGGCAAGGTATTCGAGCTGCTTGGCCAGCATGTTGCCCGACTCGATGTCCGGCACGAGCAGGATGTCGGCCTGCCCGGCGACGATGGACTTGATGCCCTTGGTGCGCGCGGCGACGACAGAGATCGCGTTGTCGAAAGCCAGCGGGCCATCGAGCACGCCCCCCTTGATCTGGCCGCGGTCGGCCATCTTGCACAGCGCGGCGGCATCGAGCGTTGCCTGCATCTTCGGGTTGACGGTTTCGACGGCGGCGAGGATTGCGACCTTCGGCTCGACGATGTGCAGCATGCGCGCGAGGTCGATGGCGTTTTGCACGATGTCGACCTTGGTGACGAGGTCGGGGTCGACATTGACGGCGGCGTCGGTGATGAACAGGGGGCGTGGGTAGGTTGGCACGTCCATCATGAAGACGTGGCTGATGCGGCGTTCGGTGCGCAGGCCGGTGGCTTTGTCGACCACTTCGCCCAACAGTTCGTCGGTGTGCAGGCTGCCTTTCATCAAGGCTTCGACCAGGCCTTCGCGCGCCAGTGCAACGCCCGCTTCTGCGGCGGCATGGCTGTGGGGCACATTGAGGAACTGGCAGCCGTAAAGGTTCAGGTTCAACTCTTCGGCGAGTTTGCGGATCTTGTCTTCTGGCCCGACCAGTGTCGGGTCGATCAGTCCGCGGTCGCGCGCCAGCAATGCGCCTTTCAATGATTCGGTATCACAGGGGTGGATGATCGCCATCGGGATCGCTGCGAGCCCCTGCGTGATTTCCAGCAGATGGTCAAAGCGCGCGGTCTTGGTGGCCGACAGCTTGATCTCGGGCAGCGACATCTTGACGCGCTTGATCTTTTCCGTCGGTGCGACGACCTCGGCGGTGCCGTGGATGATCAGTTCCTTGTCCTGATTGATGCCATGGCATTCAAAGAGGATGTGGTGGTTGTGATCGAACTTGCGTCTGCAGGTCACGGTGACAACGAGCGTGTCGCCGACGCGCACGGCACGGTCAAAGGACAGGTTCTGATCGACATACAGGGTACCCGGGCCGGGGAATTGCGTGCCGAGAATGTTGGAGAACAGCATGCCGCCCCACATGCCGTGGGCGACGACCTCGCGAAATTGCGACGAACGCGCGAATTCCGGGTCGACGTGGGTCGGATTCATGTCGCCGGAGATGATGGCGAACATCTGAATGTCCTCAGGGCGCAACGTACGTGCGAGCGTGGCGACATCGCCGACCTGGATTTCGTCGTAAGTGCGGTTTTCGATGGTGTCGATGAGATCGATGCTCATGGGTGGTTCCTAGGGTTGGTTTGCATATGGCGCGGTATTTTCCCCTTATGTTTGTTGCGACGCAACATTCAGTGGGTCCTGCCGGTAAAACGCGCGCAATTGGGTGTACACCGCCGGATATTCTGCATGCAATAACGCGGGTGCCTCGAAGAACACTTCACTGGCGACTGCAAAAAACTCGGACGGGTGCTCTGCGGCGTATGGATCGATTGCCGTTTCCTCGCCTGCCTCAATGCGCTTGCAGAAATCCTCGTAGGCCGGCGCGAAAGCGGCAATCCAGGCAGAGCGCGCCATGCCTTCGTGCAATGCCGGCATGCCATCGACCGTATCGTTGCTCATGTCGAGTTTGTGGGCGAATTCGTGGATGACGATACTGACATCACCGACTGCGTCGAGGTTGTCAAACCACGATAGCAACACCGGGCCACCTTCCCAGGCTTCGCCGAGCACGGAGTCGTCGTATTCATGCACGATGCCGTCGGCGTCGACATTTTGGCGCGGAATGACGAAATCGCCCGGATAGACGACGATGCCCACCCAGCCGCGATACCAGTCGAGACCGAGGTTCAGGATCGGCAGGCAGGCCTGCAGGGCGATGGAAAGCTGCTTGGCGGGCGTAAGCTGCAAGCCCGGCGCGGCGCCCCATTCTTTTTCGGCGATGAACTGGCCGGCGAGGTTGCGCAGGCGCTGCCGTTCGTCATCGTTCAGCCGGTCGAGAAAGGGCAGGGCGTATTCGGCGTCCCGCCACTGGTCGTCGGTGATTTCCAGCCTTGCCGCAGCACGTTGGCGTTGCCAGTTGCGGAAAGCCCTGATCATCACGCCGTCTCTGCCGTCTCGCCAGCGCCGACTTTTCTGCTGGCGTCGTCCCGCCAGCCTTCAACTATTCGACGCGGGCTTTGCCGCGCAGGTCGAGGATGTGCTTTTCCACAGCCATCTGGCGCATGCGCTGGGCGATCTGCGGCTTGACGTCGTCGAAATTGGGCGTCTTCAGATCACGCACGTCATCGAGTTGGATGACATGCCAGCCGAAGTTGCTCTGTACCGGCGCTTCGGTGAATTTGCCCTTGGACAGCTTGACCATCGCTTCGGCGAAAGCCGGCACATAGCTCGCCTTGTTGGCCCAGCCGAGTTCTCCGCCCTTGTCCTTGGAACCGGGATCTTTTGATACCTTGGCCAGTTCGTCGAACTTCTCGCCCTTCTTCAGCCGGTTGACGATGGCCTTCGCTTCATCTTCCTTGTTGACGAGGATGTGGCGGGCCTTGTACTCCTTGTCGCCCACCGAATTCTTGATGGTGTCGAATTCCTTCTTGATGTCCTCGTCGGAGACTTTAACGCTGCGTGCATATTCGTTGAGATAGGCACCGATCAGCACGCCCTGGCGGGCCAGATCGATTTGCGCCTGTACATCGGCCTTTTTGTTTACACCTTTGGCTGTTGCGGCCTGCGCCAGTACTTCGCGGCGCACCAGCTCTTCACGCACGGCGGCTTCGAGTTCCGGTGTCTTGGCCTGGCCTTGTGCCATCTGGCTGGACAGCATGACTTCAGCGCGGCTGGCGGGGATAGCCTTGCCATTGACTGTGGCATAGGATTTCGCGGCGGGTTTGGCATCCTTGTCCGCAGCCAGGACGGGGGTGACGACACAGGCGGTGCTAAGAGCGATCAGGGAGGAGCAGAGCAGGGTACGGTTCATGATGTTTTCCGAATCAGGGTTGGGGTTGGGTCTCGTCCGGTGTCTTGGCGGCGATGCTCAGGGCATGAATGCGCTGCTGCGGCAAGTCGCCAATGGCATCATACACCAGGCGGTGGCGCTGCATGGTCGAGAGGCCAGCGAAGCGCGGCGCAACGATGTGAATGGCGTAATGGCCACCTTCCTTCGCACCGGCATGGCCGGCATGCTTGGCACTATCGTCGCGGATGTCGAGATGCACCGGGCCTAGTTTCTCCAGTCGCTCACGCAGCAAGTCAACCGTACTCATGGCAATACCTTCTTGAATGGCTTGACGGCGACACTGGCATAGACGCCGGCGGCGATATAGGGGTCGGCATCCGCCCAGGCTTGCGCATCCGCCAGCGAAGGAAATTCGGCAACGATCAGGCTGCCGGAAAAACCGGCCGGGCCGGGATCGGGGCTGTCGATGGCCGGGCAGGGGCCGGCGAGAATCAGCCGGCCGGCAGCAAGTAGCGCCTGCAGGCGTTCGAGATGGGCGGGGCGCACGGCGAGGCGTTGGTCCAGCGTGCCGGGGGCGTCAGTGCCCTGGATCAAGTAGAGCATCAGGATTCCTTTTCTTCAGCGTATTTGGCGAGCATCAGGCCCTGGGCGATGATGAAGACGAACATCAGTCCGGTGGCGCCGAAAAGCTTGAAGTTCACCCAGTCAGACTCGCTGTAGTTGTAGGCGACATACAGATTCAGCAAGCCCATCGCCGCAAAAAAAACCGCCCAGGCGAGATTGAGACGCGCCCACACTGGATCGGGCAGGGAAACCTGCTGATCGAGCATGCCGCGGATCAGGTTTTTCTTGAGAAACCATGCCGAGCCGAGCAGTACTGTAGCGAACAGCCAGTAGAGTATGGTCGGTTTCCACATGATGAAGGTCGGGTCGCGCAGCAGCAGCGTCAAGCCGCCGAAGACAGTAATGAGGCCCAGGCTGACCCAGAGCATCTTGTCTACCTTGCCGTGGCGGAAATGCACCCAGCCGATCTGCAAAAAGGTGGCGACGATGGCGACGCCCGTGGCGATATAAATGTCCGCAAATTTGTAGGCGGCAAAAAACAGGATGACCGGGAACAGATCGAAGAGGAATTTCATGGCAGACGAGTTTACTTGGGTTCGAGTTTCAGCGAAACGGAGTTGATGCAATAGCGTAACCCCGTGGGGCGCGGGCCGTCGGGAAAAACATGGCCGAGGTGGGCACTGCACTGGCTGCACATGACCTCGGTGCGGCGCATGCCGTGGCTTGAATCCTGCACTTCGGCGATGTTTTCCGCGACCAGCGGCTGTGAGAAGCTTGGCCAGCCGCAGCCGGCATCGAACTTGTGCGTGGCGTCGAACAGCGGTGCACCACAGCAGATGCAGACGTAGGTGCCGGGATCGTTGCAGTTCCAGTATTCGCCGGTGAAGGGGCGCTCGGTGCCTTTTTCGCGGGCGACGCGGTATTGCTCCGGCGTTAGCCGGGTGCGCCAGTCGGTCTGCTTATAATCGTCGTCCATACTAATCGAGGGTGTTGGGGAATGCGCATTGTAGTGCTCGGCGCAGGTTTGATCGGGGTTGCATCGGCTTGGTTCCTTGCCGCGGATGGCCATGAGGTCAGCGTGGTCGAACGGCAGCCCGGCCCCGCGCGCGAGACGAGTTTTGCCAACGGCGGGCAGATTTCCACCAGCCACGCCGAACCCTGGGCCAATCCGTCCACTCCCCTGAAAGTGTTGAAATGGCTTGGCCGCGAAGATTCGCCACTCCTGTGGCGGCTGCGTGCCGACCCAGCCCAATGGGCATGGGGGCTGCGTTTCCTGCGTGAATGTGGCGCTGCCCGAACGCACGCCAACATCCGCGCCATCCTCGCGCTGGCGCTCGACAGCCGGACCCGGTTGAAGATCCTGCGCCGCGATCTGGGGCTGGAATATGACTGTCTCGAACGCGGCATCCTGCACTATTACACCGATGCGACCGAGTTCGAGCGCGCCATCCCGCAGGCGGCTCTGATGCGCGAATACGGCTGCGACCGCGTCGTCAAGTCGGCGGCCGAATGCTTAGGCCTCGAACCGGCACTCGGAAATTCCACCCTACCCATCGTCGGCGGCACCTGGACTGTTGACGACGAGTCGGGCGACGCGCAGCGCTTTACCGAGTTATTGGCCGACCGTTGCGCGGCGCGCGGTGTGGTCTTCCGCTACGATTGTGGTGTGGCCGGCATCGAAACGGCTGGCGGTCGATTTGCGGCGGTACGCCTCGCCAGCGGAGAACGGCTTGCTGCCGACGCTTGTGTCGTTGCGTTGGGCAGTTACTCGCCCTTGCTGCTGCGCCCCCTTGGTATCTCCATCCCGGTCTATCCGGCGAAAGGTTATTCGATCACGATTCCCCTGGCGGCGGATGTGCTCGCACCGCACGCAAGTCTTACCGACGATGGTGCCAGGATGGTGTATTCGCGATTTGGCCAGCGCCTGCGCGTGGCCGGCACGGCGGAGTTCGCCGGCTACGATACGCAGATCAATCCCGCGCGCCTTGCACCGCTGGTGCGCCGCGTGCGGCAGATCTTTCCGCATATCGAGGTTCGCCCGGAATTGATCGATCCCTGGACCGGCCTGCGCCCCTCCACACCGAGCAACGTGCCGCTAATCGGTCCGACGCGCATTCCTAACCTGTTCGTCAACACAGGCCACGGCACGCTGGGCTGGACACTGGCGGTCGGTTCGGGGCATCTGCTGGCCGCTCTGGTCGGATCCCGGCCTGCCGCTATCGACTCCGCCGCTTATGCAATTTAGCGGATTCCCTCCGCCTCTGCGATAATGCGTACCTCCCCGGCCGGAAGGCCGCGCTTCTCTTGCCCATAGGCAGGATACACATGACCCAAACCATTGATTCCTTTGCGGCGCTGCAATTGCCGGCGCCCCTGCTTTCCGCCCTCGCCGAAGTAGGTTATGAAACGCCGTCGCCGATCCAGGCTGCGTGCATTCCACTCTTCCTGGCTGGCCGCGACCTGCTTGGCGAGGCGCAGACCGGTACCGGCAAGACGGCGGCTTTTGCGCTGCCGTTGCTGGCACGTCTTGATCTTGCCAAAAAGGTGCCGCAGGCTCTCGTGCTGACGCCGACGCGCGAACTGGCCATCCAGGTGGCCGAGGCTTTCCAGAAATACGCACACCACATGCCGGGCTTCCACGTACTCCCGGTTTATGGCGGGCAGAGCATGGTGATCCAGTTACGTGCCTTGTCGCGCGGGGCGCACATCATTGTCGGTACGCCGGGCCGCATCATGGACCACCTCGAGCGCAAGAGCCTGAGCCTCGACGGCTTGCAAACGCTGGTACTCGACGAGGCCGACGAGATGCTGCGCATGGGCTTCATCGACGACGTCGAGTGGATTCTCGAACACACGCCCAAAGCGCGTCAGACAGCGCTGTTTTCGGCCACCATGCCCGACCCGATCCGCCGCATCGCACAGCGTTACCTGCGCGAACCGGAACAGGTGAAAATCCGCTCCGCGACGACGACAGTCGCGGCGATCAAACAAAAGTATTGGCAGGTGCGCGGTGCCGACAAGCTGGAAGCGCTCACGCGCATGCTGGAAGTGGAGGAGGACCTCGACGCTGCCCTGGTCTTTGTGCGCACCAAGCTTGCCACTGTCGATCTCGCCGAGAAGCTCGAGGCACGTGGCTACGCGGCGGCGGCGCTCAACGGCGACATGACGCAGGGGCTGCGCGAGCAGGTGATCGAGCGCTTCAAGAGTGGCAGCCTCGATATCGTCGTCGCCACCGATGTGGCGGCACGCGGACTGGATGTGCCGCGCATCAGCCATGTCATCAACTACGATGTACCCTACGACACCGAGTCCTATGTGCATCGCATTGGCCGTACGGGCCGGGCGGGCCGCACGGGCAACGCCATTATTTTCGTCGCGCCGCGCGAAATGAGGATGCTCAAAGCAATCGAGCGCGCCACGCGCCAGCCGATCGAAGCGATCGGTCTGCCGACGCGCGGCGAAGTAGCCGAGCGCCGCATCGCGCAATTCAAGCAGCAGATCATCGACGTGCTGGCAGAGGAAAACCTCGACTTTTTCTACGAAGTGGTGCGGCGCATGGAGAGCGAAGAAAACCTTGCCACGCGCCAGATTGCGACAGCCTTGGCCTTTCTCGCCCAGCGCGAACGGCCCCTGCAGCCGGAAGGTTGGGATGCCCCGGCGGCGTCCGCGCCGCCGCGCGCCCTTCCCGTGACCCGCAGCGAACCGGCGGGCGCCGTCCCCATTTCACGCGGCGAGACGGCTGTCGCCGTCCCGCCAGCGCCGAGTTTCGAAAAGAAGGAGCGCAAGCCACGTACCGATCGACCCAAGCGTGAATTCGCTGCTGGCCCGCTGGTGCGCTATTGCATCGAGGTTGGTCGGAACCAGGGCGCACTCCCGAAGGAAATCGTCGGCGCCATCGCCAACGAGGGTGGTATCGACGGCCAGTTGATCGGCCAGATCAACCTGTTCGACGACTACAGTTCTGTCGAATTGCCTGAACTGCCTGCGGATGTCCTCGACATCCTGAAGCGCACGCGCGTGCGCCAGTTCGCACTGAAAATCCGTGTCGCCGAACCTGGCGAAGGCGAAAAGAATCGCCCGGTCAGAGAGCGCCGTCCCGCCAGCGCCGAGTTTTCGGCGCGTCCCCGGCGGGACACCAAAGATTCCGCCAGCGCCGAGTTTTCGGGGCGCCCCCGGCGGGACACCAAGGATTCCGCAAGCACCGAGTTTTCGGCCAAGCCTCCCTATCGTGGCGAGAAGAAGCCCGTCTCTGGTGAAAGTGACAGCAGGCCGCAGCGTAAGGCTCCATCGGCAGGCAAGTCGTACGGGAAACCTGCGTTCGACAAGCCCGCCGGCAAGCCCAAGAAAAAGTGGTAATCGCTTACTGAGCCAGCGTCCAGCGGCCGTTCTTCACTGTCATCATCAGGCGGGAACGGGCGTCCATGCCGTTGTGGTTCTTTGGTGTCATGTTGAACACGCCCTGCGCTCCGACGAGTTCGCGCGTCTGCTCCAGCGCATCGCGCAACGCGGCGCGGAATTCGGCGCTGCCGGGTTGCGCCTTCTTCAGCGCGATGGGGATCGCCTTCTGCAACAGCAGGCCGGCGTCGAAGGTGTTGGCGCCGAAAGTCGAGGTCGTGCCGGCGCCGAACTTCGCGTCATAGGCCATGATGTAGCCTTGTGCGACGGCCTTGATCGGATTGCTCGCGGGCAGGTCGTCTGCGACCAGCATCGGTCCGCCGGCCATCAGCGTGCCTTCGACCTTCGTACCGCCAATGCGGATGAAGTCGTTGGTGGCGACGCCGTGCGTCTGGTAGATCTTGCCCTTGTAGCCCTTTTCGAGCAGCGTCGCCTGCGGCAGCACGGCCGGGCCGCCGGTCGCGGCGATGAACACGGCGTCCGGCTTGGCGGCGATGATCTTGAGCGCCTGGCCAATCACCGACTGGTCGGTACGCGTGAAGCGCTCGTTGGCGACGATCGTCAGGCCAGCTCGCTCCGCCAGCGGCGTGAAAACCTTGAACCAGACTTCGCCGTAAGGATCGTTGAAACCGATGAAGCCCAGCGTCCTGATGCCGGTGGCTGTCATGTGCGCGATGACGGCCTCGGCAATCAGGTCGTCGTTCTGCGTGGTCTTGAACACCCACTTCTTCTTGTCGTCCATCGGCAGCACGATGGCGGACGAACCGACCGTGGTGACAAGCGGAATTTTCGCTTCGGCGATGAAGTCAAGCATGGCCAGCGCAGCCGGTGTGGTGGTCGGGCCGATCAGCGCATCGACCTTGTGCTCGGTGAGCAGTTTCTTCACGTTCGTGACGGCATTGGTCGGGTCGGAGCCGTCGTCGAGGACGATGTACTCGACCTTCTGCCCGCCGATCTCGGCGGGCAACAGCGCGACTGTGTTCTTCTGCGGAATGCCGACCACGGCGGTAACGCCGGTGGATGAAGCGATCACGCCGATTTTCACGTCGGCGAAGGCGTTGAGGGACAGGCAGCACAGCGTGGCTGCAAGGATGCGGAGCGGGAAACGGGGCATGGCGGGTTCCTGGAGCGTGGGAGGATGGAAATTATCAGAAGCTGGACTCAGCGCAAGTCAAGCCAGCGCCAGCCGTCGGTGTCGCAACTGAGCGCATTGCCGCGGTCGGCATGCCAGTCGCCAAGCACCCAGCGCGGACAGGAGACGCCGCCGGCGAGGTGTGTGTGCCGGCCCTGCCGGTGGGTATGGCCGTGGATCATGGCCTGAGCGCCATGAGCTTCGAGCGCGGCGACGACGGCATCCGCGTTGACGTCCATGATCGCCGCCGGCTTGATCTTCTTTTCAATTTCGCTTCTGGCGCGCAAGGCCTCGATCTCACGCTTGCGCTCGGTCAGCGGACGGGCGAGAAAAGTGGTGCGCCAGGCCGGATCGCGTACCTGCGCGCGGAAGCGCTGGTAATCGGGGTCGTCAATACATAATGTGTCGCCGTGCATCAGCAGCGTGGCCACGCCGCCGATGTCACGCTGGCAGGGATCGTCCAGCAGGCTCAGTCCGGCAGCCGCGGCGAAGGCGTCGCCGATCAGGAAATCGCGGTTGCCCGCCATGAACGAGATGCCGACCCCGGCATCCGCAAGCGTCCGCAGCGCGGTGGCGATGCGTGCGTTGAACGGGTCGGTGAGATCGTCATCACCTGCCCAGTAGTCGAACAGGTCGCCGAGGATCGTCAGGCTCGCGGCGCTGCGTGCGGGGCCGGCGAGAAAGGCGAGGAAGCGCTCGGCCGTCGCCGGATCGTGCGGCGAGAGATGCAGGTCGGAAATGAAAAGCGCCGACTGGTCGCTGGTGCTGGTCACGAAAGTCGGCGCTGGTGGGACGGCGTAGATGAGCGGCGCTGCTGCGCGGCGTCAGCTGGGGTCAGGCGACGACTTCCGCCTTTTCGATCACGACATCCTCTACCGGCACATCCTGATGAAAGCCCTTGTTGCCGGTCTTCACTGCCCTGATCTTGTCGACCACATCCATGCCCTCGACGACGCTGCCAAACACGCAATAGCCCCAGCCCTGGCCGGACGGCGCGCTATGGTTGAGGAAGTCGTTGTCCTTGAGGTTGATGAAGAACTGGGAGGATGCCGAGTGCGGCTCGGAGGTGCGCGCCATGGCTATGGTGCCGCGATCGTTCTTCAGACCATTCGCCGCTTCGTTCTCGATGGGCGCGTTGGTGCTCTTTTCCTTCATGCCGGGACTCATGCCGCCACCCTGGATCATGAAGCCGTCGATGACGCGGTGGAAGATCGTGCCGTCGTAATGGCCGGATTCGACATAGGCGAGAAAGTTGGCCGCCGTCTTCGGTGCCTTGGCGCTGTCGAGTTCGAGGGTGATGACGCCGTGGTTGGTGGTGAGTTTGATCATTTTGCCGCTTCCTTTGGGGTAACAAGTTTGGCCGATTCGATGACGATCGGCACGAGTGGAACATTCTGGTGTCCGCCGGCATTGCCAGTGCCGGCCTTGCCGATCTTTTGCACCACGTCGAGGCCTTGCACGACCTTGCCAAAGACGGCATAGCCCCAGCCGTCCTGGCCCGGATAGTCGAGGAAGGCGTTGTCCTTGAGATTGATGAAAAACTGCGCCGAGGCCGAATGCGGATTGGGGGTGCGCGCCATGGCCAGGGTGCCGGTCACGTTCCGCAGCCCGTTCTTCGCCTCGTTGGGAATCGGCGCGCGTGTCGGCTTTTCCTTCATGCCGGGCTCGAAGCCGCCACCCTGGATCATGAAGCCGTCGATGACGCGGTGGAAGATCGTGCCGTTGTAAAAGCCGTCCTTCGCATATTGCAGAAAGTTTTCGACCGTCTTCGGTGCCTTGGCGGCATCGAGTTCGATGACGATCACGCCTTGGTTGGTCTTGAGTTCGAGCTGCGGGTTGGTGGCGCTGGCAGGCAGCGCGAGACAAAAGGAGAACAGCAATACAAGCAACTTCTTCATGGTTTCATACTCCGAAAGGGGGTGACGCTCAGGCAGCGTCTTCGTGAACAATCTTCCAGCGGCCGTCTTCCTTGATCCAGTACTGGCGCTTTTGCATCCGGTTCGACAGGTTGCTGCTCTGGTAGTCCTGTTCGAAGGTGACGACGACATATTCGTCCTTGCCAGGATTGCGGAACATGCTGATATTGTGGGTGGCGACCTTGATCCATTCCTTGCCGGCATTGACCTTTCTCTTCTGCTCGAGCCAGTCGTTCAATCGCTTGCCGCCGCCGGAGAACTTGCGGGCGTAGTGCCGGGCGTAGCGGTCGACATCGCGGCTTTCCCAGTCGTGCCGCCATTCGTCAATCTGGGTGAGTAGCGTCTTGCGCTCTGCCTGCCAGTCATCGAGCGATAGCCATTCGATACTGTTGCTGATAATGACGGGCGTGGTGCCAACCTGCAAGGTTTTCGCCAGTGCGTCGAGGTCGGTATTGGCAAGTACGACACAGCCGTCAGATGCTTTTGGCGGCCGCGAGAAGGTGTCGGAGGGCGTGCCGTGCAGCCAGATGCCGTGGCCGTTTTTGCCCTGCATCTTGTCCCAGTCGTTGGGATAATTGATCGGGAAGGCCCCGCTGCCATAAAAGTCAGAAAGTTTCTGGCGCGGCAGGTTGGCGGTGACGTGATAGACACCGACGGGGGTTTTCTTGTCGCCCTCCTTGAGCTTGTCGGCCCCCAGTTTCCCGTGACTGATGTAGTAATCGACGATGAAACGCGGCGTGCCATTGTCGTTTTGATAGAGGTAGAGGCGTGACTTCTGGGTATCGACCACCACGGCGAACTTCTGGTCGGGACGCAGTTGCAGCAGATAGCGGGGTACCTGGGTGCCGAGCGGCTTGTTCTGATAGGCGCGCAGGCGGGCAATGGCCTCTTCGCGCAGGTCCGCAACCTGTTCGACGCTATCCTTGCCCCCACCTTCGCCAAAGCTATTCAAGGTGCGCGTGCGGGCGAGCAGCAGGTCACCTCTGACGAGCTGGCCGAGGCGGAAGTTTGGGTAGGCCTTGACGAGTGCTTCGGTTTCCTTGAGCGCGGCATCCCAGCGTTGTTGCTCGATCTGTTCGAACACGCGTGCCAGAATCGGTTCGGGGCCTGAGTCGGTATAGCGCGCCGGAACATCCGCAGCGAGAGGTGGCCGATCCGCGGCGTGACATGACAGGGCGGCGACGCCGAGCACCAGGCAGGCCAGTTTTTTCATCCGCCGACTCGCTCCTGCAGGATCAGCCACTTGCCGTCACGCTTGATCAGCTCCAGTGTCTTGCCGGAGGAAGAGCTGAAGCCGGTGGATTGATAGCTCTGCCGGAAGCGCACAATGGCCTTGTCGCTGCCTTCAGCCTTGATATTCAGCTTGTCGCGGCCGACCTCGATCTTGCCGGGTTTGCCGACACGCTGGCTGCGCTCGGTTTCCCATGCCTTGCGCGACTGCCCTTTCGGGGCCTGAAAGTCCTTCGCGTAATGGGCAAGGTAGGTTTTAACGTCTTTCTTCGACCAGGCCGCCAGCCATGCATCGATCGCCGCAGTGACCTCACTGTTGAGATTGCCAGCCGGAGCGACAGGGTCTGGTTTCACTGTTGGCGCGGCAGCGACTGCCGGCTTGGCGTCAGCGGGCTTGGTTTGAGCGGGCGGGAGCGGTGCCGGAGCGGGCTTCGATGCCGCTGCCGGGAGGACTTCGGCTTTAACTTCGATTTTGGTTTCGGCGCTGGCGACCACGGCGGCGGGTGGCGCCGGGACAGGCGCGACACTGGGTTTGCCGCCCGCCGTCTTGCCAGCGCCGATTTTTGGACCATCGACCAGCGCGCTGATCATCGACAGCTTGGTTTGTGCCGAGGTATTGGATGAGTCGATTTGGAGTGCCTTGCCGTAGGCTTCGCTGGCGAGGCGCGAATGAATGTCGCCGAGGTTTTCATGTGCCGTGGCATAGGCCGGATGGGTCCGGATGGCCATCTCGAGTGCCTGCTTGGCTTTTTCGTATTGTTTTTGCTGGGCGTAGATGACGGCGAGATTGTTGTAGGGCTCGGGCAGTTCCGGGTAGTCTTCGGAGAGCTTCTGGAAGACGGTGATGGCCTCAGCGGGTTTATTCAGGCTGGTGAGGATGATGCCCTTGAGAAAGCGTCCCTGCGCATCCTTGGGTTTGGCCGAGAGGTAGCGGTTGACCTGTTCGAGCGCTTTGGCGTGCTGGCCGGCACGAACCAACTGGTTGGCCTCTTCCAGGCTGTCGGCGCGGGCAGGCGCTCCGACCAGCGCAAGCGCGGATATTCCCACGGCAAGGGCAAACGCCCGCAAGCTCGAGCGGGGCCGACTTGTGGGAGGTAAAGTGCGTGGAATTGGCATGCGGTGCTGGTCCGGACTGAGAATTTCAACGTATGATTCTAACAAAGTTGCGTCTTCCGGCGCGCCTTTCGGATCGTGGCTAACGCCCTAATACGATGCCTTTATTCACCTTGATGTGCCTTTTCTGGCCACGGTTTCAATTTAGCTGACATTCATGCTGAAAATCTACAACTCGCTATCCCGTTCTGCCGAGGAATTCATTCCCATCGAGCCCGGCAAGGTTCGCCTCTACGTCTGCGGCATGACCGTGTATGACTATTGCCACCTCGGCCATGGGCGTGTCATGGTGGTGTTCGACATGGTGACGCGCTGGCTGCGCGCCAGCGGGCTGCAGGTCAATTACGTGCGCAACATCACCGATATCGATGACAAGATCATCAAGCGCGCAGCCGAGAACCATGAAACGGTGCGTACGCTGACCGACCGTTTCATCGCTGCAATGCATGCGGATGCCGATGCGCTCGGTGTGCTGCGCCCTGACCACGAACCGCGCGCCACCGAATTCGTTCCGCAGATGCTGGCCCTGATCGGCAAGCTGGAGAAGAACGGCTACGCCTACCTTGCCGGCAATCAAGACGTCTGCTATTCGGTTCGCAAGTTTTCCGGCTACGGCAAGCTCTCCGGCAAGTCGCTCGACGACCTGCGTGCCGGTGAGCGTGTCGATGTCATGGAGGGCAAGAATGACCCGCTCGACTTCGTGCTCTGGAAGCATGCCAAACCGGAAGAGTCCGCCGAAGTGAAATGGGAATCAGCCTGGGGCACGGGGCGTCCCGGCTGGCACATCGAATGCTCTGCAATGAGTTCGCAATTACTCGGCGAGCACTTCGACATCCACGGCGGCGGGCAGGACTTGCAGTTTCCCCATCACGAAAACGAGATCGCCCAGAGCGAGGGCGCCCACGGCAATACCTTCGTCAATTACTGGATGCACAATGGCTTCGTGCGAGTGGCTGACGAGAAGATGTCAAAATCGCTTGGCAACTTCTTTACCATTCGCGACATCCTCAAGAAATACGACGCCGAGGTGGTGCGATTTTTCATCCTGCGCGCGCATTACCGCAGCCCGCTCAATTACTCCGACGGTCACCTCGACGACGCGCGCGCCGCGCTGACGCGGCTCTATACCGCGCTAAAAGGCTTTGATGCCGCGCCCGCCATCGACTGGAACGACGCTTATGCCTGCCGCTTCCGCGACGCCATGGACGACGACTTCGCCACGCCCGAAGCGGTGGCCGTTCTTTTCGATATCGCCACCGAACTCAATCGCAACAAAAACCCGCAGCTCGCTGCGCAGCTCAAGGGCTTGGGTGCGGTACTCGGCCTCTTGCAGCGCGATCCGGTGACATTCCTGCAAGCCGGGCCGGCGATGTCTGATGGCCTGAGCGCCGGGGAGATCGACGCAAAAGTCGGCGCTCGCAATACGGCGAAAAAGGCGAAGAACTATGCCGAAGCTGATCGCATCCGTGACGAACTCAATGTTGCGGGCATCGTCCTTGAGGATGGGCCAGCAGGCACAACCTGGCGGCGGGGGTAGGCCTTACCTCCCTAAATGCACTGGGATGCGCCGCGATCCGAAGGCCGTCTCGAAATGCCCGAAGCGGCCGGCGATGGCGCCGCCGCAATGCTTGCAATGCCCTGCGTCGTCCAGGTTGTAGTTGAGGATTTCGTACCAGTCGCGTTCGATTACCGCCGTGCCACAGCCAGGGCAGATGGTGGCGTCGCCGCCGCGGTCATGCACGTTGCCTATGTAGAACGTAACGCAACCCGGCATCCATGGCGATTTTTCTGGCGTGCTGCAAGGTGGCTGGTGGCGTGGCGGGGGCGTCGAGCTTGTAGTCCGGATGGTAGGCCGAGAAATGCAGTGGCACGTCGGGGCCGAGTTCTTTATAGCACCAGTCTGACAGCGCCTTCAATTCGGTGTCGGAGTCGTTGTGGCCGGGGATCAGCAGGGTGGTGAGTTCGACCCAGCAGTTCGTTTCATGATGCACCATGGCGATGACATCCAGTATCGGCTGCAGGTGGCCGACGCAAAGCTTGAAGTAGAACTCATCGGTAAATGCTTTCAAGTCGATGTTCGCCGCATCCATCCTGGCGTAGAACTCGCGCGCCGCGGGCAGGTGCATGTAGCCCGCCGTCACGGCCACCGCTTTGACGCCCAGCGCATGGCAGGCATCGGCGGTATCCATCGCATATTCGGCGAAGATGACGGGATCGTTGTAGGTGAAGGCGACACTCTGCGCCCCATATTTTTGCGCGGCCCTGGCGATGGCCTCGGGGCTGGCCTCGTCCATCAGCCGATCCATGTCGCGCGACTTGGAAATGTCCCAGTTCTGGCAGAACTTGCAGGCGAGGTTGCAGCCGGCGGTGCCAAAGGAAAGGATGCTTGAGCCGGGATAAAAGTGGTTGAGTGGCTTCTTCTCTATGGGATCGATGCAGAAGCCGGAACTGCGACCGTAGGTCGTCAGAATCATTTGACCGCCCTGGTTCGCGCGAACAAAGCAGGCGGCGCGTTGGCCGTCATGCAGCTTGCAGTCGCGCGGGCAGAGGTCGCACTGGATGCGACCGTCGTCTAACGTGTGCCACCAGCGGGCAGGGGAACCAGTCAGTGGTTCTGCGGTTCTTTCCATTTCTGCACCTCGTAGCGGTAGAGCTTCACGTTGGGGGACCAGAAATCGGGCGAGAAACCGGCCTTCTGCTTGAGATGGGCGAAGAACTGGTACGGGTCGGACAGGCTTTCCCAGACCTGTGGCAGGAAGGTGCCGCGCCGTCCATTGCATTCGAAAATCATGCCGTCGATGCCGGGACGCATTTGCCGGATCGCATCGGCTTCGTCGACAAACTCCATCG
Organism: uncultured beta proteobacterium; assembly: GCA_963816095.1. Lineage (GTDB taxonomy): Bacteria > Pseudomonadota > Gammaproteobacteria > Burkholderiales > Rhodocyclaceae > Sulfuricystis. The sequence continues at coordinate 214,589 of CAWFIW010000007.1, forward strand.
GTACGGCGGGCGTGAGCAGGGAGGCTTCGACTCGGATATGCGCGAGCTCGCTTGCTGAGAGCGGAGCAAAACGTGGGTCGCGGAAGGCAGCGGACTTGGCGTTGGATTTCACATCCTCGGCGAGCGGTCGCCAGGCTTCGAGCGAGCCGATGCAGCCACGCAACTGCCCGTTCTGCGTCAGTGTGACAAAAGTTGCTCCGGGCTGATGCAGGGCCGGGTGATCCGGTTCGGGCTGAGACGCAATACCGAATTCGTCGGCGATGGCGTTGCGGGCGCGGATCAGGAGGGCGCTGCCTAACGGGTTATCCATTGCCCGGCTCCATGAAAGCAAAACTTGCATAGCCAACCACGCGTGATTTGTCGCCGGCTGTGTCCCCTGAGTTGCGCAGATCAAGTAGCTGCGGCCTGAGGCCGCGCCGCTGGGCGAGTTCGATAAGGCCGTTGATCGGTGTTGCGCCGCATGCCTGCTCGTGGTCAACCAGCAGGTGCAAGTGAATAATTTCATCGGCAGTCAGGCGATCGAGACGTTGTGCGCCAGCGTAGGGGTGATAGTGCGACAAGTCGGAACTGATGACGATCAGCGTTTCCGACCCACCCCAGAGCAGGTCGAGTACCGCGGCGACCTCGTCAGGCGTTGCGTAGCCGACTGCGAAAGGCACGAGGCTGAAGTCGCCCAGTACTTCCTGCAGAAAAGGCAGTTGCACTTCGAGCGAGTGTTCATCGGCATGTGCGCCATTGTGCTGGATGACCTGCGGGAGTTTGCGCGCGGCGGCGATCGCTTCCTGGTCGAGAGGTATTTCGCCAAGCGGCGTGGCGAAGGCCCGTGCGTTGGGAACTGCAAGGCCGCGTACCGCGATGCGGTGACAGGGGCCAAGCAGGACGACGCGTCGAATTGTTGCCGCGAAAGGCGTGAGCAAAGCATACGCGCTGGCGGCGATCGGTCCGGAATAGATGTAGCCGGCGTGTGGCACGATCAGCGCCTTGGGTTGTGCAAAACGAAGTTTCAGAGAAGACTCATGCCTGCTTGCGGGTGTGATGTCGGAACTAAAAGTCGGCGCTGGCGGGACGGCACCAGCGAGCATTGCATCAACCTCGCCAGCAAGGAGCCGCGCATCGTCGGGATAGAACATGCCGGCGACGGCAGCGGGACGGGTGCTAGGCATTTCCATGGCAGCGCTCCTTTCTGTCCCCGTGATGGGGTCAAGAAAAGCGAAATCAAGCCAAAAAGCCAATTCCTGCAATAAATCCTACGCCGATTGCGGCAAGGCCGGGCAGCACGCGCCTGGCCAGCGTGCTGCCGCCGATGGCGATGACGAGACCGGACTTGAAGACGAGGTTCGACAAGGCCGCTAGGCCGATGGCTACGACGGCGGGCGTGGCAGTCAGCGTCTGCTGGTTGAACAGGCGCAGGGTGGAAAGCGTGATTGCATCGACATCGGTGAGGCCCGAGGCGAGCGCGACGAGGTAGAGGCCCTGACTGCCTGCGATGTCTTGTAGCCAGGCGGCGAGCAGCAGCACGACACCATAGAGCAGACCAAAGGACAGGGCCGTGCGGATCTCGGTCGGGTTCTTAACCTCGGGCATGGGCAGGTCGCCGGCGGTAGTGAGGGTGCGCCAGCGGAACAACACGACGATGAGTCCCAGCACCAGGCCGATACCCAGTACGCTGGCCAGGGGTACAAATAAAGTCGGGGCCAGCACGATGGCGACGATGCCGAGACGCACGGTGACGACGAGATTGGCGATGAGAATGACGAGCGTTGCCGTGGCGGTGAGGTTTGCATCATCACGGGCGTTGCGGGCGAAGACCAGTGTCGTGGCGGTGGAAGAAACCAGTCCGCCGAGAAAGCCGAGCAGCGGGGCGCCATGCCGGTTGCCGACGATGCGCAGGGCCGCATAGCCTGCCAGCGAGAGTCCGGAGATCAGCACAACCATCCACCAGATCTGGTGCGGGTTGAGCGCATTGTAGGGGCCGTAGTCCTGGTTTGGCAGGATGGGCAGTACCACCAGCGACAGCACCCCGAACTGCAGGATCGAGATCAGATCCTTGTGCGTCAGTCTGCGCGTAACCCCCTGCAACTGCGCCTTGAAATAGAGCAGTATGGTGACGGTAATGGCGAGCATCACCGCGAGTGTTGCGTGGCCGTGCCAGACGAGCGCACCCAAGCCATAGCAAACCATCAAAGCCACAACCGAAGTCGTACCGGGATCACCATCATCCAATGGATCGCGCGCTTGCGCGACAATCATCATCGCTGCGACCATCAACAGACCAACCCCAATGATCAACCCGCTACCGACCTTCTCGCCGAGCATCGCGGCAAGGCAGCCGAGCACCGCAGTCAACGCGAATGTGCGCAGACCCGCTTTCGCATCCGGCTTGCGCTCACGCTCCAGACCGATCAGCAAGCCGATCCCCAAACTCACGGCAAATGCCTGAGTGTTCAGGTAAGAAGCGGGCTCGAACATGACCATAACCCATTATAGAATCGCGTCATGAGTTATTTTGCCTTGGTTCCGGCGGCGGGTGGCGGCTCTCGCATGGGTGGCGAAGGCCCGAAGCAGTATCTGCCACTTGCCGGCAAGCCGCTGATCTGGCATGCGTTGCGAACGCTGACCGCCGTGCCCGTGATCAGGAAAGTGTTTGTCGTGCTGGCACCCGACGATATTTTGTGGAACAGTTTCGATTGGAACGATCTGGCGGGGCGACTGAAAGTGCTGCGCTGCGGTGGTACGACGCGGGCGGAGAGCGTGACCGGCGGTCTGCGCGCAATGCGCGAATGTGTTGCCGCGGGGGACTGGGTGCTGGTTCATGACGCGGCACGGTGTTGCTTGACGCCCGCGCACGTCGAAAAACTCATCACAGAGATTGGCGCTGACCCGGTTGGAGGTCTGCTCGCCGTGCCGGTGGCTGATACGCTCAAACGTGCGCAGGAAGCGCAGCGTAGCGCCGCCACCGTGGCGCGCGCAGGGCTCTGGCAGGCGCAGACTCCGCAGATGTTTCGCCATGGCATGTTGCTGGAGGCTCTTGAGAAAGCGCCGTCTGTGACCGACGAAGCCGGCGCCATCGAGGCACTCGGCCTGCAGCCGAAACTCGTTGCGGCCGACACGACCAATCTCAAGGTGACCTATCCACTCGATTTGCGGTTGGCCGAGTGGATACTTGCAAACAGGGAGCAATGATGGAATTCAGAGTGGGTCAAGGATATGACGTTCACCCGCTGGTACCGGGGCGCAAGTTGATCCTCGGTGGTGTGACGATCCCGCATTCGATGGGTTTGCTTGGTCATTCCGATGCTGATGCCTTGTTACATGCTATTACCGATGCCGTACTTGGCGCCGCAGGCCTGGGCGATATCGGACGCATGTTTCCAGATTCAGACGAACGCTGGAGAGGCGCGGACAGCCGTGTGCTGCTGCGTGGCGCCGTGGCATCAATACGTGCCGCTGGTTGGCGGGTGGGTAATGTCGATTGCACCGTGATCGCGCAGGCGCCGCGCATTGCACCGTACGTTGCCGGTATGCGCGACAACATTGCCGCCGACCTCGGCGTCGCGCCGGAATGTATCAACGTCAAGGGGAAGACCTCAGAACGGCTGGGCTTCGTGGGCCGTGGCGAGGGTATTGTCACCGAGGCTGTGGCGCTACTGCTGCGTGACTGAACCGACATCACGGCGAGTCTTCTTCGCCTTGTGGCCGGCTGGTCCGACACAAGAGGCGCTGGATACCCTGTCGGCAGATGCGGCCAAATGTTGCAGCGGCCGGCGCATGCAGCGCGACAGCCTGCACATGACGCTGGCGTTCATTGGCGCGGCTTCGCCCAGCCAGCTTGCAGCCTTGCAGGACTTTGCCGGCAAGATAAGTGGGGAACCCTTCGATATGCTGCTCGATCGTCTGGGCTGCTGGCCGCACAACCGGATATTCTGGATCGGCAGTAGCAAACTGCCGTCCCGCCAGCGACGACTTTTCGACGCGCTCGTCGAGGGGCTGGCAACCGCAGGGTTTTCCATCGATAAGCGTCCTTTCATTCCGCATGTCACCCTCATGCGCAATGCATACTGCGACATTCAGCCGGAATGGGTGACACCGATTCGCTGGCACGTGAACGAGTTTGTCCTTGCCGAATCCTGCCGGCAAACAGAGGGTCCCCGCTACCGGGTGCTCAATCGCTGGCCCCTACTACCTGTTTCCAGCCCATGATCCGAGCCTCAACTTCCTTGCTTCAATAAAAAATCGCAGAAGGGTGTTGACGCATCTTTCTGGGCAGCTATAATTGCGGTCTTTCCTCGCGAAGGTAGCGGGGGCGATCTTTAAAAAATTAACAGCCGATAGGTGTAGGTGCTTGCTGAGTTGAGGCGAGTGCAGGCGGTGGTGCTGAGGAATCGAAGGCGCTGCTGTGGATTGGTGAATAGCTGATTCGACGCATTAGGAATAATGGGTCATGCATGAGTTGAACGAAGAAAAATGTAGCAAGCGCTTACACAAAGAAACGTAAGGTTAAGGAATTGACCTTGTCAGGATTTGAGTAAGTGAGCGAAAAGATTGAACTGAAGAGTTTGATCCTGGCTCAGATTGAACGCTGGCGGAATGCTTTACACATGCAAGTCGAGCGGCAGCGCGGGGGCAACCCTGGCGGCGAGCGGCGAACGGGTGAGTAACACATCGGAACGTACCCTGTCGTGGGGGATAACACATCGAAAGATGTGCTAATACCGCATACGACCTGAGGGTGAAAGCGGGGGATCGCAAGACCTCGCGCGACAGGAGCGGCCGATGGCGGATTAGCTAGTTGGTGAGGTAAAGGCTCACCAAGGCGACGATCCGTAGCTGGTCTGAGAGGACGACCAGCCACACTGGAACTGAGACACGGTCCAGACTCCTACGGGAGGCAGCAGTGGGGAATTTTGGACAATGGGGGCAACCCTGATCCAGCCATTCCGCGTGAGTGAAGAAGGCCTTCGGGTTGTAAAGCTCTTTCGGCAGGAACGAAACGGTGGAGGCTAATATCCTTCATCAATGACGGTACCTGAAGAAGAAGCACCGGCTAACTACGTGCCAGCAGCCGCGGTAATACGTAGGGTGCGAGCGTTAATCGGAATTACTGGGCGTAAAGCGTGCGCAGGTGGTTTTGTAAGACAGATGTGAAATCCCCGGGCTTAACCTGGGAACTGCGTTTGTGACTGCAAGACTCGAGTGCGGCAGAGGGGGGTGGAATTCCACGTGTAGCAGTGAAATGCGTAGAGATGTGGAGGAACACCGATGGCGAAGGCAGCCCCCTGGGTTGACACTGACGCTCATGCACGAAAGCGTGGGTAGCAAACAGGATTAGATACCCTGGTAGTCCACGCCCTAAACGATGCCAACTAGGTGTTGGGGAAGGAGACTTCCTTAGTACCGTAGCTAACGCGTGAAGTTGGCCGCCTGGGGAGTACGGTCGCAAGATTAAAACTCAAAGGAATTGACGGGGACCCGCACAAGCGGTGGATGATGTGGATTAATTCGATGCAACGCGAAAAACCTTACCTACCCTTGACATGCCAGGAATCCCGGAGAGATTTGGGAGTGCTCGAAAGAGAGCCTGGACACAGGTGCTGCATGGCTGTCGTCAGCTCGTGTCGTGAGATGTTGGGTTAAGTCCCGCAACGAGCGCAACCCTTGTCATTAGTTGCCATCATTTAGTTGGGCACTCTAATGAGACTGCCGGTGACAAACCGGAGGAAGGTGGGGATGACGTCAAGTCCTCATGGCCCTTATGGGTAGGGCTTCACACGTCATACAATGGTCGGTACAGAGGGTTGCCAAGCCGCGAGGTGGAGCCAATCCCAGAAAGCCGATCGTAGTCCGGATCGTAGTCTGCAACTCGACTGCGTGAAGTCGGAATCGCTAGTAATCGTGGATCAGCATGCCACGGTGAATACGTTCCCGGGTCTTGTACACACCGCCCGTCACACCATGGGAGTGGGTTTCACCAGAAGTAGGTAGCCTAACCGCAAGGGGGGCGCTTACCACGGTGGGATTCATGACTGGGGTGAAGTCGTAACAAGGTAGCCGTAGGGGAACCTGCGGCTGGATCACCTCCTTTCTAGAGAAAAGCTTGGTGAGCACCTACAACCTATCGGTTGTTCGAAAGCGGCAGCGGGTCTGTAGCTCAGCTGGTTAGAGCACCGTCTTGATAAGGCGGGGGTCGTTGGTTCGAACCCAACCAGACCCACCATTTATCGAGGGGGTGTAGCTCAGTTGGGAGAGCGCCTGCTTTGCAAGCAGGAGGTCATCGGTTCGATCCCGTTCACCTCCACCAGTACATAGAGAGTCGATAGCCAAGAGAATATTTGGCTATCGGTTTTTACCGCTAAGGCTGTTTGATCTTTAAAAATCAGGAAGAAGTAAAGTGTTCGATTCAGGGAACTGAATCAGACATGGGTAGTGATTGCAAATTCTCGATTTCATCCTTTGAACCAGCGATGGAGTCGAAACAAGCGCGAGTTGTGCCTAGAGCGTGACCTGGGGGAACCCAGGGCTCAACGTTATAGGGTCAAGCGACTAAGTGCATGTGGTGGATGCCTTGGCGATCACAGGCGATGAAGGACGTTGTAGCGTGCGAAAAGCCACGGGGAGCTCGCAAACAAGCATTGAGCCGTGGATGTCCGAATGGGGAAACCCACTCCGCAAGGAGTATCCCTGACTGAATACATAGGTCAGAGGAAGCGAACCGGGAGAACTGAAACATCTAAGTACCCCGAGGAACAGAAATCAACCGAGATTCCCTAAGTAGTGGCGAGCGAACGGGGAAGAGCCTGCAAGATTTAACTGACGCGTTAGTGGAACAGTCTGGAAAGGCTGGCCGTAGTGGGTGATAGCCCCGTACGCGAAAACCCGTCAGCGGAACTGAGCTTGCGACAAGTAGGGCGGGACACGAGAAATCCTGTCTGAAGATGGGGGGACCATCCTCCAAGGCTAAATACTCGTGATCGACCGATAGTGAACTAGTACCGTGAGGGAAAGGCGAAAAGAACCCCGGGAGGGGAGTGAAATAGATCCTGAAACCGCATGCATACAAACAGTGGGAGCGGACTTGTTCCGTGACTGCGTACCTTTTGTATAATGGGTCAGCGACTTACGTTCAGTAGCGAGCTTAACCGAATAGGGGAGGCGTAGGGAAACCGAGTCTGATAAGGGCGACATAGTTGCTGGGCGTAGACCCGAAACCAAGTGATCTATCCATGGCCAGGATGAAGGTGGGGTAACACCCACTGGAGGTCCGCACCCACTAACGTTGAAAAGTTAGGGGATGAGCTGTGGATAGGGGTGAAAGGCTAAACAAACTTGGAGATAGCTGGTTCTCCCCGAAAGCTATTTAGGTAGCGCCTCGTATGGACACTTCTGGGGGTAGAGCACTGTAATGGTTGGAGGGGTCATTAAGATCTACTCCGCCATAGCAAACTCCGAATACCGGAAAGTGATATACGGGAGACAGACATCGGGTGCTAACGTTCGGTGTCAAGAGGGAAACAACCCAGACCGCCAGCTAAGGTCCCAAATCATTGGCTAAGTGGTAAACGAGGTGGGAAGGCATAGACAGCCAGGAGGTTGGCTTAGAAGCAGCCATCCTTTAAAGAAAGCGTAATAGCTCACTGGTCGAGTCGTCCTGCGCGGAAGATGTAACGGGGCTCAAGCCAATAACCGAAGCTGCGGATGCACAGTAATGTGCGTGGTAGGGGAGCGTTCTGTAGGTCTGTGAAGGCGTCTTGAGAAGGATGCTGGAGATATCAGAAGTGCGAATGCTGACATGAGTAGCGATAAAGCGTGTGAAAAGCACGCTCGCCGAAAGCCCAAGGTTTCCTGCGCAACGTTCATCGGCGCAGGGTGAGTCGGCTCCTAAGGCGAGGCCGAAAGGCGTAGTCGATGGGAAACGGGTCAATATTCCCGTACCGATCTGTAATGCGATGGGGGGACGGAGAAGGTTAGCTCAGCCATCTGTTGGAATAGGTGGTTTAAGCGTGTAGGCGTGCTGCATAGGCAAATCCGTGCGGCTTAGCTGAGGCGTGATGACGAGGATCTTCGGATCTGAAGTGAGTGATACCCTGCTTCCAGGAAAAGCCTCTAAGCTTCAGTTACAGATTGACCGTACCGCAAACCGACACAGGTGGGCAGGATGAAAATTCTAAGGCGCTTGAGAGAACCCAGGAGAAGGAACTCGGCAAATTAACACCGTAACTTCGGGAGAAGGTGTGCCCCGGTAGCGTGTAGTGGCTTGCCCACGAAGCGCGATGGGGTCGCAGAGAATAGGTGGCTGCGACTGTTTAACAAAAACACAGCACTCTGCAAAGTCGAAAGACGACGTATAGGGTGTGACGCCTGCCCGGTGCCGGAAGGTTAAGTGATGGGGTGCAAGCTCTTGATCGAAGCCCCGGTAAACGGCGGCCGTAACTATAACGGTCCTAAGGTAGCGAAATTCCTTGTCGGGTAAGTTCCGACCTGCACGAATGGCGTAACGATGGCCACACTGTCTCCTCTTGGGACTCAGCGAAGTTGAAGTGTTTGTGAAGATGCAATCTACCCGCGGCTAGACGGAAAGACCCCATGAACCTTTACTGTAGCTTTGCATTGGACTTTGACGGGATTTGTGTAGGATAGGTGGGAGGCATTGAGACCGGGTCGCTAGATTCGGTGGAGCCAACCTTGAAATACCACCCTGGTGTCGTTGAGGTTCTAACCTGGGCCCCTGAATCGGGGTCGGGGACCGTGCATGGCAGGCAGTTTGACTGGGGCGGTCTCCTCCTAAAGCGTAACGGAGGAGTACGAAGGTCTTCTAGGTACGGTCGGACATCGTACTGATAGTGCAATGGCAAAAGAAGGCTTGACTGCGAGACCCACAAGTCGAGCAGGTGCGAAAGCAGGTCATAGTGATCCGGTGGTTCTGTATGGAAGGGCCATCGCTCAACGGATAAAAGGTACTCTGGGGATAACAGGCTGATTCCGCCCAAGAGTTCACATCGACGGCGGAGTTTGGCACCTCGATGTCGGCTCATCACATCCTGGGGCTGTAGCCGGTCCCAAGGGTATGGCTGTTCGCCATTTAAAGTGGTACGTGAGCTGGGTTCAAAACGTCGTGAGACAGTTTGGTCCCTATCTGCCGTGGGCGTTGGAGATTTGAGAGGGCCTGCTCCTAGTACGAGAGGACCGGAGTGGACGCACCCCTGGTGGACCGGTTGTGACGCCAGTCGCATCGCCGGGTAGCTAAGTGCGGAAGAGATAAACGCTGAAAGCATCTAAGCGTGAAACTCGCCTCAAGATAAGATCTCCCGGGGGTTTAACCCCCCTGAAGGGTCGTCGTAGACCACGACGTTGATAGGCTGGGTGTGGAAGCGCAGCAATGCGTTAAGCTAACCAGTACTAATTGCCCGTGCGGCTTGACCCTATAACCTTGAGTAACGACGCCCGTCTGCGTCGTTTCAATCAGCATTCAAGGTGCAACAAAGCGCCAATCACTCCCCTCTTTACTTCTTCCAATTCCGTGGCTTGAATCCGTTCAAGCCTCACCCAGTTTCAGTCTGGTGCCCATAGCGTCTTGGCCCCACCCCTTCCCATCCCGAACAGGACCGTGAAACAAGACCGCGCCAATGATAGTCGGCATCTCGCCCGCGAAAGTAGGTCAGCACCAGACTCCCCAAAAACAAAGCCCGCTGGCGTTAGCCAGCGGGCTTTGTCGTTTCGTGGGTTGTACAATAGGCGCCCATGAAAACAACCTTTCTTGATTTCGAGCAGCCAATCGCTGAACTCGAAACTAAAATTGAACAATTACGCTTTGTCCAGGATGACTCCGCCGTTGATATTTCAGATGAAATCAGTCGTCTTGAAAGCAAGAGCGCGGCGTTGGTCAAGGATATCTACGCGAAACTGACACCCTGGCAAATCGCCCAGGTGGCAAGGCATCCGCAGCGTCCATACTCCCTTGATTACTTTGAGCTTATATTTACTGATTTTGTCGAGTTGCATGGTGATCGGGCCTATGCAGACGATCAGGCGATCGTCTGCGGCATGGCGCGGTTCAATGGCCAGTCCTGCGTCGTAATCGGTCACCAAAAAGGACGCGACACCAAGGAAAAGATCCAGCGAAACTTCGGCATGCCACGTCCGGAGGGCTACCGGAAAGCGCTGCGACTCATGCGGTTGGCAGAAAAATTCGGCCTGCCGGTATTCACCTTCATAGATACGCCAGGGGCCTATCCGGGAATCGGTGCCGAGGAGCGCGGACAATCCGAGGCGATCGGTCGCAATCTGTATGAAATGGCTGAATTGAAGGTGCCACTGATCTGCACCATCATAGGCGAAGGTGGATCGGGCGGGGCACTGGCCATTGCCGCAGGCGATGCGGTCATGATGATGCAGTACTCCACGTACTCGGTCATTTCTCCTGAGGGTTGCGCATCGATTCTCTGGAAGAGCGCGGAGCGTGCGGCGGATGCGGCGGAGACCCTTGGTATTACCGCATCGCGGCTCAAGACGCTGGGGCTGGTTGATCGCGTGGTCAATGAGCCGCTTGGCGGTGCGCATCGCGATCCGCGCGTTGCGGCACAATCCTTGAAGAAAGCTTTGCAGGATGCGCTGCGTCCCTTGCAGGTGCTTTCGGCCGAGGAACTTGTCGAGCGCCGTTACGAGCGCTTGATGAGTTATGGCAAGTACAAGGAAGTCACTGAGCACTGACCGCCCGGCCCCGCTGCTTGATGAAGCGGCTGTTTCCTGCCTGCAGCGTTACGTGGGGGCGGGAGGTCATGTCGTGGTGGGCTTGTCCGGCGGCATGGATTCCGTTGTTCTGCTCCATGTGCTCGCTGCACAATGGCGTGCAGCGCCAAATGCCTTCAACCTGTCTGCCCTGCATGTCCATCACGGCATCAGCCCGAATGCGGAGCGCTGGTCCGAATTCTGCGCAGTCTATGCAAGTCGGCTGGGAGTGCCCTACAGTAGTGTGCGCGTCGAAGTCGAAAGAGCATCGAAAGATGGTCTCGAGGCGGCGGCCCGGCGGGTGCGCCATGCAGTGTTCGCCAATACCGCTGCCGACTGGATCGTGCTGGCCCAGCATCGCGACGATCAGGCCGAAACCTTGTTGTTCAATCTGCTGCGCGGCACCGGAGTCGCTGGAGCCGGTGCGATGCGCGAATGCAGTGGCCGTCTGTTGCGGCCCTTCCTGACCATTGATCGGCGCGAGATCGAGCGCTATGCAAGAGCACACCAGCTTGAATGGTGTGATGATGAAAGCAATGCCGATGTCCGCCATTCCAGAAACTTCTTGCGGCATCGCATCCTTGCGCCATTGAGCCAGCGCTTTCCTGCTGCCGCGAAAAATCTCGCTGGCGCCACTGCACGCTTTGCTGAAGCGGAGGATCTGCTCGATGCTCTGGCGCTACTCGATCTCGGTGAAGATTCCGGCGGGTTTCCGCTGAGCCTGCACAAGTTGCGGGCGCTGGACGAGCCGCGTGCCCGCAATGTCCTGCGCTATCTGCTGGCGCAACAAGAAGTCCGGATTCCGAGCGAGGCGCGGTTGCACGAGGCACTGCGGCAAATGCGGGAAGCCCGACCTGACCGGCATCCCGTACTGGTATTGGGTGCTTACCGGCTAGTGCGCCGTCGCGACCGGGTTTATCTCGAACCGGTGAACGGCAGTGACGAAAGCCGCTGAGCGAGTTCGACGGCAGAGCGCACGCCCATCTTTTCGAATATGTGCGCGCGGTGCACTTCGACCGTGCGCATGGCGATCTGCAATTCGTCGGCGATCACCTTGTTGAGCTTGCCGGCCAGAATGGCGGTCATGACTCCGCGTTCGCGCTCGGTCAACGTGGCCAGCCGCTCCTCGATCTGCGCCCGTTCGCCGTCTTGCCAGCGCCGACTTTCCTCGTACTGCAGGGCTTCGATCACGCGATCGGCCAGTTCGTTGTCGTTGAACGGTTTTTCGATGAAATCAAAGGCGCCGCGCTTGAGCGCCTTGACGGCTAAAGGCACATCACCGTGCCCGGTCAGAAAGATCGCCGGCATGGCACAGCCCAGTTGCTTCAGTCGGTCATGGAGTTCGATGCCGGTCATGCCGGTCATGCGGATATCGAGGATCAGGCAACCGCTCATTGCGGCATCGTATTCTGCAAGGAAAGCTTCGGCCGACGCCCAGGCGCGCGAATGAATGCCGCGCGAACGCAATAGCCAGGCAAGCGCATCGCGGATCGCAGCGTCGTCGTCTATCAGGTAAGCCAGACCATTGTTCATGGGTGCGTAAGGGGCAAGGCAATGTGAAAGATGCTACCGCCGTCCGGAGTCGCTTCGAACCAGAGGCGGCCGTGATGGGCTTCGACGACGGAGCGGCAGATATTGAGCCCTACCCCCAGCCCCTCGCTTTTTGTAGTGTAAAACGGTTCAAAGAGTTGAAGCGCGGTTTCCTCGGTGATCCCGCAACCACGGTCGGTAATCGAGATCAGCACCTGCGCATCCACGATCCTGGCACTAACTACGAGTAGCCGGGCGCTTGTCTCCATCTGACGCATGGATTCGATACCATTCCTCATCAGGTTGAGAATGGCCTGCCCGAGCAGGGTCTGGTCGGCCTGGATGGTTGGCAGATGCGGCGCAATATCGCGGACGATGCGAACTTTCAGTCGACGCGCATCGGCTTCAATCAGCACCAGAAGATCGGACAAAAGCGTTTCGATGCTGCAGGATTCGGTTTTCGGTTCGTGGCGGCGCACGAATGCATAGATGCGCCGGATGATGCGTCCCGCGCGCTGCGCCTGTTCCTGGCATTTGGCCAGGGCACCGTCAATTTCTTCCTGCGCTGCGGCGGTGGCGATGAGGTTGCGACAACCGGCCGTATAGCTCGAAATCGCCGACAGCGGCTGGTTCAGCTCGTGCGCCAGGCTCGATGCCATCTCGCCCATCGTGATCAGTCGGGCGCTGGCCTGCAGACGTTCTTCCTGCTGGCGCGCGAGATCCTCGGCGCACTTGCGTTCGGTGATGTTGACCACCGATCCCATCCAGCCGGTATGACGACCTTGATTGTCGATCAGCGGTGCTTCGAGAATCAGGACATCGAAAATCTCGCCATTGCGGCGCTTGAACTTGATCTCGAAGCCTTCGCTCGGCGCCTCACCCGCCAATACCAGCGCGTGCATATAGCGCGTTTCGTCCAGATACTCCTCTGCCCAATACGGCATGGGAGGGTGGCGGCCGACCAGTTCTTCGGCCGACCAGCCCACCATTTGGCAGAACGCCGGATTGACATAGGTGATCATGCCTTCCAGATTGCGCGCGCGCAGGCCGGTATGCACGGAGTCTTCCATTGCCTTGCGAAAAGCGACTTCGGTTTGCAGGGCCGATTCGGCCTCCAGGCGGCGCTGAACGTGACGACGCAAGGCCCACAAGCTAAACAGGACGAGGGCGGCGAGCAGCACCAGCCCGGCAGTAATCACGCGGCTGGCCAGCGATGCCGATACCTGGTAGGGCGTCGCATGGAGCATCAGTCCGCGGCCAGGCGGATCGAAGGGCATCTGGTAATCATTGCCCTTCTCGATCGTGCCGACATTGGAGCGCTGGCCAAGCGGTTGGTTCGACTGGTCGATAATCGCAATCCGGTAACGCTCTGCCAGCCACCATGGCACGGCATCGACGAGAAGGCGGCGAATGGAATAGATGCCGACGGCCGTGCCGGCGAGCTGCCCGCCACGGAACACCGGCACATATACCTCGAATTGCCAGTCGCCCTGCACGACGGGGTAGGCCGATCCATACACGGCATGACCCAGAGATCGGGCGAGCCGCTGCAGAGAGGGCGAAGCACTCTGGTTTTCCCCGACCATGCCGGTATCGGTCGAGGGGGGCAGGGCATGGTGCGTCCGTCCCGCCGGGTCAAGCCAGATGACCTGAATGATGCCGGTATTGCTGGTAATGAGCGTACGGGCATGGGCATCGAAGACCTCTTGCTGTTCGATGCGCTGCGGCTCGAAGCGGCCCAGCAGGTCCTCGTTGTGATTGAGCACGAAGCGCAGGCTCTGTTCGAGCCAGAGCATGTCACTGATCAGCGTCGTGCGCTGCTCCTCCTGTTCGGTCTTGTCGATGAACCAGAGCAGGGCGACGAGCGCAGCGACGAACATCAGGAAGGCCAGCCGCGGCAGCCACCACAACAGTTGTCCAAAAACCGGGACTGGCGGGACGGCGCCAGAAGTCGGCGCTGGCGAGATGGCTTTGTTCACTCAGACCCCAAGGTAGCGATGCCAGATGCCGTGGTCGGCCGCCAGTTCCGTCGAACTGCCCTGCCAGACGATGCGGCCCTTTTCGACGATGCTGTGGTGATCGGCCAGAGCGATGAGGCGTTCGACATATTTGTCGATGACGAGGATAGTCTGGCCGGCGGCACGCAGGCTGGCGAGGCAGGCCCAGATTTCGGTGCGGATCAACGGCGCCAGCCCCTCGGTCGCTTCGTCGAGAATCAGCAAGCGCGGATTGGTGGTGAGCGCACGGCCGATGGCCAGCATCTGCTGCTCGCCACCCGAGAGCCGGTTGCCCAGATGATGACGGCGCCCCGCCAACTGGGGGAAGAAAGTGAAGACCTTGTCCACGGTCCAGGGATCGCGGTTGCCGAAACGGTTGGCGGCGAAGGCGACGAGATGCTCTTTCACCGTGAGGTTGGAGAAAATCTGGCGTCCTTCGGGCACTAGCGCGATGCCCTGCCGCGCAATGCGGTCGGGCGGCGTTCCCGTAATGGAGGTGTCCGCAAAGCGGACTTCGCCGGCACGCACTGGCAGCAAACCGCAAATTGCGCGCACCGTGGAGGTCTTGCCCATGCCGTTGCGGCCCAGCAGCGTAGCGACCTCGCCGGTATTGATCGTGAGGCCGATGTCAAACAACACCTGGCTTTCGCCGTAGGCGGCGGCAAGATTGCGTACTTCGAGCAAGGGGATCATTGAAGAAACACGCCGGGCCGCCCCAAGTGTTTCTTGCCCCTTGAGGGGAGAGCCGAGCGCAGCGAAGGTTTGCGGGGTGGGATCACTGCACTTCGTCGCCCAGGTAGGCGCGGCGTACATCGGGGTGATTGCGCACGGCATCGGGCGTGTCGGTGACGACGACACGCCCGGCCACCAGTACGGAGATGCGGTCGGCGAGGCGGAACACGATGTCCATGTCGTGCTCGACCAGCAGTACCGTCTGTTCGCCCTTGAGCGAGGCGATCAGCGTCGCCATGTGTGCGGACTCTTCCGGACCCATGCCGGCCATCGGCTCGTCGAGCAGCAAGAGGCGCGGCCGTGTGGCCAGCGCCATTGCGAGTTCGAGCGCGCGCTGCGCGCCGTGCGACAGATCGGCGGCCAGCTGGCCGGCGGCTTCGGCAAGGCCGACACGGCCGAGCCATTCTTCGGCTTCCGCCAGCATTCGAAAGTCGGCGCTGGCGGGACGCCAGAAGCGGAAGCTCGAACCCCAGTCGCGCCGGCGCGACTGAACCGCCAGGCGCAGGTTCTCGAGTACGGACAGGTGCGGGAAAATCTGCGTGATCTGGTATGAGCGTGTGATGCCAAGCGCGACGCGTTCATGCATGCGGCGGCGGGCGATGTCGATGCCGGCAAAAAATATCTTTCCGTCATCCGGACGAAGTGCCCCGGAGATCAGGTGGATCAGCGTCGTCTTGCCCGCGCCGTTGGGGCCGATCAGCGCGTGAATGTCGCCGGCATGCACGTTCAGGTCGATGCCACCGGCTGCCCACAGGCCGCCGAAATGGCGCTTCAGACCCTTAGTTTCCAACAGTGTTTCGAGCAGGGTATTCATCTCCTGCGCGCCCACAGTCCGGCCAGTCCCCGGGGTGCAAACAGCACCACGGCGAGCAGTGCGATGCCGATATAGAGGTGTGCATATTCGGTCATGGGACTGAGCACCTCCTCCAGTCCGAGCAGGGTGACTGCCCCAAATACGCCGCCGAAGCGTTGACCGACGCCGCCGAGAATCACCATCACCAGCAGCATGCCCGATTGCGTCCAGTAGAGCTGCGTCGGGCTGGCAAGGCCGTTCTGGTTGGCCAGCAACGCACCGGCCAGTCCCGCGACGGCGGCACCGATGACAAAGCAGACAAGTTTCAAGCGGAAGACGGGATAGCCCAGTGCCTCCATGCGTGCCTCGTTCTGGCGGAGGCCCGCAAGGGCGCGACCGTAGCGTGAGGCACTGATGCGCTTGAGCATCAGCAGGCAGGCCGCCAGCAGAACCAGCGTTACCCAGTAGAGTGTCGCATCGCTGGCCAGATCGAAGGGAATCAGCGTGGAGCGTTGCTCCAGTGGCAGGCCGTCGTCGCCACCCGCGCTCTGCAACGAGACCACCGAGTAATAGATCATCTGTGCGAAGGCCAGTGTGATCATGATGAAGTACACACCGCGCGTGCGCAGCGAAAAAACCCCGATGACCAGCGCCACCAGGAGCGCCGCGAGGCTGGCAAGCGGCCAGGCGAGCCAGGCCGAAGTGATGCCGGCGTTCATCAACAAGGCAACGACATAGGCACCACCACCAAAAAAAGCGGCGTGGCCGAAAGCCACCATGCCACCATAGCCGACAATGAAATTGAGGCTGGTCGCAGCCAGGGCGAAGATCAGCAGGCGCGTGGCGAAGCCGATGTAGAACTCCTCGCCGAATGCCTGCAGGACAAAGGGCAGGGCAGCGGCGGCGGTGTAAACGCCAAGTTCGAACCACGCGACATGACGTGACCTGCTCATGCGCGCGCCGGGAACAGGCCCTGCGGGCGCCAGAACAGGATGCCGGCCATCAGCAGGTAGATCATGATCGACGCTAGCGCCGGGCCGAGATGTCCCGCCACCTCTGGGGAGGCCACGGTGCGCAACAGGTTCGGCAACAGTGCGCGGCCGAGCGTGTCGACGCTGCCAACCAGCAGGCTGCCGGCGAGCGCGCCGCGCATCGATCCGATGCCGCCGATGACGATGACGACGAAGGCGAGGATCAGAATGTTTTCACCCATGCCCACCTGCACGGCAAGCAGCGGCCCGAGCAGGACGCCAGCGGCCGCGGCGAGCGCCGTGCCCAGCGCAAAGATGCCGGTGAACAGCCGGCGCACATCGACGCCCATGCTCTCGGCCATTTCACGGTTGGCGGCGCCAGCGCGTACCCACATGCCGACGCGCGTGTGACTGACCAGCAGGTATAGGGAAAGCGCCACTGCGAGACCGACCGCGATGATCAACAGGCGATAGGCGGGATAGCTGAAGCCGAAGAATTCAACCGGACCCGACAGTACTGCCGGTGGGTTGAGCATCAACGGCTGTGGTCCCCAGATCATGCGCACGAGGTCGTTGGCGACGAGGATCAGGGCGAAGGTGGCGAGTACCTGGGCGAGGTGGTCGCGCAGGTACAACTTTCGCAGCAGCAGGATTTCCAGGACGATACCGACCAGGGCCATGCCGAGCATCGCCGCGACCAGGCCGACCAGGAATGATCCCGAGGCCTGAGCGGCCGCCGCGCCCAAGTAGGCGCCACCCATGTAGAGCGAACCATGCGACAGGTTGATCATGTCCATGATGCCGAACACGAGCGTCAGCCCGGATGCGATCAGAAACAGCATCAGGCCGAACTGCAGGCCATTCAGGATTTGTTCGAGAACCAGTTGCGTCATCGGTCGAAACCGGCCAGATCAGCACTGGCGCTGCATGAGTTCAGGCCGGCCGCGGCTTGTTCGGGTTGTTGTTGGGGTTGTTGGGCCTGCCCTGCTGGGGGCGTCCACCTGAGCCGCCCGGGCCGCCTGGTTTGCCCTTGCCCCGCATGCGGTTCTTCGGGTTGAAGCCCGACTTGGCAGGGGTGGTATACCCGGATGGCTGCTGCTGATTGCTGGCCCGGTTGCCGGGCGCGGTCTGTATTTCCAGCTCGTTCAACTCGTCCCATTCCGCATCGGTGCGATCGCGCTCCGGAACGGAGAGCAGCTCGCGGATGCGGCGGCGCGGATCAAATGGCGCCGGAACTGGCGCCTGCGCGGGTGCGACGGTTTGTACAGGAGCAGGAGAGGAAAGGTCTTCGTTCTCCAAGGGGTTCCCGATCAGTCAAGAAAAGTTAGAAATGCTGTACGCGGGCATGCTGTGCATACACGCCGCCATCTTTCGCGATGGTTCTTGGTGCGCCTGCTTGCATGTTGCGTTATTCGCGCGACCAGATGCCAATCCTACCAGAAAACCACGGCCCCATGGCATGACGCCACGGGCCGCAAGGGGTACGTGAAAATTGTGCCCCACGCCTGCAAACCCGGCTCGCTGCCCCTCCGGGTGGGCTGACGTCGGCGTCGGGTGGCCCGACGCCGACTTAGGTGCTTAGCCGCAGCTGCCGACGGCACCGCAGGCAGTACAGAAGTCGCAGCCGTCTTTCTTGATCACCGTCTGGTTGCCGCACTCGGCACAGAGCGAGCCCTGCGTGATTTTGACCTGGCCCTTGTCGCGCGGGGTTTCGAGGATGCCCATTTCACGCGTCGGGAAGCCGTGCTCGTCGAGGATGCCGAGCATCGCGTAGCGGTGCATGATCAGCCGTGCGATATAGGCCACCGTCGACGGCCAGTTCTGCTGCTTGTTCGAGCCGGGCACGCGCGCCATGAAGTCGCCGAGCGGTTCGGGGTAGTTCAGGAGCTTGCGCAGTTTCATGCCGATCCAGGCCGGATCCATCACGCGCATGTCGAGCGAGAGCAGCTTGGTCAGGCCGTCGAGGGCGCGCGGGTAGTTGCCAGAGAGCCAGCAGGAGTAGGGTCGCGTCACGCCGTCGGGCAGGGTGATTTCCTTCAAGCCGAGGACAAAATCCTCGCGCGAGGCGGGGTTCACGATATCCACCGTCCAGGACAGTGTGCCGTCCGTGCCGGTCTTCGGTTCGTCGCGGCTGAACATGCAGTCGAGCACGGGGGTACAGGCGTCGGTATCGAGTGCGCCGAGCTGCTCGCAGCGGTAGCGGATTACCTGCGCCATCGCCGAAACCGAGCCGGGCATCATCTTGAGTTCGCCGTGCGGAGGCATGGCCATTTCGAAACCTTCTTCACCGACCGTACTGGCCAGCACGTCGAGCTTGAGTTTCAACCAGGCCGGGTCGTTGGCGCGCATGTCCATCGAAAGGGTTTTGGCAACGGCACCCAAACCGCGCGGCTGCTCGGTGCCATTCACCCAGATTTCGAATGGTACGGACTGGCGCTTTTCATTCTCGATCTGGCCGACGAAGAGTGCGAACTCGCCGTGCGGGGTTTCGATCATGTAGGTCCAGGCTGCATTGCCGTCGGTCAGGCGCGGGCGGCCAGGCCAGCGCAGCGACGTGAGTACGGGCGCCGGCAGCGAGCCGATTGACATGCGACGGTTGGCGCAGTCGATGGTGACGTCCTGCGGCTGTTTCTGGCTCTGGTTCTGCTGGGCTTGCTGGGTCTGCTGCGGCTCGACCGAGAGCACGCTGCCCAGCACCTTGTTGGGCCGATAGGTGGCGAGGCCCTTGAGGCCGGCTTTCCAGGCGGTAAGGTAGAGATCCTCGAACTCGCCGTAGGGGTAATCCTCGGGCACATTCACCGTTTTGGAGATGGCGGTGTCGATATAGGGTGCGACGGCAGCCACCATATCCTTGTGCGCCTGCGCGGAGATTTCCAGCGCGGTGACGAAATAGTCGGGCAGCTTGCTCGTATCACCGCCCTGGTGCTTGAAAAGGCGCCAGGCGTAGTCCTCGACCGCGTATTCCTTGTGCGTGCCGTCGGCCATGCGCTTCTTGCGCGTGTAGGTCCAGGAGAAGGGCGGCTCGATGCCGTTCGATGCATTGTCGGCAAAGGCCAGCGAGATCGTGCCGGTGGGTGCGATCGAAAGCAGGTGCGAGTTGCGGATGCCGTGCTTGCGAATCTGGTCCTTGATGTGCTGCGGCAGGCGCGAGGCGAAGTTGCCGCCAGACAGATACAGGTCGGCATTGAACAGCGGGAAGGCGCCGCGTTCCTTGGCCAGTTCGACGGAGGCCAGGTAGGCGCGGTCGCGCATGAATTCGGAGATCCTGGCGGCGGTCAGGCGCGCCTCGTCGGTGTCGTAGCGCAGCCCGAGCATGATCAGCGCATCGCCGAGGCCGGTGAAGCCGAGGCCGACGCGACGCTTGGCGGCGGCTTCCGCCTGCTGTTGCGGCAGCGGCCAGTGGGTGACAACGAGGACGTTGTCGAGCATGCGTACGGAGGTATCGATCACCTTGCCGAAGGTGTCGTAGTCGAAGTCGGCAGTTTCGTCGAATGCGTGCGCGACAAACTTGGTCAGGTTGATCGAACCGAGGCAGCAGCAGCCATAGGGCGGGAGAGGCTGTTCGGCGCAGGGGTTGGTCGCCTCGATGGTCTCGCAGTAGTTGAGGTTGTTGTCCTTGTTCATGCGGTCGATGAACAGGATGCCCGGCTCGGCGTGGTCGTAGGTCGAGCGCATGATCTGATCCCACAGCTCGCGCGAGGGAATCTTGCGATAGACCCACATGCCGTCGTCGCGCTGATAGGCGCCGCCTTGCCGGATGTCTTTGCTGGGCTCGGCGCGATGCACCAGTTCGATGTCGTCATGCGCCTCGACGGCTTTCATGAAGGCATCGGTGACGCCAACGGAAATGTTGAAGTTGGAGAGGTCGCCCTGGTCCTTGGCGTGAATGAAAGCCTCGATATCGGGGTGGTCGCAGCGCAGTACACCCATCTGGGCCCCGCGGCGCGAACCGGCGGATTCGACGGTCTCGCAGGAACGGTCGAATACGCGCATATAGGACACCGGGCCCGAGGCCCGCGAATGCGTGCCCTTGACGTGGGCGCCGACCGGCCTGATGCTGGAAAAGTCGTAGCCGACGCCGCCGCCGCGGCGCATTGTCTCGGCGGCTTGCGATAGCGCGGTGTAGATACCGGGGCGGCCGTCGACCACTTCGGAGATCGAATCGCCGACGGGCTGCACGAAGCAGTTGATCAGCGTGGCGCACAGGGTGGTGCCGGCGGCCGAATTGATGCGTCCGGCGGGTACGAAGCCATTTTCCTGTGCTTCGAGGAAGCGGGCCTCCCAAACGGCACGGTTTTCTTCGGTCTCGATGTCGGCAAGCGCCCGGGCAACGCGACTGCGCACGTCGTGCACATCGTGCTCATTGCCCTTTGCGTATTTTTCGAGCAGTACTTCGCCGGAGATCTCCTGCGGCAGGGGCAAGCCCAGTTGTCCTGTATACCCGGTGTATTCCTGATTGGTGTCCTGAACGGGATCGGTAGCTGATGTAGTCTGGTCCATGGTCATGGTCGGGTTCGTTGAATGTTGGTCCAAGTCGAATTCATTGGAGCGGTGAAGGATAACGAGAGCTTTTGAATGATGGAAGAAATAAATTTTTGCTTCCTGAATAATCAATAAGTTAAGAAATGTCCTAGTGGCTGCGGAAATTTATACCACTACATATAGTAGGTTGTGTGGCAAAAAAAGCACGCAAAAAATCAGTCTGTTGTACGTGCTGAAGCGGGATGCCGGATACCTCCCGTATTGTTGCGCCGCACCAATCAGTGGGCGGTGCAAGGGGTTGACTTGAGGGAAATCGCCACTCCGTACCCGCGCAGTGCGGGTGGAAGTGCTGCCCTCCCTCTAACTAAAGGCGAGTTTCGAGGGTTTCCCAGCGCTCGAGCAGGCCGATCAGTTCCGCATCAATCGTCGCGAGCCGGGTGCCAATTTTCTGCGCGACCTGAGCTTCCTGAGGATTCCGCTGCAAGTTCGGGTCTTCGAGGCGGTTGGTCAGATTTCTCTGCTCTTCCTCCAGCGCGGCGATCCGGTCGGGTAATGCTTCAAGCTCGCGCTGTTCGTTCCATGAAAGCTTGCCGGGCTTCTGCTTCTCGTCGCGCCGTCCTGCCAGCGCCGACTTTTGTTTGGCCTGCGCGTTGGCGGCGGCTTGCAGTTCAGCGCGACACTTGGCTTGATACGCCGCCCAGTCGCTGTAGCCACCCGCGTACTCATGCCAGTTCCCGGCCCCTTCCGCCGCGATGGTCTGGGTGACGATGGCGTCGAGAAAGGCGCGGTCGTGGCTGACGAGAAATACCGTGCCGGGATAGTCCTGCAGCAGGTCTTCCAATAAATCCAGAGTTTCGATGTCGAGGTCGTTGGTCGGTTCGTCAAGCACCAGCACGTTGGCTGGCCGGGCGAACAGGCGTGCCAGCAACAGCCGGTTGCGTTCGCCGCCGGAAAGTGACTTGACCGGCGAACGCGCGCGCTGCGGCGCGAACAGGAAGTCAGCCAGATAGCCGACCACGTGTTTGCGAGCACCAGCGATTTCCACGTAATCCGAGCCCGGCGAGATGATTTCGGCCAACGTCGCCTCGGGATCGAGTTGCGCGCGAAACTGGTCGAAGTAGGCCACCTCCATCTTCGTGCCGCGCTTCACCGTGCCGCTGTCGGCTTGCAGTTCGCCGAGAATGAGTCGAAGCAAGGTGGTCTTGCCTGCGCCGTTGGGGCCGATTACGCCAATGCGGTCGCCGCGCAGGATGCGGCAGGAAAAATCCTTGATCACCGTTTTATCGCCGAAGGACTTGTGCACATGCTTTAGCTCGGCAACCAGTTGCCCGCTTTTCTCGCCTGCATCGACTTGCAGCTTCACCTGGCCGATGCGTTCGCGCCGCGCGGCGCGCTCTGTGCGCAACCGGTCGAGACGCTGCACGCGGAAAACAGCACGAGTACGCCGTGCTTCGACCCCTTGGCGGATCCAGGATTCCTCTTCTTTCAGCAGCTTGTCGAAGCGCGCACTTTCCTTCGCCTCGTCGGCCAGTTCCTGTTCCTTGCGTTCGCGATAGGCGGCGAAACTGCCCGGATAGCTGGCGAGCCGGCCGCGATCCAGTTCGACGATGCGCGTCGCCAGCCGGTCGAGAAAGCGCCGGTCGTGGGTGACGAACAGCAGGGTCACGTTCGATTCCAGCAGAAAATCTTCGAGCCATTCGATAGTGGAAATATCGAGGTGGTTGGTCGGCTCATCGAGCAGCAGCACATCGGGCGCAACCGCCAGCGCCTGTGCCAGCGCAAGGCGCTTTTTCTGCCCGCCAGAGAGCGTGCCGACCACCGCGTCGGCATCCAGCCCGAAACGCGCGATTACCTGCTCCGCACGCGCCTCGTAAGCCCAGACACCGAGGTTCTCCATTGCGTGCTGCAGGGTCTCCATGCGCGCGAGCAGCGCATCATGGTCAGCCGCCGCTTCCGCCATCTGATGAGAGACATCGTGATATTCCGCGAGCAGTCGTGCGGTTTCTCCCATGCCTGCGACCACGGCCTGAAATACCGTCAGCGCGGGGTCGAATGGCGGTTCCTGCGGCACATAGCCGAGCTTGAGGCCGGGCTGTGTCCACAGCGTGCCATCGTCGAGTGGCGCGCGGCCGGCCAGCGCGGCGAGCAGCGAGGATTTGCCGGTGCCATTGCGGCCGATCAGTGCGATGCGCTCGCCGGCATCGAGTTGAAACGCGGCGGCGTCGAGCAGGGGAACGTGGCCATAGGCGAGACAGCCGTTATCAAGTTTGAGGAGGGGCATGGCGCTATTCAACCATGCGCCGCCCCAAGTTGTCGGTAGTCCGGTTTGCGCCGTCCCGCCAGCGCCGAGTTTTACGCCGGTGCTGCGCTGCCCCTGAGTTTCCTGACGATGGCCGAGCCGGCCTCGAAGCCGGCCAGCGCCAGCACTCCGGCAACAATCCCTGCAGCCATGTTCGCGAGCGAGGGCAGCAGCGCGCCGAGCATGCCAACTTGTTCTGCCCAGTGTTCGATGGTGTGGGCGATGGGGGGGATGCCGTGGACGAGGATGCCGCCGCCGACGAGGAACATCGCGGCGGTGCCGACAATGGCGAGCATCTTCATCAGGCGCGGCGCGGCGAGCAGCAGGCCGCGGCCGATCGTTTGCGCCGTCGCGTTGGCCTTGCTAACGAGGTACAAGCCGAGGTCGTCCATTTTCACGATGGCGGCGACGATGCCATACACACCCACCGTCATCAGGATGCCGATGCCAACGAGCACGATTACCTGGGTCATGAAGGGTTTGTCGGCCACGATGCCGAGCGCGATGACGATGATCTCGGCGGAAAGCACGAAGTCGGTGCGGATCGCGCCCTTGATCTTCTCTGCCTCGTGTGCCGCGAAATCGGCGATATCGGCGGCCAGATCCTTCTCCTGCGTCCTGTGGCCGTGCAGGAATTTCCCGGCGAGTTTTTCGACGCCTTCAAAGCACAGGTACAGGCCGCCGATCATCAGTAGCGGCGTGACCAGCCAGGGCAGCAGTGCGCTGATCGCGAGCGCGGCTGGCACGAGGATGGCCTTGTTTTTCAGTGAGCCGACGGCAACGGCCCAGACCACGGGCAATTCGCGGTCGGCATGCACGCCGGCCACCTGCTGGGCATTGAGCGCGAGATCGTCGCCGAGGACGCCGGCGGTCTTCTTCGCGGCGACCTTGGTCATCGCGGCGACATCGTCGAGGATCGACGCGATGTCGTCGAGCAGGGCAAGCAGGCTGGCACCGGCCATTTCAGGTTCCTGAAGTGAAAACGAGGGTATTTAACCGCAACGCCGTCCTGCCAGCGCCGAGTTTTCTGCGTGCGCCGTCCCGCGCGTACTCCCGTATTCCAGTTGTCAGACGATCTTGCAGACTTCCTCGAAAGTCGGACGCGGGCTGCGCGGGAAGAGTGCGGCCGGGTCGCCATAGCCGAGGCCGCAGATGAAGTTGGATTTAATCTGCGTGCCGGCGAAGAATTCTGCGTCGACCTTCTCCGCATCGAAGCCGGACATCGGGCCGCAATCGAGGCCCAGCGCGCGCGCGGCGAGCATGAAGTAGGCGCCCTGCAAACTGCTATTGCGAAAGGCGGTGGACTCGATCAGCGCATTATTGCCGACGAACCACGACTTCGCGTCGGTGTGCGGAAAGAGTCGCGGCAACTCTTCATAAAATGCCATGTCCATGCCGAGGATGGCGACGACCGGTGCTGTCTCGGTCTTGGGGCGGTTGCCTTCGAGCATCAGGGGAACCAGGCGCGCGCGAGCTTCCGGCGAATTCACGTAGACGACGCGCAATGGCCAGCAGTTCGCGCTGGTCGGACCCCACTTCATGAGCTCATGCAGTTCGGTAAGCAGGCTGGCGGGCACGGGCTTGTCCTGCCAGGCGTTCTGGGTGCGGGCGTTGCGGAAGAGTTGGTCGAGGGTGGCGGCGGCGATGGTCATGGGCGTGTTTTCTGTCAGGCTGATTAAAGTAGATAGTAGTTTGTACCTTTGGGTGATAATTTCAAGCAGATTGGTTTTACGGAGAGATTGCATGGAACGCATCACCATTTCGCTGGACGAGGCACTGGCGCGCGAATTCGATGCGCTGATCGAGCGGCGTGGCTACAAGAACCGCTCTGAGGCGGTGCGCGACCTGCTGCGCGAACATCTCGAAGCGGCGCGCCAGATCGAGATTGCCGCCGGACAGGCCAGCCACTGCGTCGCCAACCTCTCCTACGTTTACAACCACCATGCGCGCGATTTGGCCGAACGGCTCACCGGCCTGCAGCATGATCACCATGACCTGACGGTGGCGACCATGCATGCGCACCTCGATCACGACAACTGTCTGGAAAGCGTGATCCTGCGCGGGGCGACCGGTGCCGTGCGCGCTTTCGCCGATGCGCTGACGGCCGAGCGCGGCGTGCGCCACGGGCAGATCAATATTGTGTCGGTTGAGGTGGCCAACAGTGCGCATGCGCACGGCTATCGCCCGCGCGGTGCGTCGGCCAAAGCACCGCATCTGCATTTAAAGCCTAAGGATTGAGTGCGCCGGCGATGGCCAACTCATTGCGTCCGGTATTGGCAAAAAGGGTGACGAGTGGCTTCCAGACGATCGTGGGAAGATCAGCAACAAACGCCCCTCCGCCCGTGTCGGCAAAGACGGGCAGCCCGTTCATTTCGACCTGCATGACCGTAAGCGGTCAGGCGATCAGGTCGGGGCCGAGCAGCCGTTCGACGGCGGAGATGCGATCCTTCAATTGAAGCTTGCGCTTCTTCATGCGGCGCATCAGCAACTCGTCGTGCGGGGGGCTGTTTTCCAGCTTGGCGATGCTCTCGTCGAGATCATGGTGCTCGATCTTGAGATCGGTCAGCAGGGCCTGCAGGGATTGCGGGTCGTCGGGCAGGTTCATGCGCGACATATTAGGCGCGTCGGCGATGCTTGGCAATGCCGGGACAATAGATCGGATGAGGAACCGATGAGCGAGAAGCTTATTGGCCGACGTTACCGGACCCAAGCGTAACGGTCTTGCCCCGCGTGAATAGACAGATCTGGTCCCTGCCAGCGTGCTTGGCGGCATACAGGGCTTTGTCCGCGCCCCGCAACATGTCGTCCGCCTCTTCCATGCCTTCCTCACGGCTGGACACACCGACACTCACCGAGGTCTGGATCTCCGCGCCTTCGATATTCAGCTTCAGTGCCTTGACCATCCTGCGCAGGCGCTCGGCTGCCAACACCGCTGCGCGCGGATCCGCGTCATGGCAGATCAGCAGAAACTCCTCGCCCCCCATGCGGCTGACATTGTCATGCTTGCGAGCGGCGGACTGGATGGATTTGGCCACTTCCTGCAGAACCAGATCGCCCACTGCGTGCCCATGGCGGTCGTTGATGGACTTGAAATGATCGATGTCGATCGCCAGCGCTGCCAACGGCTGGTTGGTGCGCTGAGAGGCGCTCCATGATTTGGCCAAGGCCGCCATGCCGGCGCGTCGGTTGGACAGTCCGGTCAGCGAGTCGGTCATCGCGGCATGCTCAAGTCGCCGGTTGCTGATGGCGAGTTCCCCGGCGAACTGCTTGAGCTGTGCCCGGTCGTGCTCCCACGCTTCCAGCAAAGTCACATAGTGAAAAGCTGCCCGCATGCGGGCATTCAGGGCCCGGATGTTCACAGGCTTGGCTACATAGTCGTTTACACCGGCCTCGAAGGCTTCGACAATCTTTTCCTCTGTCTCTACGCCAGTCAGCATGATCACATACATGGACTGGCCCCAATCGGTGGCCCGCAAGGCCCGGCAGAATTCCAGCCCGTCCATGACTGGCATGAGCCAATCGGTGATGACGATCTGGGGCATCACCTCCAAGGCCAGGGCCAGCGCTTCCTGGCCATTCTCGGCCGTGTGGACCGTGTGCCCCAGTAGTTTGTGCAGTACCCGTTCCGTCATGGCGCGGGAAGTGGGTTCGTCATCAACCAGCAGCACCCTCATGCCATGCGATTCGGGCTCCTGTTTGGGCCGGGGAACGGGCGCATGGGCCATGCTGTCGAAAGTAGGCAGAGCAGCAACGGGCACCTTGAGCAATTCACCCCATGCCTGCCATTGCGCCACGATCCTGTCGAACAGTTCGGCGAAGGCCCCGGCGTCGAGGCCGATCTGGCCACCCAGGCGCATCAGCTCGGAGATCTTGCCATGCCGCTCCGCCTCGCTGGTAAGGCCGAGGTCTGCGATGCGCCGGGCCTGGAAGAACAGCTGTGCCAGTTGGTACGGTCGGGTGCCCTCGACAAAACCTGCTCTTTCGGGGGCCTCGTGGTTGAGGAGCGGTTCGGCCAGCGCCTTGGGGATGCCGCAGTCGGCAAGGATGGCGGCGGTGAACGCGTCATGGTCCACCTCCAGATGTGCGCGTTCCAGTTCCAGGAGTGCCGTGCCGCTGGCCGCCTGTTCCAGGACAACGGCGTAGTCGGCGGGATAAACCGTGGCGAGGGCCAGCCGCCCGATCTGTCCAAGCAGCCCGCAGGTAAACAACTCGTCCGGCGAGCCCGCCCTGACCACACTGCCCAGCTCCTGGCTGGCCACCGCCATCAACAGGGAATGGGACCAGAAGCCCGCATAGTCGAAGCCCTGGCAGGGGCCCTGGGGATACTGATCCACCAGCGAGAAACCCATTGCCAGCTGGCGCACGGCGGCCATGCCCTGGCGCATGACAGCATCATTGATGGAGGCCACCGCCCGGCCTGCCTGAGCGGCCGAGTTGGCCAAGCGCAGCAGGCGAGCGGAAAGGGCGGGATCGGTTTGCACCACCCTGGTCACCTCCTCCAGGGTTGCATCCTCGCGGCGGCAGATGGCCATGATGGCCAGCGCCACCCCTTTCGGGCTGGGAAGCTGGCCATTGATTCGTAGCTGTTCGATTTTGTCCATGTTTTTGCAGGAAGGTATCAGACTTGGGGCTCTGCGGGTTCACCCGACATCCAGCGCTTCCCCAGCAAGGCGAGAATCTCTTCTGCGCGGACGGGTTTGCTGATGTAGTAGCCCTGCAGCAGATCGCATTCGAGGCCGCTCAGAATGCGTGCCTGTTCCAGAGTCTCGATGCCCTCGGCGGTGACGGTAAAGCCCAGATTCTTGGCCAGGGAGACGATAGCTCGGACGATGGCCAGACTTTCCCGGTCGGCAGGCAGGCCGCGAACGAAACTCTGATCAACCTTCAGACTGTTCAGCGGCATGCGCTTCAGGTAGCTTAGCGAGGAATAACCCGTGCCGAAGTCGTCGAGCGATAAAAATAGGCCTTCGCTGCGCAGGGCGTTGAGGGTTGCCAAGGTGGCCGTGGTTTCCTCCATCAACACACTCTCAGTCACTTCCAGCTCAAGGCATTGTGGCAAGACTTTCGTGTCGGCAAGGATTGTTTTGATCCGACTGACCAGATTGGGGTTCCGGAATTGCACGGCAGACAGATTTACCGCGACGCGCAGCGGATGACCGATGGCATGCCAGCGTGCCAGGTCGGCACACGCGGTGCGGAGTACCCAGTCTCCGATAGGCACGATCAGACCGTTTTCTTCGGCCACGGGAATGAACTCCATGGGCGAGATAAGCCCGTCCTGTGGATGATTCCAGCGAATCAGGGCCTCCAGCGACTGGATGCGGCCGCTCGCCCGATCCAACTGGGGCTGGTAGACAAGAAAAAACTCATCCCGCTCCAGGGCCAGGCGCAAGTCGCTCTGCAGGTCGAGGCGTCGCATGGCCATCTGGGTGAGTGAGGCGCTGTAGAACTGGCAGTTATCCCGCCCCTGGTCCTTGGCATGGTACATGGCGGTATCCGCATGCTTGAGCAGGGTTGCCGTGTCATCCCCGTCATCGGGATAGACAGCGATGCCGATACTGGCGGTCAGAACCACATCCCGTCCGTCCAGGGCAAACGGGCGACGCATCTGTTCGTGGATACGGTGCGCCACAGCCAATGCATTTTCCCCATGGCGCAACTGGGGTATGAGCACGGTAAACTCGTCTCCCCCCAGGCGCGCCAGATCGACTTCAACCTCCATGGCCTCGCTGCGTGCCACCAGGTCTGCAGGTCGTACCGCCAGCCGCAACCGGTCGGCTACCCACTGCAGAATCATGTCGCCCGTGCCGTGCCCCAAGGTGTCGTTGATGTTCTTGAAACCGTCCAGGTCAAGGAACAGGACGGCCAGTTTGCTGTCGTGGAAGCGCGCACGCTGGATCTCCCGATCCAATCGCGCGAAGAACGACGAACGGTTTGGCAGGCCGGTCAGCGTGTCGAAGTAGGCCAGACGAAAGACCTTGCCCTCGGTTTCCTTCCGTTCAGTGATATCGCGCGACAGGATAATGAAATGAGGATTCCGGCCAGATTCTTCCAGCTTGCGTGAAACGGAAAGCTCGAACCAGTGCGTCCCCTGTGCCAGGGGTAGCTGGAACTGTTTTCCGGTCGAGGTGCCATTCTCGTTAGCTTCCTGCAATGCCGACATGCATACGGCAGCCGCTTCGCGCGGCAGGACTTCGGTGATCGTTCTGCCGACCAACTGTTCAGGTGGTGCAGCCAGCAGGTCCTTGCGTGGCGAGTGGAAATCCAGGTAGCGGCCTTCGCTATCCACCTCGAACATGAGGTCAGGAATCGCTTCCAGTGTGGCCAGATGGCGGGCATTGGCCCCATTCAGGTCCTGCAGTACCTGATAGGCGCGGAACAGGTAACGTACCCGGTGGCCGATGAGTGCCCAGTTGATGGGTTTTGCGATGAAATCCGTGGCCCCCGCGTCAAATGCGCGCTCGACGGATTCCAGGTCATCCATGCCAGTCACCATGACGATGGGCAATTCATCGCCTATGTCCCGCCGCAACTGGGTGCAGACCTGAAAACCATTCAGGCCGGGCATTTCTACATCCAGCATGACCAGGTCGCAGGGCTGGGCGTGGAATCGCCGCAGGGCATCCGCGCCATCCTCGGCCAGGCAAACTTCGAAACCGGCTTTTTCGAGCGCCGCCCGCATCAGCAAACGGGCAGTGAGTTCATCGTCGGCAACCAGGATGCGCATACGTTGCTGGGTCATGTGGCCTCTGCTTCGGTCAACAGTGCGCTGATTTCGTTTGTCGTCCGGCTGTATTCCTGCCGCATTGCGTCGAGCAGTGCGCTGGCACCGGCCAGATTGGCCTCCCTGCCCAGACCTTCCAGTTGCTTGAACAAGCCGGAGAGGGTCGTGGCACCCACGTTGGCGGAACTGGATTTGAGGGAGTGGGCGGTGCGGCGCAGGGCCTCGGCGTCTCCCGCGGAGATGGCGTGTTCCACCTCCTTAACACTGTCTCCCGAGGTATCCAGATAGATCTGCAGGATATGCTGGGCAAAGCCGAGACCGCCAGACGGGTCCAGTTCGCGCAACTGATCCAGTATGCGGCTATCGATGGCTGCTGGCTGCCCCACCGCAACCGGTGCATCCGGCAGGGCGGATACGACAGGGGGCGTGGTGTCGTCGGTGCGGGTATCCGGCGCTAGCCAACGGCTCAGCACCTGCTCCAGCTGCGCCCTGGTGTAGGGCTTCGCCAGATAGTCGTTCATGCCGGCGGCCAGACATTGCTTGCGATCGCCTTCCATGGCATTGGCAGTCAGCGCTATCACCGGCAGGCGCCGACTTCCCGCCACCTCACGTTGGCGCAGCGCTGCCGTGGCCTGGTAGCCATCCATCACGGGCATCTGGCAGTCCATCAGTACGACATCGAAGTCCCGCGTCGCGACCATCGCCAGGACTTCCTCGCCATGGTTGGCGATTTCCACCCTCAGGCCCAAATCGGCCAGCATGGCCTTGGCCACCTCCTGATTGACCAAATTGTCCTCAGCCAGCAACACCCTGCCGCGCAAGTGCTTGCGCGGCGCGGGTGCCAACCTGCCGGCGGCAGCGGGTGCAGCGGGCATGCCCCCGCGGCCCGTCATCAAGGCCCTGGTGACGATATCGTATAGTTCGGCTTGGCGGATGGGCTTGCTGACGCAGCGCAGGATGCCGGCCCGCTCTCGTTCCTGGGCATCGCCGGCCACGTAGGCAGAGGTCAGCATCACCCGCCGCGATCCGGCCAGCGCAGGATCGGCCTGAATGGCGTGGGCCAGTTGCAGTCCGTCCATGCCGGGCATGTGCATGTCCAGGATGACAATTTCGAAGGGCGCACCGGCCGTCACCGCCTCGCCCATCGCTATCAGGGCCTGGGCACCGCTCTCGGCACAACTGACCTGCATGCCCCAGCCGCCCAGTTGCAGTTTCAGAATCTCCAGGTTCGTCAGGTTGTCATCCACTACCAGTACCCGCACGCCTTCCAGGCGGGTGGGGCGGACCGGGGCCGCGGCTGTCGCGGAAACCTTGGGCAGGCTCAGGTTCACCCAGAACTTGGAGCCCTTGCCCAACGTCGCTGTCCACGCCGATGTTACCGCCCATCAGCTCCACCACGCGCTTGCAGATGGCCAATCCCAGACCGGTGCCGCCAAACTGACGGGTCGTGGTGCTGTCGGCCTGGGCAAAATGCTCGAATATCTTGTCCTGTGCCTCTGTTGCGATGCCTACGCCGGTGTCTTCCACGCTCAGGGAGACGCGACTGACTTCCTCCGTCTCGGGGGAGACATGGACGCGCACGACGACTTCCCCCTGGCGGGTGAACTTGATGGCGTTGTTGATCAGGTTGACCAGCACCTGACGCAGCCGGAAAGGGTCACCTTTCACCATCAGGGGCAGGTGCGGGGGCGACAGCTGGACGGCCAGTTCGAGTCCCTTGCCCTCGGCTGGCTGGACGAACATGGCAACCGCGTCCTCCACCACTTCGCCCAGGTTGAACTCAACCGCTTCCAGCTCCATGTGTCCGGACTCGATCTTCGAGAAATCCAGGATGTCGTTGATGATGCCCAGCAGATGCTGGCCGGAGCGCAGTACCGCATCGGCATAGTGCAGCTGGGTAGGATCGAGCCGGGTACGCAGCAACAACTCGGTCATCCCCAGCACACCGTTCATCGGGGTACGAATCTCGTGGCTCATGGTTGCCAGAAACTCGCTCTTGGCCTGGCTGGCAGCCTCGGCTTGCTCCATCGCCGTCCGCAATTGCAGGGTGCGCTTTTCCACCTGTTCTTCCAGGTGGTTCCGGTGCTCGCGCAAGCTTTCATCGCGGGCGTGGATTTCGCTCAGCATCTCGTTGAAGCGGTCAACCAGATTACCGATTTCGTCATCGCTGGTGCGGGCGATGCGCAGGTCGTAGCGCTGCGTCCTGGTCACCCGTTGCGCGGCCCCGGCCAGATCAACGACCGGTTCGCTGATGCTGCGCTGCATCCGCAGTGCCAGCATGACTGCCAGCAGAAATACCACCAAACTCATGCCCAGGGTGGTGATGACATCCTGGCCGATACGGCCCCACATGTCCGTCAGGTCAACCACCATGGAAAGGGTGCCCAGCGTCTCTACACTGCCGGCCGCTGCGGAGTGCAACACGTGGTCGAGGCGCAAGCGCGTGGCGAAGGGCGGCATGGCCTGGTCGAAAGGCTGGGGCGTCAGGCTGGCAAAACGCTCGGGCGGGGTCGTGGCGGGATAGACCGCGAGCACATTGCCATCCGGCATGACAAAGCGGGCCGCGACCACTTCCTGCCGTTCGCGCAGGCTGGCCAGACTCACCGCTGCCGCATTGCCATCGCCGAAGACCACCGCCGCCTCGGCATTGGCACCCACCACGCGGGCCAGGCTGCGCAACTGGGACATCATTTCCGCTTGCTGGCGCAGGGTTCCCGCGATAGTGAAGGTTAGCAGCGCCAGGATCAGCACCAGGGAGGCCATCCCCGCCAGCATCTCAGCAGACGCCGCTTGAGGGATGCCTGGCCGAGATCATCGTCTAGGCTGACTCACCGCTGCGCCAAGTTGAGAGGAGAGCGGGGCGCAGACCAGGTCGGATCATGGCAACCACCTCATCGGCAAGTTTCAGCAATTGGCTGCTCAATTTCAGGCCGGCCTGCCGAGCCGCACCCTGGTTGATATCGAAACGCATGCGTCCGCCGCGCAACCTCAGACCGATGATGCCGCCGGCCTGGGCGAATCCGGACGCATCGCTGACGGTCAGAATGGGATGCTGACCAGTAGAAGTTGAGCACGGTGTCGACGCGTTGCGCTTCGTCGGCCGCGATGAACAGCACCTGACAGTCACGCCATTCACTGGCGCGACTGGCTACGCGCACGCGAATATCCTGGCCTTGCACCTGCCGTCCCTGCAGCGACTCCAGTTTGCCCGACAGGGGTTGGTCGCTGAGACTGCAAATGTTCAGATTGCTGCCGGCAGGGCGGCGGCGGGCCATTCGACGTACTTGATGAAATTGAGGATGAAGCCGGCCTTGGTACTGTCTTCCTCGAAGGCATCCGCACGGGTGCTGCCCGCGCCGCACCACAGCGCAGCCGCCATGATTGCGGCCAGCCAGCGCCGGACAGGATGGAGTGGGTGGGACATGACTCAGAACTTCCAGTCGGCCTTCAGGTAAACGCCACGCTCGATCTTGACAGGGATGGAGAAGATATTCGTCGCAACGATTTCCGGATGGCTCGAGTCCAGCAGGTTCTGGCCGATCAGCGAGAGTTCCAGGTCACGGGTCGCCTTCCAGGCCAGGCGCATGTCCAGGGTGGTGTAGGCGGGCACGGCATCGAAGCCGGGCGTGCTGCCCGGGAGTTTGCCCACGTGACGCAGCCAGGCATCCCACTGCAATTTGGGCGTGATGTCCAGGGACGAGCGCAGCGAGACCATGTGGCCGGGCGTGGCGCCGCTGAACTCGCCCCCCGTGGCGCCGGGCAAGGGATCGCGTGGCGTGATGTGGAACAGGGAAGTGTTCGCTTGCAGGCGCCAGTTCGACAGCGGCAGCCAGTCGACAGCCACTTCCATGCCGTAGGAATCCGCGCCGATGACATTGGTCAGATCGAGGGGCAGGTAAGGATAGATAGGATTGCCCTGGTAGAACAGCAGCCCATTGCCGGAGGAATGACACCGCGCAAATCGGCATAACGGTAATAGAAGGCCGCCACTTCCGAGGTCAGGGTGGGGCTCCACTGGCGACGCCAGCCCAGGTCCAGGGCCGCGAGTTTTTCCGCTTTCATGTTCGGGTCGCCCACCGTGGCCAGGGGAGGGATAAAGAAGGGCGGAAATGGTAGAAAAGTAGGTGGCACAACGAAGGCGGTGGAGTTGAGTTCGCCGCGTGAAGGCGTGCGCACCGCGCGGGAAAGCGCGGCCCAGAGACTGTCGTGTGTGGTCGGGGTCCACAGCAGGCGGATATTGGGTTGCACCTCGACGCCGGTGAAGTCGTTGTGCTCCAGGCGGGCGCCCACGGTCAGGCGCCAGCGTTCCGGCACCAGCGTGATGTCATCCTGGATGAAGGCGCTGTACAAGCTGAAGGACTTGCCGTTATCGGTAAATAATGTATGTACCGTAGCGTCGATCTGATCCTTGCTGGTCCGGTAACCCAGCCCCCAGACGAGGTCATGCGTGCCTCCGGTGATCTGTTGCTGGTATTCCAGATCGAAGGTGTCGCTCCGATAACGGGCGAGCCCCAGATCGGTATCGTTATGGTCGATGAAAGCTTGCAGTGAATGAGAACCGGTGCTCGTCTGGCGCTCCCATTTGCCGAGCAGGTGGGCGGTGCTGCCCGCGCCATCGGTGTTCAGGCTGGTGAAATAGGGAGGCGCAGCACTCAAGGCGTTGATCCGGTCACCCGCCCGATAGTCACTGATATTGCCTTGCAGGCTGAGGTTGTCGCCGCCACGCTTGGCATCCAGGCGGAAACCCGCCTGCTGGGTTTTCCAGGTGTCCGGTCCATCGCCACCAGCGACGGCCTGGCCACCATCGACCGATTTGGTGTTGGCGTGCAGGCGCAAATAGGTATCTTCGTCCAGCTTCCAGCCATAGCGGGCCAGGGCCGAACCGTTGACCTCGGTGCCCGCTGCGGCAGTGATCAGCCCGCCCTGCGTGTCCTTGGCGGAATAGGTGATGATGTTGATGACGCCGTTGACCGCGTTCGCACCCCAGAGCGAACCGCCCGGGCCGCGAATCACCTCGATGCGCTCGATATTGCCCAGAGGGACGTCATTGTGCTCCCAGAACACGCCGGAAAAAGCCGTGCTGTAGATGGCGCGGCCATCCACGAGAACCAGCAGCTTGTTGGAAAAACGCGAATTGAAGCCGCGAATGCTGACCGACCATCTGTTCTGGCCGATGGCCGCCACCTGGACGCCCGGTGCCAGGCGCAAGGCTTCAGGAATGTTGGTGGCGCCCGAGCGACGGATGTCATCGTTGCTGATCACGAACACCGCAGCGGCCGTTTCGGCCAGTGTTTGCGCCTTCTTGGACGCGGAAGTCACCGTGACTTGCATGAGTTCTTCGAGGCTGAGGCTCAGCACCGAATTGATATTGCTGGTATCCAGGGGAGCCGCGAGACTGGCCGGACAGTACATCAGGGAAAGTACGGCAGAAACCACAAAAGTGACCGGTTTGCTAATGAAGGGAAGTGAATCTCTGGTCATATTCGCCCCATGCTTTCAAATGGTAATAGTCAAGGACAGCATTATTGCTTATGCCATGCTGGCAGTGTTGCGAAACAGGGGCTTACTCCCTGATCATTTTGGAGGTTGTGGTTGGCAGCGGAATTGCTCTGTGTTGATGTTGGGCGTAGTATTAACATAAGTTATAACAAGGAGGCGGTCATGCATACCCTCAAGCTTGTCCAGATCGGCAATTCAGTTGGCGTCATCCTGCCCAAGGAGGTCTTGGCGCGCCTCAAGGTGGAGAAGGGCGAGTCGGTGTATCTGACCGATACACCTTATGGCGTGGCGATCACGCCCTACGATCCCGCAATCGACGATCAGGTCGCCTTGGGGCGAGAGTTCATGCGGGAATATCGCGACACTTTTCACGCATTGGCTAAATGAGTTGGCGCTGGATCGAACGGCAGGCGTTGCTGCTGCTGCATGACGAAAGCTTGGTCGAGCATGGCGGCGCACCGGGTCTGCGCGATGCAGGACTTCTCGATTCGGCGCTGTCCCGACCGCTGAATCTTGTCGCCTATGGCGATCCCGATTTCGCCGATCTGGCGGCGGCTTACGGTGTCGGTCTGGCAAAGAACCATGCCTTCATCGATGGCAACAAGCGCGCGGCTTTTTTGTCTGTTGGCTTGTTTCTGCTGCTCAACGGTTACCGGCTGACAGTCGGACAGGCCGAGGCGACGGTGGTCATGCTGGATGTCGCCTCCGGCGATCTCGACGAGGCGGGCTTTGCCGTCTGGATACGGACTCACGTTAAGCCGCGATGAACAAGGCTTTCGTCAAGGAATCCGAGTCCGCCGACGAGGACGAAGATCCCGTCGGCGTACCGGCTTTGCCGGCCGGCACAAAAAACTACATGACGCCCGCCGGCCATGCGGCATTGCGCGCCGAGTTCGAGCGGCTGATCAAGGTCGATCGCCCGCATCTGGTGCAGATCGTCTCCTGGGCGGCCTCCAACGGTGACCGTTCGGAAAACGGCGACTATATCTACGGCAAGAAGAAGTTGCGTGAAATTGATCGACGCATCCGCTACCTGACCAAGCGGCTAGACAATGCCGAGGTGGTCGATGCGGCGCGCCAGGCCAATCTCGATCAGGTGTTCTTTGGCGCCACGGTCACGGTCATGCATCTCGGCGCGGATGCCGCAGTCGACGTCACCTACCGCATCGTCGGCATCGACGAGGCTGACCCGGCCACCGGCGCGATCAGCTGGATTTCACCCCTGGCACGGGCGCTGCTGAAGGCGCGCGAGGGTGATATCGTCAAGTTCATGAGTCCGGCCGGGGTGCGCGAAATCGAGATTATCGAGATCAATTATTGCTGAGGTGTCGCATGGAAGCGTTTGTCTGGAGTCCGTTGTTCTTTACCGGCATCGAGAGTATCGATGCGCAGCATCATCGACTGGTGGATATCACCAACGAATTGGGTGATGTGGCGCTCGGCGGTGCCGGGATCAGCGAGGGCCGTATGCAAATCCTGTTCAAGGAGCTGACCGATTACGCGCGCGAGCATTTTCAGGACGAAGAGGCGTTGATGCGGCAGTGCCGGCTCGATCTCCGCCATGTCGAAGCCCACGTCAGGCACCACCACCAGTTCGTCGAGCAACTGCTGTCGATGTGGCGGGCGCGCGGGGCGATGCGGCACCCGGCCGAGACCCTCCACGACTTCCTGTCGGCTTGGCTGGCCTTCCATATCCTCGGCGAGGATCAGGTGATGGCCCGCCAGATGGTGCGGGTGAAGGGCGGCGAGTCGCCAGAGATCGCCTTCGAACTCGAATCCCAGCCGCAGGACAACATCACCGCCGCGTTGCTGCGGGCACTGCAAACCCTCTATCACCTGCTGGCCGAGCAGAACCGCGAACTGGCCGATGCGAACGAGCGCCTGCTGGCGGGGGTTGCAGCCCGTCGCCATTGAGGGCTTGAAAACCCTGCTGGCGACCCCATTTCTCCGGTTCGTTCGTTCGGAGGAAATTGCATGACCGTTACAGCTGGCAATAAACACGAAACCCTGGGCTTCCAGACCGAGGTGAAGCAACTGCTGCACCTCATGATCCACTCCCTCTACAGCAACCGCGAGATTTTCCTGCGCGAGTTGATTTCCAATGCTTCGGATGCCTGCGACAAGTTACGCTTCGAATCGCTGCACAACGCTGCGCTCATGGAAGGCGGCGGCGACCTCCAGATCCGCATCGGCTACGACAAGGAAACGCGTACGCTGACCGTGAGCGACAACGGCATCGGCATGAATCGCGACGAGGTCATTGCCAACCTCGGCACCATCGCCAAGTCCGGCACGCGCGAGTTCTTCTCGCAACTCACCGGCGACCAGCAGAAGGATGCCCACCTGATTGGCCAGTTTGGCGTTGGCTTTTATTCTTCTTTCATCGTTGCTGACCAGGTGACGGTGCGTACCCGTCGTGCCGGCGAAGCCGCCGAGCAGGGTGTCGAGTGGATTTCCGACGGCGGCGGCGAGTACCGCATTGCCATGATTGACCGTCCCGTGCGTGGCACCGAAATCACCCTGCACCTGCGCGAAGGCCAGGACGACTTGCTCGCCGGCTGGAAGCTCAAGTCGATCATCCACAAATATTCCGACCATATCGTCCAGCCCATCGTGATGAAGAAGGAGGAATTCAAGGAAGATAAAGAGACAAGCACCGACGAGGACGAGACCGTCAATCAGGCTTCCGCCCTGTGGGCGAAGCCGAAGGGCGATATCTCCGAGGACGACTACAAGGCCTTCTACAAGCACGTCGGCCACGACTATGACGATCCGCTGGCCTGGACGCATGCCCGCGTCGAGGGCAAGAGCGAATACACCCAGTTGCTTTACATTCCTGGCCGCGCACCCTTCGATCTGTGGGATCGCAACGCGCGGCATGGCATCAAGCTCTACGTGCGTCGCGTCTTCATCATGGACGACGCCGAGCAGCTGATGCCGCTCTACCTGCGTTTCGTGCGCGGCGTGGTCGATTCGGCCGACCTGCCGCTGAATGTTTCGCGCGAGATCTTGCAGGAGTCGAAAGACATCGAGGCGATCCGCAAGGGTTGCACGAACAAGGTGCTGGGCATGCTGGCCGATCTTGCCGAGAATGAAAAAGAGAAATACACCCAGTTCTGGGGCGAGTTCGGCAAGGTGCTCAAGGAAGGTGTCGGCGAGGACTTCGCCAACAAGGAGAAGATCGCCGGCCTGCTGCGCTTTGCGTTGACTGAAGCGAATTCCACCGATGAAACGGTCGCGCTGGCCGACTACATCGGCCGCATGAAACCGGAGCAGACGCAGATTTATTACATCACCGCCGAAACTTTCAACGCGGCGAAGAACAGCCCGCACCTCGAAGTCTTCCGCAAGAAGGGCATCGAAGTGCTGCTGCTCACCGACCGTGTCGACGAATGGGTGGTGTCGAATCTCACCAAATTCGATGGCAAGCAACTCGTCTCGGTGGCGAAGGGCGGTCTCGACCTCGGCAAGCTGGCAGACGAGGCCGAGAAGCAGGAGCAGGAAAAGGAGGCCGGCGAGTTCAAGGAACTCACCGACAAGATTGCCAAGAGTCTGGGCGAGCGGGTCAAGGAAGTGCGCGTCACGCACCGCCTCACCGACAGCCCGGCCTGTCTCGTGTCGGATGATCACGACATGTCCGGCAACCTCGCACGCATCCTCAAGGCGGCGGGTCAGCAAGCGCCCGCGTCACAGCCGATCCTCGAAATCAACCCGAAGCATCCGGTGGTGCTGCGCCTCAACTATGAGGAGGCCAAGTTCGATGACTGGACGCAGGTGCTGTTCGATCAGGCGCTGCTTGCCGAAGGCGGCCAGCTCGACGATCCGGCTACCTTCGTCAAGCGTATTAATGAACTGATGCTCAGCATGTCCCACGGAGGAAAGTGACCGTATTGCGGGGGCTGCCTCCGATCATGGATGAACGGGCCCGGGTGCTGATCCTGGGCTCGTTTCCTTCCGCGGCTTCGCTCACAGCGCGGCAGTATTACGCGCACAAGCAGAACCAGTTCTGGAAGATCCTCGGCGCGATTCTGGAACAGCCGCTCCACGAAATGGATTACGCGGCGAAGCAGGCAGCGGTTAAGGATGCGGGCATCGCGATCTGGGATGTCTATGCGGCATGCGAGCGGGCCGGCAGCCTCGACAGCGCGATCCGCAACGCGGTGCCCAACGATTTCGCGAAACTAAGTAATGCAGTGCGGGCGGGACGACGCCCGCAAAAGTCGGCGCTGGCGGGACGGCGTTCGGCAGGACTTGCGGCGCGTGTGTTTCAACGGCCAGGCGGCAGGGCGCTTTGCTGCGCAACTGGAAGCGTTGGGCTTCGCAACGCTGATCCTGCCTTCGACCAGTCCGGCCAATGCCACCTGGAATTTCGAGCGCAAGCTGGCGGCGTGGCGAAAAGGCCTGGATACCTCAGATGAAGATCTGTGCGCCGGCTAACCGTGGCGCGGGCTCAGGACTGGGCGGCATGGCGGCGCGAAGCCGGCGTTTGAGGATTCCAGGAAAACAATGGGCGCAGAAGTTCGCTGATGAACGCAAGGACGGTCATGAGCGTGGTGGACATCAGATGGCCAGACAGGCGCATGCGCTTGAACATAAACCCGTTGATGAGTTGAATTTCTTCGGTGCGAAGTTCGCGGGCGCGTTGTTCGATTTCTACGAAGTCAGGGTGTAGCATGTTTTCTTCCTTTCTATGCTGCGATGCAATATCGCATGCATTGAACTGTAATTCAATATCGATTGATTAACAATTGGCTTCAATGGAACAACATTGATGAAATTTCGTCCATAATAAGTCTATGGATCGTGCCGCCGAGATGAATGCCTTTGTTCGTGCCGTGGAAACCGGAGGGTTTTCTGCTGCAGCGCGGGATATCGGCATGACGCCTTCGGCCCTCTCCAAGCTGGTGACGCGGCTTGAGGATCGGCTCGGTACCCGGCTATTTCATCGCACCACGCGCCGACTGCAACTGACGGTTGAAGGAGAGGCCTTCTACGCCAGGTCCCGACCTATCTTGACCGCCATTGACGAGGCGGAAGCAGAAATCGCCCAGGCGGGAGCCAGCCCGCGCGGCCTGTTGCGGCTGCTTTGTGGGTCAGCCTTCGGCATGCATCAGTTGGCGCCGGCCATTCCCCGCTTTTTGGCGCTTTATCCCGAAGTCGAGATCGACCTCACGATCAGTGACCAGCCACAAGGTTCTCCGGAGGAGGGAGTCGATCTGGCGATTCGCAAAGGTCCGCTCGACGAGTCTTCAATGGTGGCGCGACGCATCTGCAATCTGGAACGGGTGATTTGTGCTTCACCTGACTATCTGCAGAGATGCGGCAGGCCACGCACGCCGGATGATCTGCAGCAGCACAACTGCTTGTGGATCACCAGTCTGCCGGCCCTGCGCCGCTGGCCCTTCGACACGGACGAAGGCATCCGTATTGTGCATGTCGGTGGCAATGTGGCAGCCAACAATGCCCAGACCGTGCTGCAACTTGCGGTAGCCGGTGTCGGCATTGTGCGTCTGACCGACGTTATCGCCGGCGATGCCATTCGCCGTGGCGAACTGGTGCCGATCCTGACCGACTGGCACCATGTCGAGCCGGTACCCTTGTACGCCATTTATCCAAGCGGTCGCAATCTTTCACCCAAGGTGCGGGCAATGGTGGAGTTTCTGGTGGAAAACTTTCGCACGGCACCCTGGCGGCAAGTTGCTGGCGCTTACCCGGCACCTGTTTGATTGTGCCGGCGTGCGCCGTCTCGGCGCTGCTCGCGGGCGCTACGCCCCCGCCTGTGGCGGGGCCCCCTCCGCTGCTCGCGGCTTCATGCGCCGACTTTGGCGGTATAGTCACGCTTCATGGACGCCAATGCCAAAAAGAACCCGCAGGAACGCCGCCTCACTCTGGTTGAGGTTGTCGATGCCCTGATCGCCGCTGGCCGCGTACCACGCGCAGAAGCCGAGGCTTTCCGTAATGAGCGCCGCTATTTCCGCGGCCAGATGCATCCCCTGATCGTCATCGCCGAGCAGCGCTGGAAATCCCCGCAGCCACCGCACCACCTGCTCGATCTCGAAACGCTGACGCAATGGCTGGCCGACTGGGCCGGGCTGCCTTACTACCATATCGATCCGCTCAAGGTGAATCTCGCCGCCGTCACGGACGTGATGAGCAGCGCCTACGCCAGTCGCTTCCGCATCCTGCCGGTGGAGGTGCGCGCGAACGAGGTAGTAATCGCCACCGCCGAGCCGCATATCCGCGGCTGGGAGGAGGAGTTCAGGCCGATCCTGAAAAAGGACATCCGGCTGGTCATCGCCAATCCGGAAGACATCGCCCGCTACCAGATCGAGTTCTACAACCTGGCGAAATCCGTCAAGGGAGCCATGGCGCGCGGCGATGTTGCGCGTACCGGCATTTCCCAGTTCGAGCAACTGGTCGAACTGGGCAAGAGCAAGACATCGATCGACGCCAACGACCAGCATGTGGTGCTGATCGTCGAGTGGCTCTGGCAGTATGCTTTCGAGCAGCGCGCGTCGGACATCCATATCGAGCCGCGCCGCGATTTGGGGTTGGTGCGCTTCCGCATCGACGGCGTGCTGCATCAGGTGTATCAGATCCCGATGGCGGTGCTCAACGCGATGACCAGCCGCATCAAGATTCTTGGGCGCATGGACGTGGTGGAGAAGCGCCGCCCGCAGGATGGCCGTATCAAGACGCGCGCGCCGGACGGCCAGGAGATCGAGCTGCGCCTGGCGACCCTGCCCACCGCCTTCGGCGAAAAGCTGGTGATGCGCATCTTCGACCCCGAGGTGCTGGTGCGCGATTTCTCCGACCTGGGTTTTTCTACCGATGATTCCAGGCGCTGGCACGACATGACCAGCCACCCCAACGGCATCATCCTCGTCACCGGCCCGACCGGTTCCGGCAAGACCACCACCTTGTATTCGACGCTCAAGCTATTGGCAACGTCGGCGGTGAATGTCTGCACGCTGGAAGACCCGATCGAGATGATCGAGCCGGCCTTCAACCAGGTGCAGGTGCAGCCCGATCTCGGCGTGAGTTTCGCCGCCGGGATTCGCGCCCTGATGCGGCAGGATCCGGACATCATCATGGTCGGCGAAGTGCGCGACTTCGAAACCGCCGACATGGCCGTGCAGGCGGCGCTGACCGGCCACCTGGTGCTGTCAACGCTGCATACCAACGATGCGCCGACGGCGATCACGCGCCTGCTCGACCTGGGCGTGCCGCCCTACCTGTTGCAGTCCACCGTGCTGGGTGTGATGGCGCAGCGCCTGGTGCGCACGCTCTGCCCACACTGCAAGCGGCCGGAGAATTTGAGCGTCGAGGACGATCTGCTCTGGCAGGCGCTGGTGTCACCGTGGAAATCGAAAAAGCCCGCGCAGCTCTACCAGCCGGTGGGCTGTCTCGAATGTCGCATGACCGGCTACCTGGGGCGTGTGGGCCTCTACGAGATCATGCCGATGACGCTGGACCTCAAGTCCATGATCAGCGTGCACACCGACCTGGCGGCACTGCGCGAGCGTGCCATCAAGGCCGGCATGCAGCCCCTGCGTATTGCCGGCGCGCGCAAGGTGGCGACCGGACTGACGACCATCGAGGAA
Organism: uncultured beta proteobacterium; assembly: GCA_963816095.1. Lineage (GTDB taxonomy): Bacteria > Pseudomonadota > Gammaproteobacteria > Burkholderiales > Rhodocyclaceae > Sulfuricystis. The sequence goes on from CAWFIW010000007.1 coordinate 257,942, forward strand.
GTGCTCAAGGTGGCGCCGTCACTGCAGGAGATGGTGCAGGTTCAATAATCAGAAGGGAGAATGCGATGCATGCGAACTGGAATGCGCCTGGAAGATGGCTTGCGCTGCTGGTAGTCCTTTCCGCCTTCCTGGGGGGGTGTGTCACGTTGAGCTTGCAGGACGAGATCGTCGGCCTGATGAAGGAAGGGCAGCAGTTCTATGCCGAGAAAAATTACACTGCCGCCATCGACAAGTTTGTCATGGTGGCAAGCAAGGACCCGAAGTACTGGCAGGCTTATTTATGGACGGCACGGACGTATATCGCGAAGGGCGGCTGGGCCGAGGCAATCGGCAACGGCAAGAAGGCCTTCGAGCTTGCGCCCAAGGGTCAGGATGTGCTGCCGGTGTTTGCCGAGGCATTATTCGGCGGCGGTGCCGATGCGCTGAAGAATGGACGGTTTGCGGAATCCGTCGGCCATTTTGTCGATTATCTCAAGCTTGAACCGGGCAACACGAAGGCCTGGCTGAATGTCGGCAAGGCCTACCTTGGCCAGCAGGAATTTCGCGCGGCGCTCGGTGCTTTTGCCCAGGGGCTGTCGCAAGCCGGTGGCGAGGAGCGTGCCGACCTGATCCGCGGCATGCTCGACGGTGGCAAACAGGCGTTCACGAGCGGCAAATACAGCGAGGCGATCGATCTGCTCAAGGAGTACCTGAAGTACGACAAGAACGAGCTTTCGGCCTACATGAACCTCGCCAAGTCGTATTGGGAATCGGGCGAACTGGGCAAGGCGCTGGATAATTTCCGTCAGGTGCTCAAGCTCGACCCGCGCGACGAGGAAGCGCTGCGCTTCCTGTTCAAGCGCTGAGTACGAATGCCTCCGCTGGGCCGCCCCAAGGAGGCATCAGCCCCCTGTGAGGGCAGCGAGCCGGGGTTGCGAGCGTGGGGGTATTAGTTACTTTCCCCGGCGCCTGACGCAGTCCAGATAGGCAGCGCCATCGAGCGGCGCACGGTCGCGCTGGGCGCGCCAGAGCGTTTCGCCGAGGCATTCGAGAATGTCGTGCAGCGCGGCGTGCTGATCGCCGGATTGCGAGCGCCGACTTTCGAAGACGGCGCGGATGCCCGGCGGTTGATCGATCGACAACTGCTCTTCGATGGCGAGGTGCATCGACAGGTGCAGGAAGGGATTCATCGAGCCGTCTTCCGGTGTCCAGTCGCGTGCCAGCGCATCCGCGCCGGATTCGAGCAGCACGTGGTATTCGGGGTGCAGGGCGACGATGTCGGCGGCAATGGTTTCGAGCGGCGTGGCGGGTAGCGACTCGATGCGCTTCTTCCAGGCGTCGATCAGAAACTGCCGCGCCTGGTCACGACTGGGATTGAACATCATGCCTCCTGAAGGGCCGCCCCGAAGGCGGCAGCGCCCCCAGTGGGGGCAGCGAACGAAGTGAGCGTGGGGGCCATTAGTTTTTCTCTTTGTAGCTGCACAGGTCGCGGATCACGCAGCGCCAGCAGGCCGGTTTCCTCGCCTTGCAGATGTAGCGGCCGTGCAGAATCAGCCAGTGGTGGGCGTGGCGTCGATAGGCTGCGGGGACCGCTTTGAGCAGCTTCTTTTCCACCGCAGCGACATCCGCGGCCGGAGCGAGGCCGATGCGGTTGGCGAGACGAAAGATATGCGTGTCGACGGCGATGGTTGGTTCCCCGAAAACGATGTTGAGGATGACGTTCGCGGTCTTGCGGCCGACACCGGGCAGGGCTTCGAGCGCGGTGCGGTCATGCGGCACTTCGCCGCCATGCAGTTCGAGGATCCGCCGCGCGGTGGCGCTGACATGCTTCGCCTTGGTCTTGTAGAGGCCGATGGCCTTGATGTAATCGGCAAGTTTTTCTTCCCCGAGCGCGGCGATGGCCTGCGGGGTCGGTGCGGCACGGAACAGGTCGCGTGTGGCGAGGTTCACGCTCTTGTCTGTCGCCTGCGCCGAGAGGATCACCGCGACTAGCAACTGGAAGGGCGTGGCGTATTCGAGTTCTGTCTGCGGCGCAGGGTTGAGCGCCGCCAGCCGACGGAAGAGTTCGGCACGATCAGCCGGCTTCATCAAGTTGCCGACGGCTGGTGGGCGGGCTGGTGGGTCCGCAGACGGGCCTTGGCGCGTTCGTTGGCGCGATGATCGAGCCAGTTGCGGCTGGCGATCATCAGGCCCAGTATGAAGAATGCACCCGGCGGCAACATGGCGAGAAGGAAACCGGGGTAATCCTCGGGCAGGATCTGCCAGGCCGTAGCGCCGGGAAAGATCATCTCGATGCCGGAGAACAGCGATCCCTGGCCGATGAATTCGCGGATCGCGCCGAGCAGGCCGATGACCCAGACAAAGCCGACGCCCATCACCACGCCGTCGAAAATCGACAGGCCGACGGTATTCTTGGCGGCGAAAGCCTCGACACGTGCCAGCACGATGCAGTTGGTGACGATCAGCGGAATGAAGATGCCCAGCACCAGATACAGATCGTGCAGGAAGGCGTTGAAAAGGAGATCGACGACAGTGACCAGCGCGGCGATGATGAGCACGAAGACCGGAATGCGGATCTCGTAGGGGATGAAGCCGCGCAACAGCGCGACGGCGAAGTTGGCCAGGCCCATGACGAGGATGGTAGCCAGTCCGAGGCTGACGGCATTCACCATGTTGCTGCTGACGGCCAGCAAGGGGCAAAGGCCGAGCAATTGGGCAAGGATGGCATTCTGCTTCCACAAGCCATTGTGGGCGATCTCGCCATAGATTCGCGTGGGGGAACTCATTGAGGTTTCTCCTGGTAGCGTGCGCCGGCAGGCAAGTCATAGAGGTTGCGGCTGCGTTCCAGCGCCCAGGCCATGGCTCGGGCACTGGCCTTGGTGACGGCGCGGGCAGAGACGGTCGCACCGGCGCGCTGGTCGAAAACACCACCGTCCTTTTTCACGCGCCATTTCTCTTGTGGCGTGTCGCTGAAATTGCGGCCGTCGAATTGCGTGATCCACGGTTGGGTCTTGTTTTTGTCCTTTTTTGGATCGATGTAGTCGCCCAGTCCGGGTGTTTCCTTGTGCTGGGTCACGCGTAGCGCCGCAAGCCGTCCGTCTGCCCGCACGGCCAGGATCAGACGAATCTCGCCGGAATAGCCGTCAAGGGCGGCAGTTTCGAAGACCAGCGCCGCCGGTTGGTTGCCGCGGCGGGCGCGATAGATGCGCGTCGGTTCCGCGAGGCCGAGTTCCGCATTCGCCGGCAGCTCGATGGCGTCGGTGAGCAGGTCGTTGTCGTAGGCGTCGGCCGGCAGCACCTCGGCAATCAGTCGGCGCTTGGCGTCCTGCGCCGTGGCTTCCAGCACGGGCTTGGTGATCTGGTAGACCTCGGCCATCAGGGTCGTGAAGGCGAGCGTGAACAGCAGCAGGATTGCGGCCGTACGTAGCGAAATGCGCAGGGCACCGGATGCGGGCGGCTGGGGCACAATCGCGGGATCGGCGTCGTGGGGACTCATGGGGTGTTCTTCCGCTCGTGGCCGAACACCTTCGGCTGGGTGTACATGTCGATCAGCGGTACCAGCAGGTTCATCAGCAGAATGGCGAAGGCCATGCCATCAGGGTAACCGCCAAAGCTGCGGATGATCCAGGTCAGGAGCGCCGCACCGGTGGCGAAAAGAATCTTGCCGAGGGGCGTGGTGGCGCCCGAGACCGGATCGGTGGCGATGAAGAACGCGCCGAGCATGGCACCGCCGGTGAAAATATGGAAATTGGCGCCGACGAACTGATTCGGGTCGACAATGTTGAACGCGGATGCGATGACGCCCAGGGTCGCGATGAAGGCGACCGGTATGTGCCAGGTGATGATGCGCTGCTGGATCAGCCACAGGCCGCCGAGCAGGTAGCCGCCCGCCACCCATTCCCAGCCGCGGCCACCGATGTTGCCAAAAGTGGCATGCGAGCCGAGGATGCCGGCGATGGTGGCGCGCTGCTCAGGATCGCGCAGGATGGTGCGCAGGGCATCGAGTGGCGTGGCCATCACGACCGCATCGAGCTGGCGGTCGCTGAAAAAGATGGCATGCAGCAGCGTGCTTAACTGATTGAACTCGGAGCGCGGCCATTGCGACATGAGCTGCGGGTAGGCAATGATCATCGCGCAGAAGGCCACCATGGCAGGATTGAAGGGGTTCTGGCCGAGTCCGCCATAGAGGTGCTTGGCGACGACGATGGCGATCAGCACGCCGACGACGACAAGCCACCAGGGGGCGATGGGCGGGAAGGTCAGCGCAACCAGCCAGGCGGTGACGAGCGCGCTGCCGTCGCCGAGGTACTGCATCACCGGTTTGTTGCGCAGGCGGAGCATCAGGGCTTCGGCCGCCAGTGCCGTCACCGAGGCCAGCGCGATCTGGAAGAGGATGGCGGGGCTGAAGAACCAGACGTAGGCGGCGATACCCGGTATCAGGGCAATCATCACCTTGACCATCACGCGGCGGACACTGGCGGGCTTGAGGACGTACGGGGAGCTATGCATCAGGCGGTGTCCTTGGTTTTCTGTGCCTGTGCACGGGCCAGTGCGGCAGCGATCAGGGCGGCTTTGTCGTCAGCGGGAGGTGCCACCGTCGCGGGCTTCGGAATGCCTGGCTCATCGGCATCCGCCGTCTTCGAAAGACGCGGCTCACCGGCATCCGCCGTCGCGCCAGCGCCGACTATTTCGGCCGCGGCTTTTGCGGCTGCTTCTTGCGCCAGCTTGGCCTTGGTTTCGGCGGCCTTGGCGGCGAGTCTGGCGGCCTTCTCGGCCTTCTCGCGATCTTCGCGGAACTGGCGGAATTCATAGCGTTCGCGCGCCGCGTCGGCAGCGGCTTTTTCGCGTTCCCTGGCCCTGATTTCCGACTTGGCGAAGCGGTAGTAGTCAACCAGCGGAATGCGTGACGGGCAGACGAAGGCGCAGCAGCCACACTCGATGCAGTCGAACAGGTGATACTCCTGCGCCTTGCCGAAATTCTTCGCCCGGGCGTACCAGTAGAGTTCGTGCGGCTGCAAGACCATCGGACAGGCCTGCGTGCAGGCGCCGCAGCGGATACAGGGCATCTCGGGCAAGGGCGGCGGAAACAGCGCCGGGCTCATGGCGAGCAGGCAGTTGGTAGCCTTGACCACCGGCACGGTCGTATCGGGGATGGTGAAGCCCATCATCGGGCCGCCCATGACAATCCGGTCGGTATCGGCCCGCGGCGTACCCAGCGACAGCAATGTGTCGATCGGTGTGCCGATCAGTACTTCGAAATTGCCCGGCTTGGCGTAGTTGCCGGCCAGCGTGACGATGCGCGAAATCAGGGGTTCGCCCTGCAGCGTGGCGCGCGCGACGGCAAAGGCGGTGCCGACGTTGAAACATTGCACGCCGAAGTCCGGGCCGAGCTTGCCGTAGGGAATCTCGATGCCGGTCAGCACGCGGATCAATTGCTTCTCGCCACCGGCCGGATACAGCGTCGGCACGCTGACGGCCTGCATCTCGGCATGCCCGGCGGCCTTGATGGCAGCGCGCAGGGCAGCGGCAGCTTCGGGTTTGTTGTCCTCGACGCCGAACAGGACTTTGGCGGCGTCCATCAGGTGGCGGATGATCGCCGCGCCGGCAACGATATCTGCGGTACGCTCGCGCATCAGGCGGTCGTCGCAGGTAATCCAGGGTTCGCATTCGGCGCCGTTGATGATCAGCGTGTCAACTTTTCCGGGCGAACGGGTTTTCACATGGCTGGGGAAGACCGCGCCGCCCAGCCCGACGATGCCGGCATCGCGGATGCGCGCCCGGACGATTTCCGGGTCACTGGCAAACGGATCGAGTGGCGTGCGCTCGTGCCAGCGATCCTCGCCGTCGGGCTCGATCACCGCACAGGGGGCATCGAGGGCGGATGGGTGGGGCAGGACGCGCGCTTCGACGGCACGCACGATGCCTGAGGTCGGGGCATGCACCGCGCTGCCAAAAGCCCCCTCGGCCGAACCGATGAGCTGGCCTTTGAGCACTTTCTCGCCGGCCCGCACCTGAATGGCCGCCGCTCCCGTGGCGCTCTGGCGGAAGGGCACGACCAGCAGTTCGGGCAAAGGCGCGACGGCAATCGCCGCGCCAGCGGATTCCTGCTTGTGCGAAGCAGGCTTGACCCCGCCTGGAAAGCGGAACAGTTCACGCATGATCGTTAACCGGCTTGATGGCAATCACCGGATACTTCCATTTCCAGGTGTCGATGGTTTCGGGCAGGGGCGTCATGATGATGCAATTGACGGGACAGGGCGGCAGGCACAGTTCGCAGCCGGTGCATTGCGCGGCGATGACGGTATGCATTTGCTTGGCCGCGCCGACGATGGCGTCCACGGGGCAGGCCTGGATGCACAGCGTGCAGCCGATGCAGGTCTGCTCGTCGATGAGCGCGACGCTTTTGGGTTTTTCGATGCCATGCTCGCCGGAGAGTTCCTTGAACTCGCGTCCCAGCAGGTCGGCCAGCTTGCGGATGCCTTCCTCGCCGCCCGGCGGACAGCAGTTGATCTCGGCATCGCCCTTGGCGATGGCTTGGGCGTAGGGCTTGCAGCCGGGATAGCCGCACTGCCCGCATTGCGTCTGCGGCAGGATGGCGTCGATCTTCTCGACCAGTGGATCGCCCTCGACCTTGAAGCGGACGGCGGCAAAGCCGAGCGCAGCGCCGAGCAGCACTGCGCCTACAGCCATGACAAGAATCGCGGTAATCATTCTTTCGCAGGGCCGCCCCAAGAAAACAGGCACCCCCCCGTGAGGGGCAGCGAGAAGATGTTGCGAGCGTGGGGGGCCATTGCGGTTACTTGTATTTGTCCAGGCCTGCAAAACCCATGAAGGCGAGGCTCATGATGCCGGCCGTGATCATCGCGATGGCGGTGCCGCGGAAATGCACAGGCACATCGGCACCTTCGAGGCGCTCGCGGATGCCGGCGAACATCACCAGCGCTAGCGTGAAGCCGATGGCAGAACCCATGCCGAACAGCAACGACTCGACGAGGTTGTGGCGCAGGCCGATGTTGAGCAGCGGTACGCCGAGCACCGCGCAATTGGTGGTGATGAGTGGCAGGTAGATGCCCAGCACCTGGTGCAACACCGGGCTGGTCTTCTGGATCACCAGCTCGGTAAGTTGGACGATGGCCGCGATGGTGACAATGAAGGCCAGCGTGCGCAGGTATTGCAGGTCATTGGGGATCAGCAGCCAGCTGTCGATCACATAACTTGTCCCGCTGGCCAGCGTCAGTACGAAGGTGGTGGCCGCGCCCATGCCGATGGCGGTCTCCAGCTTTTTCGAGACCCCCATAAAGGGGCACAGTCCGAGGATGCGGACGAAGACGACGTTATTGACAAGAACGGCGCCGAGAATGATGAATAGGTAGCTGGTCATGTAGGTAACGCCCTGACACTGGAACGCGCAATGGCGACCGCGAATTATCCCGCTTTGGCTGGTGCGAAACAACCCCGCCTGACGCGTGGTGAATGCCGCGCCGTCCCGTCAGCGCCGAGTTTTACTCTTCCGCCAGTTCGCCGAGCAGCAGGTCCTGCGCACAGGTGCGGATGCGCCGCGAGGGTTTGATGCGGTAGTTGCCGTCCGCGTCCATGTCCCAGGCCTGGCAGTTGTCGGCCAGGTAGCCGCGCAAACCCTCTTTGATCACGCGGCGCTTGAGCTTCGGGTCAAGCACCGGGAAGCAGACTTCGATACGGCGGAAAAAGTTGCGTTCCATCCAGTCGGCGCTGGCGAGATAGAGCTTGTCGGCACCGTCGGCATGGAAATAGTAGATGCGATGATGTTCGAGAAAGCGGCCGATCACCGAACGCACGTGGATGTTGTCCGATAGCCCCGGCACGCCGGGCCGCAGGCAGCAGACGCCGCGCACCAGCAGGTCGATCTGCACGCCGGCCTGGCTGGCTTCGTAGAGTGCCTCGATGATCTCGGGCTCCAGCAGAGAATTCATTTTTGCGATGATCTGCGCCTTGCGGCCACTGCGCGCCACCACGGTTTCGGCATGAATGGCATCCATCATGTTCGAGTGCAGTGAGAAAGGGGCCTGCCACAGGTGTTCCAGCGCACTCGCCTTGCCCAGGCCGGTGAGCTGTTTGAACACCTCATTGACGTCGGCGGCGATCTCGTCGTTGCAGGTCATCAGGCCAAAGTCGGTGTAGAAGCGCGTGGTGCGCGGGTGGTAGTTGCCGGTGCCCAGATGCACATAGCGGCGGTAGCCGTGCTCCTCGCGGCGCAGCACCAACATCAGCTTGGCATGGGTCTTGTAGCCGAACACGCCATACACGACATGGGCGCCGACTTCTTCGAGCCGCGCGGCGATGGAGAGATTGGCCTCTTCGTCGAAACGTGCCATCAGTTCGACGACGACCGTGACCTCCTTGCCCTTCTGCGCAGCACGCAGCAGGTGCTCCATCAGCACCGAGTCGGTGCCGGTGCGATAGACGGTCATCTTGATTGCCACGACCAACGGATCATCGGCGGCTTGCTTGAGGAACTCGATGACCGGCGTGAAGGACTGGTAGGGATGGTGCATCAGGATGTCGCTCTTCCTGATCGCGTCGAACATGTCATAGCGGCCAGAAAGCTGCTTCGGCAGTCCCGGCTGGAAGGGCTTGAACTTGAGGTCGGGCCGGTCGACACGGTCGGGCACCGACATCAGGCGCACCAGATTGACGATGCCCGGCACCTGGTAAAGGTCGTCATGGTCGAGGCCGAACTGCTGGAGGAGAAATTCGCTCATCGCTGCCGAGCAGTTGTCGGCGACCTCGAGGCGCACCCCGTCGCCGAAGTGGCGTTGCGGCAGTTCGCCCTGCAACGCGGTACGCAGGTTCTTCACTTCTTCGTCGTCGACGAAGAGGTTGGAATTGCGCGTGACGCGGAACTGGTAGCACCCGAGGATCTGCATGCCGGAAAACAGTTCGCCGACATGGCGGTGCAGGATCGACGAGAGGAAGACGAGGCCGTTGTCGACGCCGGTAAGTTCGCGGGGCAACTGGATCACGCGGGGCAGGGCACGCGGCGCCTGCACGATGGCAGCGCCGGAACTGCGACCGAAGGCATCCTTGCCTTCGAGTTCGATGGCGAAGTTCAGGCTTTTGTTGAGCACGCGCGGGAAGGGGTGGGCGGAGTCCAGGCCGATGGGTGTGAGCACCGGCATCACCTCGCGGCGGAAATAGTTGTGGATCCAGGCTTGCTGCTCTTCCGTCCATTCGGAACGCTTGTAGAAGAAGACCCCTTCCTGGCGCAATGCCGGCAAGATCGCCTGATTGAGCAGCGTGTACTGCTCCTCGATCAGCTGATGCGCTTCCCGGGTGATGCGCCGATAGACTTCCTGCGGGCTGAGCCGGTCGGCACCGGTGACATTGCTGCGCAGCTTGATCTGTTCCTTGACGCCGGCCACGCGGATCTCGAAAAATTCGTCGAGATTGGATGAGACGATGCAGAGGAAGCGCAGGCGCTCCAGCAGCGGCACGCGCGCATCGGCGGCTTGCGCCAGTACGCGGCGATTGAAGGCCAGCAGCGAAAACTCACGATTGAGGAAATGATCGGCGGGGAATTCGTGTGGGGCGGACAGGGCGGTCATGAGGATGGGCAATGCGCTAGTCGAGGGGGTTGTTGCGATCAAGGCATCCAAGTATGACACGCCGGTGTGCCGTCCCGCCAGCGCCGAGTTTTGCGGGCAGGCTGGGCTAGAATCCACGCACCGCCAATCACGTACTGGATCTCTCATCGTGGTTCTAGAACACGTCGCCGCCGTCGATATGGGCTCCAACAGCTTTCGCCTGCAGGTCGGGCGCATCGTCGGCAACCAGATCTATCCGCTGGACGGTCTCAAGGAGACAGTGCGCCTGGCCGCCGGCCTGGGGCCGGACAAACTGCTCGATGCCGCGGCGCAGGAACGCGGACTGGCGGCGCTGTCCCGCTTCGGCGAACGGCTACGTGGCTTTGCGCCGGATGCCGTACGGGTGGTCGCCACCAATACCCTGCGTGTAGCCAAGAACACGCCGGAGTTTCTCGAACAGGCGGAGCAGGTGCTCGGCTTTCCGATCGAGGTGATCGCCGGCCGCGAAGAGGCGCGCCTGATCTATCTGGGGGTGGCGCATACGCTGCCCAATCCGGGTATCAGTCATCTGGTCGTCAACATCGGCGGCGGTTCCACCGAATTCATCATCGGTCGCAACATTCGCCCGCTGCACCTCGAATCGCTCTACATGGGTTGCGTCAGTTACAGCCTGCGCTTCTTTCCCGACGGACACATCGACAAGCGCAGCATGAAGGAAGCCGAACTGGCGGCCCGCCGCGAGTTGCAGACGATCGTCCAGGCCTATCGCGCCACCGGCTGGGACGTGGCGGTGGGATCGTCCGGCACCGCCAAGGCGATCTGCGACCTGCTCGAATTCAATCGCTTCGCCAACGGCAGCATCACGCGCGACGGGCTGGAGCGGCTGCGAGGCCGCCTGATCCAGGCGGGTCATGCCACCCGCGCCGGGCTCGAAGGCATGCGGCCAGAGCGCGTCCCGGTGATTCCCGGCGGCGTGGCGATCATGTCGGCGGTGTTCAAGGAGTTCGGTCTCGAAGACATGACCTTCTCCGAAGGGGCGCTGCGGCTCGGCGTGCTCTACGATCTGCTCGGCCGCTATCACCACGATGACCTGCGCGAGGCGACAGTCAGCCGTTTCATGCAGCGCTACGAGGTGGATTCCCGACAGGCCGCGCGCATCGCCGCGACGGCGCTGGGTTTCTATCGGCAGTTGCGGCCACAAGACGACATCGAGACATCCCCGGCTGCCCAGTTTCTCGTCTGGTCGGCGCGCCTGCACGAGATTGGTATTTCGGTCGCGCATTCGAGCTACCACAAGCACAGCGCCTACATTCTGGCCAATGCCGACATGCCGGGTTTTTCCAGGCGCGACCAGGCGCTGCTGGAGCGGCTGGTCCTCGCGCATCGCGGCAAGCTCGAACGCGTGCAGGCGCTGACGCGCCAGTTGCAGGAAGCGCCGGAATGGCTGCTGATTTTCTGCTTGCGCTTTGCTGCGCTGCTGCACCGCGCGCGCGACGATGCCCCGCTGCCGGAAATCCGCGTGCAGGCCAACGCGAAAGGCTTCGAGCTGAACGTTGAGCGTGACTGGCTGTCCGCTGCGCCCTTGACCGCCGTCGTATTGTCCGAGGAGGTCCAGCAATGGGCGAACGTCGGCATCGAGTTCAAGTTGCGCGGCCAACGCGCAACCAACTGAGCCTCTGATGGCCGCTGCCGATTTCATCGAACAGCGCGGGGCAAACGACCGGCCGGAGCTGATCCTCAGCGGCCGCTGGACGCTGCGCGATATTGCGGCGGCCGGCATGGGGTGGCAAGGTCGCCTGCGGAAAAGCGGTCGGCGTACCGATGCCACCTGGAATTGCCTGGGAATCGAAACGCTCGACTCGGCCGGTGCGCTGCTGCTGTGGAATGCCTGGGGCCGGTGTTTTCCACAAAACCTGCAGATCCAGCCCGAACACCTGCCCATCTTTGAGCGTGTCGCTGCCGCCGAGGCCAAGCCAGCGGTCGGTGGCGTGCCGCGTTCGCCGTTCGAAAGCCTGATTGTCATGGGCAGTGCAGTGCTGGGGATCATGCACCATGGGCGCGATGTACTCACCCTGCTGGGACAACTGGTGCTCGACGGCTTGCATCTGCTGCGTCATCCGGCCGACCTGCCGGCGCGCGAAATCTCGGCCAACATTTACAAAAGTGGGGTGCGGGCGATGCCGGTGACGGCGCTGGTCGGTTTCCTGATCGGGGTGGTGCTGTCTTATCTATCAGCGCTGCAATTGCGTCAGTTCGGTGCCGACGCCTTCATCGTCAACATCCTCGGCCTGGGTATCGTTCGCGAGCTCGGGCCGGTATTGGTGGCCGTGTTGGTGGCCGGTCGTTCCGGTTCGGCGATGACGGCGCAGTTGGGCGTGATGCGCGTGACCGAGGAGATCGATGCCCTCGCGACGATGGGCGTGCCGCGCAGCCTGCGGCTGATCTTTCCCAAAGTGGTGGCGCTGGGCGTGACGATGCCCCTGCTGGTGTTGTGGACCTCCGCGATCGCGTTGCTGGGCGGCATGGTGGCGGCGAATCTGCAACTCGATATCGGCTATGGATTTTTCATTGATACGCTGCCCAAGGCCGTGCCGGTGGCGAATCTCTGGATCGGCCTGGCAAAAGGTGTCGCCTTTGGCATTGCCGTGGCTCTGGTGGCCTGTCATTTCGGCCTGCGCATCAAGCCGAATACGGAAAGCCTCTCGGTCAACACGACGGCCTCGGTGGTGTCGGCGATCACGCTGGTCATCCTCATCGATGCGGTGTTCGCCATTGCCACGCGCAGTATCGGGTTGCCGAGAATATAAACAATGGCCGCCCCCGTTATTGCCATCCGCGACTTATCCACCCGCCTCGGCGATGCCTGGATACTCCGTCATCTGAATCTCGAAATTGCGGCGGGAGAGATTGTCGCGCTGGTCGGCGGCTCAGGAAGCGGCAAGACGACCCTGCTGCGCCAGATCATCGGCCTGGTGGCGCCGACCGCTGGCGAAATCCGCCTGTTCGGCGAACCGCTGTTCGGCGGCGATGTGCTGCGCGAACGCGCGCTGCGCCGGCGTTTCGGCGTGCTGTTCCAGCAGGGGGCGTTGTTTTCCGCCTTCAACGTCTTCGACAACGTTGCCTTTCCCTTGCGCGAGCTGAAATGTCTGGACGAGGAAACCATCCGCGTGCTGGTCATGCTCAAGCTGGAAATGGTCGAGCTGCTGCCGCACCACGCCAGCCTGATGCCGGCCGAGCTTTCCGGTGGCATGATCAAGCGCGTCGCGCTGGCACGGGCGCTCGCGCTCGAGCCGGAGCTGCTGCTGCTCGACGAGCCGACCGCCGGCCTCGACCCGGATCGTTCCGACAGCTTTGTGCGCCTGACGCGCATGCTCGGCCAGGAACTCGGCCTGACCGTCATGTTCGTCACCCACGATATCGATACCCTGCTGGCACTGGCAACGCGGGTTGCCGTGCTGGCCGAACAGCGCATACTCGCCAGCGGCACCCTGGACGAGGTCATGAGCATCGATCATCCTTTCATGCAAAACTTTTTTCGCTCCAAGCGCGGTCAGCGTGCGCGCGCTGATACCCAATGAACCCTGATTGGCCCTGACCATGGAAAACCGTTCTCATGCCCTGATGGCGGGGCTATTCACCCTCATCTTCCTGATTGCCGTTGCCCTGGCGCTCTGGTGGATGGGCGGCACGCGCGACCTGACGCATACCTATCTCCTGGAAACGCGCGGCAACGTCACTGGCCTGAATCTCGAAGCCGCAGTGCGCTATCGTGGCATTCGAGCCGGCAAGGTGCAGGACATTCGTCCCGATCCGCTGGATCCGGCGCAACTGGTGGTGGAAATCAGCCTCGCGCGCAAATACCCGCTGACCGACAAGACGGTGGCGAAGATCAACTTTCAGGGTGTTACCGGAATCGCCTATGTGATGCTGGAAGAAGGCAGCGGGGCCGGAAAGCCGCTCGACGTGGGGGCTGCCGATCCACCCCGCTTGAAGATTCAGCCCGGACTGTTCGAAAAACTCGGCGACAAGGCCGGCGACATCTCCGTACAGGTGGCCGAGTTGAGCGAGCGCCTCAACCGTCTGCTCGACGAGCGCAATCTGCAGAACCTGCAACGTTCGCTCGATAATTTCGCCAGCGCATCCGACAGCCTGAAAGAGCTGCCGAAGATCATGGCGGGCCTGCGTACGGCGCTGTCGGATGCCAACCTCGGCCGCCTCAACGCGCTGCTCGCCCATCTCGAAAAGACAGCCGGCGAAGCCGCGCCGCTGGCCGCCGAAGCGCGCGCATTGGTGGCGAGCATGAAAACGCTTGCACAGCGCTTCGATACCCTGGCGAACAGCGCCAGTGGCGTCGGCGAGCGCCTCAATGCCGAAACCCTGCCGCGCGCCGAATCGCTGATGCGCGACATGTCGGCAGCCGCGCGCCGCCTTGACCGCCTGCTCGATACGCTCAACGATACCCCGCAGGCCGTGCTGTTCGGCGCCGCCCCGGCCAGGCCGGGACCCGGCGAAGCGGGTTTTGTTCCACCCCCTGCCCAGGAGTGATGTCATGCGTCCGATCCTTGCCCTCCTTTGCGCCTTGTTCCTCACGGCTTGCGTCGGCAATCCGCAGCAGCAGGCCGTTCCCGCACTCCACGATTTCGGCGATGCCGCCGGCAACTGGCCGTCGCCAGGTTTCCCGGTATCCGAGTTCCGGGTGCGGGCCGTCTCCTGGCTCGATTCGCCCACGCAGTATTACCGCCTGTCCTACACCGATGATTTGAATCGGCGCGCCTATGCCGCAAGCCGCTGGGTGGCGCCGCCGGCCGAATTGCTCGAGCGCTTCCTGCAGCGGCGTCTGGTGTTGGCGCAACCTGAAGCAGGTCGGTCGGGCTGCCGCATCGTCATCATGCTCGACGAACTCGAACAGCGCTTCACCAGTGCGCAGCAAAGCCAGGTGGTGCTCGAAGCGCGCGCCAACCTGCTGCCACCGTTTGGCGATGCGCGCCTGGCCCGGCGTGCATTCATTGTCCGGCAGGATGCGCCGACGCCGGATGCGCGTGGCGGGGTGCAAGCGACACGCGCGGCAGCCAATGCACTGTCCGGCGAACTGGCGCAGTGGCTGGGTGATCTGGCGCGCGAACGGCCGCAGGCCATCAATATCTGCAAGGAGAAACCATGACCGCCGAAGCCCTGCTGCTGCGCCACGATCAGGATGGTGTGACGACCCTCACGCTTAACCGCCCGGCGCAATTCAATGCACTTTCCACCGAACTGCTGAGCGAACTGCAGGCGACGCTCGAAAAAGTCGGCGCTGACAAGACGGCGCGCGTCGTCGTCATCGCCGGCGCCGGCAAGGCCTTCTGCGCCGGCCACGACCTCAAGCAAATGCGCGCCAACCACGACCGGGGCTACATGCAGCAGCTTTTCAAACAGTGCGGTCGCGTGATGACGACCATCACCGAATTGCCGCAACCGGTCATTGCGCGCGTGCATGGCATCGCTACGGCGGCCGGTTGTCAACTCGTTGCGAGCTGTGACCTTGCCGTCGCCGCAGACGTGGCGAAGTTCGCCGTTTCCGGCATCAATGTCGGCCTGTTCTGCTCCACGCCCGCAGTCGCGCTCTCGCGCAACATGGGGCGCAAGCAGGCCCTCGAAATGCTGCTCACCGGCGAATTCATCGACGCCCTCGAAGCGCAGCGGCGCGGCCTCGTCAATCGCGTGGCCCCCACCGACGCGCTCGACGCCGAGGTGAAGCGGTTCACCGACAGCATCTGTGCGAAGTCGCAAACCGCCATCGCCATGGGTAAGCAGCTCTTTTACCGCCAGCTCGAAATGGGTCTCGCCGGCGCCTACCAGCTGGCCGGCGAAACGATGGCCTGCAACATGATGAGCGACGACGCCGTCGCCGGCATTGACGGTTTCATGAACAAGAAGAAGGGCTAGGGGAGCAGCCGGCGTCGGCCAGCGCAAGTCGGCGCTGGCAAGACGGCGGCACCATCCTGGTCTATGCTGTCGAACTTGACCGGGAGAAAGCCCATGCTGCTTGAATCGCTGGTGCGCAACATCCGCACGCTCGGCTTCATCGCCATCGCCCTCTGCATCGCCACCTGGGTGATGGATTTCACCGGCTGGGTTTACATCTGCCCCTACTGCCGCACCCAGCGCAGCGTGATCGGGCTGCTCGGGCTGCTGATGGTCCTGCCGCATCCGCACCACTGGCTGTCGCGCTACCTCGGTGCGGTGCTGGGCGTGCTGGGCGGGGTCGTTGCCGTGATGCATTTCTTCCGCGGCTTCCATGATGTCCTCGAGGGCGATTTCAGCCTCGATGATCCGTGGTACCTCGATTCCATGCTGCTCGCAGCCATGGCCATCGGCATCATCACCGCGCAGGTCCTGCTGCTCTATCAGTCCCCCGCCGGCAGCCACGTGGGCGATAACGAAAACGTGCCCCCTGATCGACCTTGACTATTGCGGCTGCGATGCGCCGACGAACCACAGGAAAATCACCACGCCGCCAATCAGCGCGGCATCGGCAATCAATGCCGCTCCGGCGAGACTTGCAACCAGCCTGTCCTTGATCAGAAAGATTTTGCCGCCCCACAGATACTTCCAGAATTGAATATGCAGTTCCTGCAGTCGTGGCGAAAGCGAAGCCAGTTGCTGGCTGGTGGGTTGCCCAAGCGCAGCGAATTCTCGCGGATGCCGTTCCCGCAGCACGCGGAGAAGCAGATTGCGGAACAGCCAGCCGCAGCCCATGGCCAGCAGGATGATTACTATGGCAACTCCGGTCATTGCGTCGCTGCTCCACGTAGAGGTAATCGTACGATCACGATATATCAAATCTTGCGGGTTGATGTGCCGAAAGTCGGCGCTGGCGGGACGGCGCAAACCGTGGTCTGTCCCCTATTTACCCAGGGACACGGAAGCTTAGACTCCGACCTGACTGACAAGTGGGAAATGCTCGGGATGCCGGATGGACTCGACTGCCAAATCGACATCCAGCTCCGGCCAGTAAAGATGATTGGGCGATGGTAGTTCGACATGCATGATCTTGCCGATCGCCACATCACGAAACCACGGGAACTCCGAGAACGGCAGAAACAACTCCTCATTGTCCAGCAAGACCCAGAAGCCATGCTGAGAGATATTGGTGACCTCAGCGGGGGAAATGTCTGTGCCAAGCGCTGCGAATGTCATTTTCATGCTCCTGGACGAGGCGCAGAGCCTCACTAATTTCTCGGCGGGAAAGGCCGGTATGTTGGGCAACCTCAATCGCAGGTTCGAGCCAGAACTTGGCTTCGCCGTTCTGCCCTTGAACGTGCACATGCATTCGCGGTTCTTCCCGCGAGAAGAAGTAGAACCGGAAGCCGCCTTCGCGAAATATGGTTGGACTCATGGGAGAAATGATACGCGCTGAATTCCGGTTGGCGCATTTTCAGAAAGTCGGCGCTGGCAAGACGGCGAAAATCGTGGTCTGACCCCTGTTTTCCTGCCGCGCCGGCTACTGCGGAATCTCGGGCTCCACGAGCATGGCCAGCTGTGCAAGCGATTCCTGCCAGCCGAGATAGCACATTTCTACAGGAATCGCGTCGGGAATGCCTTCCTGCACGATGCTTAGGTCGGTGCCACAGGAAACCGCCCTGAGCGACACGGTGACCTGCAAGACGCCGGGAAGATTCGGGTCATCAAACTTGTCGGTGTAGCGAAGAAGCGCGCTTGGTACAAGTTCAAGGTATTCACCGCCAAACGAATGACTGTGTTGCGTTGTGAAGTTGGTGAATGACATGTTGAACGTCCCGCCAACCTTCGGCTCCATGTGGTGAACCGTGCAGGTGAAACCGTGCGGAGGAATCCATTTGGCCATGGCCTCTGGCGTAATGAATGCTCGATACACGCGCTCTGGCGGCGCTTTCAGTACTCGGTGAAGACGAACAGTGCCTGTCATGATGTTGCTCTCCTGTCTCGTTGGGATACACCTGCCTGCGCGGCTTGACGGCTATTCTGCGCGTGCCCCAGCGACGAAGCAACTGGCGAAAATGTTCAAGCTCAGGGGCACTGCGCGGCATATCACACAGCGTCCGGTGGACTGTAGAGTTAGGGACCAATTTCGCCCTCTTCGAAGTAGTCGGAGTCGATGCGTTTGACGATGTATGCAGCAGAAAACGAAACCCCGACGTCGAAGTCCATCATGAGGTTTGCAAGAAGCTGGCCGTCAATGCGTACGACTTTTGTGTCGATGCGCGATGCATGCCGGGATGCGCTGCCGGTTTGTTTCGCGGCCATGCCGCAGCCGGGGGCATGGAGTGGCACACGCAGGCGGCAATTGTCGTGCACGCGACAACGCCAGGCAGGGAACACTGCTAGATTGGCCGACGTAAAATGGCCATTCAACCATGAGGAGCCGATTCATGAAAGTGCTGGTGCCGGTCAAGCGGGTGATCGATTACAACGTCAAGGTGCGGGTGAAGGCCGACCAGAGTGGTGTCGAGCTCGCCAGCGTCAAGATGGCGCTGAACCCCTTCGACGAGATCGCGGTGGAAGAGGCGGTGCGGCTCAAGGAAGCCGGTATCGCCACCGAGGTGATTGCCGTTTCATGTGGGGTAACCGCCTGTCAGGAGCAGTTGCGCACGGCGCTGGCGCTGGGGGCCGACCGCGCGATCCTCGTCGAGACCGATGCCGCCCAGGCCGAGGGCCTGCAGTCGCTGGCCGTCGCCAAACTGTTGAAGGTGGTGTGCGACAAGGAACAGCCGGGGCTGGTGATCCTTGGCAAGCAGGCCATCGACGACGATGCCAACCAGACCGGCCAGATGCTCGCCGCCCTGCTGGGCTGGCCGCAGGCGACCTTTGCGTCCAAGGTCGTGATTGCCGACGGCCGTGCGAACGTCACGCGCGAGATCGACGGCGGCCTTGAGACCCTGTCGATCAGATTGCCGGCCGTCGTGACCACCGACCTGCGCCTCAACGAACCGCGCTACGCGACGCTGCCGAACATCATGAAGGCGAAGAAGAAGCCGATGGATGTGTTGAAACCTGCCGACCTTGGCGTCAACATCGCGCCGCGCCTCGCCACGCTGAAGGTGACCGAGCCGCCCAAGCGGCAGTCCGGCGTGAAGGTCGCGGATGTCGCCGAACTGGTAGCGAAACTCAAGAACGAAGCGAAGGTGATCGCATGAGCATTCTCGTTATTGCCGAACATGACAATGCCGTTCTGAAGGCGGCTACGCTCAACACGGTTTCTGCCGCCGCGAAAATAGGCGGCGAGATTCATCTGCTGGTCGCCGGTGCCGGTTGTGCCGCTGCGGCGCAGGCGGCTGCCGCGCTCGCGGGCGTGGCCAGGGTGAAGCTCGCCGATGCGTCGCATTATGCCGACCAGACCGCCGAGAACCTCGCCGCACTGGTCGTCGCCAATGCCGGGGGTTACACGCACATCCTCGCGCCGGCATCGACCTTCGGCAAGAACCTGCTGCCGCGCGTCGCCGCGCTGCTGGACGTGGCGCAGATCTCCGAGATCTGCGGCATCGAGTCGGCCGATACCTCATTTTCAACCTTCGTGCGGCCGATCTACGCCGGCAACGCGCTGGCGACGGTGAAGTCCGCCGACGCGGTCAAGGTGATCACCGTGCGTACCACCGCCTTCGATGCGATCGGAACAGGAGGCAGTGCAGCGATCGAGAACATCGCCGCGGGGCCTGACCTTGGCCTCACGCAACTCGTCGGCCGCGAGCTGACCAAGTCGGCGCGCCCCGAACTCGGCGCGGCGAAGGTGATCGTTTCCGGCGGGCGCGGATTGGCCTCGGGCGAGAATTACCACAAGCTGCTCGAACCGCTGGCGGACAAGCTCAACGCCGCGCTGGGCGCTTCGCGCGCCGCCGTCGATGCCGGCTTCGTGCCGAACGACTATCAGGTCGGCCAGACCGGCAAGATCGTCGCGCCGCAGCTCTACATCGCCATTGGTATCTCTGGTGCGATCCAGCATCTCGCCGGCATGAAGGACAGCAAGGTGATCGTCGCCATCAACAAGGACCCGGATGCGCCGATCTTCCAGGTGGCCGACTACGGCCTCGTCGGCGATCTGTTTCAAGTGGTGCCGGAGTTAACCGCCGCGCTATGAACTTTCCGGACGGCCTTTTCAGCGATCTCTGGGCCTATGGGGCGATCCTGCCCTACGCGCTGATGCTGTTGTGGGCCATCTGGACGGCGCCGTGGCGGCGGCTGGCAGACAGCACGCTGATGAATGTCTGGATGGGTGCCATCGTCGTGCTGACACTGGTGTGGAGCATGAAGGCGGGTGCCAAGCCGGGACTGAACCTGCATCTGCTGGGTGCGACGGCTTTCACGCTGATGTTCGGGCGGCAACTTGCCATGACCGGTCTGGCGTTGGTGCTGGCCGCCGTGACCTTCAATGCCTCGCTGAAAGGTGCAGGCCTGGAGATGGCGGGCTGGCAGCCCTTCGCGCTGAATGCCCTGGTGCTGACGGTGTTTCCGGTGCTGGTCGCACATGCGGTGCTGCGCTTTGTCGAACGCCATTTGCCGCCGCACATCTTTGTCTTTTTCTTTGTGGCCGCGTTTTTCGGCGGGGCGATTGCGGCCGTGGCCACCGGTTTCCTCACCGGCCTGCTGCTCTGGCTTGCCGGTGTCTATAGCGCCGACCTGCTGTTTTCCGATTACCTTCCCTTCTACGTCCTGCTCGGCTTCGCCGAAGCCTGGCTCAACGGTGCCGCCATCACGCTGATGGTGGTGTATTACCCGCGCTGGGTCGGCAGCTTCGACGACCGGCGTTATCTCTGGCAAAAAAAGGAACCGCGCCCATGAACTACACCGCCCCGTTGCAGGACATGCATTTCGTGTTGACGGAACTGGCCGGCCTCGACCGCGTGGCGCAGTTGCCGGGCTGCGAAGAAGCGACGGCGGATGTGGTGGCTGCGATTCTCGAAGAAGCGGGCAAGTTCGCCGGCGGCGTGCTGGCGCCGCTCAACGGCATCGGCGACCGGGAAGGAACGAAATGGGAAGACCGGGGGGCGGACAAAACGGTGACGATGCCGGCCGGTTTCGGCGTGGCCTATCGCCAGTTCGTGGCGAACGGCTGGAACGGCCTCGGCCATGATCCCGAGTTCGGCGGTCAGGGCCTGCCGCGCGTTGTCTCTGCCGCCGTGCGCGAGATGTGGAAGGCGGCCAATCACGCCTTCGCCCTGTGCCCGATGCTTACGGACGGCGCCATCGAGGCGCTGGAACTCTGCGGCAGCGCCGCGCTGAAGCAACAGTACTTGCCGAAGATGGTGGCGGGCGAATGGACCGGCACGATGAACATCACCGAGCCGCAGGCCGGCTCGGATCTCGCCGCGATCCGCGCGCGCGCCGAGCCGCAGGACGACGGCAGCTACAAGGTATTCGGCCAGAAGATCTTCATCACCTATGGCGAGCATGACCTGGCGGAGAACATCATCCACCTCGTGCTGGCGCGCCTGCCGGATGCGCCGCCGGGCGTGAAGGGCATCTCGCTGTTCGTCGTGCCGAAATTCCTCGTCAATGCCGACGGCTCATTGGGCGGACGCAACGACGCGTACTGCGTGTCCATCGAACACAAGCTCGGCATCCATGCCAGCCCGACCTGTGTGATGGCTTTTGGTGACAATGGCGGGGCGACGGGCCATCTCGTCGGCAAGGCGAACGAAGGCCTTAAATACATGTTCATCATGATGAACGCGGCGCGCTATGCCGTCGGCCTCGAAGGGCTGGGGCTGGCCGAGGCGAGCTACCAGCATGCGCTGGCGTATGCGAAAGAGCGCGTGCAGAGCCGCGCCATCGAGGGTTCGGCGGATTCGGTCGCCATCGTCCAGCACCCGGACGTGCGGCGCATGCTGATGCTGATGAAGGCGCAGACCGAGGCGATGCGCGCGCTGGCCTACGTGGTCGCCGCCGCGCAGGATATGGCGCTGCATCACGCCGACGCGGCAGAGCGGCAGCGGAACCAGGCCAGCGTTGATCTGATGACGCCGGTGGTGAAGGGCTGGCTCACCGAGACCGCCAACCGCATCGCCTACCTTGGCGTGCAGGTGCATGGCGGCATGGGCTTCATCGAGGAAACCGGCGCCGCGCAGTTCATGCGCGATGCACGCATCACAACAATCTACGAAGGCACCACAGGGATACAAGCCAACGACCTGATCGGCCGCAAGATCGCCCGCGAAGGCGGCGCGACGCTGAAAACCGTGATCGCGCAGATGGGCGCGACGCAGGCGGAACTGGTTGCGGTGAATGATCCCGACGCGCAGGCCGTCGCCATCGCGCTCAAGGAAGGCATCGATGCATTGAGCGCAGCCGGTGACTACATCGTCGCGCAGTACGCATCGAAGGTACGCGAGGTTGCGGCCGGCGCCGTGCCTTTCCTGCAGCTGATGGGCATCGTTTCCGGCGGCTGGATGATGGCGCGTGCGGCACGGGTGTCGCTGCAAAAAGTCGGCGAAGAAGCCGCGAGCAGCGGAGGGGGACCCGCCGCAGGTGGGGGCGTAGCGACCGCGAGCGGCGCCGAGACGGCGAGTTTCTATGCCGCGAAGCTCAAGACCGCGCGCTTCTACGCCGAGCATGTGCTGGTCGAGGCGCCCGGACTGGCGCGGTCGATCGTCACCGGCGGCGCGAGCGTACTGGCGATACCGGAAGATCAGCTCTGACTCTCCGGGTTGGCTCTGCGGCGCTTACATCCCCTGATAGATCGGCCCTTCGCCGCCCTGCGGCGTCACCCACTCGATGTTCTGGCCGGGGTCCTTGATGTCGCAGGTTTTGCAATGCACGCAATTCTGCGCGTTGATCTGCAAACGTGACGTGCCGCCTTCCGCGACGATCTCATACACGCCCGCCGGGCAGTAGCGCTGCTCGGGT
The DNA here is from genome assembly GCA_963816095.1 of uncultured beta proteobacterium. GTDB lineage: Bacteria > Pseudomonadota > Gammaproteobacteria > Burkholderiales > Rhodocyclaceae > Sulfuricystis. The sequence continues at coordinate 280,339 of CAWFIW010000007.1, forward strand.
GCGGCATAGAGCGGCAGGTTGTGGGCGATTGGCGCGGCCGCGTCCTTGAGCCGCAGGTGGCAGGGCTGGTCTTCTGCGTGGTTCGTATTAGATAGAAAGACGGACGACAGCCGGTCGAAGGTGAGCACGCCGTCGGGCTTCGGGTAGTCGATGGGAGTGCACTGCGCGGCCGGCTTCAACTTGGTGTGGTCGGCCGTGAGGCGCAGCGTCCACGGCGCCTTGCCGCGGAATACCTGCTGGTCGATGCCGAACAGCAGCGCGCCGCGCCACAGCCCCTTGGCCATCAGCGGCTTGAAGTTGCGCGCGCGGGACAGTTCGTCGAACAGCCAGGACTTGCGGAAGGCTTGTGGATAGGCGGTGAGCTCGTCGCCGGCACGGTTCTCGGCCAGTGCGCCGGCGGTTGCTTCGGCTGCGAGCATGCCCGACTTGATGGCCGCGTGCGAGCCCTTGATGCGCGAGGCGACGAGGAAACCGGCGTCGTCGCCGAGCAGTGCGCCGCCGGGGAAAATCAGCTTCGGCAGCGCCTGCAGGCCGCCGGAAGTGAGCGCGCGAGCGCCGTAGGCCAGCCGCGTGCCGTCTGCGAAGAGTGGGCGGAAAACGGGGTGGGTCTTGAGCCGCTGCATCTCCTCGAAGGGCGCGAGATACGGATTCTTGTAGCCCAGGCCGACGACCAGGCCGAAGGAGACGAGATGCGGCTGGGTGGCATTTCCGTAGTGGTAGCAGAAGCCGCCGCCATAGGTATCGTTCGCCAGCGGCCAGCCGGCGCTGTGCATCACGCGTCCATTGACGTGCTGTTCTGGCGCGACTTGCCAGAGCTCCTTGATGCCGATGCCATAGACCTGCGGCGCGGCGCCGGCGCGCAAGTTGTAGCGCTGTTCGAGCCGCTTGCCGAGGTGGCCGCGACAGCCTTCGGCGAACAGCGTGTATTTCGCGCGCAGTTCCATGCCGGGCTGGAAGCCGGGGCCGGGCGCGCCATTTTTCAGCACGCCCACGTCACCGGTGATGACGCCGGCAACCTTGTCGCCGTCGTAGAGTACGTCGGCGCCGGCGAAGCCGGCATAGACCTCGACGCCCAGCGCTTCGGCCTGCTGGCCGAGCCAGCGGCAGAGTTCGCCGAGGCTGATCACGTAGTTGCCGGCGTTGTGAAAGCAGGCCGGCAGCAGCGCGGCGGGTAGCCCGTAACTGGACTTTTCGGTGAGGAACAGCAGGTGGTCTTCGGCAACGGGCGTATCGAGCGGGGCGTTGCGTTCCTGCCAGTCGGGAAAAAGTTCGGTCAGCGCGCGCGGATCCATCACCGCGCCGGAGAGGATGTGGGCGCCGATTTCGGCTCCCTTGTCGATCAGGCAGACGTTGATGCCGGCGTCGAGCTGCTTGAGGCGGATCGCAGCTGCCAGACCGGCCGGGCCGCCGCCTACCACCACCACGTCGAATTCCATCGCTTCGCGTACGATTGGTTCCATGCGTACTCCTTCCCGTGTGGTGATCGGGCACAATTATAATTTGTCGGTCACATTCTGGCGGCCATGATCATGGAACATCCACACCAACTGGTTCACGTCACGCGCATTCCCGTGCGCTGGGGCGACATGGATGCCCTCGGGCATGTCAATAACACCGTCTATTTCCGCTACGCGGAACAGGCGCGCATCGACTGGCTGGTCGAGCAAGGCATCGCCGACATCGTCGATGTGGAGGAGGGGCCGGTGATCATCAACGCGAGCTGCACCTTCCTCAAGCCGATCACCTTTCCGGCGACCGTGGAGGTACGTACGCTGATCGGCAAGCCCGGCCGCAGCAGTCTGCCGACTTTCTACGAGATGCGCTGCGTCGGTGACGAGACGCTCTACGCCGACGGCGCCGCCAAGATCGTCTGGTGGAATCCGCGCACCGGCAAGTCGCTGCCCTTGCCCGAGTTCATCCGCAGGATGTATCCGCATGAGTGATCGTCCTGTGTGGCAGCCGGACGCGGAACGCGTCGCCACCGCCAACCTGACCGCTTTTGCCCGGCGGGTCGGGGAGCGCCAGCGCCGTCCCGCCAGTGCCGACTATTTTGAATTGCACCGCTGGTCGGTCGAACAGCCGGAAGCGTTCTGGTCGCTGCTCTGGGATTTCGCCGAGGTGCGCGGGGAGAAGGGATCGCGCATCCTCGTCGATGGCGACAAGATGCCCGGCGCGCAATGGTTTCCCGACGCGCGACTGAACTATGCGCAGAACCTGCTGCGCCGGCGCGACGACGGCACGGCGCTGGTTTTCCGCGGCGAAGAGAAAGTCACCCGCCGCATGACCTACGCCGAACTCTATCTGCGCGTCGCGCGGCTGGCGCAGGCGATGCGCGACGAAGGCATCGTCACCGGCGATGTCGTCGCGGCCTACATGCCCAACCTGCCGGAGACGCTGATCGCGCTGCTGGCCGCGTCGAGCATCGGCGCGGTATTCACCTCGGCATCGCCCGACTTCGGCGTGCAGGGCGTGCTCGACCGCTTCGGCCAGGTTGCGCCCAAGCTGCTGTTCGTCGCCGACGGCTATTTCTACAACGGCAAGACGCTCGACACGCTCGACAAGGTGGCGCAGATCGTTGCCGGGCTGCCGACGCTGCGCAAGGTCATCGTCTCGCCCTATGTGCATGAGACGGGCCACGATATCTCCCGCATCCCGAATGCCGTGACGCGTGGCGATTTCGTCGCGCCCTGTCGCGGGCAGACCGAGATCGAGTTCGCGCAACTGCCCTTCGCGCATCCGCTGTATGTCCTGTATTCATCCGGCACCACGGGCGTGCCCAAGTGCATCGTGCATGGCGCCGGCGGCGCATTGCTACAGCATCTGAAGGAACATCGCCTGCAATCCGACGTCAAGCCCGATGACAAGGTCTTCTACTTCACCACCTGCGGCTGGATGATGTGGAACTGGCTGGTCTCGGCGCTTGCTTCGGAGGCGACGCTGCTGCTCTACGACGGTTCGCCCTTCGTCGGTCGCGGCCGCGTGCTGTTCGACTACGCGCAGGCCGAGGGCATGACGCATTTCGGCACCTCGGCGAAGTTCATCGATGCCTGCGCCAAGATCGAACTCAAGCCGCGCGCAACGCACGACCTGTCGGCGCTGCGCGCGATGTTCTCGACCGGCAGCCCGCTCTCGCCCGAGAGCTTCGATTACGTCTATCGCGACATCAAGCCCGACCTGCAACTTGCCTCGATCTCCGGTGGCACCGACATCGTTTCCTGCTTTGTGCTCGGCAATCCGGCCGGGCCGGTGTGGCGCGGCGAGATCCAGTGCGCCGGCCTCGGCATGGCGGTCGATGTGGTCGACGAGAATGCCCGGCCGGTGCTGGGCGAGAAGGGCGAACTGGTCTGCACACGGCCCTTCCCGGTGATGCCGGTCGGCTTCTGGAACGACCCGGACGGCGCGAAATACCGCGCTGCGTATTTCGAACGCTTTCCCGGCATCTGGTGCCACGGCGATTTCGCCGAGAAGACGGCACATGGTGGCTTCATCATCCACGGCCGTTCGGACGCCACACTCAACCCCGGCGGTGTGCGTATCGGCACGGCGGAAATCTACCGCCAGGTCGAGAAGCTGCCCGAGGTGCTCGAATCCATCGTCATCGGCCAGGACTTCGAGGCCGACGTGCGCGTCGTGCTGTTCGTCAAGTTGAAGGAAGGCCTGACGCTCGACGATGCGCTGGCCAAGCGCATCAAGGAAGCAGATCCGCGCCAACACCACGCCGCGCCACGTGCCGGCCAAGGTGCTGCAGGTGGCTGACATTCCGCGCACCAAGAGCGGCAAGATCGTCGAACTCGCGGTGCGCGAGGTGGTGCATGGCCGCCCGGTGAAGAACCGCGAAGCGCTGGCGAATCCCGAGGCGCTCGATCAGTTCCGCAATCGGGCAGAGCTATCTGCCTGAGGGTTCCGCGCTGCTTTCTGCCGTCCAGCCAGCGCCGACTTTTTCCACGGCGAGCATGTCGGCCAGCCAGGGCAGGGTTTCCCGCAGCGCGGCGGCGAGCGTCCACGGCGGGTTGATGAGGAACACGCCGCTGCCGTGCATGCCCAGGCCACCGGCCTCGGAACTGGGCGGCTGCACCGTCAGCGTGGCGCTCAGCCAGTCCGGCGCCAGCTTCTTCAGTTTCGACGCGAGCAGGATGCTCTCGTTGCGCTTCAGCAGCGGATACCAGACGAGGTAGGTGCCGGTAGGAAAGCGCTGCAGGCCCTCCTTGAGCGCGGTAATGACCTGCGCATAGTCGTGCTTGTCCTCGTAGGCCGGATCGATGACGACCAGCCCGCGGCGCGATGGCGGGGGCAGCAGCACCTTGAGTCCGGCGAAGCCGTCTTCCTGTTTGATCGCGACGCGCTTTTGCGCGTCGGGTGCGGCGCCGGCGATGGTCTGCGCCAACAGCTTCACGTCGGCCGGATGCAGTTCGAACAGACGCAGCCGGTCGGCCGGGCGCAGCGCACGCAGTTCCAGAAGCGGCGAACCGGGATAACGCTTCAGCTGTCCGTCAGGATTGTCGACCCGAATCGCGGCGACGTAGTTCGCCAGCAGCGGTGGCAGGTCAGTGCGATTCCACAGCCGGCCAACGCCATCCTTGTACTCGGCGTGGGTGGTTGCCCGGCCGGCGTCGAAACGGTAGCCGCCCGCGCCGGCATGCGTGTCGATCACCCAGTAGGGCTTGTCCTTCTGGTTGAAGTAGTCGAGCACCGCCAGCAGCACGGTATGCTTGAGGACGTCGGCGTGGTTGCCGGCATGGAAGACGTGTCTGTAACTCAGCATGGACGGCGACTAGAATGGAATGCATGAATGATACGCAAGGCGCCACTACGGGTGTGCGCATCTCCAAGCTGATGGCCGAGCGCGGACTCTGTTCGCGGCGCGAGGCTGACGCCTATATCGAGCGTGGCATGGTCTACGTCAACGGCGAGAAGGTGACGCAGCTCGGCACGCGCGCCGCGCCCGACGCCGAGATCGTGCTGGCGACCAAGGCGCAGAACCAGCAGGCCACGCTGGCGACCATCCTGCTGCACAAGCCGATCGGCATCGTCTCGGGCCAGGCCGAGGACGGCCACCAGCCGGCCATCGTGCTGGTCAAGCCGGACACGCAGATGGCCGGCCAAGCTGACGATGGCCAGCGCTTTCGCCCGACGATTCTCAAGGGTCTTGCGCCCGCCGGTCGGCTCGACATCGATTCGACCGGCTTGCTGATCCTGACGCAGGACGGCCGCGTCGCGCGGCAACTGATCGGCGCGGACAGCGAGATCGAGAAAGAATATCTCGTGCGTGTGGAAGGCGGGCTGGACGAAAGTGGGCTCAAGCTCCTGAACCACGGCCTGTCGCTCGACGGCAAAGCCTTGAAGCCGGCACAAGTGAGCTGGCAGAACGAAGACCAGCTGCGCTTCATCCTCAAGGAAGGCAAGAAGCGCCAGATTCGCCGCATGTGCGAACTCGTCGGCCTGCGCGTCACCGGCCTCAAGCGCGTGCGCATCGGCAAGGTAATGCTCGGCGATCTGCCGCTCGGCCAGTGGCGCTTTCTCGAGCCGGAAGAGAAGTTCTAAAACTCGGCGCTGGCGGGACGGCACCTTCTGTCATGCTGCGCCATGTTAATGTCTGCACGAACCAGCCCAGAGGAGAAAAACCATGGCCCAGGACGACAACGCGGTGCGCAAGGCAACGATGGACGCTGAGCATCGCGTGCAGTTCGAACTGATCGGCGCGCTGCAGAATGCGGTGAAGACCCGGCAGGAAGCGTCAGGGGTCGAGGCGGTGCTGGAGCGCCTGATCGACTATAGCGAAGCTCATTTCCTGTCCGAGGAGTTGCTGATGCGGCTGGCGAGTTACGACGATTACGCGGAGCATGCCGAGCACCACCGCCAACTGCTGGAATCCCTGCGTGCGGCGCAGCAGCAGTTCCGCGCGACCGGCCGGCACGAACTGCTCGACAACATTCCCGCTTCGACCATGGATTTCATGCACCGGCATATCGAGACGAACGACGCGCGTTTTGCCGACTGGCATGCCGAGCTCGCCACACCAGAACCGAGGAGCTAAATCATGCAACTCACCAGCACCAGCTTCAGCGACGGACAAAAGATTCCCGGCGATTTCGCCTTCTGCATTCCGGACCCGACGCGCCATGTCAATCTTGGCGGCAACCGCAACCCGCAGCTCGCCTGGCGCGACGTGCCGGCCGGTACCCGATCCCTCGTGGTGATCTGTCACGATCCCGACGTGCCGAGCCGCGGCGACGACGTCAATCAGGAAGGCCGCAGCGTGCCCGCGACCCTGCCGCGCGTCGATTTCTTCCATTGGGTGCTCATCGACCTGCCGGCCGAACTCGCCGAGCTCGCCGCCGGCGAGTTCTCGAACGGCGTGTCGGCGCGCGGCAAGGCCGGGCCGAAGACGGCACATGGTGCGCGCCAGGGCGTCAACGATTACACGGGATGGTTTGCCGACGACCATGACATGAGCGGCGATTACTACGGCTACGACGGACCCTGCCCGCCGTGGAACGACGAGTTGCGCCATCACTACGTTTTTACCGTCTTTGCGCTCGATATCGCGCACCTGCCGCTGGAAGGTAAATTCACCGGCCCGCAGGTGCGCGCCGCCATGCAGGGGCATGTGCTGGCACAAGCCAGCCTCACCGGCGTCTATACGCTCAATCCCGGGGTGAGCCTGTAACTTTATCGGCTTCAGGAAGGGGAGTGGGCGCCGTGCCACCGGCGCCGAGTTTCCTGCGTCACGCGGCGCCTAGAAAAAGCAGAAGAAAAAGCGGCCGGAATCAAACGCTACCGCCAGCCGTGCACCACGATTCAATGCGTAATCCCACGACCCTTTGGTGGCGCAACCTTCGTGGCATTCGCTGGCCCCTGCCGGCGATTCGAGATCGCGTTCACGGTCGTACCAGCTCAGCAACATCGCATCGTCGCCCAGCCGGTGTTGTGCGATGGCTGTCGCCAGATTTAGTGCGGCGTTGAAGTCGAGATCAAGCTCGGCGGTATCCAGGCGCAGTGTTTTCATGGTGATGTGTCCTCCAGCGCCACGTTGTCGGTGCGCATGTGACTCTCCTTCAAGATAGATTCACATTGTAGGGCAGGGCGTATTCGCTGAAGCATAAGCAGTCGGGGACACCACGATTTCCTGAAACTCGGTACTCGCAGGACGGCTGGTTAATGAAGGTCTTCGCGCCGCAGCAGGAAAATCTTGCCTTCGCCGCTCGATGTGTCGAGCCAGGTGAGCGGCAGTTCCGGAAAGGCGGCTTCGACGATTTCCTTGTTGTGGCCGACTTCGACGGCGAGCAGGCCGTGCGGCTTGAGATGAGCCTTCGCCCCTGAAAGGATGCGCCGCACGATGTCCAGCCCGTCGTCGCCGGCGGCGAGGGCGTTCTCGGGTTCGTGGCGGTATTCGGGCGGCAGATCGCGCATGGCCTGCGCGGTGACGTAGGGCGGGTTGCTGATGATCAAGTCATAGCGGCGCTTGCCTAGGCCTGCGAACAGATCACCTTGCGCGAGGCGGACGCGTTCCTTCAGGTCGTAGTCGGCGACATTGCGCTTCGCGACTTCGAGCGCGTCTTTCGAGATGTCGGCGGCGTCGATCCGTGCGTTGGGGAAGGCGTGTGCCATCAAAATGGCGAGGCAGCCCGAACCGGTGCATAGGTCGAGCGCACTCTCGATGGTGCCAGGATCGTCCACCCACGGCGCGAAGCCGTCGACCAGCAGGTCGGCGAAGTAGGAGCGCGGCACCAGCACGCGCTCATCGACATAGAAGCGCAGGCCGACTTGCCAGGCTTCGTGCGTCAGGTAGGCGGCGGGCAGGCGGCGTGCGATGCGCTGCTGCAGCAGCTCGAGCACGGCCAGGCGTTCGTGACGCGTGAGCCGGGCGTCGAGATAGGGATCGAGGCGATCGGGCGGCAGGTGCAGCGCGTGCAGCACCAGCCACGCGGCTTCGTCGTGGGCGTTGTCGCAGCCGTGGCCGAAGAACAGCTTCGCCTCGTTGAAGCGGCTGGTGCCCCAGCGCAGCCAGTCGCGTACGGTGTGAAGATCGTCGAGGAGGATTCAGTCATGATGTCGGGTGATGCCGGCGGGACGGCGCCGGCAGAGTCGGCGCTGGCGGGACGGCGATCAGGTCAGCAGCTTGCGGAAGGTGGCTTCGTAGATGCGCGCCAGCGGTTCGATGTCGGCGAGCGCGACGCACTCGTCGATCTTGTGGATCGTCGCATTCACCGGGCCGAACTCGACGACCTCGGGGCAGATGTCGGCGATGAAGCGGCCATCCGACGTGCCGCCGCTGGTCGAGAGTTCGGTGCTGATGTCGGATTCGACCTGGATTGCCTCGACCAGCGCGCTGACCAGCCGGCCGGGCGTAGTGAGAAAGGGTCGACCGCCGAGCGTCCAGAAAAGATCGTATTCGAGATTGTGCATGTCGAGGATCTGGTGCACGCGCTGCTGCAGGTGATCCGCCGTGCTGGCGGTGGAGAAGCGGAAGTTGAACAGCACTTCGAGCGTGCCGGGGACCACGTTGGTGGCGCCGGTGCCGGCGTGGATGTTGGAGATCTGGAAGCTGGTCGGCGGAAAGAATTCGTTGCCGATATCCCAGTGTGCAGCAGCGAGTTCGGCCAGCGCGGGCGCGGCGCGGTGGATCGGATTCTTGACCTTTTCCGGATAGGCGACGTGGCCTTGCACGCCCTTGACGACGAGTTTGCCGGAGAGCGAGCCGCGCCGGCCGTTCTTGATCGTGTCGCCCTGTTTGCTGACCGAGGTCGGCTCGCCGACGATGCAGCAGTCGAGTGTTTCACCACGTGCCTTGAGCGCTTCGACGACCTTTACCGTGCCGTCGGTGGCATCGCCTTCCTCGTCGGAGGTGAGCAGGAAGGCCAGCGAACCCTTCAGTTCCGCAGTGCTGGCAAGCAAACGCTCGACCGCGACGACGGCGGCAGCGACGGAGGTCTTCATGTCGGCCGCGCCGCGTCCGTAGAGCATGCCATCACGCAGCGTCGGCACGAAGGGGTCGGAAGCCCACTGGTCGAGCGGGCCAGGGGGCACGACATCGGTGTGGCCGGCAAAGACGATCAGTGGCTTCGCCGTGCCGCGACGCGCCCAGAGATTGCGTACCAGGCCGGTCGGGCCGGTGCTGTCCATGCGTTCGCAGACGAAACCGAGAGGTGCGAGTCGCGCGGCGATCAGTTCGAGGCAGCCGGCATCCTCGGTGCTGATCGAGCGGCGTGCGATCAGCGCCTTGGCGAGTTCAAGTGTCGTCATCGATAAAACTCGGCGCTGGCAGGACGGCGTTGTTCAATGCCTAGTCCATGCGCAAGGTGAATTCGGAGAAGTTGGCGCCACTGTCGGATGTGGTGGCCTCGGCTTCTGCGGGGGCCATGGGTGCGGTGGGCCGCTTGTCAGCGGATTTCTTCTCGACGGCGGCGTTGTTGATCAGCCAGTGCAGGTTGTTGGCCGAATCGGCATTGCCGAGTGCTTCTTCCAGCGTGATCGTGCCGGCCTTGTAGAGTCCGAACAGGGACTGCTCGAAGGTTTGCGAACCCGGCGACATGCTCTGCTCCATCGCTTCCTTGATGGCGTTGAGTTCACCCTTTTCGATCAGCTCGCCGATATAGCGCGAGTTGAGCAGCACTTCGGCCGCGGGAAGGCGCGTGCCGTCAGGTCGCTTCACCAGCCGCTGGGAGATGATGCACTTCAGCGTCACCGCCAGGTCGGCCAGCAGGGCGGGCCGGTTTTCCAGCGGGTAGAAGCTGATGATGCGGCTCATCGTGTGATAACTGTTGTTGGCGTGCAGCGTGGCGAGGCAAAGGTGGCCGGACTGTGCGTAGGCGATCGCCTGGGTCATCGTTTCCTTGTCACGAATTTCGCCGATGAAGATGCAGTCAGGCGCCTGGCGCAGGGCATTCCTCAGGCCGACCTGGAAGGCGCGCGTGTCGGCACCGATCTCGCGCTGGTTGACGATGGATTTCTTGTTCTTGAAGATGAACTCGATCGGGTCCTCGAGCGTCAGGATGTGGCCGGACATGCGCTCGTTGCGGTAATCGAGCATCGCGGTGAGCGAGGTCGTCTTGCCCGAGCCGGTGGCGCCGACCAGCAGGACCAGTCCGCGCTTTTCCATGATCACGTCGGTCAGCACGGGTGGCAGGTTGAGGGTGTCAAGCTGCGGAATTTGCGCCGGGATAAAGCGTACGACGAAGGCTGGCGTGCCCTTCTGCCGCAGCGCCGAGACGCGGAAATTGCCGATACCCTCGAGCGCATAGCCGATGTTGAGCTCCAGCGTCTCGTCGTATTCGGCGAGTTGACGCTCCGTGAGAAATTCCTGCATCAGCCCCATGACGGTGGCGGAATCCATCACCTGGCTGTTGACCGGCATGGCGACGCCGTTGATCTTGATGTTGATGGGCGCACCCACCGAGACGAAGATGTCCGAGGCGTTTTTCTCGGCCATCAACTGGAGGAGTCTTTGCATGGCGCCCATGGCTTTATCCCGTTCAGTCGCGGAGGAGTTCGTTGATGCTGGTCTTCGAACGCGTCTGGGCGTCGACCTTCTTGACGATCACGGCGCAGTAGAGACTGTAGCTGCCATCCTTGGCGGGCAGGCTGCCGCTGACGACCACCGAACCCGCCGGCACGCGGCCGTAAATGACTTCACCGGTGGCGCGGTCGTAGATCTTGGTGCTCTGGCCGATGAAGACGCCCATCGAGATCACGCAGTTGTCTTCGACGATGACGCCTTCGACTACTTCGGAGCGTGCGCCGATGAAGCAGTTGTCGCCGATGATGGTCGGATTGGCCTGCAGGGGTTCGAGCACGCCGCCGATGCCGACGCCACCGCTCAAATGCACGTGCTTGCCGATCTGCGCGCACGAGCCGACGGTGACCCAGGTATCGACCATCGTGCCTTCACCGACATAGGCGCCGATGTTGACGAAGCTGGGCAGCACCACCGCGTTGTTGCCGATGAAGGAGCCGCGGCGCACCACGGCGCCCGGCACGATGCGAAAGCCGCCCTTCTGGAAGTCATGCGTATCGTATTTGGCGAACTTGGTGGGCACCTTGTCGTAGTAGCGCATGGCACCACCTTCCATCAGCACGTTGTCTTCGAGACGGAAAGACAGCAGCACGGCCTTCTTGATCCACTGGTGGGTGACCCATTCACCGGCGATCTTCTCGGCAACGCGCAGGCTGCCCTTGTCGAGTTCGGAGAGGATATGCTCGACTGCCTCGCCGACGCGCGCGGGCGCGGAGCCAGGCTTCATGTTGGCGCGGTCTTCCCAGGCCTGGTCGATGATGGTTTGCAGTTCGTGCATGGCGGTTTCCTTGTCAATAATGATTTAAAGCAAATTTATAACGATTGGCAGAAGGCGGCGATGCGTTCTGCCGCCACGAGGCATTCTTCAACGCCGGCGACGAGCGCGATGCGAATGAAGTTGTGCCCGGGATTGATGCCGGTTGCTTCACGCGCCAGAAAGCTGCCCGGCAGGACAGTCACATTATATTGGCGGCGCAGTTCGCGGGTGAATTCGGTATCGGATAGCCCGGTTGCCGCGACCGAGGCCCAGAAGTAGAAGCCGGCATCGGGCTTGGCCGTGTGCAGGTGGCGCGTGATCAGGGGCGTGAGGCGTTCGAATTTCTCGGCATAGCGGCGACGGTTGTCCACGACGTGCGCCTCGTCGCGCCAGGCCACGGCGCTCGCCGCCTGGATCGGGGGCGACATCGCGCAGCCCTGGTAGGTGCGGTAGAGCCAGAATTTCTTCATGATGGCCGCGTCGCCGGCGACGAAGCCCGAGCGCATGCCCGGCACGTTGGAGCGCTTTGACAGGCTGCTGAACATGACGAGATTCTTGTAGTCGTCGCGGCCGAGTTGTCGCGCGGCCTGCATGCCGCCCAGCGGTGGCAGTGCCTCGTCGAAATAGATTTCGGAGTAGCACTCGTCGGCCGCGATGACGAAGTTGTAGCGGTCGGACAACTCGAACAGTGTCTTCCAGTCTTCCAGCAACATCACCTTGCCGGTGGGATTGCCGGGCGAACAGACGTAGACGAGCTGGCAATCCTCCCAGACTTCTTCCGGCACGCTCTCCCAGTCCATGCGGAAATTGTTCTCGGGCGTGGTGTTCATGAAAAACGCCCGGGCGCCGGCGAGCAGGGCGGCGCCTTCGTAGATCTGATAGAAGGGGTTTGGCGAGATGACAACCGGGTTGTTGTGGAGGGGCTCGATCACCGCCTGGGCGATGGCGAACAGCGCCTCGCGCGAACCATTGACCGGCAGCACCTGCGTGGCGATGTCCGGGGCGGGAATGCCATAGCGCCGCGCGATCCATGCGGCGATGGACTGGCGCAGGGCGTCAGAGCCGTGGGTGGTCGGATAACTGGCCAGGCCGGTAAGGTTGGCCGTCAGCACATCCTTGATGAATTGCGGCGTTGGATGCTGCGGTTCGCCGATGTGCAGCTTGATTTCAGACAGGCCGGCGGGTGGCGTGGTGCCGTCGTAGAGGTCGCGCAGTTTCTCGAAGGGGTAGGTCTGGAGCTTGTCGAGGTTCGAATTCATGGTGGGGAAGTCGGTGTTGGCGGGATGGCGTTCAGTGCGCAACCGGAAAGATCTGACGGTACAGGTCACGGCTGGCATAGGATAGCCAGGGCAGTGTGACGGGTAGCAATGGTAGCAGCACGATGCTGCCGATGATGAGTGTCGAGAGCAGCGCGGCCCAGAGCATGGCGAGCAGGAAATTGCCGAACACCACGCGCACGCTGGTGACCACCGCAGTGACCAGGGTGGCGCGGCGTTCGCATAACAACGGGACCGAGAATGCCGTCACGCTGAAGATCAGCAGGGCAATCACGAAGCCCGACAGGGAACCCCAGAACAGAAAATCCTTGATGTTCTGCGTCGGTGGAATGAATTCGGGCAGCCAGACCGGCGCGCCGCCGACCATGTAGCTGTAGAGGATGGCGGCATCGGTGACAAAGATCATGAACAGCAGCGCGGTGACCAGCGCGATAACCCAGATTGACCGTGCGGCGGCCATGAAGCCGCGCAGTATGTTGCGGGGATGCTTCGGCAGGCCGGCTTCGTGGGCGCTGGCGATGCCGAAGAAGCCGGCCAGGATGGCCGGCCCGACCAGCATGAAAGCGCCCGCCGCCGCCACCACGAAAGGTGTGAAGCCGCGCGTCAGCAGAAATCCGAGGATGAGCGCGCCGATTAGCGTGAAGGGCACGGTGTAGGCGACGCTGACGCAGCGCGTGGCATTCGCGATGGACCAACCCGCCGCAAGTGCCCGGCCGATGCCGACAAGACTGAGTGCTTGCGCTTCCATGTCTAGCCCCGGGTATTCGACTGTGCCGGGAAGTCGGCGAAAGGCACCGGCGCGGGTGGCTGCCAGCCCTTCTTGCGATGCTCGGCGACGACGTTGGTGAAGATGCCGCCGCGCACATAGAAGCGCGCGGTCAGGCGCATGAAGCGCGGTTTCGTCGCCTTCGCGAGATCGTCGAGGATGCGGTTGGTCACGTCCTCGTGGAAATGACCCTCGTCGCGGAAGCTCCAGATGTAGAGCTTCAAGCTCTTCAATTCGACGCAGAGTTTGTCCGGTACGTAGTCGAGCATCAACACCGCAAAATCCGGCTGCCCGGTCTTGGGGCACAGGCAGGTGAATTCGGGGATTTCCATGTGAATCCGGTAATCCCGTTGCGGGGCCGGATTGAGGAAGGTTTCGAGCGTCTTGGCAGGCTTGCTTGACATGGCGGCTGAGTATCGAAAAGTCAGCACTGATTATAAGGTGCCGTCCTGCCAGCGCCGACTTTTCGTGTCAGCTACGCTTTTGTTGCATTTTTGTGTCGATCGGCCAGAATACGCGCCACCGGTGTGGGCTCTCCCGCATCTACAAGACAAACAATCCAAGGAGGAAATGCAATGCAAAGGAACATCACGCCACGCCTGATCCCGGCGCTCGTCGCTTTGGCCTTTTCAGGTAGCGCCGCAGCTTCGGGTTTCCAGTTGCAGAATCAGACGGGTTCGGGCAACGGCAATGCATTTGCCGGTGCGGCGGCCTCTGCGGAAGATGCGGGTACGATTTTCTTCAACCCGGCCGGTATGACGTACTTACCAGCGGGACACAATATTTCGCTATCGGGAACCCTGCTGAACCGAAATATTAATTTCAGCAACACTGGTTCTACAGTTGATGTTCCTGGCCCTGGCGCAGCATTTTTTCCTCTTCCCACAGGTAATGGTGGAAATGCTGGCGGCTTGGCTCTGCTTCCGCATGGCTACTGGGCTTTGGGAATTACCCCGGATTTGACCGTGGGTGTGGGTGTTGGACCGACATTTGGCAATACGACCGAATACGACTTCGACTTTGTCGGCCGCAATGCGGGATTTTTCGTTGAGATGAAACAGATCAATATCAACCCGTCGATCGCCTATAAGGTTAGCGACAAGCTGTCGTTGGGAGCAGGGATCAACATTGCACATAACGAGTCACACTTCAAACAAGGTGTGTCACTGGTTGATCCTGCTGGCGCACTCTCGGGGGGGGCGGTTCTATTCCCCGCAAACAACTTTGCTAGATGTTGAGGGCGATGCTTGGGCAATCGGTTACAACCTGGGGGTGATGTTCCAGTTGTCACCGAGTACGCGTATCGGTCTCGCCTATCGTTCCGAACTCAAGTTCGATCTCGAGGGCAAGCAGAAATATGCTTCAACAAATGCGGCTCTCGTCAATCAGGACATAAAGACGACCCTCAAGACGCCGGCGAACTTTTCGTTGGCGGTTTCTCAAAAACTGAGTGACAAGTGGGAAATGCTGGGGGATCTGACTTGGACGGACTGGAGTGTTGTCAGATACGCTGTATCTTCAGAACAAAGATACAGGTGTCGCGCTGCATAAGCTGCCATATAACTTCAAAGACACTTGGCGTATCGGCTTTGGGGCCAATTATCAGTACAGTGATACGGTGAAGATTCGTTTTGGTATCGCGCATGACAAGTCACCTGTTAAATCTGCTGCTGACCGCACGATGACCTTGCCCGATGCCGACAGGACTTGGCTGTCCATCGGTGCGAAGTACGCCTTGTCGAATAAGTCTTCGCTGGATATCGGTTATTCACATATTTTCTTCGCTGATGCCGAGACAGCTACGTGCAGTGACTACCGGTTATCCGGGAACCGAAACCTTGCGTCAGACGATCCGTGGCGATATAAAAACAAGCGTCGATATCCTGTCGTTTCAGTACAACCAGAATTTCTGATTGCAGTGATCTGAAACTCCCGATCCCCGGCCAGTCCGGGGATTTTTTTGAAATCCGGCATTTCAAACTTGCGTGAGCGATGAGGGACCCATGGACAAGATCTGGCTGAAGAGTTATCCGCAGGGCGTACCCGCCGAAATCGGCATTGACGACGTACCGTCGCTGGTTGCGCTGTTCGAGAAGTCCTGCACGACATACGCTAACAAGGTCGCCTTCATCAGCATGGGGGCGACCCTGACCTATCGCCAGCTCGACCAGCGCAGCCGTGAGTTTGCTGCCTGGCTCCAGTCGCTCGGCCTGAAAAAGGGCGATCGCGTCGCGCTGATGATGCCCAACCTGCTGCAATACCCGGTGGCGTTGTTTGGCACGTTGCGCGCCGGTTGCGTGGTGGTCAATTGCAATCCGCTGTACACGCCGCGTGAGCTCGAATATCAGCTTCAGGATTCTGGCGCCAAGGCTATCGTCATCGTCGAGAACTTTGCGCATACGCTGGAGCAGGTCATCGCTCGTACCGCCATCAAGCATGTCGTCGTGACGCCGATGGGCGAGATGCTTGGACTGGCCAAGGGCGCACTGGTGAACTTTGTGGTGCGTCATGTCAAGAAGCTGGTGCCGCCCTGGCATCTGCCCGGCGCGATCAATTTCTATCAGGGGCTGGTGGCAGGGCAGAGTCATGGTTTTGTTCCCGTAGCGTTGGGACATGAGGACATCGCATTCCTGCAATACACCGGCGGCACGACGGGCGTGGCCAAGGGGGCGATCCTGACGCATGCCAACATCTGCGCCAACGTGACGCAGGCGCATGCCTGGATCGAGTCGGTGCTCAGGGACGGCGAAGAACTCATTGTCACGCCCCTGCCGCTTTATCACATCTTCGCGCTGACCGTGAGCCTGACCTTCCTGATGATCGGCGCGCGCAACCTGCTGATCGCCAATCCGCGCGATATTCAAAATTTTGTGAAGGAGTGGCGCAAGTATCCGATAACGGTGGTGACGGGCGTGAATACCTTGTTCAACGCGTTGATGAATCACCCGGAATTCGCGAAGCTCGACTTTTCGCCGCTGCGCGTTACGCTGGGGGGCGGCATGGCGGTGCAGGTGCCGGTCGCCGCACGCTGGTTACAGGTGACCGGCATACCGTTGCTGCAAGCTTACGGACTGACCGAGACTTCGCCGGCGGTGACCATCAACCCGCTCGACATGAAGGCCTTCAACGGGGCGATCGGCCTGCCCATTTCCTCGACCGAGGTCGTCATCCGCGACGACAACGGCGACGAGGTCAGTCTCAGCCAGGTCGGGGAAATCTGCGTGCGCGGCCCGCAGGTGATGCAGGGCTACTGGCAGCGACAGGACGAGACAGACCTGGTGTTCAGCGCTGATGGGTTCATGCGCACGGGCGACCTCGGCTACATGGACCAGGATGGCTACGTTTTCCTCGTTGACCGCAAGAAGGACATGATTCTCGTCTCGGGCTTCAACGTCTATCCGAATGAAATCGAGGAGGTGGTGGCGCAGCATCCCGGCGTGGTCGAGTCCGCCGCGATTGGCCTCTCCGACGAACGTTGCGGCGAAGTGGTCAAGCTCTACGTCGTCCGCCGCGATCCCGATCTGACCGAGCAGGCAATCATCGCGCACTGTCGCGGCCTGCTCACCGGCTACAAGATACCGAAGCATGTCGAGTTCCGCGATACCCTGCCGCACACCAATGTCGGCAAGATTCTGCGCCGCGCGCTCAAAGATAGCTGATGTCGATTCCCGCCGCACTGGGCCGGAATCTGGCGCTGCCCGTCATCGGGGCGCCGATGTTCCTCGTCTCGAACCCGGACCTGGTTATCGCGCAATGCCGCAGCGGTGTGATCGGCGCGTTCCCGGCGCTGAATGCCCGACCCGAGGCGCAGCTGGATGAGTGGCTAACGCAGATCAAGGGCGAGCTCGCGAAAGATCCCGCTGCCGCGCCTTTCGCCGTCAATCAGATCATCCACCAGTCGAATGCGCGACTGGAACACGATATGGCGTTGTGCGTGAAGCACGCAGTGCCGTTGATCATTACCAGCCTGCGCGCGCCGGACGACATCGTGAAGCATGTGCATGCCTACGGCGGGCTGGTATTCCACGATGTGATCAGCGTTCGGCATGCCGCCAAGGCGCTGGAAGCCGGCGTCGATGGCTTGATCCTGGTGTGCACCGGTGCCGGCGGACACGGTGGCACGCTGAACCCCTTCGCGCTGGTCCGTGAGGTACGCCAGTTCTACGCCGGCCCGCTTGCCCTGTCGGGCGCCATCACCAGCGGCAGCGCGATACTCGCCGCGCAAGCGATGGGCGCCGACCTCGCCTACATCGGCACGCGCTTCATCGCGACCCGTGAAGCCAGCGCCAGCGCGGCCTATCAGCAGGCCATCCTCGCTGCCAGCGCGGCCGACATCTTCAATACGGCGTATTTCAGTGGCGTGCCGGGCAACTACCTGAAGCCGAGCATTGTTGCCGCCGGTCTCGATCCGGATAGTCTGCCCGTGCGAGAAAAGAATGTAATGGATTTCGGCAACACGGCGGGGATCAAGGCCTGGCGCGACATCTGGAGTGCTGGACAGGGCGTCGGCAACATCGACGACGTGCTGCCGGCTGCCGATTTGGTTGCCCGATTGAAGCAGGAATACGTGGCTGCGAAAGCCGCCTTGTGCAGTGATTGATGACGGCATGAACCAGCAATTTGCCAGCGACAATTACGCGGGAACCTGCCCCGAAGCCCTGCAGTATTTTCTGCAGGCGAATGCCAGCGGCCACGAACTGGCCTACGGCGACGACCGCTGGACGCAGCGGGTCTGTGATGCGCTACGCGAACTGTTCCAGACCGACTGCGAGGTGTTTTTCGTCTTCAACGGTACGGCGGCCAACTCGCTGGCGCTGGCCGCGCTATGCCAGAGCTACCATTCGGTGATCTGCCATGAAGTGGCGCATGTCGAGACCGATGAGTGCGGCGGTCCGGAATTCTTCTCGAATGGCTCAAAACTGCTGACGGCCAAGGGGGCGCACGGCAAGCTCACGCCCGCTGTGATCGAGATGCTGGTGACACGGCGCAGCGACGTGCACTACCCGAAGCCGAAGGTGGTTTCGCTCACGCAGTCCACCGAAGTCGGAACGATCTATACGGTAGAAGAAATCCGTGCCATCACGGCGACCGCCAAGCGTCGTGGTCTGAAGGTCCACATGGATGGCGCGCGCTTTGCCAATGCCGTGGCCGCGCTGGATGTGCATCCCGCCGATATCACCTGGCGTGCAGGCGTGGATGTGCTGTGTTTCGGCGGTACCAAGAACGGCTTGCCGATGGGCGAGAGCGTGGTGTTTTTCGACAAGCGCCTGGCGGAGGACTTTGCTTACCGCGTCAAGCAGGCGGGGCAGCTCTGCTCGAAAATGCGCTTCATCTCCGCGCCATGGCTGGGGCTGCTGGAAAATTCTGTCTGGCTGCGCAACGCGCGCCACGCCAATGCCATGGCGCGTTTGCTGCACGAGCGCATCCGCAATCTGCCCGGCGTCAATATCCTGTTTCCGGTCGAGGCCAATGCCGTCTTCGCCGAAATCCCGGATGCCGTTGCGGATGCCTTGCGCGCGAAGGGCTGGCGGTTCTACCACTTCATCGGCGCAGGCGGTTGCCGCTTGATGTGCGCGTGGGATACGCAACCGGAAACCATCGAGGCATTTGCAGCCGATCTGGCCAGCCTTTGCAAACCGTAGCCGTCCCGCCAGCGCCGACTTTCAACCGATCTGTAGCTGTGCGGGATCGAGCAGCAGGTAGCGGGCGTATCGGCCTGTTTCCCGGCTGCCGTCATCGCTGACGATGACAATGCGTTGCTGGCCATCGAGCAGTGCGGGCGTGATGCCTTCGGTGTGTTCGAAGCCCGACAGGCCAGGAACGTTTACGGCTTGCGCCGGAACGCCATGCCGCCCACGCCAGAACCAGAGCCGAAATTGCACCTGCTCGCGCGCGACGGGGCCGCTGCTGACGAGATAGCCGCCCAGCACGGGAACCCAGGACATGCCGCGCATGCCGTGGCCGCCGAGGTCGAGTGTTTCGAGCACACTTGAAACGCGGGGCGGTTCGCCGGCACCGAACATTGCCGCAGGATTCTCGACGCGGACGACTATGGCCCGATCATCGACCAGTGGGCTGCGCAAGCCAATCAGCAGATGCTGCGTGTCGGGATCGATTTCGAGTGCCTCGATGTTGAGCCCGCCGTCGTTCTTGACGTCACGGATATCTGCCGCCGCCGCCAGCACCGGATGTGCGGCGGTCAACCGGGATTTCAAATCCATCACGACCGCCGGGGCGACGATACGGTCGCCTTCGATGCGCAAGCGCACCAGCTTGTTCCGCGATATTTTGTCGTCGCCGTCGCCAGTGCGCGAATGCGAGGTGATCGCGTAGAGGTTGCCCGCCGCGTCGAGCGCCAGGCCTTCGAGGTCATCGAGCTTGCCGAGTGTATCGTCGCTCTCCCGAATGGCCGGCCGGCTTTCGATGCTGCCGTCGCTGCGGATCGAGAATAGGCTGAACGGATGTTCCTTCTCGTCCTCGACGACGAGAAAGCGGCCATCCGGCAGTTGCTGGATGGCCGAGGGTTCGTAGATGCCGGTCAGGGGAAGAAATGTGGTTGATGTCATGACCGCGCCGTGACTTCAATAGCCCAGTGTCTGCGGCAGCCACAAGGTGAGCTGCGGCAATGCCGCTACGATGACCAGGGCGAGCAGCATCGCGACCACGAACCACATCACCCACGGGATGGTGGATTCCATCGAGATGCCGGCGATGCGCGAGGTCACCATGAGGTTGACGGCCATCGGCGGGGTGAATTGCCCGATCGCCATGTTCATGGTCATCAGCACCCCGAACCACACCAGATCCCACTGGAACGCGCTGGCGATGGGCAGCAGGATCGGCAGGAAGACGAGAAAGATCGACACTGCGTCGAGCAGCATGCCGGCGATCAGCAGCATGATCATGATCATCGCCAGCATCAGCCATTCGGTCGAGGTGACCCCGATCAATGTATTGGCGAACGCGTCGAAGGCGCCGAGCGTGGAGCCGGCATGCGCGAAGATGCCGGCGAGCGAGATGATGATCATCACCACCGCAGAGATTTCCGCCGACACCACCAGCACCTCGTATACGTCGCGCCAGGAGAGCGAGCGATAGACGAACACGCCGACGAACAGTCCGTAGAACACGGCGACCACGGCGGCCTCGGTCGGGGTGAACATGCCCGAGCGCAGGCCGCCGAGGATGATCACCGGGGCCAGCAGGCCCCAGCTTGCTTCCTTGAAGCTTTGCCAAACCGGAATCTTTTCTACACCGCCGGCGGTACCCCAGCCCTCGCGAAGGGAAAGATAGAACACCGGGATCAGTAGCGACAGACCCGCAAGGACGCCGGGAATCAGGCCGGCGGCGAAGAGTGCCGGCACGCTCGCGCTGGGCACGAGGATGCTGTAGACGATGAAGGCGATCGAAGGCGGGATCAGGATCGCGGTCGAACCCGCGGCGGCGATCAGGCTGGCGGAGAAGGCGCGCGGATAGCCTTGCTTCGCCATGCCGGGGATCATGACCATCGCGACCGCGGCTGCGTCGGCGGGGCCGGAACCGGAAATGCCGCCGAGGAACATGCAGACCAGCACCGCGACCAGTCCTTGCGCGCCGCGCCGGTTGCCGACCAGTGCGGCGGTGAAGTTGACGATGCGCAGGGCGACGCCGGCGCGTTCGAAGATCATGCCCGCCAGAACGAAGACGGGCAATGCCAGCAGTGGATACTTGGCCAGGCCGGCATAGACATTGGTCGGTACCGACATCACCCCGAGTCCCTCGATCAGGATGACGGCTGTTCCTGCCGCGCCCAGGGCGACGCCAAGCGGGGCACCGAGCATCAGCAGTATCGCGAAGCCAAGGAACAGGATCAGGCTGCCGGTCAGCATTAGCCTGCCTTTTGGCGCAGCAGACGCACGATGCGGCCGGCTATGCGCAATCCGATCAGCGCGGACAGCAAGGGCAGCCAGAGGGTGTAGATCCACAGCGGAATGCCGATGCCCGGCGAGGTGGTCTCGTAGGTCCAGTCGTCGAGCAATAGTCGGACGCCATACCCGGCGATGCAGGCGAACAACACCAGGGCGACAGTCATTACCCCGATTTCGATCTTGTGCGCGATACGCGGCCTGAGCTTGCCGACGAAGAAGCTCACCCGGATGTGCGTGTTCTTGGCGAAGGCGGCCGAGGCGCCGAAGAAGGTCAGTACGACCATGAGGAAGACCGAGAATTCTTCGGTGAAAGCGAAGGATTCGTCGGTGAAATAGCGCACCAATACGTTGGCGAAGGTGATCAGGCAGATCAGTGCCATCGCCAGTGCGGCAAAAAACTCCTCGATGCCGACAGGAATGCGCGGCTGATCAGTACTCGATCGACCGGCCAGCTCGCGATGTTCGTTCATGAAAATGCAGAAACCGGAAACGTTGCGGCCACGTTAGCGTGGCCGCGTCTTCAGAAAAGCATCAAGGTTACTTGCGGGCGTCGATGGCCTTTTCAGCCTTGGTGACGAGCGGCTGGCCGACGATCTTCGACCACTTCTGATAAACCTTGCGCGTCGCTTGCACAAATACTTCCCGCTCTTCCGGCGTCAGCTTCACGACATTCACGCCCAGGCCTTCGACGGTGGAGATCATGGAGAGGTCAGGCGCGACCAATCCCTTGCGCGCCATCTGGATGACCTGCTTGCCGGCTTCCACGGCGGCTTCCCGGACGATCTGCTGGTCGGCCGGCGTCCAGCTGGCCCAGACTTCCTTGTTCACGACGAAGATCAGCGGATCGGCGACATAGCCCCACAGCGTGACATTTTTCTGGCCGATGGTATGCATCTTCGCGGCAGTGAAGATCGTCAGCGGGTTTTCCTGGCCATCGACGGCGCCGGAGGCGAGCGCGGGTTGCGCGTCGGCCCAGCTCATCTGCGTCGGGTTGGCGCCCAGCGCGGTGAAGGTCTCGTTGTAGATCGGCGAGCCGACGACGCGGAACTTCATTCCCTTCATGTCATCCGGCGAGCGGATCGGGCGCTTCGAGTTGGAAACCTCGCGGTAGCCGTTTTCACCCCAGGCGAGCGGCACCACGCCGTTCTTTTCGAGGATCTTGAAGAAGTCCTTGCCGACTTCGCCCTGGGTCAGTACGTCGATGGCGGCGTAATCGGGCATCAGGAAAGGCAGGGAGAACAGGTTGAGCTCCTTGATCTGCGGCGACCAGTTGATGGTCGAACCGATGGCGAGGTCGATCACGCCCTGGCGGATCGCGGTGAATTCGCGCGTCTGGTCGCCGGCGACGAGGGAGGTGCCGGGATACAGCTTGATGTTGATGCGGCCCTGGGTACGTTCGCGTACCAGGTTGCCCCAGATCTCGCCACCCTTGCCCCAGGGAAAGGCGGTGCCGACGACCGTCAACAGGCGATATTCGGGGGCGTACTTGGTCTGCGCGACGGCGGGCAGGGCACAGGCCAGGGCGGCGGCAGACAGGGACAGCAACAGGGTTCTACGCAACATTTATGGGTCTCCTCGGTTTGAGTTGGTTGGCAGGCAATGGAGCTTCTTCGGCATCTCCCAAGCGCGCAAGCCTAGCATACGGCGCAGGCTTGGCGGGGCTCTATGTCATTGTCGTTCGACGAATCTTCGAAGTTCGTCCAGCAGTCTTTCGACCGAAACATGCGCCGCTGCTTCGAGCGTGCCGGCATAGCCAACCGGAATGCGCGGCGCACCGGCACGCTTGACCGGGATGCCGAGTTCCTCGGCGATGGTCGCGGCAACTTCGGCGCCAAAGCCCGCTGCCTGTACGGCCTCGTGCGTTATCAGTGCCCGTCCGGTACGCGCGGCCGAGGCGAGCACGCATTCCCTGTCCCACGGCCACAAGGTACGCAGATCGATGACCTCGACAGAGATCCCTTGTTGTTCAGCCTGTTGTGCTGCTTCGAGCGCGACATGGACCTGCTTCGACCAGGACACAAGCGTGATGTCAGTACCCGGGCGAACGACCTTGGCCTTGCCCAGTTCGTCAGCTGCGACCGGATCGACCTTGCCACTCGTGCCCCAGAGCATCTTGTGCTCCAAGTAGATGACCGGATCGTCGCAGGCGACGGCGGCCGATAGCAGCGCGTAGTTGTCGGCGGGCGTGGCCGGCGCTACGACCACCAGGCCGGGAATGTGGGCGAACCAGGCCTCGAAGGACTGTGCATGCTGCGCGGCCGAGGCGCTCCAGATGCCGATCGGCAGGCGCGCCACCAACGGTACGCGGCCCTGGCCACCGAACATGTAGCGGTTCTTCGCTGCCTGGTTGACGATTTCGTCGATCGCGCAGAGCGCGAAATCGGCGACACGCATTTCAACGACAGGGCGCAGACCGGTGAGCGCCATGCCGACAGCCGCACCCATGATCGCTGCTTCCGAGATCGGCGTGTCGATGATGCGTTCCGCACCGAATTCGCCTTGCAGCCCCGCGTACTGGCCGAAAATGCCGCCGCGGCCGATATCCTCGCCCAGCGCGACCACACGTGGATCGCTGCGCATGGCTGTCGCCAGGGCCCGGCAGGCGGCCTGGGCATAGGTCATTTGGGTGACTAGTGCCATTGACCGGCTCCCACATCCTGGATGTCGGTATACGCGGCTTCGGCCGGCGGCCACGGCGCGGCGCTCGCAACCGCGAGTGCCGCATCGATTTCAGCCTTCGCCTCGGCTTCGACGGTGATGAGCCTTTCCGTCGCGATACCGAATGTCTTGAGTTGTTCCGCGGCCACTTTCAGTGGATCGTTTTCGAGTGCCTGCTCGACTTCGCTCTGCTGGCGGTAAGCCGCCGGATCGACCGAGACATGGCCTTTCACGCGGTAGGTCAGGGCATGCAGCAGGCGCGGCCCGCTGCCGGCACGAATCTGTTCGACCAAGCGGCTGGCCGCCGCATTGACTGCCAGCACGTCGTTGCCATCCACCGTCTCGGCTGGAATGCCCATGCTCAGGGCGCGTGCCGCCGCGCCGTCGCCTGCGGTCATCGTCCCCGTTGCCGTGGTGGCGGAATAGCGGTTGTCTTCGCAGACAAACAGCACCGGCAACCCGAATACCTGTGCCCAGTTGAGTCCTTCGAGAAACGGCCCGCGATTGATCGCGCCATCGCCGAAAAAGCAGGCGACGATGGCGTCGCTGCCGCGGATTTTTGCGGAATGTGCCGCGCCTACGGCAATCGGTATGCCCGCTGCGACAACGCCGTTGGCACCGAGCATGCCGACCGAAAAATCGGCGATGTGCATCGAACCGCCCTTGCCGTGGTTGGTGCCGGTGGCGCGGCCGAATAACTCGCACATCATCGCCGTGCTGTCGGCGCCCTTGGCCAGCGTGTGGCCGTGGCCGCGGTGCGTCGAGGTCAGGTAGTCGGTGCGTGTGAGGCAGGCGCAGACGCCTGCAGCAACCGCCTCCTGGCCCGTCAACAAGTGCAGTGGCCCGCGTACCAATGCGGTCCCGCTGGAACTGCTGCCGAAGGCCGCGACGCCACCGCGACTGGCTTCTTCCGCTGCGTTCTCGAAGGCGCGGATGCGCGCCATGGTTCGGTACAGGTTGAGCAGGCGTTCTGCTTCGTTCATTGTACTGGCCGGCACTTGAGGCTCCGGAGTGTGGTGAGGCCCGGGAGTCTATTCAAACCTGTGCCGTCTTGCCAGCGCCGACTTTTGATTGCCCCCACGCTCGCAACCCCGGCTCGCTGCCCCCACAGGGGGCTGATGCCTCCTTGGGACGGCCCTGCGGAGGCATTACCTCAGCCAGGTCAGCAGCCAGAGCGCGACAAAGCCGCTGGCGATGGTGAGCAGCGTGTTGCGCCAGCGCGCCGCGACGGCGATGGCGACGAGCCCGGCCCAGAAGCGCGGGTTGCTGGTGCCCAGCTCGAGCTGTCCGGCGACCAGCAGCAGGTCGGGGGCGACCAGCGCGGTAAGGGCGGCGATGGGCACGAAGGGTAGCCAGCGTACGAACCAGCTCGGCGGGCGGTAACGCCCTTCAAGCGCGATGAAGGAATAACGGATGGCGAAAGTAATCAGCCCGCAGACGAGCCAGAGCAGCAACAAGGCGGTCTGATTCATGGTTTTACCCGGCCTTGCATGAAGGCGCCGGCGCCCAGCCCGGCCAGCGCGGCGGCAAACAGGCCGGTCTTGTAAGGCAGGGGAGCGAGCAGGACGGCTACGGCGCCGGCGACGAGGGCTGCGGCGAGGCGAGCGCGACTGTCGATCAGCGGCACGACGATGGCGATGAAGGTGAGCGGCAGCGCGAAGTCCAGGCCCAGGTCGGCGGGCATCTGCGTGCCGATCAGCACACCCGCCAGCGTCGATATCTGCCAGCCGAGCCAGAGGGCGAAGCCGGAACCGAAGAGGATCCAGTGCGCCTGCGGCGAACGCGGCTCGGCCAGCAGGTGGGGAATGGCGGCGGCGTAGGCCTCGTCGGTCAGCAGGTAGGCGAGCAACAGCTTCCAGCGGCGTGGCAGGGAATGCAGCATGGGTGCGACCGAGGC
Organism: uncultured beta proteobacterium; assembly: GCA_963816095.1. Classification (GTDB taxonomy): domain Bacteria; phylum Pseudomonadota; class Gammaproteobacteria; order Burkholderiales; family Rhodocyclaceae; genus Sulfuricystis. Next base: position 306,114 of record CAWFIW010000007.1, read on the forward strand.
GCTATAAAGCGCATGGCGCAGATTGATCAGGCCGACGGCACCGACCGCCAGCAGGACCGGTGCGCCCACGCCAACCAGTTGCGCCAGAAGGAATTGTGCCGATCCGGCGAAGACCACCGAGGACATCAGGAAGGCCGCCAGCGGCGGAATGCCGCTTTGCAGGGCGACCACGCCGTAGATGACCCCGAACGGTGCGACGCCCAGCAGCATGGGTAACAGCGCACGCACGCCGAGCAGGAAGGCGGAGGAAGGTGTCATGGTGATGCGATGCTCAACGCGGCTTGACGCGGGTACCGTCGCTGATCTTGTCGTCCGGATGGGCGATGACGCGTTCGCCAGCCTGCAGGTTGGCGCGAATCTGGACTTGCAGGCCGTTGCGCTGTCCCGTCTGGATCGCCCGCAGGCGGGCACGCCCATCCTCCACGACAAACACGGCCCAGCCGTTGTCATGACGGAACAGGGCGCTGGTGGGTATCTGCAGCACATTGGCCTCTTCCCAGACGACGAAGCGCGCTTCGACGCGGTAACCATCGCCGATGCGTTGCCACTCCGTGCGCGGCGAACTGAAGTCGGCGATGACGCGCACGCGCTGTTCCTCGACACCGAGCGCCGAAATTTTGGTGAAGCCGGTCGGTTCGATCACACGCACGACGCCCTGCAGCGGTTGGTCGCCGCCCCAGCGGTCGAACAGCACCTTGGCCCCGGGTACGATCCTCACGGCCTGACTGGACAGCACTTCGACCGCCACCTCGAGCGATTCGGGATCGCCTACCTCGATCAGCGGGCTGCCCACTTGCACGGTACCCTCGCTCTCGTGCACGAGCTTCAGCACAGCGGCGGCGACCGGCGTTCTCACTTTCAGTACGTGAACAGTCGGGCGCCCCTGCAACTGGGTGGCGCCGGCGAGCGTCACGCGTGCGCGCTCGCGCTCGAACTGTGCGGCAACGACTCCGTGTTCGGCCGCGAGTCTGGCGGCCTGGCTGCGGTCTAGTTCGGCGCGCGCGCGGTCGATGGCCTGGGCGGAAACGAAATTGGCGTCGCGCAGCGATTCGGCGCGCTGCAGCTCGTGGCGGGCGAGTTCGGCCTGAGCGGCTGCGGCGCGGGCATTCGCGCGCACCGCCGCAAGCGTGGCCTCGGCGGCCTGTAATGCAGCGGCAGCCTGCGCTTGTGTTCGCGGATCGAGTGCGCTCGAGCGTGCCGGCTCGATGACGGCCACTACCTGGTCGGCCTTGAGGACATCGCCCACGCTCAGGTCGATGCGGCGCGCCATGCCGGTCACCGGTGCCGAGATCACGTAGCGGTCGCGCACCCGTGTCTTGCCCTCATCCTCCACGGTGACCTGCAAGGGGCCCTGCGTTGCTTCGACGATGTCAACGCCGACGGCCCGCGGGTAGAAGCCCAGAGCCAGGCCGCCGGCGAGGGCGACCGCGAGGAGGGTGATGCCGATACGTGCGCGTGACTGCATGGTGCTACTTTACCTTCCTATTCCCTTGTCTTCAGGACGGCCACCAGGTCCAGCCTGCCGAGCTGGCGCCAGACCAACCAGCCGGAGAGCAGCGCCGAAACGATGATTACCGCCGCACCCAGTGCGTAGTTCTCCGGCGAGAGTATCAGGGGCAGGCGGTACAGCTCGCTCTCGAACGCCTCGACCAGGATGCCCACCAGGCCGACGCCGACGAGCATGCCGACGGGAATGGCGGCGAGCGCCAGTACGGCAAGTTCCCCGAGCAGGATATAGGCAATCTCGCCCTGGGTGAAGCCCAGTACGCGCAGACTGGCGAGCTCTCGGCCACCCTCGGACAGCGCGATGCGGGCACTGTTGTACACCACGCCGAAACCGATGGCACCGGCCAGAACCGTTGCCACCAGGTTGTAGAACAGCACGAACTCGCCGATCGTCGCGTAGAAGCTGCGGATCGCCGTGGCGTTCGCCACCATGCCGAGTACACGCGGCCGCTCGTGCAGTTCGGCATACACCGCAGGCTCGGCGCCCGGCTCGATGGCCAGGTAGGCGCCGGTGACGACCTGGCCCTCGCGTAGCAGCTCGTTCAGCGAGTCCTGGCGCATGTAGGCCGAGACGCCAAGGAACTGCTGGGTAATGCCGAGCACCGGCACCTCGATCGTGCGGCGACGGCCCTCGAGGATCTCGATCGTCAGCAGGTCGCCCGGCTTGACGTGCAGCATCTTGTTGGCCAGGTGGTCGGTCAGCACCACGCCGCCGGCGGGCACGGTGACCGGCTGCAGCTGGCGGTCGAGCGAGCGGTGCAGTTGTCCTTCCGGCTGGATGCCGAAGATCGCCGCACGGTAGCTATGATTCTCGAAACGCAGGATCGCCGGCACGTCGCGAAACCCCTCGACGTGCATGACCCCCGGCACTGCCGCCAGCTCATGGAGCGCCTTGCCCGAAGTCGGTTCGATGAAGCTCAGCGCGAGGTCCTCGCGGGCGGCATGGCGAAATTGCACATCGACCATGAAGTCGATCGCGCCCTTCTGGTAGTTGCCCACCATCATCAGGCCGCAGGCGCAGGAGATGCCCAACACCGTCAAGAACGACTTGACGGGCCGGCGCTCGATGTGACGCACGATCATGCGCGTCGGCGCGGCGAGCCAGCGCTGCAGGCCGATGCGCTCGAGCAGGGTGGCGCGATAGATGGCGGGTGTCTCTGGCCGCATGCCCTCCGCCGGCGTCAGGCGTGCGGCGCGATAGACCGAAATCAGCGTGCCGCTGATCGCGGCGGCGGCGCTCACCGCCAGCGCTACCAGAACGACACCGGGGTTCAGCAGGTAGTCGAGGTAGGGGAAACGGAAGGTTGTTTCCATATAGACGTTCGACAGCCCGCGGCCGAACCAGGCGCCGAGTGCCGTACCGGCCGCCACACCGAGCACCACCACCACCAGCACCAGCTTGACGAAATGCGCGGCGATTGCCAGATGGGTATAGCCGAAGGCCTTGAGGATGGCAATCTGCTCCCGTTGCAGTGCGATCAGCCGGCTGATGACGACGTTGAGCAGGAAGGCTGCCACGCCAAGGAAGATGGCCGGGAAGATCGTCGCCGTGGTCTGTAGCTGCTTGAGCTCCTCGGTGAGAAAACGGTTGGAGAACTGGTCTTTGCGCGGGTAGGCACCCGTGCCACCGTAATTGGCGAGAATGGTGTCGATGCGGTCGATCACCTCCTGCGCTTGCGCGCCGCGCGCCAGTGTCGCTGTTGCGTTGTTGAAGGCGCCTGCCATGTCGTAGGCGGCGGCCAGCGCGTTCCTGCCCATCCACAGTACGCCGTAGCGCTTGAAGTCGGGGAACATCGAGCCGGGGGCGATCTGGTACACGTATTCCGGCGAAACGGCGATGCCGACGATGGTCAGCGCCTTGCGCTTGCCGTTGATGATCGCGGCAATCTTGTCGCCGGGACCCAGCCGGTGGGCATCGGCAAAGGTGTCGGCGAGCACCACCTCGTCGCCGCTATAGGGCTCGACCGTGCGGCCGCGCTTCAGATGCAGGCCGTTGAGCTGCGGGGTGCCGGCGTCGGGCAGCGAGAACAGCAGGCCGGTGATGGGATCGGCGAACCCCGCAACCTCCAGTTTCACGCCGGCTCGCACGCGGGTTTCCAGGCGGTCGATGCCAGGCACCTCGCGCAGGCGCTCGGCGACCGACTCGGGCGCGCGCTTGAGGTTCACGAAGACCTCGGCGAAGCGATAGTCGGCGTAAAAGCGGTCGCGCGTGGTGATCAGCGAATCGTAGGTCGATAGTGACATCACCAGCGTGGCGACGCCCCCCATGATCACCGCCGCGATCGCCAGTACCTGGCCGCGCATGTGCCAGAGGTCGCGCAGCAGTTTGCGGTCGAGGGGGGAGAGGGCCGTCAGCATCGCCAGCGCTGCATCACCAGCTTAGCGCGTGCGCCGGCTGCTTGGCGGCGTTGGTACGACATTCGACGACTTGGCCGTCGCTCAGGCGGACGACGCGGTCGGCCATTGCGGCGATGCCGACATTGTGGGTGATCAGGACAGTGAGCGTGCCCAGTTCACGGTTCACCTTCTCCAGGGCCTCCAGCACCACTACGCCGGTCTGCGAATCGAGGGCGCCGGTGGGTTCGTCGCAGAGCAAGACGGCGGGGTTCTTGGCGATGGCGCGGGCGATGGCGACGCGTTGCTGCTCGCCGCCCGACAGCTGCGCCGGGAAGTGGTCGAGCCGCTCGCCGAGGCCCACCAGCGCCAGCGCCTCTTCGGGCCGCATCGGCGCCGGCGCGATCTCGGTCACCACGGCGACGTTCTCGCGCGCGGTCAGGCTCGGAATCAGGTTGTAGAACTGGAAGACGAAGCCGACGTGGTCGCGGCGGAAGCGCGTCAGGTCATGCTCGCTGGCTGCGGTGAGGTTGTGGTCGAGGTAGAAGACTTCGCCTGCGCTGGGCGTGTCGAGGCCGCCGAGGATGTTGAGCAGCGTAGACTTGCCGCTGCCGGAGGGGCCGAGCAGCACCACCATTTCGCCGGCATACAGTTCCAGGTCGATGCCGCGCAGGGCTGGCACCTCCACCTCGCCCATGCGGTAAACCTTGGTCAGCCCATGCGCCTGGAAAACCAGTTCTTTGCGAATCTCGTCAGCCATGTCTTGGCATGATACCCGCGGGCCGCAGCGCAGACTGCCACTGCCGTCCTGCCAGCGCCGAGTTTTTGGCCAGCCGCACCGTCTATAATCCGCCGTCCTATAACCTGTTTGCCCTTTTCCTACGTGCGCCTGACCAAGCTCAAGATCGCCGGTTTCAAGTCCTTCGTCGAGCCGACCACCGTACTGTTCCCGAACCAGCTGGCGGGCGTGGTCGGGCCGAACGGTTGCGGCAAATCGAACATCATCGATGCCGTGCGCTGGGTGCTGGGCGAGTCGAAGGCTTCCGAGTTGCGCGGCGAGTCGCTCCAGGACGTGATCTTCAAGGGTTCCGGCATGCGCAAGGAAGTCGGCCGCGCCAGCGTCGAGCTGTTCTTCGATAACGCACAAGGGCGGGCCGCCGGTCAGTGGTCGCAGTACGCCGAGATCACGGTCAAGCGCATCCTCGACCGCGAAGGCAATTCCAGCTACTACATCAACAACTTGCACGTGCGCCGGCGTGACATGATCGACCTGTTCCTCGGCACCGGCCTCGGGCCGCGCGCCTACGCGATCATCGGCCAGGGCATGATTTCGCGCATCATCGAGTCGAAGCCGGAAGAGTTGCGCGGTTTCCTCGAAGAGGCGGCAGGCGTCACCAAATACAAGGAGCGCCGCAAGGAGACCGAGGGCCGGCTCGAAGACGCCCGCGAGAACCTCGCACGGGTTCAACGACATCCGCGGCGAACTCGCCAGCCAGGTGGGGAAGCTTGAAGAACAAGCGGAGGTGGCGCGACATTACCGCGCTCTGCAAGCCCAGTTGAACCGTCGCCAGAGCCTGCTCTGGCTGAAGAAGCGCAACGATGCGCAGGCTGATGCCGTCAAGCTTGAACGCCAGGTTGCCGAAGCGATCAATCGCGTCGAAGCCGAGACCGCTGCCTTGCGTGAAGTCGAGGCGCGCGTCGAGCAGACGCGCGAGGCGCACTTCGCCGCATCCGACACCCTGCATGCCGCGCAGGCCGAGATGTACGCGGCCAATGCAGAGGTCAAGCGGCTTGAATCCGAGATGGCGCATTTAAGGGAGTCGCGCCTGCGGCTGGAAGCCCGCCTGGCCCAGCTCGATGGCCAGGATCAGCACTGGCAGGGCGAGATGCGGCGCGTCGATGGGGAGGAGTCCCGCTGGAACGGACTGCTCGAAAACTCGCGCGAACGGGCCGCGACGGCGGCAGCGCGCCACGAGGAAGCTGTCGCGCGCCTCCCCGAGGCGGAAGATGCCGTCAAGGCAGCGGAGTTGCAAGCGGGCGAGGCACGCAATGCGCTGAATGTCGCCGAGCAGGGATTGCGGTTGGCCGAGGCCGATCGCGGCCATGCCGTGCGCGCGCTCGACAACCTGGCACAGCGGCGTCAGCGCATCGACACCGAACGTGCTGGGCTGGCCGCACCCGATGCGGCGCAACTCGCCGCCGCGCAGGAAGCCGAAGCCCTGAACGAAGCCACCCTCGATCGGGCACAGGAAAAGCTCGCCGAGATGCAAGCTGGCCAGCCGGTTCTTGAAGCGGCGTTGCGCGTCGCGCGCGAAGCCCTGCAAGCGGCCCACCGCAGCGTGACTGCCTCACGGGCGCGCCACGATGCGCTGGCCCAACTGCAAAGCCGGGTCGGCCAAGGGGGTGACCTGTCCGGCTGGCTCGCGGATATCGGGCTGGCCGACGCCGAACCGCTGTGGCGCGCAGTCGAGGTCGATGCGGGCTGGGAAACCGCCGTCGAAGCCGTACTGCGCGAGCGGCTGCTGGCCGTGCCGACCAATCTGGATACCCTGCAACGGGCGCTCGCCGCGCCGCCGCCTGCTACCGTGGCGCTGGCGCTGTGTCGCGATGACACCGGTGCGACAATTCCCGCCGCTACGCTGCGCGCGCATGTGCGCTGCCACGATGTGCGCTGGTCGACGGTACTCGATGAATGGCTCGGCGCTGTGCGCGTGGTCGATGGCGACGACGCCCTGCTCACCGGCAGCGACTGGCGTATCAGCCGTGCCGGGCATCTGGCGACGCCCGCCGGCCTGACGCTTTATTCTCCCGATATCAAAACCCATGGGGTGATCGAGCGCCAGCGCGAAATCGATGAGTTGGCCACGCAAATCATGGCCTTCGAGGAGCTTGAAGCACAGGCGCGCGACGCGCAAGCGGAAGCGGAAGCCGCAGTCGCTACCGGCCAGTTGAACCTTGCCGAGATGCGCCGCGTGTTGCAGGAGGCGCAACAGCGTTTGCATGCCGCGCAAGTCGAGGCGCTCAAGCTGACGCAGGCGCAGGCGCGCTATGACGAGCGTGCCGGCCAGATCGAGCGCGACCTCGCAGACATTGCCCGCGTCGCTGAAGAGGAGCGCACGGCGCTGGTCCGTTCCGAGGACGAGGCGACCCGAAGTCGTGCGGCGCTGACCGAGGCGCGCGCGAACATGGAAGCGGCGCTGGAACTGCAGCGCCAGCGCGACACGGCGTTGCGCGAGACGCGTGCGCTGGAGCATCAACTGGCGCGTGAGGCGCAGGATGCCGGCTTCTCCGAGAAGGAGTGCCACTCCAAACTGGCCGACAATGCTCGTGCCACCGAGACTGCCAAGGCCCAGCTGGCGCAGGTGGCGGCAGATCGTGCTGCGGCCGCGCAAGAGTTGGCGGCAATCAGCGATGTGGTGATCCATGAGCAATTGCAATCAGCATTGGGGCTGCGCGGCACGCAAGAGTCGGCGCTGGCGGGACGGCGCGATGCGCTTGAAACGGCCGCCAGCCAGTTGCGCGCGGCGGATGAAGAACGACTGAAAATCGAACAGGGCCTGCAACCGGCACGCGACCGGATCAACGATCTCAAGCTCAAGCAGCAGGCCGCGCAATTGAATGTCGAGCAGTTTCAGGAACGCCTGGTCGAGGCGCACGTGCTCAGTCCCGAGGACGAGGCCGCCCTCTCTGCCGAGCTGACGCCCGGCTTGCGCGACGGCACGCTGCAAGGCGACATTACCCGACTCACCACCGAGATCGAGTCCCTCGGCCCGGTCAACCTCGCCGCGCTCGATGAGCTGGCGAGCGCGCAGGAACGCAAGGGTTATCTCGACGAGCAGTCCACCGATCTGACGACCGCAATCGGTACGCTGGAGGATGCCATTCGTCGCATCGACCGCGAGACGCGCGAGCAGTTGCAGGAAACCTACGACGCGGTAAACGGCCACTTCGGCGTGTTGTTCCCTGAGCTCTTCGGCGGCGGCGAGGCCCGGCTGCTCCTCACCGGCGACGAGATTCTCGACGCCGGCATCCAGATCATGGCGCAGCCGCCGGGCAAGCGCAATTCGACGATCCATCTGCTGTCGGGCGGCGAAAAGGCGCTGACGGCGATCGCGCTGGTGTTCGCCCTGTTCCAGCTGAATCCGGCGCCCTTCTGCATGCTCGACGAGGTGGATGCGCCACTCGACGACAGCAATACCGAGCGTTATTGCGAGATGGTCAAGCGCATGTCACGCCAGACGCAATTCGTTTTCATCACCCACAGCAAGATCACGATGGAAATGGCGCAGCAGCTCATTGGCGTAACGATGCAGGAGCAAGGGGTGTCGCGCGTCGTCGAGGTCGATATCGAGGAAGCGCTGCGCATGGCCGATAAGGAGGCAGCATGAGCGATTTGCAGATTGCCCTGATTGCGTTAGGTGTGGTGCTCGTCGCCGCAGTTTGGTTCTACAACCTCTGGCAGGAAAAAAAGCAGCGCCAGCGTGCCGCGGAGATTCTGCCGAAAACCACGCCCGACGTGCTGATGGCAGGCCGCAGTGCAAAGGCCGGGCCGGACCACGGCGCGGCCAAAGCAGCCGCCATCCAGCGAGAGCCGACTTTAATAGCCCCCCACGCTCGCAACCCCGGCTCGCTGCCCCCCACGGGGGGGCTGGTGTCGGCTTGGGGCGGCCCTGCGCCGACTGTTACCGCAACGGAGTCGCTCCCGGAAAAGAATGAGTCGCTCCCGAAAGTGGAGGAGGTACAACAACCCGCCACGCTGGAAGTCGATTTTCTGCTGGACGACATGGAAGCGGAGGCTCAACCTGCAACGGTGCCGGTTCCAGCGGAATGGAGCGACGGACGTGCCGATTGCCTGGTGCGGGTCGAATTCGTCGATGCGGTGCCCGCGACGGCGCTCTGGACAGAGCACGCGCCCTGGTCCGAAACGATCGACAAGCCGATCCAGTGGCTTGGCCTGAACGAACGGAGTCAGCATTGGCGCACGCTGTTGCCGCAGGACGCGGGCGCCGTGGTGCAGCTTGCGGCCGCCCTGCAACTGGTCGATCGCAAGGGCGCGGTTGGCCCTGAGACGCTGACAGTCTTTCTCGATGGCATGCATCGGCTTTCCCAGCGGTTTGCCGGCCTGGTCGAATTGCCGGCATCGACCCCGCTACTCTCGCTTGCCGACCGGCTCGACGCTTTTTGTGCGGACGTAGATCTCCAGCTTGCATTGCATGTCCTGCCGGCCAAAACGGGTGAGATGGCCGGAGCGCAATTGCAGCCGCTGATCGATGCCGACCGGCTCAGGCTCGAAGGCGAACGCTTTGTTGCCATGGATGACACGGGCGCCGAGGCGTTTGCGCTCGTCTGCCAGTCGCCCACGGTATTTTCCGCGGCACGGCTGACCGACATGAGCCTGACCGACCTGATCTTCAGCCTCGATGTGCCGCGCGTGGCCAACGGCGCAGACGCCTTCGATCGCATGATCGCCTGCGCGCGTCGTTGCGCCGAGGCACTGGGCGGCCAGCTTGCCGATGCGCACCGGAAACCCCTGACCGAGGCCACTATCGTGGCCATCCGGGGCCGCATTCAGGACTTGCAGCATCAGATGGCCGAGAAGGATATTCCCGCCGGCAGCGTGCGTGCGCTGCGCCTCTTCTCCTGATGCCGGACCGACCAGACAGTCCTGCCCATCGTGCAGCCTTTCTGTGCACTGAAATAGAGCGCCACAACCGCGCCTATTACGTGCTCGACGCGCCGACGATTCCGGACGCCGAGTACGACAAGCTGTTCCGCGAATTGCAAGAGATCGAGGCGGCGCATCCGGAACTGCGCACGGAAGATTCGCCGACGCAGCGGGTCGGCGGCGCGCCGCTCGCCGCGTTTGCGCCGGTACGCCACGTCGTGCCGATGCTTTCGCTCAAGACTGAAACCGAGACCAGTCCGGCAGGCGCGGATGCATTCGATGCCCGCGTGCGCAAGGCGCTGGCCCTGCCCGAGCATGCGCCTGCGGTCGAATACGCCGCCGAGCTGAAGTTCGACGGTCTGGCCATCAACCTGCGCTACGAGAACGGCGTGATGGTCCAGGCGGCAACGCGCGGCGATGGCGAGACCGGCGAGGATGTGACGCAAAACATTCGCACCGTGCGACAGATTCCCTTGCGGCTTGCCGGTGCCGCGCCGGCGGTGCTGGAAGTACGCGGCGAGGTTTACATGAGCCGGCCGGACTTCGAACGCTACAACGAACGGCAGCGTATTCTCGGCAAGCCGACGTTGGTGAATCCGCGCAACGGCGCCGCCGGCAGCGTCCGCCAGCTCGATCCGAAGATGGCGGCGGAGCGGCCGCTGTCGTTCTACGCCTACGGGCTTGGCGAAACGGTGGGCTGGCAATTGCCGGCGACGCACAGCGATGTGCTCGACGCGCTTGCGAAATTCGGACTGCCCGTTTGCGAGCACCGCGTCGTCGCTCGCGGGCCGGGCGAATTGATCGCCTTCCACGTATCCATCCTGGCGATGCGCGATGCGCTGCCGTTCGACATCGACGGCGTGGTGTACAAGGTGAATGCCCTGGCGTTGCAAGCGGAACTCGGCTTCGTCAGTCGCGAGCCTCGTTGGGCAGTGGCGCACAAGTATCCTCCCGAGGAGCAACTGACAATTGTGGAAGCCATCGATGTTCAGGTGGGTCGCACCGGAGCAATCACGCCTGTTGCCCGACTCAAGCCTGTTTTTGTTGGCAAGGTGGAAGTCGCCAACGCGACGCTGCACAACGAGGACGAAGTACGCCGCAAGGATGTGCGCGTCGGCGACACAGTGATCGTGCGCCGTGCGGGCGACGTGATTCCGGAAGTGGTGTCCGTCGTGCCGGAAAAACGGCCGATCCTGGCGGCCGAATTCCTCATGCCGAAAACCTGCCCGGTCTGCGGCTCGTCCATTGAAAAGCCTGAGGATGAGGCGATAGCCCGCTGTACCGGTGGGTTGTTCTGTCCGGCGCAGCGCAAGCAGGCGCTGCTGCATTTCGCCGCGCGGCGCGCCATGGACATCGAGGGACTCGGCGAGAAGCTGGTCGATCAGCTCGTCGATAACGCCATCGTCAAATCTCCTGCAGACCTCTACAAGCTGGGTAGCTTCGCGCTCGCCAACCTGGAACGGATGGCGGAAAAATCAGCGACCAACCTGCTCGCCGCCATCGACAAGAGCAGGAGTACGACGTTGGCACGTTTCGTTTTCGCACTGGGCATCCGCAATGTCGGCGAAGCCACGGCGAAAGACCTGGCGCGATATTTTGGTTCATTGGCTGGTCTGATGGCGGCCGGCATTGATCGCCTGCAGCAGGTGCCGGATGTCGGCCCGGTGGTGGCTGCGTCGATTGCGCACTTTTTCGCCGAACCGCACAATGTCGCAGTGATCGAAGCCTTGCGCACTGCAGGCGTGCATTGGGTGGAAGGCGCAGCGATGGCGTCAGTGTCCTCCCCGCTCGCCGGCAAGACTTTTGTGCTGACCGGTACACTGCCAACGCTGACGCGTGAGGCAGCGAAGGAACTTATCGAGACGCGTGGCGGCAAGGTTGCGGGATCGGTGTCGAAGCAGACCGATTACGTCGTGGCCGGCGCGGAAGCGGGTTCCAAATTGACGAAAGCGCAGGCATTGGGCGTTACCATTCTGGACGAAACGCAATTACTGAATGAATTGAAGGGGTTGCCCACATCATGACGAAAGTTACCAAAGCCGTATTCCCGGTTGCCGGCATGGGCACGCGCTTTCTGCCCGCGACCAAGGCGAGTCCGAAGGAGATGCTGCCGATCGTCGACAAGCCGCTGATCCAGTATGCGGTGGAGGAGGCGGTGGCCGCCGGCATCACCGACATGATTTTCGTCACCGGCCGCTCGAAGCGGGCGATCGAGGATCATTTCGACAAGGCCTATGAACTGGAAAGCGAACTGGAGCGGCGCGGCAAGACCGAGTTGCTTGAATTCGTGCGCAACCTGCTGCCGAAGAACATGAACTGCATCTACATCCGTCAGTCCGAGGCGCTCGGCCTGGGCCACGCCGTGCTGTGCGCCAAACCGGTGGTCGGCGATGAGCCCTTCGCCGTGCTGCTCGCCGACGACCTGCTCGATGGTGACGTGCCGGTGATGCGGCAGATGGTGGATGCCTACGATTACTACAGCTGCTCGGTACTTGGTGTGCAGGACGTGCCGCGTGCCGATACCGCCAGCTACGGCATCGTCGCTGCGCAGCCGCTGGCTGACCGCGTCGAGCGGGTGAATGCCATCGTCGAAAAGCCCAAACCCGAGGCCGCCCCTTCGACGCTGGCGGTGGTCGGCCGCTATGTGCTGACCTCGCGCATCTTTCATCATCTGGAGCATGCGCAGGCCGGCACCGGCGGCGAAATCCAGCTCACCGACGCCATTTCGGCGCTGCTCGCCGAGCAGCAGGTGCTGGCCTATCGCTATCAGGGAGTGCGTTACGACTGTGGCTCAAAGTTGGGCTATCTGCAGGCGACCGTCGAATATGCCTTGCGCCACCCCGAAGTTGGCGCCGGTTTTGCCGCTTTTCTGCGCGGATTGGAAAAGCCGTGATGAATCCCGTGAATGCCGATCTGCACTGCCATTCCACTGTTTCGGATGGTCTGCTGGAACCTGCCGTGATCGTCGAGCGTGCGCGGGCGAATGGCGTTCGACCTACTGGCGCTGACCGATCATGACGAGATCGGCGGACTGGACGAGGCAGCTGCTGCCGCAGCCGCGCTGGGCCTGCGTTTTGTACCGGGCGTCGAGATTTCGGTGTCCTGGGGTGATGACCAGACGGTACATATTGTCGGACTCAACTTCGATCATCGCCATCCCGGACTGGTGGCCGGGCTGGCACGCGTGCGTGGCGGGCGCGACGAGCGTGCCGGCCGCATGGCCGAGGAGCTGGCGAAAGTCGGCATCGACGGCGCCTACGCAGGTGCGCTCAAGTATGTTGGCAACCCGGCACTGATCTCGCGTTCGCATTTCGCGCGCTACATCGTCGAGCGCGGTTTTGCGCGCGACGTGAAGACCGTGTTCGACCACTGGCTTGCCAAAGGCAAGCCAGGTTATGTCAGCCACCCATGGGCGGAATTGTCCGAGGCCCTGGGCTGGATCAAGGCGGCCGGTGGCATCGCAGTGATCGCCCATCCCGGCCGCTACCGGCTGACACCGGCCCAGCGGCGTGAGTTGTACGTCGCCTTCAAGGAACTGGGGGGGGAAGGCATCGAGGTTGTTTCCGGATCGCACAACGAAGCCGAAATACGCGAGTTTGCCGGTATCGCGCGTGAGTTCGGCTTCCTCGCCTCGCGTGCTTCGGATTTCCACGGGCCGGGTGAGAGCTATATCGACCTGGGACGCATGGCGCAATTGCCGCCCGACCTGAAACCCGTCTGGGCTGACTGGCTCTGATGGCGGATTATTTCGAGATCCATCCGAAGAATCCTCAGCCGCGCCTGATTGCCCACGCGGCAGAGATCATCCGCAAGGGCGGTCTGGCGGTGTTTCCCACCGACTCAGCCTACGCACTGGGCGGGCATCTGGGCGATGCCGCGCTGCTCGATCGAATTCGTCGGATACGGGGTGTAGACGAGCGGCATCATTTCACCCTGATGTGTCGCGACCTGTCGGAAATTGCGACCTATGCGCGGGTTGACAATGTGCAATACCGCATGCTCAAGGCAACGACGCCGGGCAGCTATACCTTTATCCTCGAAGGCACGAAGGAGTTGCCGCGTCGCGTGCTCCACCCGAAACGCAAGACCATTGGCCTGCGCGTGCCTGACCACCCGGTCGTGCTGGCGCTGCTGGCCGAGCTGAACGAGCCGATCCTCAGTTCGACGCTGATCCTGCCGGATGATGAAGCGCCCCTGTGCGACACGGAAGCGATCTGCACCCGCCTCGACAAGCTGGTCGATCTGGTGATCGATGCCGGCCCCTGCGGCGGCGGCATGACCACCGTGATCAATCTCGTCGGCGGCGGCGCTGAACTGATCCGTGCCGGGCGCGGACCGCTGGAACCTTTTGGCTTGTCTGCATTCGCCGTCGATTAGAATCAGCCATCCATGGAAAACATTATTCAGTCACTGGCAATCTATGCCCTGCCGGTGATCTTTGCCATCACCCTGCACGAGGCGGCGCACGGCTATGTGGCGCGTCACTTTGGTGACCCGACCGCGTGGAAGCTGGGGCGCATCAGCCTTAATCCGTTACGCCATGTTGACTTATGGGGCACGATTGTCGTTCCGGCACTGTTGCTTTTTTCTCATGCGGGGTTCCTGTTTGGCTGGGCCAAGCCGGTGCCGGTGGATTTCGGTCGCCTGCGTAAGCCCAAACAGGACATGCTCTGGGTCGCCGCTGCCGGCCCCGGGGCGAACCTGGCCATGGCACTGAGTTGGGCTGCGATACTGAAGCTGGTGGTGCTGACGCCGGACAATGCTTACAGTCTGCCGTTGGCTGAAATGGCGCGTGCCGGAATCGAGGTGAATGCGGTGCTGATGCTCTTGAACCTGTTGCCCATTCCGCCCCTGGATGGCGGTCGCATTGCCGTCAGCCTGTTGCCGCCGCGCGCTGCTTGGCGGTTTGCCAAGCTTGAGCGTTTTGGCTTTGTTATTCTGCTGGCGTTATTGTTCCTCGGGGGGCTGGATTACATTCTGAGTCCCCTCCGTTGGTATTTCCTCTTTTTCATCAAAAACCTGTTCGCCTTATAACTATGTTCGCCGAAAGAGTTCTTTCCGGAATGCGTCCCACGGGGCGCCTGCATCTGGGCCACTATCACGGGGTGCTGGCTAACTGGATCAAGTTGCAGCACGAGTATCCGTGCCTGTTTTTCGTTGCCGACTGGCACGCACTGACGACGGCTTACGATGAGCCGGGAACGATCACGCAGAACACCTGGGACATGGTGCTCGACTGGCTGGCGGCCGGTGTCGATCCAGCGCAGGCGACCATCTTCATCCAGTCGCGCGTGCCCGAGCATGCCGAACTGCATCTCCTGCTGTCGATGATGACGCCGCTGGGTTGGCTTGAGCGCGTGCCGACCTACAAGGACCAGCAGGAAAAACTCACGCACAAGGATTTGACGACCTACGGCTTCCTCGGCTATCCGCTGCTGCAGGCGGCCGACATCCTGATCTACCGCGCCGACAAGGTGCCGGTGGGCGAGGATCAGGTGCCGCACATCGAATTCACACGCGAGATCGCGCGCCGCTTCAACCATCTCTACGGCCGCGAGCTGGGCTTCGAGGAGAAGGCGAAAGAGGCGGTGAAGAAACTCGGCGGCAAGCGCGCCAAGCTGTATGAAGAGCTGCGCACACGCTTCCAGGAAAAGGGCGAGGCGGACGCACTGGAGCAGGCGCATGCGGTGCTCGACGAGGCACAAAGCCTCTCGCATGGTGACCGCGAGCGGCTGTTCGGCTATCTCGAAGGCAGCGGCAAGATGATTCTTGCCGAGCCCGGTGCGCTGCTCACCGCAGCTTCGCGCATGCCGGGGCTGGACGGCCAGAAGATGTCCAAGTCCTACGGCAACACGATTGCGTTGCGCGAGGATGAGGAGTCGGTCCGCAAGAAGATCAAAACCATGCAGACCGACCCGCAGCGCGTGCGGCGCACCGATCCCGGCGATCCGGACAAATGCCCGGTCTGGCAGTTCCATCTCATCTACTCGAATGACGAAGTCAGGGCCTGGGTGCAACAGGGTTGTCGTTCCGCCGGCATTGGCTGCATCGAATGCAAGCAGCCGGTGATCGAGGGCGTGCTGAAAGAGCAGGAACCGATGCGCGAGCGCGCCCGCATGTATGAAGGGGACCCGCAACTGGTCAAGAACATCATCGCCGACGGCTGCGAGAAGGCCCGCAAGCTGGCGCAGGAAACCATGCGCGATGTACGCGAGGCCATCGGGCTGGATTATTCGTGAAAAAGACAGTCATCAACGAAGCTGCCGAAGAAGCTGAGTTGCTCGCGATCATCCGCGAGAGTTTTGTCGAGCGCATGCCCTTCAACCGGATTCTCGGCATCGACGTATTGTCCTTGCACCATGATCGGCCCGAACTGCGTTTCGACATGCGGCCCGAACTGATCGGCAACTACGTGCGCAATATCCTGCATGGCGGTGTGATTTCATCGGTACTCGATGTCACGGGCGGGCTGGTGGCTTTTCTCGGCGTGCAGCAAAAGCTGAAAGGCACGCCGGTCGCCGAGATCGTGGAACGTTTTTCCCGCATCGGTACCATCGACCTGCGCATCGACTATCTGCGTCCCGGCAACGGGGAATGGTTCATTGCGCGCGGTTTTCCGCTGCGCACCGGCAACAAGGTGGCGGTGACGCGCATGGAGCTTTTCAACGACCAGGAAGCCCTGATCGCGGTCGGCACTGCTGCCTATACGGTGTCATGACGATGACGGACGAAGTAAAAGTCGGCGCTGGCGAGACGGCGCCGCCGGCCGCCGCCAGCATGGAGACGGCGGAAATGGGTGTCGCGGCACAACACGTGCCCATGCTCTACGGCGAACCTTTTCCGGACATGCCGCGCGACCTCTACATCCCGCCGGATGCGCTGGAGATATTTCTCGACGCCTTCGAGGGCCCGCTGGATCTGTTGCTCTACCTGATCCGCAAGGCCAATCTGAGCATCCTCGATATTCCGATGGCGCCGCTGACCGCACAGTATCTGGTGTATGTCGAGGCAATGCGGCGCACCAATCTCGAACTGGCCGCCGACTATCTGCTGATGGCGGCGATGTTGCTCGAGATCAAGTCGCGCATGCTGCTGCCGCGGCCGCCGAAGGCCGTCAGCGGCGAGCCGGAAGACCCGCGCGCCGAACTGATGCGCCGCCTGATGGAGTATGAGCGCATCAAGCTGGCCGCCGCGCGCATCGACGCCCTGCCACAGGCGCACCGTGACTACGAGTGGGCCTCGGTCTGGATCGCCGACAAGGTGGCGGCGCGCGCACCCGAGGTAAGCGTGCATGATTTGCAGGTCGTCTGGTTGACGTTGATGCGTCAGGCCAAAATGCATCAGCATCACCGCATTCACCGCGAAGAGCTTTCGGTGCGCGAGCACATGGGCTCGATCCTGCGTCGTCTGCAAGGACGCAATTACGTCATGTTCGATGACCTGTTCGATGCCGCAAGCGGCCAATCCAGCATTGCCAGCCTGGTCGTCAGCTTCCTCGCCATTCTCGAACTGGCCCGCGAGCGTCTGGTCGAACTGACCCAGAGCGAGGCGCTGGCACCCATCTATGTAAAATTGAGCGATGTTGCAACTCTACAGACCTGAAGACTACAAGCGCGTTCTGGAGACGGCATTGCTGGCCGCTGCCGAGCCGCTGCCGCTTGCCGAACTGAAAAAGCTCTTCGATGATCCTTTCGACGACGATACCTGGCGCACGCTGCTGGACGATCTGCGGCGCGACTGGGCAGAGCGCGGTGTCGAACTGGTGCAACTCGCCTCCGGCTGGCGCTTTCAGACCCGGCCGGAGTACCAGATCTTCCTCGACCGTCTGAAAAACGAACGGCCGCAGAAGTATTCGCGCGCGGTCATGGAAACACTGGCGATCATCGCCTATCGCCAACCGGTGACCCGTGGCGATATCGAGGACATCCGCGGCGTGGCCGTGTCCCCGAATGTCGTCAAGACCCTGGAAGGTCGTGGTTGGGTCGATGCTGTCGGCCATCGCGATTCCCCGGGCCGTCCGGCCCTGTATGCCACAACCCGCAAATTTCTAGATGATCTCGGCTTGCGCAGCTTGTCCGAACTGCCGCCGCTGGCCGAGATCGAACGGATGATCGATGCCCAACCCAACGAAACCCAAGAAACCCTCGCAGCGCCGGAGCAGCCCGTCCAGCACGACGCCAGCGGCGCAATCACCAGCGACGCGGTCGTCAACGTCGCCGCGAACACCGCGCAAAGCGACGCCTTTTCGTCCGCCGAGCAAGCCGAGCAGGCCTGAAAAGCCTGTCCGGGCGGCGGCAAGGGCTGCTGAGCCGGGACCCAGCGTCAAATTGCAGAAGGCATTGGCCGATGCCGGACTCGGTGCGCGCCGGGAGATCGAGGAATGGATTGCCGCCGGGCGCGTCAATGTCAACGGTGAAGCCGCACATCTCGGCCAGCGCGTTGTTGCCACCGACAAGGTCAAGGTCGGCGGCCGCCTTGTCAATCTGCATTTCGCCGCGCGGACACCGCGTGTGCTGCTTTATCACAAGCCCGAAGGCGAAATCGTTTCACGCGACGATCCGCAGGGTCGTCCCAGTGTTTTCAATGCCTTGCCGCGTTTGCGCGGGGGGCGGTGGATCGCCATCGGTCGGCTTGACTTCAATTCCTGCGGGTTGCTGCTGTTTACGACCGAAGGCGCCCTGGCCAATCGACTCATGCATCCGCGCTATCGGCTCGAACGTGAGTACGCCGTACGCGTGCTGGGTGAAATCGAAGATGCCGCCCTGGTCAAGCTGACCGAAGGGATCGAACTGGAAGATGGCATGGCCAAGTTCGTGCGTCTGCAACCGGCGGGAGGGGAGGGTGCCAATCACTGGTATCGCGTGACGCTGGAGGAGGGGCGCAACCGGGAGGTGCGGCGCATGTTCGCCGCAGTGGGCGTTACGGTCAGTCGCCTGATGCGTGTCCGCTATGGCCCGATCGTCCTGCCCGCGAATCTCAAGCGCGGGCAATGCCAGGAATTGTTGCCTGCGGAGGTGCAGTCCTTGCTGAAAATACTGGAGGGGCCTGGCAGTAACTGAAAAACCAGCGATCAAAATTGCTTTGCCGCGCAGTCACTTGTATAATGATCGGCTTTACAAGATCGCGTCCGCCTTTCATTTTGAGGGCGGGAGCGGAAAAAAGAAAATGGGCAGTGGGCCCATTTTTTTTTGCATTCGGGACAAGTAACAAGTGCGTGGAATGGGTACGACGGTATGGCGAATCTGGCAGGATTGATCGAGCAGGCAGTTGTCGGGCTGGGCTATGAACTCGTGGATTTCGAGACGAGTCCCCGTGTCCGCCTGCTGCGTGTGTTCATCGACCGTCTGCCGGTGAGCGGGGCGGATGGTGTGGGCGCCGTTGCCACTGCCCAGGGCAGTGGCGTGACGGTAGACGATTGCGTGGCTGTCAGCAACCACCTGTCGCGCCTGTTCGTGGTCGAGAATATCGATTATGACCGCCTCGAAGTCTCGTCGCCGGGCATGGATCGCCCCCTGAAGAAGCTGGCAGACTACATGCGCTATGCGGGACAGGAAGTACAGCTCAAACTGCGCATACCTGAAGGCACCAACACGCAGGGGACATCAAGCCCCCAGCGCAATTTTTCCGGCACGATCGTCGGTTGCTCTGACGACCGGGTCCGCATCAAGACGGGTGACACGGAGCGCGAGTTTGCGTTCGAGAACATCGACAAGGCACGCCTGGTGCCAAAGTTTTAACCAAGGTTTTACGAAAATTCAACGGAAATTAGCGGGAGAATGAAATGAGTCGTGAGTTATTGCTGCTGGTCGATGCTTTGGCACGTGAAAAGAATGTCGGCAGAGACATTGTGTTCGGTGCCCTGGAGCTTGCAATCGCTTCTGCGACCAAGAAGCGCATCCACGACGAAGCCGAGGTACGCGTCGAAATCAACCGCGAAACAGGCGAGTACGAGTCTTTCCGGCGGTGGCTGGTGCTGGATGATGAAGAAGTCGAGATTCCCGCACAGCAGATCGGGCTGTCCGAAGCGTGCGTGGACGATGCCGAGGTGCAAATCGGCGATTACATCGAGGAGTCGATCGAAGCCATCGATTTCGGCCGGATTGGTGCGCAGACCGCCAAGCAGGTCATCCTGCAGAAAATTCGCGATGCCGAGCGCGAGCAGATCCTCAACGATTTCCTCGATCGCAAGGAGCACCTGGTAACCGGCACGATCAAACGCATGGAACGCGGCAATGCCATCGTCGAGGCCGGGCGTATCGAAGCGTTGCTGCCGCGTGACCAGATGATTCCGAAAGAGAATCTGCGTCCCGGTGACCGCGTGCGTGCCTGGCTGATGAAGATCGACCGCAATGCGCGCGGCCCGCAACTGATTCTTTCGCGCACCGCGCCGCAGTTCATCATGAAGTTGTTCGAACTCGAAGTGCCGGAAATTGAGGATGGGCTGCTCGAGATCAAGTCAGCCGCACGCGATGTGGGCATCCGCGCCAAGATCGCCGTGAAGTCGAACGATCCGCGTGTCGATCCGATCGGTACCTGCGTTGGCATGCGCGGCTCACGGGTCACCGCCGTGACCAACGAACTGTCTGGCGAGCGCGTCGATATCGTCCTGTGGTCGGCCGATCCCGCACAATTCGTGATCGGTGCACTGGCGCCCGCCGAAGTCAATTCCCTCGTCGTCGATGAAGAAAAGCACAGCATGGATGTGGTGGTCGATGAAGCGAATCTCGCCATTGCCATTGGCCGCAGCGGCCAGAACGTGCGGCTCGCCTCGGAGTTGACGGGCTGGACGATCAACCTGATGACGGTCGAAGAGTCGCATAACAAGCAGGCTCAGGAAACTTCCAGCACGCGTCAGTTGTTCATCGACAAGCTGGATGTGGATGAGGAGGTCGCTGAAATTCTCGTACAGGAAGGTTTCTCGACGCTTGAAGAGGTTGCTTACGTACCGCTGGCAGAAATGCTCGAGATCGAGTCTTTCGACGAGTTGAACGGTTAACGAGTTGCGTGACCGGGCGCGCAATGTCCTGCTGACCGAAGCTATCGTCAACGAGGAGGAACTGGGGAAGGTCGCCGAAGACCTGCTCAACCTCGAAGGCATGGATCGGCAACTGGCGGCAACGCTTGCCAAGCATGAAATTCTCGACCGTGACGGCCTGGCCGATCTGGCGGTTGATGAATTGGTGGAATTGACAAATATCGACGAAGAACGTGCCAAGGCCTTGATCACGGTTGCACGTGCGCACTGGTTCGCCGATGAACAGCAGTAAGGAGGCGCCATGTCAGCCCAAATGAGTGTTGCACAATTTGCCACGGAGCTGAAAATGCCGCCGGTGGCCCTGATCGAACAGTTGGCCAAGGCCGGCGTCGTCAAACAGGCGAGCACCGATACCCTGACCGAACAGGACAAGACGCGCCTGCTCGATTTCCTGCGCAAGTCGCATGGCGAGACCATTCCCAAGGCGAAAATTACGCTGACCCGCAAGCAGACCAGCGAGATCAAGTCGGCCGATTCTTCCGGCAAGGCACGCACGATCCAGGTCGAAGTCCGCAAGAAGCGGACCTTCGTGAAACGCGATGCCGAAGTGGCCGTCGAAGCGCCGGTCATCGAAACCGCACCCGAACCTACCCTTACCGTCGATGCCGAGCAGACGGCATTGCGCGAACAGGAAGCCAAACGGCAGGCCGAACTGGCCGCTATCCAGGCAGCTGAATTAAAGGAAAAGCAGGATCGCGAGTCACGCGCACGTGCCGAAGCCGAGGCGCGTCTGGTGCAGTTGCAGGCCCAGGCCGAAGCGGCTGCCGTGGAGAAAACTGCGGCGCCGGCACAGCCGGGGTCGGCAGTCCCCGTGAGCGGTACTTTGCACAAGCCTGCGGCGAAACCCGGGGAGGCGCCGCGCAAGGCCGAAAAGAAGAGTGTGGCTGTCACCAAGGGCGAAGCCGATCGCAATCGTCGAGGCGGACTCAAGACGCGCGGCGATACGGCTGGCGGCGCTGGCGGTTGGCGTGGCGGACCGAAACAGTCAGGGCGCCAAGGGCGCCACCACGTGGAGGAGCGGGCCGCGCCTCAGGCGGTTGAACAGGTCGTCCGTGAGGTTAATGTTCCGGAGACGATTTCCGTTGCCGACCTGGCGCACAAGATGTCTGTCAAGGCGACCGAGGTCATCAAGAAGCTGATGAAGATGGGCATGATGGTGACCATCAACCAGCACCTCGATCAGGAAACGGCCATGATCGTCGTCGAGGAATTGGGGCACAAGGCATTCGCCGCCAAGCTCGATGATCCCGATGCTTTCCTCGATGACGCAGTCACCGAACATCATGACGTTGAACTGTTGCCGCGTGCTCCTGTAGTTACGGTAATGGGCCACGTCGACCACGGCAAGACCTCGCTGCTCGACTACATCCGTCGCGCCAAGGTGGCGGCTGGCGAGGCGGGGGGCATCACCCAGCATATCGGTGCCTACCATGTCGAAACACCGCGCGGCATGGTGACTTTTCTCGACACACCGGGCCACGCAGCCTTTACCGCGATGCGCGCACGGGGTGCGAAAGCCACCGACATCGTCATTCTGGTGGTGGCAGCCGACGACGGCGTGATGCCGCAGACCAAAGAGGCCATCCATCATGCCAAGGCCGCCAATGTGCCCTTGGTTGTGGCGATGAACAAGATCGACAAGCCGGGTGCCAATCCTGAGCGGGTCCGCCAGGAACTGGTCGCCGAAGGCGTCGTACCCGAAGAATACGGCGGCGAAACCCCCTTCATATCGGTATCGGCAAAAACCGGTCAGGGCATCGATGACTTGCTGGAAAACTTGCTGTTGCAGGCCGAGGTGCTTCAACTTACGGCACCGCGCGATACCTTGGCCAAGGGACTGGTCATCGAGGCGCGCCTCGACAAGGGCAAGGGCCCGGTGGCGACCGTGCTGGTGCAGTCCGGCACGCTGAAGCGCGGCGACGTGCTGCTGGTCGGGCAGGTGTACGGCCGTGTGCGTGCCATGCTTGATGAACTTGGCCATCCGGTCGAGTCCGCCGGGCCGTCAATTCCGGTCGAGATCCAGGGACTTTCGGATGTACCGGCCGCCGGTGATGAAGCGATGGCGATGGCCGACGAGAAGAAGGCGCGCGAAATCGCGCTGTTCCGCCAAGGCAAGTTCCGCGACGTGCGGCTGGCCAAGCAGCAGGCGGCGAAGCTCGAAAACATGTTCGAGCAGATGGGTGAAGATGAGGTCAAGACACTGGCGCTGATTATCAAGTCCGACGTGCAGGGCTCGCAGGAAGCGCTGGCGCAGGCGCTCATCAAATTGTCGACCGCCGAGGTCAAGGTCAACGTCATTCACGCTGCTGTCGGTGGCATCACCGAGTCTGACGTCAACCTGGCGCAAGCTTCGAAGGCCGTCATCATCGGCTTCAACACCCGCGCCGATGCGGGTGCGCGCAAGGCGGCCGAAAGTTTCGGCGTCGATATCCGCTACTACAACATCATCTACGATGCCGTGGATGAGGTGAAGGCGGCGCTCTCCGGCATGTTGTCCCCCGAGAAGCGCGAAAACATGCTCGGCCTGGTCGAGATTCGTCAGGTCTTCCGTGTTCCCAAGATCGGTGCAGTGGCAGGTTGCATGGTGCTCTCCGGCATTGTCCGGCGTGGTTCCATGGTGCGCCTGCTGCGCGAGAATGTCGTCATCCATACCGGCGAGCTCGAATCGCTCAAGCGTTTCAAGGACGACGTGCGCGAGGTCAAGGAAGGCTTCGAGTGCGGTTTGTCAGTGAAGAACTTCAACGACATCAACGAAGGCGACCAGCTCGAGATATTCGAGATCCAGGAAGTCGCCCGGAAGTTAGTCTAACTATATGATCCCCCACGCTCGCAAACCCGGCGCGCTGCCCCCCACAGAGGGGCGCATGCCCTCTTGGGACAGCCCGGCGAGGGCATAGTCGGCGATGGCGGGACGGCACCAGGGACAGGGGTATTCGCGCGGCGATCGCGTGGCGGAGCAGATCCGCCGCGATCTCGTTGACCTGCTGCGGCAGGTGAAGGATCCACGCTTGATGCAACTGCTGCCGTTCGTCACCATCACTGATATCGAGCTCAGTCCGGACTACACGCATGCCAAGGTGTTTTATACATCGCTGGCCGAGGCGGAACGTGGCAAGGAAATCGCCAAGGGGCTGGCGCATGCTGCCGGCTTCCTGCGGCGTGAGCTTGGCCGCCGGCTGCACATCCATCACATCCCCGAACTCCACTTCGTTTTCGATGCTTCCGTCGAGCGCGGTACCCGCTTGTCACGCCTGATTGACGAAGTCATCGAGGCGGACCACGCATCGGATAATCGCGACAGTGAATAAGCCGCGACGCGCACCACGCCGCAAGGTGGATGGCGTACTGCTGCTCGACAAGCCCCTGGGATTAAGTTCGAACACCGCACTGCAAAAGGCGCGCTGGCTGTTCAACGCTGAAAAAGCCGGTCATACCGGCACGCTCGATCCGCTGGCTACCGGACTGCTGCCGTTGTGTTTTGGCGAGGCCACCAAGTTCGCCAGCGAACTGCTCGATGCCGATAAAACCTATTTGGCAACGGTCAGGCTCGGCATCGTCACGGCGACCGCTGATGCCGAAGGCCAAGTGCTCACGACGCGTCCGGTCACATCGACCGAGGCCGATGCGCGGGCCGTGCTGTCGCGCTTCATGGGCGAGATCGAGCAGGTACCCCCGATGTACTCGGCCTTGAAACGAGATGGCACGCCGCTTTATGAACTTGCCCGTCAGGGTATCGAGGTCGAGCGCACGCCACGCAAGGTGACTATCCATGCGCTCGAACTGCTCGCCTGGCGCGGTGATTCTTTCGACCTGGCAGTCGATTGCAGCAAGGGTACCTATGTGCGTACCCTCGCGGCAGACATCGGTAGCGCGCTCGGCTGCGGCGCCCACCTGGCTGTCCTGCGTCGTACCCGTGTTGGTACGCTGGATTTGGCGCAGGCCACGACACTGGAATGCATCGAGGCGACGCCGGTGGTGGAGCGCGACAGTCTGCTGCAACCGCCGGATGCGCTGCTGGCCGATTTGCCGGCAACGAACCTGAGCGAGCAGGAGGCAGTGCGTCTGCTGCATGGTCAGCCGATACGCTGGAATCCTGTGACCGGGGCGCCGTCCCGCCGGAGCCGACTTTTCGGACCGCAGGGTTTTATCGGGCTGGGCGAAATTGCATCGGATGGCTGGCTAATTCCTCTGAGGTTGGTCCGTAGCTCGTAGGGATGACCACTCTACGGATAGCGTGTCGGTAAATATTACATAGCTAGGCAGGGAGCTTGACCATGACCCCGCCTACTCTTCTCAACATGCTGGTTTTCAAAAGAAATAATTTTGGGTATAGATATTGCTATATTTTAATTGTCGTGGCGCGCAGAATCAGTTATCCGCGTCACATGGTAAAAGGCAGTACTCATCAAGAAATTTTAAAAGGAGTCGATCATGACAGCGCGTATGAAATTTTTGGTAGCCGCTATCGCCTTGTTTGGAACCAGTTCTGTATTCGCGAGTACGTTTACTTCCACTTCTTCGACTGGCCTGGATGTCACTTCGGTCGGCGCCTCCACTGTTGGTGGCGTGGTGATGGACATGGTAGGCACCAATGGCTCCCACGTGGTCAGCCAGCTTGCTGCCAGTACCCTGTATATCGGCTATGCTGATGATGGTGCCCCTATCACCTACCGTGGTAACCCCTTCACCATCGGCATCCAGAACGGATTTACTTCAGCCGTGACCAGCCAGTTGGGTGGCGGGCTCCAGCGTCTGTCAGTGCGATTCACACTCTGGGATGGCGACAGTGCTTCCGGTAACTTCGACCAAAATGACCTGACCCTCCAGTTGAACGGCTACAGCGCCGGCGACTGGACGGGCGTGAATGCCCAGAATACCGACGGCACTGGCTCTGTCTTATCCGGCATGAGCGGGGGTGGCTTCCGCGATAATTTGCTGGATACTGGCTGGTTTGACCTTACAGACACAACTCTGCTTGGCAATATTTTCGCCTCTTTGGTGAGTTCCGAGACGATGATCTTTGGGACATATGACTTTGATCCATATGATAACTATTACGACTTCACCCAAGGCATCGACGCCAGCCTGATCAACGTCGGCCAGGGGCCGGTCGTGATTGGCCCGGGTAATGGTGTTCCCGAGCCGGGTAGCCTTGCTCTCCTAGGTCTGGGTTTGGCTGGCTTGGCAGGTTTACGTCGCCGCACGGTTTAATCGTCTGAATTCAGCGCCGAGGCAGTCTCGGTAGGAAAGCCCGGCAACTTGCCGGGCTTTTTTTTTGTTCGTTGTCAGCAGAAGTGACACCCGAGGCTGCATTGCGTTAGCATATCGCACTTACGACCCCCAACCGAAGGTTGGGCAGTTCTTGACAATGTCAGAAGGATTAGGTTCATGCGTATTTTCGCAGATCCCATTACTGATCGAAAAATTCGCTTTGCCCTCGTGGGTTGTGGGCGGATTGCTAAAAATCATTTTGCAGCGCTGAAGCAACACGCCGACCGTGCTGAGTTGGTAAGTGTTTGCGATGTTGATCCCAAAGCACTGGATGCTGCCGCGAACCTGACTGGCGCAAAACCGTATTCCAACTTTAATAGATTTCTTGCGGATACCTCTGCGGATATTGTTGTCCTGACAACACCCAGTGGACTGCATCCAGAGCAGACCATTGATGTTGCTGTGTCCGGACGTCACGTCATGACCGAGAAACCCATGGCGACCCGTTGGTACGATGGCCAGCGCATGGTCAGAGCGTGTGACGATGCCAATGTTCGACTCTTTGTAGTGAAACAAAACCGCCGCAATGCCACGTTGCAATTGCTAAAACGCGCTATCGAGCAAGGCCGCTTTGGGCGTATTTTCATGGTTAGTCTGAATGTGTTCTGGACGCGTCCGCAGGAATACTACGACAGTGCTGCATGGCGTGGCACTTGGGAGTTTGATGGTGGCGCATTCATGAATCAAGCAAGCCATTACGTTGATTTGCTTGACTGGTTGATTGGCCCCATCGAGAGCATTCAGGCATATACGGCGACGCTCGCTCGTAACATTGAGGTAGAGGACACTGGGGTCATCAGTGTTAAATGGCGCTCAGGTGCATTGGGTTCCATGAATGTCACCATGCTGACCTACCCCAAGAATTTTGAAGGCAGCATTACCATCATCGGCGAAAAAGGAACGGTGCGTGTAGGCGGAGTAGCGGTGAATGAAATTCAGCATTGGGAGTTTGCCGAGCCCAACAAAGACGATGAGAAGGTAAAACAGGCCAGTTACGAGACAACCTCGGTTTACGGTTTTGGACATCCCCTATATTACGATAATGTGATTCAGGTATTGTGTGGAGAGGCATTGCCTGAAACAGATGGTCGTGAAGGGCTAAAGTCTCTCGAGACATTGATTGCAGTCTACTTGTCCGCCAGGGATGGTAAGCGCATTGCTTTGCCACTTGATTATTAGCATGCCTGTAACTATTCATCCAACAGCCATCGTTGACGATGGTGCGCAAATTGGTGAGGGCAGTCGTATTTGGCATTGGGTCCATATCTGTGGGGGCGCAAATATTGGCATGGGGTGTTCTTTGGGGCAAAACGTCTTTGTTGGCAACGATGTTGTGATCGGCAACAACGTCAAGATCCAGAACAATGTATCGGTTTATGACGCAGTGCGGCTGGAAGACGATGTGTTTTGCGGGCCGAGCATGGTCTTTACCAATGTATATAACCCTCGCTCCGCAGTAACTCGCAAAAACGAATACCGCAATACCATTGTTAAACGAGGGGCAACCCTCGGTGCAAACAGTACCATCGTCTGTGGTAGCACCATTGGTGAGCACGCTTTCATCGGCGCGGGGGCTGTAGTGAACCGCAATGTGCCTGCTTACGCGCTGATGCTGGGGGTACCCGCAAAAAGGCGTGGCTGGATGTGTTGTTGTGGCACCCAGTTGCAGGGTAAAGGCCATGTGCATTGCGAGTGCGGTGCCACCTACCAGATTGACGATACGAGTTGTAAGCCGCTATGAATCCAAAGATAGAGTTCATTGATCTCAAGGCTCAATACGCGGATCTGAAGGAAGCGATTGACAACCGTATACAGAACGTTCTCAACCACGGCCAGTACATCATGGGGCCAGAGGTACGAGAGCTAGAGGAAAGACTGGAGGCCTATACCGAAGCTAAGCACTGCATTACGGTCGCGTCAGGTACCGAGGCACTTCTGATTGCTTTGATGGCCCTTGGCGTGAAGTCAGGTGATGAAGTGATCACGACACCTTTCACTTTTGTCGCCACAGCAGAAGTAATCGCTTTACTAGGCGCTATTCCTGTCTTTGTTGACGTTCAGCCAGACACTTGCAACATTGATCCAGTTCTGATCGAGGCTGCCATTTCGCCAAAGACAAAGGCCATCATCCCGGTTTCACTGTATGGGCAGGCAGCCGATATGGATGAAATCAATGCCATCGCAGCACGAAATGGCAATATCCTGGTGATTGAAGATGCTGCGCAGAGTTTTGGAGCTAATTACAAAGGACGCAAGACCTGTAACCTTTCGACTATTGGGTGCACCAGTTTCTTCCCAAGCAAGCCACTCGGTTGCTATGGTGATGGCGGCGCCATTTTTACCAGCGACGATAAGTTGGCCAGATTCATGCGCGAAATACGGATACATGGGCAAGAGCGTCGCTACTTCCATACCCGTGTTGGTGTAGGTGGCCGGATGGATACGCTTCAATGTGCCGTAGTGTTGGCCAAGTTGGAACGATTTGATTGGGAAGTCTCTCAACGCATAGAAGTTGGCCAGCGCTATCGCGAGTTGTTAGCAAACGTTCCCGCAGTCTGCCAATTGGTGGTACGTACAGATAGAACTTGCATCTGGGGCCAATTCACCATTCAGGTTGAAGGTCGTGACGCGGTGTTGGTGCGGCTCAAGGAGTCAGGCATCCCGACTGCAGTCCACTACCCGGTACCGTTGCATCAACAACCTGCTTATCAATACTTGTGCCGTATTTCAGGCGGCCTTGAAATTGCCGAGACTGTTGCATCCAGGGTATTCAGCTTGCCCATGCATCCTTATTTAAACTTTCGCACTCAGGAACATATAGTGAGCGCAGTTGCAGCGGCAATGGCATGAAGATTCTTACTGTTGTCGGTGCTCGCCCGCAGTTCATCAAAGCTGCGGCTGTTTCACGGGCCATTCGTGATGACTACGCCACGAAGATTGAGGAGGTACTTGTTCACACCGGCCAGCACTATGATGACAACATGTCTAAGGTCTTTTTCGAAGAACTTGATATTCCCCACCCCAAGTACAACCTCGAAATTTCTGGTGGTCAGCATGGTGCCATGACGGGCCGCATGTTGGAATCCGTTGAAAATGTCCTGCTAGAGGAAAGACCCGACTGGTTGTTGATTTATGGTGACACGAATTCAACCCTCGCGGGTGCGCTGGCGGCAGCCAAGCTACATATTCCAGTAGCGCACGTCGAAGCGGGCCTTCGTTCCTTTAACATGCGCATGCCCGAAGAAATAAATCGAATTTTGGCGGATCGTGTTTCTTCGCTTCTTCTGTGTCCTACGAATGTGGCCATGGCCAATCTGCAAGCAGAGGGAATAATCGTTGGGGCTTACAATGTTGGCGATGTCATGTACGACGTCTCAATGCACTACAAGGATCTTGCACTAAAGCGGACTAGTATCCTCAAAGACATGGCCCTTGAGGAACGAGGCTTTGCTCTTGCAACTTGTCATCGAGCTGAGAATACTGATGACCCTGTCCGCCTTGGTGCCATAGTTGCCGCCCTAGCAGAGATATCGAAGAGTATGCCTGTGGTGCTACCTCTCCATCCCAGAACCCGCAAACTACTTGACGACTATTCGTTGAATAATAAATTGGGCAACATCCATATCGTGGAACCTTTGCCATTTCTTTCCATGGTCGCTCTTGAGCAGGCTGCGAAAGTTATCCTGACTGATTCCGGTGGTGTACAGAAGGAAGCGTTCTTCTACGGGGTACCGTGTGTGACGATGCGCGACGAAACTGAGTGGGTCGAAACCCTGAATGGCGGATGGAATAGGCTTGTGGGAGCGGATACACGGAAAATCTGCGCAGCCGCACTTAGCTCTGAGAATCTTGGAAACACCCCAAAAAATGTCTTTGGAGAGGGTGATGCCGCTTACCGGATCGCCGAACGGTTACTTGCCAATTGCAAGTGATGACCGCTTATAGAGAGTTATTTAACGAATGGTTGTGCTGGTCGCGCTTGGGATGGTTTGACATTCTTAGTCGCTACCGCAGAACCGTTTTTGGCCCCATTTGGATCGTTTTGATGACGGCCACGACGGTGGTGGCGATTGGCACCGTTTACAGTGCGATTTTCCGTCTTCCGGTAAAGGATCTGCTGCCTTTTGTAGCAGTTGGGATAGTGGTTTGGACCTGGATCAGCACCAGTTTGATCGAAGCTTGTTCCGCTTTTAGCGCCTATAAGTTCATCATGACAAACCAGATAGTGCGCCCATCATCGATAATTATCCGTGTCGTAACTCGCAACGTACTGATTCTTGCCCACAACGCCATGGTCGTCGTTTCACTTCTTTTTTTCTTTGATAAAACAATAAGCTGGACGACATTTCTGGTTTTCCCGGCCTTGCTCTTGCTTGTCGCAATTATTCTCCCGGCTTCAATCATCGTTGCGTATTCCTGCAGCCGATTTCGCGACCTCACTCAAGTGATTACTTCGATATTCGGCCTGTTATTCTTGATTACTCCGATTATCTGGTCACCAGAGGTATTGGGGGATCGTTACTATATCGCTCAACTCAACCCCTTTACGCACCTGCTCGACCTTGTGCGACAACCACTTCTCGGCTCGGTTCCCCCGACTGAGAGTTGGGTCGTTGCAATGTGTCTATCGGGTTTATTAACGATGGCCGCTATGATAGCCAGCAAGCAGTGGCGCCATCGGATGATTTTCTGGCTATAGAAAATGGCAAGACTGCGACTAAATCAAGCAAGCCTCTACTACCCGCTGATTAACGATCATGCAAAGTCACTCCGTCGCGTATTGGCCAGCCGCTTGATCGGCAGAGGATCTTCTGGTCTCGTAGCCGAGGAAGTTAGGGCTCTTTCAGAAATTGATCTTGATCTTTGTGACGGGACGCGCCTGGGTCTAATTGGTGCCAATGGCGCAGGAAAATCAAGCCTTCTGAGACTCATGGCGGGGATTTATGCGCCGACTGAGGGGAAGGTGGAACGGTCAGGAAAAACGATTTCTATGTTTGACCTTAGCTATGGCATGGACGAGGAAGCAACCGGCCATGAGAATATCGTGATTGCTGGCACCACGCTTGGCATGTCCAAGCGCAGTATTCAAGACATTGGGAGCGAAGTTGAGGCCTTCTCAGAATTAGGTAGCGCTCTTGACCGTCCGATCAAGACGTACTCCACCGGGATGCGCATGCGTCTCACGTTTGGTCTTGTTTCGTCGCTACATGCGGATATATTATTAATTGATGAGATTATCGGCGTCGGTGACGCTCGATTCATGAAGAAGGCAAGTGCCAGAATTGCCGACAAAGTGACGCAATCACAAGTATTTGTGCTCGCGTCTCATGCAGAAAGCGTTCTCCGCGACTTCTGTACAACAGGGGCTGTCTTGGAAGCGGGACGTATAAGCTTTCATGGACCCATAGGGGAAGCCATCCACTACTACAACACCAATCCTGAAGCAACCCAGTCCGCGTCATGAGAATACTTCTGCTCTGCAACTACGATCCGTATAACGCAGCAATGGTGACGGATCACATCAATGCATTCCACATGTACTCGGCCCATGAGGTGGTAGTTTTTTCCCACATGGTCAATCACGGCGGCGACCTACCAGATGATCTGTCCCTGGACTTCTTTGATGCGGTCATCTTGCATTACTCATTGTTCTTGGCTGTTGACGCCTATGTCTCGGATAGGGCAAGGCGGAAAATCAAGGCATTCAAAGGAATAAAGGCGATATTTCTTCAGGACGAATACCGGTTTGTTCATCCTACCGTGGAGCGGATCGGTGATCTGGGGTTCGACATTATCTTTACCTGTGTCCCTGAGTCATCCATCGAGCAGGTCTATCCGGCCGAACAATTGCCTGGCGTACAGCGCGTCAATGTTTTGACTGGCTACGTGCCTCCCGCACTGGTCAATTATCAGCCAATCCCACTGAACAAGCGGCGCTACGATGTGAGTTACCGAGGACGCCAATATCCCGAATGGCACGGTCGTCTCGGACTAGAAAAGTGGAGGATCGCTGAGGATTTTCGGAAAGAGGCAAGGAAGCACGGCCTGAGGATGAATATCAGCTGTCGCGAGCGTGATCGCGTATATGGAAGGGATTGGGTCCACCTCCTGCAGAATTCCCGGGCGGTATTGGGCGTGGAAAGCGGGGCTAGCGTATTCGACTTCACGGGACTCGTCTCTGCGAAAGTTGACACGGTTTCGGCCTTGCTTGGAAAAAGAAACGCCCATTACGCCGCGTTACGTGAGCGTTACTTTGCCGATATCGAAGATCAGATTCAACTTGCCCAGATATCCCCTCGGGTTTTTGAAGCCATCGCACTACGCACACTATGCATTCTGTATGAGGGGGACTATTCAGGCATCCTTGAGCCGTGGCGACACTATCTCCCCCTGAAAAAGGACCACAGCAATGTCGCCGAGATTGTCGAAATTCTGAAGGATCCATGGCGTATTTCAGAAATCGTTGCCAATGCCTATGCAGAGGTGGCATTGAATCCAGCTTACTCATATCGGACTTTTGTACAGCGGGTAGACGGCATTTTGACCTCTACCCTATCTCAGCGACAGGCCGACAGAAAATCTGAAGACGAACTGATTGAAGAGGATATAAAAGCCGAACTTATCCGTATTCGAGAACGGTATCCCTTCTATTTCACCCCCAATCCCCACGGCCTCGAAAACCCAACTCCAAAAGTACTAACCACAATGGTTCGCGGCCTCAGGAGAGTCATTCCAGCGCGATGGCTGCGTGGAATTCGAAATATATTTCGCTAGCGCTTACCGTATTTTTTACTTCAAGGAAGAACAACATGTCTAATAAAAAAGCTCTTGTAATTGGGTCCGAAGGAAATATCGGGAAACCCTTGGTCAGGCATCTGCGCTCTTTGGGTTATGACGTCATTGAAAGCGATATCAAGCCGGCATGGCGGCCGAACTACATCATGGCCGACATGCGTAATCCTGTTGATTTGGTGCCGGCCTTTGACAGTAAGCCGGATATCGTTTTTCTCCTTGGAGCCATGGTTAGCCGTGTCACCTGCGAACAAGCAGCCTCTCTCGCAATAGAAACAAATCTGGCGGGTACTCAAAATGTTCTCGAACTGACCAAGCGGGCGGGAGCACGACTGGTCTATTTCTCGACATCTGAAGTTTACGGGCCCGAACTGGAGATCATGTCTGAATCCAGCAACCCCCGTCCCAACAACCGTTATGGACTATCCAAGCTGCTGAGTGAGTCTTTGATCGAATATGAGGTCAATCAGCACGGCCTTACCGCTGTCACACTCCGCCCCTTCATGATGTACGACGAAGAGGAAGATCTCGGCGACCATCGCTCCGCAATGATTCGGTTTGCGACAAACTTGGCTCTCGGGAAACCTATTGAAGTTCACCAGGGCAGTGCCCGCGGCTGGTTCCATGTCAGCGATGCGATGCGCTCAATCGAAGCGGCTGCGCATCTCGACCAGTATGCAGTAATCAATATTGGCAGTCCTGATATTCGTTCCATCGCTGAACTTGCGGAAATGATCCGAGTGGAGCTCGGTGCAAGCAAAGACCTCATCAAAGTCGTCGAGCTACCCAGCCGGATGACCCTTGCCAAACGCCCTACATTGGACAGGCAGCGTGATCTCTTGGGAGTTGTGCCGAAAGTCGGACTTGAGGAGGGGGTCAAGCGAGTCTGCGGCCGCGTAGTTGAACGCTTGAGGAACGTCGGTTTGCTAAAGGACCGCTAATCCCCAACAGTAGCTTTAGTATGCGCGATCTGTTGCTGTTATGTAATCGCCCGGCGAATGGGGCCAATGCTGAGACAATTATTGATCATCTTGATGCTTTCAGACTGTTTCCGGGTTTTCGCATTTTTGAACTTTCAACACTAGGCGCAATTCCAGACAGCCTGAGTCTTGATCGTTTCGATGCCATTGGTATTCACTACACCTTGCACTTGAGCGATCCTGGGGACTACTACCTTGGCCGTCCCGCCATGAAGCGTATCGCCAGTTTTAAGGGGTTGAAGTGCGCGTGGCTGCATGATGAATACCGCCACGTTAACGCTGTAGCCATGAAACTCCGGGCGATGGGAGTGGATGTCATCTTTTCCCTTGCCAGTCCACCGGTGATTGATGTCTTGTACCCCAAGTCGGGATTGCCGTATACCCGCCTGGAGACTGTACTCGCCGGGTATGTACCGCAACACTGGACCTCCGGCCTGTTAGTCCCATATTCCGAGCGGCCAATCGATGTCGGATACCGGGCCAGACGACCGCCAATGTGGCTTGGCAAGCTTGGCCAGGACAAAATCGTGATTGGCCTTGGATTTATTGAGGCCACTCGTGGCAAAGGCTTGAACCTTGACATTTCCGTCGAAGAGCATGACCGCTTCTATGGCAAGGAATGGCAGTCGTTCCTCGGGCGATGCAAGACAGTTCTTTGTGTAGAAAGTGGGGCGAGCGTTGTTGACTTTTCGGGAAACGTAGAGTTCGCCGTCGAGCGTGCGCTTAAAGAAAAGCGCCATTTGTCCTTTGAAGACGTCAGCGTTGCCCATCTGCAAGAAATTGATGGTCGGTACGTTATCAATCCAGTGTCACCACGCATATTTGAAGCCGCATCGATGCGCACCGTAATGATCGCCTTCGAAGGCGATTATTCTGGACTGATGCATCCTTGGGAGCACTATGTCCCCCTACGTAAGGATTTCTCTAATATTGCTGAGGTATTGGCGACTATCAGAGATGGAGACCGTTTGGCGAAGATTGCCGAAAACGCCTACCGTGACCTGGTCGCCGTTCATGAACATACTTTTCAGGCATTCGCCGATAGATGTGCCTCTGATCATGGAGGAAGAGATACTGCGACGCAATAGTGCTCCTGCAATGACACCACACTACACACAAGCAAAGTTTCTGTCGGCAATTCTGCGAAGTCCGCGCTACGTATTCCGACGCTATGTCGCACAAAATCTGCAGTCCATCGTTCTCGGCACCCGGGTTCGTCGCCTTCTGTTTCGCCTCTGGTACAAGCTTCCAATCCCTCTACGAGCAATGATTAAGCCGACCCTCAAACTCATCGGAAGATGAAGATGTTCAAGTTGCCTTTATTTCGCCAACCTCCCAATTTGTCCGATGAAATTCAGACTGTCCGGAATGAGGGGCTATCCTATTTCAACTTCAACGGCCAGCGAATAGACCAGCTTAGAATCGATTTGTGGGAAGGTAATCAGAAATTGTTGGACCGCTTCTACTCTTCGAACTCCAACTTCGCCTTCAGACCGGTCAAAGTGCTGTTCATGGTCCCCGACACGTCCTTGTGGGATGTGTATTCGACCATTTTCTCGCACATGAGGGCGTGTGATCAATTTGCAGTCGAAGCTCTCGCATTTTGTCGTACCGACGTCGTGTCGGACAAGACTGAGGATGAGGTCAGGGAGTTTTTTGCACAACGTGACATACCCGTTCGCTTGGAAGGATTCAAGCCGGGGCAGGCTTGTAAGCCGATCAATCCAGACGAAGCCGATTTGATCTTCTATACACTTGGCAGCGCTGCCTATCCAAGCGTTTACAAGATCGAGTTCACGAGTCTTTTCTGCCGAACCGGCTATCTCCCCTATGGTGTTCTTCTCGCCAATCAAGAGGAGTACCAATTCAATCAGGATTTCCATCACTCCGCCTGGGCGGTTTTTGCCTCCACAGCGAGAGAAAAGGCACTCTACGAGAAACATGCCAAACGGAAGTCCAGTAATATTGTCCTGACGGGTTATCCGAAGTTTGATGTATTACGCGAGAGACCAAGAAGTAAGCTGGATCGGCCGATCATCATCTGGGCCCCGCACTGGACAATTGGACTAGCCTACCCACAGCTTAATTACGGGCTGTTCGACAAGCACTGCATGGATATGGTCGAATTGATCAGATCATTGCCAGCCTGTGATTTCATCTTCAAACCTCATCCCAATCTGGCGCACGCCTTGAAGCAAACTACTTTTATGGATGATGAGGCTTATGCGCTCTATCTAACGCTCTTGGAGCAACTGCCGAATTGCCGCATATGGAAACACGGAGACTATGCTGAATTGTTTCACGACTCTTCAATGATGATTACCGACAGCATTTCTTTTCTTGCCGAGTATCTGATAACAGGTCACCCCCTACTTTTCCTGGAGCGCCAAGACCGGATTCAATTAAATGATTTGGGTGAAGATCTGATCAAGCTGCATTACAAAGGATCCACCATTGATGACATCAAGGGGTTCATAAATCGGCAGCTTACGGACCAGAATGACCTCCGCCGTGCCGAAAGATTGACTCGCGGCAAGCAACTGCTGGGAATTGGCGAAACTCCTGCGAGCGAGCTGATCATCAAACACATCAAGAACAATTTCGGAATCGACAGCCACAATTGATCAAAGAGCGTGCGCCGCAATGTATGTGAAATCTTTCCTTCGACGACTCATGTTGTTGCGCAAAACTCAGAGCGCCTCAAACCAGTACTGGCATGCTCTCGAAAGCTACAATTATCAGCAAGTCTTTCCCCAGCGCCACAAATGCCAAGTTGACTTTACTCGCCAGCACCTTGTTGCCCGTATGAAGCCAAGCGACCTTGTGGTTGACTTGGGATGCGGCGATGGCTGGCACTCGATGGAGTTGGCGCCCTACTGCCAGAAGCTGCAGGGATATGATTTCAGCAAGAATCTGGTGGTGCTTGCCAACCAAGCGGCCAAAGACCAAGGCTTTAGTGAGCGCTGCCAGTTCGAAGTAGCCGACGTGTTGAAATTGGAACTTCCAGAAATCTCTGCTGACGTGGTCCTGTTGTGTGGGCTAATGACATGCCTGATCAATGACAGTGATGCCATGTGCGCGGCGCGTCTGGCTGCTTCGACTGTAAAGCCTGGCGGTTACGTGCTCTACAAGGACACCCTTCACCAAGGCAAGGGTACACGGTTGAACCACATGGATACCTATGGTGCGGTGTATCGTGACCGCGAGCAGTACTTGAGTTTGATCAGACGTTCAGGAGTGGGGCCAATTACGGATTCGTGGATTGATGCCACCGGCGAATATGGCAGTCTGATGGTCATTGCCCAAAAGCCCCCTGCCCAATGAGATGGGGCTGGAGATGATAGGGATAATTGGAGGCGCCGGCGTTGCTGCTTCTGCTGCCCTGATAGCCCGTATCGAAGAGGTAGTTACAGCCAATGGTGCGTATCTCGACCAGCAGCATCCGGAGCTTGTCCTCTACCAGGCAAGCCAGGCACCAAGCCGTAGCATGTACATTGAGGGGCGGGGCGAAAGTTTCATACCTGCGTACCTTGAAGCCGCACGACGTCTTGCCGATTTTGGCGCGACAAGAATTGCCATGTGTTGCAATACCGCGCATGCCGCAATTGACGAACTGCAAGCCAAGAGTCGAATCCCTTTCATCAATCTGATCGCGGAAACTTTAGCCACGCTCCAGCATGACTTTCCCGCCGCTCGGCAGGTAGGGATAATGTGTTCAGACGGCACCAGGATGGCCCGCATTTACGATAATCATGTCGCACGCAATTCCATTGACATCGAACTTATCTATCCTGATTCAACGCATCAGGCAATAGTCACCCAGGGCATCCGCAATATCAAACGTGGCATCCATCGTCATGGTGCCTCTCCGGAAAGGCCTCAAGAGTTGTTCATCGCTGCCGCCAGCCATCTCGTGGCGAGCGGGGCCGAGGTCGTGCTCATGGCTTGTACAGAAATCCCACTGGCCCTGTCTGGAGCGATCTGGGTTGAAAGGCCACTGATCGATACCATAGACGTTCTGGCACATGCCTGCCTGCGCGACTATTGGGAAAGCCATGACTCGCGTTAAAGGCGGAACAGTTGAACTGAACTATCAGGACACGCTGTCTTTTTTTGAGCGACGTGCAGTCAACGCGCAACCCGATGACTATCTGGCAATCACCGTTTTTCGAAGTAAGGAAGAGGCCGAACAGCGACATGTCGCCGAGCGGAACCAGATCCTGGCATCGCTGAGCGTCGATGCCACGAGCCGGGTACTCGAAATTGGTTGCGGGGCCGGGCGGTGGGCCACTACCCTGCTTGCGGAGATTCCGTCGCCTATCGCCCGTTACGTCGGTGTTGACTTCAGCCCCTCATTGATTGCGCTCGCCTGGCGGATACACCAGAATACCAATGCCAAATTCATGATCATGGCAGCGGATGCTCTCGACGAAGCTGCTCTGGGCACCGAAGGACCGTTCTCGCACGCCATAGTCTGCGCGCTGATTCTCTACCTTAACGATGAGGCGGTTACCCAGCTGCTCGCCAGCATCGCCCGATTGCTCCTGCCGGGTGGCAGACTATATCTGCGCGAACCCATCTGCATCGAAGACCAGAGGCTGACCCTGGTCAGGGAATATTCCGATGCGCTGCGCGACCGATACAATGCGGTTTATCGGACCGACACCGAGTTGCGTGCGCTGATCGAAGCGTCCGGCGCCTTCGTCATCACCGAATCATCCGACCTGGAGGGGCCATTGTTCAGCAGCTTTTCTGAAACCCGTCATCGCTACTATCTGGCGGAGTGTGTCAGGTGACCACGGCCGCTATGGTCTGCTTTTCCGAAAGTGCGTAATGCCAAACCCCAGACATGCTGTGATCAGTGCCGCCGGCCTCGGATCCCGCCTGGGGATGAATATCCCCAAATGCATGCTTCAGTTGCAGAACAGGGCGCTCATTGATTACCAGTTGGAACTGATGCGGGACATTCCCGATGTCAGGGTTGTCGTGGGTTACCGGTCAGTCGATGTCATCCGGCATGTCAGTGCAAGCTGGCCGGACGTGGCCTTCGTTCACAATCCTGACTATGCCACGACCAGCAATACCCACAGCTTGCGACTGGCAAGCCAAAACCTCACGGACCCTTTCATCGCCGTCGATGGTGACCTGTTGATCGAACCGGAGAGTTTCCGCGCCTTCCTCGCAAGCTGCCGCGACGCCGAGGAATCGATCGTTGGCATCACTCCGCGCGGTACGGAAGAGGCCATCGCGGTATGCCTCGACGACCGGCAGCGCGTCACGGGCTTTCTGCGCAGCGATCAGCCGGGCTACGATCAGGCTGCATACGAATGGTGCGGCATCGCCTATGTTAAAGATATTCAGCTGGAAAAAAACGAACGCTATGTTTTCGAGGAACTGGCGAAGCATTTGCCGCTGCCAAGCCGGATCATTGAGTGTTATGAAATCGATACACCGCGCGATCTTGAAAAAGCCAGACAGGCGCTGAACAGCTTCTGCCCATAAACTCGGCGCTGGCGGGACGGCGCCGGATTGCTGCGCGCGCAGAAGAATGTCCCGGGTGCGTCCTGACAGACTCTACTTATCAACAATGCATCAGTAAACGATGACAACGATATCCGATGTGACTAGCCAGCCTTTGTCTGGCTACAATTATATTGACGCATTGCTTAGCGAGGGGCCCAGTTGGAACTTTCTGATTCCCAGTCGGGCAATCCTTTACTACACGTTCTCCACTGCGGTTCTGCAACCATCAAGCTTTGGGACAGTGAGCAACGTGACGCCATTTACTGCGAACCAGACCAGCTGGACGCTCAACGCCCTTCACTACATTGCCCAGATTACCGGCATCGTATTTACGCAGGTAGCGGACGCTTCAACGGCTGATATTCATTTTGCCAACGGCAACATTTTGCTGGGATCCCAGATTTCAGGTTTCACCAGTTACAGCTATGGGTATAGCTATACCTATCCGGATATCCTGACATCCTACCAAGCCGAAGCTTGGTTATACCTCGACAGTGCCGAATGGGCTTCACAAAACGCTTCGCTTGTACCCGGTGGCGCGGGGTATGAAACCTTGCTGCATGAACTGGGGCATGTCATGGGACTTAAACATCCTTTCGAAGACAGTCCCATACTACCTACCGACGAAGACAATACCGACAATACCTTGATGTCCTATACCGATTCGGGTGGTTACCACTCAACCTACGGCCCCTATGACATCGCCGCACTGATGTGGCTTTATGGGGACGATGGGCTGGATGGAGCTTTAGGTGTTGGATCGTCTGGTGTTTATCTTCTGGGTCTCGATACTGGAGATTCTTTGACCGGGGGCGCGGGCAATGACGTGCTTGATGGCTTGGCTGGAGCGGACAGTCTGGACGGGGGCAGTGGCTTTGACACCGTCAGTTACGCCACGGCCGGCAGTGGCATCCAGGCCTATCTGTCCACTGGCCTGGGTGCTGGCGCCCTGGGCGATGCGGCGGGCGACCTTTACACCAGCATTGAAGGCGTGATTGGCTCCGACTTTGCCGACGTCCTGGTCGGCGCCGCCGGGGTGGCCAACACGCTCACAGGTGGTAGTGGCGACGACACCCTCTACGGTGAAGGGATCGACACGGTCAGCGGCGGCCCCGGCAACGACGTCTTCTTTGGGGGGCAAGGCGGCGCCCTCAACCTGAACCTGGCGATGGCCAGCCTCGAAACCGTCTGGGGCAGCGTCGTGGGTGACACGCTTGACGGATCCAGCGCCACCTTTGCCCTCAGCCTGATTGGCCAAGGCGGCGCCGACATCATGAGCGGTGGATCGGGAGACGACTTCCTCTACTTCGACCACCTCGACACCATCACGGGCGGCGGTGGTACCGACTGGGCGGTGGCCACCCTCTCGGCGGCGGGTGTTAATCTGAACCTCAACACGGCGGGCATCGAAAACGCCTGGGGCTCCACCTCTGACGACATCCTGAGTGGAGCGGGCAGCAACAGCACGGTTGTCCTGGTGGGCGACACCGGCAACGACACAATCACTGGTGGCAACGCCACCGACTTTCTCTATGGCTTTGCCGGCAGCGACACCCTGACGGGCGGGGCGGGCGGCGACGTGCTGCTGGGCGGGGACGGCAACGACCTGTTTGTCTACACCAGCCGGACCGGCTCGGGCTTTGACTCGATCTTTGACTTTACCAGCGGGGCGGACCACTTCCAACTGACGGCGAGCGAATACGGGATGAGCGTGGGAGGCAGCCTCAGCGCCGGCAGCAGCTTCATCAGCGGAGCGAGCCCGACGGCCACGACGGCCACGTCGACCTTCCTGTACAACACCACGACCGGCATCCTCGCCTGCGACCTCGACGGTACGGCCGGCACCTACGCTCCGGTCTCCCTCGCCCAACTCTTCCTCGCCCCCGCCATCACATCAGCCGACTTCGTGTTCGCTTGACCAATGACGCAATGATCATCGCAATACTCGGCGCTGGCGGAACGGCATTTTGTGCTTTCGTCTATGATGCCAAAGTATTTGTGAAGTAACGCAACCATCCATCAATGCCAGCCCCTTCCCCGCAATCTCTGCCGCCATTGCTAGCTCCATTCCGCGGCGCCTTTTGGTATGCCGCCGGTTTCAGCGTCTTTGTGAACCTCATGCTGCTGGGGCCAACGCTCTACATGTTGCAGGTGTTCGATCGCGTCCTCTCCAGCCGCAGCGAGGCTACGCTGGGTATGCTCTCCATTGGTGTCGCCATCGCGCTGATTGCCATGAGCGTGGTGGATATGGCGCGTTCTCGCCTGCTGGTCGAAGTTGGGCGGCGCATCGACGAGCGTCTCGGAGAAAATGTGTTGCGGTACATCGTGCGCCTGTCCAGTTCTCCCGCACCGATGGCTCCATCCGGCGGGTTGCGCGATGTTGCCATGCTGCGCACCTTCCTTTCGGGTTCAAACATCATCGCCCTGTTCGACGCACCGTGGCTGGTCATCTACGTCTTCGTGATTTTCCTGTTTCATCCGCTCATGGGGGCGGTGGCGCTGTGCGGGGCGCTCTTGCTGATGGGTCTGGCGTGGACAACGGAGCGTACTAGCCGCGCTGCACTTGAGCAACTGGCGATGGCTAACCGGAGCAGCGCCCAATATATCGACCACGGCCTGAAGAACGCCGACGTGCTCAACGCCATGGGCATGACCGGAGCCTTCGCCGCGCGCTGGAATACGCTTAACCGTCGCACGCTCGATCTCATGCAGGACAGCAGCACCCGTGGCGGCACCCTGCTCGCGGTGAGCAAGTTCCTGCGTCAGGCAATCCAGGTCGCGATGATGGGAGTGGGAGCATGGCTCGTTCTCGACAACCGCCTTACGCCCGGGATCATGATCGCTGGCACTATTCTCTTCAGCCGCGCCATGGCGCCCGTCGAGGCCCTGATCGGCAACTGGGGCGGCCTGGTCGCTGCCCGATCCGCCTGGCACCGCCTCAGTCAACTGCTTCCCGACGCATTGCGCGAGAGCGTGCGGACTCCCCTGCCCGCGCCCGCGGGATGCTTGCAACTCGAGCGCATCGCGCTGGCGGGGCACAGCCCCGATTCCCCAATCCTGCGCCATGTCGAGTTCGATCTGCCTGCGGGCAAGTCTCTGGGCATCCTTGGCCCCAGTGGTGCCGGCAAGTCCAGCCTCGCAAAAATCATGGTCGGTGTTTGGTCACCTAGCTTCGGCAAGGTGCGTGTCGATGGCGCAGAAATCAGCCAATGGGACATGCAGCAACTCGGTTCCCAGGTCGGTTACTTGCCGCAGGATGTCGAACTTTTTCCCGGTACCGTTGCAGAGAACATCGCCCGTTTCCAGGCTGAGGCCGGTGAAGACGTGATTGAAGCCGCACGTCGCGCCCATGCCTACGAGATGATTCTCAAGCTGCCGCAAGGTTTCGACACTTTGCTGGGTGAAGGTGGCATCCGGCTTTCCGCTGGACAGGCGCAGCGCGTAGGGCTGGCGCGGGCGCTGTTCCGCCACCCGCGCATCGTTGTGCTGGACGAGCCCAACGCCAACCTCGACGCCGACGGCGAGCAGGCGCTGATCCAAACCCTTGTGGAGATGAAACAGGAAAAAACCACCGTGGCCATGGTCACGCACAAACCTTCGCTCGTTGCCACTCTGGATTATCTGCTGGTGCTGCGTGACGGACGCATGGAACTCATCGGCCCGCGCGATGAGGTGCTGACGCGGCTGTCGGGTGCGACGTCGGTACCGGCCACAGGGTTGTCCAAGGGGGGGGGCTGATGAAGGCCATGCATACCTCTGCCCAACGCCTGGGTATTACTGCCATTGCTGTGGCTGTCCTAACCTTCGGCTTCTGGATGTGGCTTGCCCCCCTGCATGGGGCCGTGGTGACGGCAGGCCTGGTCAAGACCGCAACCAACCGCAAGTTTGTGCAGCATACCGATGGCGGCATCATCAAACGCATTCACGTGCATAACGGCGACAGCGTGCGCGAAGGGCAGACCCTGGTCGAACTCGAAGACGTCAAGGTCGACGCCAACTATCAGCTCCTGATGGAGTTGGCCGTATTCGAGGCCATCAAGCGCGACCGGCTGGATGCGGAGCAGCAACTCGCATCGCGCTTCGAGCCGAGCCCGGAGCGGCGCAAGACCTTCGATCCTGCCTTGGTCGACAAGGCCCACCAGCGGGAACTCAAGATATTTCGCATCCGCCGTGCCCTGCTGGATGAGCAACTGGCGAGCTACCAACGCCAATTGCTCGCCGTCGGCGAGGAACAAACGGCACTGCGGCGGCAAATGGATTCAAGCCGCCAGGCCGCGCAGCTGGCGCGCGACGAACTGGGACTCAACGAAGCGCTCGTTCGGGACAAGTTCATCTCCCGTGCCCGCTTGATAACCCTTGAACGTACCGTTGCGGAATACGGCGCCAAGCAGGGTGAGCACGAAGCGATGCTTGCCCAGTCGGAACAGCGTCGCAACGACATGGCCCTGCGCATGGCGTTCAACCCGCAGCGAGTACCAGCGTACCGCCGCCGAGGAATTCAAGGAGAGCAACGCCCGTCTCGTGCAGTTGCGCGAGCAACTGCGCCCAGCGGAAGACGCCGCCCGCCGCAAGTCCGTCGTCGCACCGGTGTCCGGCAAGGTGGTTGGCCTGCGGCTCAATACGCCAGGTGAATTGGCTCCGCCGCGCGAGCCGTTGATGGAAATTGTGCAGGACAACGAAGAGCTGCTGGTCGAAGCCAGGGTCGGAGTCGATGCCATCAAGCATTTGCTTCCGGATCAATTGACCGAACTGCGCTTTACAACTTTCAATTCGCGCATCACGCCATTGGTACATGGCAATGTGAGCTACATCTCGGCCGATGCGCTCACTGAAAAAGACGGCATGCCCTATTACGTTATCCAGGTGCGGCCCCAGACCGATTCATTAAAAAATTCTGGCATTCCCGCTCTTAAGCCCGGCATGGCTGCCGAGGTGTATGTGCTGATGGAAAGCCGCAGCGTGATCGATTATCTGCTCACCCCCATTACCGATACCCTGCGGCGCACCCTGCGGGAGCCCTAAAGTAGCTCCACAAAACTCGGCGCTGGCAGGACGGCGTTTCAGGCTGGCAGAACGGCCGTGCCTATACTATGCTGCAAACATGATGGTTTGCACTAATTGTTTTGTTAAGGAAGCATCTCATGGCGAACGTTACAACAAGCTTTTCGAGCGCTTCGGCTCTCAATACCGCTTATGCAGTCATAAAGTCCGGGTGGTCGCTTAGCTCTGCTTTGACTTGGGCGCAGACTGCCTTCAATACTGTGTCAGAT
Organism: uncultured beta proteobacterium; assembly: GCA_963816095.1. Lineage (GTDB taxonomy): Bacteria > Pseudomonadota > Gammaproteobacteria > Burkholderiales > Rhodocyclaceae > Sulfuricystis. Next base: position 350,490 of record CAWFIW010000007.1, read on the forward strand.
GTTGCATATTTGAATGTGGCAACTTTTTCATATGTTTCAGGCGGGTTTGTAAATGGCGATACATTCGAAATGTGGGGCTCAAACCTTACGAGTTTTCCTGCAATAACCACTCGGCTTGACTACACGTTTTACCCGGAAGGCATAACAGCATCTTTAAATGGAAATCTTATTACTTATAGCGACGGCACTCAATCCGGCTATATCGACAGTATTTCCGTAACAAGCGGAAATTACGGATCAATTACGATAACCGGTTACGACAACGTGGCTGATTATGCTGACGGGACGATCAGCAGCGTGACTTGGAACGTTGGCGGGGCACAAATGGTCGCCTCAGGTGCGCTAACGGTAAGTGATTATCAGGCAAGCATTTCCGGCAGTTATACCAGTGGGTCGCTCAGCTACGGTGGGCAAACCCTGTCAATCAGTAATATGTTGGTCGATGCGAATGCAACATTTGTTTCTGCCGATGTTTTTCTTGCTACCGTCCTGGCAGGTAACGATACGATTAGCGGCGCTGGTGGCAATGAGTTTCTTCAAGGGTTTTCTGGCAACGACGCCCTCTATGGCCTAGCGGGTAGTGATACCCTGGTCGGAGGCCCCGGCGCTGACACGCTTGACGGTGGTGACAGCTTCGACACGGTGAGTTACGCGGGCGCCGGCAGTGGCATCCAGGCCTATCTGTCGACTGGCCTGGGTGCTGGCGCCCTGGGCGATGCGGCGGGCGACCTTTACACCAGCATTGAAGGCGTGATCGGCTCCGACTTTGCCGACGTCCTGGTCGGCGCCGCCGGGGTGGCCAACACGCTCACAGGCGGTAGTGGCGACGACACCCTCTACGGTGAAGGGATCGACACGGTCAGCGGCGGCCCCGGCAACGATGTTTTCTTTGGGGGGCAGGGTGGTGCCCTCAACCTGAACCTGGCCACCGCCAGCCTCGAAACCGTCTGGGGCAGCGTCGTGGGTGACACGCTTGACGGATCCAGCGCCACCTTTGCCCTCAGCCTGATTGGCCAAGGCGGTGCCGACATCATGAGCGGTGGATCGGGAGACGACTTCCTCTACTTCGACCACCTCGACACCATCACGGGCGGCGGTGGTACCGACTGGGCGGTGGCCACCCTCTCGGCGGCGGGTGTCAATCTGAACCTCAACACGGCGGGCATCGAAAACGCCTGGGGCTCCACCTCCCATGACACTTTGAGTGGAGCGGGCAGCAACAGCACGGTTGTCCTGGTGGGCGACACCGGCAACGACACCCTCACCGGCGGCAATGCCACCGACTACCTGTACGGCTTTGCCGGCAACGACACGCTTACCGGCGGGGCAGGCGGTGACGTGCTACTGGGAGGCGACGGCAATGACCTGTTCGTCTATACGAGCCCGACCGGCTCGGGCTTTGATTCGATCTTTGACTTTACCAGCGGGGCGGACCAGTTTCAGATGACGGCGAGCCAATATCGGGATGAGCCCCGGGGCCACCCTGACGGATGGCGTGAGCTTCATTGCCGGGGCGGCACCGATGCCAAACGTCACGCCGACGATGCTCTACAACACGACCTACGGCGTTCTGTCCTTTGACCTGGACGGCTCGGCCGGCACTTACGCCCCCGTCTCCCTGGCACAACTCTTCCTCGCCCCCACCGTCACCGCTTCAGACTTCGTGTTCGCTTGACCATGATGGGGCTAACCGGATAGGCCAATCTGTTAATTTGACTTGCCGCCATGGGCGCAATCAGCGTGTCAGGGTGGGCGGTATTGCAGCGCTTGATTTAGGAGAAATTTGTGGCAATCCTCGACGGTCGTGCTGTCAGCGATGATCTACTCAATGGTGGTAGTGGAGACGATCTTTACTACCATAACCCTGGGTTATCTGGTCACGATGTAATCACCGATGCTGGCGGTGCCGACATCATTGCGTTCGACCTGGCTAACCTGCCCTATGTATTGCCGGCCGGTTGGGATCTATCGCAACGGCAACGATCTGGTCTTCGACTTTTACGCTCAGGGCAGTTTGACAATAACCGGGCAGTTATCTACTAGTTTCCCGGTCATCGAAACGCTTCAGGAGGTCAGCGATCCCATATTCGGGCCACTTACATTTCAGAACACGCTCGCTGGGACCGCGGGAAATGACGTGCTCGTCGGGACGGCATCTGGCGAAACCATTTCAGGAGGCACAGGAAATGACCTGATTGGCGGAGGCGCCGGCAACGACACACTGAATGGTGATACGGGCAATGACTTAATGCTCGGCGGCACAGGTAACGACACACTGAATGGTGGTACCGGCAACGACATGCTGTTCGGCGGAGCCGGACAGGACACCTTGGGTGGCGATGCCGGCAACGATTATCTGGATGGCGGAATTCAGACCGACCGGATCAACTATACCGATGCAAACTACGTCAGCTACCGTTCCTCGACAGCCGGAGTCAGCGTCGATCTCACTGGCGTAACCGGTATTGGCAACACCGGCTACGGTGTGGCATCAGATGGCATGGGCGGCTTCGACACGATGCTCAACATCAGCCGTGTCCTGGGATCCAATCACAACGACATGCTGACAGGCAGTACCGCGCTCATCCTGGAGGTCTTCGATGGAGGCCTGGGCAACGACACCATCAATGGTGGCGCGATCACCGATACTCGCTACGGTGACAATTCCAACCGGGTGACATACCGGAACGCCGTGGGTGCGGTAAGCATCGACCTGGCAACCGGGACGGCGACAGGCGCCGACGGGAGCGACAATCTCATCAACATCAACCAGGTCGTTGGCTCGAACTTTGGCGACACGCTTACGGGATCCAACCGTACGGATGTAGCCGAAGAGTTTCATGGTGGTGGCGGCAACGACACTATCTATGGCGCGGGCGGCTATGACCTGGTCAGTTATGAGGACTCGACGGCTACAGTAAGCATCAATCTGACGGCTGGCACGGCAACGGGCAACGCCAGTGTCGGCACGGATACCTTGTACAACATAGAATCAGTCAGGGGATCCGCCTTCAACGATACCTTGACCGGCAGCAGCAATGCGGCCTTCGTCGAATCCTTTGAAGGACGCGGTGGCGACGACATCATCGATGGTCTGGGAGGAGTCAACCGCGCGGATTACAACTCGTCCTCTCCGGTGTCACGGTCAATCTCACGACGGGTATTGCGAACGATGGATTCGGGGGCACCGATACCCTGATCAACATTCAAAATGTGCGTGGCTCGCGCTATTTCAGCGACAGCATCACCGGTAATTCGGGTGACAACTTCCTCGAAGGTCAGGGTGGCAACGACTACCTCTATGGTCTTGGTGGCAACGACATCCTGGACGGTGGTCCTGGCGCAGATACCCTGGATGGGGGCAGCGGCTTCGACTTCGTCAGCTACGCCATGGCCGACAGCGGTATCCAAGTCTTCCTTTCGACGGGCCTGGGAGCCGGAGCGGGCGGAGATGCCCAAGGGGATCTCTATATCAGCATAGAAGGCGTCATCGGCTCCGACTACGCTGATGTACTCGTCGGCGCCGCTGGGGTAGCCAACACTCTGAATGGAGGTGCAGGGGACGACGTCATCTACGGCGATGAGCTCGACACCGTTATTGGTAGTGTTGGCAATGATGTCTTTTTTGGCGATCAGGGCGGTGCAATCCACCTGAACCTGGCGACAGCAAGCATTGAAACCGTGTGGGGCAGCAACCTGGATGACTTCCTTGATGGCAGTTCTGCAACCGCGAATCTCACCTTTATCGGTCAGGGTGGTGCCGACACGATGCTCGGGGGCAGTGGCGACGACACCCTCTATGGCGAAGGCATTGACACCGTCAATGGGGGCGCCGGCAACGATGTTTTCTTTGGGGGGCAGGGTGGTGCCCTCAACCTGAATCTGGCGACCGCCAGCCTCGAAACCGTCTGGGGCAGCGTCGTGGGTGACACGCTCGACGGATCCAGTGCTACTTTCGCTCTCACCCTTATCGGCCAAGGCGGCGCCGACACCATGAACGGTGGATCGGGAGACGACTTCCTCTACTTCGACCACCTCGATACCATTACCGGTGGGGCCGGCAACGACTGGGCGGTGGCTTCCCTCCCCCTCGGTGCGGGCGTCAATCTGAACCTCAACACGGCGGGCATCGAAAACGCCTGGGGCTCGACCTTCGACGACATCCTGAGTGGAGCGGGCAGCAACAGCACGGTTGTCCTGGTGGGCGACACCGGCAACGACACCCTCACCGGGGGGAATGCCACCGACTACCTGTATGGCTTTGCCGGCAACGACACGATTACCGGCGGGGCAGGCGGTGACGTGCTACTGGGAGGCGACGGCAATGACCTGTTCGTCTATACCAGCCCGACCGGCTCGGGCTTTGATTCGATCTTTGACTTTACGAGTGGGGCGGACCAGTTCCAAATGACGGCCAGTGAATACGGGATGAGCGTGGGTGCCACCCTGACGGATGGCGTGAGTTTCATAGCCGGGGCGGCACCCACTGCCACAACGATCGCGCCGACGATGCTCTACAACACGACCTACGGCGTTCTGTCCTTTGACCTGGACGGCTCGGCCGGCACTTACGCCCCTGTCTCCCTGGCACAACTCTTCCTCGCCCCCACCGTCGCCGCGACAGACTTCGTGTTCGCTTGACCAAGGGACTTCAGAGAACTACATTGATAGTTTAATCAGTTCTCCTGACAGTAACTTCGGGAGGCAAATTAATTGTTACGTTTCTAAATCCAGGAGAGAGCGATGGCAACCCTCGACGGTCGAAGTGTCAATAATGATCTGCTCAATGGCGGTAGTGGTGCTGATCTCTATCTATATAACCCCGGTACGTCTGGTTATGATCTCATCACCGATGCGGGGGGTGCCGATGTCATTCAGTTCGCCAACTTGCCCAGTTTCACGGCCAGCTTCCCCGTTCCTATGGATTTATATCGCAACGGGAATGATCTGGTTTTCGACTTTTACTCCCAGGGCAGCCTGACAATTACCGGGCAGTTTTCTACTGGCGCCCCGGTCATCGAGACACTTCAGGATGTTGATAATTATTTATTGGGGCCGCTCACATTTATCAACGCGCTCGTCGGTACTTCGGGAAATGACGTGCTGGTCGGTACGGCTTCCGCGGATACCATTACAGGGAATGCCGGCAATGACCTGATAGGCGGGGGCGCTGGCGATGACTCTCTGAATGGTGGCACTGGCAATGACATGATATTTGGTGGAGAGGGGCGCGACACCCTGAGAGGGGGTGGTGGTGATGACTATCTGGATGGCGGGATTTTTGTTGACCGGTTGAATGACACTGATTCGAACTATGTTAGCTACGCTTCCTCTACCGCTGGCGTAAATGTGAATTTGTCCGGTATTACCGGCATTGGCAATACCGGATTCGGTACGGCAACGGATGGCTTGGGTGGCACCGACACGCTGGCGAACATCAGTCGTGTGATCGGATCTGACTACAACGACAGCCTGACGGGCAGTAGCGCCCTGCTCTTTGAGGTGTTTGAGGGTGGCTTGGGCAACGACACCATTGATGGTGGCGCAATTACCGACACGCTAAACAACATTAACAACAACCGTGCGACCTACCAGAATGCCACGGGTCCAGTTGTTGTTAACCTGGCAACCGGTACGGCGACGGGGGCAGACGGAAACGATACATTGATCAACATAAATGCGGCGTGGGGTTCCAGCTACAACGACGTACTTACAGGATCCGACCGCACGGATGTGACCGAACAATTTCAGGGCCGTGGAGGCAACGACACGATTGATGGCGCTGAAGGTTATGACATGGTCCGTTATGACAATGCAACGGCGGCGGTGAGCGTCAATCTGGCAACCGGCACGGCGACGGGTGATGCCAGTGTCGGCACGGATTCCCTGTTCAACATTGAAGGCGTACGCGGCTCGGACTATGCGGATATTTTGACGGGTGGCAATGTAGCCAACGATGCTTTCGAATTCTTTCAGGGTATGGCGGGCAATGACACCATAGACGGTGGTACTGGTTACGACCGCGTGGACTATAACCATTCGACAGCAGGCGTTAGCGTCACGCTGGGTGGGACGGGGGCGGGTACGGCGACGGGTGATGCCAGTGTCGGCACGGATACCCTGTTCAACATTGAAGGGGTGAGGGGGATCCGCTTTTGATGACACCCTGACCGGCAGCAACGATGCGGCCATCCTAGAATCGTTTGAGGGGCGTGAGGGCAATGACGTTATCAATGGTCTGGGGGGAATCGACCGTGCGGATTACAATGCGTCCACCTCCGGGGTCACGGTCAATCTTGCGACCGGTACGGCGAGTGATGGTTACGGTGGCACTGACACCCTGCTCAACATCGAAAACGTTCGTGGCTCACGCGACTTCAGCGACTTTATCACTGGCAATGCGGCGGACAACAGGCTCGAAGGGCAAGGCGGCAACGACGCCCTCTATGGCCTAGCGGGTAGTGATACCCTGGTCGGAGGCCCCGGCGCTGACACGCTTGACGGTGGTGACAGCTTCGACACGGTGAGTTACGCGGGCGCCGGCAGTGGCATCCAGGCCTATCTGTTCACTGGCCTGGGTGCTGGCGCCCTGGGCGATGCGGCGGGCGACCTTTACACCAGCATTGAAGGCGTGATCGGCTCCGACTTTGCCGACGTCCTGGTCGGCGCCGCCGGGGTGGCCAACACGCTCACAGGCGGTAGTGGCGACGACACCCTCTACGGTGAAGGGATCGACACGGTCAGCGGCGGCCCCGGCAACGACGTCTTCTTTGGGGGGCAGGGTGGTGCCCTCAACCTGAACCTGGCGACCGCCAGCCTCGAAACCGTCTGGGGCAGCGTCGTGGGTGACACGCTTGACGGATCCAGCGCCACCTTTGCCCTCAGCCTGATTGGCCAAGGCGGCGCCGACATCATGAGCGGTGGATCGGGAGACGACTTCCTCTACTTCGACCACCTCGACACCATCACGGGCGGCGGTGGTACCGACTGGGCGGTGGCCACCCTCTCGGCGGCGGGTGTCAATCTGAACCTCAACACGGCGGGCATCGAAAACGCCTGGGGCTCCACCTCTGACGACATCCTGAGTGGAGCGGGCAGCAACAGCACGGTTGTCCTGGTGGGCGACACCGGCAACGACACCCTCATTGGCGGCAACGCCACCGACTTTCTCTACGGCTTTGCCGGTAACGACACCCTCACCGGCGGGGCAGGCAACGACGTCCTGCTGGGTGGCGACGGCAACGACCTGTTTGCCTACACGAGCCCGACCGGCTCCGGCTTTGATTCGATCTTTGACTTTACGAGTGGGGCAGACCACTTTCAGATGACGGCGGCCAGTTTCGGCGTGAGCCCCGGGGCCACCCTGACGAACGGCGTGAGCTTCATTGCCGGGGCGGCACCGATGGCCAATACCGCCACGCCGACCATGCTCTACAACACGACCACCGGCATCCTCACCTTCGACTTCGACGGCTCGGCCGGCGCTTACGCCCCCGTCTCCCTGGCACAACTCTTCCTCGCCCCCACCGTCACCGCTTCAGACTTCGTGTTCGCTTGAGGGAGCGAATGCATTGAAAACTCGGCGCTGGTTCTCCACTTACCCAATTTGCCAGCAACGAACCTGAGCGAGCAGGAGGCAGTGCGTCTGCTGCATGGTCAGCCGATACGCTGGAATTCTGTGATCGGGACGCCGTCCTGCCGGAGCCGACTTTTCGGACCGCAGGGTTTTATCGGGCTGGGCGAGCTCACCGCCGACGGTTGGCTGCAAGCGAAAAGGCTGATCGCAACAAACTGATTCGTATATAATTCGCGCTCTTTTTTCCGCAGGTTCAGTGCTCTATCAAACCGGGGCCGCGCCTGTTTTTCCACCAAGCGTTTGAGAGAAAATACTATGGCCCTTAACCCTGCCGACAAGGCAAAAGTTGTTTCCGATTTCCAGCGTGCCCAAGGCGACACAGGCTCCCCCGAAGTGCAAGTTGCACTCCTCACCGCGCGCATCAACGACCTGACCGGCCACTTCAAGGCCCACGTCAAGGATCACCATTCCCGCCGCGGCCTGCTGAAGATGGTGAGCCAGCGCCGCAAACTGCTCGATTACCTCAAGGGCAAGAACGCCGACAGCTATCGCGCGTTGATCGAGCGCCTCAGCCTCCGTAAGTAATTACGACGCAAAATCGACATGGTTTTGTCGACTTTGCCTCGCCGTGCAATGTGCACTGTCTTCGGCTCGTCTTCGCGCCCGGTACGATTTGGCGCCGGACTGATGCAGCCTACTTCTAAGGAACTATTGTGCTGACACCCTTCAAGAAAAGCTTCACCTACGGTGCCCATACCGTAACGCTGGAGACCGGCGAAATCGCACGCCAGGCGACCGGCGCCGTGCTGGTCAATGTTGATGACACCGTCGTGCTGGCTACCGTCGTCGCCAAGGACGACGCCAAGGCCGGGCAGGACTTCTTCCCGCTGACCGTCGACTATGTCGAAAAGGTCTATGCCGCCGGTCGTATTCCCGGTGGGTTCTTCAAGCGCGAGGGGCGTCCTTCCGAGAAAGAGGTGCTGACTTCGCGCCTGATCGACCGCCCGATTCGCCCGCTGTTCCCCGAGGGCTTCTACAACGAAGTGCAAGTCATCATTCATGTGCTGTCGAGCAACCCGGAAGTCGACCCTGACATTCCGGCGATGATCGGCGCCTCCGCCGCGCTGGCGATTTCCGGCATTCCCTTCGATGGCCCGATCGGCGCGGCACGCGTCGGCTATATCGATGGCCAATATATCCTGAATCCCACGTTCAGCCAGTTGGTTGGCAGCCAACTCAATCTCGTCGTTGCCGGCACCCAGTCCGCCGTGCTGATGGTCGAGTCCGAAGCCCAGCAGTTGTCCGAAGAGATCATGCTCGGCGCCGTTGTGTTTGGTCACGACCAGTTGCAGGCCGCCATCAAGGCCATCAACGAACTGGTCGAAGTTGCCGGCAAACCGGAATGGACCTGGCAGGCTCCGGCCAAGGATGAAGCGCTGATTGCCAAGGTCACTGCGCTCGCCGAAGCCGACCTGCGCGAGGCTTATCGCACCACCAGCAAGCAGGCCCGCACGCAGAAGTGTCGCGAAGTGTCGAAGAAGACCATCGAAGCGGTATGTACCGGCGAAGGCGCCCCCAATGCGACGGATGTCGGCAACCTGATTTTCGAGATTGAAGCGAAGATCGTACGCAGCCAGATACTCAATGGCGAGCCGCGCATCGACGGACGCGATACCCGCACCGTTCGCCCGATCACCGTGCGTTCCGGCGTGCTGCCGCGCACCCACGGCTCTGCATTGTTCACGCGCGGCGAAACGCAGGGGTTGGTCATCGCGACCCTGGGCACCGGGCGCGACGAACAGATCATCGATGCCCTGCAGGGCGAGTATCGTGATCGCTTCATGCTCCATTACAACATGCCGCCCTTCGCTACCGGCGAGACTGGCCGTGTCGGTAGCCCGAAGCGTCGCGAGATCGGCCATGGCCGCCTGGCCAAGCGTGCGATGCTCGCCGTGCTGCCTGCCGTTGAAGAATTTGGTTACTCGATGCGCGTGGTCTCGGAGATCACCGAGTCAAACGGTTCCTCCTCGATGGCTTCCGTCTGCGGCGCTTCGCTTGCCCTGATGGATGCCGGTGTGCCCCTCAAGGCGCACGTCGCGGGCATTGCCATGGGCCTGATCAAGGATGGCGGCCGTTTTGCCGTCCTGACCGACATTCTGGGCGACGAGGATCACCTCGGCGACATGGACTTCAAGGTGGCCGGTACGCAGAGCGGTATCACTGCACTGCAGATGGACATCAAGATTCAGGGCATCACCAAGGAAATCATGCAGGTTGCGCTGGCGCAGGCCAAGGAAGCGCGTGTCCATATCCTCGGCATCATGGAAGGATCGATGTCCGGCCATCGCCAGGAGGTTTCGGACTACGCACCACGCATGATCACGATCAAGATCAATCCGGAAAAGATCCGCGACGTGATCGGCAAGGGTGGCGCCACCATCCGTGCGCTGACCGAGGAAACCGGTTGCGTCATCGATATCGAGGACGACGGTACCGTGACGATTTCTTCGGTGAGTTCCGATGCGGCCCAGACGGCGAAGAAGCGCATCGAAGACATCACCGTCGATGTTGAAGTAGGCAAAATCTACGAAGGCACCGTGTTGCGTCTGCTCGATTTTGGCGCGATCGTGCAGATCCTGCCGGGCAAGGACGGTCTGCTCCACATTTCTCAAATCGCCAACGAGCGTGTCAATGCCGTTTCCGACCGTCTGAAAGAGGGGCAGTCGGTGCGCGTCAAAGTCATCGAGATGGATGACAAGGGACGGGTGCGTTTGTCCATGAAGGCCCTGCTGGCTGAGTCTGCCGAGACGCCTGCTGCCCAGTAACCGGGTTGTACTCACCAGCAAAAAAGGACGCCGCGGCGTCCTTTTTTGCTGGCAGTGAAAAAACTCACTTCGCCATCTGTTTCTCTCTGCGTTCTTCCAGTTCCTTGCAGTCGATGCAGAGCGTGGCGGTCGGCCGCGCTTCGAGACGCTTCAAGCCGATTTCGACGCCGCAGCTTTCGCAGTAGCCATATTCGCCATTTTCTATGCCGGCAATCGACTCGTCGATCTTCTTGATCAGACGACGCTCGCGGTCACGATTGCGTAGTTCAAGCGCGATATCTGACTCCTGGCTGGCACGGTCGTTCGGGTCGGCAAAAACGGTCGCTTCATCCTGCATGGTATGCACGGTTCTCTCAATATCACCGGCCAGTTCGAACTTGAGGGTGTCCAGGATCTTTCGGAAGTGAGCGAGTTGCTTGGTGCTCATGTACTCCTCATTCTTTTTCGGGACATAAGGAGGAAAGTGCTTGTGCAGAATTTCATCAGCCATCTTGGTGGATCCGCCCGGAAAAAAATAAGGGTTTATAACCGAAACATGCAGGCGCTGCAAGTCTTTACAACAGATGACAATCTACATGTGGCGTGCATGGGTGTGTTGCGTGACCGAAGTATTTTAGCTAGAATTGCGTCCTCTTTTTAGGCGCGTAGCTCAGCTGGTTAGAGCACCACCTTGACATGGTGGGGGTCGTTGGTTCGAGTCCAATCGCGCCTACCAAATTACGGTAGGAAATCAGGAAGTTGCAGCATAGATCAAACCGCCTTCGGGCGGTTTTTTCGTTTACCGATGACGAACTATGACGAAACCGCATCGACCGTGGCCAGCAGGGCAACCGGCAGTTCGGTGAGGGCTTCGGCCAGCGTCAGGGCACCGGGCAGAACCAGCGGTTTTCCGGTCAGCACATTGACCCATTGCCTGCGTGCCAGGGCGCGCGGCAGCTCGATCTGCGTGTCGCCCCAGATTTCCGCGCCCAAGGGCATCCGGACACGGTCGCCGAGCAGGTTCACGGTGAGGCGCGGCACGATGGCCATGACGGCTCGCTTGTCCAGGCGCCGGGCATAGGCGCAGACATGCATGGCATGTTCGCCGCTCACCGCCAGCGGCTGATAATCGCCATCGCGAAATACGTCTGAAAACTGTTCGCGCAGCGCCAGCGCACGGCGGATCAGATGGAGCTTGATGCGTCCGTCGTTCATGTCGTCAAGCATCGCGCGAAGTGGTTGGGCCCAGGCTTCCTGCGATGCATCGTCAAACTGCCGCAACTCTTCCAGCAGTTGCTGCCGCTGTGCAAAATCGATGGGGCGCCGGTTGTCCGGATCGACGAGATTGAATTGCCAGAGTTCGCAGCCCTGGTAGATGTCGGGCACGCCGGGCGAGGTTAACTTGAGCAGCGTCAGCGCGAGGCTATTGAGCAGTCCGTGGTGCGTGATGCGCCGCGCCATCGGTACGAAGTCGGCAAGGAAGAGGTTCTTTTCGCCGGGCGCCAGCAATGCCGCGATGAAGTCTGCAAGTGCAGATTCATAGGCCTCATTCACGTTGACCCAACTGCTGTGTTCCTTGGCTTCCCGTCCCGCCTTGATCATATAGGCGGTGATGCGCTCACGAAAGGCATCGAGATCAACCGCCGCCGGGTCGCCGAGGGGCCAGGTGCCGATCAGCGTCTGGTAGAGCAAATATTCGTCGTTGGCGGAGGGCGCGGCATGGCCATCGATCTCCCGTTTCTTCGCACGATTGATGCGACGCCAACGCTTGAGCATGAGCTTCCAGGCTGCCGGCATTTCCGAGAGTACGTCGATGCGGGTGCGTACGTCCTCGGCGCGCTTGCTGTCGTGGGTGGACGTGGCGAGCAGATTGTGCGGCCAGCGTTGGGCGCGAGTACGCGTGGCAGCATGGTAGGCAGCCACCGAGAGACCGAAGCGGCGTGGTTCGCCGCCCACGTCGTTGAGCGAGACAAGTCGATGGTAACGATAGAAAGCCGTGTCCTCCACACCCTTGGCCATGACGGGCGAGGAAAACTGCTGGAACTTCATGGCGAAGGCAATCACGGCTTCATGGAATGCTGCGCTGCGGCCTTGGGCGATGTCGGTGGTCAGTACCCCCTGTACGAAGTCGAAAATCGAAACATCGGCTGCGGGACTGCGCTTCTTGGCAACGGCAGTGGCCCATTCGATGTGGCGGCGGTCATCCGGCGCGAGCCCCGCACTACTCACATAAGAGCGGTAGACCGGGAAGCAGGCGACAACCGCGGCGAGGGCATCGCGCAAACCATTGAGGGTGAAGTCGCAGGTATCGCGGTTCATGGTGGCAATGCGCGCGAGGCGGTTGGCCAGCACATTGAGTTCGCTCGCCAGCGCCGTGTCCATGATGAGCTTTTTGGCGTGGTGAACAAGTTCCTCGAAGTCGACTTCCTCATCGACGAAGTCGGCATAGACGCGCGTCATGCGCCGCGCCGCAGCAGGGTCAACGAACAGTGCGTTGGCAAGGTTGGCGAAGCGATAGCCGGTGGCGCCATGGATCGGCCAGTCGGCGGGTAGTTGTTCGTGGTCGGCGAGGATCTTTTCGATGACGAGATAAAGCGGCAGCGGCTCCCCGGGGGCGAGTGGTTTGCCCGCCGCGCGTTCCTGCAGGCAGCCGAAATACTGGCCGGGATCGTGCAGGCCGTCGGGGTGGTCGATGCGCAGGCCATCGACCTTGCCCTGTGCCACAAGATCGAGAACGAAACGATGGGTGGCTTCGAACACGGCCGGACCTTCCATGCGCAGTGCGGCCAGGTCGTTGATGTCGAAGAAACGGCGGTAGTTGATTTCGTCGGAAGCGACACGCCAGTAGGCGAGGCGATAGCCCTGTGCCTGAATCAGTTCATGCAGGAGGTCGAAGCTTGAGGGGTCGCCGCAGTGGCCACTCAGCTCGGCCAGGTTGCCTTGCACATGGTGGGCTATATCGGCACAGGCCGCGCAGAGTGCGGCGAGATGGCGCTTGTGCACTTCCTTGTCGCGCTGTCGCTCGGCCATCAGCGCAGGATCAGTCTCCAGGCGTGCCGGCAGTCGTGAAAAGGCGGTCAGCAGGCTTTGCAGTTCGACCAGTTGCGCATCGCACTCGCCTAGTGCAGCGGTCAGTCGTTCAATGCGGTAGCCGACAATGCGCGGGTAAGCGGCCGGATCGATCGGCAGACGGTGCTGGTAATAAAACAGGCTGAATTCACCGTGGGGCGCGTCGAAGTTCAGACGCAGCTCGCCGCGGTTCAGTACGGTGCCGTAATGGTCTCCCAGCAGGGGGAGCAGCACCTTGCCCTTGAGGTTTGGGTTGAGCGGATCCCAGTCGATGTCGAAGAAGCCGCTATGCGCGGCGGCTGGGCCATTCTCCAGTACATCGAGCCACCAGGCGTTGTCAGCGCCCATGACGCCCATGTGATTGGGCACGACATCGAGAATTTGCCCCATACCGTGGACGTGCAGGGCGGTGACGAAACGGTCGTAATCCTCCGGCGTGCCGATTTCCGGATTGAGCGCGGCATGATCAACGATGTCGTAGCCGTGGCCGCTGCCCGGACGGGCCTTGAGATAGGGAGAGGCGTAGCAGTGACTGATGCCGAGTGCGGCGAGGTAGGGCACCAGTTCTGTCGCTTGAGCGAACGTGAACTCGCGGTTGAACTGAAAGCGGTAAGTAGCGCGCGGAATCGATGCGACTCGCGGTGCGACAGGCACTTCAGGATGCGGCGTGATCGCGCTGCCGCGCTCGCGGCGCAGCACTTCGCCGAACTGGAGAAAACGTTCGTCGCTGCGCCAGTCTTCAAGGTCGAGCGTCAAACGCCGGCGCCAGTTGGGGTGCTGGTCGTCAAGCGTGCCCGGCAGGTTGGCCTGCTCGACCATGCCGAGAATGTCTTCAGGCTGGATTGCCAGCACCTTGGCCGGCGAGCGGGCGAGATAGGTATGGATCGCCGTAATGAAGGGCGGTGTTAGATCGGGTATGGCGACCGGGTGGCTGCCCGCCCCCTCGGGCAGCAGCTTTTCGCGCTCCAGCGCCATCAGCAGGCGGGCACGATCCTGGGCGCGCTCTATGATCAGTTTCTCGCGCAGCGCATCTGTCGGGAGCAGCGCCAGCGCGTTACGCATATCGAGGTCGCTGCCTTTCCAGAGGCCGGCCAGTGTCGGCAGGTCATGTGTGCTGACGGCGACCAGTGCCTGCTCCGGATAGTTGGCCGGCGGCTTGAAGCTGCCATCTTCGTTGCGCTCGAACAGGAAGGGGCGGTAGGAAAGAAAGTCGGCGCTGGCGAGACGGGGGCGAAAGCCTTCGGGCACGGTGCCGAGATCCTCGCCGATGACAAGACACTGGTTGCGCTGGCTTTCCAGCGCGACGATGCCGAGCAGGTCATCGAGCGGATAGCTGACGTAGGTGCCCTGGGCAGCCGGCAGGCCGGCCGGCACCCAGAAGAGGCGCGTCAGGCCCATCACATGGTCGATGCGCAGGGCGCCGGCATGGCGCATGTTGGCGCGCAGGGCCTCGATCAGTGGCGCGTAGGCGGCTTCGCGCAGGCGCATGGGGAATAAAGGGCGGCAGCCCCCAGTCCTGGCCGTGCAGGTTGAAATCGTCGGGTGGCGCACCGGCATAGGCGCCGCGCGCAAATACGCCCTGCCAGCGCCCAGGCTTCGGCGCCGCCGGGATTCACGCCAACGGCGAGGTCTGGTAGAGTCCCTACGCCGAGGCCGCGCCGCCAGGACTCGCGACCGACCTCGGCCAGTTGGCCGTCTGCCATGCCATTGCAGCCAGGCATGGAAGTCCACCGCCTCGGCATGGGCTGCGACAAACTCGGCCACCGCCGGATCGGCCGGATCGCGATAAGGCTGCAGGCCAGACCGGCCAGCCCCAGACAGTGGCATCCTCGGCGCGGAAGTGCGCCTGTAGCGCTTCGAACCGGGCGTGGCGTTCCAGCGTCTGCGCCTGCCGCTTCGCGATAGCGGCGAAAGCCTCGGGCGCGCGCCGAGTCGCGGGTGCAGGTGCTGCTCGCGAAAGTGGCGGTAGAGCAGTTCGAGCACTTCGCGCTTGGCGGCGGCGACGGCTGGATAGTTGACCAGTTCCTCGGCGCGCAGGCAGCGCAAACGGGCCTGGAACGGCGGTGCGGCGACCAGCGACTTGCGCCGCCGTCGCATTCGCGAAATTCGGGCACGGCCTCGACATCGATGTAGAGCACGTTCAGGGCGCTTCGGCTCGACGGGCTGTAGGGGCTGATATGCGTCGGGTTGTCCGGAAAGAGTGCATGCAGCGGATTGACGCCGACGATGCCGGCGCCGGCATCGGCGGTCATGATCGACCAGATTGCGCAGGTCGGTGAAATCGCCGATGCCCCAGTTGCGCCGCGAGCGAAGACCGTAAAGTTGTACGGTCGGGCCCCAGACACGGCCATCGCCGCGAATGGCTGCGGGTTGATAACAGGTGGCGGGGGTGACGATCAGCGCCATGCCGGGACGGCTGTTGCTGTCGGGGATCTCAAGTTCAAAGTGGTGGTAGCCGAGGACCTCGATGCCGGGCAATTCGAGGAGGCAGCGCATAAAGTCGGTGTTGGCGAGACGGCGCTTGCCGAGTCGGGGTAGTTGCGCAGGCGTGAATTCGCCCGCCTGCGTTGCGCCGGATTCGAGGTGGAGTTGCCAGCGGCAGGGGCGTTTGGCTGCACGGGTCGGCAAGCTGATTTCGACGTGCAGCGGTTCGCCCTCGCGGACGACCAGCACCGGCGGCAGCGTGCGCTGCCAGTCTGCATCTTCGAGCGACTGGAGAATTTGCGCGGGATCACTGTCGGCAATGGGCAGGTGCATCGCGGCGAGCAACGTGCGACGGGTGTCATCCGACGTCGGCATGCGATTGCCCCAGATGTCGAAGTATTCGTCGGCGATGCCGCAATGGGCGGCGAGGGCTTGCAGCGTTTCGGACAGATTCATTGTTTATTTATTCTCCGTAATGTGCCAGGTCACAGCCCAGGCCGGCAGGTGGCCGGCGGCGCGCTGCGCAGCGCGGCAATTCGCCGTGGCGAACAGCAGGCGACCCGGGGCGGGTGTGATGCCGTCCGCAGTGGCGGTGCCGAGGTTGGCGAACAGTTCAAGCTGGCTGCCGTCGCCAAGCGTCCAGTGGATGCGCAGGGCGTGTGGCCCAAGCCGTGCCACGCGGGCACCACCGGCCATGCCGGCGAGGCGTGGCATGATCTCCCTACGACGTAGTGCCAGCAATTGCTGGTGCAGTGCCAGGATATGGGCGTGCGGAGGGCTGTCGAGCGATGCCCAGTCGAGCTTGCTGGCCTGGCAGGTGGCTTCGTCATTGGGGTCGGGGATGCGTTCGCGTATGGCAGGGTCGGCGAATTTCGCAAAGCCGGCGAATTCGCGGCGGCGGCCGTTGGTGACGGCCTGCGCGAGGGTCAGGTTCAGGCCGAAATCGCAGAAGAACAGGAAGGGCGTCGCTGCGGCGAATTCCTCGCCCATGAAAATCATCGGTATCTGCGGCGCCAGCAGCAGCATGGTCGTGACTGCATCGAGCGCGGCCGGTGTTGTCAGGTGGCAGAGGCGCTCGCCAAAGGCGCGGTTGCCGATCTGGTCATGCGTCTGCAGGAAATTGATGAAGGCACTCGGCGGCAGGTGGCTGCTCGGCTCGCCGCGCAATTCGCCCTCGCGGAATGGCGAAGGATCGCCCTGGAAGGCAAACCCTTCGGTGAGGCAGCGTACCAGCGGCACCAGTGGGTCGGCGGCATAGTCGGCGTAGTAGCCGTCGGTCTCGCCGCTGGCGATGACGTGATAGGCGTGGTGGATGTCGTCGTTCCACTGGGCAATGCCGTCCGGCCAGCGCCGACTTTTGTCGGCGACCAGATAGTGGGACTGGTTGCGGTCATTTTCGAGGATCAGGTGGACGTGACGCTCGCTGCCGGGTCCGGCGCGCAGCGCATCGCGCAATTCCTCGACGATGTCGGGCGAACTGTCGTCGCGAATGGCGTGGATGGCGTCGAGGCGCAGGCCGTCGAGGTGGTATTCCTCGATCCAGAAGAGTGCGTTGTGGATGAAGTAGTCGCGTACTGTGCGGTTGCCAGGACCGTCGAAGTTGATAGCGGCGCCCCACGGCGTGTGGTGGGCCGGATTGAAGAATTCCGGGCAGTAGGCATGCAAGTAATTGCCATCCGGGCCGAAGTGGTTGTAGACGACGTCGAGGAATACCATCAGGCCACGCGCATGGGCTGCGGCGATCAGGCGCTTGAAGTCCTCGGGTTTGCCATAGGCGGCGTCGACGGCATAGGGCAACACGCCGTCGTAGCCCCAGTTGCGCTGGCCGGGAAAGTCAGCCACCGGCATGATTTCCAGTGCCGTGACACCGAGGCTGACGAGATAGTCGAGACGTTGTTCGACACCGGCGAAATCGCCGGTCGGCGAGAAGCTGCCGACATGCAGTTCGTAGATGACGGTTTCTTCCCAAGGCCGGCCGTGCCAGTCGTCGTCGGGCCAAGCAAGGCTAGCCGGGTCGATGACCTCTGATGCGCCATGCACGTCATCGGGATTGCGGCGCGAAGCGGGGTCAGGGACGAGCAGTCCGTCTGGGAGGCGAAAGCTGTAGCGACTGCCGTCGTGCGCTGACGGCACGGCGAGTTCGAACCAGCCTTTGCCTGTGGCTGCCATTGGCAATTCCTGTGTTTCGTCGAGGCGAAGTGCGACAGCCGCGACGCCCGGTGCCCAGATACGAAAACGCACGCCGCCACGGGTGAGCAGTTCGGTGCCGAAAGGCATGGCGTGGTGTCGCTTCATGATGGATTCCTTTGGGCCAGGAGTGCGAGCGAGCGGCCTTCGATGGGGTAGGTGTCGCCACTCTGGAAGTGCCCTGCCGGTTCCATGCCACCTGCAATGTGGGTGTCGAGAATGGTCTGCCACGCGCACCCTTCGCGCAGCATGGGCAGGCGAAAGTCGATGGCCTCGTGGTGACTGTTGAAGAGCAGCAGGAAATTGTCGTCGCGAATTGCCTGGCCGCGCCGGTCATGCTCCTGCATGGCTTCGCCGCCCAGATAAACGCCGAGGCAGCGCGCGAAGTCGTGGGCCCATTCGTCGTCGTTCATCTCGTTGCCATCGGGCTTGAACCAGTGGATATCCTTCATTCCCGAGCCGTGGATGGGGCGGCCCTGGAAGAAGTTGCGGCGGCGAAACACCGGGTGTTCGCGCCGCAGGGTGATGACGCGTTGCACGAAGGCAAGAAATTCACGGTCATCAGTGGAAAGCTCCCAGTTCACCCAGCTGATCTCGTTGTCCTGGCAGTAGGCGTTGTTGTTGCCCTGCTGGGTGCGGCCCATCTCGTCGCCGGCCACCAGCATCGGTACACCCTGGGAGAAGAACAAGGTCGCCAGCAGGTTGCGCTTTTGCCGCGCGCGCAGGGCGTTGATGCCGGCATCCTCGGTCGGCCCTTCGGCGCCGCAGTTCCATGAATTATTGTTGTCGGTGCCGTCGCGGTTGTCCTTCGCCGTTGGCCTCGTTGTGCTTGTCGTGGTAGCTCACCAGGTCGTGCAGGGTGTAGCCGTCGTGAGCATTGATGAAGTTCACGCTGGCGTAGGGTTTGCGGCCGCTGTGATCGTAGAAATCGCTGGAGCCGGTGAGACGCCGGGCGAAGTTGCCAATCAGGCCGCCGTCACCCTTCCAGTAGGCGCGCATGGTGTCGCGATAGTGGTCGTTCCACTCGCCCCAGCCGGCCGGAAAGTTGCCGACCTGGTAACCGCCCTCGCCCAGATCCCAGGGTTCGGCAATGAGCTTGACCTGGGACAGTACAGGGTCCTGAACCAGGATGTCGAAGAAGGCGCCGAGGCGGTTGACCGCGTGCAATTCACGCGCCAGGGCGGAGGCCAGATCGAAGCGAAAGCCGTCGACGTGCATCTCCAGTACCCAGTAGCGCAGCGAGTCCATGATGAGCTGGAGCACGCGTGGCTGTTGCAGGTTCAGTGTGTTGCCGCAGCCGGTGTAATCCATGTAGTAGCGCGGATCGTCGCCGACCAGCCGGTAGTAGGTGGCATTGTCTATGCCGCGGAAGCAGAGCGTCGGCCCCAGATGATTGCCCTCTGCGGTGTGGTTGTAGACCACGTCGAGGATGACCTCGATCCCGTTCGAATGGAAGGTCTTGACCATGGTCTTGAATTCGCTCACCACGCCGCTGGAACTGTAACGATGATCCGGGGCGAAGAAGCCGATGGAGTTGTAGCCCCAGTAGTTGGAGCGACCTTGTTCCACCAGGTAGCGATCATCGACAAAGGTGTGCACCGGCATCAGTTCCACCGACGTGATGCCCAGCCGCTTGAGATGGTCGATGACGGTCGCCGTCGCCAGGCCGGCATAGGTGCCGCGCAGCGGCTGCGGCACGTCCGGGTGATTCATGGTGAAGCCGCGCACGTGCATTTCATACACCACCATGTCTGACCAGGGAATGTGCGGGGCCTTGTCCTCGCCCCAGGTAAAAGCAGGATCGATGACCCGGCACTTGGGCATGCCGGCGGCGTTGTCGCGGCGGTCGAAGGACAGATCCTCGCGACGGCTCCCGATCTTGTAGCCGAAGTGGACATCGTTCCAGCGCAGCGGGCCGACGATGTCCTTGGCGTAGGGCTCGATGAGCAGCTTGTTGGGGTTGAAGCGGTGGCCGCGCGCCGGGTCATAAGGGCCGTGCACGCGATAGCCATAGAGCAGCCCGGGACGGGCCTCGGGCAGATAGCAATGCCAGATCAGGTCGGTGCGCTCACGTAGCTCGATGCGCTGCACCTCGCGCTTGCTCGAGGGGTCGAACAGACAGAGTTCGACGCGCGTCGCGTTCTCGGAAAACAAGGCGAAGTTGACGCCTTCGCCATCCCAGGTGGCCCCCCGGGGGAAGGGGTCCCCTGGCCACACGGCGGAGAAGGGTAGGCTCATGGCGATTTCCTCAGATCGAATAGCGGGTCACGTCGGGTACATCTTCACCCTTGGCCAGTACCACGACGCCACCCGCGCTGACGGTGTAACGGGCGCGGTCGGCGGCTGCGTCGAAGCCGATGACGCTGTTGGACGGGATGTCGTTGTAACGGTCAACAATGACGCGCTTGAGGCGGCTGCCGCGGCGGATGACGGCATAGTCCATGATGATGCAATCCTCGATCTCGACATCCGGCTCGACGATAACCTCGCGCCGCAGGATCGAATGGCTGATGCGCCCGCCTTTGACCAGGGATCCGGCGCCGATCACGCTGTCCACGATGTCGCCGCCGAGGATGCGTGGCGAGGGCCCCTGGTAATTGCTGGAGTTGATGAACCACTGCGGATTGAACAGGTTGAAGCGCTGGTGCTCTCCCAGTACGTCCAGATGCGCCGCATAGTAGGCATCGATAGTGCCAACGTCGCGCCAGTAGGCCTGCTCCTCCCGATCGTGGATGCCGGGAATGCGGTTGTTGGCGAAGTTGTAGGCAAAAACCCGGTGACTTTGGATCAGGCGCGGCAGAATGTTGGTGCCGAAGTCGTGTTCACCGCGTTCGTTGGCTTCCTGCAGGGCAGTCAGCAGCACGTCGGTATTGAACAGATAGTTGCCCATGGAACCGTAAGCGCGGGTCGGATCGCCGGGCATGGGCGGTGGACTGGCCGGCTTTTCCAGAAAGCCGCGGATGCGGCCCGTAGCGTCGGCATCGATGATGCCGAACCCCGAAGCCAGGTCGAGCGGGACGGGAATGGCCGCTACCGACACGTGGGCAGACTGTTGCCGATGGAAGTCGACCATTTGCCGGACATCCATGCGATAGATGTGGTCGGCACCGAACACCGCCACCATGTCCGGCGCATGACTCTTGATCAGGTTGATGTTCTGGAAGACAGCATCGGAAGTGCCCTGGAACCACTCGGGGCCTTCCCGCATCTGCGGCGGCACGATGCTGACGAACTGGCCGGGCAGGGCACTCGTCAGGGCCCATGCCTTGCTGACGTGCTCGATCAGCGATTGTGACTTGTACTGGACGAGCAGGTAGATCGAGTGAATACCCGAATTGACCATATTGCTGAGGACGAAATCGACGATACGGTAGCGACTGCCAAAAGGCACTGCCGGCTTGGATCGTTCCGCCGTGAGGGGGTGCAGCCTGGAGCCCTGGCCGCCGGCCAGGACCATAGCGAGTACTTTCACGATTTATCTCCCTTTAGTCGAATGCTCTGAGACATCAGAGGTTAGTTTCGAGTGGTTGCGTGGAAACCAGCGCTCGAGCAATGCGGCGGCATGATCACGACCACCGATACCGAATGCCAGGGCCAGCGCGAATACCGCGCCGGCGAGCAGGATCAGGAAAGTCTGCTGGATCAGCCCACCGCTCAAGTCCAGGTGGTCGATCGCCAGCAACAGGACAAAAATCAGGATGGCGTACTGGGCGACGCGACCAAGCGGTTCAGCGTCACCGATATCGGCGTTGCGGCAATAACTTTGTACCGTGTTGCCGATAAAGCGCGCGAAATAGCTGCCAAAGACCACCACGAGCAGTGCAACCAGTACACGCGGTACGAACAGCAATACCTTGCTGAGCAGGTCGGTGACCTGCGTCAGACCCAGACTGTTGAAGGCAATGATCAGCGAAACAAGCAGCACAAGCACATAGGCGATCCAGCCGACCAGTTCGGTGGTGTCTTTTTCCGTACCGCCTTGCTGCAGCAAGCCGTCGACGCCCGCGCGCTCGGTTAGTACGTGAAAGTTGAGCGCGCGCAGTGCCTTGACAACACTGAAGCGAAAGGCCTTGGCAACCAGCCAGCCGGCCAGCAGGACGCCCAGCGCGATCGCCAGGCGAGGCATGAAGGCACCTATTTGCAGCAGGAGTCCGTGGATGGGTTCGAGCATTACGTCGATGTCTTTCATAATCATTTCTCCGTTGGCTTGTCAAAGCTGCCGACGCCGAGCAATCCGGCGACCCCGGTTAACGCAACGCCGATCCAATCCGGCCGGTTATCCATTTCGTAACGTAGTTCGTATAGCGCCTTTTCCAGCTCAAACAGGTTGAGCAGCGGCCGTATCGCCTCGAAAGCTGCGTCGTCGGCATACAGTCCGCCCGCCACTGCTTCCTGCCGGTAGGTCTGCAAGAAAGCCTCGCGCACACGGCGTGCGCCCTGGTGTGCAACGGGCGCCAGCCGATCAAGTTCCGCAGGGGCTCGATCGCGCTGATGCAGGGCCGTATGACGTGCGTAATCGAATGAACGCAGCATGCCCGCGACATCGCGCAGCGCACTCTGCTTGCTGCGGCGTTCATCAAGGGAGCGCGTTGGCTCACCCTCGAAATCGATGAGCAGAAAATCGTCATGGCAAATCAGCACCTGCCCCAGGTGCAGATCTCCATGCAGGCGGGTTTTATGACCAGTCGGGGTGCTGCTGGAGACCTGATCGACAAGTTCGTCCAGGCGGGATAACGCCGGAACGATTTGCGCGGCCATGCGCGCCAGCGGTTCTGTCCAGCCGGCACTGCGTTGCGTCATCAAGTCGAACGTATGGCGACACTCTTCGCGTACCGCCCTTGTCCAGCGCTCAAGGTCAGGGGCTTGAACCGGTTCAGGGTCGAATGCCGGGTTGCCCGTATGCTGGGCCAATGCCAGGTGAAGTTCGGCGACGCGGCGCGCCAGCACCTGCATCCGCTCGATCAACGCACCCAGTTCATCCTGTGTGTCGCTATCCGCATCGCTGCGCGATTCCAGCAGACGGGCCAGTTGGTCGACGACATAGCACCAGGCATCACCCTGGTTCGTCACCTGTGCTTGTAGTAGCGCCAGTGTATAGATCGAACCGTCCGCCGCATGGAAGTCAACGCTACCGGCTATCGGTACACAGTTCGCGAATCCGGCTGTGTCGGCCAGGAAGCGTCCCATCTCCAGCTCCAGGTTGACGCCTCGGTGCAGTCGTCGGTAGGCCTTGAGGAATAGCTGGTGTCCGAGCAGGCTGATCGAATTGCTGCTGCCGGTCAGTCGTTGCAGCGGTGTGGTGCTGCTCAGGGTGTCACCCACGATGCTGTGAAACGAATCGCCGGGCGTAAACCGCAACGTACCGCCTTCCGCCTTCAATTCGCGGCCGGCGCCGATCGCTTCTACGAGGGCGCGGCAGAACGGTTCGTCGGCCATCGCGTCAGCCAGCAAGCCCATTGTGGCCTGCTGACGCACCTTGGTGACTGCCAGCGCCGCGAGCGCAGCCTGGCGTTCCTCGTCGCCATCTTCAAACGCAATGGCCAGCGGGACAAAATAGCGCGCCGGCTCGGCCGGCCCGTGCGTATCCACCAGGGCCAGCAGCCACTGGCTACCGCCCGCTTCAAGCATGGCGTGTTCAGCGAGGCTGGCTCTCTCCAGTGGCTCGGTCTTGGCCGCGTACCAACGCTGACGCAGCAGGAAGCGCGGCAGCATTTCACGTTCAAGCTGTGCGCGGGTCTTTTCGGCCATCGCGATACGCCATGGGACGACACGATTGCGGAAGAGGCTGTTCCACCCATCGAACAACACCAGTACCGGCAGGTCCTCCACTGCCAGGCGTTCGGTGTGCCAAAGTGGCGGCTCGGCATCCGCGGACAGCCGGAACCAGAAGAAGCCATATGCCATCAGGGTCAGGTAATAGGGTAGCTTGCCGATCGGCGAAAAGGCGTTACGTCCCAGCATCTCCGTCGGCACGCGTCCCTGGTACGCGCCAAGATCCAGCTCCACCGGTTGAGCGGTGCGGCTGACATTGGCTACGCACAGGATCACCTCGTCTTTGTATTCACGCACGTAGGCCAGCACTTTGCGGTTGCCAGGGTGCAACATCTTGAAGCTGCCGCGCCCGAATGCCTGGGTGCTAGCGCGCACCGCCAGCAGACGGCGCGTCCAGTTCAGCAACGACGAGGGCTCGCGCGATTGTGCCTCGACGTTGAGCGCCTCGAATCCATAAATCGGATCCTGGATCGGTGGCAAAAACAGGCGCTGCGGGTCGGCGCGCGAGAAGCCGCCGTTGCGGTCACTGGTCCACTGCATGGGTGTGCGCACGCCGTCGCGGTCACCCAGGAAGATGTTGTCTCCCATGCCGATCTCGTCGCCGTAGTACAGCACCGGCGTGCCGGGCATGGACAGCAGCAGACTGTTCATCAGATCGATACGCGCGCGATCGTTCTCGAGCAGAGGCGCCAGGCGGCGGCGGATACCGAGGTTGATGCGTGCGCGCGACTCGGAGGCGTACATGCTATACATGTAGTCGCGTTCCTTGCTGGTTACCATTTCCAGTGTCAGCTCGTCATGGTTGCGCAGGAAAACCGCCCACTGGCAGTTCGGCGGAATATCCGGCGTCTGCGCGAGAATCTCGACGATCGGGTGGCGGTCTTCCTGTGCGATTGCCATGTACATGCGCGGCATCAGCGGAAAATGATAGGCCATCTGGCATTCGTCGCCGTCACCGAAGTACTCGCGTACATCTTCGGGCCACATGTTGGCCTCGGCCAGCAACAGCCGGCCGGGGTATTTGGCCTCGATCCGTGCGCGGATCTGCTTGATCACATCATGGGTCTCGCGCAGGTTCTCGTTGCTGGTGCCATCGCGCTCGATCAGGTAGGGGATGGCATCGAGACGAAAACCGTCGACACCCATCTCCAGCCAAAATTCCATGGTGCCCAATACCGCTTGAAGCACGGCCGGGTTGTCGAAATTCAAATCCGGCTGGTGACTGAAAAAGCGGTGCCAGAAATATTGCTGTGCGACCTCGTCCCACGTCCAATTGGATTTCTCGGTATCCGTAAAAATAATCCGCGTGCCGGCGTACTTCTGCGGATCATCGCTCCAGACGTAGAAGTTGCGTTCGGGTGAGCCTTTGGGCGCCTTGCGCGCGGCCTGAAACCACGGGTGCTGGTCCGAGGTGTGGTTTACCACCAGCTCGGTTATGACCCGCAGTTTGCGCCGGTGTGCCTCTATGACGAATGCGCGGAAGTCTTCAAGCGTGCCGTAGGATGGATGCACGTTTTCGTAATCGGCGACATCGTAGCCATCATCACGCTGCGGCGAGGGGTAGAAGGGCAACAGCCAGATCGTGTTGACACCCAATGACTGAACATGCTCAAGACGTTCCGTCAGCCCACGAAAATCGCCTATGCCGTCTCCGCTGGCGTCGGCATACGCCTTGATGTGCAGTTCATAGATGACTGCATCTTTGTACCAGAGTGGGTCGCTCGCCCAATCCAAACCGGCCGGTTTGGTGGTGTCGGGATTCTGGTCATCGGTCATTTGCATCGTAGCCTCTGTTTACAGGAAATAGTCGAAGTCGCGCTCGCTGCGCAGGCGGCGACGTAGACGCAGGATGTGTATCGGCGAGGACAATGGGTCAAGGCGCACGAAGTTGCGCGTCCCCTGCCAGAGAAAGCGGGCACCGGAAAGCAGGTCGTGAGCCTGATAGGGTGCATCGTCGGGTATACCCAGTTCGGCCAGGGGCAGCTCGATCCAGCCAGCCTGGATATTATGCGGGTCCAGGTTGGCGACCATGACCAGGGTATCCTCGCCGGTCGTCTTGCTGTAACAGAGCATGAGGGGGTTATCGATTGCGTGGAAGCTCAGGCTCCAGTCCGACTGCAAGGCGGGATTTTCGCGACGAACGTGGTTAAGGCGGGTTATGAAATCGCGCAGGCTGTCCGGCCGCTGGAGATCGCGGTGCCGCAGCTGGAATTTTTCTGAGTCCTGGTATTCCTCGCCACCCGGGTGGAGCGGTTCATGCTCCATCAGTTCATAGGCAGGGCCGTAGATGCCATAGCTGGCGCCCAGGGTCGCAGCCAGGGCGACGCGCAGCAGGAAGGCCGGGCGCCCGCCGTACTGCAGGAATTCGGGCAGGATGTCCGGTGTGTTGGGCCAGAGGTTGGGACGGAAATACTCGCGGGAGTGGTGGCGGGCAAGTTCGGTGAAGTATTCCGTGAGTTCCTTCTGGGTGTTGCGCCAGGTGAAGTAGGTATAGGACTGGGTGAATCCGAGTTTCGCCAGGCGGTGCATGATGCGCGGTCGCGTGAAGGCTTCGGCGAGGAAAATGACGTCGGGGTGCGCGGACTTGACGCTGTTGATCAGCCATTCCCAGAAAGGGAATGGTTTGGTGTGCGGGTTGTCCACGCGGAAGATTCGCACACCTTCGCCGATCCAGTGGTCCACCACTCCCTTCAGTTCGTGCCACAGGGCGTCGGCATCCTCGCTCTCGAAATCGAAGGGATAGATGTCCTGGTATTTCTTGGGCGGATTCTCCGCGTACTGGATACTGCCGTCGGGGCGGTGACGAAACCACTCGGGATGTTGTGTTACATAGGGGTGGTCCGGCGCACACTGGAAAGCCATGTCCATGGCGACCTCCAGGCCACGGACACGGGCCTCGGTGACCAGGCGGCGAAAATCCGCCGCGCTGCCCAACTCGGGGTGAATGTCACGATGGCCACCCTCGGCGGCACCAATGGCCCAGGGGCTGCCGGGATCATTCGGGCCGGCCGTGAGATTGTTGTTGGGACCCTTGCGGAAGGTTCGGCCGATCGGGTGGATGGGCGGCAGATAAAGCACGTCGAAGCCCATCGCGGCAATCTCCGGCAGCCGCGCAATGACATCGGCGAAATTGCCATGGGTCGCTTCGTCGGGGCCGCAGGAGCGCGGAAAAAGCTCGTACCAGGCGGAGAAGCGCGAACGCTCGCCGTCGACCACCACCTCAAGCACGCGGCCGTATTCGCTGACGAACAGCCGCTCACCATGCGTGGCCATCAGGGCGGACAGGCTTGCGCTTTGCGCCAAAGCCTGTCCCGCCACGGGAGTGGCAGCACCCAACGCGACAGCCGTTTCCTTCAGGTGATGTCGGTCGTCGCCATCGGCATGTTCAGCGGCGACCTCCACCAGCGCGGTGCCGATCCGCAGGGCGATGGCGATATCTTCAGCCTCCCTGCGCCGGGAAAGGTCGTAGCGCCAGGTCAGGAAGCGATCTGCCCAGGCGACGACGCTGTATTCATGGCGACCCAGGGTGGCGACATGGAAGCTGGCCTGCCAGCGGTCGTTGCCGATGGCGGTCATGGGTACTTCGCTCCAGGCCTTGCTGCCGGCCGGACGATGCAACAGCAGGCAGCGCAACTGGTCGTGTCCGTCAACGAAGACGTCCGCCTCGACGATCACTTCCTCGCCGACGACGCGCTTGATGGGAAAGCGGCCCGCATCGATTTCCGGGCTGACCCGCTCGATCATGGCACGGGCGCGGCTGGACTTGGGCGGGGTCTGTTGCTTCATACGGCATCTCCGTTTCTGGACACCTGTTTCAGATACACCACTCCCAACGGCGGCAGTGCCAGCGAGAGCGAGTGATAGTGGCCTTGCGCCGCCACCGGAGAGGCTTCTACGCCGCCCAGATTGCCGACACCGCTGCCGCCGTAAAGCGTCGCGTCGCTGTTGAGAATCTCCTGCCAGTAGCCGCCGTGCGGCACGCCAACGATGTAATTCTGGCGCGCCACCGGCGTGAAGTTGCAGACTACCAGTACGCTGTCCTCGGGTTTGCGGCCATGGCGCAGGAAACTGATTACGCTTTCTTCCCAGTCGTGGAAGTCAACCCAGCTGAAACCGTCTCCGGAGAAGTCTTTCACATGGAGTGCCGGTTCGGCGCGGTAGCAGCGATTCAGGTCGCCCAGCCAGCGTTGCAGGCCGGCATGCAGCGGATATTGCAGGACATGCCATTCCAGGCTTTCGTCATGTTGCCACTCACGCTTCTGGCCGAACTCACTGCCCATGAAGAGGAGCTTCTTGCCGGGATGTCCCCACATCTGGCCGTACAGCAGGCGCAGGTTGGCGAACTGTTGCCATTCGTCGCCCGGCATCTTGCCGATCAGCGAGCCCTTGCCATATACCACCTCGTCATGTGACATCGGCAGCACGAAGTTTTCGGTAAACGCATACCAGATGCTAAAGGTCAGTTTGTCATGGTGAAACTTGCGGAACACCGGATCCTGCTGGAAGTACTTCAGTGTGTCGTGCATCCAGCCCATATTCCACTTCATGCCAAAGCCCAGGCCGCCTGCATAAGTCGGTCGCGATACCATTGGCCAGGCGGTGGATTCCTCTGCAATGGTCAGGGTGTCCGGGTGATCGCGATACACCGCTGCGTTGAGCGTGCGCAGGAAATGCATGGCGGCGAGGTTTTCACGGCCACCGAATTCGTTGGGAATCCACTCACCCTCCTTGCGACCATAGTCGAGGTAAAGCATCGAGGCGACTGCGTCGACGCGCAAGCCATCGATATGGTACTTGTCGAGCCAGAACAGCGCACTGGACATCAGGAAGGCGCGTACCTCGTTGCGGCCATAATTGAATATGGCGCTTTTCCATTCCGGGTGAAAGCCCTGGCGCGGATCGGCGTGCTCGAACAGATGGGTGCCGTCGAAGTAGGCCAGTCCGTGCTCGTCGCTGGGAAAGTGCGATGGCACCCAGTCGAGTATCACGCCAATCCCCGCCTGGTGCAGATGGTCGATCAGGGCCATCAAATCCTGCGGTGTGCCCTGGCGCGAGGTCGGGGCAAAATAGCCGGTGGTCTGGTAACCCCAGGAGCCGAAGAAGGGGTGCTCCGTCACCGGCAGCAATTCGACATGCGTGAAGCCCAGTTCGCGTACATGGTCTGCCAGAAGAGGTGCGATTTCCCGGTAGCTGAGGGAGCGATTGCCCTCTTCAGGCATCCGGCGCCATGAGCCCAGATGCACTTCATAGATCGACATCGGCGCATCGAGTGCGTTGGCCGCCCGGCGTCGTGTCATCCATTCTTGGTCATTCCAGGTATACGCCATATCCCAGACGCGGGAACCGGTGCGTGGCGGGACTTCGCTGAACATGGCGTAGGGATCGGCCTTGTCTACCTGATAACTCCCGTCTTGTGACCTGATGTGATATTTGTAGCATTCGCCGCTGCCGATGGCTGGGATAAATCCTTCCCATACCCCCGAACCGTCGCGGCGCTGGCTCAACGGGTGGGATGAGTCGCTCCAGTCGTTGAAATCACCAATCACGGACACCGCCTCCGCGTTTGGAGCCCAGACGGCGAAGTGCACACCGCTCTGACCATCGCGAGTGGTGAGATGGGCGCCCAGTTTCTCGGCAAGGCGTGTATGGGTTCCCTCCTTGAACAGGAATACATCATGATCGGAGAGCGTTCCGGGACGGACCAGCGGGCTGTCTGCTTTTTGTAAGGTGGCTTCAATCATGTGGGGGAGGCCTCTTTGGTGTTTATTTCATAACCTTCGGCGAACGCTTTGTCAGCATCGTTGTGTGTTGGAGATTGGGAAAATGCCGGCGCGTGAGAAAGGCCGGCTTAACCGCAACTTGCACTAGTTCGAGAAAGGTCTTGATTTAAGGTTGCGAAAAAAATAGCTTGCATATAGCTTTGCACAAAACATTATTGCATAAAACTACTTTCCTGGCAAGAGAAAGGTGGGCGGCTGGATGGCTGCAGGCCCCATTAGGAGCCTGCTTGGCAAGCTGAAACAGTAAGGTAAGATCTGACCACTCGTAGGGTCCCAGATGTCCGCCTCGCCCAGAACCGCGCTCCCCCCACCCGATCCAGACCTTGCCGAGGCATTGCAATTGCTTGGCAAGTCCGATTTTTTGCTGGCGGTGCATGATGCAAGCTTTCCGGGCGTGGAAGGCGAAGACGCCGGGCGCGGCAGTCCTTATGGCGCGGGGGGCTTGGCGCTGGCTGAATTTGCCCGCTCTCTGGGTTTCACTGGTGTGCAGCTGGGCCCGCAGGGGCAGACATCCCCAGTCAATCCCTCTCCTTACGATGGCACCCTGTTTTCCCGCAACTGCATGTCCCTGGACTTGCGCGCCATCGCCTGCGATGCCGCGTGGGGTGGCCTGCTAAGCGAGGATACCTGGCGTGGGATGGTGGCTGGCAATCCCTGTCCCGACGGGCGCAGGGTGTCTTATGGTTTCGCATTCGACGCCTATGCAAAGGCGGTAGACGAAATTCATCGGCGCTTTGCCGCGGCACGGCAACGTGGCGAACCAGCGGCAGTACGGCTGGCAGATGCGCTTGCCATCTTCTGGCGGGAGAACCGCTGGCTGCGCGATGACGCCCTTTACGATGTACTGTGCATAAAGCACGATCGCCGGCCCTGGCGGCAATGGCCGCAGGAAGGTGAGAATGCGCTGGACCGGGTGCTTCCCGCGGTGGCAGCTTCGACCGCGGGCACTGCGCGTCGGGGGTTTCTTGAGCAACAATATGGGAGCCTGCTGGAGCGCTATGCCCTGATTCAGTTCATCCTGCGCGAACAGCATCGCGGCTTTCGTCGCAACATGCAGGCACTGGGACTCAAGATCTACGGTGACGTGCAGGTGGGATTTTCCCTGCGTGATGCCTGGAGCCGGCAAGATCTGCTGCTGCCCGACTATTTCATGGGTGCCCCGCCCAGTCGCACCAATGTCGCGGGCCAGCCCTGGAGCCACCATGTGCTCGACCCGGCCCATTATCTCGATGCGGCAGGTAGATCTGGCCCGGCGCTCGATTTCGTCGCCGAGCGCATGGGCAAGATGCTCGCGGAGTTCGATGGCCTGCGCCTCGATCATCCGCACGGCCTGGTCTTCCCCTGGGTCTATCGGGCCGACGACCCCGACCCTTTTCACGCGGTGCAAAACGGAGCACGCCTGTTCTCCTCGCCGGATCTGCCCGACCATCCCGCGCTCGCCCGTTATGCCATCGTGCGCCCGGATCAACTCAATCGGCATCGGCTGCGCCATGCCGACGACTGGGTGTGCGAGCTCTCCCCCGCACAGGAGGATCGCTACGCCCTGCTCATGGACACGCTCATGGCGCAGGTGAATGCCCATGGCCGCCGCAAGGAGGACATCCTTTGCGAGGTGCTCTCCACCGAGCCGTTGCCCCTGCGGCAAGTGCGTTTGCGCCACGGGTTGGGACGTTTCCGGGTCACCCAGAAGGCCGATCTGGACGACCCCGGGGATGTCTATCGCAGCGAAAACGCGCAACCCGAAGACTGGATCATGGTCGGCAACCATGACACGCCGTCCATCTGGTGCCTGACTCGCGCCTGGCATGGAAAAGAAGAGGGGCGCAAGCAGGCCGCCTATCTTGCCCGTCGCCTGCGTCCCGACACTCCTGCGGCACTCGTCGCGGCGCTGGCTGCTGACCCGCAACGGCTGGCACATGCCAAGGTAGCTGAGCTGTTCCTCAGCCCGGCGCGCCATGTCATGCTGTTCTTTGCCGACTTGTTCGGGCTGGAAGAAACCTACAACGTGCCGGGCACAGTGAACGATGAAAACTGGACCCTGCGAGTGCCGCCGGACTTTGCGCGTGAGTATGACCAAAACAGGCAGAAGGGACACTCCCTCAACTTGCATGCTGTCCTGGCCCTGGCCCTGCGTGCCCGCCCGGATATTGCCCGCCCCGAGCTCATCGACCGACTGGAGGCCAGGGCGGGCTGGCGCATCGATGTACCTGACTGGCGCCAGCCGGCGAAATTCCGCTCCTGTGGCGCAACAGGTTGATTGCTCAGGGTGATGGCGCGGATGCGATATGCAAAGGCGGTGCGGTGCCATCCTTGAGTTGGCCGGGATAGATGGTCAGATGCGGATAGGGAATCTCGATACCGGCAGCGTCGAAGGCATATTTCAAACGGCGCAGATATTCGCGGCGCACGCTCCACTGTTCGATGGGGGCGACCTTGAAGCGGCAGCGCAGGGTGACCGCCGAGTCGGCCAAGTTCTCGACGCCGACGATTTCGATGTCTTCGAGAAGACGCGCACGCCATGCTGCATCTTCGCGCATCGCCTCGCCAACCCGGCGCATGACGGCGAGTACGTCATCGACATTCTCACGATAGGCGATGCCAACATCGATCACGGCAAAAGCGAAGCCGCGGGTCTTGTTGGTGACCGTGGTGATGCTGCCGTTAGGAATGAAATGCACGTTGCCGTCGTAGTCGCGTAGTTGCACGTAACGCAAGGTCATATCCTCGACGATCCCGCCGATCCCGGCGACCTCGACGACATCCCCTTGGCGCATCTGGTTTTCCATCAGCAGAAAAAAGCCGCTAAAGAAATCCTTCACCAAGCTCTGGGCGCCAAAGCCAACCGCCACGCCGACGACCCCGGCAGCGCCGAGGATAGGGGCGATTGAAACCCCAAGCTCACCCAGAACCAGCATTCCCGCGATCAAGCTGATCACTAGCGTGACTACGTAACGAAACACCCGGCCCAACGTGGTGATGCGCTTGATGTCCTCGCCATCAGACAGATTGCCGCTGAGATACAGGCGGAAACCGCGAATGAGCTTGTGTGAGAAGCCATGTGCAACCCACGCCAACAAAATGACGAGACCAATGCGCAAGGCGCTCGTCCAACCGGGAGACAAATGGCTACCGATTGTTAGTGTGCTTTCGATCTGAGACAAATCCATTCCAGCCATCCTTCCGAATCAATGAGTACTTGACAAATAAGTTTACAAGAAACATTATTGCACAAACATAAGTGTCTCGCAACGAAAGGGTCTCAAGTGGTCATCAGAAAAGGGCAACACAAAAGTGAAGCTGGGACTGCTCCAGTCAGCCAAGCGCTATCTGCCGAGGGAACAGCAGGATCGATAACGCCTGATTCAGCCTTCAGCAGAATTTTGCAACTCGTGCGCGTCGTCGAGACGGGAATGCAGAATATCGACCGGGGGCACGGACTCAGTGGTTCGCAGCTATGGGCCCTGTGGCATATCTCTGCACAACCGCGCATGCGGGTCAGCGATCTGGCCGTGGCGATGCACATCCACCATTCGACCGCAAGCAATCTTCTCGACAAACTGGAGCTGAAAGGGTTGATCTGTCGTGAAAGGCAGGTCATTGATAGCCGCGTGGTTTGCTTAAGCCTGACACCGGCCGGCGCAACCCAGGTCAAGGGTATTCCGGGGCCGCTGGATGGACGCCTGCGCAATGCCTTGCAGGCATTGCCCAAGACGATGCTTGCCAACTTGCATCAGGGCATCTCGCGCGTGCTTGAGGAGATGTTGCCCCCCGCAAGCACCGACCCAGTGCATCAGAACCTGCCGAAAAAAATCAAAAAATAGTCGGCGCTGGCGGGACGGCGCGCCGTCCCGCCAGCCAGCGAGGAAAAGGCGTCAGACGGCTGCCAATGCCTGCTCCAGGTCGGCTTTCAGGTCATCGATGTGCTCGATGCCGATCGACAAGCGCACCATGTCATCGGACACGCCGGCCTTGACCAGTTCTTCCGGTGAGAGTTGGCGGTGCGTTGTCGAGGCGGGGTGGCAGGCGAGCGACTTGGCATCGCCGATATTGACGAGGCGGGTGATCAGCTGCAAGGCATCCTGGAACCGGGCGCCGCCGGCGCTGCCGTCCTTGACGCCGAAGGTGAGGATGCCCGAGGCGCGACCATTCATGTACTTCCGCGCCAGTGCATGCTGGGGGTGATCGGGCAGGCCGGCGTAATTGACCCAGCCGACCTTCGGGTGGCTCTTGAGGAATTGCGCCACGGCCAGCGTATTTTCGCAGATGCGCTCCATGCGCAATGCCAGGGTTTCGATGCCCTGCAGGATCAGGAAGCTGTTGAAGGGCGAGATTGCCGCGCCCATGTTGCGCAGGGGCACGACGCGGGCGCGACCAATGTAGGCGGCCGGACCGAGCGCTTCGGTATAGACGACACCATGGTAGGAAACGTCGGGCGTGTTGAGGCGCTTGAAACGTTCCTTGTGATCGGCCCAGGGGAATTTTCCGGAATCGACGATGACGCCGCCGATGCTGGTGCCGTGGCCTCCGAGGTACTTGGTCAGCGAATGCACCACGATGTCGGCGCCATGCTCGAAGGGCCGGCACAGATAG
Source organism: uncultured beta proteobacterium (assembly GCA_963816095.1). Classification (GTDB taxonomy): domain Bacteria; phylum Pseudomonadota; class Gammaproteobacteria; order Burkholderiales; family Rhodocyclaceae; genus Sulfuricystis. The sequence goes on from CAWFIW010000007.1 coordinate 384,692, forward strand.
GGTGACGGCACGGTGTTGTTGACAATGAGGGGAACCCCTGCAGCATGGGCGATCTCTGCCAGTGCGGCGATATCGACGACGTTGCCGAGGGGATTGCCGATCGACTCGCAATAGATTGCCTTGGTGCGGTCGTCGATGAGCGGTCTAAAGCTCGCGGGGTCGCGGTAGTCGGCGAAGCGCGTTTCGATGCCGTACTGGGGCAGGGTGTGGGCGAACAGGTTGTAGGTGCCGCCGTACAGTGTGCCCACCGAGACGATGTTGTCGCCGGCTTCGGCGATGGTCTGGATCGCGTAGGTGATCGCCGCTTGCCCCGAAGCCAGCCCCAGCGCGCCGATGCCGCCTTCGAGCGCCGCCATGCGCTTTTCCAGCACATCGGTGGTCGGGTTCATGATGCGCGTGTAGATGTTGCCCTGTACTTTCAGGTCGAACAGGTCGGCACCGTGCTGCGTATCGTCGAAGGCGTAGGAGACGGTCTGGTAGATCGGTACCGCGACTGCCTTGGTGGTTGGATCGGGACTGTAGCCGCCATGGACGGCGAGGGTTTCGATTTTCATTGATGGCCTCCGCGAATTTTGCTGCTGTGGTTGATAAATTGTATTTTTGGATTCATTATATAGATCAATCAAACGACAGGAGACTCGCCATGCAAATCGCCGACAACATCGTCGAACTGATCGGCAACACACCGCTGGTCCGCCTCAATCGCCTGAACACCGACAGTACCGCGAAGATCGTACTGAAGCTCGAATTCTTCAATCCGGCGCACAGCGTCAAGGATCGCATCGCGGTGGCGATGATCGATGCCGCCGAGAAGGCCGGCAAGATCCAGCCCGACACCATCATCCTCGAACCGACCTCGGGCAATACCGGCATCGGTCTGGCGATGGTCTGCGCCGCACGCGGCTACAAGACCGCCTTCGTCATGCCGGAAACCATGAGCCGCGAGCGCAAGCTGCTCCTCAAGGCATATGGCGCCGAACTGATACTCACGCCGGGGCCGGAAGGCATGCCCGGCGCGATCAAGAAGGCCGCGGAAATGGCTGCGGCCGATCCGCGCTACTTCATTCCGCAGCAATTTGAAAATCCGGCCAACCCGGACATCCACCGCAAAACCACGGCGGAGGAAATCTGGCGCGATACCGATGGCCAGATTGACATCTTCATCTCCGGCGTCGGCACGGGTGGCACGATCACCGGTGTGGGCGAGGTGCTGAAAGCAAAAAAGTCCGGCGTGCAGATCATCGCCGTCGAGCCCGATGCCAGCCCGGTGCTGTCCGGCGGGCAACGCGGCCCGCATCCGATCCAGGGGATCGGTGCCGGCTTTGTGCCCGCCATCCTGAATACGAAGATTTACAACGAAGTTGTGCGCGTGAAAAACGACGACGCGCTGTCCATCGCGCGGCGGATGGCGACCGAAGAAGGCCTGCTGGTCGGCATCTCCTCGGGGGCAGCCGTGTGGACCGCGCTCGAAGTCGCCAAACGGCCGGAGAACGCGGGCAAGCTGATCGTCGTCATCCTGCCTTCCTATGGCGAGCGTTATCTGTCAACGGTGCTTTACCAACACCTGGAGGTTTGACGGGCGGGGCGCGTGCTACCATGCCGCGCCCGCCATGCCTGCCAAACCTGATCTGGAAAGCCTCTTCGCCGCCGACGGCCCGCTTGCGCGGGCCATTCCCGGCTACCGCCTGCGCGACCTGCAGGTAGCCATGGCGCGCGAAGTGCTCGGGGCCATCGAAGCCAACCGGTTGCTGGTCGCCGAAGCCGGCACCGGAACGGGCAAGACCTTCGCCTACCTCGCGCCCGCGCTGCTCTCCGGCGGCAAGGTCATCATTTCCACCGGCACCAAGACCCTGCAGGATCAACTCTTCAACCGCGACCTGCCGACGGTGCGCGACGCGCTCGGCGTGCCGGCCACGGTGGCCTTGCTCAAGGGGCGTTCCAATTATGTCTGCCCGCATCATCTCGACCGCGCGCTGACCGGCGGCAAGCTCAACTCGCGGGCCGAGGTCGTGCATCTGCACGCCATCGCGCGCTTCGCAAAAATGACCGCGAGCGGCGACAAGGCCGAATGCCTCGACGTGCCCGAGGATTCCGGCGCCTGGTATCTGGCCACCTCGACGCGCGAGAACTGCCTCGGCCAGGAGTGTGCCTACGTCAAGGAATGCTTCGTCCTCGCCGCGCGGCGCGAGGCGCTGGTCGCCGACGTCGTCGTGGTGAATCATCATCTGTTCTTCGCCGACGTCATGCTCAAGGATGACGGCATGGGCGAACTGCTGCCGAGTTGCAACACGGTAATCTTCGACGAGGCGCACCAGTTGCCCGAAGTGGCCGGCCTGTTCTTCGGCGAAGCCGTCGGCACCGGCCAGTTGCTCGATTTTGCGCGCGATACGAAGCTCGAAGGTATCGCCGCGGCCAAGGATTACGTCCCGTTACAGGATGCCGTCAAGGCGCTGGAAAAGGCGGCGAAAGATCTGCGCCTCGCCTTCCGCCACGAAGGGCGCTTCTCGACCACGCAGTGGCTCCAGCATCCGCAGGCCATCGAAGCACTGAAACATCTGCAGGACATTCTCGACGATCTTGGCAAGCACCTCGAAAGCCAGGCCGGACGCTCCGAAGGGCTGGCGAACTGCCTGCGCCGCTGCGGTGAACTCGTGCTGCTGCTGAGGCATTGGCAAAATGCAAAAGTCGGTTCTGACAAGACGGCGCCAGAAACAGAAGAAGAGGTGCAAGTGCGCTGGGTCGAGGTAACCGCCTACTGGGTAAGCTTCAACCTCACGCCGCTTTCCGTCGCGCCCATCTTCCGCAAGCAGCTCGAAGGTCATCCGCGCGCCTGGATCTTCACCTCGGCGACGCTCGCGGTGGGCGAGGATTTCTCGCACTACCGCAATGCGCTTGGCCTTGACGACGCATCGACCGGCCGCTGGGACAGCCCCTTCGATTATCCGGCCAATGCCTTGCTCTACTGTCCGCAAGGCATGCCCGACCCGAATCATCCCGACTATGCGGAGGCCGTTGTCGAGGCGGCCTGGCCGGCAATCCGGGCGTCGGGCGGTCGGGCGTTCGTGTTGTGCACAAGCTTGCGCGCGATGCGGCGCATCCACGAACTGCTGGAAGAACGCATCGCCAGCGCGGGACTGGAAATGACGCTGCTGCTGCAAGGTCAGCGTGCCAAATCGGAACTGCTGGAAAGCTTCCGCCGCCTCGGCAATGCCGTGCTGGTGGCGAGCCAGAGTTTCTGGGAAGGTGTCGATGTGCGCGGCGAAGCGCTCTCGCTCGTCGTCATCGACAAGCTGCCCTTCGCGCCGCCCGACGATCCGGTGCTGGCGGCGCGCATCGACACCCTCAAGCGGCAGGGACGCAATGCCTTCTTCGAAGTGCAGTTGCCACGTGCGGTGATCAGCATGAAGCAGGGTGCCGGCCGGCTGATCCGCGACGAAACCGACCGCGGCGTGCTCATGGTCTGCGACCCGCGCATGGTTGACAAGCCTTATGGCCGCCGTATCTGGCAGAGCCTGCCGCCGATGCGCCGTACCCGCGTGATCGGCGATGTCGAGGCGTTTTTCGAAAGCGAAGGGAGCTGATTCCGTGCTGGAGCTTTCGGCCGTGGCGGGCGAAACCTACGGAACGCTGCGCGCGCATCTCGAACGGCTTGGCACGCCGATCGGCAACAACGATCTTTGGATCGCCGCGCATGCGCTGGCGTTGGGCGTGACGCTGGTCAGCAACAACACGCGCGAGTTCGAGCGCGTGCCAAAACTCAAGCTGCAGAACTGGGCGGAGTAGCAAGCATGGCGTGGATAATTCTCGTGCTGGCGGGGCTGTTCGAAGTGGGCTGGGCGATCGGGCTGAAATACACCGACGGCTTCACGCGCCCGTGGCCGACGGCGCTGACGCTCGCGGCGATGGTCGCCAGCGTCCTCCTGCTCGGTTTTGCCATGAAATCGCTGCCGGTCGGTACCGCCTATGCAGTCTGGGTCGGCGTTGGCGCAGTTGGTACAGCCATCCTCGGCATCGTGCTCTTCGCCGAACCGGCCAATGCAGGCCGCCTGATCAGCCTGGGGCTGATCGTCATGGGCATCATCGGGCTAAAGCTGGCAACGCCCGGATGAACACGCAGGCAATGCCATCACGCCTGCTGCTTGTTGGCACGGTGCTGACGCTGGCGGTGCTCGTCTGGTCGGGCATCCGGCCATTCGACCGCGCCACCTGGATCTGAAAGTCGCGCCGGTCGTCATCGTATCGCCAGTTCTTTGGGCGACAAACCAGCGTTTTCCGCTGACCACCGTGCTGTACGTGCTGATCTTCCTGCACGCCATCGTCCTGATGGTCGGCGGCGCCTACACCTATGCGCGCGTGCCACTCGGTTTCGAGGTAGCGGAATGGTTCGGGTGGCAGCGCAACCCCTACGACCGCCTCGGCCACTTCTTCCAGGGCTTCGTGCCGGCGCTCGCCGCGCGCGAGATCCTGCTGCGGGGCCGTTATGTACAGGGCCGGCGCATGCTCGCCTTCATCGTCGTCTGCATCGTGCTGGCGATCAGCGCGAGCTACGAACTGATCGAGTGGGCCGCCGCGCTCGCGCTCGGGCAGGGCGCAGACGAATTCCTCGGCACGCAGGGCGATCCGTGGGATACGCAGTCCGACATGTTCATGGCGCTACTCGGCGCACTGACCGCGCTTGCAACACTGTCACGGCTGCATGATCGACAGCTGCGGCGAATTGCGTCGCTAAAGTAAAACTCGGCGCTGGCAGGACGGCACTATATGCGCATCGTACTTGCCATTCCATACGACTAATGGCACGATGCCCGCTTGACATGGTCATGACGGCATCCTGCACTGCTACCGGACGTACCGGGACTTCATGATGTACTAAATAGGACTAATGAATTGAAACTACATTACTTGGCAAACACACGATCTTCAATTACCTCCTAAATGACGGAATGCAACCTGTCATTTAGGAAGCACATTTAACGTTGGGCCTCTCATCCATGACGAGGGCACTCGGCACGGACTTGACACCAGCAGACTCCGCTTCTTTCAGACGCGATTTGTCATTGCCAAGATGGACGACTTCAACGTCGTATTTCGCAGGGTCAAGTGCATTGGCGACATTCTGTTCGGCGGCCACGCATACGGGGCAGCCAGCGTGGTAGAAAATGGCTTTGGTCTTCATAATTGTTCTCCTCTGTTCGGAGGCACGCAACGGCAGATGTGATAAAATGGCTTTGGTCTTCATAATTGTTCTCCTCTGTTCGTTCAGTGCCACTGGCACAAATACATAATAGGAACAACGCCAGCCTCCGCATAGAAGGCACTTCCCGGTGCCGACATTGGAACGCACCTGCAAGGCCTTCTAGGATCCGGTAACATTTTGGTGTAACTTGCGGAAAACAGAGGGAAAAAGAAATGTGAACAACAGTAAAGTCTGCCTATTCGCAACTCGAAGATGTGGTTGGCTGCAAGTGGTCTGTCTCGGTTCTGCGAGCCGTCGCCGACGGCGTTTCGCGTCCTGGCGCATTGGAACGTCACATACAGGGAATCTCAACAAAAGTGCTGTCTGAGCGGCTTCGCAAACTAACCACTTATGGTTTGCTGGCCAAGCATATTTATGCAGAAGTTCCCCCCAGGACTGAATATTCGCTGACCCAGAATGGTCTGAAGCTGGCTAGCATTGTCGATCAATTAAAGCTCTTGGATGACGAAATAAAAAACGCGAACAAGGCGCTCCAGCGAACGCCCAGAAGCGGCGCCGCTGAGCTTGAGCGTTTTAACATTCAAGATCAATATCGGGTACGGGCAGAGCGTGCTGTCGCTGTGGGGCGCCACGATTCGCGAAAACTCGGCGTTGGCGGGACGGCGATGCACGTATGATGAGATCGACCAAACAAGGAGTTCCTCGACCATGACCGATCTTTTTCGCCGGCCCGCTTCGGCGCTATCGAACTCGCCAACCGCATCGTGATGTCATCGCTGACGCGCAACCGCGCCGGGGAGGGCAACGTGCCGACGCCGCTGGTGGCCGAGTACTACCGCCAGCGCGCCAGCGCGGGCCTGATCCTCACCGAGGCATCACCGATCTGCCCGGAGGCACACGGCTATCCGCGCACGCCGGGCATCCATACCGAGGCGCAGATCGCCGGCTGGAAACGGGTGACCGAGGCCGTGCATCAGGCCGGCGGCAAGATCGCACTCCAGCTCTGGCATGTCGGCCGTATCTCGCATCCCGATCTCCAGCCCGGCGGCCAGTTGCCGGTCGCGCCGTCGGCGTTGCGTGCCGCCGGCCAAACGTTTACCGGCAAAGGGATGAAGGATTTCGTCACGCCACGTGCCCTCGAAACTGACGAGATTCCCGGCTTGGTCGAGACCTATGCACGGGCGGCAAAGAATGCGCTGGCGGCGGGTTTCGACGGCGTCGAAATCCACGGCGGCAACGGCTATCTGCTCGATCAGTTCCTGCGCTCGTCGACCAATCAGCGCACCGACGCCTACGGCGGCAGCATCGAAAACCGCAGCCGCCTGCTGCTGGAAGTGCTCGACGCCGTGGCCGGTGCCATCGGCAACGAGCGCGTTGGCCTGCGGCTGTCGCCGGTCACCCTCTTCAACGACATCCGCGACGCGACGCCGCAGGAGACCTTCGACTACATCGTCGGGCAGCTCAATCCGCGCCGGCTGGCCTTCCTCGACATCCTGCAGGGCACGGGCGGGGCGCCGCGCGAGCAGTGGGAGCCGTTCGACTACGAGCGTCTGCGCAGCTTGTACGAAGGCAACCTGATCCTCAACAACGGCTACGATTTCGCCAGCGCGCAGGCGGCCATCAGTGCAGGCCGGTGCGACGCCATCGCTTTCGGCCGCATGCTGCTCGCCAATCCCGACCTGGTCGAGCGTTTCCGCCGGGGCGCGCCGCTCAACCAGCCCGACTACGACAAGCTCTATGTCGGCGAGGAAAAGGGTTACACCGACTATCCCACGCTGGTGAGCTGAAACTCGGCGCTGGCGGGACGGCACGAGCAAGATAAACTCTGCGCGATGAAGCTTTCCGATCTTCCTGCCGATCTGCTGGCCGAGCGCCCGCACCTGTTTTCGTCCGCTACCGCGCCGGTGACGGCGGGTGATCTGGCACGCATGCGCGAGCTGATCGCCGCGGTGGAGCGTGTGGTTGCGCTGCCGGCGTGGCGTGAATTCACGAAAGTCGGCGCTGGTGAGACGGCAAGAAACCCGGCGGCGACCGGCGTTTTCATGGGCTACGACTTCCATCTGACCAAAGCAGGGCCACAACTCATCGAGATCAACACCAATGCCGGCGGCGGTCTGCTGGCGGCGCTGCAGGCGGAGCGCGACGACGTACTCGATGCTTTTGTCGCGATGTTTCGTGCCGAGTGCCCGCACGCATTGCAGTGCGTTGCCATCGTTGATGAGCAACCACGCGGACAGTATCTCTATCCCGAGTTCCTCGGCTTTCACCACTTGTTCGCGCAGCACGGCATTCAGGCGGTGATCTGCGCTCCAGGCGAATTGATGCTTTGCCATGGCAGACTCTGGTTCGAAGAGACAAAGATCGATCTCGTCTATAACCGTCTCACCGATTTCGTGCTGGCAGATCCGGCGCAGGCGGTACTGCGCGCGGCCTGGCAGCAAGGGGCGACGGTCACACCCAACCCGGCGACACATGCACTGTATGCCGACAAGAAGAACCTGATCGCGTTGACCGATGCTGCGCAGCTGGAAGCCTGGGGCGTGGATGAAACCACGCGCCGGACGCTGCTGGCCGGCATTCCGCGCACCGAGCGGGTGATGGCGCAACACGCCGAGGACCTCTGGGCGCGTCGCAAACTGCTCTTTTTCAAACCGGCGCTGGGCTACGGCTCGAAGGGTTCGTATCGCGGCGACAAGCTGACCAAGCGGGTGTTCGAGGAGATCCTCGCCGGCGACTATGTGGCGCAGGCACTCGCGTTGCCCTCGACGGTGCCGGTCGAGGTGAATGGCGAGTTATCCGAACTCAAGGCGGACATCCGCAACTATGTTTATCGTGGCGCGGTCCAACTGGTTGCCGCGCGGCTGTATCAGGGGCAGACGACGAATTTCCGGACGCCGGGTGGTGGTTTTGCGAAGGTAATCGAAACATGAAGGTATTTGGCTTTGCCGGATATTCCGGTGCCGGCAAGACGACCCTGATCGAACAACTGATACCGCGCTTCACGGCACGCGGGTTGCGCGTGTCGCTGATCAAACATACCCACCACAATTTCGACGTCGATCATCCGGGCAAGGACTCGTATCGCCATCGCGCGGCCGGAGCGGGCGAGGTGCTGCTGACCTGCGATACGCGCTGGGTGTTGATGCATGAGCTGCGCGGCGCGCCAGAAGCCAGTCTCGAAGAGCAATTGCAGGTGCTTTCGCCCTGCGACCTCGTGCTCGTCGAGGGATTCAAAACTACGCCGATCTCGAAGCTCGAGGTGCATCGTCCCGCCTATGGCAAGCCGCCGATCTGGCCCGAAAATTCAAGCGTGGTGGCGGTGGCGACGGATGGGCAACTCGACTGTCCGCTGCCCTTGCTTGACCTGAACGATCCTGACGCCGTTGCCCAATTCATTCTCGACTATCTGGACCGACCATGCTGAGTTACGAAGAAGCCCTCGATCATCTGCTGTCCGCTGCCGTGCCGGTGACGGAAGTCAAGCCGGTGCCACTGGCCGTTGCGCGCGGGCGCATCCTCGCCGAGGCGCTGGTGTCGTCCGTGACGGTGCCGCCGCTCGACAACAGTGCGATGGATGGCTACGCGGTGCGCTGTGCAGAGTGCGCGCAGGCGGGTGTCGCATTACCCGTATCACAGCGCATTCCGGCCGGCAGCGTGGGCCATGCGCTTGCGGCCGGCACGGCGGCGCGCATCTTCACCGGTGCGCCGGTGCCAAAGGGTGCCGACGCGGTAGTGATGCAGGAATTCTGTGAGCACGGACAGGATGGCAAGGTAATCATCAAGCGCATGCCGCAGCCGGGCATGAACATTCGCCGTGCGGGCGAGGACATCGCCGCCGGTGCGGAAATTCTGCCGGCCGGCACGCGTCTCGGCGCGGCCGAGATCGGGCTGGCCGCATCGATCGGCATCGCCCGGTTGCCGGTGCGGCGTCGTTTGCGTGTGGCCTTGCTGTCGACCGGCGACGAGTTGACCGAGCCCGGCAACCCCTTGCCGCCTGGCGGCATCTACAACTCGAACCGCCATTTCCTGCGCGCCATGTTCGAAAGCCTCGGCTGCGCGGTGACCGATGCCGGCCATGTGCCCGATACGCTGGAGGCGACGCGCGCGGCCCTGCGCGCCGCCGCTCGCGCGCATGACCTGATCGTTACTTCCGGTGGTGTTTCGGTCGGCGAAGAAGATCATGTGAAACCGGCCGTCGAAGCAGAGGGCGAACTGTCGCTGTGGAAGATCGCCATCAAGCCGGGCAAGCCCCTGGCCTTTGGAAAGGTGGGAAAAGTCGGCGCTGGCGGGACGGCGGCGGATTTTGTTGGCCTGCCGGGCAATCCGGTTTCGTGCTTCGTCACCTTTCTGCTGTTCCTGCGTCCCTATCTGCTGAAGCGCATGGGCGCGCGGTCCACGCTACCCGTAACGCGTACGCTGATTTCTGCGTCCGACTGGACGAAAGCCGAGGATCGGCGCAATTTCCTGCGTGCGCGCATTGCGGCGGATGGGCGCGTCGAGCTGTATCCGAACCAGAGTTCCGGCGTACTGACCTCTTGCGCGTGGGCAGACGGGCTGGTCGATGCGCCAGCGCACCAGACTTTCCGGGCGGGTGATGCGGTGCGCTATCTCTCTTTCGCAGACTTGCTATAGTCAGGCCATGAAACTCAAAATTCTCTATTTCGCCAGTCTCTGCGATTCCGTTGGCAAGACTTTCGAGGACTTCGACTCACCCTTGCGGGTGACGACCGTCGGCGGCCTGCGCGATGCACTTGGCCAGCGGCATTCCGCATTGCTCACAGCGAAGAACCTGCGTGCGGCCGTGAATCGAAAAATGTGCGACTGGGATGCTGTCATTGCGGATGGCGACGAGGTCGCCTTCTTTCCACCAGTAACAGGCGGATGAAAGAGGTTGCCGTTCAGGAAGCTGACTTCGATGTCGGTGCTGAACTCACCGACTTGTCGGCGGAGGATATCGAAGCGGGCGCGGTGGCGAGCTTCGTCGGCCTGGTCCGTGGGGGAGAGAAATGGAGAGCCCCCACGCTCGCAACACCAGATCGCTGCCCCCCACGGGGGGGCGAATGCCCTCTTGGAGCGGTCCGGCGAGGGCATTACAGCTATGACGCTTGAGCATTATCCTGGCATGACCGAGGATGCGCTGGCAGAGATCGTGGCGTCGGCGCGCCAGCGCTGGGCTTTGCGGCGGGTGAGGGTGATTCATCGCGTGGGCAGGCTGCTGCCGGGCGAGCGCATCGTCTTCGTTGGCGTTGCGGCGTCGCATCGCCACGATGCTTTCGCAGCCTGCGAGTTCATCATGGACTACCTGAAGACGCAGGCACCGTTCTGGAAAAAAGAAGAAACGGCCGCAGGCGCTCGCTGGGTCGATGCCCGTGAATCGGACGATATCGCCGCCAACCGCTGGAAGTGATGCGGTTGGTGGCGAGCAAGACTTGAACCGCCTATTTCTTTTTCGCGGTACCCTTTGATGGCTGTTGCGCCATTTCAGCCATACCGGAGAAATTCGCGGTCGTCGCCTTCGCGATCTGCTCGAAAGCGCTGTTGGCAGTGGACATCGCCTGCTGCATCATTTCCAGCATGTTGGGATTCTGGCCAGGCAGGCTCTTGAAAAAACCCTGAAATGCGTCGGCCATCTCCTGGCTGCCGGACGCGAGTTGCTCGGTCAGCATGCGCGAAAACGCCACGCGTGAATCATTGCCGATCTCGGCGACGTGCTGGGCCACTGCCATCATCTTGCGCGCCGTTTCCTGTGCATATTCGGTACGCAGGCGCAACATTTCCTGCGGATCCTTGGCGCCCGTCTGGGCGCGGGCACTCTCGACCCCATCGTTGAAGAGTTCGCGTGCCAACTCGTTCTGCAGGGCCATCACGCGTTGTGAACTCTCGATGGACATTTGTGCCAGGCGCATCGCTGCTTCCATGTTCTTGCGGTTGAGTTCGCTCAGGTTTTCAATCTTTCCGGTCATGGTGTGATCCTCCTTTGGAATTCAATTCGGATTAATTTAGCACGTTGGACTGACAGAAATCTGACGGGAATCAAGAATTTGTCAAAGAAATACGCAGGGCCGCCCCAAGTGTTTCTTGGCCCCTTGAGGGGAGGACGTAGCGCAGCTGCGTCTTCGGGGGTGGGCTCATCTGGCGTGCGCCAGTCCCATGCGGCCGGCGGCGAAGATGCGCGCGTCCATGAGGACGGGCGGCGCATGCATGACGGGTCGAAAGTCCATGTGGGCGAGGATGTCGCGCTCGAGGTCGATGCCCGGCGCGATTTCGGTGAGTTCCAGCCCGTCCGGGCCGAGGCGGAAGACGCAGCGCTCGGTGATGTAAAGCACCGGCTGGCCGCGCTTCCAGGCTTCCGAGCCACTGAAGGTGCGGTGCTCGACTTCGTCGACGAACTTGCGCGCCTTGCCTTCGTTCAGGAGGTGCAGCTGACCGTCCTTCACGGCGACTTCCAGCTTGCCGGCCGTGAAGGTGCCGACGAAGACCACCTTGCGCGCCATCTGCGAGATGTTGATGAAGCCGCCGGCGCCGGCCAGCCGCGGGCCGAACTTGCTGACGTTGAGGTTGCCCGCCCGGTCGGCCTGCGCAAGGCCGAGGAAGGTGATGTCGAGCCCGCCACCGTCGTAGAAGTCGAACTGGCTCGGCTGGTCGATGATGGCCTGCGTGTTGGTGGCCGCGCCGAAGTTGAGGCCGCCGGCCGGGATGCCACCGACGACGCCCGGCTCGGCGGTCATCGTCATCATGTCGAGCACCTTTTCCTCGGTGGCCACTGCCGCAACGCCTTCGGGCATGCCGATGCCGAGGTTCACGACGTCACCGGGTGTGAGTTCGAGCACGGCGCGGCGCGCGATGATCTTGCGCTCGCTCATCGGCATCGGGGAGAGGGCCGACAGCGGCACCTTGATCTCGCCGGAAAAGGCCGGGCTGTACTGCTCGATGAAGGTTTGCATGTGGTACTCGGGCTTCTCGGCGACAACGATGCAATCGACGAGGATGCCGGGAATCTTGACATGGCGCGGGTTGAGCGAGCCGCGCGCGGCGACGCGCTCGACCTGGGCGATGACGATGCCGCCGGAGTTGTGCGCCGCCATCGCGATGGCCAGCGCTTCGAGCGTCAGCGCCTCTTTTTCCATCGTGATGTTGCCGTCCTGGTCGGCCGTGGTGCCGCGAATGATGCCGACGTGGATCGGGAAGGCCTTGTAGAACAGGTATTCCTCGCCGTCGATCGGCATGAGGCGGACGATGTCGGTGCCGCCGTCGATGGTCTTCTGGTTCAGCTTGCCGCCGCCGAAGCGCGGATCGACGAAGGTGCCCAGGCCGACGCGCGAGATCGTGCCGGGTTTGCCGGCGGCGATGTCGCGGAAGAGGTGGGTGATGACGCCCTGTGGCAGGTTCCAGGCCTCGATGCGGTTGCTCACCGCCAGCTCCTGCAGGCGCGGCGCGAGTCCCCAGTGGCCGCCGATGACGCGGCCCACCAGCCCGTCGTGGCCGAGGTGGTTGAGCCCGCGCTCCTTGCCGTCGCCCTGGCCGGCGGCATAAACGAGGGTGAGGCTGCGTGGATGGCCGCCGTCCTGCAAGGGGTCGCTGCGCGTTTCGACAAATCTTTGTTCGAGCGCGACCGCGATGTTCTCGGCGAAGCCGATGCCGACGAAACCGCCGGTCGCGATGGTGTCGCCATCGCGGATGAGTTCGACCGCTTCGCGCGCGCTCATGACTTTGCCGCCTTTGCTGGCGTGCAAGTGCCTCCAGCGCCGGATTTTTTATTCTCTCGGACATGTCCATCTCCCTTTTTTCGAATTATGCGCTGACAAGGGGTAAAAGTCGGCGCTGGCGAGACGGCGACAACCGGATCAGGCAGCGTCCCAGGGCATGCCGGCGCCGGCCCGGGTGGTTGAGAACCGCCCATCCCCTGCCTCTGTATTTATTGACTTGGGTGCCGGGGCCAAGGATACTCATGCAGCTACGGACTTACTGGGAGGAACCTCATGAAGACGATCAAACAGATTTTGGCCGAGAAGACGAAACCGATAGCTACCGTGGGCCCTGACGATACAGTGAAATGTGCCATGGACGTGATGCTGGCACGCGATATCGGTGCAGTCCTGGTGGTCGATGGCAACAAACTGGTCGGCATCTTCACCGAACGTGACTGCCTGCACAAGGTGGCAGCACCTGGGATAAACCCCCAGGAGACGCCGGTGCGGGCGGTGATGACCGCGAAGGTGCGATTCATCACGACGGATCTTGAGGTCTCGCAAGGCCTCGCACTGATGACCGAGCGGTTCTTCCGCCACCTGCCGGTGCTCGACGAGCAGCAGAACATCCTTGGCATCGTTTCGATCGGTGATCTCGTCAAGGCGAAAATGTCCGAGCAAGACTTCATCATCGAGCAGATGGAGCGTTACATCACCGCCTGAAATCTGGTTGAAAATGTCTCGCGCATCCCAATGTTGTAAGTAACGTTATTCGGGAGGCAATCATGCGCTTCGACAAATTCACCACCAAGTTCCAGCAGGCCGTCAGCGACGCCCAGAGTATCGCTGTCGGCCACGACAACCAGATGATCGAGCCGCAGCATTTGCTGCTGGCGCTGCTCAACCAGGAGGATGGCGGTACCACGTCCCTGCTGGCGCGGGCCGGCGTGAATGTCGCGCCGCTGCGGAAGGCGCTCGATGCCGCCATCGACCGCCTGCCCCAGGTGGAAGGCCACGGCGGCGAGGTGTCGATCGGCCGTGACCTGTCCAACCTGCTGAATGTCACCGACAAGGAGGCGCAGAAAGCCGGTGACCAGTTTATTGCCTCGGAAATGTTCCTGCTCGCGCTGGCTGGCGACAAGGGTGACACGGGGCGCCTGTTCAAGGACGCGGGTGCCCAGCGCAAGTCGCTGGAAGAGGCGATCCAGGCGGTGCGCGGCGGCCAGAACGTCGGCAATCAGGAAGCCGAAGGCCAGCGCGAGGCGCTGAAGAAATACTGCCTCGACCTCACCGAACGCGCCCGCCAGGGCAAGCTCGATCCGGTGATCGGCCGTGACGACGAGATTCGCCGCACCATCCAGATCCTGCAACGCCGCACCAAGAACAATCCCGTGCTGATCGGCGAGCCGGGCGTCGGCAAGACGGCCATCGTCGAGGGCCTCGCCCAGCGCATCGTCAATGACGAGGTGCCGGAAACCCTCAAGGGCAAGCGGGTGCTGGTACTCGACATGGCGGCGCTGCTGGCTGGGGCGAAGTATCGCGGCGAGTTCGAGGAACGCCTCAAGGCCGTGATTAAGGAAGTAGCGATGGACGAAGGCCGCATCATCGTCTTCATCGACGAGTTGCACACGATGGTCGGCGCCGGCAAGGCCGAGGGCGCCATCGACGCCGGCAACATGCTCAAGCCCGCGCTGGCACGCGGCGAGATGCACTGCATCGGCGCCACCACGCTCAGCGAATACCGCAAATACATCGAGAAGGATGCCGCGCTGGAGCGCCGCTTCCAGAAGGTGCTGGTCGATGAGCCGAGCGTCGAGGCGACCATTGCCATCCTGCGCGGTTTGCAGGAGAAATACGAGATCCACCACGGCGTGGACATCACCGATCCGGCCATCGTCGCTGCGGCGGAACTCTCGCATCGCTACATCACCGACCGATTTCTGCCGGACAAGGCCATCGACCTGATCGACGAGGCGGCCGCGCGCATCAAGATGGAAATCGATTCGAAGCCCGAGTCGATGGACAAGCTCGACCGCCGCCTGATCCAGTTGAAAATCGAGCGCGAGGCGGTGCGCAAGGAAAAGGACGAGGCGTCGAAGAAGCGCTTTGCCCTGATCGAGGACGAGATCAAGAAGCTCGACAAGGAGTATTCCGACCTCGATGAAATCTGGAAGGCTGAAAAGGCGCAGGTGCATGGCACCCAGCACATCAAGGAAGAGATCGAAAAACTGCGCACGCAGATTGCTGACCTGCAACGTCAAGGGGCTTTCGACAAGCTGGCCGAACTGCAATACGGCAAGTTGCCGCAGCTCGAAGCGCAACTCAAGGAGGCCGAGAAAGTCGGTGCTGGCGAGATGGCGCAAAACAAACTCTTGCGCACCCAGGTCGGTGCCGAGGAAATCGCCGAGGTCGTCTCGCGCGCCACCGGCATCCCCGTCAGCAAGATGATGCAGGGCGAGCGCGAGAAGTTGCTGAAAATGGAAGAACAGTTGCACAAGCGCGTGGTCGGGCAGGACGAAGCCGTGCGGCTGGTGGCCGATGCCATCCGTCGTTCGCGCGCCGGCCTGTCCGAAGAGAGCCGGCCGTATGGCTCGTTCCTCTTCCTCGGCCCGACCGGCGTGGGCAAGACCGAGCTATGCAAGGCGCTGGCCGAATTCCTGTTCGATGCCGAGGATCACCTGATCCGCATCGACATGAGCGAGTTCATGGAGAAGCACTCGGTCGCGCGATTGATCGGCGCGCCGCCCGGCTATGTCGGCTACGAGGAGGGTGGCTATCTCACCGAACAGGTGCGGCGCAAGCCGTATTCCGTGATCCTGTTCGACGAGGTCGAGAAGGCGCATCCGGACGTGTTCAATGTGCTGTTGCAGGTGCTCGACGACGGCCGCATGACCGACGGCCAGGGACGCACGGTGGATTTCAAGAACACCGTGATCGTGATGACCTCGAACCTCGGCTCGCAGATGATCCAGCAGATGTCCGGCGACGATTACCAGGTGATCAAGCTGGCCGTGATGGGCGAGGTGAAGACGCATTTCCGGCCGGAGTTCGTGAACCGCATCGACGAGATCGTCGTGTTCCATGCCCTCGACCAGAAGCACATCGCCGGCATTGCGAAGATCCAGTTGCAGTATCTGGAGAAGCGGCTGGCGCGACTGGAGATGAGTATGGAAGTTTCGGATGCCGCTCTGGCGAGCATTGCGGAGGCGGGCTTCGACCCGGTGTTCGGCGCGCGACCGCTCAAGCGGGCGATCCAGGAGCGCATCGAGAACCCGCTGGCGAAGGCGATTCTGGAAGGCAGGTTTGGCCCGAAGGATCGCATCCGGGTCAATGCGAAGGGCGGGCAACTTGTCTTCGTAAAGATATAACTGCTAGCCACTGATTCAGAAATTAAAAACGGCGACCTTGGGGTCGCCGTTTTTAATTTTGAAAAATACTAATGGATCATGTGCGACGACGACGCGCAAGACCTAAACCGGCAAGGCCCAAGCCGAGCAAAGCCAGCGATGCGGGTTCGGGTACATTGTTCTGGCAACCGTATGTCTGACCAGTGGGTTCGCCGTTCAAGGTGATCTGATAGCAGAAACCGCCCGCAACTTGAGACCCGCTCGCGAAATCCCAGACTTGAACTGAGTACCAATCTGACGATGGAAGTACGTACGAAATAAAGGGGTCGGCAAATGGGCCGCTGAATCCGGGCAGTTCTGTATAGTTGTCGTCAGCACCAGTGAGAAAGGTCAAACTATCAGTATCGATCCCGATGCCCTGATATAAATATGTTGCCGGATCCAAGGCGGCGTTCAAGCGGTTGACGACAATTGTTACTTGATCCCCTTGGTTACCGAAAAATTTCCAGAAATCGTCGTATGGTGAACCGGTTCCGGATGGGTCGCTGATAAAGCCGCCTACGGTAATACCTGAAGTGAGCGTGCCTTCATAGGTGATGGGTACCGCTGATGCCGGCGATGAAAGCATCAATCCAAAGATTGCGGCGAGAGTGATATTGGTTGCTTTGTTTTTCATGGTGTATTCCCTTTTTTACAATTTCCCCTTAGTCAAGCAATATATGTGCCCTTATCGTTTGAAATCGTAGAAACAATAAGTTGTGTGAATTCTGTAAGGATGTAAGAGGAAAAATGTAAAGAATGTTGAACAGATTTCATTGGGCCGAAAACATTAAATTAGGCACCGATTATGGTATGGCGCGGGCAGGTGACGAGATGATCATTCACCATGCCCGTCGCCTGCATGTGCGAATAGATCACCGTCGGGCCGACGAAGCGGAAGCCGCGTTGCTTGAGTTCTTTGGATAGGGCTTCGGCGGCGGGTGTGAAAACCGGAACCTCCTCCATGCTGCGCCAGTGGTTGATGGCAGGTTTGCCTTCGACGTACTGCCAGAACAGCGTGTCAAGGTTGCTGCCGGATTCGTAGAGCGCCAGCGTGGCACGGGCGTTGTCGATGGCGGCGGCGATCTTGAGCTTGTTGCGTACGATGCCGGCATCGGCCAGCAGGCGGGCGACATCCTTCTCGCCATAGCGGGCAATCTTTTCCGGAGCGAAGCCTGCAAAGGCGCGACGGTAGTTTTCGCGCTTGCGCAGGATGGTGAGCCACGATAGCCCGGCCTGTGCACCTTCGAGGATCAGGAACTCGAACAGCGTGCGTTCATCATGGCAGGGCACGCCCCATTCCTTGTCGTGATACGCCACGTAGAGCGGATCATTGCCACACCATGGGCAGCGTTCCATAGCGCCGTCCTGCCAGCGCCGACTTTTAGTTGAGCACCAGTACGCCGCGCTTGAGGCCCGAGTCTTCCGGGTGCGGCGAGAGGACGAAGCCGAGGCTGGTGACGAACTGGATCATGCGGCGGTTTTCGCCGAGAAAATCGCCATTCATGTATTTGACGCCGCGCGAGCCGGCAGTGTCGATAATCACGCCCATCAACCGGCGCGCCAGTCCTTTGCCCTGCCATTTATCGGCGACGACGATGGCGAATTCACAGGATTCACCGTCCGGGTTCATCGCATAGCGTGCCACACCCACCTCGACCTCGCGGCCCTCCTCCTCGGTCGTGGCGACGAAGGCCATCTCGCGATCGTAATCGATCTGCGTCAAGCGCACGAGTTGCGACTGCGAGAGCTCGCGCAGGGTGTTCATGAAGCGGTAGTACTTGGTCTCGGCCGACAGGTTCTTGACGAACTCCTGCTCCAGGTCGGCATCTTCGGGCCGGATCGGGCGGATCGTCACGGTCTGGCCGTCGGCAGCCTGGTATTCCGAGATCCGGTGCGAAGGATACGGATGGATCGCCATGTGGTCGTAGCGACCGGCGGTCAGCGACATGTTCTCGATGGCGATGCGCGCATCGACGGCGACTGCGCCGTTTTCGTCCACAATCAGCGGATTGATGTCCATCTCGCGAATCCACGGCAGCTCGCAAACCATTTCCGACACGCGTAACAGCACGGCTTCGATCGCCTCCATGCTGACGGGCGGCATGTTGCGGAATTCGCCCAGGCGCGCCGAGGAGCGTGTCGACGCCAGCATATCGTTGACGAGGAAGCGGTTGAGCGGCGGCAGCGCGACGGCGCGTTGGTCACCTGCACAGGAGGCCTCGAGGCCGGTGCCCCCCGAGCCGAAGAGGATGGTCGGGCCGAAGATCTGGTCGCGCGTCATGCCGACCATCAACTCGCGGCCGTTGATCTTCTGGATCATCGGCTCGATGGCGATGCCGTGGATGATGGCGTCCGGACGGTTTTTCTTCACCTCGTCAAGAATCTCGTTGTAGGCGTCGCGCACGGCGGCCAGTGTGTGCAGGTTCAGGCGCACGCCGCCGGAATCGGTCTTGTGCGTGATCTGCGGAGAATCGATCTTCATCACCACCGGCAGGCCGATTTCCTCGGCCAGCACCATCGCCTCGGAGGGTGAACGCGCCACCACCGTCTGCGCGATGGGAATGCGGAAGGCGGCGAGCAGGGCCTTCGACTCCATTTCGTTGAGTTGTTTTCGTCCCTCGCCGAGCGCGGTTTCGATCACCAGTTTGGCCGATTCGAGACGCGGGGCGATCTGGTTGGTAAGCGAGGCAGGCGCCTGCATCAACAACTGCTGGTTACGATAGTAGTTGGAGATGTGGGAAAACAGTTCGACGGCCGGTTCTGGTGTATGGAAGGAGGGAATCCCCGCACCCTTGAACAACAGACGCGCCTCGCGCACCTGTTCCTCGCCCATCCAGCAGGTGACGAGCGGCTTGTCGTATTTCTTCGCCACCTCGATCACCGCGCGGGCGGCCTGCGTCGGATCGGTCATCGCCTGCGGTGTCAGGATGGCCAGTACGCCATCCACGTTGTCGTCCTCGATGCAGGCGGTGATGGCCGTGGCATAGCGCTCGGGCGTGGCATCGCCGACCAGGTCGATCGGATTGGCCTTCGACCACGTGGGTGGCATGGCCTCGTTGAGCTTGTTGAGCGTTGCTTCGGACATCTCGGCAAGCGGGATGTCGATATCGGAGGCGTGGTCGGCAGCCATCACGCCCGGACCGCCACCATTGGTGACGATCATCAGGCGGTTGCCGCGCGGACGGAAGTGCGAAAACAGGGCTTGCGCGGCGGCATACATCTGGCCGACCTTGCCGAGTCGCACCACGCCGGCACGACGCAGCGCGGCATCGAATACGTCGTCCGCACCCACCAGCGCACCGGTATGCGAGAGCGCGGCCTGCTTGCCGGCCGGGTGCTTGCCGACCTTGATCAGCAGCACCGGCTTGCAGCGCGCGGCGGCGCGCAGCGCACTCATGAAGCGGCGCGCGTTCTTGATGCCTTCGATATAGAGAAAGATGCTTTCGGTGCGCGGGTCGGAAACCATGTAGTCGAGCACTTCGCCGAAATCGACGTCACTTTCGGCGCCGAGCGAGACGACGTTGGAAAACCCGACATTATTTGGCAGCGCCCAATCGATGATGGCCGTGCATAGCGCGCCCGACTGCGAAATCAGGCCGATGGTGCCGGCATGGGCGCTACCGTTTGCGAAAGTGGCGTTGATATTGCTGCTCGGGCGCATGATGCCGAGACAGTTGGGGCCGAGCAGCCGCACGTTGTGGCGACGCGCGCTGTCAAGCATGGCGCGTTCCAGATTGGCGCCGCGCGGACCCATTTCGGCGAAGCCGCCGGAAATGACGATAACGTTGCGAGTACCGGCGCGGCCACAGGCTTCGACGATGCTCGGCACCGTCTCGGCCTTGGTGCAGATCACCGCCAGATCGAGGCGCTGCGGAATGCCCTCGACGGAGTTATAGGCCGTCTGGCCATAGACGATGGCGTGGCGCGGGTTGACGAAGAAGAGCTTGCCCGTGTAGCCGCCGTCGATGACATTGCGGACGAGCGTTGCACCAACCGAACCTTGCGTTTCCGAGGCGCCGATGATGGCGATGGATTTGGGTTCGAAAAGCGGAGTGAGGTAATGCTGTTCGTAGTTCATAGGAGATAGACTTGTGGTCAAGCCCCAGTCATGCAACGATATGCTGCGATGCAACAGCTTACCACCAACCTCCCGACAATCATGCCAGAGAAAAGCGATATTCGACCCGGCCAATCGGTTGACCTGTTGAAAGAACTCCACATCCTCACCCGGGATGGCAGGCTGAATCAGGATAGTCGGCGCAAACTCAAACAGGTCTATCACTTGATTGGCTTTATTGAGCCATTAATAAATGAAATCAAGAAGAAGCAGCCTAATGTTCATCTTGTGGATATTGGCGCCGGCAAGTCCTATCTGGGTTTCCTGCTATATGACCTGTTCGGTAAAAATGCTGCGGGTGCGATCAGCGTCCACGGCATCGAGTCGCGTCCCGAATTGGTCGATAAGTCCAAGGCGCTGGCCGCCAGGCTGGGTTTTGTCGGCATGCGTTTTTACGACCTTGATGCTGCAAGTGCACATGAGTCGGCCGAATTGCCGCCGTACATCGACATTCTCACTGCCTTGCATGCCTGCAATACCGCCACGGACGATGCGATCCGCTTCGCACTCGGTCGGCAGGTGCCCTTCATCGTGCTGGTGCCCTGCTGCCAGGCAGAAGTGGCTGCGACTTTGCGCAAGAACAAGCAGACTGCGCTGGCCGCTCCGCTCGCCGAACTCTGGCGCCATCCGATCCACACGCGCGAATTCGGCAGCCATGTCACCAACGTGTTGCGCTGCCTGCAACTGCAAGCCCACGGCTACGATGTCAGCGTCACCGAACTGGTCGGCTGGGAGCACTCGATGAAGAACGAGCTGATCGTCGCCCGGCAGGAAAACCGGCCCGGCCGCGTGCCGGCGGAACGGCTGAACACCTTGCTGAATGAATTGGGGCTGGCGGAAATGCGCGAGCGCTTTTTCGTGGCTGACTGACCGTGCCAGAAAAAAGTCGGCGCTGGCGGGACGGCACCTGCCGGTGAGATCGGCGCCGGGCAGGTATCATTATTCCGGTAATCCGAGGAGAAAACACATGAAAGCCGTGGTTGTGGTCGTTGCCCTGATGCTGATTGCGGGTGGTTGTAGCAAGCTGACCCTGGAGAACTACGCGAAGCTCAAGGTGGGCATGCGCTACAGCGAGGTGACCGCGCTGCTTGGTGGTCCGGCTTCCTGCGACGACATGGCCGGATTCAAGAGCTGCAAATGGGGTGACGAGAAACGTCATGTCACCGTACGTTTCGCGGGCGATCAGGCCGTGCTGTATTCGGCAGAAAACCTCCAGTAAGGGGCCGCGAAAGAAGTCGATGTTCATGAAGAAAATTCAGCTGCGAGGGATGCGAAAGTTCCTGCTGGGTTCAATGCTGGGGCTGAGTCTCATCCCGTGCATTGCCGCGACGGACCGTGCGACCGCCAAGCCGCCTGCCACGGCGGCCCAGCCCGGCAAAGCCGTTCCCGACAGCCGGAAACTGGAAAAGGATCTCCAATCATTGAACTGGAAGCAGTTCAGGTTCGTCATCGAGGCGATTCCGCCCATCCGGGCCGAGGTCAATAAATACGGGCCGCTCGGCTGGCAGTATGTGCAACAACATTACAAGACCTATCCCTGGAAGCGCTCCATCGATCGCATGGCGGTCTGGCAGAAAATCGAACTGGCCAGGCTGATCGATAGCGCGAGGAAGCCCAATTAGCGCGGTTGCTTGATGACCAATCGAGATCATCCTGATAACTCGTTGCGCCCAAAGGCCTAGCCGGGATTGACCACAAGCTTGTCCACAGAAATTGTGGATGATATTTCGGCGAATCCCCGATATTTCTAAGCTGTTGGGAGATTCGCTGTGAACCCGGTACTGAAAATATATGGAAAAGTGCCGCGCTGGCTGGATAGTGATACATGCCGAAATTCTTTACACTCCGCAGCCTCACAGACTGGACTTTTGCAGCATGCTGTTAATAAGCATATGTATTCATGGAATAAATTTAGAAATACAGAGGTTGGCATAGATATCGCTTGTGGTCATTCGTTAGCTATCCACCCATAATCTTTGCAAGGAATGACAGATGAAAAACATTCTGAAACCCGTCTTCACTTTGACCTTGGCGCTAGTTGCGGGTGGCGTTTCTGCTGCGCCAATTTTCTGGACCGACTGGACCGGTACCGATCAGGTATCCGGGAGCCGGCTTCAAAGGTGTCGGAACCATTACAACACTGACGTTGACAGTGACCGTGACATACACGAATCCGCAAGGTATCGGGTTCTATCAGACCAGTGGCGGTGCGTATTACTACAGCAATGGTACCGATGGACCTGCCGGCACTTCCCCATTTACGAGCACGTTGGTCGATAACAGGCCGGCAACCACCGACATCATCGCTCTGACATACGCAGGAACTCAAACACTTGCCTTCTCGCAAGCCATTGCGAATCCTGTCTTTGCCTACGTAAGCCTCAACGGCAACGGCTACGGCTTTGATCAAGACTTCGATATCCTGAGTTTCGGAGATTCGTCTGATGGCAACGCATGCGGCTACTGGGGATGCGGGACTTCCTACAAAAACGTCGTCACAGGTGAACGGGCATACAGAGTACCAGTTACTCGGAACCGGCGAGCCACACGGCACCTTGCGGTTCACGGGAACATTCGACACCGTAAGTTGGCGCAGTCTGAGCAATGAGTATTGGAATGGTTTCACGGTCGGTGTTCAAGAAACTGCTGTTGCATACTGTACGGCGAATCCGACCGCGCCAGAATGCAATACCTCCAACGTTCCGGAACCGGGCTCACTCGCGCTGCTTGGTCTTGGTCTGGCCGGTCTGGCGGCAGGGCGCCGGCGCAAGAACTAGTCTGGTACTGGTTGTCAGGGCAGCACATCAACGGGAGCAGCGGCTCCCGTTGTTATTGCCGCTTAGTCGACGCCCTGGCTGGCGAGGTATTCCTCGTAGTTGCCGTGATAATCGTTGATGCTGCCGTCCGTCCCGATCTCGATGATGCGCGTGGCCAGCGACGAGACGAATTCGCGGTCATGCGAAATGAAAATCAAGGTGCCGGTGTATTTCTCCAGCGCGTTGTTGAGCGACTCGATGGATTCCATGTCGAGGTGGTTGGTCGGTTCGTCCATCAGCAGCACGTTGTTGTGCAGCAGGATCAGCTTGCCGAACAACATGCGCCCCTGTTCGCCGCCGGAAATCACCTTGACCGACTTCTGCACCTCGTCGCCCGAGAACAGGAGTCGCCCCAGGGTGCCGCGAATCAGGGTTTCCACCTCGGCGCCCGCGTAGCCGCCTTCGCGCACCCAGCGTCCCATCCAGTCGGTGAGGCTTTCATCAACCGCGAAGTCGGCCGCGTGGTCCTGCGCGAAATAACCGGGGCGGGCCTTTTCAGCCCACTTTACCTTGCCATGCGTAGGGGAGAGTCCGCCCAATGCTTCGCCGGCGAAAAGGCGTAGCAGGGTGGTCTTGCCGACGCCGTTCTCGCCGATGATCGCCACCTTTTCGCCTGCCTCGATGGCGGTGAAGTAGTTGTTGATGATCGGCGTGCCAGAGACATAGCTGAAGCAGAGGTTTTCCGCCTCGACGGCGAGGCGATGCAGCTTTTCCTTGGGGTTGTAATCGAAGCCGATCCACGGGTACTGGCGCGATGAGGGCTTGATGTCCTCGATCTTGATCTTCTCGATCTGCCGGGCGCGCGATGTGGCCTGCTTCGCTTTCGACGCGTTGGCAGAGAAGCGGCGCACGAAACTTTGCAACTCGGCTACCTTCTCCTTGGCCTTGACGTTGGCATTTGACTGGGTCGTCCGTGCTTGCGCGGAAGCCTCCATGAAGTCGTCGTAATTGCCCGGATAGACGGTGATCTTGCCGTAGTCCAGGTCGGCCATGTGGGTGCAGACCTGGTTGAGGAAGTGGCGGTCGTGGGAGATGATGATCATCGTGCTTTCGCGTGCATTGATGATGTTTTCCAGCCAGCGGATGGTGTTGATGTCGAGGTTGTTGGTCGGCTCGTCGAGCAGCAGGATGTCCGGGTTGGCGAACAGTGCCTGCACCAGCAAAACGCGCAGCTTCCAGCCCGGCGCCACCTCGCGCATCGGGCCGTTGTGCTGTTCGATGGGAATGCCCACGCCCATCAGCAGTTCGCCGGCCCTTGCCTCGGCGGTGTAGCCGTCGTATTCGGCGAAGTGGGATTCGAGCTCCGCCGCGTGCATGTAGTCGTCTTCGCTGGCGTCCGGGTTGGCATAGATCGCGTCCTTTTCCTGCATGACCTTCCACATGGCTTCGTGGCCCATCATCACCACGTCGATCACCCGCACATCCTCGTAGGCAAACTGGTCCTGACGCAGGAAGGCCATGCGCTCGTGGGTATCCAGGCTGATGTTGCCGGCCGAGGGCTCCAGCACCCCGGCGAGGATTTTCATGAAAGTGGTTTTGCCCGAGCCGTTGGCGCCGATCAGGCCGTAGCGATTGCCCTCGCCAAACTTTACGGAAACGTTTTCGAACAAGGGCTTGGCCCCGAATTGCATGGTGATGTTGTTGGCGACGAGCACTGAAAATCCTTCGGCTGGTAATACAGAAAGGCGCGCAGTTTACCCTCGATGCCGTAAAGTGCCGTCCATGAAAAAACTCACTCTGGAAAAAATCCTGCAATCGCAGGGCTTTGGCACGAAGAAAAGCTGTCGCTATCTGGTTCTTGACGGATTGGTGGAAGTCGACGGTGAAATTGTTGACGACATTCACGCCGAATTCGATCCAATGGACAAGATGGGGCTGAACTTCAAGGTCGATGGCGAGGCGTGGCAATACCGCGCACACGTCTATCTGGCGCTCAACAAGCCCACCGGCGTCGAGTGCTCGCGCCGGCCCAAGCACCATCGCGGCGTATTGAGTTTGTTGCCTGACCCATTTACCTTGCGTGACGTGCAACCGGTCGGTCGCCTCGACCATGACACCACAGGCCTCTTGCTGCTCTCCGACGACGGCCAGTTCATCCACGCCCAATCTTCGCCGAAACGTCATGTGGCGAAAACCTACGTGGCGACGACGCAAGACCCGGTGACGCCGGAACTCGTGGCGCAACTCGCGGGCGGGGTGAAGCTTACCGACGAACCCGCGCCGCTCGCTGCCCAGGTGCGCCAGCTTGACACCCATCAAATCGAAATTGCCATCGACATGGGCAAATACCATCAGGTCAAGCGCATGCTCGCCGCTGCCGGCAGCCATTGCGTCGCGCTACGCCGCACCGCAATTGGGCGATTGACGCTGGAAGGGCTGGGGTTGGAAGCGGGCGCCTGGTGCTATCTCGACGCGACGCAACTGGCATTGCTGGCGACGAATTAAAAGTCGGCGCTGGCCGGACGGCAAGATATGCTCGAAAACACCTACCCTACCGAACCCTCACCCTGGATCGCACGCTTTGCGCCGCTGATTCCGGCAGGCGGCGACGTGCTCGACCTGGCCTGCGGTGGTGGGCGGCATGCGCGGCTGCTGGCCGGGCGGGGTTATCGCGTCGAAGCGGTGGATCGTGATGCCGAAGCGCTGGCGACGCTGGCGGGTGTCGCAAACATCGCCACGCGCTGCGCCGACCTCGAAGGCGGGCCGTGGCCGTATTTCGGAAATGGCTTCGACGGCATCGTCGTCAGCCGCTATCTTTACCGTCCCACCCTGCCAAGCCTGTTCGGCTGTCTCAACGAAGGCGGCATCCTGATCTACGAAACCTTCATGGTCGGCCAGGAGCAATATGGCAAGCCGGCCAATCCCGCACATCTGCTGCGCGTGGGTGAACTGCTGGAACTGGTGCGCAACCGTTTCACGGTGATGGCTTTCGAGCAGGGTGAGGTGGGCGGGGAGCAACCGCAGGTGATCCAGCGCATTTGCGTACGGCGCGGTCGACCGGCCAGCTTGCCATGATCGACGCCGGTACCTGTCGTTGCGCCTGACATAATCGCAGTCTGGATGGGATTTGGACAACTGTTCCGGATTACGCCCAAACAGGACAAGGTGATAATCAACGCTTGTCACGAACTATCGATCAGGGACCGGTGCGTCATGAATGATTCCAACGTCAGTTTCAGTAGAGGGACTGGAGTGATGCGGTCGGTTACCGTCAGGTCGCTGCTCTTTGCGACGCTGGTGGGCGTGCTGGTCGTGTCTGTCGCCCGTGTGTCACCAGACGTGCCGCAGAGTGAGGTCGCTGGCAAGATTTCCGTCAAACAGGCCAAGCCGGTGGAACCGCCGACGCCGGCTGAGACCCCGTCCGCGCCAATCGCAATTAAGATGCCTGCCCCAGAGGCTACGGCGCCGACCGAGGTTTCGTCCGCAGACGTGGCGAGCAAATCCCTCAAGCTCGACACCGAATTTGCATCGGCCAAGCGCATCGTCCCCTTCGCCTTCAACAGGGTCGGCGTTGGCCCGCTCGGCAAGGCGGCAGTGAAAGAACTGCTGCCGCTGGCCAAAAAATCGGAAAAGGTCTATGTCCGCGGCCGTACCGATGGCGTCGGCGACACGCCATCCAATCGCAAGGTGGCGCAGGACCGGGCCTACACGGTGTTCAAGGCTTTCCGCAACGGCGGCATCGAGAGGAAGAAACTGCAAGTCACCTATTGCACGTATTGTTACGTCGCCAGCAACGACACCGAAGAAGGTCGCTCGCTGAATCGCCGCGTCGAAGTGGAAATGCTCATGCCGCGCGACGAGATTGTGCGCCTGCCAAAACCGGTGCATGCGCTCGAAGCGCTGCCGCCGTTCCCCCTGGCGAGCAGCGCGAACCTGTCTGCGCCGCCGCTCTGACGCAGGGTAGCGCTGCTTAGGCTGCCGCCATGATGCGCCGGGCGACAGCCTCGATGCCGGCCGGACTCAACTCGTCGGTTTCGAACGTCGCCGCAGCCGTGTAGTCCGCGTAGTTCTTCGCTTGCGAGCGCTGGTAGAACGGGTCGTAGTGCAGTTCAAGCAATTCCTCCACAAGGGTGCGGAACTCGCCGGCCTCGATCAGCGTCGTCCAGCGCGCCAGCGTTTCGTTGCTTTGCAGGCCGCGCAGGCGGCCGAGTTGCTCGACGAGCCATTGCGGCCGCGACAGGAAGTAGTCGTAGTCGCGCAATAAAAAGTCGGCTCTGGCGGGACGGCGCGCATCGATGCGGAGGCACGGCGCGGCACGGATGGCGAGGATGAGGGCATCCGGCAGTTGCACACTGGCCGATGCGCCGGCTTTCTGCCTCGACGAAAACGGGCTGTGCTGCATCTAACCCTTCTAGCGCCGTCAGGAGTCGGGTCTCGAACATCCGCTGTGCGGGTTGTGGCGCGTCGGGCAGGCTGCCGAGCACCGAACCCTTGTGGGCGGCGAGTTCCTCGAGATGCAGTACCTGCGCCCCGTAACTGCCGAGCGCTTCGAGGATGCGGCTCTTCGCGCTGCCGGTGGGGCCGGAGATCACCTGGTACGAATAGCGTTGCGGCAGCGTTGCCAGTGCAGCAACGACATGCTGCCGCCAGGTCTTGTAGCCGCCTTCGAGGCGATGGGCGTCCCAGCCGATCTCGCGCAGGATATGCACAAAAGCGCCGGAGCGCTTGCCGCCGCGCCAGCAATAGACCAGCGGCCGCCATTCCCTGGGCTTGTCGAGAAAATGCGCTTCGATGTGTGCGGCAATGTTTCTTGCCACCAGCGCCGCGCCGACCTTTTTCGCTTCAAAGGGCGAAACCTGTGTGTAGAGCGTGCCGACGCGTGCGCGCTCCGCGTTCGACAGCACCGGGCAACGGGTCGCGCCGGGCAGATGATCGTCGGCGAATTCGGCCGGCGAGCGCGCATCGAGGATGGCGTCAAACTCATGGAGTTGCGCCAGCGTCGCGACGCCTTTGATGGTGCGTTCGGACATGGTCTGCGCTCAGCTATCTTTGCGTCAACAGCGGTTTGAGGGCTTGCCAGACGTGATCGCGGATCTGCGGCTGAGCGGCGGCGGTCGGGTGCAGGCGGTCGGGCTGGAAGGCCGCGTCGTCCAGTGCCACCGGTTCGAGCAGGAAGGGTAGCAGTGCGATCTTTTCCTGTTTCGCTACCGTGGCGAACAGTCCATTGAAGTTGCGCGTGAAGTCCGGCCCGTAGTTGGGCGGCAGTTGCATGCCGGCGAGCAGCACGCGCGCGCCGGTGGCGCGGGCCGCGCGCACCATCGCTTCGAGGTTTGTGCGCATTGCGTCGAGTGGCAGGCCGCGCAGACCGTCGTTGGCACCTAGCGCCAGAATGACGATCCGCGGCCGATACTGCTGCAGCGCGGCGGGCAGGCGACTCCGGCCGCCGGCCGTGGTTTCGCCACTGATGCTGGCGTTGATCACGGTATAGGGCAGACGTTGCTCCTCGATCCGCTGGGCCAGCAGACTTGGCCAGCTTTGTGCGACGGCGATGCCATAGCCGGCCGACAGGCTGTCGCCGAACACGAGAATGGTCGAGGATATATTTCCTGCCGCGCTGGCGGTGCCGGCAATGAGGCACAACAATAATGCGAAAATCCTGAGCATGAGCGAAACGGTTTTACAGGTTGAAGGTCTGGGCAAGGATGTCGCCAACGGCGAGTCCACCCTCACGATTCTGCACGAGATTTCATTTTCGGTCAGCGCCGGCGAGTCGGTGGCCGTCGTTGGCGCCTCCGGCTCAGGCAAATCCACCCTGCTTGGCCTGCTGGCCGGCCTTGACTTGCCGACACGCGGTGCGGTCAGGCTGGCGGGGCAGGATCTCTCCGCGCTGGACGAGGATGGTCGCGCCGCCCTGCGTGGCCGTGAGCTGGGCTTTGTCTTCCAGTCCTTCCACCTGCTGCCGGCCCTGACCGCGCTCGAGAACGCGATGCTGCCGCTCGAGCTGCTCGGCCTGCCCGATCCGCGGGCGGTCGGGGAAGCCATGCTGGAACGCGTCGGGCTGGCCGACCGGCTCGGCCACTACCCCAAGCATCTTTCGGGCGGCGAGCAGCAGCGCGTCGCGCTGGCACGCGCCTTCGCCGTGCATCCGCGCCTGCTGCTGGCCGACGAACCGACTGGCAATCTCGATGCCGCCACCGGCCGGCAGGTCATCGACCTGATGTTCGCCATGAACGCCGAGCAGGGCACGACGCTGGTGCTCGTCACGCACGACGAAACGCTGGCTGGCCGCTGCGGACGCACGCTAAGGCTGGTGGCCGGACGGCTTGCGCAGGATTGACTGGGCAGCTGCTACGCCGCTCCTGACAGCGCCTTCGAGCGTGGCCGGATAGTCCCCTGCCACATAGTCGCCGGCGAGCCAGACGTTGGGCAGGGCCGTTGCGGTCGGCGGGCGTTCGAGGCCGGGCGTGCAGGCGAAGGTGGCGCGCTTTTCCTCGATCACCCAGGTTTTTCCGGGCGCCGGCAGGCCAGGCAGCACCGCGGATATTTCCTTGTGGATGGCGGCGCCCAGTTCGGCATGCGACAGCGCCTGGTGCGGGCCGTCGCCGCTGATCACCGCCGCGAGCAGACCGTGCTGGCTGCACAGCGCGCCGCGGTCGAACAGCCATTGCGCGTGGCCGCCATCCATGCCGACCATCGCGAATGGCAGGCGGACGTTTTCCGGATAGCGGAGATAGACCGTGAGGATCGGCTGCCAGTCGAACTTGATGCCGGCGGCGAGGTCGGGCGCCAGTGCCGCCAGATGGTAGGGTGCGACGGCGATGACACGGTGCGCGTAGTCCTTCAGTTCCTCCAGTGCATGGATGCGGGTGGAGCGATGCACCTGGCCGCCGTGCGCCGCGATGAAGCGCGCCGCCGGCTCCGGAAACAGCGACGAGAAGTCGGTCGCCGGCAACAGCAGGTCGGATGCGGCGCTGTCCGCGGCGAGACTGTCGCGCAGCACGTTGAGGAAGACCTGCGCCGAGGCGATGGCCACCGGCGTGTTGAGTGCGGCGAGACAGAGCGGTTCCCAGAGGAAGCGGCGCAGCCGCTCGGGCTGCTCGGCCAGCAACGCGGCGGCGGTCATGTCCTTATCGAGCCGGAAACTGCGGGCCTGCTGTGCGCGCATGAAGCGGATGGCGGCGAGCTTGTCCCGCAACGACAGGCCGCGGGCTGTCAGCAACGCCCCGGCGAGGTGCAGCGGGGCTGGAAGCTGCGGGGCGGAAATCATTACATGGCCAGGATACTCAAGGTGCAGTGGATGCCGCTTGAGTGCCGTCCCGCCAGCGCCGACTTTCTTCATCAGCCGCAGCGTTTCGCGATAGGCGCCGACGAGGATGTGGGCGCCGTTGTCTACGGTGAGGTCATCGAGCTCGATGGCGCGGGCGCGGCCGCCAAGCGTGCGCGAGGCTTCGAAGACATCCACGGCAATGCCTGCCGCAGCCAGTTCGACGGCGCAGGCCAGGCCGGCATAGCCGGCACCGATGACCGCTACGCGGCCAACCATGTTTTCACGGCCAGCCACAGCTTGCGCGCGGGTGGCAGCGAGGTACGACGGTCGAGTACGAGAAAACCGTCGCGCTCGATCTCGTCGAGCAGCGCGCGGTAGATGGCGGCCATGACGAGGCCGGGGCGCTGCGCCTTGCGGTCGGCGGCGGGCAGTTGCGTGAAGGCGCGTGCGTAGTGCTCGCGGGCGCGCTGCGCCTGAAAGGCCATCAGCGCGGCGAATTCTGGCGTGTGGCGGCTTTTCAGGATGTCCTGCTCACTGACACTGAAGCGCGCCAGCTCATCCTGCGGCAGGTAGATGCGACCACGCCGCGCATCTTCGCCGACGTCGCGGATGATGTTGGTGAGCTGGAAGGCCAGGCCGAGCGTGTGCGCGTATTTGAGCGTGTGGCGGTCGCTGTAGCCAAAGATTTCCGCCGCGAGCAGGCCGACGACCCCGGCTGCGCGGTGGCAGTAGAGTTGCAACTGGGTGAAGTCGGCGTAGCGCGTCAGGTCGAGATCCATCTGCATGCCGTCGATGATCTCGCCGAACTGCTCGGCCGGCAGGCTGAAATCTGCTTGCGCAGCGGCAAGTGCCCGCGCGACAGGGTGTTCGGACTGACCACTCTCCAGGGCGGCAATCTCGCCGCGCCACCAGTCGAGCTTGGTGCGGGCAATGGCGGGTTCGCGGCACTCGTCCACCACGTCGTCGACTTCACGGCAGAAGGCGTAGAGCGCATTGATGGCGCGGCGCCGGGGCGGGTCGAGGAAACGGAAGCTGGCGGCAAAACTGGAACCGCTGGCCCTGACCTTGTCGGCGCAATAGTCGTCGGGGTTCATGCGAACGCTGCCTTGAGAAACACGCGCGGCCAGTCGAGCGCACCCAGCACCGGACGATGGTTGAACACGTCGAAGCCGACAGCCTCGATCTTGTCGAGGAGGCGCAGGCCGCCGGCGACGATGGCGCGGATTTCCAGGCCGATGCGACCGGGCAGGGCGCGGCCAAGCGGGGCGCCGCTAAGCATCAGCGCACGGGCGCGGTCGGTCTGAAAGCGCATGAGCGCGCAAAAGTCGGCGCTGGTGGCACGGCGTTGCAGTGTGTCCGTCGTGACCCTAAAACGCGTCATTTCATCCTGCGGCAGGTAGATGCGGCCCTGTGGCCCCTTGCCGATGTCGATACCGATATCCTGCCAGTGGTTGATGAGCTGCAGGGCCGAGCAGACGGCGTCAGAACGCCGCAGATTGTCGGGCGTTGCCGCCGCGAACAGGTGCAATAGCAGGCGACCGACCGGATCGGCCGAGCGGCGGCAGTAGTCCATCAGTTCATCGAAGCTGGCATAGCGATCCTTGACAACGTCCTGAGCGAACGCATCGAGCAGGTCACGGAACAGTTGCAGCGGCAACCGGTAGGCTTCGATATGCGGGCGCAGGCGCTGGAAGACCGGATGATCGGTCTCTTCCTGGCTTTCGATGCGGTCGAGTTCGGCCCGATAGCCGGCCAGCAGGCGCAGGCGCTCCGCCGCGGAAAGGTCGCCTTCGTCGGCAAAATCGTCGGCCGAGCGGGCGAAGGCGTAAATCGCCTCGACGGCTGGCCGCAGATGCGCCGGCATTAACAGCGAAGCAACGGGGAAATTCTCGTAGTGATCGTTGAAGTGGTCGGTGGGCATCGGGCGCCAGTATAGGTTCGATTCCGGTAAAATGGCCGGCTGATGGATAGCCATTGGCTGGCTAAATGGATAGCCAATGACTGGCTAGGCGAGGGTGGCGGAATTGGTAAACGCACTGGATTTAGGTTCCAGCGGGGCAACCTGTGCGGGTTCGAGTCCCGCCTCTCGCACCATATGACAGTTTGTTCATTTTTGCTTCATTTCAAGGACTTTTCATGGAAACGACCCAGGACACCATTTCAGCGACTGAGGCAGCAACCGAGGCAACACCCCAGGAAGCAGTCGTCAATCCGCTGGAGCGCCGCATCGACATGGCCGTGACGCTGGCCGAGATCGAGCGCGAAGTGGAGCAGCAGCTCAAGCGCATCGCCAGGACAGCCAAGATGGCGGGCTTCCGTCCGGGCAAGGTGCCGATGAAGATGGTGGCGCAGATGCATGGCGCCGAGGCGCGCTCCGAGGCCGTCGGCGCGGCCATCGACAAGGCATTCAGTGAAGCGGTGCGCACACAGAAGTTGCGCGTCGCGGGTCAGCCGCGCGTCGAGCCCAGGAAATCCGCCACCGACGGCCAGATGGAATTCACGGCCATCTTCGAAGTGTTTCCCGAATTTGCGATTGCCGATATCGTTGGTCGGCCCATTGAGAAGCCCGTGCTGGCGGTGGGTGACGCGGAAGTCAACAAGACGATCGAGGTGCTGCGCAAGCAGCGCACCACCTATGTTGCCGCAGGACGTGCCGCCGAGAAGGGCGACCGTCTGGTGATCGACTTCATCGGCCGCAAGAATGGCGAGGAATTCGAAGGTGGCAAGGCGACCGACTATGCCGTGTCTGTCGGCGGTGGCATGATGCTTCCCGATTTTGAAGCTGCTCTGGAAAATGTGATCGAGGGTCAGGAAAAGACCTTCGATGTTAACTTCCCTGACGACTACCATGCCAAGGAACTGGCGGGTAGCCTGGTGCAATTCACCGTGACCGTCAAGAAGGTCGAAAAGCCGCAGCTGCCTGAAGTAAATGCGGATTTTGCGCGTGCGCTGGGCGTCGCGGATGGCGATACTGCCAAGATGCGCGCCGAAGTGCTCAGCAATCTGCAGCGCGAGGTCGCCAAGCGCCTGCACGCCCGCGTCAAGGAACAGGCGATGAATGCGTTGATCGAGACGAATCCGATCGCAGCGCCGCAGTCGATGGTGCAGGCCGAGGCGCAACAGATGGCCGAGCATGCACTGCAAGACCTGCAAAAACGCAATCCACAGATGAAGGACATGCCCGTCGAGGCGAGCTGGTTCACCGAACAGGCCGCGCGGCGCGTCAAGCTGGGTTTGATCGTTGCCGAACTGGTCAGGGCGAAGGACCTGCACGTCAAACCCGAGCAGGTGCGCGCCGTGGTCGACGACTTTGCCGCCACCTTCGAAGATCCCAAGGAAGTCGTGCGCTGGTACTACAGCCAGCCGCAGCGCCTCGCCGAAGCGGAGGCCCTGGCGATGGAAAACAACGTCGTCGATTGGGTGCTCGCCAATGCCCAGGTGACCGACAAGGCCGTCGCTTTTGACGAACTGATGGGTAATGCGGCATGATGCACAGCATGTCCATTACCGATACGCATCAGATGACCGAGCCGCAGGCGCTGGGCCTTGTACCGATGGTCATCGAGACCAGCGGTCGCGGCGAACGCGCCTACGACATTTATTCGCGTCTGCTCAAGGAGCGCGTGGTCTTTCTGGTCGGGCCGGTGAATGACGTGACGGCCAATCTGATTGTCGCGCAAATGCTGTTCCTCGAATCGGAAAACCCGGACAAGGATATTTACCTTTACATCAACTCGCCGGGTGGGGCGGTGAGCGCCGGGCTGGCAATCTACGACACCATGCAGTTCATCAAGCCGGACGTGTCGACACTCTGTGTCGGCCAGGCGGCTTCGATGGGTGCCTTCCTGCTGGCTGCCGGCACGAACGGCAAGCGCTTCTGCCTGCCGAATTCCCGCGTGATGATTCACCAGCCGATGGGCGGTTTCCAGGGCCAGGCGTCGGACATCGAGATCCATGCCAAGGAAATCCTGTTCCTCAAGCAGCGCCTCAACGAGATGCTGGCGAAGCATACCGGGCAACCGATCGAACGTATCGAACGAGATACCGATCGCGACAACTTCCTGTCGGCTGAAGCGGCTGTTGAATTCGGCCTGGTTGACAAGGTGCTGACCAGTCGCGCAGACGCGGCCTGACAGTGTTGGAGAATTAACCATGGCGGAAAAGAAAAACACCCCGGAAAAGCTGCTCTACTGCTCTTTCTGCGGCAAGAGCCAGCACGAGGTGAAGAAACTGATCGCCGGCCCGTCGGTGTTCATCTGCGACGAGTGCATCGATCTGTGCAACGACATCATCCGCGACGACACCGGTGACCTGGAGACTGCGAAACCCACGAACGATCTGCCGATTCCTGGCGAGATCCTCCAGGTTCTGGATCAGTATGTCATCGGCCAGGGCCGGGCGAAAAAGATCCTGGCTGTCGCCGTCTATAACCACTACAAGCGCTTGCGCGGCGAATCCAAGGGCAAGGACGAGGTCGAGCTTTCCAAGAGCAACATCCTGCTGGTCGGCCCGACCGGCTCGGGCAAGACACTGCTGGCGCAGACGCTCGCGCGCCTGCTCAACGTTCCCTTCGTGATCGCCGATGCGACGACGCTCACCGAGGCAGGTTATGTCGGCGAGGATGTCGAGAACATCATCGCCAAGCTGCTCCAGAAGTGCGACTACGAACCCGCCAAGGCGGAGCAGGGCATCGTTTACATCGACGAGATCGACAAGATTTCCCGGCGCAGCGAGAATCGTTCGATCACGCGCGACGTCTCGGGTGAAGGTGTGCAGCAGGCGTTGCTCAAGCTCGTCGAGGGCACCATCGCTTCCGTGCCGCCGCAGGGCGGGCGCAAGCATCCGAACCAGGACTTCGTCCAGGTCGATACCTCCAACATCCTGTTCATCTGCGGCGGCGCCTTCGACGGTCTCGACAAGATCATCCAGGAGCGTTCAGAAAAGTCCGGCATCGGCTTTGGTGCGCAGGTCAAGAGCAAGACAAATGTACGCATCAGCGAGATCCTGGCGCTGGTCGAGCCCGACGATCTGGTCAAGTATGGCCTGATTCCAGAATTGATTGGCCGCCTGCCCGTGGTGGCCAACCTGAGCGAACTCGACGAAGATGCGCTGATGAAGATACTGATCGAGCCGAAGAACGCGCTGATCAAGCAGTATCAGAAACTCTTCGCGATGGAAGGTGTCGAACTGGATGTGCGCCCATCGGCATTGCAGGCAATCGCCAAGAAGGCCGTCAAGCGCAAGACCGGCGCCCGTGGCCTGCGATCCATCATGGAAAACGTGCTGCTCGATACCATGTTCGAGTTGCCGAGCCTGGCCGGAGTGAGCAAGGTGGTCATCGACGAGAGCATGATCGAGTCCGGCAACCAGCCGCTGCTGATTTACGCCGATCAGCCGAAGGTTTCCGGTTCGAACTGAGCTGTAGTATCTGGATTCAAGCCCCCGCCGCCCGGCCGCGGCTTGAATCCTTTGCCTCTGTCCCCATGTGGGGAAAACGAAGTTAACCGATAGAGGAAGCGTCCATGTCAGACGAACTCGAAGTATCCAAGGAAGAAAGTCTGCCACCCAATTTCATGCCCTTGTTGCCCTTGCGGGACGTGGTGGTGTTTCCCCACATGGTCATTCCGCTGTTTGTCGGCCGGCCGAAGTCCATCAAGGCGCTTGAAACCGCGATGGAAGCGGGCAAGAGCATCCTGTTGGTGGCGCAGAAGTCTGCCGCCAAGGACGAGCCGGATGCCGCCGACCTGTACGACATCGGCTGTATTGCCAACATCCTCCAGATGCTCAAGCTCCCCGACGGTACTGTCAAGGTGCTGGTCGAGGGTACCCAGCGCGCACTGATCAACAGCGTCGAGGACCGCAAGACCTTGTTCGTCGCGGAAGTGGCGCCCGTACCGCTCAACGAGCGCGGCAGCAACGAAATCGAAGCCATGCGCCGCACCATCCTGGCGCAGTTCGATCAGTACGTGAAGCTCAACAAGAAGATTCCCCCCGAGATCCTCACCTCGCTGTCCGGCATTGAAGAGGCGGGGCGTCTGGCTGACACCATTGCGGCCCATCTGCCGATGAAGCTCGACCTCAAGCAGGAAATCCTCGAACTGTTCAACGTGGATGACCGGCTCGACAAACTGCTCGGCCAGCTCGAAGCCGAACTCGATATTCTCCAGGTGGAAAAGCGCATCCGTGGCCGCGTCAAGCGCCAGATGGAAAAGAGCCAGCGCGAGTACTACCTCAACGAGCAGGTCAAGGCGATCCAGAAGGAACTCGGCGAAGGCGAAGAAGGTGCCGACATCGAGGAGATGGAGAAGAAGATCAAGCTGGCCGGCATGAGCAAGGAGGCGTTGACCAAGGCCAACGCCGAAATGAAAAAGCTCAAGCTGATGTCGCCGATGTCCGCCGAGGCGACCGTGGTGCGCAATTACATTGATGCGCTGATCGGCCTGCCGTGGAAGAAGAAATCACGTATCTCCAAGGATCTGTCTGCGGCCGAGAAAATCCTCGACAAGGATCACTATGGCCTCGAAAAGGTCAAGGAGCGCATCGTCGAGTATCTCGCCGTGCAGCAGCGTGTCAACAAGGTCAAGGCGCCGATCCTTTGCCTGGTCGGGCCACCTGGCGTAGGCAAGACCTCGCTCGGCCAGTCGATCGCCCGCGCCACCAACCGCAAGTTCGTGCGCATGGCCCTGGGTGGCATGCGCGACGAAGCCGAGATTCGCGGCCATCGTCGCACCTACATCGGCTCGATGCCCGGCAAGATCTTGCAGAACATGGCCAAGGTCGGTGTCAAGAATCCGTTGTTCCTGCTCGATGAAGTCGACAAGCTCGGCATGGATTTCCGTGGCGACCCGTCATCGGCACTGCTCGAAGTGCTCGATCCCGAGCAGAACCATACTTTCCAGGATCATTACATCGAGGTCGATTTCGATCTGTCCGATGTCATGTTCGTGGCGACGGCCAACTCGCTCAACATACCGATGGCATTGCTCGACCGCCTCGAGGTGATTCGCCTGGCGGGTTATACCGAGGACGAAAAGATCAACATCGCCCAGCGCTATCTGCTGCCCAAGCAGCTGAAGAACAACGGCGTCAAGCGCGAGGAGTTGTCGGTCACTGAAGATGCGATTCGCGACATCGTGCGCTACTACACACGCGAAGCCGGCGTGCGCGCTCTCGAGCGCGACCTGTCCAAGATCTGCCGCAAGGTCGTGAAGTCGCTCGTCATGCACAAGCGCAAGAACAAGATCGTCGTCAACGCCAAGAACCTTGACAAGTATCTGGGCGTGCGGCGTTACTCCTTCGGCATGGCGGAAAAGGAAAACCAGGTTGGCCAGGTGACCGGACTGGCGTGGACCGAAGTGGGTGGCGAATTGCTGACGGTTGAGGCAGTCGCCGTGCCCGGCAAGGGCAAGACCGTGACTACGGGCAAGCTCGGCGACGTGATGCAGGAGTCGATCCAGGCCGCGCTGACGGTAGTCCGTCGCCGTGCCAAGCAGCTTGGCATCGCCGAAGACTTCTATCAGAAGAACGACCTGCACATCCACCTGCCCGAAGGTGCTACGCCCAAGGATGGCCCATCCGCAGGCATCGCGATGTGCGTGGCGATGGTTTCGGTATTGACTGGCATTCCGGTACGCGCGGATGTCGCGATGACCGGCGAGATCACCTTGCGCGGCGAAGTGCTGCCGATTGGTGGCCTCAAGGAAAAACTGCTGGCTGCCGTGCGCGGAGGAATCCGTCTCGCCTTGATTCCCGAGGAAAACGTCAAGGACCTCGTCGAGATTAACGACGCCATCAAAAACCGCATCGAAATTCTGCCGGTCAAATGGATCGACAAGGTGCTGGAGCTGGCATTGGAGCGCATGCCGGAACCCTTGCCGGAGCCTGTTGCGACTGAAACCCCGGCAGCAGCTTTGCCGGTAGCCGAGGCGCATCAGACAGGTTTGATCAAGCACTGAGCACCACGACTTTGCTAGAATGCCCGGAGTTTGTAAGGGTCGTTAGCTCAGTTGGTAGAGCGTCGCCTTTACACGGCGAATGTCGGCGGTTCGAGCCCGTCACGACCCACCAAGTAACCCTGCAAACTCGTCCGATGTAGTCCTGAAACCCCGCTCCGGCGGGGTTTTTCGTGTCCGGTTCGGATAGCATTCGGACATGCTGCATATCCATCTTGGCAATCGTCCCGACAGCCTCTTCACGGAATTGGCGAAGCGGATGCGCGCGGCTCCGTTGCCGCTGCTGGAAACCGAGCAGGTGGTCGTGCCATCGACGGCGGTCGCGCGCTGGCTGGGCCTGCGCCTGGCCGATGCACTGGGCATCGCCACGCAAACAGCCTACCCATTTCCAGCGGCCTATGTCTGGCAACTGTTCGGTCGTGTGTTGCCCGACGTGGCAACGACCAACCCGTTCGACCGCGCGGCGATGCAGTGGCGCTTGTTGCGCCTGCTGGGCGAGAGCCGCGCTACCCAGATCAGGCAATACCTCGTTGGCGACGATGGAGTCAGGCAGTTTGAGCTTGCGCAAAAACTGGCTGACCTGTTCGACCGCTATCTCGTCGAGCGGCCGGACTGGATCTCCGCATGGAATGCGGGTAAGCAGCTCGGACTCGGTCCGGACGAATCCTGGCAGGCCCCCTTGTGGCGGGCGTTGATGAGCGAGTTTTCCGGCATTGCGCCAGAGCACCCGCGCGAACGTTTTTTTGCGCACCTGCGCGATGATGCGCGTGCCAGGGAGCGGTTGCCCCGGCGCATCGCCTTGTTTGCAGTCGAGGCGATGCCTGCGCTCTACTGGGATGTGTTTGTTGGCCTGGCCGAGTGGATCGAGGTGCATGTCTGCGTGCTGGCACCCAGCCGCGAATATTGGGGCGACATCGACCGCTTGCGCGAGCGGCTGCGGATTTCCATCGATCATCCCGAGGCGGCCGTGTTGTACGAAACCGGCCATCCGCTGCTGGCTTCGCTGGGCAGAGCACGCCAGCATGCGATCGTGCGTCTCGCCGATAGCGCGGAACGGGTCGCGAGTGAGGAGCACGCGAATTTCGTCGAACCGTCCGGCACATTGCTCGGCACACTGCAACGCGACATTCTCGAACTGACTTCCAGCACGGGAGTGCCCGCCGACACGACGCTGCAAATCCATGCCTGCCATGGCGCCCAGCGCGAGGCCGAAGTGCTGCTCGACCGCCTGCTTGATCTCTTCGAGAAACTGCCTGATCTCCAGACTGCCGACATCCTGATCCTGGCGCCGGACATCGAGACCTATGCACCGATCATGGCGGCCGTGCTGATGCATGCGGCTCCAGCCCACCGCATTGCCTGCGCGGTAGCCGACCGGCCA
The DNA here is from genome assembly GCA_963816095.1 of uncultured beta proteobacterium. Classification (GTDB taxonomy): domain Bacteria; phylum Pseudomonadota; class Gammaproteobacteria; order Burkholderiales; family Rhodocyclaceae; genus Sulfuricystis. The sequence goes on from CAWFIW010000007.1 coordinate 424,439, forward strand.
CTGGCCACAACGCCAATCTGGCGTTCCCTGCATCGTTTGTGCGTTGTGGTGGCGGGCGATCTTGACGCCGAAAGTGTGATGTCGCTGCTCGATGAACCGGCGCTGCGACGGGCCTTCGATATCACCGAAAGCGAACTGCCGCGGTTGCGCGACTGGGTAAAGGAGTCGGGCATTCGCTGGGGCGTTCAACGGTGGCGCGCAACAACGCGACGCACAGGACGATACGCATAGCTGGCGTGCCGGTTTGCGCCGTCTGCTGCTGGGCGTGGCTTTGCCGGATGCGCCCGAGCGCCTGTGGAACGATCTGCTGCCGGTGACGGGCATCGAGGGCGAACGTGCGGAACTGCTCGGACGGTTTGCCGATTTTGCCGAGGCACTGTTCGACCTGAATGCAAAAGTCGGCGCTCGTGAGACGGCGCTGGAATGGAGCCGCATCTTCGCCGTTGCGCAGGAACGATTTCTCATGCCCAGTGAAGCGGAGGAGGGGGCGGCGCAGATCTTGCGCGCGGCATTATCCCGGCTCGGCGAACAGGCGCGCGCAGCCGAGTGCGCGACACGCCTGCCGCTGTCTGTTGTGCTGCGCGAACTTGACGCGCAACTGGCAGAGCATGCGCCGGCACAGGCCTTTGCGGCGGGAACCGTAACGATTGCGGCCTTGCAGCCGGGCCGGCCGCTGCCCGCGCGCGTGGTCTGTCTGGTCGGCATGAACGACGGTGCCTGGCCGCGTCCGGCCACGCCGCTGGGTTTCGATCTGCTGGCAAGTCACCCGCGCCCGGGCGACCGCAACCGGCGTGGCGAGGAGCGCCATGCCTTTCTCGAAACGCTGTTGTGCGCCGCCGACGCGATGATCATCACCTATACCGGCCACGATCCGCGCAGCAATCTCGAACAGCCGCCCGCCGCGCCGCTCGCCGAACTGATCGACACACTTGCCGCACTGACCGGCGCGGATGCGGCAACACTGGTTGTGCAGCATCCATTACAGCCTTTCGGCACGGCCTATTTTGATGTGTCCGACGCGCGGCTGTTCAGTTTCGATGCAGAGCATTGCACGGCGGCTGTGGCGCGATCAGCTTCAGCCTTTGTCGCGCCCACGATGCAGCTCGCAGCACAGGATGCATACGCAGTCGAGCTGGATGGCTTGCAGCGATTTTTTGCGCATCCGGTTCGATACTTTTTGCGCGAGCGTCTGGGCATCCATCTCGAGGAAAGCGATGAAATACTCGAAACCGTCGAGCCCTTTGTCCCCGACCGGCTCGAAGCCTATCGTCTGCGCGAAGCGCATTTCGCCGCGCTCGTAGCGGGCATGCCGCCGTCGGAAACCACACGCCTGTTGCGTGCGCGCGGCTGGCTGCCACAGGGCGTGGCCGGCGATCTGGCCGACCGCACGGCGCATGATGACGCCACGCCGCTTTGGCAAGCCGTGCGCCACTGGACGACAGAAGAGCGGCTGCCCCCCTGCGAAATATTATTCGAATCCGGTGATGTTAAATTGAGCTGCCGTCTGGATGCTCTGTCGAATAGGGGAATTTGGCGCGTGCGTCATGGTCGACTGCGTCCGCAGGACCGGCTGCGGTTATGGCTTGATCATCTCGTTTTGAATATTGCCGCACCTGCGGGTGTCTCTCGGGAAAGTGTACTTTTTGCGCGCGACGGCGCAATACATCTGGCGCCTGAACCCCGTGCGGCGGAACATCTCGCCGACCTGCTCGTCCTCTATCGGGAGGGCTTGCAGGCGCCGCTGCCTTTCTATCCGGAAACCGCCTGGGCCTGGTTCGAACGGAAGAATTTGCGCAGGTCGTGGGAGGGGGATGCCTTCAACCAGAAGCCGGGCGAGTGCGACGATCCCTATGTACGCCTGACCTTGCGAGATAGTGCGGACGACCCGCTGGGGCCCACCTTCCAGAACCTGGCAGGACGCATTTTCGGCCCGCTGCAGGCGGCGCTGAAAAAACAGGAAAAAGTCGGCGATGGCTGAACGGCACTTTATTCCGCTGGATAGTCCGTTCGACGTCGAACTGACCGGCACATGCCTGCTCGAAGCCGGCGCCGGCACCGGCAAGACCTGGACGATCGCTGCGCTGGTGCTGCGCCTGCTGCTCGAACGGAAGCTGGAGATCGGCCGGATCCTCGTCGTCACCTACACGCGCGCGGCGAGTGGCGAGCTTCGCGGGCGGGTGCGCGCGCGTCTCGTCGAAGCCCTGGCTGCCTTCGAGTCAGGCACCGCGCAGGAAGACTACCTGCGGCAACTCGTCACGCAGCACGAGGCGAACGAGGCACAGGCGCGGCTGCGCCTCGCCATCGAAAGCTTCGACGAGGCGGCCATCTTCACCATCCATGGCTTTTGCCAGCGCGCGCTCGGCGAATCGGCCTTCGCGGCTGGCCAGCCCTTCGAACGTGAACTGCTCACAGACCAGAGCGAGATGGTGGCGGCGGTGGCGCGCGATGCCTGGCGCCATGAAATGGCGACGGCTTCGCCACTCTGGGCGCAATGGCTGATCGACCAGTTCAAGGGCCCGGACGGTCTGGCCAAATTGGTCAAGCCACATCTGGGTCGCGTCGATGCGCAGCTAAATGCGCCGGCACTGGCAGACCGGCAGGTGGCCGAGCGGACATTTGCGCTGGCCCATGCCGAGGTGCGCAGGCTCTGGCAGGCGGACGCCGCCAGGATCATCGCTTTGATCGCGGGCGCAAGGCTGAACCAGCAAAGCTACAGCCCGAAGAAGATGCAGCCGCGCGTTACCGCGCTCGAACATTATCTGGCGCATGAAACGGCATTGCTGCCGCTGCCGAAGGATGCTGACCATTTCGGCATGGCAAAAATCGTTGAGAAACTCACCCAGGCGAGCCCGCCGCCGCCGGAACATCCATTCTTCGCCAGCGTCGATGCGCTGATTGCCGCCGCCGGGCGACTGGAAACGATATGCGAGAACGCCATCCGCCGTCTGGCGCAGGATTTCCTGTTGGATGCGCGCGTTGCCTTGGCCGAAAGAAAACGGCGCAGCGGCCAGCAATCCTACGACGACCTGCTGGTCGATCTGGCGCGGGCGCTCGACGGGCCGGCCGGGCCGAAGCTGGCAGAAGACCTGCGCGCGCGCTACCACATTGCCCTGGTCGATGAGTTCCAGGACACCGACCCGCTGCAACTGGCCATCTTCACGCGCGTCTTCGGTAGTGACCGCCCGCTGGTCTTTGTCGGCGATCCGAAGCAGGCAATCTACGGCTTTCGCGGCGCGGACGTGTTCGCCTACCTCGCCGCACGCACCCGGGCCGATAGCGGTTATGCGCTGATCGAGAACCGGCGCTCCGACGAGCCCCTGCTCAAGGCCGTGAATGCGCTGTTCGACCGACCGCAGCCCTTCCTGCTCGAAGGCATGTCCTTCGACCCGGCCAGGGCGGCGAAGAGGGTGCGCAACGCTTGCCGTATCGACGATGGTGCGGCACCGCTCACCCTCTTGACGATGCGCCAGCCGGTCGAGGACAAAAGTTTTACGAAGGACGCCGCGCAGGCGCTGGCGGCCGAGGCCGTGGCTGCCGACATAGCGCGGCTGCTGGCCCTGAGCGCGGAGGGTAGGGCCACGCTCGACGCAGGGCAGGAAGGCGCGCGGGACGACACGCAGAGAGGCGCGCGGGACGACACGCGCAGGCTCGGTGGCGGCGATATCGCCGTGCTGGTACGCAAGCATCGCGAAGGCGACGCCGTGCGGCAGGCACTGGCGCGGCGGGGCATCGCCAGCGTCAGCATGGGCGGCGGCAGCGTCTGGCACAGCGCCGAGGCGGAGGAGATCGAACGCCTGCTGCTGGCAATCGCCGCGCCTTCGCGCGCCGGGCTGGTGCGGGCGGCGCTGGCGACGGTGCTGCTCGGCGCGGAGGCAATGCAGCTGGCCGACTGGCTGTGCAACGAGCAAGGCTGGAACGAGCGTCTCGATTTGTTTCACGACGATCTGCTGCTGTTCCGCGAACGCGGTTTCATGGCGATGTGGCGGCGGCTGTTGCGCCGCGAAGGCGTGGTCGCGCGCCTGCTGGCGCGACCGGACGGCGAGCGCCGCCTGACCAACTATCGCCACCTGGCCGAATTGCTGCAAGTCGCCGAGCATGCGTCCGCGCTGGATATCGAGGGCCTGGCCCGCCATGTTGCGCAGCAGCGCCAGAATCCCGCCACGGATGAGCACCAGTTGCGGCTCGAAAGCGACGCGCGACTCGTGCGCATCGTCACCATTCATGCTGCGAAGGGACTGCAATACCCGGTCGTGTACTGCCCCTTCCTCTGGCATGGACCGGAGCTGAAGAACAAGCATTGGCCGGTGCTGGCGCACGCTGGAAATGTTGCCTGTCTCGATTTCGGTTCGGCACGCATCGACGCGCTGCGCGCTGCGGCCGATCTGGAGGAAGCCGCCGAGGAGCTGCGCCTCGCCTACGTGGCGCTCACGCGCGCCGAGCATCGCTGCATCATCGTCTGGGGCAAGGTGAAAAACTGCGCCCGCTCGCCGCTCGCCTGGCTGCTGTTCGGTCCGCGCGAAGCGACTGCAGGCGATCCGCGCGCGTACCTGGCAGACTGGCTGGCTGCACGCGATGCAACGGCTCTGGAGGAGGAATTGCATGCACTGGCCGCCGGGTTGCAGGGCGCACTGGCAGTCATGCCGCTACCCACCGATGGTGCGGCACTGCCGCTACCGCAAGTCCAGTCGGCTACCGCCGCGCCACGCATCTTTACCGGCAGGATTCCCGCACCCTGGCGCGTGCTGAGTTATTCCTCCCTTGCTGCACGGTTCGCCGAAGAGGCGGAAGTTGCAGACCGGGACGCGGTGGCTGCCATTCATGCCGTCCCGCCAGCGCCGAGTTTTGCGTCGGGCCATTCCAGTATCCACGCCTTTCCGCGCGGCACGCGGGCAGGCAGTTGCCTGCACGCGCTGTTCGAGCGCAGCGACTTTCAGGGACGGATGCCGGTTGGGCCACTGGTCACTGCGGTTCTTGATGAATTCGGCTATGCGCCGGAATGGCGTCCGGTGCTCGACCGCCTGGTTGCCGATGTGCTCGCCACGCCGCTGAATGCCGCTGGCCTGCACCTTGCGCAGGTAGCGCGCGGCGCGCGGCTGGTCGAGCTGGAGTTTGCATTCCCGCTCGGCTCGGCGGCAGCGCGGGCGGGCTACATGAAGGGCTTCATCGATCTGGTGTTTCGCCACGCCGGACGCTGGTACATCGTTCGACTGGAAGTCGAACTGGCTGGGCGGCAGCCATGACGACTATGGAACGCCCCAACTCGAAGAAGCAATGCGCCAGCATCGCTACGACCTGCAAAGCTACATCTATGCGGCGGCACTGAAGCGCGCGCTGGCCCTGCGCGAACCGCAGAGCGACTGGGAGTCGTCCTTCGGCGGCGTGTTCTACCTGTTCCTGCGGGGCATGGGGCCCGGATCTTCCAATGGCATTCATTTCACCCGGCCGACGGCAACCGAAATCGACGGCTTTCTCGAAGCGGTGAAAGCATGAAACCCGTTGTTGCGCCCATCGTTTTCCATCTGTCGCGCTTTCTCGGCGCTGGCGACACGGCGTCCGAACGGGCGGTAGCGCTGGCCTGCCATGCCACGCAGGCGGGCCATGTTTGCGCCGATCTTGAGTGCGAAGCGGGCTGGGGGCCGTGGGCGGCGGAGATGGATGCCGCGCAGCGCACGGCATTGCGCGAACGCTTGTCCGAAATGCCTGTCGTCGGCGGTACGGATGACTGGTCGCCGCTGGTGTGGGATGGCCGGCGCCTGTTCCTGCGGCGCTACTGGGACTACGAGCGACAGGTTGCGCAGGATCTGCTGGCGCGCAGCGCACGCGAAAACCGCCTGACGGTTATCTCGGGCGGCCCAGGCACAGGCAAGACCACCACGTTGGCGCGCATCATCGGCTTGTTGCTGGAGCAATCACCAACGGGCAGCCAGCCACTGCGGATCGCCCTGGCCGCGCCCACCGGCAAGGCCGCCGCGCGCATGACCGACGCCCTCGCGGCGGCGGGAACGATGCTGCCTGCAATGGGCGCAATGACCCTGCATCGCCTGCTCGGCATGCGTGCCGACGGCAGTGGCTTTCGGCATGATCGCGCGCACCCGCTGGCGGTGGATGTGCTCCTGGTTGACGAGGCCTCGATGATCGACCTTTCCCTGATGGCCCACTTGCTGGCTGCGCTGCCGGCCGACGCCCGGCTGTTCCTGCTCGGCGACCGTGACCAGTTGTCCGCCGTCGAAGCCGGCGCAGTATTCGCCGACCTGTGTGCCAGTACTTCCCTGGCGTCCTGCGTGACGACGCTGACTACCAATTTCCGCTTCGGCGGCGACAGCGGTATCGGGCGGCTGGCCGAAAGTCTGCGCCTGGGTGATACGGCCGGCGCCATCGCGCAATTAAGGGCGGGCGGACCTGACCTTGTCTGGCAAGGGCAGGGCGACATGCGCGCCCTGATCGCTGCCGCTCGCGATGGCTATCGCCCGTACCGGGAAGCCGTCGCTGCCGCGCTGCCGCCGGAAGCACTGTTCGAGCGCTTCAATGATTTTCGCGTGCTCTGTGCGCATCGGCAGGATGTCGTCGCGATCAACCGTGCGCTGATGGCGGACGATGGGGTGCGACCGGCGCCGGGAACGCCGGTGATGGTGGTCAGGAACGATGCGCTGTTACGCCTGTTCAACGGCGACATCGGCCTCGTGCTGCCCGACCCGCTGGATGGCAGTCTCAAGGTCTGCTTTCCGGGAGGGAGCGCTGGGCCGCGCCGCATTCCGCTGGCGCGCCTGCCTGCCTGGGAGCCCGCCTGGGCCATGACGGTGCATAAGTCGCAGGGATCGGAATTCGTGAACGTGCTGCTTTCCCTGCCATCCTCGGTTTCGCGGGTGACGACGCGTGAATTGGTCTATACCGGAGTCACGCGTGCGCGCCGATGCCTTGCATTGTGGGCCGGCGAAGCGGTGCTGCAAGCGGCGATCGAATGCCGCGCCGAGCGGATGTCCGGGCTGCGGGAAAAGTTGACTAGCGCTTACCGTTCTGACTGAATCTTGTTCAGCAGGCGGGCGCGGCTGGATGCTTCGGACTGGTTGGCGGCTGAAACCTGGCGGCCATACTGGTCGCGTTCTTCCTTGGAGCGTTTCACGGCTTCGATGCTCTTGACGCAGCGCCAGCGCGAGCCCGTCTTGGTGACGAGCAGCTTCATTTCCTCCACCGGGTGGTGGGTGCGGCAGTGGTAGCAGTAGCGGGTAGTAGGAATTTTTTTATCAGCACTCATAAGCGGGGCGATTATAGCAGCTTGGAATAGTTTGCCGGCCCGAGTGGCCCCCACGCACGCAAACCCGGCGCATTCCCCCGCGACAGGGGGCCACTTTCTTGGGGCGCTGCGGCGGGGGTTAGCCAGCGGCCATGCCCGTCGGCTTGATGCGGGAAGCGATCGATTGACCCTTGCGGGCGCGATTGCCGCGATGGTTGGCGAGTTCCCTGGTGGTGATCCGATACTCGGTGGATTTGCCACCGCGCCCGATGCCGCTGATGGTAAAAGCCGTGCCGTCGCCGACTGCGACAGCCACGAGTTCGTCCTTGGGCGGGATCTCCTGGATGATCGTACCGCGTCCCTTGGCCAGGGTTTTGAGCTCGGCGAGCGGGAAGATCAGCAGGCGACCGCTGTGTGAAATGGCGGCTGTCGTTTCGCCGGCTGGCGCCGTCCCGCCAGCGCCGACTTTTGCGGGAAGCAGCGGCTTCTCACCCTTGTCGAGACTCATGAAGGCCTTGCCGGCACGGTTGCGTGAAATGAGGTCGGCAATGCCGGCAATGAACCCGTAACCGCCCGAGTTGGCGAAAAGGTACTGCGCCTCGGGCGCATCGGTTAGCGCCTGGACGAGCCGGCCACCATCCTGGAAGTCGATCGAGGGTGGTGATCGGCACGCCATCACCCCGGCCACCGGGCAGGTCGGCGACACGCAGGCTGTAAGCGCGGCCGCTGCTGTCGATGACCACCAGCGGCCAGACCGTGCGGGATTCGGCAACCAGATATGGATAGTCGCCGGTCTTGTAGGCGATGCTTGCCGGATCGATACCGTGGCCTTGCCGCGAACGCACCCAGCCGTTCTTCGAGAGGATCACCGTCACCGGTTCGTCGGGTATGGAGATTTCGGCGGTCGTGATGGCGGCAACGGCTTCGATCAGCGTGCGGCGCTCATCGCCGTATTTCTTCGCGTCCTCGGTGATTTCCTTGACGACGAGTCTGGTCAGCGCATTGCGTTCTTCCAGAATGCGGCGCAAGTCCTGCGCTTCCTCGGCCAGCGCCTTCTGCTCCTGTTCGATCCGGATGCCTTCGAGACGCGCCAGCTGGCGCAGGCGAATTTCGAGGATGTCTTCGGCCTGGCGTTCGGTGAGCTTGAACTTCGCCATCAGCTCGGCCTTCGGTTCGTCGGCCGCGCGGATGGTTTTGATGATCTTGTCGATGGAAAGGAAAGCGATCAGCCGGCCTTCGAGGATGTGCAGGCGGCGCTCGACCTCGCCGAGTCGGTGGGCGGAACGGCGCTCCACCGTGGCGTGGCGGAAGGCGATCCACTCGTGCAGTATCGTCAGCAGCGGTTTTTGCGCCGGGCGACCATCGGTGCCCATCATGGTCATGTTGACCGACACGTTGGCTTCGAGGCTGGTGCGCGCCAGCAGCACGGCCATGAACTCATCCTGCGACACGCGCGAGCTGCGCGGCTCCAGCACGATGCGCACCGGGTCTTTCTCGTTCGATTCGTCGCGCACGGCGTCGAGCACGCCGAGCATTACCTGCTTGAGACTCTTCTGCTCCTGCGAGACGTCCTTCTTGCCGGCACGCGGCTGCGGATTGGTGACGGCTTCGATCTCCGAAAGCACCTGGGCGGTCGAGACGCCGTGCGGCAGTTGATGGACGATGACACGCCACTGGCCGCGCGCGAGTTCCTCGATGCGCCAGCGGCAGCGCATGCGGATGCTGCCGCGCCCGGCTTCATAGGCGGCGCGAATATCGGCCGCCGTCGCGATGATCTGCCCGCCACCGGGAAAGTCCGGGCCGGGCAGGGTGGCCAGCACTTCTTCGAGTTGGGCAGAGGGCTTCCTGATGAGCAGTTTGAGTGCGTCGGCAACCTCGCGCAGGTTGTGTGGCGGGATTTCGGTGGCCATGCCGACGGCGATGCCCGAGGCCCCGTTGAGCAACACGAAGGGCAGGCGCGCGGGCAAGAGCGCCGGTTCGACCATGGTGCCGTCGTAGTTCGGAACGAAAGCCACCGTGCCGCGGTCGATCTCGGCCAGCAGCAGTTCGGCGATGGGGGCGAGACGGCACTCGGTGTAGCGCATTGCCGCCGCGCCGTCACCGTCACGCGAGCCGAAGTTGCCCTGGCCGTTGACGAGTGGATAGCGTAGCGAGAAATCCTGCGCCACGCGCACCATCGCGTCGTAGACGCTGGTATCGCCGTGCGGATGGAACTTGCCGATGACGTCGCCGACGACGCGCGCCGACTTGACGTGCTTCGCCGTTGCGGGCAGGCGCATCTCGTTCATTGCATGCAGGATGCGGCGTTGCACGGGCTTCAGGCCGTCCTCGACCTGCGGCAGGGCGCGGCTTTTCACCACGCTCATCGCGTAGGCGAGATAGGCGCGCTCGGCGTAGCTATCGAGCGGCAGGGTGTCTTCAGTAAAAGTCGGCGCTGGTGGGAGGGCGCTTGGCGGTGGAGAAGGCTCCGCCATGTTGTCGAACAGGTCGGGGGTTTCGTGGTTCATATATCTGCCTCTGCCAGATGGCCACTGGCTTCCATCCAGGCACGGCGGCCGGCGGCTTCGCCCTTGCCCATCAGCAGGTTGAACAGTTTCAGGGTTGTGTCGCGCGCCCCTGCGTCCTGTCGCTCCGTGATCGGCAGCACACGACGTGTCGCCGGGTCCATCGCGGTTTCGCGCAACTGCTCGGGGTTCATCTCGCCGAGTCCCTTGAAGCGGCCGACCTCGATCTTGTCGGGCGCAAAGCCTTCCTTGAGCAGACGATCGCGCATCGCGGCGAGTTCGCCGTCGTCGAGTGCATAAAGCCGCTTGGCCGGCCGCTTCTTGCCTTGCGCCGGTACGTCGATGCGGTACAGCGGCGGCTGGGCGATATACACATGGCCGCGCGCGATGAGTGCCGGAAAGTGACGGTAGAAGAGGGTGAGCAACAACGTCTGGATATGTGCGCCATCCACATCGGCGTCGGACATGATGACGAGCTTGCCGTAGCGCAGGTTCGCCAAGTCGGGGGTGTCGTTTTGCGTGTGGGGATCAATTCCCAAAGCGACCGCGATGTCGTGAATTTCGTTGTTGGCGAACAGGCGGTTGGCCTCGATCTCCCAGGAGTTCTGCACCTTGCCGCGCAGTGGCAGGATGGCCTGGGTCTCGCGGTTGCGCGCCATCTTGGCCGAGCCGCCGGCCGAGTCGCCCTCGACGAGGAACAACTCGTTTTCGGCGATGTCAGTCGATTCGCAGTCAGAAAGCTTGCCGGGCAGCACGGCAACGCCCGACTGCTTCCTCTTTTCGACTTTCTGCGCACTCTTCTGGCGCGCCAGCGCCTGTTTGATCGCCAGTTCGGCAATGGCCTTGCCAGCCTCGACATGCTGGCTGAGCCAGATTTCGAAGGGGTCGCGCACCATGCCGGAGACGAGTTTTACCGCCTCGCGCGAGTTGAGTTTTTCCTTCACCTGACCCTGGAACTGCGGGTCGAGGATGCGCGCCGCAAGCACGAAACCCATCCTGCCGCAGATATCTTCCTGCTGGAGTTTGACGCCGCGCGGCAACAGGGCATGGTGCTCGATAAAGCTCTTCACCGCCTCGAAGACGCCGGCGCGCAGGCCGGACTCGTGGGTGCCGCCCGCGACGGTGGGGATGAGATTGACGTAGGACTCACAGGGGGCGGCATCCTGCCACCAGCCGAAGGCCCAGGCTGCCCCTTCGCCCTCGGCAAAGCTCTCGTGTTCGCCGCCGGCGTAGTTTTCAGCAGCGAAAAGCGGCGCGATGGCTGTCTCATCACCCGCAACTTCCCTGAGGTAACCGGAAAGACCATCCGGGTAGCGCCAGGTTTTCTCCAGCGGTTTGCCATCGGCCTGCTCGACAGCGAGCGTCACCTTGACGCCGGGCAACAGCACGGCCTTGGAACGTAACAGGCGCTCGAGTTCGGCCTGCGGCACCTTGGGCGAGTCGAAGTATTTCGGGTCGGGAACGACGCGTACCTTCGTGCCCGTCTGCCTGCCGCACTCTCCCCGTATCGCCAGCGCCGAGATTTTCTCGCCGCCTGCGGAGAAGGTCACCGCATGGATCTTGCCTTCCCGACGCACCTCGACCTCGACGGAGTGGGACAGCGCATTGGTCACCGCGACGCCGACGCCGTGCAGGCCGCCAGAAAAGGCATAGGCGCTATTGCCGGACTTCTTGTCGAATTTGCCGCCGGCGTGCAGGCGCGTGAAGGCCAGCACGACAACCGGAATCTTCTCTTCGGGATGTGGGCCGACGGGAATGCCGCGCCCGTCGTCTGTCACCGTGATGGCACCGTCGCGAGCGACGGCCACGTGGATATGTTTCGCAAATCCGCCCAGCGCCTCGTCAGCGGCATTGTCGATGACTTCCTGAATGATATGGGCCGGAGAGTCGGTGCGCGTGTACATGCCCGGCCGCTCGCGGACGGGCTCCAGTCCCTTCAGGACGCGGAAGGAGGCTTCGTCGTAGGTTTGTTTCATGGTGGGGTGGAAGCTTGCCCCCTCGGGCAAGGTGGACAAGGATGGAACTGAGGGCGGGAACACCCTGTTATCGAAAAGTGTGCGGGCGGACTTTACGACGAAAGCCATTTCGGCTATAGTCCGCGCCTCGTTTTACTGCGCCCGTAGCTCATCTGGATAGAGTACTTGGCTACGAACCAAGGGGTAGGGGGTTCGAATCCCTCCGGGCGCGCCAGTTCAGAAAAGCCGACGACTAACCAGTCGTCGGCTTTTTTCATTCAGTGCCGCACATCCTCCAGATGGCTGACATCGTCGTGTTCGCGCTGGTTGGCTTCGTGATGGCGTTTCACCAGCCACATCGCACCGGCAACGAAGAATCCGAATATCGCGATCACCCAGTAGATGTGCAGGCCGGCCATGAGCAGCACAGAATAGATGCCGGTCATGATGAGAATCGACAGGTTCTCGTTGAAATTCTGCACGGCGATGGAATGTCCGGCGCCCATCAGGATGTGGCCGCGATGCTGAAGCAGGGCATTCATTGGCACGACAAAATAGCCGGAAAGCACGCCAATGATGACCAGCAGCGGTATGGCCAACCAGGTGTCGCGCACGACGAGCATACCGATGACGACCAGCCCCATGGCAATGCCGAGCGGGATGACGCGGACCGAGGTCCGTAATGTGATTATCCTGGCCGCCAGCCCCGCGCCGATGGCGACGCCGACGGCAACCACCCCCTGCAACATGCTGGCTTTCGACAGGTCGAGATTCAGCGCGGCTTTCGCCCATTCAATGACAATGAATTGCAGGGTGGCGCCCGCGCCCCAAAACAGCGTGGTGACAGCCAGCGATATTTGACCGAGCTTGTCGCGCCATAGCAGTTTCAGGCAGTGGTTGAATTCGTGCAGGAGATAGATGGGATTTTTCTTCAGCGGCTTGTGATCGACGCCGGTGTCGGGAACGTATAGGTTGAAACCCGCCGCGACCAGATAGATCACGCCAATGATGAGCAGGTTCATTTCTGCCGTCGTATCGATGCCCGTTTCCAGCAAGGGAAAATTGAAGGCGAGCAGCGTCTGGGCAATATCCGGTTTGATCAGCAGACCGCCGAGCACGACCCCCAGGATGATCGCAATAACGGTGAGTCCTTCGATCCAGCCGTTGGCAATGACCAGCTGGCGGTGCGGCAGATACTCGGTGAGGATGCCGTACTTGGCCGGCGAATAGGCGGCAGCACCGAGGCCGACCACGGCGTAGGCGAACAGCGGGTGCGCATCGAAGAACATCAGGGTGCAGCCGAAAATCTTGATGCCGTTGCTGATGAACATGACGCGCCATTTCGGCATCGAGTCCGCGAAGGCACCGACGAAGGCCGCCAGGGCGACATAGGAGATGGTGAAGCAGGTCTTGAGCAACGGATCGTATTCCGCTGGTGCATGCATGTCGCGCAGGATGGCGATTGCGGCGATCAGCAGTGCGTTGTCGGCGAGCGCGGAAAAAAACTGCGCCGCCATGATGATGTAGAACCCTAAGCTCATTGCCGGCGGTTTATATCACGAAAGTGTTTGGCCCCATTGCGGCGTGCGAGCCAAGTTGCTGACAGGAGCTGGGATACACCCTTGAAAGCTCGATCATCAGGCTTTCTTATCGGCGGGAACTGTGATTGAATACGCGCTCTAAGAATAATTCTAGCGGGGTGTGGGTTAATGGCTGATCGCAGACTTCAGGTCTTTCATGCTGTGGCCAAGCAGCTTTCGTTTACCAAGGCAGCCGAAGTGTTGTTCATGACGCAGCCAGCGGTGACGTTTCAGATCAAGCAGCTCGAAGAACACTTCAATACGCGACTGTTCGATCGCGGTCATGGCCGCATCTCCCTCACGCCGGCAGGTGAGCTGGTGCTGGTCTATGCTGAAAAAATTCTCGGACTGTCGGGCGAAATGGATGTGCGCCTTGCCGAAATGACCGGAGAAATTGGTGGTTCACTTCTGGTCGGCGCCAGTACGACCATTGCCGAATTCCTGCTGCCGCGCATTCTGGGCGAGTTCAAGTCCAAGTATCCCAATGTGCGACCGCGTCTGGTCGTCGGCAACTCCGAAACCATCGAGACGCGGGTGGCCGAGCATACGCTCGACATCGGCTTCATCGAATCCGCTACGCACCAGCCCAACCTGCAGACCGAGGTCTGCTGCGAGGACGAGATGCAGGTCATCTGCAGCCCGAAATTTCCGCTCGCACGGCTCAAGGAAATCCTGCCACAGCAGCTGGTGGATCATCCCTTTGTCTCGCGCGAACCCGGCTCCGGCACACGAGAGTTTACCGAGATGTACTTGCAGAAACACGGCATCGATGTCGACAACCTCGTACCAGTGATGGAGCTGGGCAGCCCGCTGGCCCTGCTGGAAGTTGTCGAAACCGGCCTCGGCTACGGCATCGCTTCGCGTTCCTCGGTAATCAACTCCCTGCGTCTGGGCGACCTGGTTTCGATTCCATTGAAGCCGCGTTTGACGCGCAAGCTGTCAATGGTTTACCCCAAGGAAAAATTCCGCTCACGCCTGGTCACGGCATTTGTCACCTACGCCACTGAAAAGCTCAAGGAGCACAAAACCCGGTAGTCTTGGGCGCCGGAAGTCGCAAAGCGGCTTTTTCGTGGGGGGCTGATGTCGCGTCCAATTCGTGCCACCATCGATCTGGCCGCCCTGCGGCACAATTTCGGCATTGCGCGACGCCATGCCGGCCACACGAAGCTTTGGGCAGTGGTCAAGGCCAACGCCTATGGTCACGGCCTGACCCGCGCAGTCGATGCGCTGGCCGAACTGGCCGACGGCTTCGCCCTCATCGAGCTGGACCGTGCCGTCGCGCTGCGCGAAGCCGGAGTTGATCTGCCGATCCTGCTGCTCGAAGGTTTCTATGCGGCGAACGAACTGCCGCTGCTGATTCAATACCGGCTGATTCCCGTCCTGCATCGTCCCGACCAAGTCCGCATGCTGCTTGACGCGAACTGGCCCGCCGACCTCCCGGTTTATCTCAAGCTCAATACCGGCATGAACCGGCTGGGCTTTGATGCGGCCGGATTGGCCCTGGCCCGACAAACGCTCGATGGCCGGGTGCGGAACATCACGCTGATGACGCACTTCGCCGATGCCGACGGCCCCAAGGGTGTCAACTGGCAGCTCAAGCGTTTCGCCGCAATGACTGCCGGCATGGACGATCCGCATTCTTTGGCCAACTCCGCCGCGCTGCTGCGTTACCCGCACGCACTCGGGCATTGGGCGCGGCCGGGCATCATGCTTTACGGCGGTTCGCCGTTTCCGCAACTCAAGTCCGCCTCGGCGCTCGATCTTAGGCCGGTGATGACGCTGCAAAGCGAAATCATTGCAGTGCAGAATCTCGCGCCGGGCGAAAACGTTGGCTATGGCTGTACCTTCACGGCCGACCGGCCGATGCGCGTCGGCGTCGTCGCCTGCGGCTATGCCGACGGCTATCCGCGCCATGCGCCGACCGGCACGCCCGTGCTGGTGGATGGCCTGCGTACGCGCACGCTCGGTCGCGTGTCGATGGACAAGCTTTGTGTCGACCTGTCTGACTTGCCGCAAAAAGTCGGCGCTGGCGGGACGGCAACAAAGGAAGTGGTTACCGGGACAATGGTGACACTCTGGGGTGAAGGATTGCCGGCCGACGAAGTGGCCACCGCGGCGGGGACGGTCAGCTATGAACTTTTCTGTGCGCTGGCGCAGCGTGTACCGGTCGTGACACGGGGCTGACATGGTGAAGGCCAAATCCATCTACAGTTGCACCGAGTGCGGTGCGACTTCACCGAAGTGGCAGGGACAGTGTCCCGGCTGCGCCCAGTGGAACACGCTGGTTGAAACGCTCGCCGAAAGTGCGACCAGCGTGGGCAAACGCTTCGGCGCGAACTTCGCGCCGCTGGTCGCGAGTGGCAAACCGCAGGATCTGGCAACGATCCGGCCGCGTGCGGAACCGCGTCTGCCCACCGGCATCGAAGAGTTTGACCGCGTGCTCGGCGGCGGCCTGGTTTCCGGCGGCGTGGTGCTGATCGGCGGCGATCCCGGCATCGGCAAATCGACCCTGTTGTTGCAGGCGCTCGCACGTCTGGCTGAGGCCGGTCATCCGGTGTTGTACGTGTCCGGCGAGGAGTCGCCCGAACAGGTGGCGCTGCGCGCGCAGCGCCTGCAATTGCCGGCCGCGGGTTTGCGGCTGCTGCCCGAGATCAACCTCGAAAAGATCATCGCTACCTTGCAGGAGGAAAAACCGCTCGTTGCGGTGATCGATTCGATCCAGACGCTCTGGTCGGATGCGCTGCAATCCGCGCCCGGCTCGGTGGCGCAGGTGCGCGAGTGCGCGGCGCAACTCACCCGCTTCGCCAAGCAGACCGGCGTCGGAATTATCTTCGTCGGCCATGTGACGAAGGAGGGTGCGCTGGCCGGCCCGCGCGTGCTCGAACACATTGTCAACACCGTGCTCTATTTCGAAGGCGACACACATTCGAGTTTTCGCCTCGTGCGGGCCTTCAAGAACCGTTTCGGCGCGGTCAATGAGCTTGGCGTATTCGCCATGACCGACAAGGGACTCAAGGGCGTATCGAACCCGTCCGCGCTGTTCCTCTCGCAGCACGCGCAGGATGTGGCGGGCAGTTGCGTGCTGGTCACGCAGGAGGGCACGCGGCCGCTGCTGGTCGAGATCCAGGCGCTGGTCGATAACGCGATGGGCGGCAATCCGCGGCGGCTCACCGTCGGACTCGAAGCGCAGCGCCTCGCAATGCTGCTCGCCGTGCTGCACCGGCATGCCGGCGTGATGTGCGGCGATCAGGACGTTTTCGTCAATGCCGTCGGCGGCGTGCGCATCCAGGAACCGGCGGCCGATCTTGCCGTCCTGCTCGCCATCGTTTCCAGCCTGCGCAACCAGCCACTGCCGGCGAAGCTGGTAGTCTTCGGTGAAGTCGGCCTGGCTGGCGAGATACGCCCCGCCCCACGCGGGCAGGAAAGGTTGAAGGAAGCCGCCAAACTCGGTTTTACCCGTGCGCTGATACCGAAGGCGAATGCGCCGAAGCAGGCGATCAAGGGCATCGAGGTGATTGCGCTGGAACGCGTCGAGCAGGCCATCGAAGTGCTGCGCACATTATGACTCCCCCCGAAAACGCCGCGCTGCGGCGTTCTCCTCCCAGGGGGCCAAGAAACACTTGGGGCTGCCCGGTGTATTTCTTGTGACCGGGCTGAGACTCATCCTGCGCATGCTGGCGCGCGATCTGCGCGCTGGGGAACTGACCGTGTTGGCGCTGGCGCTGACGCTGGCGGTGGCGGCGCTGACGAGCGTGGGTTTTCTTGCCGATCGTGTCGAGCGGGCGGTCGAGCGTGAGGCGCACCAACTGCTTGGCGGCGACCTGCTGCTGACCGCCGACCACCCGTGGCCGGATAGTTTTCGTGAGGCAGCGTCGCGCTACGGCCTGCGCATCGCCGAGAGCGCCAATTTCCTCAGCATGGTGGGCAGTGGCGCAACCGTGCAACTGGCCGAGATCAAGGCGGTGTCAACGGGTTATCCGCTGCGCGGTGCCATGCGCATCGCGCCGCGTATGAAACTCGGCGAAGAAGTCGCGCGCAGCGGAGGGGGCCCCGCCGTAGGTGGGGGCGAAGCGACCGTGCGCGACGCCGAGACGGCGACCGTGCCCCAACCCGGCACGGTCTGGCCCGATGAGCGGCTCGCCGGTGCGCTCGGCATAGATGCCGCAGATCAGGTGCGTGTCGGCGAACTGGCGCCGACGGTAGCGGCGATCGTCACCCTCGAGCCGGATCGCGGCATCAACCCCTTCGCGCTTGCGCCGCGCCTCATCATTAACCTGGCGGATCTTCCCGCCACGGGCCTGATCCAGCCCGGCAGTCGCGTCAGCTGGCGCCTGCATGTGGCTGGCGATGCAGCGGCGGTAGAGGCCTTCCGCACGTGGGCGAGCGCCCATCTCGGCCGCGGCGAGAAGCTCGAAGGACTCGACAATGCCCGTCCCGAAGTGCGCAACATCATCGAGCGCGCCCAGCGCTTTCTGCGCCTGGCCGCGCTGCTGACGGTGGTGCTGGCGGCCGTCGCGGTCGGCATGGCGGCGCGGCGCTACATGCAGCGGCATCTCGATGCCTGCGCAGTGATGCGCTGCCTCGGTTCGAGCGAGCGGCAGATTCTCGTGATCCACGGCGGCGAGTTCGTCGTGCTGGGCCTCGCCGCAACACTCGTCGGCGGTGCGCTCGGTTATCTGGTGCAGGGCCTGCTGCACAGCTTGCTGGCCGGATTGGTCACCGACCAGTTGCCTGCGCCCGGCTGGCTGCCGTGGCTGCATGGTTTGGCCGTTGGCTGCGTGTTGGTCGTCGGCTTTGTCGTGCCGCCCTTGTTGCGACTCAAGTCGGTGCCCACGGTGCGCGTGTTGCGCCGTGAGTGGGGCGGCGTCGAACCGCTTTCCGTCGTTTCCTATCTACTGGGTCTGGGCTGCCTGGCCGGCTTGATGTTCTGGATGGCCGGCGATATCCGGCTGGGTGGCGTGGTGCTGGGCGGATTTACGCTGGCGATTGCCGTGTATGCGCTGGCCGGACAGATTTTGCTGACGCTGCTGGGCCGGCTGCCGGTACACATGATCAGTGGTGGCTGGCGCATCGGTCTCGCCAGCCTGCGCCGCCGCAGCGGCTCGACACTGGTGCAGGTGGTGGCGCTGGCACTCGGACTGACCACGCTTCTGATTCTGACACTGGCGAAAGGCGATCTTCTCTCGGCCTGGCAATCGCGTGTGCCACCCGATGCGCCAAACCGCTTTCTCATCAACATCCAGCCTGAACAGCGTCCTGCCATCGCCGACTTTTTCGCGCATGCCAGGCTGCCTGTGCCGCGTCTCGAACCGATGGTGCGCGGGCGCCTGACGAACGTGAACAGCCAGCCGGTGAACCCGAGCGACTTTGCCGAAGATCGAGCGCGACGCCTCGTCGAGCGCGAGTTCAACCTGTCGAGCCGGGATGACCTGCCGGTCAGCAACGAAATTGTTGCCGGCAGTTGGCCTGTTCCGGACGGAACACGGCGTTTTTCAGTGGAAAAGGGCTTGGCCGACACATTGCATCTGCATGTCGGCGACGAACTGACTTTCGAAGTGGCCGGGCAGCGCTTTTCCGGACACATCGGCTCGCTGCGCAAGCTCGACTGGGACTCGATGCGCGTCAACTTTTTCGTTATTGCGCCGGCCGGGACGCTCGACAGTTTTCCGACCAGCTACATCACCAGCTTTCATCTGCCAGAGGGACAGGAATCGATCGTTGGTGAACTGGTGCGGCAGTTTCCCAATCTCACCGTGATCGATGTCGCTGCGCTGATCAGGCAACTTCAGGCAACGCTAGATCAAGTGGTGCGCGCGGTGCAACTGGTCTTCGGGTTTGCGCTGCTGGCCGGGTTGGTTGTGCTGTATGCGGCGATGGAGGCCGGCAGCGGCGAACGCAGCCATGAACTGGCGGTCATGCGCGCGCTGGGCGCTCAGCGGCGTCAGTTGCGGCAGGTGTTGCTGGCCGAATTCACTTTGCTGGGAACCTTGGCCGGCCTGCTCGCCGGCGTGGGGGCAACGGCTATCGGCACTGTCCTGGCGCGCTGGGTTTTCCAGCTCGATTACGTGCCGACGGTGAGCCTGTTGCTTATCGGCATTCTGGGGGGAGTGGCCAGTGTAGCCATTGCCGGAATGGTGGCTGCCCGCCGGGCGTTATCCGGTCAGGTTGTCGAAGGTCTACGCGGTGCTTGATACAGTGCTGGCATTTCATGGCCACTTTGCCATAATAGTTATATGTCTGAAGTAACGGTATGCATGTGGTGCTGGGTGGGATTTGGAATGGCATTTGTCGCAGCCATCGGGTTCGGGGTTTTTTGGCGTTTGCAATTCTTGCGGGCATATCAGGAGCATCTTGCCCTTACCGAATTGACGGCAAAGCAGGAAGCAGCCATTGTTGAGCGTACGCACGAAGTCAATGAACGCAACGCCGCGCTGCAACAGGAAATCGAGGAACGTCGCCGGCGCGAGGACGAATTGCGCCTGGCCGATGCAGTCTTCGAAAGCGCCACCGAGGCAATCTTCGTTACCGATGTTGACAACAACATCGTGCGCGTCAATCCCGCGTTTTCAGCCATTACTGGCTATACCCAAGAAGAAGTGATTGGGAGAAATCCCCGACTGCTCAAATCGGGTCGGCACGGTGCTGCATTCTATGAAGAGATGTGGCGTGCGATCGAGAATCACGGAAGTTGGGAAGGTGAGATCTGGAATCGTCACAAGAGTGGCAATATTCTTGTGGAATGGTTGTCGATAGCAAGACTGAACAACGGGCTGGGTGCCGCGCGGCATCTGGCCATATTCCACGATATTACGCGCCGCAAGGAGGCCGAGGATCTGTTGCGCTATCGGGCCAGTCATGACGCGCTGACCGACCTGCCCAATCGCGAGTTGTTCAATGACCGCCTGCAGGCGGCCTTCAATCAGGCGAAGCGGTATCATCGTATTTTCGCGCTGTTGCAGGTCGACCTTGACCGCTTCAAGGAGGTTAACGATACCTTGGGACATGCGGCCGGTGATGAACTGCTGGTGGAGGCTGCGCACCGACTGGTAAGTTGCGTGCGCGAATCCGACACGGTGGCGCGGCAGGGCGGTGACGAGTTCGCCATCCTGCTCTCGGAGATGGCCGAGCCCGGCGAAGCCGAGCAGATTGCGCGGCGTGCCGTAAGCCTGCTCAACGAACCCTATTACCTGGATGCAGGCACGGCGCATATCTCCGGATGCGTCGGCATTGCGCTGTATCCGCAGCACGGTGGCGATTGCGATGAACTGCGCCGGAATGCCGACACTGCACTCTATGCCGCCAAGGAAAGTGGCCGCAATACGTATCGTATCTATGCGTCGCCGCAGTCCGGCAAGCAAGCTCAAGGCGAGTTGATTTAGTCGGCATTGCAAGGCGTGGGGTTTATCTTTCGTATGGCTTGCGGCGCGAGATCTGTCGGTTAGAATCTGGCATCGATTTCACGGAGGCGCACATGCTTCGCGCTGGTCAGCCCGCACCACAATTCACCTTGCCGGATGCCGACATGGAGTTGTTCGATTCCGCGTCCTTGCTGGGCAAGCAGCACGCCGTGCTGTTTTTTTATCCGCGTGATGGCACCCCCTATTGCACGATCGAAGCCACCGACTTTTCTGACCACGAAAGCGAGTTCAACCGACTGGGTTGTGCCGTGATCGGCGTCTCGCGCGACGATTGTCTTGCCCATGCTGATTTCCGCGACAAGCATGGACTATCGATCCGACTTCTGTCTGACGAGGATAGTGAGGTTTGCCACAAATTCGGCGTACTGCATTTTCGTGAACACGATGGACACAAAAAGCTGTGCCTGATCCGCTCGACCTTCATCATCGACAAGCATGGCACCGTGCGCCATGCTCTCTATGACGTTCCGGCAAAAGGCCACGCCGCCGAAATCTTTCAACTTGTCAAACAGCTCGGCCACAAGTCGCCGGGCAGCCATGCATAACAGGAGTCCGGCATGCAGATCGAAAAAAACACCGTCGTTACCATCGAATACCAAGTAACCGATCCGGATGGCGGGATGGTGGACGCGGGCGAACAATCCATCATCTATCTGCATGGTGGATACGACGACATTTTTCCGAAAATCGAAGAAGCCTTGCAAGGCAAACAGGCGGGCGAGGCGGTACAGGTCAAGTTGCAGCCCGATGAGGCATTCGGCGAATACGATGCCGATCTCGTCCAGATCGAGTCACGCGAGAACTTCCCCAAGGAGTTGCAGGTTGGCATGCAGGTCGAGGGCGCTCCCGAGGGGGCCGATGAGGATGATTTCGTGATTTACCGGGTGACCGATATCGTCGAAGACAAGGTGATGCTGGACGGCAATCACCCCCTGGCCGGTCTGGCGCTGGTGTTTTCCTGTACCGTCAGTGACGTGCGCGCTGCCACGGCTGAAGAACTGGAGCACGGCCATGTGCATGGTTCGGGCGGCCACACCCACTGAAAGCTGAAGCGCGCGTCTTGCCGCGCGTCGGGCCGCCCCGAGAGAGGCGACGCCCCTGTGAGGCTGCGAAGTAAGTTTATGCGCGTGGGGGGCTGTTACTGGTGCTGCGTGCGATGGCGCTTTCCATCAGCGCCATGAAATCCTTTTCGTCCCGCACCTGCGCGACCTCGGCCGAGGTGACGGTGTAGCCATGCGGTTGCGCGATCGCTTCGTAGCGCGGGATGCGCGAATGAAAAAGGTGCGGAAAAATCCAGCGGGTAAAGTCGTCCGGATCCGCTGCGGCGATGTCCGGCAGGCCGCGTTCCTGGAGATATAGGGGTACATGTTCGGCGAGAAAGCTCGGCCGGAAGTAGAGCGGCTTGGGATCCGCTTGTGCTCGGCGGATCAGCTCGGTTTCTTCTTCGGCAGTGGTGACCTGGATGTAGAGGATCAGCGTGTGCTCGACCAGCAGGTCGATCACCGCGGGATCTTCCAGTTCGCACAGGCTGCCGCCGACGTCGTTGACGAAGTGCGCGTAGCCGTAGATGTCCTGAGCCTTGGTCGACGAAGGCTGGCACGTCGCGCATCGCGGCGATTTCGCCCTCGCGATACAGTGCCTGGCGACGTGAAAATTCGACAAAGGGAATGCCGCCCACGGCGGGATCGCCGAGCTTGCCGACGAACGACAGCACCGGTCCGAGGTCGTCGACCTTGATGTTGTTCTTGATGTCGATCCAGTCGCGCCGCAGCAGGTCGCGCAGGAAAGGCACCTGCATCGCCTGCTGCTTGATCAGGTCGAGGATTGGTTCGTCGAGATAGCGCTTGCCGATGCGGTAGTCGGCCGAATAGTGGAACCAGTCGTGGCGGCGCAGCAGCGACGACAGCCAGGTCTTGCCGACACCTGACATGCCGAGCAGGGTGATTTTCTTGTGTGGCCAGGTGCGGAAGGAGTCGACGGTGAATTTCATGGCTGGGATTATCGCCGATGTTGCGGAGTAAACTCGCGGCCCCATGAATAGACGAAGCTTGATGTCGGACCGCTGGCGCGGTGTGCTGTGGATTGTGTTATCCGCCGCCGGATTCGGTGCAATGGCCATCTTTGCCAAGATCGCCTATCGCGAAGGCGTCTCGCTGTCGAGCATGTTGTTCCTGCGTTTCACGATCGCCGGTGTCCTGCTGGCGACATGGGGAACGCTGCAGGGCATGCGCTGGCCGCGCGGCAAGGATTTCTTCTGGGTGGCAGCGATGGGCGCAGTGGGATATGTCGGCCAGTCCTTCTGTTATTTTTCCGCACTGAAATACGCCAGCGCCGGATTGGTCGGCTTGTTGCTGTATCTGTATCCGGCCCTCGTTACCATCATGTCGGCCATGCTCTACCGGCGAAAAATCGGTGCGGCACGTGGCTGGGCGGTGGTGGCGGCGCTGGCCGGCACGGCACTGACCGTCGGTGGTGACCTGACCAGCCAACCCCTCGGCATCGCGCTGGGCATCGGTGCCGCGCTGATTTATTCGCTCTACATCCTGGCGGGCGAGGGCGTGATGCCGCGTGTCGGTTCATTGCCCGCAGCGACGGTCGTCATGCTGGCGGCAGCGGTTGTGTATGGCGGAATGGCAGCTACCGAGGGATTGGCCTTGCCGGGTTCGCCCACGGCCTGGCTGGCGGTGCTGGCGATTGCAATATTTTCCACATTGCTGGCCATCCTCGGGTTCTTCAAGGGACTGGAGAAGCTGGGCGCATCGGACGCCTCGACCCTGTTGAACGCTGGAGCCGCTGATCACCATCGGCCTCGCGGTCCTGATACTCGGCGAGACCGTGACCGGAGTGCAGCTCGCGGGTGGCACATTGATTCTCGCGGCAGTGATCTATCTCGCCCGGCACGCCGCTAGAAGCTGACCTGTTGCGCCGGGCCGCAGCGCGCGGCCAGCGCGTGCAGTCCGAGCATGGGCAGGGCTACTTGCAAGCGCCCGGGGCGTGCGGTGGCCTGCAGCAGCAATTCGCTTCGCCCGTTGCGCTCGCCGCCCAGCCGCACGACCTGCCGTGCTACCGCATCGGCGACATCCACCAGTTCGACATGCTTGCTCAACAGTGGCGCGATGATCGGCGTCAGGAAGGCGTAGTGCGTACAGCCGAGCACGATCCGGTCGACGCCGGCCGCGAGCAGCGGCTCGATCTTGCTCGTTACTTCGGCGCGAAATTCGGCGGTCGCCGGTTGCAGGGTTTCCACGTGCGTCGCCCAGCCGGGGCAGGGGATGACATCCACGCGAACATGTGCGGCATGCGCTTCGATCAGATGCGCAAGGCGTCGGCTCTTGGCCGTGGCTTCGGTGGCCAGCACGGCGATATGGCCTGAGGGAGACGATTCTGCGGCCGGCTTGACGCCCGGCTCGATACCGACGATGGAAATACCGGGCAGGTGATCGCGCAGCGCATGGATCGCCGCCGTTGTTGCGGTGTTGCAGGCGACGACGATCAGGTTGCAGCCCTGTGCGGCGAGGTGTTGGCCGATGGCAAGCACGCGGCCGGTGATGAAGTCGTCCGGCTTTTCTCCGTAGGGCACGTGCGCGGAATCGGCCAGATAGAGCAGGTCCGCGCGCGGCAGGGCTCTGGCAATGGCCGCCAGCACCGAGAGGCCGCCAAAGCCGGAATCGAAGACCCCAATCATTTCGTCAAAATAAAAGTCGGCGCTGGCGGGACGGCGAATGAGCGGCGATCAATGCCTGGCAACGGGAATCTTGCCGATCTTGATCTGCCATTCGTGCGGGCCGGTCTGATGCACCGAGGTGCCGGTCGAGTCGACCGCCACGGTGACCGGCATGTCCTGCACCTCGAACTCGTAGATCGCTTCCATGCCGAGATCGGCGAAGCCGACGACCTTCGCCGACTTGATCGCCTTGGAGACGAGATAGGCCGCGCCGCCAACGGCCATCAGGTAGGCGGACTGGTGCTCCTTGATCGACTCGATCGCCACCGGGCCGCGTTCGGCCTTGCCGATCATGGTGATCAGGCCGGTCTGCGCCAGCATCATCTCGGTGAACTTGTCCATGCGCGTGGCGGTGGTCGGACCCGCGGGACCGACGGCCTCGTCGCGTACCGGATCGACCGGGCCGACGTAGTAGATCGCACGGTTGGTGAAATCGACTGGCAGCTTCTCGCCCTTCGCCAGCATCTCGGCGATGCGCTTGTGCGCGGCATCGCGGCCGGTGAGCATCTTGCCGTTCAGCAGCAGCGTCTGGCCGGGCTTCCACGCAGCCACTTCGGCCGGCGTCAGGGTGTCGAGATTGACGCGCGTCGAGGTTTCGGTATTCGGTGCCCACGCCACCTGCGGCCATTGGTCGAGGCGCGGCGGCTCAAGTTTGGCCGGGCCGCTGCCATCGAGGTGAAAATGGATGTGGCGCGTAGCTGCGCAATTCGGGATCAGCGCCACCGGCAGGCTGGCGGCGTGCGTCGGGTAGTCCATGATCTTGACGTCGAGCACGGTGGTGAGACCACCCAGCCCCTGCGCGCCGATGCCCAGCGCGTTGACCTTCTCGTAGAGTTCGAGGCGCAGTTCCTCGATTCTGCTTTGCGGTCCGCGCGCCTTCAGTTCGTCGATATCGACGGGCGCCATCAGCGACTCTTTCGCCAGCAGCATGGCCTTTTCCGGCGTGCCGCCGATGCCTAGCCCAAGGATGCCCGGCGGGCACCAGCCGGCACCCATGGTCGGCAGGGTCTTCAGCACCCAGTCGACGATGGAGTCCGACGGATTGAGCATGACCATCTTGGCCTTGTTCTCAGAACCGCCACCCTTGGCGGCACAGATTACTTCGACATGGTCGCCCGGCACGATTTCGTAATGCACCACGGCGGGCGTATTGTCCCGGCTGTTGGTGCGCTTGCCTGCAGGGTCGAGCAGCACCGAGGCGCGCAGCTTGTTGTCCGGGTGCAGGTAGGCGCGGCGCACGCCTTCATCAACCATTTCCTGCACACTCATCTGCGCATCCCACTGCACGTGCATACCGATCTTGAGGAAGACTACGGCGATGCCTGTGTCCTGGCAGATCGGCCGCTTGCCCTCGGCGCAGAGGCGACTGTTGGTGAGGATCTGGGCGATGGCGTCCTTTGCCGCCGGGTTTTCCTCGCGCTCATAGGCTCGTCCCAGTGCCTGGATATAGTCGAGCGGATGGTAGTAGCTGATGAACTGGAAGGCGTCGAAAATCGACTGGATGAAGTCGTCCTGGCGGATGGCGGTCATGGCATTTCCTTCCGGTGATGGTCAGTGCGATTTTTGTTTGCTGAGAATCAGCGTGGTGGTCATCATCCGGTCGGTCCAGGCGATTGCAATGGCCGAGATCAGGAACGAGAGATGAATGGCAACCTGGGCAATGATTACCCGGTCTTCCATATGTGCCGCGTTGATGAAGGTTTTCAACAGGTGGATCGACGAAATGCCGATCAGCGCGGTGGCCAGCTTGACCTTGAGCACACCGGCGTTGACATGAGACAGCCATTCCGGCTGGTCCGGATGATCTTCGAGATCAAGCCGCGAGACGAAGGTTTCGTAGCCGCCAATGATGACCATGATCAGCAGGTTCGCGATCATCACCACGTCGATCAAGCCGAGCACGATCAGCATGACTTCCGTTTCGCCGAGTTCGCCGGCCTTGGTGACTAAGTGGGCCAGTTCGTGCATGAACTGATAGACATAGACACCCTGCGCGGCGATCAGGCCGAGGTAGAGGGGCGCCTGCAGCCAGCGGCTCCAGAAGATGAAGTGCTCTACGGCCTTAATGGTTTTTTGCATGAGGCTCTCGCTGAAAGGGGATGGCGAACATGCGGCAAATTCTACACGGTGGCCAGCAGTGAATCGAATGCACGTAAGTGCCACGTAAGCTTTATCGGCTGTAATAATTGGCTACAATCGGGCACGTCAAAACGCTAGGAGAAACCTCAATGAGCGCCATCGAATCAGTCATGCAGGAAGTTCGCATTTTCCCGCCCTCCGAAGAGACCATCAAGAAAGCCACCATTTCCGGCATGGCTGCTTACGAGGCTCTGTGCAAGGAGGCCGAACAGGACTACACGGGTTACTGGGGCCGTCTGGCCAAGGAACACCTGGTCTGGAAACAGCCTTTTACCCAGGTGCTCGACGAGTCGAACGTGCCGTTCTACAAGTGGTTCGCCGATGGCAAGCTGAACGTCTCATATAACTGCCTCGACAAAAACGTCGAGGCCGGCCTTGGCGACAAGGTTGCCATCATCTTCGAGGCGGATGACGGCAAGGTCACCAAGGTGACTTACAAGGATTTGCTGACCCGCGTCACCAAGCTTTCAAACGCGCTCAAGGCGCAGGGCATCAAGAAGGGCGATCGGGTCCTCATCTATATGCCGATGTCCATCGAAGGCATCGTCGCCATGCAGTCCTGTGCCCGCATCGGCGCGATCCATTCGGTCGTGTTCGGTGGCTTCTCTGCGAAGAGCGTCCAGGAGCGCGTCCAGGATGCCGGTGCCGTTGCAGTCATCACCGCCGATGAGCAATGCCGCGGTGGCAAGAACATCCCGCTCAAGCCTGCGGTCGATGATGCGCTCGCCATGGGCGGCTGCGAGTCGATCAAGTGTGTCATCGTATTCAAGCGTACCGGCGGTGCCTGCAACATGGTCGCCGGTCGCGATCTCTGGTGGGGCGATATCACCGCTAACCAGTCCGAGATATGTGAACCCGAATGGGTCGAGGCCGAACATCCGCTGTTCCTGCTCTACACGTCGGGCTCCACCGGCAAGCCGAAAGGCGTCCAGCACTCCACCGGTGGCTATCTGCTGCATGCGATCCTGACGATGAAGTGGACCTTCGACATCAAGAAGGACGACGTGTTCTGGTGTACCGCAGATATCGGCTGGGTGACTGGCCATACCTATATCACCTATGGCCCACTGGCCTGTGGTGGCACCGAAATCGTCTTTGAGGGCGTGCCCACCTATCCGGATGCCGGTCGTTTCTGGAAGACCATCCAGGACCACAAGGTCAGCATTTTCTACACGGCACCGACGGCAATCCGTTCATTGATCAAGGCCAATGAGGGCACGCCGGCCACCCATCCGCGCAACTATGACCTCAAGTCGTTACGTATCCTGGGTTCGGTCGGCGAGCCGATCAACCCCGAAGCCTGGATGTGGTACTACGACAACGTTGGTGGCAGCCGCTGCCCGATCGTCGATACCTTCTGGCAGACCGAGACCGGCGGCCACATGATTACCCCGTTGCCGGGTGTTACGCCGCTCGTGCCGGGTTCATGCACGCTGCCCTTTCCGGGCATCCAGGCGGCTATCGTCGATGAAACGGGTACCGATGTGCCCTGGGGCAACGGCGGTTTCCTTGTCGTCAAGAAGCCCTGGCCATCGATGATCCGCACGATCTACGGCGATCCCGATCGCTTCAAGAAGTCCTACTACCCAGTCGATTTCGGCGGCAAGCTCTATCTTGCCGGTGACGGCGCGGTGCGCGATGCCAAGACCGGTTATTTCACCATCATGGGCCGTATCGACGACGTGCTGAACGTGTCAGGTCACCGCATGGGCACGATGGAAATCGAATCGGCTCTGGTGGCCAACCCGCTGGTCGCCGAAGCCGCTGTCGTGGGCCGTCCGGACGACCTGACCGGCGAAGCGATCTGCGCCTTCGTCGTGCTCAAGCAGTCGCGCCCCACTGGCGAGGAAGCCAAGAAGATCGCCACCGATCTGCGGAACTGGGTAGCCAAGGAAATCGGTCCGATCGCCAAGCCCAAGGACATCCGTTTTGGTGAAAACCTGCCGAAGACGCGTTCCGGCAAGATCATGCGTCGTCTCCTGCGCGCACTGGCCAAGGGCGAGGAAATTACGCAGGACGTATCCACTCTTGAAAACCCGGGGATTCTGGATCAGCTCAAACAGGGCATCTAGTCCAGAATTCAAACCGGAGGGGGAGCAATCAAAGGGGCGGCCGCCATAAGCGGTCGCCCCTTGTTTTTTTCCCGGCGAGTGGTCTAACGAAAACATGCGACCGTCTGAATGCCAAGTAGCGAGCCTTTTACCCGCATACTTTTGCTTGAGACAGGACGGTTGGCGGCGCAGGATATGCACAGATTTCGCTGTTTCGCCAAATCGCATTTCACCGAGGTATTTCATGATCATTCAGTCCGTCGAATTGGTGGCGTTACCGGATGCGCCCACCTACCAGGAGAAAATCTATCGCGCCCATCTGGACACGGGTGAAGACATCGATCTGTTTCAGCAGCACTGGGACGTGCCACTACCCCCGGAATCGCTGGTTGGTCTGACCCCCGCCGAGGCGCGACGCAAGCGAGCGGAAAAAATGCTCGCCGCCGCAGGCGGGCTGCATTGACTTGCTGTGTTCAATTTATTGTCATGGCTGCCGTAAGACCAGCTATCGGATGCCTGCAAAGGGGATTGTCGTGGTCGTAACCAACCATCAGCGCAGCACTGCGATTGTGATCCGCAACGATGGACACAAGGTCACCCTGGTGCCGATGAAAAGCGGGAAACTGTCCGCGCGCACCGTGAGTTTCGAAGAATTTCGTACCGAATGGCGTGAGACAGGTTATGCCTTGTCCCTCGCGCTGACCACTTTCCTCACCCACGTAATGAAATGGGGAGCCTCCACGGAGACCGTGCGCGGGCTTGAAAAACTGGCTGCCCGCGACCGTTTCGTCGTCGCCAGTCTGTTCTGATATCCCGTAGCAGCAAGCTAGCCTGCCGTCTCGCCAGCGCCGAGTTTCCCCGGCATGCTGTCGTCAGGCGGCTTGCTCCGCCTTGGCCAGGGGAATCATGCCGCGCTGCGAGCCGAAGACTTCCGCCGCCTTTGAGGCGGAGCCGGTTTCTTCATAACTGGCAAGAACTTCATAGCGAGTGATATGGGCGTCGGTCATGTTGACCCCGTACATATCTATCAATGCCTTGTCAAACTCATTGACGATTTTCAGGGCTTCGAATTTGCCAACTCTATTGAGATTCATGGCGGTTCCCGGTTTGTGGCAGTGCAGCAGGATATGACATTCTGATTTACGGCAAATTAGTCAAATTATTGAGTCGAGTCGCTTTGACTCAATGCAAAGCAACATACTAATTATCGCATATTGCGGTGCAACAAAGGGTTCGGTTTAGACGGGCTTTCCGCGTGTGATTCCAATGCATTGGCCCGATTGATGGCGTTGACGTGCAAGGGAGAAGTCCATATCATTCGCGCCTTGCAATTCCTCGATAGCTCAGTTGGTAGAGCGCCGGACTGTTAATCCGTAGGTCCCTGGTTCGAGCCCAGGTCGGGGAGCCAGAATATTCAAGCACTTAGCCACTCTTCGGGTGGCTTTTTGCTTTCCAGGGGTGATCGGAGTCGCGACAGTCCGAAGGTTGACATCACCAATTCCCGATCCACAACTCACTTGAATACCCCAAATGAAAAGAACTGATCTAGAAAAGAACATGGCCCTCAAGCTTGACAGTCGGCTGAAGCATGCCGGTACTCCCGAGCGTTTCGCCGGAGGGGCGGTGCTTGATCGCAAGGAGCAACGCAAGCTGGATCAGGCGAAGGGCCTGATTCCCTTTGCCGTCAAGCTGGATGCGCAACTGGCCGGAGAAATTCGTGCTCTGGCCGAGGCGCGGCAGATGGACTTGAATGAACTGGTCGGGGATCTCTTGCGCAAGGGTTTGACCACCGGCACTTGAACGGGGACGATGCCCCATCGGGCTGCGGATTGTCGCCGGCGCTTTCCGCTAGGACACGACACGCACCTCATCGTCAGCCACCCGTACAACCTGATTACCCCGAATTTTGCACGCCTTGCGTGTCTCGACGACTCCATCGACGCAGACTTGGCCGGCAGCGATCATCGTCTTGGCCGCACCTCCCGAGGGCGCAAGCGCAAGTAACTTGAGGAGAGCGTGCAGTTCGACGAACTCCTTGTCGAGTTTGAATGTGTGCTGGGTCATACTGCGTTCCGTAATGGATACAACGCTCATCATATGCCCAGAAAGGTGTTGCTGATATGCTGCTTATTTATCTCTGGAGTGCCCGGATCATGAAAGTCCTGATGTCGATCTTCATTATCGTCGCTGCCACCTTCGCCTGGGCAGGAGAGGAAGCGGCTTCCACCCCGCCGGCAACCACTACCGTCAAGGGAGAAGTCCTTGAGGTCACGGAAGTCGAGAGCTATACCTACCTTCGCCTCAAGACCAAAGAGGGGGAGACCTGGGCGGCGATTAGCAGGGCTCCTGTCAAGAAGGGCGCAAAAGTCACGATTGAGAACGTGATGGTGATGAATAACTTCGAGAGCAAGTCGCTGAAAAAAACCTTTCAGACGATCGTTTTCGGCACCTTGGCTGGTGCGGGATCAAGCATGCAGGGAAGTGGCAATGCCAAAGCGCCGGCGGTAAGTGATATCCATGTTCCCAAGGCCACAGGGGCGAATGCCTGGACGGTGGCGGAAATCATCACAAAAGCTACCGAACTGAAGGACAAGTCTGTTCTGGTGCGCGGCAAGGTCGTGAAGTACAACGCGGGGATCATGGGCAAAAACTGGATTCATCTGAGGGATGGTTCGGGTTCGGCGGCAGACAATACGAATGATGTTCTTGTCACGACCATGAACGAAACGAAGCCCGGGGATGTCGTCACCATAAAAGGCAGCGTTCGTACCGACAAGGATTTTGGTTCAGGCTATGCCTACAAGGTACTCATCGAAGATGCAACCTTCCAGTAGTGGCCTTATCCCCCAACTACAGCGAGAGAATGCCCGATGAGCCATGTCAAGTCCCGTGAAGTCGTTTTGTCCGTAAAGGTGACTGAAGACCTGCTCAAAGGGCTCGACGGATTGCGTGATGCCTGGAAGCGGGATCACGGCTCGGTTCCGCGAGGGCTATCGTGTTCTGAGTCCAAAGAAGGGCAATTCGTCGTGATCGCTGCCGAATCGGTTTTCACGACGATCCCGGGCGCATGCATCATCAAGGGTATTGGTGCCGTTGCGCTGGTCGGGTCGGAGCCCCTGTTCGAAGAGGGTGCAAGCTCGAAGACACTGGTTTTACGGGACACTTCCGACGGCTGGCGATTTTCGGTCAAATATTTGCCGCCCATCGTTCGAGAAAGAAACGCGAAGTAGCAATACAGCCAGCAGCAGCGACGAGGAATGCCTCGACGAGGCCGTCACGCTCATTGCCGGGAGGTATGGGATAGGCACGAGAGTGAAAAGATTGCGCCACAGCCGGCTGAAAATATGTTAATATTCAAAACCATTCAGAACATGAGTTTCCGGGTGGGTTTTGCTGTTGATCCGCAGGTTCCTGGTTAGAACCAGGTCGGGAAGCCAAATATTCAAGAATCAGGCCACCCCTGCAGGGTGGCTTTTTTTACTGTTCTCCGGATCAACGCCAGATCAGAGTTTGATACCGCTATTTTTAGTTGTCCGTGCCGTTTTCAGGAAAGTCCTCACAATGCACTCTTCCCCAATACTCCAATACTTGAAGCAATACGGCCAGCACCTTGACACGGAAATTGCGGCGTCAATGGGCATTCCTCTTCAGAAGGTGCGTGCCTCCATATCCGATCTTTCATCGCGCGGCGAAATCTCCCAGTGCAGCGTAACCCGATTCAACGACGGCAAGCCTGTTGAGGGAATTCTTTGCCGTGTTGCTGGATCGATTCCACCCACGACCCCGGGCAGAAAGCCAGGCGCCAAGACCTGATTCAGCCCATCACGCAAGTCGAGGTTCTATGAGCACAGCTACAGCCTACTGCTACCATTGCGGCAGACATCATCCCATCGAGGAAATGCGCCAACTGGCCACTAAAACCGGCAAGCGTTGGCGCTGTATCAAGAGCATTGAAGCGACCAAGGCGGGTCGCGCGGCGCGCGATGCCTTCGGCAAGCGCGTAACCGCTGACAACAAGGCGGAATGCCAAAGCAAGGCACGGATCACCCTGAACGCAGGGCAGTAATATCGGTCTTGCTTGCATTCTGCAGGGACTTGTTCAGTGGTGTCGCCATGACCTGTCCCCATCCCAGCAGATCAAGTACCGCTGCAAACTGGTCTCCGAGTGGCGCTCGTATTGCCACTTCGCGCCCATCACCGGGATGACGAAACCAAATTTCCGTACAGGCCAGTAATAGCCGGCTGCAGCCGAACTGCGTCTGGAAGAACCGATTGTGCTTGCCCTTGCCATGAGTGGCATCGCCGATGACCGGGTGGGCGATGTGTTTCATGTGGCGGCGTAACTGGTGGCGCCTTCCGGTGTGCGGTTCGAGCAAGACCAGGGCATAGCGTGCGGCCGGATACTTATCGACGGCATAGGGAAACTCGGCGCTGGCGAGACGGCGATAGTCGGTCAGGGCAGCCTGCGGCTCATCCGGATGCGCATCACCATACGCGTCGCGCTCGCGCGTGAGCGGATGGTCGATGGTGCCGGACGCCGGCGGCCAGCCACGCACGACGGCAAGGTAGGTCTTCAGTATCTCGTTGCGTTCGAACTGTCCGCCCAATTCCCTGGCCGTTTCCGGATCAAGGGCAAACAGCATGACACCGGAGGTGCCCTTGTCGAGCCGATGCACGGGATAGACATGCTGGCCGATCTGATCGCGCAGGGCCTGAACCAGAATCCGGGTTTCATGCCGGTCGAGGTTGCTGCGGTGAACCAGCCAGCCCGTGGGCTTGTCGATGGCGATCAGTCGGTCGTCACGATGGAGGATAGTCAGCATGCGTCGTCCACGACGCGCAGCCCGACATTGACCATGATCACTTCCTGGCCAAGCATGACGATGCTTCCCGGTCGCCGGTTGTTCCCGGTATCGCTGTACTCGAAGAAATAGGTGCGGCGCAGCACCAGTTGGCCGTCGTCATTACGCACGGGTTTGAGACCGGCGATGGATACCGTTTCGTCAAGAAACTGGAAACCTTCGGCCGAACAGGCGTTTCTGGCCGCGCGGACCGCAATCTCCCGGACCTTGACGCTGTCGAACCACAGCCAGGCAAGGGCACCCAGGACGGCGATGCTGACAATCTCGAATAAGGGCATGGCCAATTATCGCTGATGCCCGTCCCCCGACGACAACGGATATTTGACACGAGAACGAACGTTCTCTAGTATGGTGAACGTACGTTCATATCTTGTCATGGGAGAGAAAATGCCCCCCCACGCTCGCAAAATCAACTCGCTGCCCCCCACAGGGGGGTACCTGCCCCCTTGGGGCGGCCCTGCGGAGGCATGACCATGTCCGCCGCCAATCCAGAACGCGATGCCGACTATCTCGGCCAACTGCGCGACTACTACGCCGAGAACCGGCGCATTCCCTCGTTTCAGCGTCTGGCTGACCTGCTGGGCTTTGCCTCCAAGGCGGCCGCCAGCAAGCTCATGGATCGACTTGCCAAGGCCGGCTTCGTTGAGCGCACCCCCGATGACGACGCATGGATGCCCACTACCCGTTTTTTCGAGCGCTATCTGGCAGACATCGCCGTGCGTGCCGGTGCCCCGGAGATGATCGAGGGCGCGCAGGGGCAGCTCTTCCTCGTCGACCAGTATCTCGTCCGCCAACCTTCCCGTACCGTCATGGTGCCAGTCAAGGGCGATTCCATGGTCGATGCCGGCATTCACGATGGCGACATCGTCGTCGTCGAGCGGACCAAGGGGGCCAGGGCCGGCGACTTTGTCGTTGCCATCGTCGATGATGAGTTCACTCTCAAGGAGTTGGGGCTGGAGAAAGGCAAGTTCATCCTCAAGCCCCACAATCCTGCCTACCCGATCATCCGCCCCAAGGGCCAGCTGGAAATCTTCGGGGTCGTCGCCGGCCTCGTCCGCCGCTACACGCCCTGATTGCTTCCCATGGATCGCAACAGACCTGCGGGGGAGCATCTCCTCCCGACAGGCCCCCTTTCCCTGCCGCCGCCCTGCATCCCCTTGCCGGGGTATCCGTTGCTGGCCCGGCCCGTGCCCGCAGGCTTTCCGTCGCCTGCGGCGGACTATTACGAAGAGCGGCTCAGCCTCGATGAGCATTTGATCGAACACCGTGAAGCCACCTTCTTCGTCCGGGTGCAGGGCCACTCCATGACCGGCTTCGGCATCCACGATGGCGATTTGCTGGTAGTGGACCGTTCGCTCGCTCCCGCCGACCGCAGCGTGGTCGTTGCCGTCGTCGATGGTCAATTCACCGTCAAGCAGCTCTGCCTGCTACAGGAGGGCGTGCTGCTACGCGCCGGGGCACCAGGCCACGGCGACATTCTTGTCTCCGCCGATCAGGAACTGACCCTATGGGGTGTGGTGCGCTGGAGCGTCCATCGTGTGTGAAATGAGGGTGTAGGTCATGACCCTTGCGCTGGTCGATGGCAACAACTTCTTCGTCTCCTGCGAGCGGGTTTTCAATCCCAAGCTGGAGAATCGGCCGGTCGTCGTGCTCTCCAACAACGATGGGTGCGCCGTGGCCCGCAGTGCCGAGGCCAAGTCGCTCGGGGTGAAGATGGGCACGCCCTGGTTCCAGATGCGCGATCTTGCGCGACAGCATGGCATCGTCGCTCTTTCCAGCAACTATGCCCTCTACGCCGACATGAGCAACCGCATGATGGCGGTGCTGGCGCAGTTTTCTCCGGATCAGGAGGTTTACTCCATCGACGAGTGCTTTCTCGGCATGGATGGGTTCGGTCATCTCGATCTGGTCGAGTATGGCAAGGTCATGCGCCAGCGGGTCAGGCAGTGGGTAGGTCTTCCCGTCTGTGTCGGTATCGCCGAGACCAAGACGCTTGCCAAGCTGGCGAATCATTGCGCGAAGAAGAATCTGGCCGGCAGCGACGGTGTTTGCGACTTCAACCGGATGAGCGGACAGGAAATCAGCCAGTTGTTCGCCGGCATCTGTGTCGGCGAGATCTGGGGTGTCGGCCGACAACTCACCCGCAAACTCGGGGAACTGGGCATCACCACGGTCGAAGCCCTGCGCACTGCCAGCGCCAAGACCCTGCGCGACAGGTTCTCGGTGGTGCTCGAACGCACGATGGCCGAATTGAACGGCATTCCCTGCATCGCGCTGGAGGAAGTGGTGCCGAACAAGCAGCAGATCATCTCCTCCCGATCCTTCGGTCAGTACGTCTACGATCTCGAATCGCTCAAGGAGGCTGTCGCCAGCTACATCGCCATTGCCGCCGAGAAACTCAGGGGCCAAGGCTCGTTCGCCGGCATGGTACAGGTGTATATCCGCACCAACCCGCACAAGGATGCCCCGCAGTACCAGCGCGGGCTGACGATTCCACTGCCCGAGGCGACCGATGACACATTAAGGCTTACGCGAGCGGCACTGTGGGGACTGAAGCGTATCTACCGTGCTGGCTATGCCTACCAGAAGGCCGGCGTGGCGCTGCTGAATCTCAGCGATGCCGCATCCGTGCAGATGAACCTGTTCTCTGTCACCCGGGACAACTCGAAACTGATGCAGGTAATGGACCGGATCAACGCGGTCTGGGGCCGGGGGACGCTGCGCTCCGCCGCCGAGGGGTTCGAGAAGGGCTGGAAGATGAAGCGGGAGAAAGTGTCACCGGGGTATACGACCCGATGGGATCAGGTGCCGGTGGTTTCCTGATTGGCTATGGTGGCGGACACCGAGCCTTGCTTGTATTCAGCGTGGTCGTTGCGCGCGCGCATCGCTTAGCCGCATCTCGGGGAGCAGATGCACGCTTTCCCCGTCGATGAGCAGCCACAGCTCGCCATCCTGAATCGTGCAATTGATTTGCATGGTGCGGACTACCTGGTCGGCCAACGCTTGAGTTTGTTGTTGCGGCAGATTGATAACCGTCAGCTTTTCCTGTTTTTTCAGCAGGGCCTGATTCTGCTCCCACCAGAGATCGGCGGTGCGTCCGCCATAAGTCAGGACGATGACCTGCGCGGCACGTCCGCAAGCCCGGCGGATGCGTTTCTCGTCTGGCAACCCGACCTCGATCCATTGCTCAATGGTGCCAGTCAGATCCCGGCGCCAGAGGTCGGGTTCGTCTTCCGCCGAGAGACCCTTGCCGAATTCGAGGGACGCATGGGCATTCAGGGCGAAGGCAACGATGCGCACCATCATCCGCTCGTCGGTTTCGGAGGGATGGCGGGCAAGCGTCAGCGCATGGGTCTGGTAGTAGTTGCGATCCAGATCAGCGAGTTGCAGTTCGACCTTGAAGATCGTCGATTTGATGGCCATCGGGTTACCAATAAATATTAGAATCCGGATTCATATGAACATTATATCGAGTCGGATATGGTCAGAAAGGTAAAGAATCAGCTTGCATTCGATGAGAGCATCTATCCGAATCCGGCTGCTGATATACAAGATAGTCCCGGTTCCGGGGCGGACGCAAAACCTGGCCGGCGACGTGCGGCAAAACAAGCCGTGGTCGCATCTCCCCAAGCTTACCTGCCGGGCCTCTCCCGGCGTGGCCGCCCACGGCTTAAAAATGCCAAGCCTGCGGCGGTGCGGGCCAGCGAAAGCCGCCAACGCCGGGTGGCAGCCGGCGCCAAGCGTATCGAGCTGGTTCTGGAAGCAGAGACGCTTACGCAGCTCGATGCCTTGACCGGGTACTTCAAAATCACCCGTGTCGAGCTCATCAACCGGTTGGTGGGTAAAGCCGCCAGGCGCATCAAGAACCCGGCGTAAGGCCTTCACAAGCGAGTAATCCATGAAGCCAGACACAAGCAAGCTCGACCGCCTGGTCGCCGACGCGCGACGCACCGCCGAACTGCGCGAGAAGGATTACCGGGAGCAGGCATTGAAGATCTATCCATGGATCTGCGGGCGCTGCAGCCGGGAATTTACCCGCACCAACCTGCGCGAGCTGACGGTGCATCATCGGGATCACAATCACGACAACAACCCGTCCGATGGCAGCAACTGGGAACTGCTTTGCCTCTACTGCCACGACAACGAGCACCAGCGGCAGCTTGAAGCGGCAACCGAGGGTACCCGGCAGACCGATCGCGGAAACCTTGCCACGCATTCCCCGTTCGCCGATCTGAAGGCGATGTTGGGGCCAGAAGACAAAGTAACAGGCGCCGTCTTGCCAGCGCCGACTTTTCAGTTGAGTTTCTTGGGTGGCTTGTGCAGTTTGAGTACGTGCGCCGTCTGCGGCTCGTCGGTGAAGTGGGGCCTTTCCTTGGTGGTGAAGCCGGACTCCTCGGCCAGTTCCTTCTCGCGCTCGGCGATCAGCCCGAACAGATCGCGGATGTCGTGGACCGTGGATTCCTGCAACGGGTGGGGCTGGCCGGGCGCGGGGACGGTGTCCTTGACGATGTTGCCCAGCACCTTGCGCAGCACGCGCAGGATGCGTTGTTCCTTCGACAGATGTTCAGTGCCCATGCCCGTTCTCCACTATGGTTCGTGATGGGTGCATCTTACATGGCCTGCACCATCAAAGTTTTGCCGCCTGGAAAGTGTTGCACTGGTTCATGTCGCCGCTGCCGAGGCCGCGTTTGAACCAGCGCACGCGTTGCTCGGAGCTGCCGTGGGTGAAGGCATCCGGCACGACCATGCCGCGCGACTGTTTTTGCAAGCGGTCGTCACCGATGGCGGTTGCCGCCGTCAGTGCTTCCTCGACGTCGCCGGCTTCAAGGATGTGGCGTTTCGCATCGGCCTGTGCGGCCCAGACGCCAGCCAGGCAGTCGGCCTGCAGTTCCAGGCGCACGGACAGGGCGTTGGCGCGCGCCTCACTGCCGGCGCTCTGCCGGGCTTGCTGCACCTTGGCGGAAATGCCGAGCAGGTTCTGCACGTGGTGGCCAATCTCGTGGGCGATGACGTAGGCCTGGGCGAAGTCACCCGGCGCGCCGAAGCGTGCTTTCAGGTCGCTGAAGAAGTCGAGGTCGAGATAGACCTTGTTGTCCTCCGGGCAGTAGAACGGTCCCATTGCCGCCTGACCCGTACCGCAGGCCGATGGCGTCGCGCCGCTATACAGTACGAGGCGGGGTTCCTGGTACTGATGTCCGGCAGCGCTGAACTGTTGCTGCCACACCTGTTCCGTCGAGCCGAGCACCTTGGCGACGAAACGCGCGACCTCGTCCTCTGCGGGCGGGCGGCCGGCCGACACTTCCTGCGGCGCAGGCGCGCCCTGAAACTGCGACGCGACATTGATTACCGCACTGGGGTCGATGCCGAAGAAATAGCTGGCAACCAGCGCCAGCACGATCGTGCCGATGCCGATACCGCCAGCGCCTCCCGGCATGCGCATGCCGCGCCGATCCTCGACGTTGCTGCTTTCCTGCTCGTCATCCATACGCATCGTTGCTTCCCCCGTCAATCCACTGTGTTCATCATACCGTCAGGCTGCCTCGAAGTGCTCCAGCACGAGTTGCACATTCGCTTCGCCCTGCCATTCGTTGATGTCGAGCCGGAAGGCGGCGCGGATGCGATCTGCCGCGTTTTCCGCATGATTGAAGCGGATCGCGGCGAAGCGCGCCTTGCCTTTCTTCAGCGTCAGCTTCAGGTGTTTGTCTTTCAGCAGGCGCTGCTGCACGACCTCGAACTCATCGGCGAACAGCGGCGCGGGAAAACCCTGGCCCCAGATCGCCTCCTGCAACAGGCGCGCCGACGTCAGGCCGTAATAGGCGGCTTCGAGCGGGCCGTCGGTTTCCAGCGTGCGGGTCAGCGCGGCGGGCGAGAGCAGGGCGCGCGCAACCTTCTCGAAGAGAGACTCGAATGCCGGCAGGTCGTCCTCCAGCAGAGTCAGTCCGGCGGCGGCGGCATGGCCGCCAAAGCGCAGGAGCAGGGCTGGCTGCTGCTTGGCGACGAGGTCCAGCGCATCGCGCAGGTGCAGGCCGGGAATCGAGCGCCCGGATCCCTTCAGCTCACCCTTATCGCCCCTTGCGAAAACAAAGGTTGGGCGATGCAGTTTTTCCTTCACGCGCCCGGCGAGGATGCCGATCACGCCCTGATGCCATGCGGGGTCGAACAGTGTCAGGCTGGCGCGTTCGGCGGCATCGATGCCTTCGAGCTGGATGGCGGCCGCCTCGCGCATGTCGGCTTCGATAGCGCGACGTTCGTGGTTGATGGCGTCGAGCGCCTGCGCAATGTTGAGCGCGCGGCCCATGTCGTCGGTGGCAAGGCACTCGATGCCTAGGCTCATGTCGGCCAGTCGCCCCGCCGCGTTGAGGCGCGGGCCGACGGCGAAGCCGAGATCGAAGGTGCTGGCCCGTGTCGGATCGCGGCCCGCCACCTGCAGCAGCGCGGCCAGCCCTGCCGACATGCGCCGCTGGCGGATGCGCGCCAGCCCCTGTGCGACGAGGATGCGGTTGTTGCGGTCGAGCGAGACGACATCGGCCACCGTGCCGAGCGCGACGAGGTCGAGCAGCTCGGCGAGGTTGGGTTCCGCCCGCGCCGTGAAATGACCGCGCCTGCGCAATTCCGTGCGCAATGCCAGCATCACGTAGAACATCACGCCCACGCCGGCAATGCTCTTGCTCGCGAAGCGGCAGCCCGGCTGGTTCGGATTGACGATGGCGTCGGCGGCGGGTAACTCGTCGCCGGGCAGGTGGTGGTCGGTGACGATCACCCTCATGCCCAGTCGCTTCGCCTCCGCCACGCCGGTCACGCTGGCAATGCCGTTATCGACCGTGACGAGCACGTCGGGATGCCCGAGTTTGCCATGTTGCGCCGCCAATTGCGCGACCTCGGGCGACAGGCCGTAGCCTGTTTCGAAGCGGTTCGGCACCAGGTAATCAGCCGTCGCGCCGAAGGCTTGCAACGCGCGCAGCCCGACGGCACAAGCCGTCGCGCCGTCGCAGTCGTAGTCGGCGACGATGAGGATCTTCTTGCCGGAAATCACGGCATCGGCCAGCAGGGTAGCCGCAACGTCGATACCCTTCAAACCATCCGGTGGTAGCAGCGACTTGAGCTGCGTGTCGAGTTCGTCCGCAGCCGCAATGCCGCGCGCCGCGTACAGCCGCGCCAGCAGTGGATGTACACCGGACTGCTCGAGCATCAGCCGCGCGCGTTGCGGCACCGGGCGGGTTGCGATGGCGGTCATGCCAGTTCCGTAAGCGAACGCGGCTTGCGCCAGAAGCGCAGGAGGTCACTGCGTTTCAGGGCAAACGCTACCGTGGCGGGTGTGCCGCCAAGGCGGGTGCCGATCAGGCGCAGCCCCTCGCATTCGCCACGTTTCAGCGCGGCCACGGCAGGAGAAAGCCAATTGCGTTCAAAAGCCAGCAATGCCTCGCGCCAGGCCAGCGCTTGCAGCGTGCGGGCCGACGTGGCGAGACTGTCAAGAATCGCCAGTACGCGGCCATTCGCGGGCAGGTAACGAGCGGGTGGCATCAAGCAAGGCATGCCGGCGTGGGCGCAAAGACCGGCCACCACCGGATCGTTGCTCCAGACTGCCGTGAAATTGGCCTGAATGGAATCGGGAAATGCGCCTTGTCCCCAGGGCCAGAGACTGTTTACGGTTGGCTTGCCGTCCGCCTCGCGCTGACGATTGACCGGATGGACATGCAGGACGGTCTGCACCTCTGCCAGCAGGCGCCGCCAGGCCGGGCCATCCGCGCCACCGGGTAGCCTGGGGTCGATAGCCAGATGAATTGCAGTCGGCAAAGGCTGTGTTTCCAGTGCGAGCGGCCGCTTCAGCAGCAACTCCCAGCTACCCGGCGACGAGGCGGTAAGTTCGCCCCATTCCGCGAACAGCGGCTGCACCGCCGCAATCAGCGCGGCGCTTTCCGCCTCGCTCAGGTCGAGTTTTGACGGGTCGTCGAGTGACACGCCCTCGTGCGCGACATGCCAGCGCACGGGATCGAGGCAGAGCCAGTCGCCGGACGCCGTCTGGCCAGCGCCGACTTTTGTTGCCCCCCACGCGCGCAACCCCGGCGCGCTGCCCCCCACGGGGGGGCTGGCGTCTGCTTGGGGCGGCCCAGCGCCGACTTTGCGCAGCGCCGCAGCGGGCAGGGGGGCAGCGAGCCCAAATGCGGAAGGCAGCCAGTCGGCTTCGAGCGTGTGCCGCGCGCCACTGCCAAGGAGTTGCGACAGGGTTGGCGCGGTCAGGTCGTAAGCAGTGTTTTCGAGGATTTCGACCGGCAACAGCAGGCCGGGAACAAGCAGTGTCAGGTGCATGAGGCATGTTAACACGCCTCCTCAACGCCGCTCGAAACCCTCCTCGGCGTGACTTACTCGGCCGCCCGCCAGCCGGGCGGCGCAGCCATGGCGATTGCGCTAACTGCGGGCAATGCGCGCTAGCGCACAGAGGAAATTCCGGATTAGGGAAATGATGGGATCAACGGCCGCTTGTTATCTGCAGGCCGCAACTGACGTACCACCCTATGGATCGGAAAATATCATGACTTATGCATTGACCAAGAAGCAAATGGCTTTGGCCGTATCGTGTGCCCTGGGACTGGCCCTTGTCTCTGGCGTGGCAACGGCGCAAACCACTGCGTCAAAACAAGGGTACGTTGTTGATCAGCGTGGCGAGGTTGCCAAGAGTGGTACCGGTCTGTGCTGGCGCACCGGTTACTGGACTCCGGCGCTGGCGATCGAAGAATGCGATCCCGACCTGGTGAAAAAGCCGCCGCTTGCGGCTGCACCGGCACCGATGCCGATGGCTGCTGTAACGCCGACCCCGGCACCGAAGCCGGCAGCCCAGCGCGTGCAACTCACTGCCGATACGCTGTTTGACTTCAACAAAGCGGTATTGCGTCCCGCCGGACGCGAGGCGCTGGATGATTTCGTCAGCAAGAGCAAGGATATCAATGCAGAAGTGATCACGGTGGTCGGACATGCTGACCGCTTCGGTTCGGACAGCTACAACCAGAAACTCTCCGAGCAACGTGCCGCAGCGGTCAAGGCCTATCTGCTGAGCAAGGGCATCGAAGCGAATCGCATCCAAACCGAAGGCAGGGGAGAGACGCAGCCTGTCACTAAGG
Source organism: uncultured beta proteobacterium (assembly GCA_963816095.1). Lineage (GTDB taxonomy): Bacteria > Pseudomonadota > Gammaproteobacteria > Burkholderiales > Rhodocyclaceae > Sulfuricystis. The sequence goes on from CAWFIW010000007.1 coordinate 467,019, forward strand.
CCGGTGACTGCCTTGGTGCAAAGAGCGCCAAGGTCGTCGCCTGTCTGCAACCGGATCGCCGCGTCGATATAGAAATAATCGGTACCCGGAGTTCCATGTAAGCGACTTTTCGATACCCGGTAGCAAGAGAAATCCCTGCAAATGCAGGGGCCAGGTAACACAACATCTATTGACAGAGGTAATCCCATGAAAACAATTCAAAGATTCGCACGCAGTGCAGTTGCCGCAGTAATGCTGGTTGGTCTGGTTGGTTGCGCAGGCATGTCGCAGCAGGAAAAAAATACCGCCGTCGGCGCAGGCGTCGGTGCCGTTGGTGGCGCCATTCTGACGGGTGGCAGCGCAGTTGGAACCGTTGGCGGTGCTGCTGTTGGCGGCGTCATCGGCCACGAAGTCGGCAAATAAAGATTGAAGTGCGATGCCCCTGGCCTGCCCGGCAGGAGCATGGCATTCGCTCGTAACCCTGATTCAGGAGATAAATCGATGAAGCTAAATAAACCAGTCAGTGCAGCCTTGATCATGAGTGCGTTGCTTGTTGCACTTTCCGGCTGCCAGAAGCAGGAAGGCCCGGTTGAGCAGGCCGGCAAGAGTATCGACAAAGCGGTAGAGAAGGCCGGACAGCAGATCGAAAAGGCCGGTGAAAAAATCCAGGATGCGGCCAAGGGCGACGAAAAAAAATGATCGTTGCACCGCATGGTGACAAAAGTCGGCGCTGGCAAGACGGCAAATATCGATCCGTGCAAAGTTGCCACTTCGAAGATCTGCAGCTGGTAGTGGTTCCGGCCCCTGTTTATGTCAATGACGGACTATGTACGACAGCGCACTGACGGCAGCGGCTATTCTGAATATCTTTGCAAGCAGGTTTCGACACCATGTGCCTGTTGTTTGAAACCAAATCAGGAAGTTCCGCTTTCCCTACATCAGGAGAATCAACCATGAAACAACTTGGCAAATATCTTTCCGCACTATTTCTGGCTTTTACGCTGGTGTTTGTTGTCGGCTGTGCGTCCACCGCAACGCAAGAGGGAACCGGTGAGTATGTCGACGACAGTGTCATCACCACCAAGGTGAAGGCGATTATTTTTAATGAGCCCACGCTGAAGGTCGCTGAAATCAATGTCGAGACCTTCAAGGGTATCGTCCAATTGAGCGGCTTTGTGAGTTCGCAGACCGCCGCGAGTAAGGCAGTCAACCTGGCGCGTAGCGTCAAGGGCGTGAAGTCCGTCAAGAACGACATGCGCATCAAGTAAGCGATAGCGCACCATCGGTCATTGCCGAGCCACACGGGCGGCAATGACCGCATTTGCAGGCTGACTGTGAGCGTATCAATATGACGGCAATTGCAACAACTGATTTGGCAGATCTGCCTGGCAATCAATCTTCAGCCAGCATTGAAACCGTTGATTTGCTGTCCGTGGTTCCTGAATTCAGGGCTGGACGGGGCATCGCACTGGTGATCCTCGCTACCGTTGCCGCAGTGTTCGCCCTGAAGTGGGCGCAGAGTTTTTTCGTCTCCCTCTTGCTCGGCATTCTTTTTGCCTACACGCTGAATCGGCTGGTCGTCTGGCTCGAACTAATCCGCATTCCGCGTGTGATCGGCACCAGCATTGTGATGATCGGGGTGGTGTGTGTCGCCGTGCTGGGGACCTATGCGTTGCGTGGGCAGATCCTGACCATCATCGATCAATTGCCTGAAGCGGTGAGCCAGATGTCGGCCGGCATCGCCAAACTGCGTAAAGGTGAAACCAGCACCATGCAGAAGATGCAGACCGCCGCCAGTGAAATCGAAAAGGCGACGAGTGAGGCGGCCGGTTTGGCTGCGCTGCCAAAACAGCGGGCGACGCGTGTCGTCATCGATGTGCCCGGCTTCAATCTCGGCAACTTCTTTTTGGCAAACTCCATGGCAGCCGCCGGCCTGATCGGCCAGGCCAGCATGGTGCTGTTCCTGACCTTCTTTCTGCTGCTGTCCGGCGACACCTTTAAGAGAAAGCTGGTACGGCTCGCCGGGCCATCCATGTCGAACCGCAAGATCACGGTACACATCCTCGATGGCATCAACGACTCGATCCAGCGCTACATGTTCATGCTGCTGGTGACCAACGCCCTCGTGGGGCTGCTTACCTGGATCGCCTTGAGCTGGATCGGGCTTGAAAATGCTGGCGCCTGGGGCGTGACGGCGGGCCTGCTGCACCTGATTCCCTACGTCGGCCCGGCGGTTACCGCCAGCGTGATTGGTATCGCGGCCTTCATGCAGTTTGAAACCCTGTCGATGCTGCTGCTGGTTGCTACAGCTTCGTTGGTGATCGCCACACTGGTCGGCTACTTCGTCACAACCTGGATGACGGGCAGGATCGCCAAAATGAACACGGCAGCGATATTCGTTTCGCTGTTGTTCGGGGGCTGGCTGTGGGGCGTCTGGGGCCTGCTGCTGAGCATTCCGCTCATTGTTATTGTAAAAGTGGTATCGCAGCATATCGAGGAACTCGGGCCGGTCGCCGAGTTGCTGGGGGACTAATCTTCACCAACTGAAGGAGGTCATAAAATGCTTTACACAATCGCCGTTGTCTTGGTTGTCCTGTGGCTACTCGGCATAGTCACCTCATCCACCATGGGGGGCTTCATTCATATCCTCCTGGTGATTGCCATCATCGTGGTTCTGCTCAGGGTCATCAGCGGGCGCAAGATTCTCTGACAAAGTCGGGCGCCATTGCCAGACCGTCAAGCGCAGGTCCCTGTCGAATTCGCGTAGCTTTTTACGGAAATCAGCCATGTCCGAAGCAAACAGTGGTGTCACCCTTGCCGGCAATGCCGGCAAGACGGAGGGCATCGCCGAACTCAATCGCCAGGAAAGCTTGCTGAAAGCGGGCGCCTTGCAGAACGCGATCTTCAACAGCGCCAATTTTTCGAGTATCGCCACCGATGCCAAGGGTGTCATCCAGATCTTCAACGTCGGTGCAGAGCGCATGCTGGGTTACGCGGCCGCCGACGTCTTGAACAAAATCACGCCGGCCGATATTTCCGATCCTCAGGAAGTCATCGCGCGTGCCAAGGCGTTGAGTATCGAACTCGGCACGCCAATAGCGCCGGGCTTCGAGGCCTTGGTATTCAAAGCCTCACGCAGCATCGAGGACATCTACGAACTGACCTACATCCGCAAGGACGGCAGCCGCTTCCCGGCGATGGTATCGGTCACGGCGCTGCGTGACGATCAAGGCGCCATCATCGGTTATCTATTGATCGGCACCGACAACACCGCGCGCAAGCAGGTCGAAGCGGAGCGGACACAGCTTGATCAGGCCCTGCAGGATCGGAATGTCGAGTTGGAGGCTGCCCGGTCTGCGGCGGAAAAATCCAATCTTGCGAAATCGGATTTCCTTTCCAGCATGAGCCATGAATTGCGCACGCCGTTGAACGCTATCCTCGGTTTCGCCCAGCTCATCGAATCCGGCACCCCGACGCCGACGAACGCCCAGAAGCGCAATCTCGACCAGATTCTCAAGGCAGGCTGGTACCTGCTGGATCTGATCAACGAAATCCTCGATCTGGCACTGATCGAATCGGGCAAAGCGACGCTGTCGCATGAACCGGTCTCGTTGGCCGAGGTCATGCTCGAGTGCCGGGCCATGATCGAGCCGCAGGCGCAAAAACGCGGCATCGGTATGACTTTTCCGCGATTCGAATTGCCCTACTTTGTCAGTGCCGATCGGACCCGGGTCAAACAGGTTCTGATCAACCTGCTGTTCAACGCCATCAAGTACAACAAACCGCAAGGCACGGTTGCCGTGGAGTACGCTTTGAGCGCCCCGAATTCGATTCGCATCAGCGTGCGGGACACTGGTGTGGGACTGGTTGCTGAACAGCTTGGACAGCTTTTCCAGCCGTTCAATCGTCTCGGCAAGGAAGCCGGCGCCGAGGAAGGCACGGGCATCGGCCTGATGGTCACCAAGCAGTTGGTCGAACTGATGGGCGGCACCATCGGTGCGGAAAGCGCGATTGGGGTGGGTAGCGTGTTCTGGTTCGAGTTGGGCCTGACGACCGCACCCACGCTGGCGATTTCGGAAACCGAGGATGTGGACGTTATGCATGTGCCGGTGCCGGATGGCGCAACGCAGCGCACCGTGCTGTATGTGGAAGACAATCCTGCCAACCTGGAGTTGGTCGAGCAACTCATTGGTCGCCGCCCCGATCTGCGCCTGCTCTCTGCGGCTGACGCTAATCTGGGTATCGAGTTTGCACGTGTCTATCAGCCGACGGTGATTCTGATGGACATCAATCTGCCCGGCATTAGCGGGATCGAGGCGATGAGAATCCTCCACACGGACCCGCTAACGACGCAAATCCCCATTATCGCGATCAGCGCCAATGCGGTGCCCCGTGACATAGAGGCCGCGCTCGCGGCCGGATTCTTCAAATATCTGACCAAACCCATTAAGGTTAATGAATTCATGGATACTTTGGATGTGGTTCTGAAATTTACCCAAGCGCAAGCGACGCGCGCAGCCAAGCCGAGAAAAACATGATGATTACTGAGACCGAGATCCTTAGCGCCAGCATCCTGATCGTTCGACGACCAGGAATCCAATGTCACCCTGCTCGAGCAGTTGTTGAGTGAGGCCGGGTACACCGGCGTGACTTCAACAATGAGCCCGCAGGAGGTCTGCGCGTTACACCGAAAAAACGGCTACGACCTGATCCTGCTTGATCTGCAGATGCCCGACATGGACGGATTCCAGGTGATGGAAGGCCTCAAGACCCAGGTTACGGATGGCTATCTTCCAGTCCTCGTGGTCACTGCGCAGCCCGGCCACAAGTTGCGCGCGCTGCAGGCCGGTGCCAGGGATTTCATCAGCAAGCCGTTCGATCTGGTCGAGGTCAAAACGCGCATCCACAACATGCTGGAAGTGCGGCTGTTGTACAAAAAACTAGAGAATCACAGCAAGTTTCTGGAGCTGACGGTGCAGGAGCGGACCGCCGAACTACGCGCAAGCGAAGCCCGCTATCGCAGCCTGACCGAGCTGGCTTCCGACTGGTATTGGGAACAGGACGCGAACGATAACTTCACCAAGGTCTCCGGCCCGGTGCTGGAAATGCTCGGCATCCAGGGTGACACCATGCCGGGCGAGGTAAACGATGCGCGAGAGGCAGGCTGGAATGAGGCTGAGCGAAAATTGTTGCAGGCAAGCATTGCCGCCCGGCAACCGTTCCTAGATTTTGTCTTCAGCCGGGTCAACGCCAATGGCTCGCGGCAACAATTTCGGGTGAGCGGAGAACCGATGTTCAACCAGGCTGGTAGCTATACTGGGTATCGTGGTACCGGTGTCGAATTCACCACCAAAGGGTAGTTATTGGGATATTGAGGATTGACAATGTCATCCCCCCACGGTCCGCAGCAAAACCATCTTCTCGCCGCCCTCCCTGCGGCGGAATTCGAGCCATTGGCCGCGCATCTTGAACTGACCCCACTGCCCCTCGGCAAGATGCTTTACGAGCCCGGCGGGCAATTGCAACACGCCTATTTCCCCACCACTGCCATCGTGTCGCTGCACTACGTCATGGAGTCTGGCGCGACTGCCGAAGCAGCGGGGGTGGGTAATGAGGGTGTGGTCGGTATCTCGTTGTTCTTGGGGGGGGATACCACATCGAGTTCCGCCGTGGTGCAGACTGCGGGCCACACATATCGGCTGGAGCGCCGTTTGCTGTTGCAGGAATTCAATCGTGCCGGCTTGCTGCAGCACCTGTTGCTGCGCTACACCCAGGCCCTGATTACACAGATATCCCAGACCGCTGCCTGCAATCGGCACCATTCGCTGGAACAGCAGCTTTGCCGCTGGTTGCTGCTGACGCTTGATCGATTGCCGTCAAATGATCTGGTCATGACGCAGGAACTGGTGGCCAGCATGCTCGGCGTGCGTCGGGAGGGTATTACCGTGGCGGCCGGCAACCTGCAGCGTGCCGGGTTGATCAGTTATCGCCGCGGCCACATTGCCGTGCTTGATCGCTTCGGCTTGGAACGTCATGCGTGTGAATGTTACGCGGTGGTCAGGAAGGAATTGCGGCGTTTGCTGTCCGACACTGGCGAGGCGGCGTAGCAGCAGGGTCCGCAGGTAGAATGCCGCCTCAATGTCATTCGAAACCCTCATCGGTCTGCGCTACACGGCCGCCCGCAAGCCGGGCGGCGGCAACCGCTTCATCTCTTTCATCTCGCTGATTTCCATGTTGGGCCTGGCGCTCGGCGTGGCGGCGCTGATCGTCGTGCTGTCGGTGATGAACGGCTTCCAAAAGGAATTACGCACGCGCATTCTCGGCGTGGCTTCGCACGCGCAGATTTCGGGCGCAGAGGGCGAACTGGACAACTGGCAGGCCGCCGTAGATGCCGTCGCGAAGCATCCGCGCGTAATTGCCGCCGCGCCCTACGTCCAGCAGCAGGGCATGCTTTCGCTGGTCGGGCAAGTAAAGGGCGTGCTGGTGCGCGGCATCCTGCCGGGCGAGGAGGAGAAGGTCGCCGACTTCGCGCGCCACATGAAGCTCGGCCGGCTGGAGCGGCTGGTGCCCGGTGAATTCGGCATTATTCTCGGTTCTGAATTGGCCTATGCGTTGCGCGCCTTCGAGGGCGACAAGGTGACGCTGATCGCGCCGCAGGGCATGGTGACGCCGGCGGCCATTCTGCCGCGCATGAAGCAGTTTACCGTGGTCGGCATCTTCGAAGTCGGCATGTTCGAGTACGACAACGGCCTCGCGCTGATCCACATGGCAGACGCGCAGAAGCTCTATCAGATGGACGCGAATGTCTCCGGCGTGCGCCTCAAGCTCGACGATCTCTTCGCCGCGCCGCAGGTGGTGCGCGAACTGGCCGGCAAGCTTGGCCCCGATCTGCGCGCCTCGGACTGGACGCGCAGTCACGCCAATTTCTTTCGCGCCGTGCAGATCGAGAAGAACATGATGTTCCTCATCCTGCTGCTGATCGTCACGGTGGCTGCCTTCAACATCGTCTCGACGCTGGTGATGACGGTGACCGACAAGCGCGCCGATATCGCCATCCTGCGCACGCTGGGTGCGAGTCCCGGCAGCATCATGCGCATTTTCATCATCCAGGGCACGCTGATCGGCGTGATCGGCCTCGCGCTGGGCATCGCGGGCGGCGTGGCGCTGGCGCTGAACGTCGAAACCGTGGTGCCCTTCCTCGAACGCGTGTTTCGCATCCAGTTCCTCGCCAAGGACGTCTATTACATCTCCGACCTGCCGTCCGACCTGCACTGGGCGGATGTCTGGATCATCGCCGTCACCTCGTTCGTCCTGACGGTGCTGGCGACGCTGTATCCGAGTTGGCGCGCGGCGCGCGTGAATCCGGCTGAGGCGCTAAGGTATGAATGAGCGTTATGAGTAACGAAGTGCTTTCCTGCGTCGGCCTCTCCAAGATCTTCCGCCAGGGCGCGACCGAGGTGGCGGTCCTCGCGGGCGTTGACCTGAAAATCGGCGCTGGCGAGACGGCGTCCATCGTCGGCGCGAGCGGCTCGGGCAAGAGCACGCTGCTGCACCTGCTCGGCGGGCTGGATGCGCCGACCGCCGGCAGCGTACATCTCATGGGACGCGATCTCTCGGCCGTATCGGAAGCGGAACGCGGCCGGCTGCGCAACGAAGCGCTCGGTTTCGTCTATCAGTTCCACCACCTGCTGCCGGAATTCACCGCGCTGGAAAACGTCGCCATGCCGCTGCTGATCCGGCGCATGGCGAAGGTGCAGGCCATGGAGCAGGCCGCTGCAATTCTCACTGAAGTCGGGTTGGGCGCGCGACTCAAGCACCGTCCCGGCGAACTCTCTGGTGGCGAACGCCAGCGCGCGGCGCTGGCGCGGGCGCTGGTCACACAGCCAGCCTGCATCCTGGCCGATGAGCCGACCGGCAACCTCGACCGGCATACCGCCGACGAAGTGTTTGCACTGATGCTGCGCTTGAATGCCGCGCATGGCACGAGTCTGGTGATCGTTACACACGATATGGCGCTGGCGGCGTCCTGCCAGCGCCGCCTGTTACTTTGCGATGGACGCCTTGCGCCGCTCGAGGTTACGGCGGCTCCAGGCGCGCACTAGCCAGATACGCCAGACGACGCGCACGACGAAGTAGCCCAGTACGGCGAATACGGTGGCCAGCAGCGTTACGCCGATAACCAGCGGCATGCCCAGATGCCCGAGCCAGGCGATCGATGCTGCCAGCCACGAGCCGATGGCGGCGAAGTCGAATTCTGGTGGTGGCACGAAGGTGGCTGTGCCGTTGTTGACAATCAGGTTGCCGAGCCAGAAGGCGAACACATACAGTGGCACGAAGGTGAGGGGATTGGTGTAGAGCGTGGTAAGGATCGCGATCGGCAGGTTGATGCGGAAGACGACGGCACAGACCGCCGCACTGACCATCTGGAAAGGCGGGGGAAATAGACCGCAAAACAACCCGGCTGCCACGCCGCCAGCGGCGGAATGGCGATTGAGGTGCCACAGTCGCGGGTGCAGCAGCGTGTTGCGAAACGGCGCCAGCCAGCGGTTTTCGTGGACTGCCGCGTGGTCGGGCATGTATTTGCGTAGCCAGTTTCTCATGGAGTTATTCTAATGCCGTGGCGGGTGCTGGCCTTCACGCTGGGCGTCTGGTTGTTGCAGCAGGTTGCCGTCCTGCCAGCGCCGACTTTTCTCGGCGGGTTGGCCAGCGTCGGAGCCGTTCTCTGGTGGTTCGGATTGAAGCGGCGACGCTGGCTGGCGGTGGCCGGCGCAGCGCTGCTCGGCTTTGCCTGGGCCGGCGGTTTTGCCCACTGGCGGCTGGCCGATGCGCTGCCTGCGGAATGGGAAGGCCGCGACATCGAGGTGACCGGCGTCGTGGCCGAATTGCCACAAAAATTCGAGCGTGGCGTGCGCTTCACCTTCGCGGTGGAGCAAGCCGCCGCGCCTGTGCCTGCCCGCATCACCCTGAGCTGGTATCGCCATGTCGAGCCCGAGGTCGAGGAGGAGGGCGACGAGGAGTCTGCGCCCGCTGGAACGCTGCCGCTGCCGCGCGCCGGCGAACGCTGGCGCCTCGTGGTACGGCTCAAGCAACCGCATGGCAACCTCAATCCACACGGCTTTGATTATGAAGGCTGGCTGTTCGAGCGCGCCATCCGTGCCACGGGCTATGTGAGAAAGTCGGCGCTGACGGGACGGCGTGACATCGCGCCCAGTGACCTGTCGGGAATGATCGAACGACTCCGCGAAACCACGCGGGCGCGCATCCAGCGTGCGCTGCCCGATCACGCTTACGTCGGCGTGCTGACCGCGCTGGCAGTGGGCGACCAACAGGCGATCGCGCCCGAGCTGTGGCGACTTTTCGCAGTGACAGGCATCACGCACCTGATGTCGATTTCCGGTCTGCATGTCACGATGATCGGCGGTCTCGTCGCCTGGCTGGTGTTCGCATTGTGGCGCCGCTCGCCGCGCCTGCCGCTGATTTGGCCGGCGCAGAAAGCCGCTGCCGTGGCAGGTTTCGTTGGCGCGCTTCTCTACGCATTGCTGGCCGGCTTCGGCGTGCCGGCACAACGTACCTTGTACATGCTGGGCGTTGTCGTCGTCGGATTGCTTTCAGGCCGCAATGTCTCCGCACCAACCGTGTTGGGGGCAGCGCTGCTGCTGGTACTGCTGCTCGACCCGTGGGCGGTGCTGGCGGCGGGCTTCTGGCTTTCGTTCGGTGCGGTGGCGCTGCTGTTTTACGTCGCCAATGGCCGGCTCGGACAACGCCACTGGCTGCGCGACTGGCTGCACGCGCAATGGGGCATCACGCTGGGCATGATTCCACTGTTGTTGGCGCTGTTCCAGCAGTTCTCGCTGGTCTCGCCCTTTGCCAACGCGCTGGCGATTCCGCTGGTAAGTTTTCTCGTCACGCCACTGGCGCTGCTCGGCTGTCTGCCAGGCTTCGCCTGGGTGCTTGATGTTGCGCACGGCCTGCTTGTGCCCTTGATGGAATTTCTGCGCTGGCTGGCATCGTTGCCAGGTGCGTTGTGGCAGCAGCATGCACCACCGGTATGGGCGGTACCACTGGCACTGCTGGGTGCGGCCTGGCTGCTGTTGCCGCGTGGCTTTCCGGCGCGCTGGCTCGGCCTGGCACTCTTCCTGCCGCTGTTCTTCATTGTTCCCGAGCGGCCCGCACCGGGAACGCTGGCCCTCACCGTGCTCGATGTCGGCCAGGGTCAGTCGGTGCATGTACAGACTGCAACGCACGATCTGCTCTTCGACACCGGCCCCGCCTTCAGCACGCAGTCCGACGCCGGCAGCCGTATCCTCGTGCCCTACCTGCGTGCGAGCGGTGTGCGGCAACTCGACACGCTGATTGTCAGCCATGCGGACAAGGATCACGCGGGCGGTGTTCGACTCACTGATCGCGGCCATGCCCGTGAACGTAGTCGAGCGTCGTTGTGTCGATGGACAAGGCTGGGAATGGGACGGCGTGCGCTTTCGCATCCTGCATCCTGCGCGCGACGACTATGCAAGCAAGCGCCCCACCAATGCGCTGAGCTGCGTGCTGAAGATCGAGTCGGCACACGGCAGCGTGCTGATTCCCGGCGACCTCGAAGGGAAGGCGGAAGCGGAGTTCCTCGTACGCCATCGTGAGGACGCGCGGGCGGATATTCTCGTTGCCCCGCATCACGGCGGCAAGAAAACCTCGACGCCGGCATTCGTAGCGGCGACCGGCGCGCGCGAAGTCATCTTCCCCGTCGGCTACCGCAACCGCTTCGGCCATCCGCACCCCGATGTGCTCACGCGTTATTCATTTGCCCGCATTCATCGTACCGATGTGCAGGGCGCGGTGCGTATCGTGCTGGACGGAACCAACCAGCCGATCCGGCACGCACGCGATGCGCGGCGCCGCTACTGGCACAATGCACCTGCTCCGGCTTCATTGAGTACGCCATGAGCACAAATACAGTAAGATGACATCACGCTTATTTTTTGAGTTTATGTCCTTGAACTTTTGCGTTCGCTTTCTGTTGATCTGTCTGGCCGCCGTATTTTCTGGTCATTCGTTTGCTTTTGGCCTCGGTCCTGCCGTGGGGCAGCTCTTGCTCGGGCAGCCGGTCAATGTGGCCATCCCGCTGATCGATAACTCCGGCCAGCGGGTCGATGTTTCCTGTTTCCGGCTGAGCGCACCCGCCGCGCCGGCGGATACCGACTATGTATTGCGCGACGCGAGCCTGCGCCTGGAGCGCATTTCCGAACAGACGCGCCTGCTCGTCGTCGGCCAGCGCAACTGGCCGCATCCGGTGCTGGAATTTCGCATCGTCGCCAGCTGCGATGGGGCGCAGACTGCGCGCGATTACGTGCTGCTGGCGGCGCTGCCTGCCTTGGCCCCTGCCCCTGAGATCACCTCCCGGCGGCCGGAAGCGGAGCAGGTCGTGTTGCCCGTCCGGCGCCCGACAACCCCGGCCTCAGGCGATACGTTGACCTTGACAGTTGACAGCCGGCTGAATCTGCTGGCACGTAGCCGTTATCCGGAAGATCGCGCCGCCCGTGACGAATTTCGTCGCCTGATGGCCATGGCCAATCCAGCACTGTTTGCCGGCAAAGGGCCGGTGGGGGCTGTCCCGCTGCCAGCGGGTACGGTCCTCACGTTGCCCCCCGATTTATCCGCGCCGGGAAACCCAAGTCCTGCGCCTGTCTTGCGACCGAAGGGGGAGTCACTCCCTGCCGTTATAAAGAAATCGGACCAGGCGGCGGGGCAGGCCAAGGGGCCGCAGGTCGTGGCCGACCGGCTGCTGGTCAGTGGTAAGTCCACCACGGCTGCGCAGGCACTTTCGCTGAAAGAGATCGAGCGGCTCGATCAAATGCTCGAAGAACAGATCAGTTTGCAGAAGAGTGTGAACGAAAAGTTCAAGAACCTTGAAACCGCTTTCGAGACAGTGACCAAGAATCAACAGGTGTTGGATGAGCGGTTCAAGCTGGTCGATGCCGAGCGAGTCCGGGCTGAAGAGGAAAATAAATTATTGCGGACGCAGTTGGCTGAAGCACGCAAAAAGTTTGGTGTTGGCGAAATTCTGCTGCTGGTGCTGGCCGCAGGGATTCTCGGCGGCGGTCTGATCTTTTTCAACGATCGTTTGCAGGCCCGCCGGCGTCAGTTGGCGGCGATCCCTCGGCAAGCACCCGTTACGGTTCAACCGGACGCGGTGGCGGATGCGGCCGCAGCCGAGAGCTTGCCCACCCAGGAAGTCGTTGCCCCGCTAACGCCACCGGCGCACGCGTTCAAGCAGGGTGAAGCAATGGTGGATCTGAATATCTTTGCGGCCGATGCCGTCCCGCCAGCGTTGACTTTCCGGGTTATTGCTCCCGTGGTTGATGACGCTGATCCGCTCCAGATCACCCCGCCCGAGACGCTTTCAGAACCTGCCATGGTCCTTGAGCTTGCGGATGTCCTGACATTCGATGGGGCTGACCGAAAAGGCTTCGCAGACGCTTGTCGAACACATTCGCGCCAACCCCGCCGAATCAGTGCAGCACTGGCTGAAGCTGCTCGACATTTATCAAAAGTCTGATCTTGAGGGACCGGTGGCGGAGACATTGGCGGAGTCGATAGCGGAGTTGAAGGGCAAGTTCAATGTGGCGTTCGGCGAGTGGACTGGCCAGCCAACGGGCTTGGCGGGTTCGTTGATGGATTATCAGCACATTGCCCAGAAACTTGTGCTGTTGTGGAAAACCGGAACGTGCGATGCATACCTCGTCGATTTGCTGGTAGATACGCGCGGCGGCACGCGTCATGGTTTTCCGCGGGCCTTGGTGGAAGAAATCATCCTGCTGCGTGCCATCCTCGGCGAAGTCGAACTGGGCTACTGATTTACCGGGGTGCGGGCGCCAGCCGGCCAGGTGAGCAGAATCCGGTGCCGCGACTGGCACAATGTAGCCATTCAGTTTTCGGGAAATCCACTATGACCGCAATGCGCCAAAGTTACGTCCAATGTCTGAGCCCGGCCGGCTTCCACCGCATGGCTTATGCGGCGTGGGGCGATCCGGCCAATCCACGTGTGTTGGTCTGTGCGCATGGCCTGACGCGCACCGGGCGTGATTTCGATTTTCTCGCGCAGGCATTGGCCGGCGATTACCGGGTTGTCTGTCCGGACGTGGTCGGACGCGGACAGAGCGACTGGCTGCGCGATCCGCAATACTATGCGATTCCGCAATACGCGCAGGACATGGTGGCGCTGTTGGCGCGACTTGACGTCGAGTCGGTCGATTGGCTCGGTACCTCGATGGGCGGCATGATCGGCATGGCGCTGGCAGCACAGCCCGGCTCGCCCATCCGGCGGCTGATTCTCAACGATGTCGGCCCGGTGATCGCGGCGGGTGCACTGCAGCGCATCGGCGAATATCTCGCCACGCCGCCAGATTTCGCTTCACCGGCCGAGGCAGAAGCCTATATCCGCGTCATCGCGGAACCGTTCGGCAAGCTGTCGGATGCGCAATGGCGTCACCTGACGACGCATGTCATCAAGTCGGCACCGGAAGGCCGCTTCCAGCTACGCTACGATCCAGGCATCGCTGCGCCCTATGCGACACTGGTGCAGGCGCAGCCAGGCAAGGATATCGAGCTGTGGCCCTTCTATGATGCAATTTGCTGCCCGACACTGGTGATCCGCGGCGAACATTCCGATCTGCTTTCGCGTGAAACGGTAGCCACGATGGCCGCCCGTGGGCCACATGCACAGAGCGTCGAGATTCCGGACGTGGGTCATGCGCCGATGTTCATGGAAGACGGACAAATCGCCGTGGTGCGCGATTTCCTGCGTGGCGCCCTGAATCCGGCTGGCTGCTAGCCGATGTCGGTCGTCGGCGTTGCGAGCGTTCTCCAGCCCGGCGTGAAGTGGCGCGAATTCTGGGCTTGGGCGATGTTCGATTTCGCCAACTCGGGCTATACGACGGTAGTGGTCACGGCGATCTTCAACGCCTATTTCGTCTCTGTTGTCGCCGGTGGAGCCGTCTGGGCCACCTTCGCCTGGACAGCCGCGCTGTCCCTCTCCTATCTGCTGATTCTCCTCGGTGCGCCACTGCTCGGCGCCTATGCGGATGTGCATGGTGGCAGAAAGCGCTTGCTCCTGCTGACGACCGCGGGATGCGTGCTTGGCACGGCCGGATTGGCGATGGCCGGTCCCGGCGAGCTTGTGCTCGCCATGGGCTTTCTGGTGATCTCGAATTTCTGCTTCGGCAGTGGCGAGAACCTGATTGCCGCCTTTTTGCCGGAACTCGCGCGCAAGGAAAGCCTCGGCCGCGTTTCGGGCTGGGGCTGGGGACTGGGTTATCTGGGCGGGCTGGCCACCCTGGCGATCTGTCTCGCTTATATCGGCTGGGCGCAGGGGCAAGGCGGCGCGGTGGGGGAGGCGGCCAGCTTCGTGCCGGTCTGCCTGCTCATCACGGCGGTGCTGTTCGCCGTCGCGTCAGCGCCGACTTTCCTGTTCCTGCGCGAACGCGCCTCCCCCGTCTCTGACAATGATGTGGCGGGCGCATATCGGCGTGTGCGCACCACCTTGCGCCATGCTGCCCATTTCCGCGACATGCGGCGCTTCATGCTCTGCATCCTGTTCTACCAGGCCGGCATCCAGACGGTCATCACACTGGCGGCGATCTACGCCCAGCAGGCGATGGGGTTTTCGACACAGGAAACCATCCTGCTGATTTTCGTCGTAAACATCACCGCCGCGCTCGGCGCATTCTTCTTCGGTCACCTCCAGGACCGTGTCGGCCACATCCGCGCCATCGCGCTGACGCTGGTCGGCTGGATCGCCATGACGCTGATCGCCTGGTTTGCCCAGACCCCAGGCATGTTCTGGCTGGCCGCCAACATCGCCGGCCTGTGCCTCGGTGCCAGCCAGTCGGCCGGACGCGCACTGATCGGCCTGCTTGCGCCGGCGCACCGCCATGGCGAGTTCTTTGGATTGTGGGGGCTGGCCGTGAAACTGTCGTCGATTCTCGGCCCGCTTACCTACGGCGTCGTGACGTGGATCACGGCGGGTGACCACCGGCTGGCAATGCTCGTCACCGGCGGCTATTTCGTCATCGGACTGATCATCCTGGCGGGTATCGATGTCGAGCGCGGACGCCGTGCCGCCAGCACCGACTTTTCGCAATAAGAACGCTCACCTCTGCTAGACTGCGTCGTGGCGGGTCTCCCCGCATTGCAAGGTGGTGAATCGGGTCAGGGCCGGAAGGCAGCAGCCACAGCCATATATTGCAAGTGCCGGGGGTCAGGCTCGCCACCCCTCCCTTCTTACCGTTTCACAATCGCTTACAAAGCCGATATAGAACGCTTACATTCATGGCGCCTAATCTCTCCTGCCGATAGTTCATTCACAAGGAGAGCACCATGAAACGGAGTCACAAGATCATCGCCGGCCTTATCGTCGCCGCCGGCATCAGCAGCGTTGCCTTTGCCCAGCAGGCTGGCCGTGGAGGCTGGGGCTGCGATGGCGCGGGTCCCATGGGCATGGGTCCGATGTCCGGGCAGGGCAGCCCGATGGGCAAGCAGGCATCCATGAAGTTCGATCCGGCCCTGCGCGCCGAGCGTCGCCTCGACTTTTTCAAGGGCCAGTTGAAACTGACGCCTGAGCAAGAGCCGCTGTGGCAAGCCTTCGCCAGCAAGGTGAAGGACGAAGCCGGCAAGGGCATGCGGACGATGCGTGATCAGAGCGCTGATGCGAATCTGACCGCGCCAGAACGCATGGCGAAAATGCAGTCATTGATGCAGGAACGTCTGACCGCCATGGGCGGCGTGCATGAGAGCTTTAATCGCCTGTACGCGGCGTTGACGCCAGAGCAACAGAAAATGGCCGACCAGCAAGCCGCCATGATGGGCCGCGGCGGCATGGGCGGCAAGGGCAAGGGTGGCAAGGGTGGTGGCCGGCCGGGGCCGGGCCGCATGATGCCGCCGCCGGCAACGGGCACGGCGCCGCAAAGCTGAGCGCGCCGAATTAACTTCGCCGGGCACGGGCGTTCTCCGCAAGGAGGGCGCCCGTTTGTCTTAAAATGGCCGCATGAGCTATCAGGTGCTGGCCCGCAAGTGGCGTCCCAAGTCCTTCGACACGCTGGTCGGGCAGGAGCACGTCGTGCGCGCCCTCACGCACGCGCTCGAACAGCAGCGCCTGCATCACGCCTACCTGTTCACCGGCACGCGCGGCGTCGGCAAGACGACCATTGCGCGCATCCTTGCCAAGGCGCTGAATTGCGAAAAGGGCATTACCGCGACGCCCTGCGGCGAATGTGCGGCCTGCCGGGAGATCGATGCCGGTCGCTTCATCGACTACGTTGAGATGGATGCCGCCTCGAATCGCGGGGTCGAGGACATGGCGGCGCTGCTTGAAAAAGCGGCCTACGCGCCGAACAGCGGCCGCTACAAGGTGTACATGATCGACGAAGTGCACCAGCTTTCCGGCCATGCCTTCAATGCCATGCTGAAGACACTCGAAGAGCCGCCGGAGCACGTCAAGTTCATCCTCGCCACCACCGATCCGCAGAAGATACCGGTGACGGTGTTGTCGCGCTGCCTGCAGTTCAACCTCAAGCAAATGCCGCCGAGCTTGATCGTTGAGCATCTGGGCGGCGTGCTGGCGGCTGAAGGTGTGAGCTTCGAAGCCGGTGCGCTGCGCCAGATCGCCAAGGCGGCGGCTGGTTCGATGCGCGACGCGCTGTCGCTGCTCGACCAGGCCATCGCCCACGGCGCCGGCCGCATCGAAGCGGAGGGCGCAGGGGGTGTTCGGGCCATGCTCGGCACGGTGGGCGACGATCACCTCTATGCGCTGCTCGAGGGGCTGGCGGCGGGCGACATCCACGCCATGCTCGCCGTGGCCGACGTGATGGAGGCGAGGACGCTCAGCTTTGAATCGGCCCTGCAGGAGCTGGCGACGCTATTCCACCGCATCGCGCTGGTGCAGTTCGCGCCGAATGCCGTTCTTGATGAAGCCGAACGCGAAAAACTCGCGCCCTACGCCGAGCGCCTCGATCCCGAATTCCTGCAGTTGTGCTACCAGATCGTTACCCACGGACGCGATGAACTGGTGCTGGCACCCGACGAGGCCGCCGGCTTCGGCATGGCCCTGCTGCGCATGCATGCCTTCCGCCCGGCCAGTGGTCACGGCGGCCACGAAACACCTGTTGTAGCAAAAGTCGGCGCTGGCAGGACGGCGCCGTTGCCGGTCAAGACACCACAGACTGCGCCGCCACTAGCACCTGCTGCTGCGCCCCCTGAATCTGCACGGGTTCAGCGGATTCAACTGGCCCCCGCAGCGATGACTGACGAAAGTGACTGGCATACGCTGGTGGCGCAACTGCCACTGACCGGCATGGCACGCCAGTTGGCGCAGCATTGCGAACTGGCAAGCCAGGACGATGCGAACATTGTTTTGCACATGGCCCCGGCACACAAGCATCTCCAGGTGCACCAGGAGAAATTGCGCGCCGATCTTGTCAAGCATTACGGCCGACGCATCGCGCTGGAAATCCGGCTGACCGAACCTGCGGGCGAGACGCCCAAGACACGTGCCGACAACGAAAAACGCGAACGGCAGGATCGGGCCATCGCGGCCATCGAGGGCGATCCCTTCGTACGCGAAGCCTGCGACCTGTTCGACGCCAGTATCGACGAATCCACCATCAAACCCATTTGAGGAAAATCCCATGTTGAATAAAGGCGGCATCGCCAACCTGATGAAACAGGCGCAGAAGATGCAGGAAAACATGAGCAAGGCGCAGGAGGAACTGGCGAACATCGAGGTCGAAGGGCAGTCCGGCGCCGGCGCCGTCAAGGTCGTGATGACCTGCAAGCATGACGTCAAGCGTGTCACGATCGATCCATCCGTCATGGACGACAAGGAAATGCTCGAAGACCTGATCGCCGCCGCGCTGAACGATGCCAATCGCCGCGCCGAAGCGACTTCGCAGGAACGCATGGGTTCCCTGACTGCCGGCCTGCCGCTGCCGCCGGGCATGAAGCTGCCATTTTGAACATGCAGGTCCAACGCATTCTTTTTGTCTGCATGGGCAATATCTGCCGTTCCCCCACGGCCGAAGGGGTGACCCGC
Source organism: uncultured beta proteobacterium (assembly GCA_963816095.1). GTDB lineage: Bacteria > Pseudomonadota > Gammaproteobacteria > Burkholderiales > Rhodocyclaceae > Sulfuricystis. Next base: position 485,077 of record CAWFIW010000007.1, read on the forward strand.
GCACTGGCCGAGAAACAGGGGCTGCTGGCTGCCTTCGAGTTCGATTCGGCCGGAACGCACAGTTACCACATCGGCAAGCCTCCCGACACGCGGGCGCAGGCGGCGGCGGCGAAACGCGGCTACGATCTTTCGCGACTCAAGGGGCGACAGGTCAATGAGTTCGACTTCATACGCTTTGATCGTATCCTGGCGATGGATCGCGACAATCTCGAGTTGCTGCGCAAGGCTTGTCCGGAGGCAGAGCTAGGCAAACTTGGACTGTTTCTGGAATTTGCGACACTCAATGAGGTGGATGAAGTGCCGGACCCCTACTATGGCGGGTCAGAGGGCTTCGAGCGCGTGCTCGACCTGATCGAGGATGCTGCGGCCGGCTTGCTCGGCCGCATGACGAAAAAATAAGGGGCACCCGCGGGTGCCCCTTGCGCTGCGTTACTCGCTGCCTATTCCCGGTTCTGGGTTTCGACCATCTGCAAGGGTTCGCTGCTGACGACAGCCGCAGGCTTGGGCTTGCGGCCCAGCGGCTGGGCTGGCATTTGAGCGGCCGGTGCCGGGGTCGAGCCCGAGGTTTCGATCAACTGCAAGCCGGCTTTTTGCAACTCGATCGACATGTCGATGGGTTCTGCGGGCGCGGCGATCGCTGTGAGCATGAGCGCCGGTACGGCGACGGATTCCGGCGCGCTCTCGATCATCTCGGCTTTTGCCGGTGAAGTTTCGATCACGGCGACCGGCGCGGCCTGCACTATTGCGGGAACCGGTTCTTCCACGACGGGCACTGGGTGCACAACAGCGGGTTCGACAATAGTCGGCGCTGACGGGACGGCGATGGGAGCCTCGACAGTTGCCTCGACGGCGGGTTCGACTCGGGTGCTGGCCTCGACAACGGCCGGCATTTCGTCCGGTGCGGCAATGACGACTTCGCTTGCCGTTGCAGCAGTTGTCGCAACGGTTTCGTCGGTCGGACGCTCGCTGCGATTGCGGCCACCACGCCGGCCGCGCCGCCGGTTGCCCTCACCTGTTGCTTCGGGGGCTACGCCTTCGGCTGCATTGGCCTCCATGATGGCGGGCGCTTCTTTCTGGACGTTGTCACTACTGGCGGGTTTCTGCCGGCTCTGCCGGTTGTCGGGACGATTGCCTGATTCTGCGTTGCCCTCGGCCTGACGTGCCTCGCCGTTCTTGCTGTCGCGACGATTCTCGCTACGTTCGCCGCGTTCCTTGCGCGCCTGACCCTGGCGATTTTCGCGCGGCTCCTTGCCGGCTTCAGTGCGCTCCTTGCGTTCGCCTCTTTCGCCTTTTTCGCCACGGTCGCGACCTTGACCTTCGCGGCCTTCACGACCTTGACGTCCGCGTCCTCCACGGTCGTTGCGCTCGCCACTTTCATTGCGCTCGCGCCGGGCCGGGCGCTCGGCCTTTTTCACGGGCTCTGCGACGACTTCTTCTTTCTTGCCACCGGTGAGCCAGGACATGATGCGGGTGAAGAGGTTGGGCGCCGGGGTGGGCGGAGCTGGTTCCTTCGGTACGACGATCGGTGCGGGATGGTCGGGAGTAATGCCCTTGACGGCGGCTTCGGCGCGCGGTACGCGGTTTTCGCCCGCGGCTGCTGGATCGCTTTCCACTTCGACCGGCTTGATTGCCATTTCGTAACTGGCAATGGTGCTGCCTTCCAGGTTGAGCTGGTCGTGGCGCAGACGGATGATTTCATGCTGCGGTGTTTCAAGATGACGGTTCGGGATGATCATCAGATTGACACGATGACGCATCTCGATACGCGCGATATCGACGCGCTTTTCATTGAGCAGGAAAGTGGCGACATCGACAGGCACCTGGACGTGGAGGGCGCCGGTGTTTTCCTTCATTGACTCCTCTTCGAGGATGCGCAGAATATGCAGCGCGGCAGATTCGATCGAGCGGATGTGACCCGTGCCCGTGCACCGCGGACAAGTAATGTAGCTGGCCTCGGCGAGTGCCGGGCGCAGGCGCTGGCGCGAGAGTTCGAGCAGGCCGAAGCGCGAGATCTTGCTGGTCTGGACGCGGGCGCGGTCGAAATGCAGCGCGTCGCGCAGGCGGTTTTCGACTTCGCGCTGGTTCTTCGTCGATTCCATGTCAATGAAGTCGATGACGATCAGGCCACCGAGGTCACGCAGGCGCAACTGGCGGGCGATTTCGTCGGCGGCTTCGCAGTTGGTGCGGAAGGCGGTTTCCTCGATGTCGCTACCCTTGGTGGCGCGCCCCGAGTTAACGTCAACCGAAACGAGCGCCTCGGTATGGTCGATCACGATGGCGCCGCCCGAGGGCAGGGTGACCTGTCGTGAATAGGCGGACTCGATCTGGTGCTCGATCTGGAAGCGCGAAAACAGCGGCACGTCGTCGCGATAACGCTTGACGCGCGACACGTTACCCGGCATCACGTGGCTCATGAACTGCTGTGCCTGTTCGAAAACATCGTCAGTATCGATCAGGATTTCGCCGATTTCGGAGTGGAAATAGTCGCGGATGGCACGGATGACCAGGCTCGATTCCTGATAGATCAGGAAGGCGCCGCTTTGTACCTTGGCCGCGCCGTCGATGGCGCCCCAGAGCTGCAGCAGGTAGTTGAGGTCCCACTGCAGTTCCTCGGCGCTGCGACCGATGCCGGCAGTGCGGGCGATCAGGCTCATGCCGCCGGGCACGTCGAGGTTATCCATGACCTCGCGCAGTTCCTGGCGGTCTTCGCCTTCGATGCGGCGCGAGACACCGCCGCCACGCGGGTTGTTGGGCATCAGCACCAGGTAGCGTCCGGCAAGCGAAATGTAGGTGGTGAGCGCCGCCCCCTTGTTACCGCGCTCGTCCTTTTCGACCTGGACAATAATCTCCTGACCGACCTTCAGCGCGTCCTGGATGCGGGCGCGGCCGGGCTCGATGTCGGGCTGGAAGAAGCTGCGCGAGACTTCCTTAAAGGGCAGGAAGCCGTGGCGCTCGGCGCCATAGTCGACGAAGGCGGCTTCGAGACTGGGCTCGATGCGGGTGATGACTGCCTTGTAGATGTTGCTCTTGCGTTGCTCTTTTGCGGCCGATTCGATGTCGAGGTCGACCAGTTTCTGGCCATCGACGATCGCAACGCGGAGTTCCTCGGCCTGCGTTGCATTGAACAGCATGCGTTTCATGTGTGCTCCCACTACACGCGGGCAGGCACGACAAATCACGCCGCCAGGTTAGTGGGGCGCTGATTGGATTTGCGGATTCAAGCTCATCGGCTGTGGTGACGGACTGGGCAAATGGAATTGACGATTTGTCGGACAGCGATGCCGTTATGTTGGCATCGTGGATCAAAGCCTGTGTTGCGTGTAATAAACAAAGTAGTATCGCTGCTTCGGGCGAGCGACATACCCGTGGCTGTGCGGGACAGGAGACAGGCCGGTGACGCAAATGGTGTGCCAGCGGTACGTCTTGACTGTCTCATGCCGGCGGGGCTGTTCGCGGATAATGTTGTTTTGAACAGACTTCGTCGGCAACATCGCCAGAGGGCGCCCCGGAACCGCTTCGTGTCGCCGGGCACGCCGTCCGAAGACGGCAAAGCACGGGCATTATATTGGAAATGAAAGACTTGGGTAAAGAATCCGTCACATACCTTGAGGTTGGCGAAGAGAGCGCCGGGCAGCGTATCGACAATTTTCTGCTGAAGCGACTGAAAGGCGTGCCCAAGAGTCACGTCTATCGAATTCTGAGAAGCGGAGAGGTTCGCGTCAATAAGGGCAGGGCGGCAGCGGACAGGCGCCTGGAACTGGGTGACCGGGTGCGTGTGCCGCCCGTTCGAGTGGCAGAACCGGCCGATGCGACATCTGTACCACCCCGCGATTTCCCGGTGGTTTTCGAGGACGAGGCCTTGCTGGTCATCGACAAACCTTCCGGGGTGGCAGTGCATGGTGGCAGCGGAGTCGATTTCGGCGTTATCGAGCAGCTGCGCCGGGCGCGGCCCCAGGCGAAATTTCTGGAACTGGCTCATCGCCTCGACCGGGAAACCTCCGGATTGCTGATTATTGGCAAGAAGCGGTCAGGGCTGATCCGGTTGCACGACTTGTTTCGGGACGGCGGGATCGACAAGCGCTATCTGGCACTGGTAAAGGGGCATTGGCGCGACAAGTTGCGTAATGTGAAGTTTCCTTTGCACAAGTATCTGACGGCGGAGGGCGAGCGGCGCGTCCGGGTCTCACCCGAAGGCAAAGAGGCGCATTCGGTCATGCGCCTCAAAACGCGTTGGAAAACCGCGTTTGGCGAGTTCTGTCTTCTTGAGGTGGAGTTGCGCACCGGTCGGACGCACCAGATCCGCGTACATCTGGCTCACCTGGGCTTTCCTATCCTCGGCGACGAAAAATACGGCGATTTCGCCCTGAATCGCGACTTGCAAAAGACAGGATTGAAACGCATGTTCCTGCACGCGGCGTCGATGCGGTTGCCACATCCTCTGACCGGCGAAAAACTGGAATTGGCGGCCGTGTTACCGGCGGAGCTTGAGAAATTTCTGGAAAAGATGGGAAAAGCAGATGAAGCGCTATGAATTGATCGTGTTCGACTGGGACGGAACGTTGATGGATTCGGCGGGCATGATCGTCGACAGCGTTCAGGCTGCCGCGCGCGATCTGGGACTGGAACCGCCGCCGGACGAGCGGGCCCGCCACATCATCGGTCTGGGGCTGGGCGATGCCTTGCGCTACGCGCTGCCCGACTTGCCGGAAGATCATTACGAAGAACTGGTCGAGCGCTATCGCCATCACTATCTGTCGCGCGATCACGAATTGCTGCTTTTTACTGGTGCAGACGAACTGATCCAGCGTTTGGCCGGAAACGGTCATCGGCTGGGCGTTGCAACCGGCAAATCGCGGCGCGGACTGGATCGTGCGCTGGTGCATAGCGGACTCGGCAGCTACTTCCAGGCCACGCGCTGCGCCGATGAGTGCCATTCCAAGCCGCACCCGCAAATGATCGAAGAGTTGATGGAGGAGTTCGCCGTCCCGCCAGCGCAGACTTTGATGATCGGCGATACGACCCATGATCTGCTGATGGCGCGGAATGCCGGTGTCGCTGCGGTGGCGGTCAGCTATGGCGCCCATCCGCTCGATGTGCTGGAGGCGGCGGCCCCGCTATACTGCGCGGCATCCGTCGGGGAGCTGGCGGGTTGGTTGGTGGAAAATGCGTGATTGAGTGAAAAGGCGATTGATGTGACTGAAGAAGCAAACTGGGAACGCAAGATTCTGGAAAAAGTGGCCCTGGCTGCCACCGTTGAACAACGCCGGGCACGGCGCTGGGGTATTTTCTTCAAGCTGTTGTTCTTCGCCTATCTGACAGTGCTGCTGGCGACGCTGGTCGACTGGAGTGCCATGGGCCCGGAAAAGAGCGCACGCCATACCGCGCTCGTCGAGCTACACGGCGTGATCCAGGCCAAGGGCGATGCCAACGCGGACGATGTCATCAGCGCCTTGCAGGCGGCCTTCGAAGACAAAGGTGCTGCCGGTGTAATCCTGCGCATCAACAGTCCCGGCGGCAGTCCGGTGCAGGCGGGCATCATCACCGACGAGATCGGGCGCTTGCGCGCCAGCCACGCCGACAAGCCGCTGTATGTCGTGGTCGAAGACATCTGCGCGTCCGGCGGCTATTACGTCGCTTCGGCGTCTGACAAAATCTACGTTGACAAGGCCAGCATCGTTGGTTCGATCGGCGTACTGATGGACGGCTTCGGTTTTACCGGCAGCATGGACAAGCTCGGCGTCGAGCGGCGCTTGCTGACAGCCGGCGAGAACAAGGGTTTCCTTGATCCGTTCTCACCGCAGAACGCACGCCACAAGGCGCACGCGCAGGACATGCTCGACGACATTCACAAGCAGTTCATCGATGTCGTACGTAAAGGTCGTGGCGCGCGACTGAAGGAAGCTCCGGACATGTTTTCCGGCCTGATGTGGACTGGGGCGAAGAGCGTCGAACTGGGTCTGGCGGACGACTTCGGGACGGTAGATTCGGTGGCGCGCGACGTGATCAAGGCCGAGGAAATCCGCGATTACACGGTGAAACCCAATTTTGCCGAAAAATTTGCACGGCGCTTTGGCGCCGAAATGGCGGACAGCCTGGGCCAGGCGCTGACGCGCTTTAGTGTGCGCTGAGCAGCAGAAAGACGGTCGGCCGGTGTAGAAAGTCGGCGCTGGTGAGACGGCGCCAATCGGCGATACGGCGGGTGGAGATGCGCTCGCTGGCAAGCGTCAGGTCGGTCGCGATGCATAGCAGCGTGTCCGGCCGGCAGGTGGCCAGCAGTGCATCGAAAAGCACCGCGTTGCGGTAGGGTGTTTCGATAAACAGTTGCGTTTGCTGCTTCTGGTGCGACTCTTTTTCCAGATCCGCGATGCGGCGGCTACGCTCAGGATCGCGCTGCGGCAGGTAGCCGTGAAAGGCGAAGCGCTGGCCGTCCAGCCCCGAGGCCATCAGCGCCAGCAGCAAGGAGGATGGGCCGACCAGCGGCTTGACGGCGATACCCAGTTCATGGGCACGGCGCACCAGCAGGGCGCCGGGATCGGCAACGCCGGGACAACCGGCTTCCGACATCAGACCAACAGCGTGGCCATCATGCAAGGGGTTCAGCAGGCGCCCGATTTCTGCTGAATTCAGCGGCTCTGGAATCTGCTCAATGAAGAGTTCGCGAAGCGGGACGGGGTGTCCCAGCCATTTCAGGGACGCGCGCGCAGTCTTGGCGTTTTCGACGACGAAGTGATGTAAGCGGCAGGCTGTTTCCTGGCAGCCAGCTGGCAGCACGGCTTGCCATGCCGTGTCGCCCAACTGGGTGGGCAACAGGAAAAGTGTGCCAGCCATGATGCCGGTCAGGGCAGCTGGAGGCCTTCGGCGCGCAGCATTTCTGCCAGCGCGATGAGCGGCAGGCCCACCAGGGCGGTCGGGTCGTCGCTGCGCATCCATTCAAGCAGGCTGATGCCGAGTCCTTCGGAGCGTGCGCTGCCGGAACAGTTCAGCGCATCCTCTTTGTCCAGGTAACGCTCGATTTCGCTGTCAGCGAGTTCGCGAAAGTGTACTTCGGTGGCCACGCCGCGCAGGTGGCGGCGCCCGCTCCGGCTGTTCAGGAGGCACAGGCCCGTGTGAAAAACGGCGATTTTCCCCGACAGGCTGCGCAGTTGGGCGCGGGCATTGTCCCGCGTGCCGGGTTTTCCGAAGCGCTTGTCCCCGCAGTAGGCCACTTGATCAGAACCGATGATGAGCGCGTCAGGATAGCGTTCGATGACCGCTGCGGCCTTGGCGACGGCCAGCCGTTCGGCCGTGGCGGCTGGTGCCTCGCCGGGCAGGGGAGTTTCGTCTGTCTCTGGCGCGCAGACTTCAAAAGGCAGATGCAGACGGCCAAGCAGTTCGCGGCGGTAGGGCGAGGTGGAGGCTAGAATCAGGCTGGGCATATTCATGGTTATCAGATGTTTTTGCAGGCTTTTTTGCCGAATAAGCCTTTGACTGGAAGGGGCGCCGCATGATAGCATTCGCCGTTTATGTCGTGCCGGGAAGAACTCGATCTCGCTGGAGCAGTCATCGATAGCCTCAAGTTTGCGGCAGAAGAAGACTGCATTGCCGGCAAGCTTGCCCTGACGCACCTGACACGCCTGCATGATGTGCTGGCAAGTCGGGAGGGGTGGCTGGGTTGCGAACTCGCTGGCTATCGCGAAGCGGATAAGGTTGGCGGAGGCGAAACGAAGCTGGGCCTGCACCTGAAAGTCCGCGGGCGACTGGTTATGCAATGCCAGCGTTGTCTGACTGAAGTTGGGATCGATTGCTCCATCGACAGCCGGTTGTTACTGATACCGCCGGATGCCGAATGGCCCGAGGAAGATCTTGAGTCCGATGACTTCGACGCGATTCCCGCCAGCCGGGAGTTGTCGGTGATGTCGTTGGTCGAAGAAGAAGTGCTGCTGGCGTTGCCGCTTGTGCCGCGCCATGCGGTATGCCAGCCGCCGGCTAAAACCGGGGTGGCAGAAGAAAAAAGCGAGCCGTCGCCCTTTGAGGTGCTGGCGGGTTTGAAGAAGCATTGAGTCAAGTTTGAGGTATTAAGGAGTCATCATGGCTGTCCAACAAAACAAGAAGTCCCCCTCCAAGCGTGGCATGCATCGTTCGCACGATTTTCTGAACGCGCCGCCGCTGGCCATCGAGCCCACCACGGGCGAGGTGCACATGCGCCACCATATTTCCCCCTCTGGCGTGTATCGCGGCAAAAAGATACTCAAGACCAAGGGTGAGTGATTCAGAGTCACCAGCATACGGCCGGACGTGCAAACGTCCGGCCGTTTCGTTATGGTGTGAGACTGAATGACCATTGCATTAGCGGTTGATTGCATGGGCGGCGACCACGGTCCATCCGTGGTCGTTCCGGCAGTTTTTCAATTCTTGCGTCAGGATCGGGACTGTTCGGTCATTCTCGTTGGCCGCGAAGAGGACTTGCAACCATTCCTCGCGCAGGCTGATCCCGCGCTGGCTGGCCGCTGGTCGGTGCTCCACGCCAGCGAGGTCGTTGACATGCACGACCCGGTGGCCACCGCCTTGCGCAACAAGAAGGATTCGTCGATGCGCGTGGCGGTCAACCTGGTCAAGGATGGCCGGGCCAATGCCGCCGTGTCGGCGGGTAATACCGGCGCCCTGATGGCGGTTTCGCGCTTCGTGTTGAAAACCCTGCCAGGCATCGATCGTCCCGCCATTGCCTCCACCCTGCCCACGATGCGCGGCCATACTTACGTCCTCGATCTCGGTGCCAATGTGGATTGCGCGCCGGAGCATCTGTTGCAGTTTGGCATCATGGGCGCGATGCTGGCGTCTGCCCTCGAACACGACGAGCGACCCAGTGTTGGCCTGCTCAACATTGGCGAGGAAGAGATCAAGGGCAACGAGGTCGTGAAACGCGCGGGTGAACTGCTCAAGGCCAGCGGTCTGAATTTCATCGGCAACGTCGAGGGCGATGACATCTACAAAGGTACGGCCGATGTCGTCGTCTGCGACGGCTTCGTCGGCAACGTGGCGCTGAAGACCTCCGAAGGCCTGGCGCGCATGGTCAGTACCTTCCTGCGCCAGGAATTTTCACGCAATTTGCTGACAAAATTTGCGGGACTGATCGCTTTGCCCGTGCTCAATGCCTTCAAATCGCGTCTCGATCCACGCCGCTACAATGGCGCGAGTCTGCTTGGCCTGAAAGGCGTGGTGGTCAAGAGCCACGGCTCGGCGGATGTGTTTGCCTATCGCCATGCGCTGGAGCAGGCGGCCGAAGCGGCGCGCCAAAATCTGCCGGAGAAGATCGCGGCTCGTATGGCCGCCGTCTCGCCGGCGCCGACTTTGTGCGACTAAAGATGATGAAGGTTCAGCGATGATCTATTCCCGCATCACCGGCACCGGCAGTTATCTGCCAGGTGCACCTGTCGATAATGCCGCCCTGATTGCCGCCAAGGGACTTGATTCCTCGGACGAGTGGATCGTCGAGCGTACGGGCATCCGCACGCGCCATCTTGCAGCGGTGGGAGTTGCCGCGAGTGATCTGGCGCTGGTGGCCTGCCAGCGGGCGCTGGAGGCGGCCGGGCGCGTGCCGAACGACATCGATCTGATCGTGTTGGCGACTTCGACGCCGGATTTCGTCTTTCCTAGCACGGCAACGATCCTGCAGGACAAACTGGGCATCACCAACGGCGGCGCCGCCTTCGATTTGCAGGCAGTGTGCAGCGGTTTCATCTATGCGCTGGCCACGGCCGACAAATTTATCCGCTCCGGTTCGCACCAGCGTGCGCTGGTGGTCGGCGCCGAAGTTTTCTCGCGCATCCTCGACTGGCAGGATCGCGGTACCTGCATACTGTTCGGCGACGGCGCGGGCGCGGTCGTTCTTGAAGCGAGCGACAGGCCGGGCATTCATGCGACCGCCCTGCATGCCGATGGGCGGCATCGCGACATCCTCGCCGTGGCGGGACATGTCTGCGGCGGTCAGCCGATCGGTGATCCCTTTCTGCGCATGGACGGCCAGGCCGTCTTCAAGTTCGCTGTCAAGGTGCTGGCTGAAGTCGCCGAGGAAGTTATTGCGGCCGCGGGTATGACCAAGGCTCAAATCGACTGGCTGGTGCCACATCAGGCCAATATCCGCATCATGCAATCGACAGCCAGGAAACTGCACCTGCCGCCGGAAAAGGTGGTCGTCACCGTCGATCGGCATGGCAACACTTCGGCGGCATCGATCCCGCTGGCGCTCGACGAAGCGGTGCGTTCGGGAAAACTCGGCGCTGGCGAGACGGCGCTGCTCGAAGGCGTCGGCGGTGGTTTCACCTGGGGCGCCGCCCTAGTCACTCTGTGAGGCTCAAACTATGAAATTTGCGTTCGTGTTTCCGGGCCAGGGTTCGCAATCGCTGGGCATGATGGCCGCCTACGGCGACAGCCCGGTCATTCGCGCCACCTTCGACGAGGCATCGACAGCACTGGGTCGCGACCTCTGGCAACTGGTTGCCGAAGGCCCGGCCGAGGCGCTCTCGCAAACGGTTAACACCCAGCCGCTGATGTTGACGGCGGGCATTGCTGTCTGGCGTCTCTGGCAGGAAAAGGGCGGTCCACTTCCGATGATGCTCGCGGGCCACAGTCTGGGCGAGTACGCGGCGCTGGTTGCGGCCGGTGTGCTTGATCTGAAAACTGCCGTGCCACTCGTGGAGTTGCGGGCGAAAGCGATGCAGGATGCCGTGCCGGCGGGCGAGGGCGCGATGGCCGCGATCCTCGGCATGGATGCCGAAAAGGTGAAGGCGATCTGCGTCGAAAATGCGCAGGGCCAGGCCGTGCAGGCCGTCAATTTCAACTCGCCGGAGCAGACGGTGATTGCCGGCCATGCGCTTGCGGTGCAGCGTGCCGCCGATGCCTGCAAGGCGGGTGGCGCCAAGAGAGCAGTGATGTTGCCCGTATCCGCACCATTCCATTCCTCGCTGATGCAGCCGGCGGCCGAGCGTCTGCAGGCCGCCTTGGCAGTCATGAGCTTCAAGACGCCGGTGATCCCGGTGGTCAACAACGTCGATGTTGCAGTCGTCGCGGATCCGGTGGCGATCAAGGCGGCGCTGGTCAGGCAGGCGGCAGCACCCGTGCGCTGGGTTGAGACAATGCGCGCAATGCAGGCGGCCGGCATCACCCATGTGTTTGAATGCGGTCCCGGCAAGGTGCTGGCCGGGTTGGTGAAACGCTGTGCCGACAATTTGACCGGGGGCGCCATGAACGACCTGGCAGGCGTAGAGTTGACACTCGTACTTGTGAAAGGATAAGCATGCAGGATGTTCTGAAGGGGCAAGTTGTCCTGGTGACCGGTGCGGCGCGCGGCATCGGAGCGGCCATCGTCCAGGCGCTGGGGAAAAAAGGCGCGACCATTGTGGGTGCCGACATCAACGAGGCGGCTGCCGGTGAAATCCAGCAGGCGCTCGATGCCGCTGGCTTTCCCGGCTGGGGCGCGGTACTCGATGTAACCGACGGTGCGGCCTGCGAGGCCCTGGTCGGTGAGATTGAAAAACGCTTCGGTGCGGTGACCATCCTCATCAACAACGCCGGCATTACCCGTGACAATCTCGCCATGCGCATGAAGGATGATGAGTGGGATGCGGTCATCAATACCAATCTCAAGCCGGTGTTTCGCCTCTCCAAACTGGTGTTGCGCGGCATGATGAAGGCGCGCACCGGACGCATCATCAACATTTCCTCGGTGGTCGCCGTATCGGGCAACCCCGGCCAGATCAACTACGCCGCCTCCAAGGCCGGCGTGGCCGGCATGGCGCGCTCGCTGGCGCAGGAAGTCGGCAGTCGCAACATCACGGTCAATTGCGTGGCACCCGGCTTCATCGATACCGCCATGACCCGTGCGCTGTCCGACGAACAGCGCAATGCGCTGATCCAGAAGATTCCCTTGGGACGTCTGGGCCAGGCAGATGACATCGCCAGCGCCGTCGCATTTCTGGCCGGACCCGAGGCCGCTTACATCACGGGCACGATGCTGCATGTCAATGGTGGCATGTACATGATTTGACATTCAGCGGCCGAAAGTTATTCGGCCGCAGCTTTTGATAAACTACGCGGGTTTTAAACACCCGCCTTCACAGGGAAGGAACAATCAATGGATAACATCGAACAGCGCGTCAAGAAAATTGTTGCCGAACAGCTTGGCGTAAACGAGGCCGATATCAAGATCGATTCGTCCTTCGTCGATGACTTGGGCGCAGATTCGCTAGACACTGTCGAACTGGTAATGGCCCTCGAAGAAGAGTTCGAGTGCGAGATTCCGGACGAAGAAGCCGAGAAGATCACCACCGTTCAGCAGGCAATCGACTACGTCAACAACAATCTCAAGAAGTAATCCGCAGGGGCCTGCTTGCCCCATTGGCCCCTTGCGTTTTTTCATCCCCACCCCGTAGGAGATAGCCTTGTCGCGTCGCAGAGTCGTCGTGACCGGTCTGGGACTCGTCTCGCCGGTCGGCAATACCGTCGCCGAAAGCTGGAACGCCATTCTTGCTGGTACGAACGGCATCGGCCCGATCACCCGTTTCGATGCCTCGGCCCACAAGGCGCGCATCGCCGGCGAAGTGAAGGGCTTCAATGTCGCTGATTATCTGTCGCCCAAAGAATCACGTCGCATGGATATTTTCATCCATTACGGCATGGCGGCGGGGATTCAGGCATTCCGCGATTCCGGTCTGGCGGCGACGCCAGAAAATGCCGACCGCATCGGGGTGAATATCGGTTCGGGCATCGGTGGCCTGCCGATGATCGAAGATACACACCACGACTACCTTGCGGGTGGTCCGCGCAAGATTTCGCCCTTCTTCATCCCGGGCACGATCATCAACATGATCTCGGGCAACCTGTCGATCCTGCTCGGCCTCAAGGGGCCGAATATTGCCGTGGTGACGGCCTGTACAACCGGGCTGCACGCCATCGGCCTGAGCTACCGCATGATTCAGTACGGCGATGCCGATGCAATGGTCTGCGGTGGCGCCGAATCTACGGTCACACCGCTGGCGGTTGGTGGCTTTGCCTCCGCGCAAGCACTCTCCACACGCAACGACGATCCGGCAACGGCTAGCCGTCCGTGGGACAAGGGCCGCGACGGTTTTGTGCTGGGCGAGGGCGCGGGCGTGATGGTGTTGGAGGAGTACGAACACGCCAGGCGCCGCGGCGCCCGGATTTACGCCGAACTGGCCGGCTTCGGCATGAGTGGCGACGCCTACCACATGACGGCACCCGATACCGACGGCCCGCGGCGCAGCATGGTGAACGCGCTCAAGGACGCGGGCATCAACCCTGACCAGGTGCAGTACATCAATGCCCACGGTACCTCGACACCGCTCGGTGACAAGAATGAAACCGAGGCGATCAAGCTGGCCTTTGGTGACGCAGCGAAACAGCTGGTGGTGAACTCCACCAAATCGATGACCGGCCATCTACTCGGCGGCGCTGGCGGACTGGAGTCGGTACTGACCGCTTTGGCTGTGCATCATCAGGTTTCCCCGCCGACGATCAACATTTTCGAGCAGGATCCGGAGTGTGATCTTGATTACTGTGCCAATGTGGCGCGCGACCTGAAGATCGACATCGCCATCAAGAACAACTTCGGCTTCGGCGGTACCAATGGCACGCTCGCCTTCCGGCGCGTGTAGGGTACGCCCGCTTTAAAACGCGTTCAGGCCATCCCGTGCATTTGCCGGTAACGCTGCCCATTCGGCAATTTCGGCTATCCCGGTGGCTCAAGTGGACTCCTTGGCCTGGCCGCCGCGATATTGCAGCCCTGACGCTACGCGCCGATGGACGGATTCGTGTCAATCATGCCGATGGCACGAATTCTGAAGCCGACATCCATCCACAGTCGACGGTGTTTTCCTGGCTGGTGGTTCTGCTCTTTCGTCTGGATGGACGGCTGGAATCCCTGGTCCTGCCTCGCGCTGCGATGGACGCGGAGTCTCACCGCAAATTGCGCGTTTGGCTGAGATGGAAGCCTTTTACCGCGAAGGTTTGAGCACCGTATTGCGCGCCTTGGGCAGCATGTCGGGATAATCACGGCTGAAGTGCAAGCCGCGGCTTTCCTTGCGGCGCAGCGCGCATTCGACGATCAGATGTGCCGTCAAGACCAGGTTACGCAGCTCGATGAGGTCGTTGCTGACGCGGAAATTTGCATAAAACTCGTCGATTTCCCGTTCCAGCAGGCGAATGCGATGCTTGGCACGCTCCAATCGCTTGGTGGTGCGCACGATACCGACATAGTCCCACATGAAGTGGCGAAGTTCGTCCCAGTTGTGGGAGATCACGATTTCCTCGTCCGCATCAGTGACGCGCGATTCGTCCCAATAGGGCAGTTTCGGCGGCTTGACGGATTTCTGTGCGCGGATGTCGGCGGCAGCGGCTTCGCTGTAAACAAGACATTCGAGCAGCGAGTTGCTCGCCAGTCGGTTCGCTCCATGAAGTCCCGTACAGGACGCTTCGCCGAGCGCATACAGTCCTGGCACGTCAGAGCGTGCTGCCAGATCGACGACGATGCCGCCACAGGTATAGTGCGCCGCCGGCACGACAGGGATTGGTTCCTTGGCGATATCGATACCCAGTTCGAGGCAGCGGGCGAAGATATTCGGAAAATGTTCGCGCAGGAAAGCTTCACCCTTGTGTGTCATGTCGAGGAAGACGCATTCGAGGCCGCGCTTCTTCATTTCGTAGTCGATGGCGCGGGCGACGATATCACGGGGTGCCAGTTCCGCCCGCTCGTCGTGGGTTGGCATGAAGCGCGTACCGTCGGGTAGGCGCAGGATGCCGCCTTCGCCGCGCATCGCCTCGGTAATGAGGAAGGACTTGGCGCGCGGGTGGTACAGGCAGGTCGGGTGGAACTGGATGAATTCCATATTTGCCACGCGACAGCCAGCGCGCCAGGCCATCGCGATGCCATCGCCCGTCGCAGTGTCCGGATTGCTGGTGAACAGGTAAGACTTGCCGGCACCACCGCTGGCGATGACCGTGTTGGGCGCGCTCAGCGTCAGCACCCGTTCGCTGTCAATATCCAGAACATAGGCGCCCCAGCAGCGCTGGGTCTTGCGGCCAAGCTTGCTGCCCGTGATCAGGTCGATCACGATGTGGCGTTCCAGCACGGTGATGTTGGGATGCTGGCGCACTTTCAGGCTAAGCGTTTGCTGAACAGAAGCGCCCGTGGCATCCGCGACGTGGATGACGCGGCGCGTACTGTGGCCCCCTTCGCGCGTCAGGTGGTAACCCGTGCTGTCGCTGTCGCGCGTAAAGGGAACACCCTGCTCGATCAGCCAGTCAATGGCAGTACGCCCGTGCTCGACGACGAAACGCGTGGCGACGGGATCGCACAGACCGGCGCCGGCGATCAGGGTGTCCTGAATGTGGGACTCGACCGAGTCAGTGCCGTCGAGTACGGCGGCGATGCCGCCTTGCGCGTAATTGGTCGCCGTATCGTCGATCATGCGCTTGGTCACCATCGCGACGCGATGTGTTTCGGCGAGGCGCAAAGACAGTGACTGCCCAGCCAGTCCGCTACCGATGACGATGACGTCGAAGTCCTGCGAATAGTTGGATTTGGACATGATGAAACTGACTATAACATGATGGTTATTGAACTATTCCCGATTTGCCGGGTCATTTGCGCAGTTGCATTAAGGAGCGGGATGTGCAAAAAGAGAAGACGGCTATACTGACGCCCCAATACATTTCGACGAGACAATCGCTACCTTATGGGAGAGCGCGAAGCCGATCTGGTGCTGGTCGAGCGGGTTCAGGCCGGCGATCAGGAAGCCTTCGGGCTGCTGGTCAGAAAATATCAGCGCAAGCTGCTGCGTCTGGTGATGCGCATGGTGCGCGACCCGGGCGAGGCGGAGGATGTGACGCAGGAAGCCTTCATCAAGGCCTATCGGGCGCTGCCGAACTTTCGCGGCGACAGTGCCTTCTATACCTGGCTGTATCGCATCGGTGTCAATACCGCCAAGAACTGGCTGGTGGCTCATGGCCGACGCATGCCGACAATGACCGACATTGCGAGCAATGACTCGGAAGGCGTCGATGAAAGCATCCTGTTGCGCGACGACGAAACGCCCGATCGGGTGCTCATGTCGAGACAGATCGGAGAAGCAGTGAATACGGCAATGGACGCTCTTCCCGAGGACTTGCGCACGGCCATCAGCCTGCGTGAAATTGATGGCTTGTCCTATGAAGAAATTGCCCAGGTGATGGATTGTCCGATTGGCACGGTACGTTCGCGGATCTTCCGCGCGCGCGAGGCGATAGCAGTGCGGCTGCGTCCCTTGGTCGATGCAACGCCTGATCGCAGATGGTAAGCATGGAGAAAGCAATGAAGCAGGAACATCCGACGGAAATTTCGGCTCTTTTCGATGGTGAACTCGAAGAGCATGAGGTACGTTCTGCCGTCAGGACGGCATTGAATGAAGACTCAAGCTGGCAGCTCTACGCACTGATCGGCGATGGACTGCGTGGCGATTGTCCGGATGCCCCGGACATGACGGCCAGCGTGATGAGCCGCATCCGTGAGGAACCGGTGGTGCTGGCCCCGCGCAAAGGGCAATCGGTGCAGCGACAGCATCCCATGCTGGCGCTGGCGGCGTCCGTGGCGGGCGTGGCAGTCGTTGGCTGGTTGGTGCTGACCGGCAATCCGCAGTCTCAGATGGCCGAAAGCGGTTTGGCTGCCTCCTCAGTCAATACGGCAAGGACGGTTGTCGCCGTCCTGCCAGCGCCGACTTTTGTCAACGCGCCTGCCAACGTGGCGAAAATTCAGTCCCAGGTATCCGACCCGATGCGAGTACAAGGCATGCAGAGCGACATGAGCGAATACCTACTGGCGCATCACGCACAGGCAGCGACCTTTCGCCTGGGAGACAGTACCAAGCAAGTCCGCACCGTCGCGATGAGTTCGGCGCGTCCATGAAGTTATTGGCCCCGAGCTGGTCAATCGGCTGGTTATGGCTTGCGGCAGGCTTCGTCAGTCCACTGGCCTGGAGCCAGGCCGTCTCCCTCCAGACGGACGCCATGCAATGGTTGCAGCGTGCGACGTCCACTGCGCAGCAAGTCAGTTACAGCGGCACTTTCGTTTACCGCAATGGCAGCCGCAGCGAAACCTCACGCATCGTGCATCAGGCCAGCAACGGCAACCAGATGGAAAGGCTCGAGGTTCTGGATGGCACCCCGCGTGAAGTCATCCGGCATAATGACGAGGTCAGGTGCTACCTGCCCGAGAAACGCCTGGTCATCATCGAGCACAGCAGCGTACGCCGGACTTTCCCTGTCTTGCTACCCGTCAGCCTGACTGGCCTGAGCGACCATTACCTCATCCGCAAGGGTTCCACCGAGCGCGTTGCCGGATTCGACAGCCAGATCGTCCGGCTCGAACCACGCGATGCCTGGCGCTTTGGCCACCAGCTTTGGGTGGACGTCGGTTCCGGCCTGCTGTTAAAGGCGGATATCTTCGACGTACGCGGCGAGTCTCTCGAATCCATGGTATTTACGGATCTGCACATCGGTGAACCGGCCATACCGGATGCATTGAAGTCCAGATATGCCGCGGCTGCCAAGGGAAACTGGCAGATACGTCAGGCCAAATTGCGGGATCTGCGCGATGATGCCCAATGGTTGTTCCGCGCCGACCTGCCCGGCTTTAGACGACAGGCGTCGATGCGGCGCAGTACTGGAAAGGATGCAGAAGAGCTCAATATGCTCCATTGGGTATTTACGGATGGACTGGCCTCGATGTCGGTTTTTATTTCGCCCCTGCGCCAGTCAACCGAATCCGGGGAAGAGAGCGTGCAGTCACTCGGCGCGCTGAGCGTACTGAAACGCGTCGTCGATGGCCATCAGATCGTGGTCATGGGCGATCTGCCGCCCGCGGCGGTCAAGCGCTTCGCCGAAGGCATTGGTGTACGCGGAAAATGAATGAAACTGCTGCGCTCGTCGTCCGTCTTGAGGGTCAATATGCCTGGGTGCAGGCAGCCGGCCCAGGTTCGGCCTGCGGAGGTTGTGCCAGCAAGGATGGTTGCAGCACAGCCGGAATGGGCACAGTGCTCGACGATGCCACCGGGAAAACCCGCAAGCTGCAACTGCTGCGCCTGCCGAACACCATCCATGCCCGGCCGGGTGATGCGGTGGTAATCCGCGCCGCCGATGGCAAGGTCCTGACAGCGGTCTGGCGGGCCTATGGTGTCCCGCTGGTGCTTGCCCTGTTCTGTGCAATGCTCGCACTCGAATTGACCGGCAGTGAACTGGCAGCGTTTGCGGGGATGCTGTTCGGGCTGGGTGGCGGATTTCTGCTGATGCGCAGCAAGGGGCTTGACGCGGCGCAGGCGGAACCAATTTTGTCGATGGGCTTCAAAGACGCTCCCGTCAATTCTGTAAAGGATCACGAAACATGCTGACAACGAAGTTTCAGTGGAGGCGAATGCCGGATTCATCGGCGTTAAGCAAAGCGGCCGTAGCTATAACCTGGTTGCTGGCCATCTGGCTGATATTGCTCTCCGGCCTGGCACAGGCACAAACCCGAGAGTTGCCTGACTTTGCCGACCTTGCTGAAAAGCAGGGCATTGCCGTCGTCAATATCAGTGCAACACAAGTCGTGCGAGAACGGCAACGCTTTGGCGGCCTCCCGTTCGACGAGGATGACCCG
Source organism: uncultured beta proteobacterium (assembly GCA_963816095.1). Taxonomy (GTDB): domain Bacteria; phylum Pseudomonadota; class Gammaproteobacteria; order Burkholderiales; family Rhodocyclaceae; genus Sulfuricystis. Next base: position 503,738 of record CAWFIW010000007.1, read on the forward strand.
GCCCTTGAACTCTTCCGGCGGTTCGCCCCCAAAGCGTTTCCACCGGGGCATCCGGCGATGCCGCGCGAGTTCGAGAACAAGTCACTTGGCTCAGGCTTTATTGTCAACACGGATGGTTACATTCTCACCAACGCGCATGTCGTCGATGGCGCGGATGAGGTGGTCGTCAAACTGACCGACAAGCGCGAGTTCAAGGCCAAGGTAATCGGCGCAGACAAGCGCACCGACATCGCCCTGATCAAGATCGAGGCAAGCGGCCTGCCGAGCGTCCGCCTGGGCGATCCGGCCAAACTGCGGGTTGGTGAGTGGGTGGTGGCGATTGGTTCGCCTTTTGGCTTCGAAAGCACTGTCACGGCAGGCATCGTCAGTGCCAAGGGACGCTCGCTGCCCCAGGAAAACTTTGTTCCCTTCATCCAGACTGACGTGGCCATCAATCCGGGCAACTCCGGTGGGCCGCTATTCAACATGAAAGGCGAAGTGGTCGGTATCAACTCCCAGATTTATAGCCGTTCGGGCGGCTATCAGGGGATTGCCTTTGCCATTCCCATCGACGTGGCCATGGAAGTACAAGCCCAGTTGCGCACTTCGGGCAAAGTCAACCGCGGGCGCCTCGGGGTAGCGATCCAGGAAGTCACCAAGGAACTGGCGGATTCGTTCGGCTTGAGCAAGCCGTTAGGCGCGCTGGTCGCATCCGTGGAGAAGGGGAGTCCGGCGGACAAGGCGGGGCTCGAAGCGGGTGACGTCATTCTGCGCTTCAACGACAAGCCGGTCGGCCAGTCGTCCGATCTGCCGCGCATGGTTGGCAATACCAGGCCAGGCACCAGGGCAAGTCTGCATGTCTGGCGCAGCGGTGCGAGCAAGGATCTGACCGTGACGGTAGGGGAAATGCCTGACGAACTGGCCACCGGCCGCACGCAACGTCGCGGCAAGCCGGCCGAAGCGGTTCCGGCGAACCGTCTGGGCCTCGTGCTGAGCGAGCCCACCGCCGAACAAAAGCGCCAACTGGGCATTCGCAACGGCCTGATCGTCGAGGATGTACGCAATGGCGCACGCAACGACCTGCGCCAGGGCGATGTGCTCCTGGCCCTGATCCAGAGCGGCGTGCAGACCGAAATTCGTTCGCTGGATCAGTTCAACGGACTGCTGGCGAAAATCAATAAGGACAGCAACCTGACCCTTCTGGTCAAACGCGGCGACAGTCAGACCTTTGTCACGATCAAGGGTGGCCAGGATAAGTAAGCCGGTTCTGACTCTCTACGGCAGGAAATACTGCCACCTGTGTGAAGACATGCTCGCCGCGCTCGAAACTTTGCGCGGCGAGTTTTCGTTCGCAATCGAGGTCGTCGATGTTGATGCCGACCCTGTGCTGGAACGAAAGTACAACGAACTCGTGCCAGTTCTTGTGGTTTCAGACTGCGAGCTTTGTCATTATTTTCTGGATGATGTGGTAGTAAGAGAATATCTCACTAGTACTGCACACGGTGGGCAGGTCGTCTCGGCAGTTTCCGGCAGGTATGATGACGTACTGTGATCTTTAATTGACCAGATTGGCTCTGACTTGAATACCGCCGATGTTTCTCTGTTCGCCGAAGACGCCGATGTCGAGTCGCTGAAGCACGCAGCAGCGGCGCTGAAGAGTTGGGACCTGCGTGGTCATCCGCTCGGCCTGCTGGAGTTGTTGCTGCTGGGTTTCTGCGCTCCACTACGAGGTTATCTGGGCCGTGCCGACTGCGCTGCCGTGTTGGCCGGGCAGCGGTTGTCCGACGGCCGGCCGTGGTCTTTGCCCGTGTTGCTGGAGGTAAGCTCCTCTCTTACCGAGTCGCTTGCTCCGGGCGAGCGCGTAGCACTACGGGATGCTGAGGGGGTGCTGCTGGGAATTCTGGCGGTTGAAGAGAAATGGTCGGCGACCGATCTGCCTGCAGAGATGATGACCGAACTGGCATCGCTGGGTTACGACGGAGGCGTTTTTCTCGCGGGGCCGGTGGTCGGGGTCGAAGCACCGGTGCATTACGATTTTTTAGCCTTGCGGCTGAATCCCGAGGAGTTGCGCGGCCAGTTTGCCAAGCGCGGCTGGCGCAAGGTGCTGGCCTGTCAGCCGGCGGAGATGATCCAGCGTGCCGAGGCGGCGCGCATCGTGCATGCGGCGTGCATTGCCCAAGCCAACGTGTTGGTGCTGGCCATGACAGCGGAAGAGCAGACGCTCACGCTCGATCACTACACGCGCATCCGCGTGCTGGAGCACGGCCTGCGCTACCTGCCCGAACGCGGGGCGTTGCTGTCGCTGCTGCCTTTGCCCGGGCCGCTGGCGTCGCCGCGCGAAGTATTGTGGCGGGCTTTGCTGGCCCGCAATGCGGGCGCGACGCATCTGCTGGTGGAACCGGAATGGTGGCACGGTGCGGCTGCCGGTACGCGGCAGGCCGTGGCGGCGCTGGCACGCGAAGCGGGAATCGAACTGGTGGATCTGCCGCGCTTCGCGTGCACCGAGGCGCTGAAGGACTATTTACCAGTGCCGGTGCCAGTGCGCGGACGGCAGGGCGTGACAGTATTCTTCACCGGCCTTTCCGGGGCGGGCAAGTCAACCATGGCACGTGTGCTGCTGTCTAAACTGCTGGAGGTCGGCGATCGCACCGTGACGCTGCTCGATGGAGATGTCGTGCGCAAGCATCTTTCCAGCGAGCTGGGCTTTTCGCGGGCGCATCGCGACCTGAATATTCAGCGCATCGGTTTTGTGGCAAGCGAGATTACCAAGCATGGCGGTATTGCGCTCTGCGCGCCGATTGCGCCCTACCGGGCGACGCGGCGCAAGGTGCGCGAGATGGTGGAGGCGCATGGCGGCTTCGTCGAGGTGCATGTGGCCACGCCGCTGGAAACCTGTGAAGCACGAGACCGGAAGGGGCTTTACGCCAAGGCACGGGCCGGGCTGATCAAGGAATTCACTGGCATCAGCGATCCCTACGAGGCACCGGAACACGCCGAACTGGTGATCGACACGCGCGATTGCACGCCGCTCGAAGCGGCGCAGATGATCATTGCCCGGCTGGAGGACGATGGGTTCATCCCTTGAACAACCTCATGCCCGGACTGCTGTCGAGAATTTTTACACTTCTTGCCATGTTTTGAAAATCAATTTCCAATATTAAGATTTATCTAGTTGATTATTAGTAACTAATAAAATATGGCACGAGTCATGCATGAAGCTAGCCGTCGTTCTGGTCTTTTTGTAAATTTCTCTTACTGGGGAGATTCAAATGAAAAAAATTCTTGCAGTAGCCATTGCTGGCATGGGTCTCTCGGGCTTTGCTCAGGCGGCCAGTTTCGTGAACGGTGGTTTTGAAGACGGCAATACGAACGGTTGGGATGTTGCAAGTTCGGCTTATCGGGCTTCCGTTAATAACACTACCCTGACGCCGGCCTGGGTTTTCGCTAATGCCACCAGTGCCAGTCATTCGGCCATCATTGCGAATAGCTACGTCGATCCCAACGTCGGCGCTCTGCTGGGCTCTACCGTCTACGGCGGCAACTACGGCTATCGTGTCGAAGACACAACGTGGGGTGGTTATGCTTCTGCGATCAAACAGACGGTTGTGAACTATACCGATCCAACCATCTATTTCGCATGGAAGGCCGTTTTGGAGGCGGCTCATGCTGTTAGTAATGCTGCAGTGATGAAGCTTGTCCTGCGCGATGAAACTGATGGGGTTGATCTGATCACCCGTCTTTATACCGCCGTCGGTAGCGGCGTGGATGCCAACTTCTCTCTAGCAAACAATTACTATTACACGCCGCAATGGCAGATCGAACAGTTGAATCTTGGCTCTTCGCTAATGGGCCATACTTTCTCCTTGGCGGTACTTGGCTCAGACTGTCAGCCGACAGGACATGCCGGTTATGTGTATCTCGATGGTTTTGGCGCCCAGATTCCGGATCCGGGTAATGGCGTTCCTGAGCCCGCTTCGCTGGCACTGCTTGGTTTCGGCTTGGCCGGTCTGGCCGCGACTCGTCGTCGCAAGATTATCTGAAGCGCTCGTTAGTGCAGTGCTGAAACGGCGGCCTTCAGGTCGCCGTTTTTCTTGGCAAGTACTGCAATATTATTGTTTTCGATAAAATCAATCCATTTTGGTAATGATCACCCATATGCAACGAGGCTTTGCAGCAGTCAAAGCCGGCAATCCCCTGGAGGCCATGCAATGGTTTGAAAAGGCATGGCTAGCCAACCCTGCCGACGCCCAGGCACGAACTTGGCTTGGGCAATCCCTTTGCAGTCTAGGCAGGCTTGATGAAGGGACTGCCCACCTTCTTGAGGCGGGCAATAGCCTTTTGGAAAGTGCTCATGAAGCACGGAATCCCAATCTGGCTCTGGAAATAGCGGGACAATTACAGCACTGGGGCGACTTTCCCGGTGCATTGAAGCTTCTTAAGACAGCTCTTGAGGTTTCTCCATCGGAATTTCGTGTCCATCAGCTTCTTGCCGTTACTTATGCACAGCTGAACAAGAAAGCCGATGCGCTTGCAGCAGCCGAGCAGGCTCTACAGTTGTCGCCGGAAAATCACATGATGCAGGTCTTTCTCGGAAGTCTGGAAGCTGACGCCGGCAAGAATCAAGCTGCGCGGGATCGGCTTGAGAAGGTTGTCGCCGGGCAACCCGGGCCTCGAGAAGCTTTCAGAGCCCACAAGGAACTAGCTCGTGTCCTGGATAGGCTTGGAGAGTTCAATCCGGTCTTTGCGCATTTGCATGCCGCGGGTGTTTTGTCGGCCTCTTTGCCAGAGTATGTCCAGCAGGACGCAACCATGGTTCCGGGCATGCTCAAGGTCAATCAATCCACATTTAAGCGGAGCTTGATGGAGCGCTGGGTTGGTACGGAATTTCCTCCGGACCAGCCAGCTCCAAACTTCGTTATTGGATTCATGCGATCCGGCACGACATTGACGCAAGAAGTTCTGGATGCGCACCCCGCGGTATTTGTTGCTGACGAAATCGATTTTATTTCAGCTATGAAGCGTGAGTTGCACTCAATGGACAAGTCTGGTGGCGGCACTGCGGAGAAACTTGATCGCCTAGATATAAACGGGTTGCTGCATCTGCGGGAATTCTATTGGAGAAGAGTGCACGAGCGGTTTGGCAATACAATTGGCAAGCGAACTTTCGTGGATAAATTCACCATGAACATAGTTGATCTGGGCTTGATCAACTGCGTTTTTCCGGATGCCAAGGTCGTATTTGTGACGCGAGATCCTCGCGATGTCTGCCTCAGTTGTTTTATGCAATTGATGGTACCTACACCCACCACGGTGCAGTTGCTTACCTGGGAGAGCACCATAAACTTCTACGCTGAAGTTATGGCTTGGTGGCTGTACATCAAAAACGAGATGTCTCTTCGGTTTATCGAATTTCGTTACGAGGATGTAGTCTCGGATTTTGAGGCGACCTATCGACAGGTTTTTGCGTTTCTGGGTCTGCCTTGGAACTCTGCGGTTATGGATTTCCACCAGCGCGCTGCACAGAAACATGTTGCGAGTCCTAGCCGCACCCAAGTAACTCAGCCGCTGTATGCTTCCTCAGTGGCGAGATGGCGTCACTATGAATCCGATTTCGCCGTCGTGATGCCTATCCTGCGCCCGTTCATTGAAAAGTTCGGCTATAACGATTGAGACTTCAACTGATATTCAGGGTCGCAGAGCCGGATTTGAACTGATTCGAAGAAATGGATGTACCACAGGCGTGGTCTATTAGAGGAGTGGTTTCCGTGAAACTGATCAATGCACACTTGGTGGTTGTTGCGGCCGCTGCATTTCTCGCCGTCGGTTGCTCCAATTCGACTGCCGATTCCATCCGGCAGGGCAAGGAGCATCTGAACAAAGGGGAGCTGTCTTCTGCCGTTATCTCCTTCAAGAATGCCGTTCAGAGTGATGCGTCGTCGTCAGAGGCGCGCTCAGCACTGGCCGACGCCCTGGAGCGAACGGGCGACATGGTCGGGGCCGAACAACACTTACGCCAGGCATTGGTCCACGGCGGCAATGCCGACGACCTTGTCCCCAGAATTGCATTGCTGCTTCTCGACCGTGGCGATTACGCCATTTTGGTCAAGGACTTCGCTGATCGGGAGCTTGCGCTTCCCACCGCCGACAGCGAATTGCGCGGTATCGTCGCTTTGGCGCATTTGGCACTGAGACATCAGGACAAGGCGGAATGGCAACTGACGAGGGCCACAATCAATGCGCCTGCCGTAAGACTCGCGAAGGCTCAAATGGCCATCCAGGCAAAGCGCCCACAAGAAGCCATGGTAGAGGTGGAGGATCTCATCAAGGAAGGCAAGGCGCCCTGGTGGGTTCGGCGCGCGGCAAGTCGGTTGTATGTGGCTCGTGGCGATCAAGCCAATGCCTTGGCGTCCATGAAGAGTTCCTACGAGTTAGCCGGGTGGCATCAGGGGGTTATTGGTGAATATGCCGAGCAACTGTTCGAGGCCGGTAAATCTGCCGAGGCCAAGCCATTGTTGAACAAGCTCAGGAAAATCGCCCCTCGATATTGGCGGACTGCTTTCGTTGAAGCCTTGTTCCAGATGGAGGAGGGTAAGCAAGATCAGGCCCATGCCTTGGTTACAAAAGTTCTTGTGGCCTTGCCTGAACATGTCCCATCGTTACTGATTGCAGCAAAAGTTGAACTGGATCGTGGCGAACTTTCATCGGCGGATAGCCGCTTGCGCAAAATTCTTTTCATTAATCCCGCGTCCCTCGGGGCGCTCCGCATGCAGTTCTTGCTGGAGCTTCGCCGCAACGATTTGAAAGCTGCGGCAGCGATACTTGATCGCGCTTTGCGCTTGGCGCCGAATGATCGAGGTCTGCAGACGGCCTCCGCCGAACTTGCCTGGGCCAAGGGCGACAAGGCGGGTGCCGTGAAGCAGCTAACCAAAGCGGCCCAGACCCAGCCCCCCGGGGCCGACATACTGATTCGACTTGCCGAAATGAAGTTCGCACTGGGCAAACGTGACGAAGCTGGTCAGGCAATAAGTCAGGCAATTCAACTCTCCCATGACAACCCCGGCCTCAGGGAAGGCGTATTCCGCGCTCTTCTGAACATGCACTTGCTGGATAAGGCGCGGGAAATGGCCAAGGCAGAGTTGGAGCTTCGCCCCAAGGAACCTGAGCCCTACCTCTGGATGGCCGCGGTGGCGGGTATTGAGGGCAATGAAGCGGCTGCCTTCGAGCAGACCAGCCGCGCCCTGGACGTCCGCCCCGACTACTACCCGGCCCTGATGGCACTCGCGATATCCGCAACGTCTGCGGACCGCAGCAAGCAATATGACGACCGGCTGAAAAGGGCGGTGGATGATAAAACAAAGGATGTTCGCATCTATTTCGACCTCGCCAAGAGAATGAGGATTGCTGGTGCAGATTCCGACAAGATTGGTGCGGTGCTCGAGCGCGGCGTGGCAGCGGATGCGGAGTCGGTCGGGTTGCGTGAGGCAGCGATTCGTCACTGGCTGGCCTGGGGCAAGAAGGACAAGGCGCTGTCAGTGGCGAGCGAGGGCGAGGCCGCGAATCCTGACAATCTGGCGATGAAAGTGCTGGCAGCCTCGACACATGAAGCTGCTGGCAATTTCGAACAAGCGATCAACAAGTATGCCGAACTCAAGGCGCGCTTTCCGGAGCGTGTGGACTGGGGTTTGAGGCATGCACAAACCCTGGTGCGTGCTGGCAAAGCACCGGACGCTATGCTTGCGTTGCGCAAGTTGATCGCCCAGCGTCCGGATGAGCCAGCCCCATATCAAATGCTGGCAATGCTGCAGGTCGAACAGAAACAGGGCAGCGACGCGTTGGTAACTGCCGGCATGCTGACCGATCGCCCCAAGCTCAAAGCCACTGGTCTGTTATTGCGTGGCGATGTACATGCGGTATTGGAGGAAGAACCCAAGGCGCTCAAAGCCTACGAAACGGCGGGCAAGGCGGGTGCATTGGAAGAAGCGGGGCTGCGCAGGATCGAGTTGCAGGCGCGTACGCTGGGTGGCGACTATGCCATTAGCGAATTGCGTGATTGGCTGGCCAAGCATCCGGACAGTATTCCTGCAATGACTTTGGCAGTTCGCTATGCCAGTGCCAAAGGGGATTACGCTACTGCGGCCAAATATCTGGAAACTATCGACAAACTGAACCCGAACAATCCGGTGACGTTGAACGATCTGGCGTGGGCTTACGCTCAGGCTCGAAAGCCTGAGGCGTTGGCGGTGGCACGGAAAGCCATCGCGATGGCGCCGGAAAATCCTCAGGTTCTGGATACACTGGCCGAGGCGCAAGCCTTGGCGGGACAGAAAAAGGATGCCATCGCGAGCCTGCGCTTGGCAATGGCACTTGCTCCGAGTAATTCGGTTGTGAAAGTCCATCTCGCCGAACTGCTGGTCGAAGAGGGCAGCAAGAAGGAAGCTGTCGGGCTGCTGGAAGGCATCGATCAGCATGCGCTTGACAAGGAGGCAACGATCCGGTTCCAGCACATCAAGGGGAGTCTGTAACAGCTTGAGGGTGTTGTGGCGTCCCGGTTTTCGTCGGCCGGGCGCTTGCGTTCAAGGTATAATCCGCGCCCATTTCATCAGCTTGATCGGACGCGCGCCTGGGCCTGAATATTGAGCCGGGCCAGCCTGTCCGCATCGTCTCCCGCCCCTTGGATCACATCAGAAACTTTTCCATCATTGCCCACATCGATCACGGCAAGTCGACGCTGGCCGATCGCATCATCCAGCGTTGCGGCGGCCTGTCCGACCGTGAAATGTCGGAACAGGTGCTCGATTCGATGGATATCGAGCGCGAACGCGGCATCACCATCAAAGCCCAGACCGCGTCGCTTTCGTACCTGTCCAGAGACGGCAAGCGCTACAACCTGAATCTCATCGATACGCCGGGGCATGTCGACTTTTCTTACGAAGTGTCGCGCAGCCTGTCAGCCTGCGAAGGTGCGTTGCTGGTAGTGGATGCCTCGCAGGGCGTCGAGGCGCAAACAGTGGCGAACTGCTACACCGCCCTCGAATTGGGTGTCGAGGTGCTTCCCGTCCTTAATAAAATGGATCTGCCGCAAGCGAATCCCGATGGCGCACGCGAAGAAATCGAAGAAGTCATCGGCATCGATGCCACCGACGCCATTCCCTGTTCGGCCAAGACTGGTATGGGTATCGAAGACATCCTTGAAGCGGTGATTGCGCGGATTCCTCCGCCCAAGGGTGACCCGGCCGCACCATTCAAGGCTTTGATTATCGATTCGTGGTTCGACAACTATGTCGGCGTGGTGATGCTGGTACGTGTTATCGATGGCACGCTGGGTCCCAAGGAACGCATTCGTCTGATGTCAACGGGAACCATCCATCTGTGCGAGCAGGTCGGCGTGTTTACGCCAAAATCCAAAGCCAAGGAACAGTTATCGGCTGGCGAGGTGGGGTTCATCATATCCGGCATCAAGGAATTGCAAGCCGCAAAAGTCGGGGATACCGTGACGAAAGCCGATCGTCCGGCGACTGAGCCCCTGCACGGATTCAAGGAAATCAAGCCACAGGTGTTCGCCGGCCTCTATCCGATCGAGTCAAACCAGTACGACCAACTGCGGGAGTCACTGGAAAAGCTGCAACTCAACGATGCTTCGCTGCATTACGAGCCGGAAGTGTCGCAGGCCCTCGGTTTCGGTTTTCGCTGCGGTTTCCTTGGCCTGCTGCACATGGAAATCGTGCAGGAGCGGCTGGAACGCGAGTTCGATCAGGATCTGATCACCACGGCGCCGACGGTGGTCTATCAGGTACGCCTGCGCGATGGTACTGAAGTCCTCGTGGAGAATCCCTCGAAACTGCCCGAAGTGCAGAAGATCGAGGAGATTCGCGAGCCGATCATCACGACGGCGATTTTCGTGCCGCAGGACTATCTGGGCGCGGTGATTACCCTGTGCGAGTCGAAACGCGGCTCGCAGGTCGATATGCGCTACCACGGACGTCAGGTGCATGTGACTTATGAGATGCCGCTTGCCGAGGTGGTCTTCGATTTCTTCGACAAGCTCAAGTCGGTCTCGCGCGGCTATGCTTCACTCGACTATGAATTCAAGGAATATCGGGCCGCCGACGTTATCCGGCTCGATATCCTGATCAACGGTGAGCGGGTCGATGCGCTGTCGGTGATCGTGCATCGCGCCAATGCGCACTACCGCGGCCGTGAACTCGCTTCGAAGATGCGCGGGTTAATCCCCCGCCAGATGTACGATGTGGCGATCCAGGCGGCGATCGGTTCAACCATCGTGGCACGCGAGAACGTCAAGGCCATGCGCAAGGATGTGCTGGCCAAGTGCTACGGTGGTGACATTACGCGCAAGAAGAAACTGCTCGAAAAACAGAAGGCCGGCAAAAAGCGCATGAAGCAGGTTGGCAGTGTCGAAATTCCCCAGGAGGCTTTCCTGGCGGTGTTGCGTGGTGGAACGATGAACATGAACTTTGCGCTGATTCTTTTCATATTGCTGGTGGTGAGCGCCATGCTCTGGGTGGCGGATCATTTCGTGTTCCGCAAGCGGCGCGCACCGGACGCCAAGGAGCCGGTCTGGGTTGAGTACGGTGCCAGCTTCTTCCCCGTCATCCTGATCGTGTTCCTGCTGCGTTCCTTTCTTGTCGAGCCCTTCAAGATACCTTCCGGGTCGATGATTCCGACGCTGCTGGTCGGTGATTTCATCGCCGTCAATAAATATACCTATGGCATCCGTTTGCCGGTAATCAACAAGAAGGTCATTGAAGTGGGCCAGCCATTGCGCGGCGATGTGGTGGTATTTCGCTATCCGCCCGATCCCTCGCTCGATTACATCAAGCGCGTAGTCGGCTTGCCGGGCGACCGGGTAGCCTATATCAACAAGCGCCTGACCATCAACGGCGAACCAGTTTCCCTTGAAAATACCGGCGATTACTTCGATGTGGAGCGCATGTTCTATACCCCGCGCTACGAGGAAAATCTGGGGGGGAAACAACACGCGCTGCTGATCGAGGAAGGCGCGCCGGCCTATGTGCCGCATGTCATGCAATTTCCCCGGCGCGACAATTGTCTCTACAATACCGACGGCGTGGTTTGCGAGGTACCGGCCGGACATTATTTTGTCATGGGCGACAATCGTGACAATTCGCAGGACAGTCGGGTATGGGGATTCGTGCCTGACGAGAATCTGGTCGGGAAAGCCTTTTATATCTGGTTCAATTTTGGGGATTTGAAGCGCATTGGCAGTTTTCGTTGATGACCTGAATCCTGACGGGGAGATGACATGAAAAAAAGACAGCTTGGCATAACACTTTCCGGCCTGATGGCCGCGGCGGTTGTCGTTGCCATTCTCGCGCTCCTCGGCCTGAAGGTCATTCCCGAGTACATGGAGCACCGTCAAATTGTCAGCGCCATCAAGAAGGTCGCAGCTGACGCAGATGCAACGGCTGGCGTGGCTAAGATCCGGGATGCTTTCGATCGTCAGGCCAATGTGGATTACATTTCGGCCATTACCGCTGCTGATCTCGATATCACGAAAGAGGGCGGGGCGGTCGTGATCTCGTTTTCCTACGAAAAGCGCATCCCGCTCTTTGCGAACGTCAGCCTGATGCTCGACTTCGAAGGTTCCTCCAAGGAGTGAGTAGGTTTGACGGCACGGCTGGAAAAAACGCTGGGCTATCGTTTTAACCGGCCAGAGCTGTTGCGTCAGGCGCTGACGCATCGCAGCCATTCTTCCCAGCATAACGAACGGCTCGAGTTTCTTGGGGATAGCGTGCTGAATTGCGTTATCGCCAGCCTGCTCTACCTGCGTTTTCCCGGCCTGAAAGAAGGTGAGCTATCCCGCCTGCGTGCCAATCTGGTACGTCAGGAATCCCTGGCTGAAATTGCAACGGATCTCTTTCTGGGAGACAAGCTGCTGCTGGGTGAAGGCGAGCTCAAGAGCGGTGGCTTTCGTCGCCCGTCGATATTGGCGGATGCCCTGGAGGCGATTCTCGGCGCCATCTACCTGGATTCCGGTTTCGCTGCGGCGCACGACTGTATCGAGGGTCTGTACATCGCGCGTATCGAGCTGATCGATCCGCGCGACGCTGGCAAGGACGCCAAAACCGCCCTTCAGGAGTGGTTGCAAGGGCGTCACTTGCCGATACCGCAGTACGCCCTGCTGGCAACGCATGGCGATGCCCATGCCCAGGAATTTGAAGTTTCCTGCAGCATTCCGGCCGTCGATTTGCAGGTGACGGGGCGCGGTGCCAGCCGACGCGGTGCCGAACAGGACGCAGCGCAAACTGCCTTGGACAGGGTGAAAAATACATGAGTGAGACCGTCGTTCCGCAAACCCCTTTCCGGGCAGGCTACCTGGCGATTATCGGTTGTCCGAATGTCGGAAAGTCGACACTGATGAACCGGTTGATCGGGGCGAAGCTGAGCATCACCTCGAAAAAGGCGCAGACCACGCGCCACCGGATTCATGGCATTCTGACGGTGGAAGCCACTCAATACGTGTTTGTCGATACGCCGGGATTCCAGACGCAGCATCGCAACGCGCTCAATCGTGCCATGAATCGCGTGGTGACCGGTGCCTTGGCGGGTATCGATGTGATCCTGTTTGTCATCGAAGCCAATAAGTGGCGTCCCGAGGACCGCGAGGTTCTCGCACGCCTGCCGGCAGACACGCCGGTGATCCTGGTGATCAACAAGATCGACCGCTTGGCGGAAAAGGGCGCGCTGCTGCCCTTTATCGCCTCGCTCGCCGCGCAGCATCCGTTTGCGGAAATCGTCCCGATCAGTGCCGAACGTGGCGAGAATCTCGATACCCTGCTCAAGGTGGCGGGAAAATATCTGCCGGAAGCGGCGCCAATATTCGGCCTGGACGAACTGACGGATCGTTCCGAACGCTTTCTCGCCGCCGAGTTGCTGCGCGAAAAACTGTTTCGCAATCTTGGCGAAGAGCTGCCCTACGGCATCGCTGTCGAAATCGAACGCTATGAGGAAGTCGAAGGTGTGCGGCGCATCCACGCAGCGGTCATCGTCGACCGGGACGCGCACAAGTCCATTGTCATCGGCAAGGGCGGCGAACGCCTGAAGCGGGTGGCAAGCGATGCACGCAAGGACATGGAGCGTCTGTTTGGCGGCAAGGTCTGGCTCGAAACCTGGGTCAAGGTCAAAGGCGGCTGGGCCGACGACGAACGCGCGCTGAGAAGCCTTGGTTATGAGTGATGAGCGGCAGGCAGCGCATTGATGGTGCGGCGGCCTTTCTGCTGCACACGTATCCCTTCAGCGAAACCAGCCTGATCTTGGAGGTGTTTTCACGTGATCACGGCCGACTCGCATTGCTGGCACGGGGTGCGCGCCGGCCACGTTCGGAGCTGCGCGGCGTGTTGCATGCATTCCAGCCGCTCGAACTCGGCTGGTTCGGCGGTGGCGAAGTCAAGACCCTGGCCAAGGCCGAATGGGTGGGAGGCATCTCCTTGCCGCGTGGTGAAGGCCTGCTGCTCGGCTATTATTTGAACGAACTGTTGCTGAAGTTGCTGCCGCGCGAAGATGCGCATGCGCAGCTGTATGAAGCGTATGCGATCGCCCTGCAGGCATTGTCGCGGGGCACCACCGAGGCGGCCGAGTTGCGCCGCTTCGAAAAAACGTTGTTGAAGGAACTGGGTTACGGGCTGGTACTGGATCGCGATGCGGCAGGCATCCCAATTCAGGCGGAAGGTAGTTATCACTATCAGATCGAACGCGGCGCGCTGCCTGCCGGTGACTCCGCAGACGGCCTGCCGTTGTCAGGAAAAACGCTGCTCGACCTGGCGGCGGACGATTACGGCGATCGGCGTAGTCTGGCCGAAGGCAAGCAGTTGATGCGCTATTTGCTGGCGCATTATCTTGCAGGGCAAAAGTTGCAGACGCGGCGGGTATTCATCGAATTGCAGGATGTTTGAGAAAGGCGCGGGAAAATGATTTTTCTGGGAGTGAACATCGACCATGTGGCGACCCTGCGTCAGGCGCGTCGCACCTACGAACCCGATCCGGTCTGGGCGGCTGCCGAAGCGCATCTGGGCGGCGCGGATGCGATCACCGTGCATCTGCGCGAAGACCGCCGCCACATCGTCGACCGCGATGTCGAACTGCTGCGCGCCAGCGTGCAGACCAAGCTGAATCTCGAAATGGCGGCGACCGACGAAATGGTCGGCATCGCCTGCCGCCTCAAGCCCGAAATGTCGACGCTGGTGCCGGAAGGCCGCCATGAAGTCACCACCGAAGGCGGGCTCGACGTGGCAGGGCAGGAAGCGCGGCTCAAGGATGTCGTATCCCGGATGAAGGATGCCGGCATCTATGTCAGCCTGTTCATCGACGCCGACCCAAGGCAGATCGAGGCCTCCGCACGTGTGGGCGCGCAGGCGTGCGAGATCCACACCGGCCCCTACGCGCATGCTTTCCACGACAGCGGGCGCGACATCGAGAGCGCGGCGGCGCAGGCCGAACTGAGAAAAGTCGGCGCTGGCGGGACGGCGATCATCGACTGCGGCATGCGCTTCAATGCCGGCCATGCGCTGAACTACGTCAATGTGCAGCCGATTGCCGCCCTGCCGGGCATCTGCGAACTGCATATCGGCCATGCCATCGTCAGTCGTGCGGTCTTCGTTGGCCTGCGCGAGGCGGTGCGCGAAATGAAAGCCCTGATCCGGCGAGGTCGCCCAGCCGTGATCTTCGGCATCGGCACCGATCTCGTCGCGATCGCACGCATGCGCGAATTCTGGCAGCGCCACGGTGAACGGGCGCTGGAAAAGCTGCTGGCGCCCGCTGAGCGGGCTGCCTGTCGCGAGAGTGCCGATCCCGGTCGTTTCCTTGCAAAACGCTTTGCCGCCAAGGAGGCGCTCGGCAAGGCGCTCGGCACGGGCATCCGCGCGCCGGTACTGCTGACCGGCCATTGCCGTGACGCATGACGATCTGGGCAAGCCGCTGCTGGAATTTTCTGCCGAACTGGCGCACTGGATCGCCGAACGCGGCCTGACCTGCCATCTTTCGCTGAGTGACGAGACGGAGCATGCGCTGGCCTTTGTCGTCGTGGAAAAACCATGAGCTACGGACCGTTGATGATCGACATTGCCGGCACGGCCATGACCGCTGCCGAGCGCGAACGCCTGCTGCATCCGCTGGTCGGCGGCGTCATCCTGTTTGCCCGCAACTATTGCGATCCCGCAGCAATTGACGGCTCTGTGCGCGGCAATTCATGCGCTGCGTTCGCCGCGATTGCTGATCGCCATCGATCACGAGGGTGGCCGCGTGCAGCGTTGCCGCGAAGGCTTCACGCGCGTGCCGGCGATGCGCCGGCTGGGTGAGTGGTGGGATCGCGATGCGCGGGCGCCATCGCCGCTGCGCGCGCCATTGGCTTTACCCTCGCCGCCGAATTGCGTGCCTGCGGCGTCGATCTCTCCTTCACGCCGGTGCTCGATCTCGACTATGGGGTTAGCGGCGTGATCGGCGACCGTGCTTTTCATCGCGACCCCGAGGCGGTGATTGCACTGGCCGGCGCGCTCATCGAAGGCCTGCACGCAGGCCGGCATGGCCTGCTGCGGCAAGCATTTTCCCGGGCACGGCTGCGTCGCCGCCGATTCGCATCTGGCGATTCCGGTCGATGAGCGCAGCCTCGCAGAAATGGCCGACGACCTGCTGCCCTATCGCCGCTTGAAGCTGGATGCCGTGATGCCGGCGCATGTGATCTATCCGCAAATCGACAGCCGGCCGGCCGGCTTTTCGCCGGTCTGGATCGACAAGCTGCGCAACGGATTCGGCCACACCGGGCGTGATCTTCAGCGACGACCTGTCGATGGAAGGCGCCAGCGTCGCCGGCGGCATTGTCGGCAGGGCGGAGGCAGCATGGCAGGCGGGCTGCGACATGCTGCCGGTCTGCAACAAGCCGGAAACGGTGGTCGAACTGCTGGAGAAGCTGGCGTCCGGAAGTGGATCCGGAACGCAGCGCACGCATTGCGCGCCTGCTGCCGACGCAAGCTGCGCCCGCGTGGGACAGCCTGGCCGGACTTTGCGCCGCTGGCCGGGCTGCCTGTCAGGCGATGATGGCCTGACCCCTCTATTCGTTGATTACTTGACGCGGTTCTTGTATTCGCCGGTGCGGGTATCGATTTCGATCTTGTCGCCGGTCGCGACAAAGATCGGCACCATCACTTCCAGGCCGCTCGGCTTGATCTTCGCCGGCTTGAGCACCTTGCCGGAGGTGTCGCCCTTGACGGCCGGCTCGGTGTATTCCACCTCACGCACCACGCTGTTGGGCATTTCGACCGAAATCGCCTTGCCTTCGTAGAACACCACTTCGACAGCCAGGCCGTCCTCGATGTAGGGAATGGCATCGGCCATGTTCTCGGCTTCGACTTCGTACTGGTGGTATTCGTCGTCCATGAAGACGTACATCGGGTCGGCGAAGTAGGAATAGGTGCATTCCTTGCGTTCGGGCACGACCTGCTCGAACTTGTCGTCGGCCTTGTAGATGGCCTCGGACGGGGCGTCGGTGAGCAGGTTCTTGAACTTGAACTTGACGACCGCAGAACTGCGGCCACCCTTGTTGTATTCGGCCTTCTGGACGACGAGCGGATCGTTGCCGACCATGATGACGTTGCCGACGCGGAGTTCCTGAGCGGTTTTCATAGCAAGTGCCTGATGGGGAAAATAAAAGGCGCGGATTATAGCTTTTTCAGACAGAACCTGACCAGATTTGTCGCCAGATCGCCGTGGACAGAAATCTGGCTTGCCCAGCCGGGCGCGTGCGCCGCCTGCGCGGGCAGCGTAGCGGAAAATTCTGCCCAGTTCAACGGGCCGTCGCCGTTCCAGGCGTGGAAGAAGCTCCGTACCGCCAAGTTGTCGGTGTAGCGGTTCAGGAAGGCGTCGAGTTTGGCGAAATGGGCATTTTCGGCTTGCGGGTAGGCCTGCCAGACAAAAGGCCGCTCTGCCCACTGGGCGCGCACGAAGGAATCCTCGCCACGGACGAAGTTCAGCTGGCAGCGGGCAAGCAAGGCATCGTATTCCGTCTGCGGCAGGAAAGGCAGGGCGTGCAGGTCGAGGTTGCCGCGTCGGACAGTAACGCCTGTGGGGAATGGCTCGCCCAGCCAAGTTTCCACCTGACGGTGTGGCAGACCATAAGCAACATGGCAGACGATGGTCTGATTGCCATCACGCCAGCAATCGAGCAGCGCGGGCAGTTGTGGGTTTTCGTAGCAGAAAAGCGAGATTTCCAGTGCGCCATCAAAACTCGGCGCTGGCGGGACGGCAAAGTTGCGTTCGCGGATCAATCCACCCGCCCCGGGAACGAAGCCGGGAAAGAAGAAATGCTTGACCAGCGGCGGCTGGGGCGAGGGCAGGCCGTGGCAGCCAGCCACCCAGTCTTCGGCCGAGAGGTATTCGAGATTGATCCAGACTGGCAGCTTGGGCTGGCCGGCCATCGATCCGACGTAAAGCGCGGGTAGCTCGCAGGCAAAGGCCTCGATGACGACTTGGGCCGGTGTGACGCCGGCGAAATCGCCTGCCCATTTGCGTATTTCGACCGTGTTCTGATCGGGCGCGAGAAGATCAATGGGTGTCGGGTCGTCGATCCACAGCCGCACGTGCCATCCCTGTTCCATCGCCAGCTGGCGTGCCAGCCGCCAGCAGACGCCAGCATCTCCATAGTTGTCGATGACGGCGCAGAAAATGTCGCAGGAAATACTACTCATGGCGATATCCTACGCTGACATGCCAGAACCGATTTTCGACAGCAAATCTTTCCTCGCCTCGCTGACCGATGCGCCGGGCGTCTATCGCATGCTGGCAGCAGACGGCGCGGTGCTCTACGTCGGCAAGGCGAAAAGTCTCAAGAAGCGGGTTTCCTCGTACTTCCAGAAAACCGGACACAGCCCGCGCATCGTGCTGATGCTCCAGCAGGTGGCCGGCATGGAGACGACCGCGACACGCTCGGAGGCTGAAGCCTTAATCCTCGAGAACACGCTGATCAAGAAGCTCAGGCCGAAGTACAACATCCTCTTTCGCGACGACAAGTCCTACGCCTACATCGGGCTTTCCGGTGGCGAGTTCCCCCGGCTTTTTCATCATCGTGGCGCATTCGAAAAGAAGTCGCACTACTTCGGGCCGTTTCCGAGCGGGCTGGCCGTGCGCGAGGGCATCCAGCTGATCCAGAAGAGTTTCCTGTTGCGCACCTGTGAGGAGGCGGTGTTCGCCCATCGTTCGCGGCCCTGCCTGCTACATCAGATTCATCGCTGCAAGGCGCCTTGTGTCGGACTGATTTCTGCGGCGGATTACGGCGTTGACGTGAAACTGGCCGAGCTGTTTCTCAAGGGCCGGCACGGCGAGGTGATCGATAAGCTGACGCAGCAGATGGCGCAAGCAGCGGCTGCGCTGCATTTCGAGCAGGCGGCCGCGTTGCGCGACCAGATCAGGGCCTTGCAGGCGGTATTGCATCGTCAATATGTGAGTTCGACCCGCGACGCGGATGTCGATATCGTTGTCGCCGTCGTCGAACATGGCGAGCTGTGCGTCAATCTGGCGATGGTGCGCGGCGGGCTGCATCTGGGCGACCGCGCGCACTTTCCGCAAGCCAACCTGGAGGCCAGCGCCGCTGAGGGCCTGGCCGCCTTCCTCGCCCAGCACTATGCGGAGCACGACGTGCCGCCGCGCCTGATCCTCGATCCCTGGCCGCTGGAAGATCTAACGGAAGCCTTGCACGGAAGCGGGCCGAAAAATGCAATGGAGCGTGCCTGGGTCGAGATGGCGCTCAACAATGCCCAACTCGCATTGACAGCACGACGGCAAGCCACGGTACGGGCTGGCGGCCGGCTTGAGGCCTTGCGTCTGGCTCTCGATTTGCCCGAAGTGCCGCGTCGCATCGAGTGCTTTGACATCAGCCACACGATGGGCGAGGGTACGGTGGCCTCTTGCGTGGTCTGCGTCGATGGCGCGATGAAGAAGGGCGACTACCGCCGTTTCAACATCGAGGGCATCACGCCGGGTGACGACTATGCGGCAATGCGTCAGGCATTGACCAGAAGATATGAAAAACTCGGCGCTGGCGAGACGGCCGAAACGACGGCGCCTGACCTTGTGCTGATCGACGGCGGCAAGGGCCAGCATGCCGTGGCGCGTGAGGTCTTCGCCGAACTCGGCTTGACCGATCTGGCGAGCATCGGCGTGGCGAAAGGCGCAGAGCGGCGGCCCGGCCACGAAACGCTGTTCGTGCATGGGCGTCGCCAGCCGCTAGAATTGGCCATGGACAACGCCGGCTTCCACCTGATCCAGGAAATTCGCGACGAGGCGCACCGCTTCGCCATCGTTGGCCATCGGGCGCGGCGCGCGAAAGCGCGTGGACGCTCGGCGCTGGAAGATGTTGCCGGTATCGGCCCGACGCGCCGCCGCAACCTGCTGGCCCAATTTGGCGGGCTGGACGGCGTCAGGGCGGCGACGGTGGAAGACTTGTGTCGTGTTTCAGGCATCAGTCGAACACTGGCCGAAGCGATATACAGAGAATTGCATCTGGCATGATCTTCAATCTTCCCAATTCCCTGACCTGGACACGCATCGTCCTGATTCCATTGGTGGTCGGCGTGTATTACCTGCCATTGCCCCCTCAGGAGCAGAATCTGATCGCGACGAGCGCATTCATCGTCGCAGCGATCACCGACTGGCTCGATGGCTGGGTGGCGCGCAAATTGGGGCAGATGTCGGCTTTTGGCGCTTTCCTCGATCCGGTGGCCGACAAGCTGATGGTCGCGGCGGCGCTGGTGATGCTGGTGCAACTCGACCGGACTGACGCTATCGTCGCCATCATCATCGTCGGCCGCGAGATCGCCATTTCGGCCCTGCGCGAGTGGATGGCAAAAATTGGTGCGGCAAAGAGCATTGCCGTCTCTTTCATCGGCAAACTGAAAACCACCGCCCAGATGATCGCGATTCCCATGCTGCTTTATTACGACGCGCTTTTCGACCTGCCCATTGCGGCAATGGGCGAATGGCTGATCTGGCTGGCTGCCGTGCTGACGCTCTGGTCGATGGGCTACTACCTGAGCAAGGCCTGGCCGGAAATCCGCAGCAAGGGTTTCTAAAATGTAGTTTTGCTCCGGCATAACGCCCGCTACACGGGCATGAGCCCGCACTGAAATCTGCGTTTTCCGGTATCATTCGGCTTTCCCGCAGCGGCCGCTTTTGTGGCACTTGCCATGACCAAATATGTCTTCGTTACGGGTGGTGTCGTGTCCAGTCTGGGCAAGGGCATCGCCGCCGCCAGCCTCGGGGCCATCCTCGAATCGCGCGGCATCAAGGTAACCCATCTCAAGCTCGATCCCTACATCAACGTCGATCCCGGCACGATGTCGCCGTTCCAGCATGGCGAGGTGTTCGTCACCGAAGATGGTGCCGAGACCGATCTTGACCTGGGTCATTACGAACGGTTCACCAGCGTCAAGATGGGCAGGCGCAATAACTTCACCACCGGCCAGATCTA
Source organism: uncultured beta proteobacterium (assembly GCA_963816095.1). GTDB lineage: Bacteria > Pseudomonadota > Gammaproteobacteria > Burkholderiales > Rhodocyclaceae > Sulfuricystis. The sequence goes on from CAWFIW010000007.1 coordinate 524,208, forward strand.
TGAGTCGGTGATCAAGAAGGAACGGCGCGGCGAGTATCTCGGCAAGACCGTGCAGGTGATTCCGCACATTACCGACGAGATCAAGCTGTTCCTCAAGCGCGGCGCAGCAGGGGCGGACGTCGCCCTCGTCGAGATCGGCGGCACGGTGGGCGACATCGAATCGCTGCCCTTCCTCGAAGCCATCCGCCAGATGGGCATCGAGGAAGGCAGGATCAACACCTGCTTCATCCATCTCACGCTGGTGCCTTACATCGCCTCGGCGGGCGAACTCAAAACCAAGCCGACCCAGCACTCGGTCAAGGATCTGCGCGCGATCGGCATTCAGCCCGACATCCTGCTGTGCCGAGCGGATCGGCCGATACCCAGCGAGGAACGGCGCAAGATCGCACTGTTCACCAACGTGCAACCCGAGGCGGTGATCGCCGCGCTCGACGCCGACTCGATCTACAAGATTCCGGCGATGCTGCACGATCAGATGCTCGACGAGATCGTCTGCCATAAGCTTGGCATCCTTGCCAAGGCGGCCAATCTGTCGGTGTGGAAAAAACTCGTCGATGCGCTCGACCATCCGGAAGAGGAAGTTGACATTGCCTTCGTCGGCAAGTATGTCGACCTGACCGAGTCGTACAAGTCACTGACCGAGGCGCTGGTGCATGCCGGCATCCACACCCGGAGCCATGTCAATATTCACTACGTCGACTCCGAAGAAATCGAGAAGCACGGACCGGCCGCGCTGAAAAAGATGGATGCGATCCTCGTGCCTGGCGGCTTCGGCAAGCGCGGTACGGAAGGCAAGATCGTTGCGATCCGCTATGCGCGCGAGCATCAGGTGCCCTATCTCGGCATTTGCCTGGGCATGCAACTTGCCACCATCGAATTCGCGCGGCACATGGCTGCGCTCGACGCCGCCAACAGCACCGAGTTCGATGCCGATACGCCGCATCCGGTCGTTGCCCTCATTACCGAGTGGGCCGATCGTGAAGGCCGCGTCGAGAAACGCGACGTGACTTCCGATCTCGGCGGCACGATGCGTCTCGGCGCGCAGCGTTGCCCGGTGAAGGAAGGTACGCTGGCCGCTTCGATCTATGGCAAGGAAGTGAATGAGCGTCACCGCCACCGCTATGAAGTCAACAACGCCTACGTGCCCAAGCTCGAGGCGGCCGGCCTCGTCATCAGCGCGCGTACGCCGACCGAGAACCTGCCCGAGATGATGGAATTGCCGCAAAGCATGCATCCGTGGTTTGTTGGCGTCCAGTTCCACCCCGAATTCACCTCAAACCCGCGCACCGGCCATCCGCTCTTCATCGCCTTCTTAAAGTCGGCGCTGGCGAGACGGCACAGCCTGCGTCAGGAAAAGCAATGAAGCTCTGCAATTTTGAAGTCGGCCTCGACAAGCCGCTGTTTCTCATCGCCGGCCCGTGCGTCGCAGAGTCCGAGCAGCTTTGCCTCGATGTCGCCGGCCGCATGAAGGAAATCACCGGCAAGCTGGGCATTCCCTACATTTTCAAGGCCTCCTACGACAAGGCGAATCGCAGCTCGTCGCAGTCCTTCCGCGGGCACGGCATGAACGAGGGCTTGCGTATCCTCGCCGAGGTGCGGCGCCAGATCGGTGTCCCTGTTATCACCGACGTGCATAACGAAAGCGAGATCGCTGCCGTTGCCGCCGTGGTCGATGTCTTGCAAACGCCGGCCTTCCTCTGCCGGCAGACCGATTTCATTCAGGCCGTCGCCACCTGTGGCAAGCCGGTGAATATCAAGAAGGGGCAGTTCCTCGCGCCGGGCGACATGAAGCAGGTCGTGGCGAAGGCCAAGGCCGCCAATGGCGGCGCGGATACCATCATGGTCTGCGAGCGCGGCGCCTCCTTTGGATACAACAATCTCGTCTCCGACATGCGTGCGCTGGCGATCATGCGCGAGACCGGCTGCCCGGTTGTTTTCGATGCCACGCATTCGGTGCAACTGCCCGGCGGGCAGGGCACCAGTTCGGGTGGTCAGCGCGAGTTCGTGCCGGTGCTGGCGCGTGCGGCGGTTGCGGTCGGCGTCGCCGGCCTGTTCATGGAAACCCACCCCGATCCGGCCAAGGCGCTATCCGACGGCCCGAACGCCTGGCCCCTGCCACTGATGCAGGAACTGCTCGAAACCCTGCTGGAGCTCGACACCGTTGTAAAGCGGCGCGGCTTTGGCAGCGGACTTTGATTTTCACCCTATCCAGAAAGGAATCCCCCCCATGAGTGCCATTGTTGATGTCGTCGCCCGCGAGATTCTTGATTCCCGCGGCAATCCCACCGTCGAGGCCGACGTCCTGCTCGAATCCGGCGTGATGGGCCGTGCCGCCGTACCTTCCGGCGCCTCGACCGGCTCGCGCGAAGCAATTGAGTTGCGCGACGGCGACAAGACGCGCTACCTTGGCAAGGGCGTGTTGAAAGCCGTTGAAAACGTCAATACCGAAATTTCCGAAGCCATCATCGGCCTCGATGCCGAAGAGCAGGCTTTCATCGACCGGGCGCTGATCGAGCTCGACGATACCGAAAACAAGTCGCGCCTCGGCGCGAATGCCATGCTGGCCGTCTCGATGGCGGTGGCCAAGGCGGCAGCTGAAGAGGCGGGCCTGCCGCTCTATCGTTACTTCGGCGGCTCCGGCCCGATGACCATGCCGGTACCGATGATGAACGTCATCAACGGCGGCGCACATGCCAACAACAACCTCGACATCCAGGAATTCATGATCCTGCCGGTCGGTGCCACCAGTTTCCGCGAAGCGCTGCGCTGCGGTGCCGAGGTGTTCCACAACCTCAAGAAGCTTGTCGACAAGAAAGGCTATCCGACCACGGTGGGCGACGAAGGCGGCTTCGCGCCGAACGTCGCCGGCAACGACGAAGCGATCGAACTGATCCTCAAGGCCATCGAGGTTGCCGGCTACACACCGGGTCAGGATGTGGTGCTGGGCTTCGATTGCGCGAGTTCCGAGTTTTACAAGAACGGCAAGTACATATTGGGCTCCGAAAAGCTGGAACTCGATTCGGCCGGCTTCGCAGACTACCTCTCTTCACTGGTGGATAAATATCCGATCATCAGCATCGAGGACGGCATGGCCGAAGGCGACTGGGATGGCTGGATCAATCTCACCAACAAGCTCGGCAAGAAGATCCAGATCGTCGGCGATGACCTGTTCGTCACCAATCCGAAGATCCTGCGGGAAGGCATTCAGCGGGGCGCGGCCAACTCCATCCTGATCAAGGTTAACCAGATCGGTACGCTGACCGAAACCTTTGCTGCCGTCGAAATGGCCAAGCGCGCCGCCTGGACTTGCGTGATCTCGCATCGCTCGGGTGAAACCGAGGATTCGACCATTGCCGACATCGCCGTGGGCCTCAACGCTGGCCAGATCAAGACGGGTTCGCTCAGCCGCTCTGACCGCATCGCCAAGTACAACCAGCTGCTGCGCATCGAGGAAGATCTGGGCGATACCGTCGTCTATCCCGGCATCGACACTTTCTACAACCTGAGGAAGTAATCCCGGTCCATGAAGTGGCCGACCTGGGTGCTGGTCGTTCTGCTGGTCCTGCTGCAGTTTCCACTGTGGCTCGGCAAGGGCGGCCTGCTCCGGGTGCAGGAAATGGATCGGCAGGTCGCCGCCCAGCGCGAGGTCAATCAGACGCTCGAGGCGCGCAACGCCTCGCAGGAAGCAGAAGTGCGCGATTTGAAAAGCGGTTACGAAGCCATCGAGGAACGCGCACGCTACGAACTGGGCCTTGTAAAGGAGGGCGAGGTCTTCGTGCAGACACCACAGAAGCAGCCCTAAATTGCGTCAAGATATAAAAAAGCCCGACACGTCTGCCGTGTCGGGCTTTTCTCTGATGTGATTGCTGGGTTGTTAAGCGTACTTGCGGCGACGCAGTGCGGCGGCACCCGCCAGCGCCAGGCCGACCAGTGTCAATGAACCCGGCTCGGGCACGCTTGAACCGGTGGTGAAATTGAAGGTTGAGTAGCCAAAACCGGCGCCTGTAGAGGAATCGTCGAAAAATAGCCGAGAGATGGATCCAAAGGACGAAAAGTCGAGCGTGGTGTCGGATGACGCAATCAGTGCGCCCAGCATTGTGGACCCGCTATAGGCAGTGATGGTTACTGTGTCACCAGAATTCCATCCGTCGGTGTCGAAGCTAAGATTCGCGACCGGGGTCGAAAAGATAATCTCACCATCGGCTTCACAACCAGACCCTTGGAAACAGAAGCCGTCGGGTTGACCGGCGGCGCCCGAGCCTACGTAGATGATCGTTCCCGTCAGGTTGGTGAGAGTTGCATTGGAAAGCACTAGCGGGTTGCCGTTACTAAACGGCAGTCCGGAAAAATCAAGCGTGGCCGCTTGGGCCGGAAAACTCGCTGCTGCTGCCAAGGCCGAGGCCGCAAGAATACGGGTGACAGAAATTTTCATGATCCCTCCAGGTTAAGTTCGGGGAGATATGGTGCGGACCCCGGTGACCGCAAAGTTACATAATTTAGAAGCAATATTAATGCCAAAATAAATTATCGTATAAATACAATAAGTAACGGTGAACTTAACGCGAATGAAGTGTCAGGATGTAAATTGAGCCGACAGTGCGAAGAATCGGCTGCTCTGATCCGATGAGCATGCCGGTGCCACGTGGCGGCAGGTCGCCGCCCAGCGCGAGGTCAATCAGACGCTTGAAGCGCGCAACGCCTCGCAGGAAGCAGAAGTGCGCGATTTGAAAAGCGGCTACGAAGCCATCGAGGAACGCGCACGCTACGAACTGGGCCTTGTAAAGGAGGGCGAGGTCTTCGTGCAGACACCACAGAAGCAGCCCTAAATTGCGTCAAGATATAAAAAAGCCCGACACGTCTGCCGTGTCGGGCTTTTCTCTGATGTGATTGCTGGGTTGTTAAGCGTGCTTGCGACGGCGCAACGCGGCTAAACCAGCCAAACCCAGACCCATCAGTGCCAGGGAGGCGGGTTCGGGCACGTTGCCCCCGGCTCCTGCTGTAAAGGAGAGGTTGTCGACAAAGACATAGTCAACGCCACCAGCGTCGTAGTAGCCATCAAAATTCTGAGTCAGGGTTGCATAAGAGGCAGCGACAAGTCCGGAAAGGCCAAAAAAGTCTCCGGCATTGCTTGCGGAAACCGGAGCAATGTCAATTGAGTCGAGAAGTGCATTGCTGCTGTTGAATGCGCGTAGCGTCCAGCTGGCATCGCTGGCACCAAACAGGAAACCGAGCGCGGAAATGGTCGAACCGAAATCGAAGCGCAGGATTTGGAACTGGGATCCGTAGTTGCTGATATGCAGGCTGCCTCGGGTATTGTAGTCACCCGCATAGTCGCCCGCGACGCTGAAACTGGGGTCGCTAACATCTGCTGAACTCAATGCGCCGATGGTGACACCGCCACCGAACAATTGGGAGGTGAAGTTTCCAGACGGGCCTGCCTCGAAGTCTTGAATGTAAGCAGCGGCCAGTGCAGGATCGGAGGCAGAGTTGATTGGCGTGGCGGACGCGCCGCTGACTGCACCAAAGCAGAAAGCGAGCCCAATTGCGGTTGCCAAAACTGTTTTCTTAAACATGTGGCTCTCCTTCATTTGTCTTGTTGGTTAGGCAGCACGACGCACCTGCTTGAATAAAGCATTATTTGTGCCTAATAAAATATATGATGCAAACCAATGCATTGCATTGCAGTTCCTTGCCGAAGTGTAAAATTATCCGACAGGCTTGGGCTGCTGAAACACTATATTCTTTCAATCGCCGTCCCGCCAGCGCCGACTTTTTAGTCAAGCAGTTCGATCTGCCCGCTGACAGTCACCGTGACGTTCGATTCACCCGCCTCAACCGGCATCGGCGCGGCTTCGGCAGACATCAGAGCGGCGCGCGCCATGGGGTAAGGCTGCGGGAAATTACCGCTGCCGTTCACGCTCATCTGGCGGATGCGGTAGGGTTTCTTCAGCGTTGCGGCGATGCGCGCCGCCTTGGCGTTGAAGGCTTCGATGGCCTCGATGGTGGCGTCGTCGTCGGCCTTGCGACGTGTTTCCGGGGCTGGCGAGAAGTTGATGCCGCCAATGGCCAGCGAGCTGCCCTGCAAGTTGCCGACGGCAGTTGACAAGGCCGCGGCATCGCGGCTTTCGAGCAGGAGCTCGGAACGCATGCGCCAGTTTTCGATGACGCGGCCGGTCTTGCTGTAGATCGGCCAGGTGTGCGTGCCGCCGCTCTTCACCGTGATGCCGGGCTGGGCCCGGGCGGCAGCAAGTCCGTCGGCGATGACGGTCTTGACCTTGCGAGCGACATCGGCGGGATCGGCACCCGTCATTTCGGCATACGCGGAGGCGCGGCCGAGGTCGTTGGCGACGGGTTTCTGTACATCGACGCGGAAGTCGATCAGCGTGCCGGCCGGCTTGGCAGGCGCGGCGGGTTCGGTGGCGCAGACGGGAAGCGCAGCAAAAGCAAGCAGCAGCAGGCAGCGTTTCATTCCGTGATCTCCTTGAGAAAGTCCTGATACTGCTGCGACTTGTCCACATAGTGTTCCGCCGAATGGGCGATGCGCGCGAGGTGCTTTTCGGTCAGTTCATGCACGACGCGGCCGGGCGAGCCGACGACCAGCGAGTTGTCGGGAATCACCTTGCCCTCGGGAATCAGCGCGCCGGCGCCGATCAGGCAGTTCCTGCCGATCACTGCACTGTTGAGCACGATGCTGCCCATGCCGATCAGCGAACCGTCGCCGATCGTGCAGCCGTGCAGCATGACCATATGGCCGACGGTGACGTCACGGCCGATCGTGAGGGGAATACCCTCGTCCGTGTGCAGGATCGAACCATCCTGGATATTGCTGTTTTCGCCGATGATGATCGGGGCGTTGTCGCCGCGCAGCACGCAGCTCCACCAGACGCTGGTGTTGGCGGCAAGGCGAACGTCGCCGATCACCGTGGCATTGGGCGCGATCCAGGCCGCGTCGGTGACTTGTGGAATCTTGCTGCCGAGGCTATAGATGGTCATGGGATGTGGGGTAACGGCTTACGAAGGATGCGAATTCTGGCGCGGGCATTGGCCGTGCGTGCAAGTAGCCCTGCACCTTGTCGCAGCCAATGCTTGCCAGGTAGTCCTGCTGCTCGATGGTCTCGATGCCTTCAGCAATCGTATCCAGGCCAAGCGTTCGCGCGAGACCGATCACGGCCGCGGCAATGGCACAGTCGTTCTGGTCGCCGGGAATGTCGCGGACAAATGAACGGTCGATCTTGAGGTTGTCGATCGGTAGTTGCTTGAGGTAGGACAGTGAAGAGTAGCCGGTCCCGAAGTCGTCGATCGCCACGCGTATGCCGTGTTCGCGCAAACGGCTCAAGACCCGGGCACAGCGTTCGGCGTCGGCCATCAGCACGTTCTCGGTCAGCTCGATCTGCAATTCCGTGCCCACGGTTCCGGTTTCGGCGAGCAAGGCAATGATCTGCTCGGCAAAATCAGCCTGGGTAATCTGCACCATCGAGATGTTCACCGATACGTAGTCGAGCGCCAAACCCTTTTCGCGCCAGATGCGCTGGTTGCGCAGTGCCTCGCGAATGATCCAGCGTCCGAGCGGCAGGATCAGCCGGGTTTCCTCGGCAGCGGGAATGAACAGGTCGGGTGTGCGCGCCGTGGCGGGGCCGCTCGGCCAGCGGATCAGGGCTTCGCAGGCCGTGACCCGGCGCTTCCTGATGTCGACGATCGGCTGGTAATGCAGTTCGAAGGCCTGTTTGCTGACGGCGGTGCGCAAGGCATTGTCCAACTCCAGCTTCAGGCGCATGGACGTGGAATATTCGTCGCTGTAGCGCACATGCCCGTCGCGGCCGGCTTCCTTGGCCCGGTACATCGCCGTATCGGCGTTTTTCATGAGTGTCGTGGCGTCATCCCCGTCGCCTGGGAAGAGTGTGATGCCGATACTGCAGCCAATATGCAGCTCCAGATCGTTGACCCGAAAAGACTGCTGGAAAGCGGTGACGATTTTTTCCGCCAGCCTGACAGCCGTGAGGTCGGTGACCGAGGTTTCCATCAGCACGACGAACTCATCACCACCCAGCCGGGACACCGTGTCCGCACGGCGTACCAGTTTTCTGAGCCGCTGGGCAGCTTCGATCAGTAACAAGTCGCCGATATGATGGCCGAGGCTGTCATTGACGTTCTTGAAGTGATCAAGGTCAATGAACAACAGGGCGAGTTGTTGTTTCTCGCGCGCGGCCCGCTCAATCGCGTGGCAGAGGCGGTCGTTGAAGAGCAGGCGGTTCGGCAGCTCCGTCAGCAGGTCGTGGTGAGCGAGGAAGTCGAGCCGCGTCTGCACTTCCTTCATGGAGGAAATGTCGGTCATCACGGCGATGTGATGAGTCAGCTTGCCCTCGGCGTCGCATGCCGCGCTGATGCTCTGCAGCAAGGGGATTACCTGGCCATCCTTCCTGCGGTCGTTGATTTCACCCTGCCAGTAGCCTTGTTCATCCACGCTGCGCCACAGGGCAGCGTAGAAAGACGCTTCATGCAGGCCTGACCTGAGCATGCCGGGGGTATGGCCGATCAACTCCTCGCGCTCATATCCGGTGATGCGCGTCACGGCCTGGTTGATTTCGATGATGTTGTTGTCGGCATCGGTGATGAGGATGCCCTCGGCAACCTGACCGAATACTTCAGCATACAGAAGGAGGTCGCGCTCTGTCTTTTTCTGCTCGGTGATATCGCTGAAGAGCATGACTGTCTTGGCCGGTTTGCCGGCATCATTAAAGATTCGGGTGGCAACGACCTGTACATCGCGTCCATCCAGGATTGCGCTTTGCTGGATGCTATCGGCACGGCTGCGAATGCCATGTAGCGATGTCGCGCAGGCGCAGACGTCCTGGGCATTTTTACCGACGACAGCCTCGCGGGGCAGACCATTGAAAAACCAGTCGCAGGCGCGCCGGTTGCAGTCCTCGATGCGATCCTGCAGATCGAGTACAACGATCGCGGCACCGATGGTGTCGAAAATGGTGCGAATCTCGTTCTGGGCGATCTGGAGTTGCTCGATGGTCGTGTTCAGGTGGGAATTGACGAGCCGGAAGGAGTCGGCCACGATGCCGATGGGATCCAGCGAAATCAGCGTCTTGTCGTCGAGCTCCTCTGGCCGCAGCGGCTGAGTACCAATGACCGACAGCAGCTGGTCGACCTTGGCGCGTATGTAGCGCAGGGCTTCGTGCTGGGTGGGAGTGGTGTCCATGACCTAGTCGCCCCCGCGAATGCTGATGTGATATCCATCAGCCCCGCGCAGGACTTCGGCACGAAAGCCCATGCGCTCGGCGGTGGCCGGGATCGTCGCAGTGGCCTGTCGGTCATCGGTCAGCACGGCAATCCGCACCTTGCCGGCGCGGATGGCACTGGCATTCAGGTTAATTTCCTTGAGGGTCAGGAGCAGACAAGAGGGACAGAGCTGGCCGCGAATGTCGATATCAATGGTTTGAGTCATGAGAGTTAACGTCTCACGAAGCGGGTCAGCAGGCGTGCTCCGACCCAGGTTCCCGGGATCAGTCCGGCGAGAAACACCAGGCTTTGCAAAGCCAGGATCGGCAATCCGCCCCAGAGGTGCCAGATGTTGCATGAGGGTGCCATGCGCGCAGCCAGGCCAAGCAGAAGCCCGCCGATGAGAGCGGAGAGCCACTGCCGGGACGGGAGACGCCACCGCAGGCGCCATTCGCCCAGCCGTGCGGCGGCAAACAGGGCACCACCGACGATGCCCAGCAGCAGCGGATACTGGATCGCCGTAATGGCATCGAGTTGCGGCCCCGGTCCGCCCTTGATGGGCTGCCCCGAAAAGGGCGGCGTGTAGTCCAGTGGCAGCAGTTTGAAGTAGGCGAGCGTGCTGACGTGATCGGGAACGAACAGGGATTCGATGGTGGCACCCAGCTTCGCATAGGTCGTGGTAATGCCCATGGGCATGCCGACCAGTACGTAGGAAGCGAAGCCGAGCAGCGCCAGCACGATAGCCGCTTTCCATGTGGCGAGGTGGCCGGCAGCAAAGGCCTGGCGATCCATGCGCCCGGCACGGAATTCATGCAACAGCCAGAGTCCACCTGCGGCGGCGAGGGGCAACAGGAGTGCTGTAGGCGGCAGTTGTAGCCATTGTGGCAGGGTGATGGTGTCCCTGACCAGGATGGTGGCCTTGGCAAAGGCTACCCATTGCGGGTGGATCTCCGCGTAGGCAGTCGAACCGATCAGCATGCCGGCGACGGCGAGCAGGCTGGCGGCGCTGCCGGCTCCAAGCTTGTAAAGGCTGCCACAGACGCAACCTCCCGCCAGCACCATGCCGATGCCAAAGACGAAGCCGCCGAGAAGATTGCCGAGCGATGGGGGGCCGAGAAGGGGAAACGGGTAGTTGCCAATCAGGCCGACCAGCCGGCCAGCTTCGAAGAGCGCCATGCTGACGACCACCAGCAACAGCAGCTGGCGCATCAGGAAAAAATCGCGAAACAGGAAGGCGTCACGGAAACAGGCAGTCATGCAGAAATCGGCGCGGTACATGACAAAGCCCGCCACCAGGCCGATGGCAAGCGAACTGGAGACGATCAGCAGGTAGGGCTGATCGAGTCCCACTGTGTTAAAGGGTTTCGCCGAGGCTGATGTCAACCATCAGATCGTCGGAAAGCCTTTCCAGTTCGGCCTTGAGCGCGTGGGCGTCGAAGTCTGGCGCGGTGAAGAGCTCGGCTTCGGCATGAAAAAGAATTTCCGCGGACATCGGTGCGCTACTGGTGTAAGTCGCCAGTTCTTCGACGTTGACCGCATGGCGCGCGAGTACCTGCGAGACTTCCTTGATGATGCCGATGCGGTCGTGGCCGACGAGGTTGAGTGTGAGTCGCCGTCCCGCCAGCACCGACTTTTCCTCTGCGGCGACTGCGGCGCTCACCTTGAGGCCGGCGAGCTTTGCCAGCACTGCCTTGAGTGGTTCAAGCTGATTGGCAGGCACCGTCACCTTGACGATGCCGGCAAACTTGCCGGATAGCTGCGCCATCGATGATTCGAGCCAGTTGCCGTCGTGCGACGAGATCGCGGTGGCGAGTTCTTCGACGAGCCCGGGCCGGTCGTCGCCGATAACCGTGAGGATAAGTGCTTGATCAGCCATGTGGGTAATCTTCCATTGGAACGCAGGCGCAGAACAGGTTGCGGTCGCCATACACGTCGTCGATGCGATTTACGGATGGCCAGAACTTGTTGGCGGCGACATATGGCAACGGGAAGACCGCCGTCGCGCGCGCGTAGGGGCGCTGCCAGTCACCGATGATGTCGGCCTGCGTGTGCGGCGCGTGCTTCAGCGGGTTGTCGGCGGCCGGCCATTCGCCGGACTCGATCTTGCGAATCTCGTTGCGGATGGCAATCATCGCGTCGACGAAACGGTCGAGCTCGGCCTGGTTCTCCGATTCGGTCGGCTCGACCATCAGTGTGCCGGCGACAGGGAAACTCACCGTCGGCGCGTGGAACCCATAGTCCATCAGGCGCTTGGCGATGTCGATTTCCGCAATTCCCGTCGCGGCCTTGATGGCGCGGATGTCGAGAATGCACTCGTGGGCGACGCGACCCTGCTTGCCGGTGTAGAGCACCGGGTAGTGATCCTTCAGCCGCGTGGCCACGTAGTTGGCGTTGAGGATCGCTACTTCGGTGGCCTGCTTGAGGCCGCTGCCGCCCATCATCGCGATGTACATCCACGAGATCGGCAGGATCGAGGCGGAGCCGAAGGGCGCAGCCGAAACTGCGCCCTGCGCACCGACGCGATCCGCCGCGAACAGGTGACCCGGCGCATGAGGGGCGAGGTGGGCCTTGAGGCCGATCGGCCCCATGCCGGGGCCGCCTCCGCCGTGGGGAATGGCGAAGGTCTTGTGCAGGTTGAGGTGCGAGACGTCGGCGCCGATGCGACCCGGCGAGGTCAGCCCGAGTTGGGCATTCAAATTCGCGCCGTCCATATATACCTGCCCGCCGTGCGCATGAATGATTTCGCATATGTCAATCACCGCCTCCTCGAACACGCCGTGCGTCAACGGGTAGGTAATCATCAGGCAGGAGAGCTTGTCGGCGTGCAGTACCGCTTTCGCCTTGAGGTCGGCGAGATCGATGTTGCCGCTGTCGTCACAGTCGACGACGACCACCTGCAGGCCGCACATCTGTGCCGTGGCGGGGTTGGTGCCATGGGCGGATTTCGGAATCAGGCAGACATCGCGATGCCCTTGTCCCTGCGCGGCCTGATAGCGGCGGATCGAGACCATGCCGGCGTATTCTCCCTGCGCGCCGGAGTTGGGCTGCACGCAGAGCGCATCGAAGCCGGTGATGGTGGTCAGCCAGCTTGCGAGTTGGCTGATCATCTGGGCGTATCCGAGGACCTGATCGGCTGGCGCAAACGGATGAATGGCACCAAAGGCCGGCCAGCTCACCGGCATCATCTCGGCGGCGGCGTTGAGCTTCATCGTGCAGCTGCCGAGTGGAATCATCGAGTGGTCGAGCGCGAGATCCTTGTTCTGCAGCGACTTGAGGTAGCGCAGCATTGCATGCTCGGTGTGGTGGGTATTGAATACCGGATGCGTGAGGATCGGTGAGTTACGGCGCAGGTTCTCCGGGATCGCCTCGGGGCAGGCAGCGTCGAGATCGGCAGATTTGCCGAGCAGGGCCAGCAATGCGGCGACATCCTCGCGCGTGGTCGTCTCGTCGAAGCTGATGCCGACGGTTTCGGCATCGATGTGGTGAACATTGAAGGCGGATGCCTGCAGTGCCGCCGTCTTGCCAGCGCCGACTTTTAGCTGAATGGTGTCGAAGAAGCTGCCGGTGACATTCAAGGCCCGCGCCAGCAGGCAGGTCAGGCGATGGATGCGCTGCGCGATGCGCTTCAGCCCCACCGGCCCGTGCCAGACGGCGTACATGCCCGCCATGTTGGCGAGCAGCACCTGCGAAGTGCAGATGTTCGAGTTGGCCTTTTCGCGGCGGATGTGCTGCTCGCGGGTTTGCAACGCCATGCGCAGCGCGGTCTTGCCGCGTGCGTCCTTCGAGACGCCGATGATGCGGCCGGGCACCGAGCGCTTGTGCTCATCCTTGCAGGCGAAGAATGCGGCGTGCGGACCGCCGTAGCCCATTGGCACGCCGAAGCGCTGGGAGGAGCCCAACGCGATGTCCGCGCCCATTGCGCCGGGAGACTTTGTCAGCACCAGCGCCATCAGGTCGCAGGCAACGGCGGTGACCGCATGCTTCACTTTGAGGGCTGTAATGACGCCGCTGAAGTCCTTGATCTCGCCTTTGGCATTTGGTGTTTGCAGTAGCGCGCCGAAGACCGCGTGATCGGCAGCGGTTTCTGTCGCACCGACGATCAGTTCGATGCCAAAGTAGGCCGCGCGTGTGCGGATGACGTCAAGGGTCTGCGGGAAACAGTCTGCATCGACGAAGAAGGTGTTGCTCGCCGACTTGCTGGAACGGCGTGCCATCGTCATCGCCTCGGCGGCGGCGGTCGCCTCGTCGAGCAGCGATGCGTTGGCGAGCTCCATGCCGGTGAGGTCGATCACCATCTGCTGGTAGTTGAGCAGGGCTTCAAGGCGGCCCTGCGCGATCTCGGCCTGGTAGGGCGTGTAGGCGGTATACCAGCCGGGATTTTCCAGCAGGTTGCGCTGGATCACCGGCGGCGTGTGTGTGCCGTAGTAGCCGAGGCCGATCAGCGACTTTTTGATCTGGTTCTGGTCGGCGAGTACCTTGAGTTTCGCGAGCGCCGCATGTTCGGTCATCGGCTCGCCGAGGGGTAGCGGGGCGGGCAGGCGAATCGCGGCGGGAACGGTCTGGGCGATCAGTTCGTCGCGGCTAGTTACGCCGATGGCGGCGAGCATCGCCGCTTGTTCGGCAACATTCGGCCCGATGTGACGCGCGACGAACTCGTCGCGACCTTCGAGTTCGGCAAGCGTCGGTGCTGTCATGATTCTGCGGCGACTTTCTCATAGGCTGCCGCATCGAGCAACGCGGCCAGTTCGGCCGGAATTGCGGGTTTTACCTTGAACAACCAGGCGGCGTAGCAGTCCTGATTTACGCTCTCTGGTGCGGCGATGGCGTCTTCATTCTTCGCGACGACTTCGCCGCTGACCGGTGCATAGATGTCGGAGGCGGCTTTCACTGACTCGACAACCGCGCATTCGGTACCGACCTTGATCTGGGTGTCGACATCCGGCAGATCGAGAAAAACGATGTCGCCCAGTGCTTCCTGTGCGTGATCGGTGATGCCCACGCTAACAGTGCCGTCGGCTTCGAGTTTCACCCATTCGTGAGATTGGGTGTATTTGAGATCTGCGGGGATGGACATGCGGTGTGCTCCAGTGGGATCAGAGAAGAGGTTTTCCGTTGCGGGCGAAGGGCGGCTTGACGACCTGGGCGCGCAGCAATTTGTCGCGGATTTCGACCTGCACTTCGTCGCCTGGCTTGACGCCGGCCGGCAGTCGCGCGAAAGCGATGGACTGGTTGAGTGTTGGCGCGAACGACCCGCTCGTCGTTTCACCCGTGCCTTGTGCGGTGACGACTTTCTGGTGGGCGCGCAACACGCCGCGATCGAGCAGCACGAGGCCGAGCAATTCTTGCAGCTTGCCGGCGTTACGCCGTGCCACCAGCGCCGACTTTCCGGTGAAGTCGCGGCCAGCATCCTTGAAATCGATCGTCCAGGCCAGGCCCGACTCGAGCGGATTCTGCATCTCGTCCATGTCCTGGCCATAGAGATTCATCCCGGCTTCGAGACGCAGCGTGTCGCGCGCGCCAAGGCCGGCGGGCTTGACGCCGGCATCCAGCAGTTTCTGCCAGACCGCAGCAGCCTGATTGGCTGGCACGCTGATTTCAAAACCATCTTCACCGGTGTAGCCGGTGCGACCGATCAGCCAGTCATTCCACTCGGTAGCCTGAAAGACCCCGAGCGACTCGCTTGTCGCGCGGCTGGCGGGAAAGGCTGTCCAGAAGCGTTCGCGGGCTTGCGGGCCCTGCACGGCAATCATCGCGAGGTCGCGGCGCGGCGTCAGGCTGATGTTGGCATTGCCGGCTTGCGTCTGCATCCAGGCCAGGTCCTTCGTGGCCGTGCCGGCATTGACGACGATACGGTAGTTTGTCGGCGTGAAAAAGTAGACGATCAGGTCGTCGATGACGCCACCATCCTCCTTCAGCATGCAGGCGTAGAGCGCCTTGCCGGGGGTCGTTAGTTTGGCGACATCATTGGCGAGCAGGCGGCGCAGAAAAGCCTGTGCATCGCAGCCGACGAGGTCGATGGCGAGCATGTGCGAGACGTCGAACATGCCGGCATCGCGACGCACGATATGGTGCTCCTCGATCTGCGAACCGTAATTGATGGGCATTTCCCAGCCGGCGAAGTTGACGATCTTCGCGCCGGCAGCGACATGGGCGTCATAAAGTGGGGTGCGTTGGGTCATGATTGGCCAGGAGAAAAGTCGCTGCGACGGCAATCCGCCCAGCAATTGGGGGTTTCGTAAAGGCGCACCCGTGCGAGGTGCAAGTGATTGCCAAAGGTATCCTTGTAAACCGGATCAAGCAATTCGAAGGCGATGCGCGCAAGGTTTTCGGCGGTCGGCACACGGTCAAGCACGACGGTCTTGTGGCCGGGCAGTCCGGCAAGAAAGCCGGCGATGGCCGTGTCGCCGCGCCAGACGAGAAAGGCGTGGTCCCAGGGTTCGACGACATGCTGCACGGCAATCGCCTTGACTTCGGAAAAGTCCATCACCATGCCGTTGTGCGGCTGGCCAGACGCTTCGATCACTTCGCCGGTGAGGGTGATCTCGATGGCGTAGCGGTGCCCGTGCAGGTGGCGGCACTGGCTTTGGTGGTCGGGGATGCGGTGGCCGGCGTCAAATTCAAGGCGGCGCGTAATCTGCATGGGTTGGGTGATAATTCGTAGACGATTTTTCCGAAGCGCAGTATATCCCAGCCCCTCCAACCATTCTCTTCCATGCCTTCGACTTCAGGACGCCTCACCGTACAGGATCACAGCCGCGACAGTGCTGGCATGACCTACATCTACCCGGTGATATCACGGCGCGCCGGTGGGGTGTCGGTAGGTATCAACCTCAATCCGAACAACGCCTGCAACTGGCGGTGCATCTACTGTCAGGTGCCGAACCTCAAGCGCGGTGGTCCGCCACCGCTCGACCTGGATTGTCTGGAGACCGAACTGGCCGAACTGCTGGCCCGGATGTACGACGGCGATTTTCTGGAGCGCCATGCACCACCCGAGGCCAGGCGGGTCGTGGATATCGCTTTTTCCGGCAACGGCGAACCGACCAGCGCTGTTGAATTTCCCGAAGCGGTCGAGCGTGTAGGGCGTGTACTGGATAAACGCAAGATAGAAAATCCCCCGCAACTGCGGCTGATCACTAACGGCAGCCTGATGGGGCGTGTCGGCGTGCAACGCGGCATCGCATTGCTCGGCGAGCGTGGAGGCGAAGTCTGGTTCAAGGTGGATGCCGTCGGCACGGAAGCCATGCGGCGCGTCAACGGTGCGGCACTGCAACCCGAAACCGTACTGCGGCGCCTCAAGAAGTGTGGATCCTTGTGTGCAACCTGGGTGCAGAGCTGTTTTTTTGCATTCGACGGCGCACCACCGACGGAACAGCAGCTAAATGGTTATCTCGCGTTATTGGAGCAGGCGAAGGAAAGCCTGGCCGGGGTGCTGCTATATGGTCTGGCGAGACCATCGCTTCAACCGGAAGCTGCTCACCTTTCAGCGTTGTCAGCGCAATGGCTGGAGAACTTTGCAGAGCGTATCCGCGACAAAACCGGGCTGACCGTCCGGGTCAGCCCTTGACGCACGGGCTTCAGCCTTTTTTCTTGGCTTTAGCTTCTTTTTTCAGTTCCTTGAACAGGTCAGACTTGCTTGCCTTGAGGAACTCGACCACTTCGTAGTCTTCACGTCTGATTTTCTGGATATCAATCTGCTCTACATGTACCAGACGCAACAGGTGCTGAACGGGGCGGGGCATGTTGCGGCCACTCTCGTAGCGCGAACCGCCGCTCTGGGTCACGCCCAGTTTTGACCAGAATTGTTGTTGATTGAGGCCCAGCTTGCGGCGAATTTCGCGAGCATCGATTTTATCCATGCTTTTCATAGTGTTATCCTTTTAAAAAATACGAACCAGATATGATGTGCAACTTCTTTATACGACTGAAGTTATAGTAAGTCAAGCATATAGGATAATTGCTTGCCATACAAGCTGCCGGACATAAGTAGTTTCCGCAACTCTGCCGTTCGGATAAAATGTACGGCTTTGCTGATATGGACTGACTATGGCGCTGATCGTTCAAAAATATGGGGGCACCTCGATGGGCAGCCCTGAACGCATCCGGGATGTGGCCCGGCGTGTCAAACGCTGGAAGGAGCAGGGCAACCAGCTGGTGGTAGTCGTTTCCGCGATGAGCGGCGAAACCAACCGCCTGATCGCCTTGGCCAAGGATGTTTCCCCGCAACCCCATTCGCGCGAACTCGATGTGATGATCTCCACCGGGGAGCAGGTCACCATTGCGCTGCTGGCGATGGCGCTGCAAGACATCGGCGTAAAGGCTAAGAGTTATACCGGTGCCCAGGTCAAGGTGCTCACCGACAGCACCTTTACCAAGGCGCGCATTCTCTCCATCGATGAGAAGAACATCCGGAATGACCTCGACAACGATACGGTGGTCATCGTGGCGGGCTTCCAGGGAGTCGATGAGAATGGCAACATCACGACGCTGGGACGCGGTGGATCGGATACTTCCGGGGTCGCGCTGGCTGCGGCACTGACAGCCGAAGAGTGCCAGATCTACACCGACGTCGATGGCGTCTATACCACCGACCCGCGCATTGTTCCCGAAGCCCGCAAGCTTGATCGCATCACTTTCGAGGAAATGCTCGAAATGGCAAGCCTGGGCTCCAAGGTGCTGCAAATCCGCTCGGTCGAATTCGCCGGCAAGTACAAGGTCAAGCTGCGCGTGCTGTCCAGTTTCGAGGAAGAGGGCAAGGAAACTCCCGGCACGCTGATTACCGTTGAGGACGATATAAATATGGAACAACCGATCATTTCAGGAATTGCATTCAACCGCGATGAAGCCAAGCTGACCGTGTTGGGCGTACCCGACCGGCCCGGCATTGCTTTCCAGATTCTCGGCCCCATCGCCGAGGCCAATATCGACGTCGACATGATCATCCAGAACGTCGGTCATGACGGCACCACTGATTTTTCCTTCACGGTGAATCGCGGCGAATACGCACGCACGCTGAAAATCCTGGAAGAACAGATCAAGCCGCACATTGGCGCGCGCGCCATCGAAGGCGACAACAGGATCGGCAAGGTATCGGCGGTCGGCGTCGGCATGCGCTCCCACCCCGGCGTGGCCAGCCAGATGTTCCGCATGCTGGCCGAAGAGGGCATCAACATCCAGATGATTTCCACCTCCGAAATCAAGATCTCGGTAGTGGTGGACGAGAAATATCTCGAACTGGCGGTTCGCGTGCTGCATCAGGCATTTGGACTCGACAAAGCACCTGCCTGAGTTTGACCGCAGGAGGGGATGAAGGGTATCATCCGCCTCCTTTGGAGACGTGGCCGAGTGGTCGAAGGCACGCCCCTGCTAAGGGCGCATCTGGGCAAAACCTGGATCCAGGGTTCGAATCCCTGCGTCTCCGCCAGTATTTCAAAGGCGGGCCATTGTTTGGTTCCGCCTTTTTCTATATAAGGTCCGATCATGTTCGATCTCTTTCGCAACAACAAGAAGGTCGTCCAGCTGGTGCTGGCGCTCATCATATTGCCGTTCGCGCTCTGGGGCGTCGATTCTTATGTGCGGGGCGGGGGCGGGAGCGATATCGCGACGGTAGGCGGAACGCCGATTGCGCAGGAGGAGTTCCAGCGCGCTCTGAGCGAACAGCAGGACCGGTTGCGGCCGCAACTGGGGAGTAATGCCGCAGTGCTGGAAAGTCCGGCGTTCCGCAACGGTGTGCTGCAGGATCTCATCAACCGGCGTTTGCTGCTGTTGTATGCCCACAAATCGCAAATGGGTGTGAGCAATGAAACCCTGTCCGGTTTTATTTCTTCCTTACCGGCCTTGCAAGTTGATGGCAAATTTTCCCGCGCGCAATACGAGTCCCTCGTAGCGGCACAGCAGATGTCTGTCGAGCAGTTTGAGTCACGCCTCAGAGGGGATATGCTGATGCAGCAGGCCACGCTGGCAGTCGGTAATGCCACTGTTTCCGGGCGTTTGCCTACCGACCGCTGGCTGGCGGCCCAGCTCGAAGAGCGTGAAATCAGCGAGGCGACCATGCGCGCAGAGCACTTTTCCGGCGACAGCAAACCGGATGCAGCTGCGGTCAAGCACTATTACGAAGAAAACCGCACGCGCTTCGAGATGCCTGAACAGGTACGCGTCGAATATCTCGTCCTGAATCAGAAAAGCGCGATCGATAGCGCGAAGATTGGTGATAGCGAAATCAAGGCCTGGTATCAGGCCAACGAGGCGCGTTACAAGAAACCGGAACAGCGACGTGCCAGCCATATTCTGTTTCGCGCGGACAAGAGTGCACCTGCTGCCGAAATCAAGGCGGCCGAAGAACAGGCCGGACAGGTTCTCGCTCAACTGAAAGCGAACCCCGCCGATTTTGCCAAGCTGGCGAAACAGCATTCGCAGGATCCAGGCTCGGCGGCGAATGGCGGCGATCTGGGGTTTTTCGGTCGTGGCATGATGGTCAAGCCTTTCGAGGAAGCGACCTTCGCGCTCAAGGAAAACCAGCTGTCGGAAGTGGTACGTTCGGATTTCGGCTTCCATATCATCAAGCTGACCGGCGTGCGCGCCGAACAGGCGCAGCCGCTTGACGAGGTTCGCGGGGAAATACTGGCCGAGCTAAAGCGTCAGGCCGGGGCGAAGCAATATGCCGAGGCGGCGGAAGGTTTTACCAACATGGTCTATGAGCAATCCGACAGCCTGAAGCCGACCGCGGAAAAATATGGCCTGAGCATCCAGACATCGGAGTGGCTCGCCAAGGGCGGGCAGTTCGTGCCGCCATTTACCCATCCAAAGTTGGCGCAGGCGATCTTCTCCGACGACGCGGTGAAAAACAAGCGCAATACCGAGGCCATCGAAGCAGCGCCCAATACCCTGGTGTCGGCGCGCGTGGTCGAACATCGCCCGGCAGCCGTCGAGCCGCTGGAGGCGGTTACCGGCGTGATCGAGAAGGTGCTGGCTCGCGAAACCGCGGTAACCAAGGCTGTCGTCGCCGGCATGGCCGATCTCGACAAGCTGAACAAGGGCGAGAAGACCAGTCTGGCCTGGAGTTCGGTGCGTTCTGTCAGCCGCCTGCATGCGCCCAACCTGAGTCCGGAAGCGCGTGCGGCCGTTTTTGCTGCGGACACGAAGAAACTGCCGGCCTACGCGGGTGTCAAGACGTCTGGCGGATTTGCGTTATATCGCATCGACAAGGTAAAGCCTTTCGATCCTGCCGCTGAAAGCGATGCAACTCCGCGCGCAGAGGCCTTGCGTCAGAAATATGGCGAAACGCTTGCCCAGGAAGACATCGTCAACTGGCTGGCCACATTACGGCAGCAGTATGGCGTGAAGATCAACAGCGCCGCGCTGGAACGCAAGTAGTTAAAGCCGGCGTCAAAGAAAGTCGGCGCTGGCAGGACGGCTCCGACTGCTCCCTTAGGTGTTGAATCAGGCGGGCAGCGGGTCGGCGTTGAATCAGGCGGGCAACGGGTCGGCGTTGCCCATCGCCACGTTGTGCGTACCGCCATCCACATAGAGCACTTCCCCCGTGATGCCGCTCGCCAGATCGGAAAGCAGGAAGGCAGCGGCATTGCCGACTTCATCGATCGTCACGTTGCGCCGCAGGGGTGCGTGGTGGGCGTTGTAGGCGAGCAGTTTGCCAAAATTACCAATGCCCGAAGCGGCCAGCGTCTTGATCGGGCCGGCGGACAGCGCGTTGGCACGGATGCCCTGTGGACCGAGGCAGAAAGCGAGATAACGCGTGGCGGCTTCCAGGCTGGCTTTGGCCAACCCCATGGTGTTGTAGTTGGGCATGGTGCGCTGGGCACCGAGGTAGGACATGCAAACCAGCGACGGGTTGTTGCCCTTGAGCAGCAGCGGCCGCGCCGCCTTGGCCAGTGCGGCAAAGCTGTAGGACGAAACTTCGTGCGCGATGCGAAATGAGTCACGTGAGATGCCGTCGAGAAAATCGCCTTCAATGGCCTCGTTGGGGGCGAAGGCGATCGAATGCACCAAGCCTTCGAGACCATCCCAGTGCTGGGCAATGCCCGCAAAGGCGGCATCGATCTGGGCGTCTTCGGCAACATCGACCTGATAGATCATGTCGCTGCCGAATTCGGTTGCGAACTTGGCGACCCGCTCCTGAAAACGCTCGTTCTGGTAGGTGAAGGCAAGTTGCGCACCTTCGCGATGGCAGGCCTTGGCAATGCCATAGGCAATCGACCGGCTGGACAAGAGGCCGGTAATGAGAATGCGTTTGCCGGCGAGAAATCCCATGGTTATGTCTCCTGAAGGGCCGTCCCGTAGGAGGCAACGCCCCCTGTGGGGGCAGCGAACAAAGTGAGCGTGGGGGCCATTCTTCCTCCAAATATGCTTCCCAACAGATGCCGGATTATAGCGGCGATTCCATTACACTTCGGTCATGCGCAGCCTCTCGTTACTTCTGCTGACAATCTTCCTTACCGGCTGCGGTTCGGCCTGGAACGATCCGTATCCGGTGACGGAACGTGGCCAGAACATCCTCTACACGGCTTTCACCGACCGGCCCAAGCATCTCGATCCCGTGCAGTCCTACAGCGAGGACGAGATCACCTTCACGGCCCAGATCTATGAACCGCCACTGCAATACCACTATCTGCGACGGCCGTATGAACTGATCCCCGCGACCGCGACTGCGGTGCCGCAACCGCTTTATCTCGATGCGCAGGGCAGGGCATTGCCAGCCGATGCAGAGGCAGCGCGTATCGCCTTTACCGAGTATGTCATCGAGATCAAGCCGGGCATCCGCTATCAGCCCCATCCCGCTTTCGTCGAGCAGCCGGCCGATATTTCGGGTTTCTTTACGCTGGCAGATTTCCCCGGTCGGGGAACGCGCGAGCTGATTGCAGATGACTACGTTTACGCGATCAAGCGGCTGGCCCATCCGCGCCTGCATTCGCCGATTCTGGGCTTGATGGGCGAGTACATCATCGGACTGAACGATCTGGCGCGATCGCTACAAAAGTCGGCGCTGGCGGCACGGCACCAGGGTGGCGAAGAATGGCTTGATCTGCGTGCAGTCTCAATGGCGGGCGTCGAAGTCATCGACCGTTATCGTTATCGCATCCGCATCAAGGGAAAATATCCGCAGTTTCTGTATTGGCTGTCGATGCCGTTTTTCGCGCCGCTGCCGTGGGAGGCAGACCGCTTCCACAGCCAGCCAGGTATGGCGGAGAAAAACCTGACACTCGACTGGTATCCGGTCGGCACGGGCCCTTACATGCTGACGGAGAACAATCCGAATGCGCGCATGGTGCTGGAGAAAAACCCGAACTTCCGTGGCGAAACCTACCCCTGCGATGGCGAAGCGGAAGATCGCGCGAGCGGATTGCTCGACGATTGCGGCAAGCCGCTACCTTTCATTGAAAAGATTGTCTTCACGCGCGAGAAGGAACAGATTCCCTACTGGAACAAGTTTCTGCAGGGCTATTACGACGCTTCGGGGATCGCGTCCGACTCTTTCGACCAGGCCGTGCAGGTCGGGTCGGGAGGTGAAATCTCGCTGACACCGGAGATGCGGGCACAAGGCATCCGGCTGACGACCTCGGTGGCGACGTCAACATTTTATATGGGCTTCAACATGCTCGACTCGCTGGTCGGCGGCCATGACGAGGCGGCCCGCAAGCTACGCCAGGCCATCGCCATCACCATTGATCAGGAAGAGTTCATCTCGATCTTCCAGAACGGGCGTGGCATCGCGGCACAGAGCCCGCTGCCACCAGGTATCTTTGGCTATCGCGAGGGCAGGGCAGGCATCAATCCGGTGGTGTACGACTGGACCGATACAGGGCCTCGCCGCAAGAGTGTAGCGATTGCCAGGAAACTGCTGACCGAGGCTGGTTGGCCCGGCGGACGCAATGCGCAGAGCGGCGAACCGCTCATCATCAACCTTGACACCACGGCCACCGGTGTCGGGGCAAAAACGCGCATCGACTGGCTGAACAAGCAGTTTCAGAAGATTGACGTGCAACTGGTCGTACGCAGCACCGACTACAACCGCTTTCAGGAGAAGGTGCGCAAGGGTGCGGTGCAACTCTTCTATTTCGGCTGGAACGCCGATTACCCCGACCCGGAAAACTTTCTGTTCCTGCTCTACGGCCCGCAGGGGAAGGTCAGGCACGCGGGCGAAAATGCCTCGAATTATGCCAATCCGGAATACGACAGGTTGTTCGATCAAATGCGGGCGATGGAGAACAGTCCCGAGCGGCAGTCGATCATCGATCGCATGCTGGCGATCCTGCATGAGGACACGCCCTGGGTTCCTGGTTTTCACCCGAAGGACTACAGTCTGCGCCATGCCTGGCTACTGAACCGCAAGCCGACCAAGGTAGGCAACAACACACTGAAGTATCAGCGTGTCGATGTGGCGATGCGGCAGACACTGCGCGCGGAGTGGAACCAGCCGGTGTTCTGGCCGCTGGTTCTGGTTGCCGGATTACTGGTTGCAATTGCCTTGCCGGCAACGATCGGCCATCGGCGGAAAGAGGCAGCAACCGCCGGGGCCGCCAAGGCAAACAGATAATCAGAGCGGCCGGGTAGCCCGCATCAGATAGTTCACGCTGGTATCGCTGCCCAGCTTGTAGGTCTGTGTCAGCGGGTTGTAGCTCATGCCGACGATCTCGTCGACACTCAGGCCGGCCTGCCGCGCAAAGCGAGCAAGCTCGGCCGGACGCAGGAATTTCGCATAGTCGTGCGTACCCTTGGGTAACAGGTTAAGGACGTATTCCGCGCCGATCACCGCGAACAAATAGGCTTTCGGATTGCGGTTGATGGTTGAGAAAAAGACCTGGCCACCCGGTTTGACCAGCCGAGTGCAGGCCGCCACAGTAGAGGCGGGATCTGGCACATGCTCGAGCATTTCGAGACAGGTGACGACATCGAAGCTGGCCGGCATTTCCTCTGCCAGGGCCTCGGCAGAGATCAGGCGATAGTCGAACAGCATGTCCACTCTCATGCAAATGCAATGTGGCAACGGCCAAAGGCTTTTCCGACATGTCGATGCCCATCACCTGTGCACCGAGTGCGGCCATACCCTCTGAAAGCAGGCCACCGCCACAACCAACGTCGAGGACCTGCTTGCCGGCCAGTCCTGTACAGCGGTCGATCCAGCCAAGCCGCAACGGATTGATGTCGTGCAAGGGCTTGAACTCGGAATGCGGATCCCACCAGCGGTGGGCCAGTTCGCCGAATTTAGCCAGTTCCTGGGGGTCGAAGTTGGCGGTGGTACTCATGACTAGCCTCCGTAAAATGAAAAGCCCTGCGGTGCAGGGCTTTTTCTAAAAAGCCTTTACAGGCTTTCCGAAAAGCCCGTGAAGGCTTTTCGAGCGAGTATGAAACCTCGGCTTAGTTTTGCGTGCCGATCACTTCGATGTCGACGCGACGATCGGGTTGCAGGCACTCGACGAGTTGCTTGGTACGCTTATCGCTCTTGCCGCACTTGCCAGCGGTCACGGGCTGCGTTTCGCCCTTGCCTTCGGCATACACACGGTTGGCTTCGACACCCTTGCCGACCAGATAATCCTTCACGGCCGCAGCGCGACGCTCGGAGAGCTTCTGGTTGTAGGCATCCTTGCCCAGACGGTCGGCATGGCCGACGGCGATGATGACTTCCAGCTTGATGCTCTTGGTGTCGTCGGAAAGCTTGTCGAGCTTGGCCTTGCCTTCGGGGCGCAGAACAGCCTTGTCGAAATCGAACAGGGCGTCGGCAGCCAGCGTTACCTTCTTGGCGGCGGGCTTCGGTGCGGCAGCAGGCGCGGCGGCAGGCGCAGCAGCGGGAGCAGCAGCAACAGGTGGTTCGCACTTGGCCTTCGGCATCAGGTCCTTGTCGCACTCGCAACCGATCGGGAACTGGCCATACATGACGCTTTCAGCGGCGGCCGGGGTCCAGTAGCCGGTACGCCAGCACAGGCCGGTCCCGCTCTTGGCGAGGACGCCACGCTGGTCAATGACGTAAGGAATGACTTCACCTTTGGAAAGGTCGACGGCATTCTGGGCAATGGCGGCAGCGCCAATACCGGCAAGCATGGCGGCCAGAAGGAGATTCTTGGAGACGAGCTTGATCATGTTTTTTTCCCTAGGTATGAGGAGGTTTGAAATGTAACGATCTTAAATCTTAGCAGCTCTTTTTATCATAAAAGCTAGCTAACGTTCTTCTTAGATAGAGTATTTTGCCATAAATTCGTGCTATGCAGCAAGCCTGAAACCGCACAATCCACTGGGAATGTGTCGTTTATCCGCAACCTGCCGGCTACCCACACATGGGTGACCTGCTCACGCCCGGCGGCATACACCAGATGGGAAACCGGGTCGAAGCATGGCTGCAGTTCCCAGGCATTCAGACGCACGGCAAACAAATCAGCGGACTTTCCTGGCACCAGGGAACCAATCTTGCTTTCCAACCCCAATGCCCGGGCACCGTCGATGGTTGCCATCCGCAGGGCTTGATGAGCGGGCAGGCAGGCAGCATCGCGGCTGCCAAGCTTGGCCAGCAGGGCCGCGTGGCGCATTTCCTGCATCAGATCGAGCCGGTTGTTGCTGGCGGCACCGTCGCTGCCCAGGCCGATGCCGACGCCGCTGTCGAGCAGGGCAGCAATGGGGGCGATACCGCTGGCAAGCTTCATGTTCGAGGTCGGGCAATGGGCAACATGGCAGCCATGCGAAGCAAGCAGGTCGATTTCGTCGCGGTCGAGATGCACGGCATGCACGGCGATCGTTCCCGGTCCGAGCAACCCCAGGCGTCGCAACCGTTCGATCGGCCGGACGCCATGTTCTTTCAGGCTGCCAGCAATCTCGTCTTCGGTTTCGTGCAGGTGGATATGGATGGGCAGGTCAAGTTGATCAGCAAGGATGGCGACGCGTTCGAAAGTGCGATCGGCAACGGTGTAGGGGGCATGCGGCGCCAGACAGAATGAAATCAGTGCTTCGTCCCGCAGGGCATCCCGGGTTTCCAGTCCCTTGGAAAGGTAATCGTCCGCATCGCTGCCGTAGGCGCTGGGAAATTCGAAGACCGTGACACCCAGCGCAGCGCGCATGCCAGCCGATTGGGCGGCGGCGGCGGCGGCGCGCGGAAAGAAATACATGTCGTTGAAACAGGTGATGCCACCGCGCAGCATCTCCCAGCAGGCAAGCAAGGTACCATCGCGCACAAAATCAGGTGAGACATGATGGCTCTCTGCAGGCCAGATGCGTTCCTGCAGCCAGCGCATCAGCGGCATGTCGTCCGCGTAGCCGCGCAGCAGGGCCATCGCCGCATGCGTGTGCAGGTTGATGAGCCCAGGCAGCAACAGGTGTTCAGTCGAACCGGAAATGCCGTTTTGCGGAAAAACGCTTGTTCGCCTCGACTGTCGGCAGCAAGGCGACGATAAGCCCATCATGAATGGCCAGACTGTGATTTTCGAGAAGCGTCGCTGCGGGCTCGACGGGAACGATCCAGCGTGCATCGACAATCTGGTCGATTTCCTGCTTGGCACCGGTGGCCGCCGGGGGTGGGCTCGCGTTCATCGTATGCATAAAAAATGAATAATTGACAATGCTTTAGCTTACGTCAAGAGGCGCAGTTTAGCGGGTTCGTCATGCTAGAATTATTCGTTTAGAAAATGCCCGTTCCAAGGGCCGCTTATCGTCATGACCACTGCTTTCGCCAAGGAAACCCTCCCGGTAAGCCTCGAAGAGGAAATGCGCCATTCCTACCTCGATTACGCGATGAGCGTGATCGTCGGACGGGCATTGCCGGATGCGCGCGACGGCCTCAAACCAGTACACCGTCGCGTACTGTTTGCGATGCACGAACTGTCCAACGACTGGAACCGGGCCTACAAGAAATCGGCGCGTATCGTCGGTGACGTCATCGGTAAGTATCACCCCCACGGCGACACGGCGGTTTACGACACGATTGTGCGCATGGCGCAGCATTTCTCCCTGCGCTACATGCTGGTCGATGGCCAGGGCAACTTCGGGTCGGTGGACGGCGACAACGCGGCCGCGATGCGTTACACCGAGGTGCGCATGGCGCGCATCGGCCACGAACTGCTGGCCGACCTCGACAAGGAGACGGTTGATTTCGGGCCGAACTATGACGGGTCGGAGCATGAACCGCTGGTCATGCCGGCGCGCATTCCGAACCTGTTGATCAACGGCAGCGCCGGCATCGCGGTGGGCATGGCGACCAACATCCCGCCGCACAACCTGAACGAAGTGATCGACGGCTGCATGGCGCTGCTCGACGACCCCGCGCTCGACATCGAGGAGCTCATCAAGATCATTCCGGCGCCGGACTTCCCGACCGCTGGCCTGATCTATGGTGTCTCGGGGGTGCGCGACGGCTACCTGACCGGTCGTGGTCGCGTAATCATGCGCGCGCGCACCCATTTCGAAGAATTGGAGAAGTCTGGCCGCCAGGCCATCATCGTCAACGAACTACCCTACCAGGTCAATAAGAAGACCCTCCAGGAAAAAATCGCCGAACTGGTTCATGAAAAGAAGATCGAGGGCATTGCCCACATTCAGGATGAATCAGACAAGTCCGGCATGCGGCTGGTGATCGAACTCAAGCGTGGCGAAGTTCCCGAGGTCGTACTCAACAACCTCTACAAGCAGACCCAGTTGCAGGACACCTTCGGCATGAACATGGTGGCGCTGGTCAACGGCCGCCCGCAATTGCTGAATTTGAAGCAATTGCTTGAATGTTTCCTGTCGCATCGTCGCGAGGTGGTGACGCGGCGCACGGTATTCGAGTTGCGCAAAGCCAGGGATCGCGGCCACATTCTCGAAGGCCTGGCCGTGGCCTTGTCCAATGTTGACGAAATCATTGCCCTGATCAAGGCGGCACCAACGCCGGCCGATGCCAAGCGCGAACTGATGGCGCGCACCTGGCGTTCGACGCTGGTCGAGGAAATGCTGTTGCGCGCAGCAGCCGAAGCCTCACGACCGGAGGGACTGGCGCCCGAGTTCGGCATGTCGCGCCGCGGCTACCTGCTCTCCGACGTGCAGGCGCAAGCGATTCTCGAACTGCGCCTGCAACGCCTCACCGGCCTCGAACAGGACAAGATCGTCAATGAGTACAGGGATGTCATGGAGCAGATCGCTGATCTGCTCGACATTCTGGCGCGCCCCGAACGCATCACGCAGATCATTACCGATGAGCTGACCGCCATCCGGACGCAGTTCGGTGACAAGCGCCGCTCGGAAATCATCCTGCAGACGGCCGATATCAACCTCGAAGACCTGATCGCACGCGAAGACATGGTCGTGATGCTCTCGCATGGCGGCTATGTGAAGCGGCAATCGCTAGACGATTACCGGACGCAGAAGCGCGGCGGGCGCGGCAAGCAGGCGGCGGCCATCAAGGAAGACGATTTCGTCGATAGCTTGTTCATCGCCAACACGCACGACTACATCCTGTGCTTCTCGAACCGCGGCCGCGTCTATTGGCTCAAGGTCTATGAGGTGCCGGAAGGCACGCGCATGAGCCGTGGCAAGCCGATCGTCAATCTCTTCCCGCTGGAGGAGGGCGAGAAGATCACCGCCGTCCTGCCAACGCCGACTTTCGACGATACGCACTTCATCTTCATGGCGACCGCCATGGGCACGGTCAAGAAAACGCCTCTTTCCGACTTCTCCAATCCGCGCAAGGCCGGCATCATCGCCGTCAATCTGGACGAAAACGATTTCCTGATCGGCGTGGCGATCACCGACGGCAATTGCGACGTAATGCTCTTCTCCGATGCTGGCAAGGCGATGCGCTTTGCCGAAGACGACGTGCGACCGATGGGTCGTACCGCCCGCGGCGTGCGCGGCATGATGCTGGAAGACGGCCAGGCCGTGATCTGCATGCTCGTCGCCAAGGATGAAAAACTGAACGTATTGACTGCGACAGAAAACGGCTACGGCAAGCGCACGCCGATCGGCGACTATACCCGGCATGGTCGTGGTACCAAGGGCATGATCGCCATCAGCACTTCCGAACGCAACGGCGCGGTGGTTGGCGCTGTGCTGGTCGAGGAAAATGATGAAGTGATGCTGATTTCCACCGGCGGCGTACTGATCCGCAGCAAGGTGGCGCAAGTGCGTGAAACCGGGCGCTCGGCGCAGGGGGTCCGCCTTATCAACCTGGATGACGGCACCAAGCTGGCCGGCATCGACAAGGTGATAGAAACGGACGAGGAACAGGAAAGCGAAGAATGACCCGTCCATTCAATTTCAGCGCCGGCCCCGCCGCCTTGCCAGAAGAGGTATTGCGGCAGGCCGCCGATGAGATGCTCGACTGGCACGGCGCGGGCATGTCGGTGATGGAAATGAGCCATCGCGGCAAGGAATTCACCCATATTGCCACTCAGGCCGAAGCCGATCTACGCGAACTGCTGGCCGTACCAGCCAACTACAAGATCCTCTTCATGCAGGGCGGGGCAATTGCCGAAAACGCGATCATTCCGATGAATCTGCTGGGCGACCGGAAATCCGCCGACTACGTGGTCACCGGCACATGGTCAGCAAAATCATTCAAGGAAGCGAATAAGTATTGCGCACCGCACCTGGCCGCCGGGGCGACGCGTGGCCCCTATCTTGCCGTCCCGCCAGCGCCGACTTTTCAGTTGTCCGCCGATCCGGCCTATCTCTTCCTCTGCACCAACGAGACCATCGACGGCGTCGAGTTCCACGAACTGCCCGACATGGCCAAACTCGGTCGCCCCGACCTGCCCATCGTGGCAGACATGTCGTCGCACATCCTGTCGCGGCCGATCGACGTGGCCCGCTACGGGTTGATCTTTGGCGGCGCTCAGAAGAACATCGGTCCGGCCGGCCTCACGCTGGTCATCGTGCGCGACGATCTGCTGGACCGCGCGCTGTCGATCTGTCCTTCGGCCTTCGAATTCAAGACCGTCGCCGCGAATGGTTCGATGTACAACACGCCGCCGACCTACGGCATCTACATTGCCGGGCTGGTCTTCCAGTGGCTCAAGCGGCAGGGCGGGCTCGCGGTCATCGAACAACGCAACATCGCCAAGGCCGATCTGCTCTATGGCACGCTCGATGCCAGCGATTTCTATGTGACCCGCGTCGAGAAGCCCTTCCGCTCGCGCATGAACGTGCCCTTCTTCCTCAAGAACGAAGCGCTCAACGAGGCTTTCCTCGCCGGAGCCAAAGATTCCGGATTGCTGCAACTGAAGGGCCACAAGTCGGTGGGTGGCATGCGCGCCTCGATCTACAACGCGATGCCGCTGGCGGGCGTACAGGCTCTGGTCGGTTACCTGAAGGAATTTGAACGCAAACATGGCTAGCATGGAAGAAGAACTGGGCAAGCTGCGCCAGGGTATTGACGGTATCGACGACGAGGTTTTGCGCCTGCTTTCCGAGCGGGCGCAACTCGCCCAGCGCGTCGGTGAAATCAAGCACGGCAATATTTATCGTCCCGAGCGCGAAGCGCAGGTCTTGCGGCGCATCGCCGCAACCAATCCCGGCCCACTGCCGGAAGCCGCTGTCAGCACGATCTTCCGCGAGGTCATGTCGGCCTGCCTCGCCCTCGAGCAACCGCTGAAAATCGCCTACTTCGGCCCGGCCGGTACATTCACCGAATCGGCCGCGAAGAAGCACTTCGGTTCTGCGCCGACGTTCACGCCTTTCCTGACCATCGATGATGTATTCCGTGCCGTCGAATCCGGGCAGGTCGATTACGGTGTGGTACCGATCGAAAACTCGACCGAAGGCTCGGTCGGGCGCACACTCGACCAGATGCTGACCTCGCCCCTGATGATCTGTGGCGAGGTCAATCTGCGCATTCACCAGAACCTGATGACCCGCGCCACGTCGCTTGACGGTGTGACAAAACTGTATTCTCACGCCCAGTCGCTGGCACAGTGCCACGAATGGCTCAGCCGCAACCTGCCCAACCTGTCGCGTGTGCCGGTGGCGAGCAATGCCGAAGCCGCACGCATGGCAGCGCAAGACCCCGAAGCCTGCGCCATCGCCGGCGAAGCGGCGGCGCGGCTCTACGCGTTGAATGTTCTCGCGGCCAACATCGAGGACGATCCGAACAACACCACGCGTTTCGTCGTGCTGGCCGGACACGATGCAGGCCCGTCGGAACGCGACAAAACCTCCTTCGTTTGTTCCGCGCAAAACAAGCCGGGGGCAGTACATGACCTGCTCACCCCGCTCAAGAAACATGGCGTCTCGATGTCGCGCTTCGAATCGCGTCCGGCACGCGGCTTGGGTAATAGTCGCTGGGAATACGTTTTCTTCATCGACATCGAGGGGCACCGCAGCGAGGCGAAGGTTGCGGCGGCACTCGACGATTTGCGCGGCTGCGTTGGCTTTCTCAAGGAACTGGGTTCGTATCCGCGTGCGGAGAAATAGGCAATGACGACCATCATCGACCAGGCTCTTCCGTATGTCCGAAAGATTTCCCCCTACGTTCCCGGCAAGCCAATCACCGAACTGGCGCGCGAGATGGGATTGCCGGTAGAGAGCATCGTCAAGCTCGCCTCCAACGAAAACCCTCTCGGCATGAGTCCGCGGGCGCGTGCCGCGGTCGATAAGACCATCGCAGGACTTGAACGTTATCCGGATCAGTATTCGTTGATCGCTGCGCTGGCCGAACGACTTGGCGTAAATCAGAACCAGGTCGTGCTCGGCAACGGCTCGAACGACGTGCTCGACCTGGCCGCGCGCGTGTTTCTCGCGCCCGGCCGCTCGTCCGTGTTCGCCCAGCATGCTTTCGCCGTCTATCCGCTCGCGACGATGAGTGCGGGTGCCGAATGCATCGTCGCCCCGGCAAAGCACTATGGCCACGACCTCGCTGCCATGCACGCCGCGATCCGGCCCGACACACGACTCGTCTGGATCGCCAACCCGAACAACCCGACGGGCAACTTCCTGCCCTATAGCGAGATACATGCTTTCCTTAAGGCGGTTCCGGCGGACGTAGCTGTGGTGCTCGACGAGGCCTACAACGAATACCTGCCGCCAGCCGAACGCGTGGATACGGTTGCCTGGCTCAAGGAATTCCCGAACCTCGTCATCACGCGCACCTTCTCGAAAATCTACGGGCTGGCCGGCCTGCGCGTTGGATTCGCCGTCGCCTCACCGGAAATCGCCGACCTGATGAATCGCGTGCGCCAGCCCTTCAACGTCAACAACCTGGCCGTCGCGGCGGCCTGTGCAGCACTCGACGACCATCTGTTCGTCGCCGAAAGCTATCAACTGAATCGTCGCGGCATGGAGCAGATCGTTGCCGGCCTGAAACGCCTGGGTCTTGAACACATTCCCTCGCACGGCAATTTCGTCACCTTTGCCGTGAGCGATGGCGCAGCGGTGAATCAAAAGTTGCTGAAACAGGGCGTGATCGTTCGACCGATTGGCGGCTACGGCCTGCCGAATCATCTGCGCGTGACCATCGGCCTCGAATCCGAGAATGCGCGCTTTCTCGAAGCGCTGGAAAAAGCCCTTTGATGCACAAGAGCAAAATCGTCGTTTGCGGCGTCGGATTGGTCGGTGGCTCGTTCGCCCTCGCCATAAAGTCGGCGCTGGCGGGACGGCGGTGTCCGCACATCGTTGGTATGGGACGTACCCGTGCGCCGCTGGAACAGGCACTGAAGCTCGGTGTCATTGACGAAATCTCCAACGATTGGGCGAGCGCATTGAAAGGTGCCGATCTGGTGCTGCTCGGCATGCCGGTCGGGCAGATGCTGCCGGTGATGCAGGCCCTGGTCCCGCATCTCGAACCGCAGACCATCGTTACCGACGGCGGCAGCACCAAATGCGATGTGGTGGCCGCTGCGCGTACAGCTTTCGGCAGCCGGATCGGCCAGTTCATCCCCGGCCATCCGATTGCCGGGGCGGAAAAGAGT
Organism: uncultured beta proteobacterium; assembly: GCA_963816095.1. Taxonomy (GTDB): domain Bacteria; phylum Pseudomonadota; class Gammaproteobacteria; order Burkholderiales; family Rhodocyclaceae; genus Sulfuricystis. Next base: position 557,309 of record CAWFIW010000007.1, read on the forward strand.
GGCGTAAGCGCCGCGCAAGCCAATCTCTATCTTGGCAAGCGCGTGGTGCTGACGCCACTGCCCGAAAACATGGCGGAAGCGGTGCAGGCACTGCGTACGGTCTGGGAAATTTGCGGCGGGAAAGTGTCGGAACTGGCGCCCGACGAACATGACCGCGTGTTCGCCGCGGTGAGTCATCTGCCGCATCTGCTGGCGTTCGCGCTGGTGCATGACCTTGCTGTTCGCGACAATGCCGACCAGCTGTTCGGCTTCGCCGCCAGCGGCTTCCGCGACTTCACGCGCATCGCCAGCAGTCATCCGGAAATGTGGCGCGACATCTGTATCGCCAACCGCAATGCGCTGCTCAAGGAGCTGGATGCCTTCATGACGGAACTGCTGAAAACGCGCGTGCTGCTGGCAAGCGCTGACAACGCCGGACTTGAAGCCATGTTTGCCACGGCACGCGCACGACGCGATGCCTGGCTGGAAACTCTCTATACCGTGGATGAATGATGGAATTCCTGCAACTGCCTGCCCTGCAGCGTGCCGCCGGCACGGTGAAACTACCCGGTTCCAAGAGCATCTCCAACCGCATGCTGCTGCTCGCCGCACTGGCGGCGGGCGAAACCGAAATCCGCGAACTGCTCGACTCCGCCGACACACGCGTGATGCTGGCAGCACTTGCAAAACTCGGCGTTGGCGTGACGGCCTTGGCTGCCACCCCCGGCCAGAATGCCTACCGCGTTACCGGTTGCGCGGGCGTGTTCCCGGGCAAGGAAGCCGACCTCTTCATGGGCAATGCCGGCACGGCGATCCGTCCATTGACGGCGGCGCTGGCGCTGTCGGGCGGACATTACCGGATCTCGGGCGTACCCCGCATGCACGAGCGGCCCATCGGCGACCTGGTCGATGGCCTGCGCCAGATTGGTTGCGACGTTCGCTACACGGGCAACGAAGGTTTTCCGCCGCTGGAGATCTTCCCCGCCGCCGCGAACCTGTCCGCACCGATCCGCGTACGTGGCGACGTCTCGTCACAGTTCCTCACTGCCTTGCTGATGGCGCTGCCACTCACAGGCAAAACGGCCGTCATCGAAATGACGACCGAATTGATCTCCAAGCCCTACATCGAGATCACGCTGAATCTGATGGCGCGTTTTGGCGTCAATGTCGAGCGGGAAGAGTGGCGCCGCTTCACCATTCCGGCGGGACAGGGATATCGCAGTCCGGGCGTCGTGCATGTCGAGGGCGACGCCTCGTCGGCCTCCTATTTTCTCGCGGCCGGCGCGATCGGTGGCGGCCCGGTGCGGGTCGAAGGCGTAGGGAGGCAGAGCATTCAGGGCGATGTCAAATTCGCCAATGCGCTTGAAACCATGGGGGCGCGCATCGTCTGGGGCGACAACTGGATCGAGGCCAGCGGGCCGGTGGATGGCAAGCTGAAAGCCTTCGATCTCGACCTCAACCATATTCCCGATGCCGCGATGACGCTGGCAGTCGCGGCACTCTTCGCCGCCGGGAAATGCACGCTGCGCAACATCGCCTCGTGGCGTGTCAAGGAAACCGACCGCATCGTGGCGATGGCGACCGGGTTGAGAAAACTCGGTGCGACCGTGGAAGAGGGCCCGGACTGGATCGCCGTCTCACCAACGCCGAGTATTCGGGCTGATGCGGCCATCGACACCTACGACGATCACCGTGTCGCGATGTGCTTCTCGCTCGCCGCACTCGGGGGTGTACCAGTGCGCATCAACGAACCCAAATGCGTGGCCAAGACCTTCCCGCACTATTTCGACGCCTTCGCGCAGATTGCCGCGCCGGTCATTGCCATCGACGGCCCGTCGGCCTCCGGCAAGGGCACGGTGGCGCAATGCGTCGCGGCGGCGCTCGGTTTTCATTTCCTCGACAGTGGGGCGCTTTATCGTCTAACAGCATTGGCGGCGCAGCGGGCGAACGTCGCGCTGGATGACGAGACAGCTGTCGCCGCTGTCGCCGCCAATTTGCCTGCCGAGTTTGCTGGCGACAAGATTCTGCTTTCCGGAGAAGAGGTTACCGAAGCGATCCGGACAGAAGACGTCGGCGTCGGTGCCTCGAAAATCGCCGCCTTGCCGGCCGTGCGGACCGCATTGTTGGACCGCCAGCGCGCCTATCGGCGCTTCCCCGGCCTGGTGGCCGACGGACGCGACATGGGCTCGGTGGTGTTCCCTACGGCACCGGTCAAGGTATTTTTGACCGCATCAGCCGAAGTGCGCGCCGAAAGGCGTTATAAGCAGTTGATCGACAAGGGAATGCCTGCTAACATGCGTCCCCTTTTGCAAGATATTGTGCAGGATCTCAGAGAACGCGATGCGCGCGATGCAGCGCGCAGCGTTGCACCCCTGAAGCAATACGACGATGCCGCGTTGGTGGATACGACGTCAATGGGCATCGACGAAGCCGTGGCAGCCGTGATGGACAGTGTCCATCGTAAGCTGCCGTTTTTTAACTGACCCGTCCGTCTTTCCGACGGATTATTTGGAAATACTAATGACTGCTACCGCTGCTGCCGTTCCCGCCGAAGCAAATCCCATGGAATCCTTTGCCGCCCTTTTCGAGGAGAGCCTCTCCCGTCAGGAAATGCGCGCCGGCGAAGTCATCACTGCCGAAGTTGTCCGCGTCGATCAAAATTTCGTGGTCGTCAACGCGGGACTGAAATCCGAATCTTTTATCGCTGCCGAAGAATTCAAGAATGACCGCGGCGAAGTCGAAGCCAAACCGGGTGATTTCGTCCTGGTCGCCATCGAGATGCTCGAGGACGGCTACGGCGAAACCCGCCTGTCGCGCGACAAGGCCAAGCGCATCGCCGCCTGGAACGATCTCGACAAGGCCATGACCGACAGTGTCCTCGTCAAGGGCATGATCACCGGCAAGGTGAAGGGCGGCCTGACGGTCATGGTCAATGGCATCCGCGCCTTCCTGCCGGGTTCGCTGGTCGACACCCGTCCGGTCAAGGACACCACGCCGTTCGAAGGCAAGGAATTCGAATTCAAGGTCATCAAGCTTGACCGCAAGCGCAACAACGTCGTTGTTTCGCGCCGCGCCGTGCTCGAGGCCAACATGGGTGAAGAGCGCCAGAAGCTGCTGGAAAACCTGAGCGAAGGCACCATCGTCAAGGGCATCGTCAAGAACATCACCGAATACGGTGCCTTCGTCGACCTCGGCGGCATCGATGGCCTGCTGCACATCACCGATCTGGCCTGGCGCCGCGTGCGGCATCCTTCCGAAGTGCTCAACGTCGGCGACGAAGTCACCGCCAAGATCCTCAAGTTCGATCAGGAAAAGAATCGCGTCAGCCTCGGCATGAAGCAGCTTGGCGAAGATCCGTGGGTGGGAATCGCCCGTCGTTATCCCTCCGGCACGCGCCTGTTCGGCAAGGTCACCAACCTGACCGATTACGGTTCATTCGTCGAGATCGAGCAGGGCATCGAAGGCCTGGTGCACGTTTCCGAAATGGACTGGACCAACAAGAACATCCACCCGTCCAAGGTCGTGCAGCTCGGCGACGAAGTCGAGGTCATGATTCTCGAAATCGACGAGGAGCGTCGCCGGATCTCCCTCGGCATGAAGCAGTGCCAGTCCAATCCGTGGGATGATTTCGCCATGAACCACAAGAAGGGCGACAAGGTGAAGGGCGCCATCAAGTCGATTACCGACTTCGGCATCTTCATCGGCCTGCCCGGTGGCATCGACGGTCTCGTGCACCTCTCCGACCTGTCCTGGTCTGCAACCGGCGAAGAAGCCAAGCAGAACTACAAGAAGGGTGATGAAGTCGAGGCCGTGGTGCTTTCCATCGATGTGGAAAAAGAACGCATCTCCCTCGGCATCAAGCAGATGGACGGCGATCCCTTCACCAGCTTCATCGCCACGCACGACAAGAACAGTCTGGTCAGCGGTACCGTGAAGAGCGTGGATCCGAAGGGTGCCGTCATCGATCTGGGCGGCGATGTCGAAGGCTACCTGCGCGTCTCCGAATTCTCGCGCGATCGCATCGAAGACCTGACGCATCATCTCAAGATCGGCGATGCCGTCGAAACGATGATCATCAACGTCAACCGCAAGTCGCGTTCGCTCAACCTCTCGGTGAAGGCCAAGGATCATGCCGAGCAGACCGAGGCGATGCACAAGCTATCAGCCGATTCCGCAGCGGCCGCGACGGGTACCACCAACTTGGGTGCCCTGTTGAAAGCCAAGCTTAACCAGCAATAAGTCGAAGCGGAAAGTTCCCGTCATGACCAAGTCCGAGTTGATTGCTCGTCTGGCGCAGCGCTTTCCACAGTTGTTGGCGAAGGATGCCGATTTTTCCGTGAAGGTAATTCTCGATGCGATGTCTGAAACCCTGGCCAAGGGTGATCGCATCGAGATTCGCGGTTTCGGCAGCTTTTCCCTCAACTATCGCCCGCCGCGTATCGGCCGCAATCCGAAATCGGGTGTCAAGGTGCAGGTGCCGGCAAAGCACGTGCCGCACTTCAAGGCCGGCAAAGAACTGCGCGAGCGCGTCGACCAGACCGCTGCCTGACCCCCGCCGCCATGAATGCGCTGCTCTGGCTCCTGCGTGGCATTCTTTTCGTCATTCTGCTGGGTCTGGCGATAAAGAATGGCGGTGATGTGGAGTTACGCTTCTTTTTTGATACCCACTGGCAGGCACCCTTGTCGCTGGTGCTACTGACAGCGCTGGCTTGTGGCATCGTGCTGGGCCTGTTGGCCTTGTTGCCGCGAATCATCCGGCAGCGGCGCAGCATTTCCCGGTTGCGCCGCCAGGTCGCTGACGGCGCCACCTCAACCGGCAGCACCACCATGCCGGAAAAGACCCCCGGCTGATCAGTGTGGAAATCGAACTCTGGTGGCTCCTGGTCCTGCCGGTATTTTTCGGCTTCGGCTGGCTGGCGGCACGCATCGACATCCATCACCTGCTGAGCGAATCACGCGCTCTGCCACGCTCCTATTTCACCGGTCTGAACTTCCTGCTCAACGAGCAGCCCGACAAGGCGATCGAGGCCTTTCTCGAAGCCGCCAAGATCGACCCTGAAACCGTCGAACTGCACTTTGCGCTTGGTAGCCTGTTCCGCCGGCGCGGCGAAACGGACCGGGCGATCCGCGTTCATAAGCATCTGATCGAACGCGATGCCTCACTCTCGCAACTCAGCGAAGAGCAGCGCCTGCATGCGTTTTCCGAACTCGGCCAGGATTTTCTGAAGGCGGGACTGCTCGACCGCGCCGAGGAAATCTTCGTCAAGTTGCGCGGCACGCAGCGCGATGAAGAAGCCCTGCGCAGCCTGCTCGAAATCTATCAGCAGGAAAAGGAATGGCAGAAGGCCATCGCCATTGCCGAGCAGATGCCTGGCCATGCCGAGCATTTGTGGTTGAAGGGTATCGCCGAATTTCATTGCGAACTGGCGGCTTCCGACCTGCAGAATGGCCAGCTCGACGCGGCACGGCAACGCCTGGAAGCGGCGCTGACAGCGAATCGCAAATGCGTGCGCGCCACCCTGATGCTGGGCGAACTGGAAGCAAAAGTCGGCGCTGGCGGGACGGCGATAGCCGGATCCGCCGCCAACCTGGAGACGGCCTTGTCGATCTGGCGGGGCATCGAACAGCAAAATCCCATGTACCTTTCCCTCGCGGCAGAAAAGATGATGGGGGTGTATCGCGAACTTGGACGCGAAACGGCCGGCATCGAACTGCTGCGCGGCTACCTGGAGCGGCATGCGTCGCTCGATCTGCTCGACGCGGTATTCCAGGCTGAACTGACCGTGCGCGGACCGGAGTCGGCCTATGTGCTGGTACGCGACGAACTGAGGCGCAATCAGACACTGATTGGCCTGGACAAACTGCTCGAAGCGCAGACGCTGCTCGCACCACCTGAAAAGCGCACCGATCTTGAACTGATCAAGAACCTGATCCACAACCATACGCGTCGTGTGGCGCGCTACCGCTGCGATGACTGCGGCTTCAAGGCGCGCCAGTTCCACTGGCGTTGCCCGGCCTGTGGGGGCTGGGAAACCTTTCCGCCCAAGCGCACCGAAGAGTTTGACCTGGCCCCTTAGCGATTCAACCCCTGAGTGACTTGACACCGATCATGCAACTTCCCGATACCCGCCAGGCCAGGATTCTCGTCGTCGGCGACGTCATGCTCGACCGCTATTGGTTCGGCGACGTCACACGCATTTCACCCGAGGCGCCGGTGCCGGTCGTCAAGGTCGAGCGCACCGAGGAACGCCCCGGTGGTGCGGCCAACGTCGCGCGCAACATCGCCGCGCTGGGTGCGCAGGTCGCGTTGCTGTCCGTCGTCGGTGCCGATGAAGCAGGACAGATACTGGCGCGACTGCTGGCCGCTTCCGCCATCGATGCCAGTCTGCATGAGGATCCGCAACTCAACACCACCGTCAAGCTGCGCGTGCTCGGCCGGCAGCAGCAACTCCTGCGCATCGACTTCGAGAACTCGCCGACCCACGAAGTGCTGCAAACCAAGCTGGCCGAGTTCCAGCAACGGATTGCCGCCTGCGACGTCGTGATTCTTTCCGACTACGGGAAAGGGGGCCTCACGCATATCGCCGACATGATCCGTCTGGCGCGCGAACACAAGAAACCGGTGCTCGTCGATCCGAAAGGCGACGATTACGCACGCTACGCCGGCGCCAGCATCATCACGCCCAACCGTTCGGAACTGCGCGAAGTTGTCGGCCGCTGGACCAGCGAAGCGGACCTCGACGCACGCGTTGGCAAGCTGCGCCAGGCGCTCGGCCTGGAAGCCCTGCTGCTGACGCGTTCGGAAGAAGGCATGACCCTGTTCGCCGCCGACGGCAAGACCCACGAACCCGCCCACGCCCGCGAGGTCTATGATGTCAGCGGCGCGGGCGATACCGTCATCGCCACGCTGGCAGTGATGCTGGCAAGCGGCCAGAGCATGGCGGATGCGATGCGCTGGGCCAACCGGGCAGCTGGCGTCGTTGTCGGCAAACTTGGCACCGCGACCTGTTCTATCGAGGAATTACAAGCATGAGCATGGACTACATCGTTACCGGCGCCTGCGGGTTTATCGGCGCCAACATCGTCAAGGCGCTCAACGGGCGCGGCATCACCAACATCATTGCCGTTGACAATCTCAGGAAGGCCGACAAGTTCAAGAACCTCGTCAACTGCGAGATTGCCGACTATCTCGACAAGCACGAGTTCATCGACAGGGTGCAGGCCGGCCACTTCGACGGATCCGTCGAGGCAATTTTTCATGAAGGCGCCTGCTCGGACACGATGGAGACCGACGGCAACTACATGATGGAGAACAACTACCGCTACACGCTGGCGTTGCTCGATTTCTGTCTCGATCACGAAGTGCCCTACCTCTACGCCTCCAGCGCCGCTGTGTATGGCGGCGGCAGCGTGTTCAGCGAGTCGCGCGAGCACGAGGGGCCGCTCAACGTCTATGGCTATTCGAAGTTCCTCTTCGACCAGATCGTGCGCCGCCGTCGCGCCATCGCCGGCTTTTCGTCGCAGGTGGTCGGCTTCCGTTACTTCAACGTCTATGGCCCGCGCGAGCAGCACAAGGGCCGCATGGCCTCGGTCGCCTTCCATCACTTCAACCAGTATCGCGAATCCGGCAAGGTCAAGCTCTTCGAAGGCTGCGATGGTTACGCCAACGGCGCACAGAGCCGCGACTTCGTCTATATCGACGACGTGGTCAAGGTAAACATGTATTTCCTCGACCATCCGGAAAAATCCGGCATTTTCAACCTCGGCACCGGCCGCGCCCAGCCCTTCAACGACATCGCGCACGCCACCGTGAATGCCTGCCGCGCGCTCGAAGGCAAGCCCGCGCTGTCATTGCAGGAGATGATCGCGCAGGGCATCGTCGAATACGTCGACTTCCCCGCAGCGCTCAAGGGCAAGTACCAGAGCTTTACCCAGGCGGATATTTCCACCCTGCGCAAGGCCGGCTACACGGATGAATTCAGCAGCGTGGCCGAAGGCGTGACGAAATACGTCGCTCATCTGGCGCGATGAAGGCGCTTACCCTCGACAGCTTCGTCGGCAACACGCCACTGGTGCGCCTGCAGCGCCTGCCGGGCGAGGAGGTTGCGCGGCGCAACAATGTCATCCTCGTCAAACTCGAAGGCAACAATCCCGCCGGCTCGGTGAAAGACCGTCCCGCGCTGTCGATGATCCTGCGCGCCGAAGAGCGCGGCGAAATCAAGCCGGGCGATACCCTGATCGAGGCGACCTCGGGTAACACCGGGATCGCGCTGGCCATGGTCGCTGCGGCACGCGGCTACAAGATGGTGCTGGTGATGCCGGAGAACCAGAGCATCGAGCGCCGCCAGTCGATGCGCGCCTACGGGGCCGAACTGGTGCTGACGCCGAAAGCCGGCAGCATGGAGGGCGCACGCGATACCGCCGAACGGCTGGTCAAGGAGGGCAGGGGCATCATGCTCGACCAGTTTTCCAATCCGGACAATCCGTTGGCACATTACGCGGGCACCGGCCCGGAAATCTGGCGCGACACCGACGGACGCATCACGCACTTCATTTCGAGCATGGGCACGACCGGCACCATCATGGGCTGCTCGCGCTATTTCAAGGAAAAGAATCCGGCGATCCAGATCGTCGGCTGCCAGCCCGAAGCGGGTTCGCAGATTCCCGGCATCCGCAAATGGCCGGCCGAATACCTGCCGAAGATCTGCGATTTCTCGCGCGTCGACCGCATCGAAAACGTCAGCCAGCCGGATGCCGAAGAGATGACGCGACGCCTTGCGACCGCGGAGGGCATCTGCGCCGGCATCTCCTCGGGCGGCGCGCTCTGCGTGGCCCTGCGCCTCGCTGCCGCGGTGGAGAACGCCGTGATCGTCAGCATTGTCTGCGACCGTGGCGACCGTTACCTCTCAACCGGGGTCTTTCCCGCGTGACTCCTGTCCTCAGCTTCGATATCGAGACCATCCCCGACATCGCGGGACTGCGCCTGCTGCACGATTTGCCGGCTACGCTGGCTGAAGCGGAGGTGGCCGAATTCGCCTTCCAGAAGCAGCGCGCGAAGAGCGGCAGCGATTTCATGCCGCTGCACTTGCAGCGCGTGATCGTGATCTCCTGCGCGATGCGCAGCCAAGGTGAGGATGGAGGCTTCAAGGTATGGTCGCTGGCCGAACCGAAGTCGGGCGAGGGCGAGATCATCCAGCGTTTCTTCGACGGTGTCGCCAAGTACACGCCGCAGGTCGTCTCGTGGAACGGCGGTGGTTTCGACCTGCCGGTACTGCACTATCGCGGCCTGATCCACGGCGTTGCCGCCGCGCGTTACTGGGACATGGGCGAGGACGACCGCGACTTCAAATGGAACAACTACATCAGCCGCTACCACACGCGCCATCTCGACCTGATGGACCTGCTGGCGATGTACCAGCCGCGCGGCAGCGCACCGCTCGATCAACTGGCCAAGCTGATGGGCCTGCCCGGCAAGCTCGGCATGGATGGCAGCGCGGTGTGGGGCGCCTGGCTGAATGGCGAGATCGACGCGATCCGCGACTACTGCGAGACCGATGTCGTCAATACCTATCTCGTCTATTTGCGCTTCCAGAAGATGCGCGGCAATCTGACGGCAAAAACGCACGAGGCCGAGGTGGCTGTCGTGCGTGACCATCTCGCATCGCTCGATGCGCCGCACTGGCGCGAGTTTCTCACCGCCTGGTCGTGAAGCCTGACGAGGGCGGGCATGTGGTGGTTTTCATACGCCATGGCCACAGCGAGTGGAACCTCGCCAATCGTTTTACCGGCTGGACCGACATCGACCTCAATGAAGTCGGCCTTGCCGAATCCGCTGCGGCAGGGCAGCGTCTGGCCGCAGCGGGCCTGCGCTTCGACGAGGCTTACGTATCGGCTTTGCGGCGCACCCGCCAGACCCTGGACGCACTGCTTGCCGCCGCGGGTTGGTCCGGCATGCCCGTCCATGAGGACTGGCGTCTCAATGAACGCCACTACGGGGCGTTGCAGGGCATGGTCAAGCAGGAGATCTTCGCTGCCTGGGGCGAGGAAAATTCACGCCGCTGGTGGCGCGGCTACCGTGAACCACCCCCGGCGCTGGACGCCGCTGACCCCCGCCACCCCAGGCACGACCCGCGCTACCGCTCTATCGATCCGGCCCTGCTGCCGGCCACGGAAAGCCTGCAGGACTGCCAGCTGCGTGCCCTGTCCTGCTGGCGGGAGGTGCTGTATCCCCGCCTCGCCGCCGGCCGGCGCCTGCTGGTCGTCAGTCATGGCAATACGCTGCGCGGACTGGTCATGCATCTCGACGGCATCAGTGCAGAGGACATGGAGCACGTGGAAATTCCGCCCGGAGTGCCGCTCATCTACCGTTTCGCGCCCGACCTGACAATAACGGGGCGAAGCTGGCTGGAATGAATCAGTCGCCGCGTTCGCGTTTTACCGCATCGAGAATGGCGGCGATACGCACATCCTTGCCCCACGCTTCGAGCGGCAGGGGCAGCTTGCGCTGCCAGTTCGGGTGCTGGTGCTCCAGCGTGCCCGGTACGTTGATCTGCTCGGTGAGCCCCAAAAGATCTTCCGGCTGAAGGACCATGAGTTGCGCCGGGCTGCGGGCCAGGTAGGCATTGATTGCGGCGATCAGGTCGGCCGTGAGCTCAGGCAGTGCGGCAGGCTCCTTGCTCACCCCGGCCGGCAGCAGGTTTTCGCGTTCGAGCGCCCAGAGCAGGCGGCCGCGGTCCCAGCCGCGCTCGGCAATCAGGCGCTGGCGCAGTTCATCACTGGGAAACTGGAGCAACTGCGTGCGTACATCGAGGTCGATGCCGCGCCAGAAACCGGCGAGCGTCGGCAGGTCGTGGGTGCTGGCGGCGACCAGCGCCTGCTGCGGCATGTCGGCCGGCAGGCGGAATTGCCCATCGGGATAGCGTTCGAAGATCAACGGATGGTAAGAGAGCACGCCGGCATCAAAAAGCCGCTCCCTGAAGCCATCGGGTACGGTGCCGAGATCCTCGCCGATGACCAGACAGTCGTTGCGAACACTTTCTTGCGCGACCAGTCCGAGGAGATCCTCGAAGGGGTAATGCACGTAGGCCCCTTCGCTGGCGAGCGTATCCGCCGGCACCCAGAACAGGCGCATCAACCCCATGACGTGGTCGATGCGCAGGGCGCCCGCGTGCTGCATGTTGGCCCGCAGGACATCGATGAAGGGTGCGTAGGCGGCATCGCGCAGGCGGTGCGGCACAAAGGGCGGCAGGCCCCAGTCCTGGCCAAGCAGGTTGAGTTCGTCGGGCGGGGCGCCGGTATTTGCGCCGGTCGCAAAGATTCCTTGCCAGCTCCAGGCCTCTGAGCCGCCCGGATTGGCACCGACGGCAAGATCCTGATAAATGCCGATGTCCATGCCGCGTGCGGTCGCATGCGCGGCGGCAGCCGCCAGTTGCGTGTCGGCCTGCCACTGCAACCAGGCGTAGTAGCTCACGGCGTCGGCCTGTTCGCGGGCGAAGGTGGCAACGGCCGGCGCATCCGGATCGTGGTAGGCCGCCGGCCAGGCCGGCCAGCCCCAGCAATTGGCATCGAGTTTGCGGAAATGCGCCTGCAGCGCCTCGTAGCGGGCATGGCGCTCCAGCGCATTGCCCTGCTGTTTGCGCCAACCGGCGAACGCTTTTCCCCGCTTGCCGCCGGCCAGTCGGAATTGCTCGAACAGCAGGGCGAGGATTTCGAACTTCGCTTGCGCGACGCCGACATGGTTGACCACGTCGGTTGCGCGCAGGAATTGCAGCCGCGCCTGAAAGTCGGCGCTGGCGAGACGGCGCTGTGCTGCTGCACAATCGGCAAACTCGGGTACCGCCTCGACGTCGATGTACAGCACGTTCAAAAAACCGCGATGCGACGGGCTGTAGGGGCTGATGTGTGCCGGATTGTCGGGGAACAGCGCGTGCAGCGGATTGACGCCGACGACGTCGCCACCGGCCGCGGCCGTGAATTCGAGCAAGTTACGCAGATCGGTAAAGTCGCCCATGCCCCAGTTACGCTGCGAGCGGACGCCATACAGCTGCACCGTCAGGCCCCACAGGCGTTTGCCCGCGCCCAGCGCTGCCGGTTGATAGCAGCGCTCCGGGCTTGCCGGCAGCAGAGGCGGCGGTTTTCGGGCACCAGTGAACGCCGCCAGCAGGTCGGCCGGATCGACCGCCATGTCGAAATGCATCGCGGCCAGCAGGTCGCGCCGCGTGCTGTCCGTCGTCGGGTGATGGCCGCCCCAGATATCGTGGTATTCGTGGGCGATGCCGCAGGCGTCCGCCAGTTGTTCAAGTGCGTTGGTCATGCCGTGCCTTCGGTCAGCGTGTCTGGATCGTATTGGCGCAGCAGGGTGAGCGTGCGGCCTTCGAGCGGGTAGGTATCGCCGCCGGCATAGCTGCCGTCGGTGTCCAGCCCGGCATGATAGTGGGTGTCGAGCACGGCCTGCCAGACGCAACGCTCGCAGAGGGTCGGCAACATGAAGTCGAGGCGCTCGTGGTGGGCGTTGAACAGCAGGATGAAGTTCTCGTCCCGGATGGCCTTGCCGCGCGCATCGACTTCGCCGAGCGACTCGCCCGAAAGATAGACGCCCAGGCTACGCGCGAAATCATGCGCCCATTCATGGTCGCTCATTTCCGTACCGTCGGGCTTGATCCAGTGAATGTCCTTGATGCCCGAACCCCGGATCGGCCGGCCCTGAAAAAAGTTGCGGCGGTGAAATACCGGATGGGCACGGCGCAGATGAATCAACCGCGAGACAAAGGCCAGCAGATCGCGATCGTCCGGGGAAAGCGACCAGTCGACCCAGCCGATTTCATTGTCCTGGCAGTAGGCGTTGTTGTTGCCCAGCTGCGTGCGACCCATTTCGTCGCCGGCCAGCAGCATCGGCACACCCTGCGAGAGCAGCAGGGTGGCCAGCAGGTTGCGTTTCTGGCGTGCGCGCATGGCGACGATTTCCGCTGCCGCGCTCGGCCCCTCGACGCCGCAGTTCCACGACAGGTTATTGTCGGTGCCATCGCGGTTGTCCTCGCCGTTGGCATCGTTGTGCTTGCCGTTATAACTCACCAGGTCATGCAGCGTGAAGCCGTCGTGCGCGGTAATGTAGTTGATGCTCGCATACGGGCGCCGTCCATTGTGCGCATACAGGTCGCTGGAACCCGTCAGGCGCCGGGCGAATTCGCCGATCAAGCCGCCATCGCCGCGCCAGTAGGCGCGCATGGTGTCGCGGTAATGATCGTTCCACTCGGCCCAGCCCAGCGGAAAATTGCCGACCTGGTACCCGCCTTCGCCCAGATCCCAGGGCTCGGCGATCAGCTTGACCTGCGAGAGCACCGGGTCCTGGTGCAGGATGTCGAAAAAGGCGCCGAGTTTGTCGAACATCGTGCAGTTCGCGCGCCAGCGCGGCGGCGAGGTCGAAGCGGAAGCCATCGACGTGCATTTCCTGCACCCAGTAGCGCAGCGAATCCATGATGAGCTGGAGCACACGCGGATGTTGCAGGTTGAGCGTGTTGCCGCAGCCGGTGTAATCCTTGTAATAGCGCGGATTGTCGGGCATCAGCCGGTAGTAGGCCGCGTTGTCGATGCCCTTGAAACTCAGCGTCGGGCCGAGGTGGTTGCCTTCGGCGGTGTGGTTGTACACCACGTCGAGGATCACCTCGATGCCCGCCGAATGCAGCGTCTTGACCATGGTCTTGAATTCCTTGGGCGAGCCGCTGGCGCAGTAGCGCTGATCGGGGGCGAAAAAGCCGATGGAGTTGTAGCCCCAGAAATTGCGCCGCCCGTTATCGACCAGATGACGGTCGTCGATGAAGGCATGCGTCGGCATCAGCTCGACGGAGGTCACGCCCAGCTGCTTCAGGTGTTCGATCACCGGCGCGGTCGCCAGACCGGCATAACTGCCGCGCAGGGCAGGCGGCACGTCGGGGTGGTTTTTCGTGAAGCCGCGCACATGCAGCTCGTAGATCACCATCTCATGCCAGGGTATCTGGGGTGAACGGTCGTTGCCCCAGGAAAACGCCGGATCGGTGACCCGGCACTTCGGGCTGCCGGGCGCACTGTCGCGGCGGTCGAGCGCCAGGTCCTCGCTGGCATGGCCGATGCGATAGCCGTACTGGGCATCGCTCCAGACGAGCTGGCCGACGATGTCCCGGGCGTAAGGATCGAGCAACAGCTTGTGCGGATTGAAACGATGGCCGCGTTGCGGGTCGTAGGGCCCATGGACACGGTAGCCATACAGCAGACCCGGCCGTGCTTCGGGCAGGTAACAGTGCCAGACCATGTCGGTATGCTCGCGCACGTTGATGCGCTGGACTTCATGCTTGCCGGTCGCATCGAAGATGCACAGCTCGACGCGTTCGGCATGTTCGGAAAACAGGGCGAAGTTGACGCCCTCGCCATCCCAGGTTGCGCCACGCGGATAGGGCGAACCGGGCCAGACGGCGGTAATCGTTAATTCGTGGAGATGTTGCATGGTGTTCAAGTACCAACCCTTGCCGGTCCGGCGACCGGCAGGCAGATACTGATGGTCGTGCCCTGTCCGAGGGTGCTGCTGACATCGATGCGACCGCCGTGTTTTTTGATGATGTCGTAGGACAGCGACAGCCCGAGACCCGTGCCGCTGCCCACCGGCTTGGTGGTGAAAAATGGCTCGAACATGCGTCGCTGCGTGGGCTCGTCCATGCCGCAGCCGGTGTCGGCTATCTCGATCCAGACCGAATCCGCATCAACCCGGCTGCGCAGGGTAATCGTGCCGCGTTTGGGCATCGCCTGCGCCGCATTCACCAACAGGTTGAGAAACACCTGGTTGATCTGCGCCGGCACGCAACGCACAGGCGGCAGGGCAGCGAATTCGCGCACGATATCGGCCTTGTACTTGAGCTCGTGCGCGGCGACATTGAGAGTGCTTTCGAGTCCCGCCAGCAGGTCTGCCATCTGCCATTCGGCCTGATCGACACGCGAAAAGTCCTTCAGGTTGGCGACGATCGAGCGGACGCGGCCCAGTCCGTCCCGAGTCTCGCGCAGCAGGTCATCGAGGTCGGATTTCAGAAAGTCGAAATCGATTTCCTGTTTGACTACCTGACCTTCGGGCGTGACCGCGCCGAGTTCGGCCAGCTCCACCAGTTGCTCACCATAGCGACCGAGCGTGCCGAGGTTAGCGGTGACGAAGCCGATCGGATTATTGATCTCGTGGGCCACGCCGGCAGCCAGTTGGCCGATCGAAGCCATTTTCTCCGATTGCAACAACTGGCTTTGCGTGCTCTGGACTTGTTTCAGGAGACGGGAGAGTTCGGCCTGGTCTTCCTGCAACTTCCGGTTCGTATCCACCAGGGCACGGGTGCGCGACTCGACTTTTTCTTCCAGCCCGCGATTGGTCTCCGCCAGATCCTGGTTCAGGCGTGCCAGCTCCTTGTAAAGCAGCTGCATGGCCTGCTGCAACACGGCGGCCGCTGCCACGCTGTCCGCTCCGCTGCGCGCCGGCTCTCCCTTGGCGAGATGAATCAGGCGCCCCATTTCCTGGTCCTCGCCGAGAATGTGCGCGCTCAGCCAGGCCGCAAGAAATCCATGAATCGTTGCTGCGGGCGAACTCATGATCTTGCGTTGCGACCACATAATCTTGACCTGCCCGATGAAATCCCGATGGATCGCAACATGGTGCGTAAAGTGCGCTTCCGGCACCCCGGCCTCTTGCATCAGGCGTTCTTCTTCCTTGAAATGCGTTACGGCGTAGGTGGCCATCTCCTTGAAAAGGTCCTCGACTGCCGCAGCCGCGACGGACGGTCCCTGCGCGAGCAAGGCCCCGAAGCGGTTGACCAGATCGAACAGGTGGCGATGCTGGGTATCGACCGTGTCGAAGCCCGTGACAAAACTGTCGTTCCATGCAAAGGCTTGCATCAGTGTGCCTCCGGTTGAATGAAGAGGGTCAGGTGGTGGCCCTCCCTGGTTTCGATTTTCAGCAGCTGCTCGATCAAGATGGCATCGACAGTCTGCGCCTTCGCCAGCAGCAGATAGCCATCGGGATGCAGCAGGTCGCGCGTCAGGATCATGCCGGGACGCAAGCTGCCCGGTCGCATCGGCAGTTCTTTGAGCTCCTCAGGAATTTTGCCGGCCAGCAGCGCCAGGAACTGATCGACAACCGCCGGATCGTAGCGCTTGCCACGATTTTCCAGGATGAAACTGCGCGCTTCAGCGGGCTTGAGCGGCCGGCTGACCAGCGTGCCCATCTGCAAGGAATCGAAATCGTTGGCTACCGCGAGGATGCGCGCGCCGAAAGGAATCGCCAGCCCGGCCAGGTGATCGGGATAACCGCTGCCGTCGTAGCACTCGTGGTGATGCCGCACGATCTCGGCTGCGGCCTTTAGCTGATCGACCGCCATCAGCACCATTTCGCCGCGCAAGGGGTGATCCATGAACACGGGGCGCTCGGTCGCCGTCAGGGTATTGAAGGCTTTCTCGATCAGCTGATCCGGCATGCCGATCTTGCCGATATCGTGAAGCAGGGCGGCCAACAGCACGTCCTGCGCGGCGCTCGCTTCGACACCGAGCCCAGTGGCCAACTGGCGGGCAATGTCGGCAACCCGGTGCGAATGGCCGGCCATGCGACCGCCGCGCAGTTCGAACAGGCTGGACAACACCTTAACGGTGCTCAGAAAACCCTCTTTCAGCTTGCCATGCGCCTTTTCGAGCATCACCAGCGTCTGCTGCACTTCGGCGGTGCGCTGGGAAACTTTTTCCTCGAGGCTGGTATTCAGTATTTTGAGCTCATCGTTCTGCCGTTGCGTCAGCTCGGTGAGGTGCGCGTTTTCCCGCGCCAGCCGGCTGTGCGCCAGCGCCTGCTGAACGGTGAACAACAGCTCGCCATCGTTCCAGGGCTTGGCGACGTAGCTCCAGATCTTGCCTTGATTGACTGCGGCGACAGTCGCCGCGGTGTCGGCATAGCCCGTCAGCAGGATGCGCATGGTATCCGGCCAGCGCTTGAAAGCCTGTTCGAGGAACTGCGCACCGTCCATCTGCGGCATGCGCATGTCGCTGACGATTAGGTCGATCGGTTCCCGCGCCAGCAGGTCCAGTCCTTCCTGACCGGAATTGGCCGTGAAAATGACATGTCCCTGCGACCGGAAAACCCGCTTGAGCGCAGACAGGATCGACGGTTCGTCGTCGACGCACAGGATGCGCGCCGGCGGGGTGACGGGAGCAGGTGCGGGAGCGGCAGTGTCGGTCGTGTTCATGGCTTCTCGGAAGTCGGCTCTGGCGGGACGGCGCCGGCATGATCCGGTGGGTTGATCGGCAGCCAGACGGTGAAGGTGGTGCCTTTGCCGAGCTTCGCTGTGCACCTCGATGCGACCCTGGTGCTTCTGGACGATGCCATAGGCGAGGGAAAGGCCAAGGCCGGTGCCCGAACCGACCGACTTGGTGGTGTAGAAGGGGTCGAAGAGTCGCGTGAGGTTTTCAGGGGCGATGCCACAGCCCGTGTCGCTGATGGCGACAAAAACCTGATCACCCTGCTGCCCGGTGCGGAGGGTGATTTCACCCTTTTCGGCGATCGACTGGCCGGCATTCAACAACAGGTTCATGAACACCTGATTGAGTTGCGACGGTATGCACCTGATCGGCGGCAGCGTGCCGTAGTCCTTGGTTACCGTACATTTGTACTTGAGCTCGTTCCAGACGAGGTTGAGCGTCGAGTCGAGCGCGGGGAGCAGGTCGGCCACCTGCCACTCGGCCTCGCCGACACGGGAGAAATCCTTGAGGTCGCGCACGATCTTGGCGACGCGTGCCAGGCCATCCTTTGATTCCGTCAGCAACTGGAAGCAGTCGGTGCGCAGGAATTCATAGTCCTTCTCGCGCTTGAGCGCATGAACCGGCTCAAGCTGCGGGCATTGCGGGCCTGCCGCCGCTTCGGCCTCGGTGTAGGCGTCGGTAATGGCGAACAGGTCGTTCAGGTAATTTTCGAGCGCACCAAAATTGCTGCCGATGAAACCGATCGGATTGTTGATCTCGTGCGCCACGCCCGCCGCCAACTGGCCGATCGAGGCCAGCTTCTCCGCTTGCAGCAAATGTTGCTGGGCTTCTCCGAGTTCTTCGACAAGCAATTTCTGCGCGGTTATGTCCGTGGCGACGCCGATCAAGCCAACAATCGTCCGCCGCTCGCTTTCAGCATAAACCGGCGATTTCACCACCCGATAGAACTGGCGCTCGCCGCTCGGGAAGCGGATCAGGAGTTCCTCGTCAACGCTTTCGCCGGCGAGCGCGCGGGGATTCATCGCTTGCAACTGGGCGAAGGCTTCCGGCGGGAAGAAGCGCTGTTCGGTGTTGCCCACCAGATCCTCGAAGCTGCAGCGGAAGAAGTTCAGCGAAACCTGGTTGGCATACACATAGCGGAAGTCGCGGTCGAGGATGAAGATGTAGGCATTCACATGGTCCAGCGCATCGCGAAAGCGGCGCGCCTGACCGACCGCCTTGTGCAGTTTCTGCTCGGTCGCCTTGCGCCGGGAGATGTCGCGATTGTTGATGATGCGCCCTTGAAATCTCCCCGCGGCATCGATGACGGGCTGGCAATTGTGGGTGATCCAGCGTGATTGGCCATCCTTGCCGATGATGCGCAGATCGATACCCTCGCAGGCCGGGCCGTCGAATTGCGCCAGATGCACACCGAACATTTGCTGATCCTCGGGATGGACGAGGCGATCGAACAGCCCGGGATCGGCAATCAGTTCTTCCGTTGTGTAGCCGCTCAGGCGCGTAAAGGCGGGCGATACGTAGTTAACTTCCCGGTGCGGGCCTGTCAGGATCACGCAATCGATGCTGTGGTCGAGAATCAGGCGACACTTTTCCTCGCAACTCGCCTCGGCGGCAGGCGCGTGAAGTGCGGCGGAATTTGACGCAGGCAGGTTTTCAGACATGTGTAATCCCATGGGCAACGCGGAAAGCTTCACGAATCTGGGCACGCAGGGCAGCGTCGTCCCAGGGCTTGACCAGATAGCGGTAGATCGCACCGTGGTTGATGGCGTCGGTTACGGATTGCAGGTCAGCATAGCCGGACAACACGATGCGCACGGTGTCGGGATACATCTGCTTGACGCGGGTGAGAAACTCGGTGCCCGACATGTCGGGCATGCGCTGATCCGAAATCACGACATGCACACGATGGCTGGCAAGCAGCTCGAAGGCAATGGCCGGTGATTCCGCGCTAAGGACTTCATAGTTTTCGTGCCGCAGCAGGCGGCGCAACGCATTCAGGATGTTCGGCTCGTCGTCGACGAGCAGCAGCGTCTCGGTCGCCGTCTCGCCAGCGCCGACTTTCATGGTGGTCCCCATGGTCAGCAGTGCGGTGAGTGCCTCTGCCGGCACGGCCTTGCTGAACAGCCAGCCCTGCATCGCCTCGCACTGCCGGCCGCACAGAAACCGCATCTGCGCTTCGCTTTCCACACCCTCGGCGAGCACGATCATGTTGAGGCTGCGCCCCATGGCGATGGTGGCATTGACGATGGCCGCGTTGGTCGGGTTCGAAATAATGTCGTGGATGAAGCTTTGATCGATCTTGATCTTGTCGAAGGGCAGGCTCGACAGGTGCGCCAGGGAGGAGTAGCCGGTGCCGAAATCGTCAAGCGCCAGCTGTACGCCCAGTTCCTTGACGCGATCGAGGACGCGGATCACATTGGCGATATCGTCGAGGAAGGCCGATTCGGTGATTTCCAGTTCCAGTCCGGCACCTGGCAGGCCGCTGTCGGCCAGGGCCTGGGCGACTATTTCGACGAGGTTGGAGTTCTGAAACTGGCGTGGCGAAACATTGACTGCCAGCGGCAACAGGGGAAAGCCGGCATCGAGCCATTCCTTGTTCTGGCGACAGGCCTGGTTGATCACCCAGGCACCGATCCTGTCGATCAGGCCAATCTCTTCGGCCAGCGGAATGAAGCGGGCGGGCGAGATCTGGCCGAGCTCGGGATGCTGCCAGCGCAGCAGTGCCTCGTAGCCGCAGATACGTCCGTTCAGCAAACTGATCTGCGGCTGATAATGCAGTTGCAGACCTTCTTGATCGACGGCCAGCTTCAGGTCGGCTTCCAGTTGCAAACGGGTGGCCGCATCCGCGTTCATTGATTTGGCAAAAAAGCGGAAAGTGCCGCTGCCGGCCTGCCGGGAACGCTCGAGCGCGATATCGGCCGCCTTGTACAGGGCATCGGGCGTGGTGCCATCCTTGGGATACAGGCAAACGCCGAGATTGGCTGATATCGCTATCTGTCGGCCTTCGATGAAAAACGGCTGGGCAATCCCGTCGAGGATGCGCTGGATCATGATGATCGCATCCTGATCCTGATCGAGGTTGGTCAGAATCACGGTGAAATCGTCCGCGCCGCTACGTGCCACGGTATCGCCGGCGCACACCAGGCTGGTGAGCCGGCGCGCTGTTTCGACCAGCACCTGGTCGCCGATAGCATGGCCGAACAGATCGTTCACATTGCGAAACCGCACGAGATCGATTTTCAGGAGCGCCATCGTGCGCTCGAAGCGCACCGCAAAGCCGATCGCCTGATCGAGCCGGTCGGTCAGCAGCGTGCGATTGGGCAGATCGGTCAGTGCATCGTATTGTGTCAGATGGCGCAGGCGCTCGTCGATCACGCGGCGTTCGGCAACATCGGAAAAATGACCGATGTAATGGCTGATTTCGCCCGTGGGCTCCTTGACGGCCGATATCGACAGCCACTCGGTATGCAAGGTGCCGTCCTTGCGCCGGTTGGTGATCTCGCCGCGCCAGCTACCGGCGGCGGCGATGCCGGCCCAGATCGCCTGATAGAAGTGCTGGTCGTGGACGCCCGACTTGAGGATGCGCACATTGCGGCCGATGACCTCGTCCGGACGGTACCCGGTGACTGCGCAGAAAAACGGATTGGCCGCGAGAATGTTCATCCTGGCATCGGTAATGATGATGCCTTCGCCGCTGGCTTCGAACACCTTCGCCGCCAGGTTGATTTGCGCCTGCTGCTGGGCCAGCACGGCAGCCAGCCGCGTCTGCTCGACGACGTGCCGCAAGGTGGCCGGCAGGCGGCGGATATGCTGGGGCGATTTGAGGATGTAGTCGGCGACGCCGCGCTTCAGGGCTTCGACGGCCAACTCTTCGGAGCCGGTGCCGGTGAGCATGACCACCGGCAGGTGCGGCTGCACCGCACGCACGGCGTCAAGGACTTCGAGCCCGGTGAATCCGAGAATGTTGAAATCTGACAGCACACAGTCGAAGTTGCCCGATTTGAGTGCTGCTTCGAACTGCACGCGATTGTGGGTAGCCGTCAGCGTGAAATCGACTTCGTCGCCCTTTGCCTGGGTGAGGGCGTGCTGCACCAGTTCGCGGTCGTAGGGGCTGTCCTCGACATGCAGGATATGGATCGGCGTGGGCGCAGGCATGGCGCGGATCTTACTCGCAGGCTTGCCGGGCTGCCGGCAATTGCAGGGTAAAGATGCTGCCCCGGCCGGGTGTGGATTCGACCGTGAGCGTGCCATTCATCAGCCGTGCCGCTTTCTCCGCAATGGCGAGCCCGATGCCGGTGCCCGGATACTCATCTTCACCGTGCAGGCGCTGAAAGGCCTTGAAGATCGTCTCCTGGTATTCCGGCGCGATGCCGATGCCGTTGTCGGCGACGCGGATCAAGACGTCCTCGCCGGTCCGGATGGCGCTGATGCTGAGTACGGGGGCCTGTCCGGCCGGCTGATAGGTGAGGGCGTTGTCGACCAGGTTGGTCAGGATCTGCTCTATGAGGCGCGGATCGCCCAGCGGGGTGGCGAGCGGCGCGGCGCTATCGATACGGCCGGCCTGGGCCAGCAGGCGCGGCTGGCAGCGTGTCGTGATGTCGTGCAGCAGGGGCGCCAGTGCCACCGCTGTGGCTTTGACTTCGCTGCGGCCGACCCGCGCGTAGTGCAGCAGGTCGTCGATGAGCCGGTTCATGTGGTCGGCGGCACTTTTTACGTTATCGAGATAATGCTGCCCCGCGGCGTCGAGTCCGGCGCGGTAGCGTTCGTTGAGGATTTCAGCAAAACCACTCACGGCCCTGAGTGGCGCACGCAGGTCGTGCGAGACCGAGTAGGCGAATGCCTCGAGGTCGGTATTGCTGCGCGTGAGCGCGGTGGTGCGTTCTGCCACGCGCGCCTCGAGTTCGTCGTTCGTGGTTTCGATCCGACGCGCCATGTTGTCGAAGTTATCCGTCAGCAGTTGCAGTTCGGCGACCGAACTGATGACCCCGGCGCGGGTGTCGAGCTTGCCGCTGCCAAAGCGGAACACCACTTCGGTCATGCGGTTGACCCAGTTGAGCACGCTGCCGCGAACGGCAAACCAGGCCAGGACAAACGAAACAAAAGCGACCAGCAGCGTTATGCTGACATCCCTGTACAAGCGTTCATTGATCGCGCCAATGGCCTGTACCGTGCTGGTGCCGATGATGAGGTGCAGCGCACCGCTTGTCGAGGCCAGTGGAACCGTGCCATGCAGGTGCTCTGCGCCATTCAGGTTGACGAGATGTACCGTCGGCCCTTGCCGCGTTATTTCAAGCAGGTGCACTCGCTCTTGATCCGTCAGGGGTTCGTCCGCCAGATCGGGGGGATAGCGGGCGGCAACGAAACCATCATTGGCGATGATCATCGCGTGCCAACCGGGCGGCATGGCTGCATCCCTGGCCATCTGCTCGAACCAGTCGAGGCGAACCGAGGCGACAAGCACGGCGCGGACCGCCTTCCTGTCGTCAAGCAAGGGGATGGTGTAGGCAACGGCACGCTGCCCGCTGACACGGCCCAGTTGGTATGCGCCCGGAACCGGTTGGCGCGTGGCGAGCACCGCCTTGAAATAGTCGCGGTCGGCAATGTTTACCGCCTGCTTGCTGGGCAGGCCACTGCAAAACATGTTGCCGTCCGGGGTGGCAGCGACAAGGTTGGAGATATAGGTCTGCGTTGCCATGATGCGACCGGCCAGCGCCGAACACTCGGCAGGATCGATCTTCTTCATTTCGTTGGCGTTGCCCATGATGCGCAGCACCTGATACACACCATCGACTACCCGGGACTCGTACACCAGCGTGGTGCGCAGCATGGTGCGGACGTCGTCATCAAGCTTCTCGATGGCCTCGGCGCGCTCGTGCCGGTAGCTGTCGAGAATATTCAACAGCAGAGGCAGCGTCGCCAGCAGGATGATGGCCAGGATGCGGTTCTTCAGGCTGGCGAAGAGCTTCATGCGGATACGTTAGCTGATTTCGTGCCGTCCCGCCAGCGCCGACTTTTACAGGAAGCGCTTGAGAATGCGCTGGCTGTGCGCATCCAGGGACTTGCGGTCGCGGATCAGGAAATGGATGCCCTGGCTGTCTGCGATCAGCAGCGCTCCCGGCCCGCTCAGACGCCGGATATCGTCTTCGCTCTTGAGGATCAGCGTGGTGAGCCCCCGGTCTGTGTTGACCTGCCAGGTGCTCGGCGTGGCGTAGCTCGAAACGGTGGCGATGCGCCGGATCTCGGGCATGAACTCGCGCTGGGCAAGTTCCTCGACAAGCAGGGCGCGGGTCGTCTCGGGCAGGGTGTCGAGGCTTTCGATCCATTGCAGTTCCTTGCCCTCGGCCGACATCAGGGCGATGCCGTCGTCGGGGGCCGAAATGGCGAAGGCGCGCAACGGCACGATGCCCTCGTGCGCAACGTCATCGGCATCGGTAAGGACGAGGCGCCCGAACGGATTACGCGTCAGATCGAAGGGGCGCGTCACGGGTTTGCGGCTCATGCCTTGGCCTCCGCCGGATGTTTCATGACGGCCACTTCGACACTCTCTTCGACGCCCAGCGGCGGCGGTTCATCGAGTTGCTTGCTCTGCGCCATGTAGAGGCGCCAGTAATGGCCTTCCGTGGCCATCAGCGCATCGTGGTTGCCGATTTCGACGATGCGCCCACGATCCATGACGACCAGCCGGTCGGCGCGCCGCAAGGTCGAGAGCCGGTGGGCAATCGCAATGGTGGTGCGGCCGCGGATCAGGTTGTTCAGGGCGCTCTGGATTTCGAATTCGGTCTCGGTATCCACCGCCGAAGTCGCTTCGTCGAGGATCAGTATCTTCGGGTCGATCAGCAGGGCGCGGGCAATGGAGATGCGCTGGCGCTCCCCGCCGGAAAGCGACTGGCCGCGTTCGCCGACCAGCGAATCGTAGCCGTAGGGCTGGCGCAGGATGAACTCGTGGGCATGGGCGGCACGCGCGGCGGCGACGATCTGGGCACGCGTGGCGTCGGGTTTTCCATACGCGATGTTCTCGGCGATGGTGCCGAAAAAGAGGAAGGGTTCCTGCAGGACCAGGCCGATGTGCTTGCGGTAGTCGGCCACGGCGACGCTGCGCAGATCGACGCCCTCGACCTTGATGCCGCCCTCGGTGACGTCGTAGAAGCGACAGATCAGGTTGACCAGCGTGCTCTTGCCCGAGCCGCTGTGGCCGACCAGGCCGATCATCTCGCCCGGCCGGATGGCCAGATCGACGCCGCGCAGGATGGCGCGGTTGCCATAGCGGAAGTACACATTCTCGATGTCGATGCCGCCCGTCAGCGGCGGCAGGGCGACGGGCTTGACGGGATCGGGCACGCTCGACACGTGGTCGAGGATGTCGAAGATGCGCTTGGCACCGGCGGCGGCTTTTTGCGTCGCCGAAACGATGCGGCTCATCGCGTCGAGCCGCGCGTAAAAGCGCGAAATGTAGGCAAGGAAGGCGGTGAGCACGCCGACCGTGATGCTGTCGTGCGCGATCAGCCAGATGCCGAAAACCCAGACGACGAGGACGCCGATTTCGGTGAGCAGGCCGACCGTGGGGGCGAACAGCGACCAGATGCGGTTGAGCCGGTCATTGACCTCGAGGTTGTGCTTGTTGGCATCGCGGAAGCGCTGCGCCTCGCGCGCTTCCTGCGCGAAGGCCTTGACGACGCGGATGCCGGGAATGGTGTCGGCCAGCACGTTCGTCACTTCGGCCCAGACGCGGTCAATTTGTTCAAACCCCGTGCGCAGCTTGTCCCGGACAATATGGATCAACCAGGCGATGATCGGCAGCGGGAGCAGCGTCACCAGTGCCAGCCAGGGGTTGATCGAGAACAGGATGACGGCGGTCATCAGGATCATCAGTACGTCGGCGGCGAAATCGAGCAGGTGCAGCGAGAGGAAGACGTTGATGCGGTCGGTTTCCGAGCCGATGCGCGCGAGGAGGTCGCCGGTGCGCTTGCCGCCGAAATACTCCAGGCTGAGCTTCATCAGGTGTTCGTAGGTGGCCGTGCGCAGGTCGGCACCGATGCGTTCGGATACCAGCGCGAGGATGTAGGTGCGCGCCCAGCCCAGCGCCCAGGCGAAGATTGCCGCACCAAGCAAGCCGCCGAGCAGCCAGGCGACCTTTGTCGTATCGATGGGCGTGCCGTTCTGGTAGGGGATCAGCACGTCGTCCATCAGCGGCATGGTGAGGTAGGGCGGTACCAGCGTGGCGGCAGTGGCGGCCAGGGCCAGCAAAAAACCGGCCAGCAGTTGTCCCTGGTAGGGCCGGGCAAAGCGCCAGAGGCGCAGCAGCGTCCAGGTCGAAGGCGGCGTATGCAATTCGCGCGCGCAGTTGGGGCAATCTTCTTCGTCCGACGACAGCGGCGACTGGCAGATCGGGCAGGCGGTGCCGACGGCAGGCGGTGGCGGCCGCCCGGCAGTCAGGCTGTCGCGCTGGCGGTTGAATTCACGCTCGAAACGCAGCGCGGCCGGGTTGCGACCGAGGGTGTAGCGCCAGCGGGCAAGCAGCCTCTGGTCATCGAGAAGTTCGAGGGTGCCAACGCCGGCATGGTCGTGGTGGACGAGGGTCAGCGCAGCTGAAATCGGCCAGGTCTTGGCTGCCGTCACTGATGTGCCGACTGGTCAGCGTCAGCACACTGGAACGAAAGTCGAGCCGTTCGTCGAGATCGATTTCCAGCGTCGCCAGCGTTTTGTCGGACGCTGCGTCAGGCGAGGCTTGGAGTAAAGTGTCGGATGCGGTCACAATAATGAAAAAACAGGGTTTCCCGGCTGGAATGATAAAGCTTGCCGTCCTGCCCCCATTAACTTTATTGCGACTTTAATTTTTCCTGGAAATGTCAGCTTTTGGCGGGTTTGCGCGTTAGTCCGTCCAAATGTTTCACAAGACATCATAACGAAATGAAATCCATCGAATTTCTGAAGTTTGTCCATTTGCGCGGTCCCAACATGTGGACCTATCGCCCGGTACTCGAAGCCTGGGTCGATATCGGCGAGCTGGAGGATTTTCCCTCCAACACCCTGCCGGGCTTCAACGAACGCCTGATTGCCTGGTTGCCCTCCCTGAAGGAGCACCGTTGCAGTTATGGCGAGGAGGGCGGTTTCCTCAAGCGCCTGGAAGAAGGCACCTGGCCCGCCCACATCATGGAACACGTCACGCTCGAACTGCAGAATCAGGCGGGCATGCCCGGCGGTTTTGGCCGCGCGCGCAGCATGACGCAGATCGGCAACTACAAGGTGGTCGTGCGCGCCTGGCATCCCGAAGTGACACGCGAAGCCTTGCATGCCGCCCGCGACCTGGTGATGGCGGCCATCGAGGACAAACCCTTCGACGTGGCCGGCACGGTCAAGCGCCTGCATGCGCTGGCCGACCGCATGATGCTCGGTCCGAGCACCGCATGCATCGTCGATGCCGCCGAAAGCAAGACCCGGCGCATCCCGCACATTCGCCTCAACGACGGCAATCTCGTGCAACTGGGCTACGGCTCGAAGAGTCGCCGCATCTGGACAGCCGAGACCGACCGTACCAGCGCCATCGCCGAGAGCATTGCCAGCGACAAGGATCTGACCAAGACGCTGCTGGCCACCTGCGGCGTGCCGGTGCCCGAAGGCCGCATGGTCGATAACCCGGCGGATGCGTGGGAAGCCGCGCAGGAGGTCGGGCTGCCGGTGGTGGTCAAGCCGGACAACGGCAATCATGGCCGCGGTGTTTCGCTGGAACTGACGACGCAGGCCGAAGTCGAGGCCGCCTTCCCGATTGCCGATGCCGAAGGGAGCGGCGTGATGGTCGAACGCTACGTCCGCGGCGAGGAGCATCGGCTGCTGGTCGTGAATGGCCAGCTGGCGGCAGCCGCGCGCGGCGAAAGCATCTACGTCGTTGGCGACGGCAAAGCCACGATCCGCCAGTTGATCGACAGCCAGCTCAACACCGACCCGCGGCGTGGCGACGCCGAGGAGTTTCCGCTCGAAACCATTGTGCTGGAGCACGAGCCCCTGATCCAGTTGCTGCTCGAACGCCAGCAGATGACTGGCGATTCGGTGCCGGCCAACGAACAGAAGGTACTGATCCAGCGCAACGGCAACTGCTCCATCGATGTCACCGATGAAGTGCATCCCGCTACCGCGCGTGCGGTCTGCCTGGCTGCCCGCATCGTCGGACTCGACATCGCCGGTATCGACCTGGTGGCCGAGGATATAACCAAGCCACTGACGGCGCAGGGCGGCGCCATCGTCGAGGTGAATGCCGGCCCGAGCCTGCTGATGCACCTCAAGCCGGCCGTCGGCAAGCCGCGTCCGGTCGGCGCAGCGATCGTCAACCATCTCTTCCCGAAAGATCCCGGCGGACAGAACAGCGGCCGCATTCCGGTCATCGGCATCACCGGCAGTCGCGACACGACGGCCGTGGCGCGCATCGTTGCGCAGTTGCTGCAGTTTGACGGCCGGCATACCGGCCTGGCCTGTACCGAAGGACTCTTCCTCGACGGCCGCCAGGTGGACAAGGGTGACTGTACCCATTGGGAACCCGGCCGGCGCCTGCTCATAAACCGGGCCGTCGATGCCGTCGTGATCGAAAACCCGGCGCGCATGATGGCGTGCGAAGGGCTGGCCTACGACCGTTGCCAGGTCGGGGTCATCACGGCCATCGACAACACTGCGCTGATGCCCGAGCACGAGATCACCAGTGAAGAATTGCTGTTCAAGGTCTTCCGCACGCAGATCGACGTAGTGCTGCCCGGCGGCGTCGCCGTACTGAATGCCGACGACCCGACAGTGGCCGCGATGGCCGAGCTCTGCGACGGCGAAGTCATTTTCTTCAGTGCGGACGCCGCACTCCCGTTGATCGTCGAACATCGTCGCAAGGGTGGCCGTGCCGTCGTGATCCGCGACCAGAACATCGTCCTCGCGGCAGCATCGCTGGAGGCACCCCTCAGCGGACTCGCCGCCATCCCGCTGCTCCGGGAATCCACCGAACACCTCGCCGGCATTCTGGCCGCACTCGGCGCCGGCTGGGCGCTGGGGCTGACGCCCGAATTGCTGCGCGCCAGCATAGAAACCTACCGCATTGACACTGCGCTGCCTGACCAGAGCAACCATTATGGAAATTAACCGCATCCGGGCCCTGCGCGGCCCCAATCTCTGGTCCCGCCATACCGCCGTCCAGGCGTTGGTACGTTGCGAGGAAAACGAACGCGCCATCAGTCACCTGCCGGGTTTCGAGGCGCGGGTTCGCGCCCGCTTCCCGCTCATCGGCGCCATGCGCGCGATCGGTTATACAGGCGAGATCTCGATGGCCCATGCCTTGCAGTTCGCTGCCGTCAATCTGCAGGCGCAGGCCGGCTGTCCGGTTTCCTTCAGCCGCACGGCAGCGACGACGGAAGCCGGGATATATCAGGTCATTGTCGAATACACCGAGGAGGCCGTCGGCCGCCGCGCCCTCGAGCTCGCCGAAGCGCTGTGCCGCTCCGCGCTGGCCGACACGCCCTTCGATCTGGATGCCGCCATCGCCGAGCTGCGCGAACTCGATGCCGACGAGCGGCTCGGCCCGTTCGAACGGGTTCCATCGTGCATGCTGCCGTGGCGCGCGATATCCCTTACCGCCGGCTGACTTCCGGCAGCCTGGTCCAGTTCGGCTGGGGCAGCAAGCAGCGCCGCATCCAGGCGGCGGAAGTTGAACAGCACGTCGGCCATCGCCGAATCCATCGCCCAGGACAAGGATCTCACCAAGGAATTATTGAACGCCGCCGGCGTGCCGGTGCCCGTCGGGCGTGTCGTCGAGGATGTCAATGCGGGCTGGCAAGCAGCCCTCGAAATCGGCCTGCCCATTGTGACCAAGCCGTTCGACGGCAACCAGGGCAAGGGCGTCACGGTGAATATTGTCAGTCGCGACCACTTCGAGATTGCTTTCGCGGCGGCCCAGGAAATCAGCGATTACGTCATGGTCGAGCGCTTCATCACCGGCCACGATTTCCGCCTGCTGGTGGTCGGCGACAAGCTCGTCGCGGCGGCGCAGCGCGACCCGCCCCATGTCATCGGCGATGGTGTGCACACCGTGCGTCAGCTGGTTAACATCGTGAACAGCGATCCGCGCCGCGGCACCGGACATGCCACCTCGCTGACCAAGATCCGCTTCGATGAGATTGCCCACGCGCGCCTGGCGGTGCAGGGTTACATGGCTGATTCGGTACTGGCCAAGGGTGCCCGCGCGGTGTTGCGCAACAACGCCAACCTCTCGACCGGCGGCACGGCGACCGATGTCACCGACGACGTTCATCCTGAAGTCGCCACGCGGGCGATCGCTGCGGCAAGAATGATCGGGCTGGACATCTGCGGCGTCGATTTCGTCTGTGAATCAGTCGGCCTGCCGCTCGAAGAGCAGGGGGGTGGTGTCGTCGAAGTGAATGCCGCGCCTGGACTGCGCATGCACCTTGACCCGTCCTATGGCAAGGGGCGCGATGTCGGCACGGCGGTTATCGACATGATGTTCGGAGCGCATGAGCACGGCCGTATCCCCGTCGTCGCTGTCGCCGGCACCAACGGCAAGACCACCACGGTGCGCCTGATCGCCCACCTGATCGGCCAGACCGGCAAACGGCTGGGCATGACCACGACCGACGGCGTCTATGTCGAGGGCCAGCGCATCGACACCGGCGATTGCAGCGGGCCAAAGAGTGCAAAGAATGTGCTGATGCACCCCGACGTCGATGCGGCGGTGTTCGAGACGGCGCGCGGCGGCGTGTTGCGCGAGGGGCTCGGTTTCGACCGCTGCGATGTCGCCGTTGTCACCAACATCGGCGAAGGCGATCATCTCGGCCTGAATTACATCACCACGGTGGAAGAGCTTGCCGTGGTCAAGCGTGTCATCGTCCAGAATGTCGGCCCTGGCGGGACGGCGGTATTGAATGCCGCCGACCCGAACGTTGCCAAGATGGCCGCGACCTGCCCCGGTCGGGTGACTTTCTTTGCCATTGATCCACACCTTGCGGTGATGACGACGCACCGCGCGCAAGGCAAACCGGTAATTTTCCGCGCGGGCAACGCCATCGTCTGCGCCGCAGGGATGCGCGTCGAACGCCTCGAATTGAGCGGCATTCCGCTGACGCGCAACGGGGCCATCGGTTTCCAGGTCGAGAACGTCATGGCCGCCGTCGGCGCCGCGTGGGCGCTCGGCATTGACTGGAACACCATCCGCATCGGCCTCGCCACCTTCGTCAGCGATGCCGGCACCGCCCCCGGACGTTTCAACGTCTTCGATTACCGCGGTGCAACGCTGGTTGCCGATTATGGTCACAATCCCGATGCCATCCAGGCGTTGGTGCAGGCCGTCGAGGCCCTGCCGGCGAACAAGCGCTGGGTGGTCATCAGCGGTGCGGGCGACCGCCGCGACGAGGATATCCGCCGCCAGACCGAAATTCTCGGCGAAGCCTTCGACGGTGCCATCCTCTATCAGGATGCCTGCCAGCGTGGTCGCGCCGACGGCGAGGTGCTCGGCCTCTTGCAGCAGGGGCTGGCCAGGGCGAGCCGGACCAAAGCCATCGAGGAAATCCGCGGCGAATTCATCGCCATCGATACGGCGCTGGCGAAGCTGCAACCGGGCGATCTCTGCCTGATCCTCGTCGATCAGATCGATGAGGCACTGGCGCACATCGCGCAGCGCATCCGGGAAAGCTGAAACGGAAGAGTCGGCGCTGGCGAGACGGCACAGCACGGCTTGCCAATAATCATAAGGGAAGAGACAACATGGCCGAGCCAAAACGCGGCAAGCAACTGGACGCAGACAACGCAAGCATTCGCACCGGCCTTTCCGAGGAATCGATTCGGCTGGCTTTCCTCGACAACCTGTTCTACGTGCAGGGTCGTTTCCTCGAAGTGGCCTCGCTCAACGACAAATACAAGGCGCTCGCCTATACGGTACGCGATCGCCTGCTGCATCGCTGGGTCAGTACGACCCGCGCCTATCAGCAAGCCAATCCGCGCACGGTCTGCTACCTGTCGGCCGAATATCTGCCCGGTCCCTTCATGGGCAACAACCTGCTCAACCTCGGCATCGAAGCGAGCACGCGCAAGGCGCTGTCCAGCCTCGGACTCGATTTCGACGAGCTGCTGGAGCATGAAGAAGAACCCGGCCTGGGCAATGGCGGTCTTGGGCGGCTGGCCGCCTGCTTCATGGATTCGCTGGCAACGCTGGAGATTCCCGCGATCAGTTATGGCATCCGTTACGAATTCGGCATCTTCAACCAGGAAATCAAGAATGGCGAACAGGTCGAAACCACCGATAACTGGTTGCGCTACGGCAATCCATGGGAAGTGCGGCGCCCCAATATTGCGTATGAGGTAAAGCTCGGCGGGCATACCGAGCAATACAACGACGATCACGGACGGCTGCGCGTACGCTGGCTACCGAGTGAGACGTTTCAGGGCATCGCCATCGATACGCCCATCCTTGGTCATGGCGTGAACACGGTGAACCTGCTGCGTCTTTGGACTGCGGAAGCTGCGGAAGGCTTCGACTTCCATGCCTTCAATCGGGGTGACTACTATGGCGCGGTAACGCGCGAAGTGCGCTCGGAAACCATCAGCAAGGTTCTCTATCCGAACGACGAGCCGGAAATCGGCAAACGCCTGCGCCTGCTGCAGCAGCATTTCTTCGTCACCTGTTCGTTGCAGGACATGCTGCGCATCTTTCGCAGCACCGGCATGCCGCTCGACCGCTTCCATGAAAAGTTCAGCGTGCAGCTCAACGATACCCACCCGGCCATTGCCGTGGCGGAACTCATGCGCCTGTTGATAGACAAGAACTACATGGATTGGGACACGGCCTGGCACGTGACGCGCCAAACCTTTGCCTACACCAATCACACGCTGTTACCCGAAGCGCTGGAAAAATGGCCAATTCCGCTCTTCCAGTCCCTGTTGCCGCGCCACCTCGAAATCATTTTCGAAATCAATGCGCGCCACCTCGACGAGGTACGCGTGCGCTACCCGTTCGACACCGGCCACGTCGAGCGCCTGTCGATCATCGACGAATCCGGACCACGCTACGTACGCATGGCGCACCTGGCCTGCGTCGGCAGCTTCGCCATCAACGGCGTGGCCGAACTGCACAGCCGGCTGCTCAAGGAGACCGTGCTCCGCGATTTTCACGACCTCTGGCCGCACAAGCTCCAGAACAAGACCAACGGCGTCACGCCACGACGTTTCGTGATGCTCAGCAATCCGGGGCTCGCCGAATTGATGACTGCCACCATCGGTCCGGCCTGGGAAAACGATCTCTCGAAATTACGGGCGCTGGAACAATATGCAGACGATCCGGCCTTTCAGGAACGCTGGCGCCTGATCAAGCGCGAACGCAAGGAGGCGCTGGCCGCCAGGATTCAGCGGCGCTGCGGCGTGACAGTCGATCCGGCCAGTCTTTACGACGTGCAGGCCAAGCGCATCCACGAATACAAGCGCCAGCATCTGAATGTGCTGCACATCGTGACCCTCTACAACCGCATCAAGTGCAATCCGTCGGTCGAGATAACGCCGCGCACCTTCATTTTCGGCGGCAAGGCCGCCCCCGGTTATTTCATGGCCAAGCTGATCATCCGCCTGATCAACGCGGTGGGCGAGGTGGTGAATCGCGATCCCGATGTCGCCGGCCGGCTCAAGGTGGCTTTTATACCGAACTATAGTGTCAAGTGCGGACACAGCGTCTACCCGGCAGCCGACCTGTCGCAGCAGATCTCGACGGCCGGCAAGGAAGCCTCGGGTACCGGCAACATGAAATTTTCGATGAACGGTGCCCTGACCATCGGCACACTTGACGGCGCCAACGTCGAGATGCTCGAGGAGATCGGTGCCGAGAACTTTTTCCTGTTCGGCCTGACCACGGAGGAGGTAGATCGCACGCTGGCCGACGGCTATCGGCCACTGGACATCTATAACGGCAATCCCGAGCTGAAGAGCGTCATCGACCTGATTGGCAGCGGCCTGTTTTCGCACGGCGACCGGAATCTGTTCCGGCCGCTGATCGATAACCTGCTGGGACAGGATCCCTACCTGCTGCTGGCCGACTATGCTGCGTATATCGCCTGCCAGGACGAGGTCAGTGCCGCCTATCGCGACACGACACACTGGACGCGCATGTCCATTCTCAACGTGGCGCGCATGGGCAAGTTCTCGTCCGACCGCACCATCGCCGAGTATTGCCGCGACATCTGGCGGGTGACGTCGACGCCGGTAGAGTTGTAGTTCTTGTTACCCAGCCACCAGCGGAAAATCGAGCAGGACTTCCACGCCGCCTGCCGGCGCGATGGCGGCGGCCGGGAGATCGGCACCCGAGCGCCAGGCATTCACTGCCAATGCCTTGCCCTGGCCGCTGACAAGAAAGATCACCGCCTGCGCCGCCGAGAGACGCCGGGCGCTCAGGGTGACGCGCTCGGGTGGCGGTTTCGGCGCGTCGAAAACCGCCAGGGCATCCGGTGCGGCAATTGTCGCGCCCCAGTCATGGCCGGGGAAGAGACTGGCGGTATGACCGTCCTCGCCCAGCCCGAGCAACACCAGATCGAAATCACCCCGGCCGGCCAGTGCTTTGCCATACGCGGCGGCGGCGGCGTGCGGGCCAAGTTCGGCAGGAATTGCATGCACCTGTTGCGGCGGAATTGCCACGTGGTCGAGCCAGGCGGTAGCTGCCATGCGACTGTTGCGTTCGGCATCGTCCGGCGGCAGGCAACGCTCGTCGCCAAACTAGATGTGCCAGCGCGACCAGTCGGTGGCATTGCGGGCCAGTTCCCCATAGATGCGGCGTGGCGTGCTGCCACCCGCCAGTACAATATGAAAGGCGCCGCTTCGAGCAATCGCTTGTTGCGCGGCGCACAGAATTTCGTCCGTTGCCGTCTGCGTCAGTGCGTCGGCGTCGGCGAGAGCATGCCAGCGGCAGGATTGTCTTGTTTCGCATGGCCGGCAGCATACAACCTCACTTATTGAGAAGGAAACATCATGCGACTGGCAATGATCGGGTTGGGCAAGATGGGCGGCAACATGGTGCGGCGCCTGCGCCGCGCCGGCATCGAGGTCGTCGGCTACGACCGCGACGGAAAGGTCGTCGCCGGACTGGCGCAGGAGGCCGGCATGGTCGCCGCCACCTCGGTGGCCGATGCCGTGGCCAAACTGCCTGCGCCGCGCGTCGTCTGGCTGATGCTGCCCAGCGGCGATCCGACCGAGACACCAGCTGCACGAGCTGGCGCCGATGCTGGCCAAGGGGGACATCGTGGTCGATGGCGGCAACTCCAACTACAAGGACAGCCAGCGGCGCGGCGCCTGGCTGGCCGAGCAGGGCATCGGCTTCATGGATTCCGGCACCTCGGGCGGCGTCTGGGGACTGGAGAACGGTTATTGCCTGATGGTCGGCGCGACCCCGGAAGTGGCGCAGATCATGGCGCCGGTGCTCAAGGCGCTGGCCCCGGCGCCGGATCGCGGCTGGGCGCATGTCGGGCCGGTCGGCGCCGGCCATTACTCCAAGATGATCCACAACGGCATCGAGTACGGCATGATGCAGGCGCTGGCCGAGGGGCTCGACCTGCTGCGCGGCAAGCAGGAATTCGAGTTCGATCTGGCGCAGATCACCGAACTGTGGCGGCACAGCTCGGTGGTGCGCAGCTGGCTGCTCGACCTCACCGCCGATGCGCTGCAAGGCGACCAGGAGCTGGACAACATCGCGCCCTATGTCTCGGATTCCGGTGAAGGCCGCTGGACGGTGATCGACTCGATCGAACAGGGCATTGCCGCGCCGGTGCTGACGCTGGCGCTGCAGATGCGCTTCGCCAGCCAGGACGAGAAGGGCTACAGCTATCGACTGCTGTCGCTGATGCGCAATGCCTTCGGCGGCCACGCGGTGAAGGGCAGCAAATGATGAAGACCATCGACCCCTGCACGCTGGTGATCTTCGGCGCCGGCGGCAACCTGTCGCGACTCAAGCTGATCCCGGCCCTGTTTCGCCTGGAGACTGGCCGGGCCGCCTGCCGGAGAAAATGGTGATTCTCGCCATCAGCCGTCGAAGCAGTGGAGCCGCGAAGCAATGGATCGACGAGGTCGCCGCGATGCTCGCCGCGAAGTACCCGCAGGGCTACGACCACAGCGGCCTGCGAGCGTTTCCATGCTCGGCTGCACTACCACGCCAATCCGCCGGGCGACGATGACGCCTACGAGCGCTTGCGGACAGACGCTCGAAGAAAACCCGGATTTCCCGCCCAACGTCGTGTTCTACATGTCGGTGCGTCCCGCCGGAGTTCCCCGGCCATCATCGACAAGCTGGGCAACGTCGGCCTGCTCAAGCAGAAGAACGGCTGGCGCCGCGTGGTGATCGAGAAACCCTTCGGCTACGACCTGCTGTCAGCGCGCAGACGCTGCAGCAGGGCCTCTACCAGCATCTCGACGAGCCGCAGATCTACCGCATCGACCACTATCTCGGCAAGGGCACGGTGCAGAACGTCATGGTGTTCCGCTTCGCCAACATGCTGCTGGAACCGCTGTGGAACCGGCACTACATCGACCACGTGCAGATCACCCATTCCGAAACACTGGGCATCGAGGGCCGCGCCGGACTACTACGAAGGCGCCGGGCGCACTGCGCGACATGATCCAGAGCCACCTGCTGCAATTGCTGGCGCTGGTGGCGATGGAGCCGCCGGTGATCGATGGCGGCCGAGCATCTGCGCGACGAGAAGGTGAAGGTGCTCAAGGCGATCCGCCCGATCACGCAGAATGCCGTGCATGCCCACGCTTTCCGCGGCCAGTACGCCAGCGGCATCATCGACGGCAAGACCGTGCCCGGCTACTCTCGAGGAGCCGGGCGTGTCGCCGGACAGCACCACCGAGACCTATGCCGCGCTGAAGTTGTTCGTCGACAACTGGCGCTGGTCGGGCGTGCCGTTCTACCTGCGCACCGGCAAGCGCATGGCCGAGGGCAGTTCGGCGATCTGCATCCGTTTCAAGAATCCGCCGCAGGATCTGCTGCGCCACACCCGCCACGACCCGTCCCATCCCAACTGGATCATGCTCGGCATCCAGCCCAACGACTGCATGAAAATGGAACTGCAGGTGAAGGTGCCGGGACTGGAACTGCACACCCGCACCCTCAGCCTCGACGCCACTTACCGCAAGGCCAGCGATGATGAATACGATGCCTACGAGGGTCTGCTGCTCGATACCATGCTCGGCGACCACTCGCTGTTCCTGCGCTACGACGAGGTGGAGTGGGCTTGGCGCGTCGTCGATCCGGTACTGAAGGTCTGGTCGATGGAGCGCGAGTTCATCAACACCTACCCGGCCGGCACCTGGGGGCCGCGCGGCACCTACCGCCTGTTCGATCGCGACGACCAGTTCTGGCGGCATTCGCTCGACATCGACGGCGGGGACCTGCAGGCTTACTGAACCCGGGAAAAGTCGGCGCTGGCGGGACGGCAAATAGCGGTTACGCCGGCTTCATCTCCCCGCCCAGCGCCACCAGCAGGTCATCGAACAGCTGCGCCAGCTCGCCGGCCATCAGGGCGAAGTCGGCATCGAACTGCTCGTCGGCACCTTCCGCTGATTTTTCGACCTGCTCCTTGAGGATGTCGAGGAAAGCCAGCCGTTTGAGGTGCAGCTTGTCGGTCAGCACGAAGGAGACCTTGTCGTTCCAGGTCATGCCCAGCTTGGTCACCAGCTTGCCGGCGGCGATGTGCGCCGCGACCTCGGGCCCGCCGATGTCGTGATGCACGTAGCGGATCGCCGATTGCGATTCGCTGGCGGCGCGTAGCTCCAGGTCGCTGTCGAGCGTAAAACCGGCGGGTGCCTCGCCGCCAGCCAGCCAGGCGGTCATCGCCGACAAGGGCGAGACCTGCGTCTGCAAGGGGCGTGGCGAAATGTCGTCGAGGGTTGCTATGAGCATTTCCATGAATTCGTCAGCCCGGGCATCCGAGCCGGCATCCACCACCAGCCAGCCATGCAACGGATCAAGCCACGCCCAGGTGGTGCGCCGCTGCGAGAAAGCCTTGGGCATCAGTTCCTCGGTAACGCGTTCGAGGATGTCGCGCATTTCCTTGCGACCGACCTTGCGGCCCTGTTCAGCTTCGATGGCGACAGCGCGTTCCTGTGCGGTCTGGCGGACGACAGTTGCGGGAAGCAGTTTCTGCTCGACACCCAGCGCCAGCAGCCACTGGCGGTTGACGGCATGGACGAAAACGCCTTCCTGACGCGGGAAGACCCAGCCACGGCTGGCCATCTCGAAGCTGCCGCAGCGGGCCAGGGGACGCTTGGCAAGGCGCGCGTCGAGTTCTGCCAGGTCGGGCTTGAAGCTGCGCGGCAGTCGATAAAGGCGGAGATTGCGAAACCACATAAAAAACTCCCTGATTGCGTCGCGATTTGATATGTTAACGGGCTGTGCTGCTATGCAGCATCGGCATCGAGTGACTACATTCTAATTACAGAAAGGGATTGGACATGGCTAGCCAGAAATTTGTTTTTGCCTTTGAAGAGGGCGATGGCAAGAACAAGATGCTGCTGGGCGGCAAAGGCGCGAACCTGTGCGAGATGACGCAGATCGGCCTGAATGTGCCACCGGGCTTCACCATCACCACCGAGGCCTGCCAGGCTTATCTCGAACACAACGAGTTGCCCCAGGGTACGATGGACGAGGTACTGAAGTACATGAAGGACCTCGAAAAGAAGACCGGCAAGCAGTTCGGCGGCGCCGACAATCCACTGCTGGTCTCGGTGCGCTCCGGCTCCTCGATGTCGATGCCCGGCATGATGGACACCATTCTCAACCTCGGCCTCAACAAGACCACGCTGCAAGGGCTGATCAAGCTGACCAAGAACCCGCGTTTCGGCTACGACGCCTGGCGCCGCTTCATCCAGTTGTTCGGCAAGATCGCGCTGGGCATCGAGGACAAGCACTTCGATGACGCCATGGCGGCAATGAAGAAGAAGGTCGGCGTTGCGCTGGACGTCGATCTCAAGGCTGAAGACCTGTCCGCACTGGCCGACCGGTTCACGAAAATAGTCGAGGAAAATACCGGCAAACCCTTCCCCGAAGATCCCTATCAGCAGCTCGAAATTGCCATCGGCGCCGTGTTCCGTTCCTGGAATGGCAAACGCGCCATCGATTACCGCAAACAATTCAAGATCACCAGGGAAATGGCCAGCGGCACGGCTGTCAACGTCTGCACCATGGTGTTCGGCAACATGGGCAACGACTCGGGCACCGGCGTGGGTTTCACGCGCAACCCGGGTACCGGCGAGAACCAGATCTACGGTGAATACCTCGTCAATGCACAGGGCGAGGACGTAGTGGCCGGCATTCGCACGCCGAAGGCCATCGCCGAGATGGAACAGGACATGCCGGACATCTACCGGCAATTGCTTGAGCTGCATAATCGCCTCGAAACGCACTACAAGGAAGTGCAGGACTTCGAATTCACCATCGAGCGCAGCACGCTCTACTGCCTGCAGACACGCAATGGCAAGATGAATGCCCGGGCGATGGTGCGCACCTCGGTCGAGATGTTCAATGAAGGCCTGATCAACAAGGAAACAGCGCTGCTGCGCGTCGACCCGGCCATGCTCGAACAATTGCTGGTGCCGCAGCTTTCGCCGAACTTCAAGGGCAAGCCGCTCGCCACCGGCCTGCCGGCTTCACCGGGCGCGGCTTCCGGCAAGATCGTCTTCGACGCCGACAGCGCGGAACAGCGTGGCCGGAGCGGTGAGAAGATCATCCTCGTGCGCGAGGAAACCAAGCCCGAAGACATCCACGGTTTCTTCCAGGCGCAGGGCATTCTCACCAGTCGCGGCGGCAAGACCTCGCATGC
The DNA here is from genome assembly GCA_963816095.1 of uncultured beta proteobacterium. Taxonomy (GTDB): domain Bacteria; phylum Pseudomonadota; class Gammaproteobacteria; order Burkholderiales; family Rhodocyclaceae; genus Sulfuricystis. The sequence continues at coordinate 596,362 of CAWFIW010000007.1, forward strand.
GGCAGTGGTTGCCCGCGGCATGGGCAAGCCCTGCGTGTCCGGCTGCGAGGCAATCCACATCGATGACTTGAATCGTCGCGCCACCATCGGCGACTCGACGCTGCATGAAGGCGACGTCGTCACCATCGACGGCGGCAACGGCTGCGTCTATGCCGGTGAAGTGCCCACCGTGCAGGCCGAGTTCAATCAGGACATGGAAACCCTGCTCAAATGGGCCGACCAGGTCGCGCGGCTCAAGGTGATGGCCAACGCGGATACGCCGCAAGACGCCAGCCGCGCCCGTGAATTCGGTGCCATGGGCATCGGCCTGTGCCGTACCGAGCGCATGTTCAACGCTACCGACCGCCTGCCGATCGTGCAGGAGATGATCCTCGCCGAGAGCAGCGAAGAGCGCCAGGCCGCGCTCGACCGCCTGCTGCCGATCCAGCGCGCCGACTTCAAGGGCATCTTCAAGGCGATGAAAGGACTGCCCGTCACCGTGCGTCTGATCGACCCGCCGCTGCACGAATTCCTGCCCACTGCGGCGCAACTCGAACTCGAAATCGCCCACCTGCACCACCTGCGCGATTCGCTGAAGGCACTCGAAGAACTACCGGAAACCCTCAAGCTCCTGAACCCGAAGCTCTACATGCAGTACGCCGACGGCCTGACCAAGCTCGGCCGCAGCATGACCGACTTCAAGGAAAATCACCTCGAAGAAGATGTCATCCACAAGAAGGAAAAAACCCTCAAGAAGGTGCGTGCGCTGTCCGAGGTGAACCCGATGCTCGGCCACCGCGGCGTACGCCTCGGCATCACCTATCCCGAGATCTACTCGATGCAGATCCAGGCGATCCTCGAAGCCGCCGCGCTGTGCGCCAGGGAAGGCATCGAGGTCTATCCCGAGATCATGGTGCCGCAGGTGGCAACGGTGGAAGAACTGGTGCGCATCCACAGCTATGTCAAGCGCATCCACCAGGTAGTCGAGCTCACCCATGGCATCAATGTCGGCTACAAGTTCGGCAGCATGCTGGAAGTGGTGCGTGCCTGCCTGCGCGCCGGCCGCATGGCACAGGATGCGGAGTTCTTCTCCTTCGGTACCAACGACCTGTCGCAGGCCACCTTCTCGTTCAGCCGCGAAGATGCCGAAAACAAGTTTTTGCCGGGTTATGTCGAGGCGGGCATCCTCATCGACAACCCCTTCGAAGTGCTCGACCAGAAGGGCGTCGGCGAACTCATGAAGCTGGCCGTGACGGAAGGCCGCAAGACCAACCCCGATCTCAAGATCGGCATTTGCGGCGAGCACGGCGGCCATCCCGGCTCGATTGCCTTTTGCCACAAGATCGGGCTGACCTACGTGTCCTGCTCGGGCCCGCGCGTTCCGATCGCGCGCCTGGCGGCGGCGCAGGCGCAACTGCTTGATCCGCAAGGCAAGTGACGAGGAACGCCTGATGCTTACCATCGAAATCGTTTCAGACATCGTCTGCCCCTGGTGCTTCATCGGCACGCGCCGCCTGGAAGCCGCTGTCGCGCTGGTCAGGAAGGACGTGCCCGACTTCAGCTTCCGCAAGCACTGGCTGCCGTTCTTCCTCAACCCGGATACGCCGCCCGAAGGCGAGCCCTACCTGCCGTTTCTCGAAAAGAAGTTTGGCGGACTCGACAAGGTCGAGGCCCTCTTCGAGCGCGTGCGGGCGGCGGGCAGGCCCTATGGCATTGACTATGCCTTCGAGAAAATCCAGATCCGCGCCAATACGCTGAAAGCACATCGGCTGATTCATCGTGCGCAGACAGTCGATCCCGATCCGGCGAAAATCAATGCACTGGTCGAACGCCTGTATGTGGCGCAATTCCAGCGCGGCGAACATGTCGGCGACGTCATCGTGCTGACGGCGATCGCCGTCGAGTGCGGCTATCACGGCCCGACCATCGCGGCCTACCTCGCCTCGAACCAGGACGAGGATGTCGTGAAGCAGAAGGCTGCCGAAGTGCAGGCCATGGGCATCAACATGGTGCCCACCTTCATTCTGCCGGGAAAGCAGATCATCGTCGGGGCCGAAGACCCGGCGATCTTCGCCGAGGCTATCCGCAAGACCTTGCAAGCGGCCTGAACAGGCAGGGTGGATGGGCGACGATGACTTCATGGGCGTCGCACTTGGCCTCGCGCGCGACGCCGCCACGCTGGGCGAAGTGCCGGTCGGTGCGGTCGTCGTGCTCGACGGCGAAATCGTCGGCCGGGGCTGCAACCAGCCGATCGGTCGCCACGACCCGACCGCCCATGCCGAAGTGCTGGCGCTGCGCGATGCGGCGGCGCGGCTTGGCAACTACCGCCTGCCCGGCTGCACGCTGTACGTCACGCTTGAACCCTGTGCGATGTGCATCGGCGCGATCTTCCACGCACGCCTCGGCCGGGTCGTCTTCGGCGCCCGCGATCCCAAGACCGGCGCGGCCGGCAGCGTGATCAACCTGTTTGCCGAGGAACGACTGAATCATCACGCCGAAATCGTCGGCGGCGTGCGTGGCGAGGAATGCGGTGCGTTGCTGTCCGGCTTCTTCGCCGCCCGCCGGCAGAAGACCGAGGTGGCCTGATGCATATCCGCATCAGCATCCCCGCCCAGACGCTCGAACTGTTCAACGATGACGACGAGGGGTGCGGGGCGCTGCTCAAGCGCTACCGCATCTCGACGGCGGCAAACGGGGCAGGGGAACAGCGCGGCAGCTATTGCACGCCGCGCGGGCGCCACATCATTCGCGCAAAAGTCGGCGCTGGCGAGACGGCGAACACGGTCTTCGTGTCCCGTCGCCCCACCGGAGAAATATGGACGCCGGAATTCGCCGCAACGCATCCGGGCCGCGACTGGATTCTCACGCGCATCCTGTGGCTTTCCGGCTGCGCGCGGGGGCAGAACAGGCTCTGCAACGTCGATACGATGCGCCGCTACATCTACATCCACGGCAGTCCGGACACGGTGCCGATGGGCACGCCCGGTTCGATCGGCTGCATCCGCATGCGGAACGCCGACATCATCGAACTGTTCGACCTCGTGCCGCCCTATACACCGGTGGATATCGTCGAATACCGTATCGAGGAGGGCGACTGGACAACGCTCGGTGCGCCTGCCATGACGGTGCGCGAAAACGTGTTCATCGTCGAACAGGGTGTGCCAGCCGCCATCGAGCGCGATGCACACGACGCGGCCAGCCACCATGCAGTCGCTTTCGGGCCGCAAGGCGAACCGATCGGCACCGGCCGCCTGCTACCTGATGGACATATCGGCCGCATGGCCGTTCTGCGTGAATGGCGCGGCCGCGGCGTTGGCACGGCGCTGTTCGAACGGCTGCTGGCCATGGCGTCCGCAGCCGGCATGCGCGAAATCCAGTTGAATGCCCAGACCCGGGCCGCCGGCTTCTATGCGCGTTTCGGCTTTGCCATCAGCGGTGCGGAATTCATCGAGGCCGGCATTCCACACGTGACGATGGCGAAAACCCTGAAGGGCTTTAGCTAAAACGCGCTAATTGGCCTTACCCGGATGCGGCGTGCCCGCGGCGTCGATCCGTGCTTCGACCGTCTGCCATGACACCACGCCACCGCGATCCACCGTCATCTTCAATAGCCAGCCGACTTTCGCCGCCGGCAGTTCAAAGCCGTCGAAAACGAAGTTGCCGAGGCTATAGATGATCGGCTTGCCACGATAGGTCTCCGTGCCCTGCGTGACGTGCGGATGCCCGCCGACCACGGCGTCAGCGCCGGCGTCGATCATCAGCCGAGCCAACCGGCGTTGCCGCTCGGTCGGTTCCGGCTCGCGCTCCCAGCCCCAGTGCATGAAGGGAATCACCACGTCGGCACCGGCCGCGCGTGCCGCGCGGATGTCGGCAAGTACGTGGCTGTCTTCGCTCCAGGCGATGCCCGGCCAGTGGGGGCCGGCCTCGAAGCTGCGCGGCTTGAATTCGTTGTAGCCCAGTACGGCGATGCGCAGGCCGTGTTTTTCGATCCACAGCGGCGCATGGGCTGCCGTCAGGTTGCGTCCGCCACCGAAGCTGGCGATGCCGGCAGTGTTGAGATGGTCGAGCGTTTCGAGAAAAGCCGCCTGCCCGTAGTCGCCGGAATGGTTGTTGGAGACGGCCAGCGCGTCGAAACGGCCCTTGAGCACGGACAGCACGCGCGGGTGGGCGCGGAAACTGTAGATCTTGCTGTCCAGTGGCTTGCCGACGGTGGCGATCGGGCATTCAAGGTTGCCGATACGGTAGTCGGCCTCGGCCAGCATGGGCAGCGAAAGGGTGCCAGCGGGTCGCGGCCCGCGGCGATGACACGGCCGGGGCCATCGTCGAGCATGATGTCGCCGACGAAAATGAGCTTGACTGGTTCGGCACGCGCACTCGCCAGGCCGAAGAGTGACAGGCAGACCAGTACGAGTTTCGCGAACATCAGTTGAGCTGGCACCAGTATTCCAGTTCCCCGTCGCGCACTGGCTCATAGACGAAATGCAGGCCGCTGAAACCGTGCGCGCCGCTATTGAGGAGCGGCCATGCGAAGCTTGCCTGATGCAGCGGCACAGGCCCGCCCTCCCTGTCGGCATAAACATAGGTCTTGATGGCGGTGCGTTCCTCGAATACCAGCTTGAAGAGGAAGTAGGAGCCGATCTCGGCCACCGGCACGGTGTAGGGCGATGTCGTCGGCTCGGCCCGGATGATGCGGGTTTCGCCGCCGTAGGTGACATGGCAGGCGACCGATTCGGCATGGACAACCGAACTGATCAGGAGGAGGGCAGCAAGCCAGCGTTTCATGCGATGTTCAGTCGAAAACGTCGGCGTTCGCCGGCTCGCCCGTCGGGCAGCCAGGTCTGCTCATCAATGGTTGCCGTGCCATCCGCACCGACTTTCAATACCGTCGAGCAGCGCGTGCCGTAGTCCACACCGCGGATGAAGGCGGCAGAGAGCAGACGTTCCCATTCGATGGGTGACACCGGTGGCGGGCAACGCTGCATCGGGATGGATCGTATCGTCGCGCAGCAAGCGGAACAGAGGAGCTTCATCGGGCAAGGCATCCAGGGCGGCATGCAGCGCCGTCTTGCCAGCGCCGACTTTCGGCCAGGGCGTGTCGAGCAGGTGGTTCGAGAGGCCATAGACGCCCGGCATGAGTTCGTGGCGTTCCAGTGACACATTGCTGTAGGCGACCAGTCGCTTACCGTCACTCAGGAGCAGGTTGAAGCCGTTGTATGCAGAGGCTTGCAGGGCATCCAGGTAGTCGTTGAGATTCGCCGCGCCGGACAGAAAATCCGCAACCAGTCGGCCGCGCGAAGGGGCGTCCGGCTGGTGGGATGAAGGATCGCGAAAGTTGGTGAGCGCGGCGAAGCGTCCATTCCGGCTGATGCCCATCCACGTACCGCCGGCTTCCAGATCGCGCCCGGCAAGAACTTGCGGGCAATCAACCCAAAAGTCGGCGCTGGCGGTACGGCGCTTGAAGAATTCGTCGCGGTTGGCGGCAACCACCAAGGGGAAATCAGGATGTACCTGCCACGCGACGAGGATCAAACACACTGTTTATTCGACAGCGTAGGGCAGGGGAAGCAGTTGCAGGCGCGGGCCGTCGGGTTTGCCGACATGCACCTCACCGGCTGCCGCACCCGCAGATTGCACGACGACGAGACACTCGAATCCGCCTGCGGGTACGGGCGCGGTCAGCACCAGCGCCCCACAGTGCTGGTCGCCGGTTTCCGGCGTGAAGACGTCGGTACCAGGCGGAAAAGCCGTATCAAGCTTTGCCCGGTACATACGGCGCTTCACCTTGCCGAGGTAATGCGTGCGGGCGACGACTTCCTGGCCGGGATAGCAGCCCTTCTGGAAGCTGACGCCGCCGACGGCGGCAATCTCGTAATTGACCATCTGCGGCACGAAGGCTTCCTGCGTCGCGGCGACGATGCGGGGAATGCCTTGCTCGATTTCACCGCGATGCCAGGCGGCAAGATCGGCGGGGGCAGCCCGCGCGGACAGCCTGGCCAGCAGAGCGGCAGACGCATCAGTTTGGATTGCCAGGATAAAACGCTGCTCGTCGAGCCGTACCAGGGTGCCACCCTCAATGGCAGTGGTGGTCATCGGGGCAATCTCGCTGCCGACGACGCTGGCGGCTTCGGCACCGGAAACGCCGATCAGCACACGCTCGGCCGACAAATCGGTGAGCTTGACCTTACTGCGCAACACGTACATTGAGAGCTTCTTGAGGATGCCCGGCAGGATATCGGCCGAAAGCTGAAGCAGGTAGTCCGCGCCCTCGCGCCAGATCAGGAAGCTGGCGATCATGCGACCCTTGGCAGTGCAAAGCCCGGCATTCCGTGCACGCTCTGCCGCCAGATGCTCGATATCGTTGGTCAGCAGGTTGTGCAGGAAGCTGGCGGCATCCTCGCCGGTTGCCCGGATCAGGCCTTGGTCGTTAAGCACCACGAAAATATTGTCTGAAGTCATGCGGGGTCTCGATTCAAAGGAGCGGCTATCATAGCTTCTTCCATGAAGCGCACACTCAAAAAACTGCTGTTGCTGGCCGGCCTCTGCCTGCTGGCCATCCTCAGCTTTGCCGGCTGGATGGTCTGGTTTGCAACTGCGGCCGTCCCGCTCAAACTCAATCCCCTGACACAGGAGAAGGTGGTGGATTTCGATATCCGCCCCGGCCTGGGCCTGAAGGCAGCGGCGCTGGCGATGGCCGAGGCGGGGGTCGGCATCCCGCCCTGGCAATTTGCGCTGCTCGGACGACTTGCTGGCCGCGACCGGACGATCAAGGCCGGATCGTACGAGGTCGGCGCCAATGGCGAGCAGGTGACGGCGTGGCAACTGCTGGAAAAGCTCACCGCCGGCGATGTCACGCAAACCGAGATCGTCATCGTCGAGGGTAAGACTTTCCGGGAACTGCGGGCGATGCTCGACGCCCATCCGGACCTGCGCCACGACACGGCGGGGCTCTCCGACGCCGAGGTGCTGCAGCACATTGACGCGACGGAAACCCATGCCGAAGGCCGTTTTTTCCCCGATACCTACCTGTTCGCCCGCCAGTCGAGCGACCTCGCGATCTACCGGCGCGCCTATCAGGCCATGCAGCGGCGGCTGGCGGCGGCCTGGGAAAGTCGCGATAACTCAGTGCCTTACAAAAGCATGGACGAAGCGCTAATCATGGCATCCATCGTCGAAAAAGAAACCGGCGCGGCGGCCGACCGGGGCAAGGTCGCCTCGGTCTTCGTCAATCGTCTAAGGCGCGGCATGTCGCTGCAAACCGATCCGACAGTGATTTATGGCCTGGGTGCCAGGTTCGATGGCAACCTGAGAAAGCGCGACCTGGAAACCGATACACGCTACAACACCTACACGCGAGCTGGACTCCCACCGACTCCGATCGCACTGCCGGGTATGGCCTCGATCGAGGCAGCCCTGCATCCGCAGCAAACCGACCTGCTCTATTTCGTCGCCCGTGGGGATGGTTCCAGCGCTTTTTCACGAACGCTGGAGGAGCATAATCGCGCCGTGAGTAAATATCAGCTGGGCAGGAAATAGACATATGAGCGGGAAATTCATCACCCTCGAAGGCGTCGATGGCGCCGGAAAAAGTACGCATTTAGCCTGGCTGGTCAAGCACTTGCGTGCGCAGGGTCGAACCGTGGTGCAAACCCGAGAACCGGGCGGTACCCCGCTCGGCGAAAAGTTGCGGGAATTACTGCTCCACGAATCGATGCATCTCGAAACCGAAGCACTGCTGATGTTCGCCGCCCGGCGCGAACATCTAGAACTGGTTATCAAGCCAGCCGTCGCGCGTGGCGACTGGGTGGTCTGCGACCGTTTTACCGACGCCAGCTTCGCCTACCAGGGGGGAGGGCGCGGTTTGTCCGTTGAAAAGCTTGCCCAGCTCGAAACCTGGGTGCAGGGTGACTTCCAGCCCGACCTGACCTTGTTGTTCGATCTGCCCATTGATATCGCAGCACAGCGCATGGCGGGAGCGGCACGTCAGCTCGACCGCTTTGAACAGGAGCATGCCGATTTTCACGAGCGCGTGCGCGCTGCCTACTTGACACGCGCGGCACAAATGCCGGCCCGGGTGAGGGTCATCGACTCGCGACAGTCATGTACACATATTGAGAAACAACTTGAGATATTATTTATAAATGTTTGATAATATTCTTAATGTAGAATTATGGAAAAGCCTTACAGGTGCTGAGGTTCGCTTGCCACATGCCCTGCTGTTTGCCGGTTCGCCTGGCGTCGGCAAGCGCGAACTGGCCGATGCGCTCACTGCCCGTTTATTGTGCGAAACCCCACGCCAAGCCCATGAGCCAGCCTGCGGCTTCTGCCCCTCCTGCGTGATGGGACGCAATGGCCAGCATCCTGATTACCGGCTGCTGCAACCCGATGCCGTCGCCGAGGGCGAAGAGGAAGGCAATGCAACGGAAGGCGAGAAAAAGAAGGCAAGCAAGCAGATTCGCATCCAGCAGCTGCGCGAGATCGAGGAGTTCTTTCACGTCGGCGGGCATCGCGGCGGCGCCCGGGTTTGCGTCATCGATCCGGCCGAGTCGATGAACCCAGTCACGGCAAACGCACTTCTCAAGATACTTGAAGAACCATCTGTATCATTTTATTTTATAATGATTTCAAATCGGTGGCGTCGGCTGATGCCGACCCTCTTGAGCCGCTCGCGCAGGATCATGTTCGGACGGCCTTCGACCGAGCAGGCGCAGCGCTGGTTGACCGAACAAAAGTTGGCGGATCAATCAAAATGGCTACCGTTTTTTGGACACGCCCCGCTCGAAGTCGCCGCAGCTGCAAAAAGTGGCCGCCTCAAGGCGCTGGAAGCGCTGGTCGCCGACTTGCTCAAGCCGGTTAACCCGTTGGCTCAGGCCGCACGCTGGGAAAGCCTGGTCAAGGCGGATGGCGCACTGGGGATGGAAGAACTGGTCACGACCGTGCAGAAATGGCTGTTCGACCTCGCTCAATGCGCAGTTGGTGCAACGCCACGCTACTTTCAGCAATCTGCGCTGGGACAGATCGGGGAAAAGCTGTCGCTGTCCACATTGATGCAAGCCCAGCAGCAAGTTGGCCAGCTGCGGGCCTGGGCCAACCACCCGCTGAACCCCCGCCTATTTCTTGAGGACCTCTGCGTGCGCGCCTATCGTCCCCTGGGAGCATTAAACTCATGACATTACTCGTTGACTCCCATTGCCATATCGATTTTCCGGAACTGGCTGCGGATATTCCCAAGCTATTGAAGACAATGGAAGATAATCGTGTCGGCTGGGCATTGTGTGCCGGCGTAACACTGGAACGCTTCCCGGCAATGCTCGACATCGCTCGGTCACAGCCGAACCTGTTTGCCGCCGTCGGCGTACATCCGGATACGGAAGAACCCGCGCGCGAAGCTGACGTCGATACCCTGCTGAAACTGGCCAATGACCCCAAGGTCGTCGCCATCGGCGAAACCGGCCTGGATTATTACCGCCTGACCGGCGATCTCGAGTGGCAACGTGAGCGTTTTCGCGTCCACATTCGCGCCGCCAAACGCTGCGGAAAACCCCTGATCATCCACACGCGTTCCGCCGCCGCGGATACCGTGCGGGTGTTGAAAGAGGAGGGTGCGGAGGAGGTTGGGGGCGTCTTCCACTGCTTCACCGAAACCAGCGAGGTTGCCCGGCAGGCTCTCGAACTCGGGTTCCATGTTTCCTTTTCGGGCATCGTCACATTCAAAAACGCCATTGAACTCAAGGAGGTAGCGAAAATGGTGCCGCTCGATCGTCTTCTCGTCGAGACCGATTCTCCTTATCTCGCACCGGTACCCTATCGCGGCAAGATCAACCAGCCAGCCTATGTGCTTCATGTAGCAGAGGAAATTGCCAAGCTGCGCGACCTTCCGCTCGAAACGGTGGCACAGGCCACCACCGACAACTTTTTTCGCTTGTTTAGTCACGCCGAAAACAGCAGACCATGAAAAAGACCCTGACCGCGCTTATTGCCGCAGCATTTCTCGTCACCAGCCCGCTAGCCGGCGCTGGTGTCTACGATGAGATACTGTTCGCCGCCAACCAAAACGATACCGCAAAGGTCGTTCAACCTGTTGCGCCGCGGCATGGACGTGAATACCGCCGACCAGCAAGGGACAACCTTGCTGATGATCGCCGCGCGCGAGAAAAATGCAGAACTCGTACGCTTCCTGCTTGACAACCGCGCGAACGCCCAGCGGAAAAATCGCCATGGTGATACGGCCCTGATGCTGGCCACCCTGCAGGGTCACGAAGAAATCGTGCAGTTGATGCTCGAAAGAAAGGTCGATCCGAACCAGCCCGGCTGGAATGCCCTGCATTACGCTGTCTTAGAAAACCGCGCGAAAATCGTCGCGCTGCTGCTCGCTGCCGGCGCGGACATCAATGCCATCGCACCCAACGGGTCCACGGCGCTGATGCTCGCCGCCAAGCGTGGCCATCTGGAAACCGTACGCCTGCTGGTCGGCGCAAAGACCGAACTCAACCAGATCGATAGCGTGGAGGGTACCGCGCTGGATATGGCGACAAAAGCCAAACATGTCGATGTGGCAGATTTCCTGCGCCGTGCAGGCGCCCGCTGATGCAGGCACAACACACCTGACTGCCTGAAGCCATCAAGAAACCGGGACCGACTTCCATCGTTCGTCGATAAGTTGATCGAAGCTACTCGCCATGGCAAGTCAGCACTCATGCTGGAAGGGCGGCATGGCACGTTTTATAGGGCTGAAATCGGTCACTTATTTGGCCGAATGAATTCGGCCTGGCGAATTACTCTATGCCTTTCGTCAGATACCGCCGACTAAGGTGTGTCGACGCAATTGACCCTTTAAGCCGATCCACACTCAAGGAGGCATGATGCAGCGTATTGCGGGTTTTTCGGTGTTGTTCCTTTTCCTGACGGCTGCGGCGTGGGGGCAGACAACTTATTCCTTTGGTGTGGTTCCGGTGAGAAGTGCCACGCTCACCGCGCAGTATTGGAACCCGATCCTCGATTACGTCAGCGACAAGAGCGGCGTGACGCTGGAACTCACGACAAGAAAAAACTCGTTGGAATATTCGGAGGCAGAGGCGCGGGGGGAGTTCGATTTTGTCTATAACAATCACATCTTCGCCCCGAGTCATGCCGCTGCCGCGTACCGGGTCATCGCTCGGCCTGCGGGGAAACCCATCCACAGCCAGATCGTGGTGCCGGAAGCTTCTCCCATACGCTCGCTGCGTGAACTGGAAGGCAGGGATATCGGTTTTCCCAGCAAGAATGCATTTGTCGGCTATGCTGCGCCGATGGCGGCGCTGATTCTGGCTGGGATCAGGGTAACGCCGGTATTTGGCGGCAATCAGGAAGGCGTCATGGCACAACTGCGCGCCGACCAGATTCCGGCGGCGGGTGTCAATTCCAGAGTGATGCAGGAATATGCCAAGCGCGAGACCTTCAAATTCCGTTCGTTGTGGACCTCCGAGCCTTATCTCGATATCCCCGTCGCGGCACATCCGCGCGTACCCACACACGTCACGAAGGCGGTGCAGAATGCCCTGAGCGGCATGGCGGCCGACGCGGAGGGGCTGAAAATTCTCCAGGCAAGTGCTGATGTCATCAAGCAGGAACCACCCTGGGGTTTTGTTCCGGCGCAGGATGTCGATTATCAGAACCAGCGCGAGGTCTATCGCATCATCTGGAAGAAAGAGGCACGCTGAGCATGTGTCCTGCCCGCTTCAAGTGGCAAATGATGGCGCCAGCGAGACTTTGGTCACGGCTTTCGCTGACGGTTCGCGCGATGCTGGGGGCCAGTCTGGTACTGGTATTTGCCAGCAGCTTGCTGCTGTTCGTATCCACCACCCAGGACGCCAGTTTTTCGCGAAACCAGATCGAGGAACACCTCGCCAGCGAGGTCGAGTCACTGTTGCCGGCAATTTCCGAATGGGCGGTGTCCGGCGACTACGCCAACATCGAGCAGATGTTCCGGCAACGGGTACGGCGATCCGACATCGGATACATCGGCTGGACGAACGACAAAGGCAAGACGCTCGAGGCCGCCGACTTTGACAAAACCCTGCGCGTACCCGCCTGGTTCGTGCAATGGATCGGTTCGATGGCTCCGGAGAGTAGCCGCACCCTGACCATTGGTGGCCGGAATTATGGCGAGATCACCATCCGGATGAGTGCCTCGTCCACCCAGAAACGGCTGTGGGAGTCATTCCTTGGCTATCTGGCGCTCCTTACGCTGGCGCTGGCGTTGAGTGTCGTGTGCATCCTGATCATCCTGAGCAGGGGATTGCGTCCACTTGCCGCGCTCAACCAAGGCGTTCTCGCGCTGGAAAGGGGCGAGATGTCGGCCCGCATTCCTCCCCAGGGCAGCCCCGAGCTCGCCCACGTCATCAATGCCTTCAACGACATGGCCGAGGCAGTGGCTGCGGCACAGGACGCATTGCGCCAGGAGTCGGAGCAACTTTCCGTAACACTTTCCTCCATCAGCGACGGTGTTCTCGCCACCGATGTAAACAGCAGAGTGACCTTCATGAATCCGCTGGCGGAAGCGCTCACTGGCTGGAATAAAGATCAGGCACTGGGTCGTTCCGTACTGGAAGTCTTCCACATCGTTAACGAGACCAGCCGCGATACGGTGGATTGCCCGGTGGGGCGATGCCTGCGCGAAGGTGCAGTGGTGGGGCTGGCCAGGCATACTCTGCTCATCGCGCGCGACGGTACGGAACGCCCCGTCGCCGATTCCAGCGCACCGATAAGACGCACCGACGGCAGTATCGTCGGCGCGGTGCTGGTTTTCCGTGATCAAACCGAAGAACGGCGCACGTTCGACCGACTTAACCTGGCCGCCAGCGTGTTCGAAAACTCGCTCAACGGCGTCATCATCACCGATGCACAGCAACGCATCATCGAGGTCAACGCCGCCTTTACCCGAATCACCGGCTACAGCCGTGCCGAGGTCTTGGGGCAGACGCCGCGCCTGCTTTCATCAGGGCGCCAGGATGAAAGGTTCTATGCGGCGATGTGGTCGGCAATCCAGGCCACCGGGCAGTGGCGTGGCGAAATCTGGAACCGCCACAAGGACGGCAATGTCTACCCAGAAGACATTTCCATCGTGGCGGTGCACGACGAGAAAAGGGCAGTGATCCGCTACATCGGGATATCCAGCGACATCACGAAAATCAAGGCGCAGGAAGCCCAGCTACGGCGCATGGCTCACTATGACCCGCTTACCGGGCTGCCCAACCGGGCACTGCTCGCCGACCGCATGAAGATAGCCCTGGCCCAGGCAGATCGATCCGGAAAAAAACTGGCCGTGTGCTATCTAGACCTCGACCGTTTCAAGCCGATTAACGACACCCTGGGCCATGCTGCAGGCGACCGTCTACTGGAGGAGGTGGCCGGGCGACTGCGCGACGCGGTGCGTCGCGGCGACACCGTGGCCCGGCTGGGTGGCGATGAATTTGCCCTGCTTCTGGTGAATCTGGCCGACATGGAAGAATGCGCAGTCGCCCTGTCGCGCGTATTGCAGGACGTAACGCAGCCGACTTTTATCGATGACAACAAGCTGACCGTCACGGCCAGTATCGGCGTCACGCTTTTCCCTGACGACGCGGCCGATGCAGACACCCTGCTGCGCCACGCCGATCAGGCCCTGTATACGGCCAAGGAGGCGGGACGCAATCGCTACCACCTGTTCGATCCGAGCCACGACGTCGCCGCGCGCGAGCGGCGGGCTTACCTGGCGCGCATGGAGACAGCCCTGGCCCAGGGCGAGTTTTGTCTTTATTACCAGCCCAAGGTGGATATGCGCGCGGGCACGGTGGTCGGTGCCGAGGCTCTGATTCGCTGGTGCCACCCTGAACGCGGCCTGATCATGCCGAACGAGTTCCTGCCGCTACTGGAAAGTTCAAAGCTGGAAATTCGGATCGGGGAGTGGGTGATCGACACCGCCCTGGCGCAAATGGACGCTTGGCGCGCTACGGGGCTGGACCTGCCTGTTGCCGTAAACATCGCACCGCCGCACCTGGCTCGCAACGACTTTGCCGAGCGCCTCAAGGATCTGCTCGATCACCACCCGGGCACACCTGCAGGGCGGCTCGAATTGGAGGTACTGGAAAGTGTGGCACTCGACGACATCGAACATATCTCCCACCTGATCGATGCCTGCCGGCGCATCGGCGTGGCTTTCGCGCTGGACGACTTCGGCACCGGCTACTCCTCCCTGACCTATCTCAAGCGCCTGCCCGTCAACCTCATCAAGATCGACCAGTCCTTCGTGTGCAACATGTTGGGCAATACAGAGGACATGGCCATCATCGAAGGTGTCATTGGCCTGGCCGAGGCCTTTCACATCAGCGTCATCGCTGAAGGCGTGGAAATGATGGAGCAAGGCCTCAAACTTATCCAACTGGGCTGTTTTATGGGGCAGGGATACGGCATTGCCCCGCCCATGCCTGCACAAGACATTCCTGGATGGATCGCCAATTGGCGGCCCGATCCATCATGGCAAAGCACTGACTGACTCAAAAAAGCTTAACCAGTACGTCACTTCTGAAAAACAGTGAAAACCCGCTTGCCGTCAGCAGCATGCCAATGATTTTCAGCAATTGGTGTTTGGAGACGCCCAGATGGATGCGATTCCCGACATAAAGTCCGAACCACATCAGCGGAAAAGCAAGCAAGAGTGAAGGAATCATGCTTTCCTGCAGCACCAAGCCGGCGAACAGAAAAACAATCAGTCGCAGGCCGCTCTCGAGCATGATCAGTGCGGAAAGTGAAGAGCGCAATTGCGCCGGATCCCGCAAGCGATGTGTTAGATAAATGACGTACGGCGGTCCGCTCGCGCTGAACAGCGCGCCTGACGTGCCTCCGAGCAATCCGGCCAGTACAGCCCATAGCTTCGAAATCAGCCGGTCGCCACGAATGCCAAGCAGGTTGCGGATTCCAATAACGAAAATATACATACCCAATCCCAGTAGCAACCATCCCTGCGGCAGGTTCAATAACAGGAAAGTCCCCAGAATCATTCCAACGATGCCGAACGGAAGCAGGGGCAAGAGCTCGCGCCAGTTTGTCTGACGGCGAAAGTCCTGCTTGCTGAGCATCGAAATTGAGGCGCTTACGTTCAACACCAGGATATAAGGCACTGCGAACTGCAGAGGAACGAAATGTGCAAGTAGTGGCACTGCCACCAGTCCGGAACCGTAACCGGTAAGCCCAAAGACAAGATAGGCAAACCAGATAACCAGCGCGGAATAGGCCATGATCTCAAGGGACATTGGAAGCCTTATCTATGATTTTCGGGTCATCGACGCCAGCATCCCTGACGATTCTCAAGATGGCGCAACAAACCGCGCAATTTTATGGGCCACGTGACGGATCAAAAAGCCGAACTGCAATTGTTTGCTCTTCCTTGGCCTGAATATAATTTTACATAATACTGATTATGCGAACTTGTATTTAGGGTGCCGGGCTGCCACGCGTCAGGTACAAACGATCAATTTCGGCCAGGACATCCTCACCCAGGCGCATTTCGCAGGCAGCCAGGTTCTCTTCGAGTTGCTTCCGGTTCGCTCGTCTGCTCGCCGAATGTCATCGTGCCGAGGCAGATCGAGGGAACGATAATCGGGCTGCCGCGCTGCCTGGCCATGAAGGAGCGCGGCGACGGTTCCTGACGCGCTGATCCGGCCATTGATTGGTACGGTACTTGCGTATCAAAGCGTGTTCCGACTTCCCTTCCCCTTCATGGCACGCATTCTGGTTATCGACGAATCACAGTACCGCGCCGTGGAAATTTGTACCGGGCTAATAAAGGCCGGCCATCAGGTGGCCGCCGTGCTGCCTTCGGCCTTCGAACTCATCGACCGCATCGAGGAAATCAAGCCGGACATCATCCTGATCGAAACGGAATCGCCCTCGCGCGACACGCTTGAGCACCTTGGCGTGATGAACCGCGAGATGCCGCGCCCCGTGGTGATGTTCTCACAGGATGGTGACAACGACACGATTCGCGCTGCCGTCAAGGCCGGCGTGGCAGCCTATGTCGTCGATGGTTTCGATATCGACCGACTCAAGCCGGTGGTCGATGTGGCCGTCGCCCGCTTCGAAGAACACCAGGCCTTGAAGCAGGAACTGGCCGATGCGAGCCGCAAGCTGTCCGAACGCAAGACCATCGAGAAAGCCAAGGGCATCCTGATGAAAACCCGCGGCATGGATGAGGACGCCGCCTATGCCACCCTGCGCAAGCTGGCGATGGAGCGCGCGCAGCCACTTGCCAAGGTGGCAGCCAATCTGGTCGATATGGCGCAGTTGCTTCTCTGAGCGGCGCACCATCTCTGTGCGCATATAAGCTTTTCCGCACTTATGCAGTGCAGCATCGACCGCCCAGCCTGCCGTCCCGCCAGCGCCGACATTTTATGGCAACCTGCTGTTTAAATTGAGAATCGTCACTTTCACATACCGCTGGCACGGCCATTGCTAAATAGCATTCATTGAGAGTCGGACCAACGGCGGTGCGACCACCAGACAACGGCGTCTGATTGCAAATCACAAGTTTGCAGTCGACGCCGTTTTTTCTTGCCCTTATGGAGATCGAGATGAAAAATGAAACCACCTGCCCGGTTGTTCCTGTCGCCCCTGCTGATAATTCCCGGCGCGATTTCCTGCGCCTTGCCGCCGGGGCCACGCTCATGAGCGCCCTGCCCCTTGGCTCAGCCGCCTGGGCCGCCGGCTCCGACAAACCCGAGAAGGAAGAGGTGCGCATTGGCTTCATCCCGCTGACCGACTGCGCCTCGGTCGTCATGGCCTCGGTGATGGGCTTCGACAAGAAGCATGGCGTCAAGATCGTACCGACCAAGGAGGCTTCATGGGCTTCTGTGCGCGACAAACTGGTGAATGGCGAACTCGACGCCGCCCACGTGCTCTATGGCCTGATCTACGGCGTGCAACTTGGCATCGGCGGTCCGAAGAAGGACATGAACGTCCTGATGACGATCAACAACAACGGCCAGGCCATCTCTCTGTCCAACCAGTTGAAGGAGAAGGGCGCGACGGACGGCGCGTCGCTCGCCAAGTTGGTAGCAAAGAAGGAAAGGGAATACACCTTCGCCCAGACCTTCCCGACCGGCACCCACGCCATGTGGCTCTATTACTGGCTGGCCGCGCACGACATCAACCCCTTCAAGGATGTGAAAAACATCGTCGTGCCACCCCCGCAGATGGTCGCCAACATGCGCGTCGGCAACATGGACGGCTTCTGCGTCGGCGAGCCCTGGAACAACCGCGCCATCGTCGACAACATCGGCTTCACCGCCACGACGACACAGGACATCTGGGTCGATCACCCGGAAAAGGTACTCGGTACCACGGCGGATTGGGTCGCGAAGCATCCGAACACGGCACGCGCCGTGACGGCAGCGATTCTCGAAGCCAGTCAGTGGATCGACGCCTCGCTGGCCAACAAGCAGAAGACCGCGGACACCATCGCCAGCAAGGCCTATGTGAACACCGACAGCGATGTCATCGTGGCGCGCATGCTCGGCCGCTACTCCAATGGCCTGGGCAAGACCTGGGACGACAAGAACGCCATGAAGTTCTACAACGACGGTGTGGTGAACTTCCCCTATCTGTCGGATGCGATGTGGTTCATGACCCAGCACAAGCGCTGGGGCCTGCTCAAGGACCACCCCGATTACCTCGCTGTGGCGAAGAAGGTCAATCGGATCGACATCTACAAGGAAGCCGCAACCGCTGCCAAGGCGCCACTGCCGAAGAGCGACATGCGCAGTTCCAAGCTGGTCGATGGTGTGGTCTGGGACGGCAAGGACCCGAAGAAGTACGCCGATGGCTTCAAAGTGAAGGGATAAACAGTGACGACGCTTTCTGGACCAAGCAGTACCGAGTCGGACGCGGCGGCGATGCGCGCCGTCCTCGCTACGGTACTGCCGCCGCTGATGGGACTGGTGCTGCTGATCGGTATCTGGCACCTGGCGACGATGAACGGCGGCAGCATCCCCACGCCGGGCAAGACCTGGGAAGCGGCGGTCAAGCTCTTCGCCGACCCGTTCTACCGTAACGGACCGAACGACCAGGGCATCGGCTGGAACATCCTCGCCTCGCTCGAACGGGTCGCCATCGGCTTCGGCTTCGCCGCACTGGTGGGCATCCCGGCCGGTTTCATTCTCGGCCGCTTCGCCACGATGGCCCGCATGATCAACCCGATCATCAGTCTGCTGCGGCCGGTAAGCCCCCTGGCCTGGCTGCCGATCGGCCTGCTGGTATTCAAACGGGCCGACCCGGCCGCCACCTGGACGATCTTCATCTGCTCGATCTGGCCGATGATCATGAACACCGCCCAGGGCGTGATGCGCGTGCCGCAGGACTATTTGAACGTCGCACGCGTACTCAACCTCTCGGAGTGGAAGATCGTCACCAAGATCCTCTTCCCCAGTGTGCTGCCCTACATGCTCACCGGCATCCGCCTCTCGATCGGCACGGCCTGGCTGGTGATCGTTGCAGCCGAGATGCTCACCGGTGGCGTCGGCATCGGCTTCTGGGTGTGGGACGAGTGGAACAACCTCAAGGTCGAGCACATCATCATCGCCATCTTCGTCATCGGCATCGTCGGCCTGATCCTCGAACAGACGTTAGTGTTCCTCGCCAAGCAGCTGCACACGGAGTCCTGAATATGGAAAAGGGAAAATTCGTCCAGATCGATAACGTCGGCATGACGTTCAACACCAAAAAAGGCAAGTTCGTCGCCCTCACCGACATCAACCTGAACATCCGTCAGGGCGAGTTCATCTCGCTGATCGGCCACTCGGGTTGCGGCAAATCGACGCTGCTCAATCTGATTGCCGGCCTCACCCTGCCAACCGCCGGGTTCTTGCTCTGCGCCGGACGCGAGATTCCCGGCCCCGGCCCGGAACGCGCGGTGGTGTTCCAGAACCATTCGCTGCTGCCCTGGCTGACCTGCTTCGAAAACGTCCATCTGGCGGTCGAGCGGGTGTTCAGCAAGACCGAAACCAAGGTGCAACTCAAGGAACGCACCACCAGGGTGCTCGAACTGGTCGGCCTCACCCACGCCCTGCACAAGTATCCAGGCGAAATTTCCGGCGGCATGAAGCAGCGCGTCGGCATCGCCCGCGCACTGGCGATGGAGCCCAAGGTGCTGCTGATGGACGAACCCTTCGGCGCGCTCGACGCCCTCACCCGCGCCCGCCTGCAGGATGAGTTGATGAAAATCTGCGAAGTCACGCACGCCACGGTGGTAATGGTCACCCACGACGTCGATGAGGCCGTACTACTCTCCGACCGCATCGTCATGATGACCAATGGCCCGGCAGCCACGATCGGCGAAATCCTCGAAGTGAAGTTGCCGCGTCCGCGCGCGCGCCTGACGCTGGCCCACGATGCGCAATACATGGATCACCGCTCGGCGGTGATCGAGTTCCTCTACGCCAAGCAGTCCCACCCCCTTGCAGCCTGATTGCTGCCTAAGGAAGACCCCATGAAGAAACTCAAACTGGTAATGGTCGGCAACGGCATGGCCGGCTGCCGCACCCTCGAAGAACTGCTCAAGCTCGCGCCCGACCTCTACGACATTACGGTATTCGGCGCCGAGCCGCATCCCAACTACAACCGCATCCTGCTCTCCCCGGTGCTGGCCGGCGAGATGACGCTGCCCGACATCGTCCTCAACGACCTGGACTGGTATCGCGACAACGACATCACGCTCCATACTGGCAAGCAGGTGACGAAAATCGACCGCAAGGCACGCAAAGTGATCGCTGCCGATGGTACGGAGGCCGAATATGACCGCTTGCTGCTCGCTACCGGCTCCATGCCTTTTATCCTGCCGGTGCCGGGCAAGGATTTGCCGGGAGTTATTGCCTATAGAGACATCGCAGACACCGAAGCGATGATCGAGGCGGCAAGACACCACAGCCACGCCGTGGTGATCGGTGCCGGCCTGCTCGGGCTGGAGGCGGCTAACGGACTCAAGCTGCGCGGCATGGACGTCACCGTCGTGCATCTGGCCGACTGGATCATGGAGCGCCAGCTCGACCAGACCGCCGCCGACCTGCTGCAAACTTCGCTCGAAGCCAAGGGACTCAAGTTCCTGCTCGGCAAGCAGACCGGCGAACTGGTCGCGGGTGAAGCGGTCGCGTTGCCGCCATCCGCTTCAAGGACGGTGGCGGCATCCCCGCCGACCTGGTGGTGATGGCGGTCGGCATTCGCCCAAACACAGCCCTGGCGGAGAGCGCCGGCATCCACTGCGAGCGAGGCATCGTCGCTGACGACACGCTGCAAACCTACGATCCGAAGGTCTACGCCGTCGGCGAATGCGTCGCCCACCGGGGTGTCGCCTATGGTTTAGTGGCTCCGCTCTTCGAGCAGGCCAAGGTCTGCGCCAATCACCTCGCGCAGATGGGTATCGGTCGTTACAGCGGTTCGGTGACCTCGACCAAGCTCAAGGTCACCGGCATCGACGTGTTTTCAGCCGGCAACTTCATGGGTGGGGAGGGCATGGAAGACATCGTCCTGTCCGACCCGGCCGGCGGTGTCTACAAGAAGCTCGTCATCCAGGGTGACCAGCTGGCCGGAGCCGTACTCTACGGCGACACGTCCGACGGCGCCTGGTATTTCCAGTTGCTCAAGGACAGGCAGAACATCGCCGAGATACGTGACCACTTGATGTTCGGTTCGCACCACGTTGGCGATGTGGGGCATGCCGGCGTCAGCCATGCCGCCGCGATGCCCGACACGGCGGAAGTCTGCGGCTGCAACGGCGTTTGCAAGGGCGACATCGTCAAGGCGATCAAGACCCACGGTCTCTTCACGATCGACGACGTGCGCAAGCACACCAAGGCGTCGAGTTCCTGCGGCAGTTGCACCGGCCTGGTCGAGCAGATTCTCGCCTCCACCGTCGGCGGTGCCTACCAGCCCGCCGACACCCGGGACAAGCCGGTATGCGGCTGCACCGATCATGCGCATGGCGTCGTGCGTCAGGCCATTCGCGACCAGCACCTGCTGAACATCCCGGACACCATGCGTTTTCTCGAATGGAAAACGCCGAACGGTTGCGCCACCTGCCGCCCCGCGCTCAACTACTACCTGATCTCCAGTTGGCCCAAGGAAGCCGAGGACGATCCGCAATCGCGCTTCATCAACGAGCGCGCCCACGCCAACATCCAGAAGGACGGCACCTATTCCGTGGTGCCGCGCATGTGGGGCGGACTGACAACGCCTGACGAGTTGCGCCGCATCGCCAACGTGGCCGAGAAGTTCGCGATTCCTACCGTCAAGATGACCGGCGGCGCGCGTATCGACCTCCTGGGCATCAAGAAAGCCGACCTGCCGCTGGTCTGGGCCGATCTCGGCATGCCTTCCGGCCATGCCTACGGCAAGTCGATTCGTACCGTTAAGACCTGCGTCGGTGCCGAACATTGCCGTTTCGGTACCCAGCTCTCGATGAGCATGGGCGTGAAACTGGAGAAGATGCTGCTACGGCATGTGGGCGCCGCACAAGGTGAAACTCGCCGTCAGTGGTTGCCCACGGAACTGTGCCGAAGCCGGCATCAAGGACGTCGGCGTAATCGGTGTCGACTCCGGCTACGAGCTGTATATCGCTGGCAACGGCGGCATCAAGACCGAGGTCGCCATGTTCATGTGCAAGGTTAAGAGTGATTCAGAAGTACTTGAATATTCAGCTGCATTCTTGCAACTCTATCGGGAGGAAGCCTACTACCTGGAACGCACTTGCCATTACGTCGCCCGTGTCGGCCTCGAGCATGTGAAGCAGATCGTGGTCGAGGACGAAGCGCGCCGCAAAGAACTCTACGAGCGCCTGCTGTTCTCACTGCAGGACTATGAAGATCCCTGGGCGGCAGCGGTGACGCAGCCGGTCGTGCGTCGCGAATACGAAAAACTGGAGTTGGCATGATGGAAAACTGGAAAAAACTCTGCACCCTCGCCGACATTCCCCGCCTCGGCAGCCGCGTCGTCAAATCCGCCAAGGGCGACATCGCCGTGTTCCGCACAGCGGATGATGAAGTTTTCGCCCTGCACGACAAATGCCCGCACAAGGGCGGGCCACTCTCGCAGGGCATGGTCGCCGGCAAGGTTGTCACGTGCCCGATGCACAGTTGGAAAATTCAGCTCGAAAACGGCGCGGCCGTTGCCCCGGACGTCGGCTGTGCCCAGTCCTTTGCCGTGAAGCTCGAGGACAATACCGTCTGGATTGCCGTGTGATGAACCGCGAGATTGCCGAAACGAAGAGTGTTTGCTGCTATTGCGGCGTGGGTTGCGGGGTCATCATCCAGTCAGCCGGCGACCGTATTGTCGGTGTCCGGGGCGACCCCGACCACCCGGCGAACTTCGGCAAGCTCTGCTCCAAGGGCAACACCCTGCACATGGCCGCCGTGCGGACGGGGCGGGCGACCGTTCCCATCTTGCGCGAGAGTCGCGCCGTCCCCATGCACGCAAATGAGGCGCCGACTTCCTGGGACAACGCGCTGGACGTGGCAGCGGAACGCTTCGCGCGCATCATCCGCGAACACGGCCCGGACGCCGTCGCCTTCTACGTTTCCGGTCAGTTGCTCACCGAGGATTACTACGTCTTCAACAAGCTGGCGCGCGCACTGGTCGGCACCAACAACATCGACTCGAACTCGCGCCTGTGCATGTCCTCGGCCGTCGCCGCCTACAAGGCGACGCTTGGCTCGGATGCCGTGCCATGCAGCTACGAAGATATCGAGCTGGCCGACCTGATGCTGATCGCCGGCTCGAATACCGCCTTCGCCCACCCCGTTTTATTCCGCCGCATCGAGGCGGCACGCGAGCAAAACCCCGAACTGAAACTCATCGTCGTCGATCCGCGCCGTACCGACACCGCCGCCAGCGCCGACCTGCACCTGGCCATCGCACCGGGCAGCGACGCCCTGCTCTACTCGGCCATGCTCCATGTGTTGCTGTGGGAAGGCCTGACCGACAACCGCTTCATTGCCGAGCACACCAGCGGTTTCAACGAGTTACGTACGAAATTGGCCGAGCTGACGCCCGGGGCGGTCGCCGCCGCCTGCGGCGTGAAGGCCGAGGAAATCATCACGGCAGCGCGCTGGTTCGGCCAGGCCAAGGCGCCGCTTTCCTTCTGGTGCCAGGGACTCAACCAGTCGATCCACGGGACCACGAACGGCGCAGCGCTGATCCACCTGCACCTCGCCACCGGCAAGATCGGCCAACCCGGCATGGGGCCGTTTTCGCTGACCGGCCAGCCCAACGCCATGGGCGGCCGCGAAACCGGCACGATGGCTAACCTGCTGCCGGGCCACCGCAATCTCGCAAGTGCCGGCGACCGCGCCGAACTCGCCCAACTTTGGAACATCCCTGCCTTGCCGGAAAAGCCCGGCAAGACCGCCGTCGAACTCTTCGACGCACTGCGCGACGGCGCGTCAAGGCCGTCTGGATCGCCTGCACCAATCCGGCCCAGTCGCTGCCCGACCTGACCCGCGTACGTGAAGCGCTGACCAATGCCGAATTCGTCGTCGTGCAGGACGCCTGGGGCGACACCGAAACCGCCGCCTTTGCCGACCTGCTGCTACCGGCCGCGACCTGGGGCGAGAAAGATGGCACGGTCACCAACTCCGAGCGCCGCATCTCACGTGTGCGCGCGGCTGTACCCGCCCCTGGGGAAGCGCGCGCCGACTGGCGCATCGCCCGGGATTTCGCGATCAGGCTCGCTGAAAAAGTCGGCGCTGGCGGGACGGCACTATTTGACTTCCACTCGGTCGAGGAGGTTTACGCCGACTACGTCAAAACCACTGTCGGCCGCGATCTCGACATTGGCGGACTTTCGCACGCATCGCTTGATCGCCTCGGCCCGATTCAATGGCCCTGCCGTGAAGGAACAGGAACGGCACGCCTCTACACCGACCACCGCTTTGCATTCCCCGACGGCAAGGCGAAATTTATCGCCATCGACACGGGGCTGACCGCCGAAGCGCCCGACGCTCGCCACCCCTTCCGGCTCATCACCGGCCGGCTGCGCGACCAGTGGCACGGCATGAGCCGCACCGGCCGCATCCCGCGCCTCTACGCGCACGAACCCGATCCCTGCCTGCAAGTCCATGCCACCGACCTGCAACGGCGCGGCTGGCATGAAGGCCAGTTGATGCGGGTGAAAAGCCGGCGTGGCGAAATCGTCCTGCCGCTTGCCAGCAGCGCGGAAGTGCGCCCCGGCCAGGCTTTCCTCGCCATGCACTGGGGCCGCCGCAGCCTGTCGCACGACGGCGCGAACGCCCTTACCCTGCCTGCTTTCGATCCGATCTCCAAACAACCCGAACTCAAGCACGCGGTGATCCGCATCGAGCCAGCCACCCTGCCTTGGCGCATGGTGGTGCTGCGCTCGCCGGGCGCCACGCCGGACGCCCAGGAACAGGTGTTGTCCTGGCGTGCCAGGCTTGAGCCGCTGCTGGCCGAATTCGACTACGCAGCGCTCACCCTCGATGGCCGCGAGCATCCTCTCGTCGCCCTGCGCATCGCGCTGGCCGAGCCGCTGCCCGCCGAGCGTATCGAGCAGATCGCCCGCCTGCTCGACATGCCGGAAGCGCACTGCCTCGCCTACCGCGACCCAGCCAAGAGTGTGACCAAGCGTGCGCTGATCGAGGATGAAAGATTAACGGGCATCCTGCTCGCTGGCGAAGACCTTGCCAGCGGCTGGCTGCGCAGCGCATTGCGCGATAGCGTGCCGATCGACGCCCTGCGCCGCTGGCTCTTCGCCCCGCGCGCTGAACCGCCCGTGGCCGCTGCCGCGCCTCGCAAGGTGATCTGCAACTGCCTCGACGTCAGCGAAGACCAGATCAAACGTGAAATCGCCGCCGGCGCCAACCTGCCGGCGCTGCAGGAAAAACTCAAGTGCGGCACCTCCTGCGGCTCCTGCGTGCCCGAGATCAAACGGATGCTGGCCGCGCCGCAGGCGGCCTGAAACTCGGCGCTGGCAGGACGGCGAGCAGCTTGACCTAAAGCGTCTGTTTCTTGGCCATTGCGCCAGACTCGCGCGGCATGCGCCAGTTACCTGCCGCCCACCCGGCGATGGCGGTCAATGACTGCTTTTCACTTCAGGCTACAGCCGGATCGTGCCCATTGCAGACTAACGCGAAAATAAAACCAAGTATTATTCTTGGCCAGAATCCCACTTGAATACCAATGTCACAACATTCCTCCCATGAGCAACAATTAGCAAAAACGCTCATAGCCGGGCTTGCTAGGTCCGGTTTGCAGAACCAGAAACGAAGAACCCGCCACGAAGGCGGGTTCTTTACGGGGTGCAGCTTGCTTAGGTCGTCTTGCGACGGCGGGAAGCAACCAGTCCGACAAGGCCAAGGCCGAGAAGGGCAAGGCTCGCAGGTTCCGGCACAGTTTGACCCACCCCAACGTCCGCCGCAGCAAAACTGAACAAATGGGCCGTGCTGTCATTGAAATGGAATCCAGTGCCGAATCCACCAGCAACAATGACAGTATCGGTCGTATTAATAAGTGGAGCGCCCCAAGTCAATTGGGAAAATGCCGCTTGCACATCCGCCAGATTTACATTGAAAGTCCCGGCAGTCACGGTTGTTGAGGGCGAGTAACCGGTTAGGAAAGACTGGATATCCGAACTCATCAAAACAGAGACGGAGGCGGAGGTCATGTTCACACCGTTGACCGTACCACTGATATTTTCTTGTCCACCGCCACCCATGCCAAGCACATAGAACATCGTATCACCGGCCGGCAAGGTAAAAGTCAGCGTTGATAGACTTGGAATCTGCGACATCCAAACAGCATTATTCTGATATAAAAGATCATTGACTCCAGTGGCCGTGCCACCAAAAATCGCAAAGTCGTTGTCGCCCACCATCGAGATGGAAAATGAGCTGGCATTAGCGGACCCGACGGAAATCAATCCCAAAAAGACCGCAATCGCAGAGTGAAGAGAGCTTTTTTTCATATGTGCCCCATAAAAATTAGGGTTATCGTTGATCGGGCATCTTGACATACATGCATTCAGTGCCTAATCCCATTTGTTGGTGGTAACGAAGCGCAACAATCATGCCATCTATAATAATCAATGAGTTGCAGTGAACGCATTAAGTTTAATTAAGAATTTGTAAAGAAATCCGACACGACTATTGGTTGTGCTTGCTGCCAACAAGTGATGCGGCATATGTGTCTGGGTCTCTTGATGGGGCGTGGACTCACCTCGGAAGGCAAGCCCACTCTGTGAGCGTGACCGTGAAAATAACCCGACAGGCCAGACCAGGGGCCGTTTTTGCCCACGCGCCCCCGCTAGCGTATCGGCCTTGGCCGGGGCAGCGGTGTTAGTGGTCGCGGCGGTTTTGGCGGTCGTGGGAATGTGATGACCGTCCCGGTGGGTCGCACCCGCACCGGTGCCGGTCCGACACCGCCGACGCCGACGAGCAACGAACGACCCGTCGTGACCGCGGCGGCGATCAGCACATGCAGGTTCTCGTAGCTCGACCACTGCGCCAGCGGGGCCACATCGCCGGCGATGCGGTATGAAGTGAGCACCTGCCAATTCAGCGGTACCGGACTCGGGGTTTCGAGCGCAACCCATCTCAGATGCCCTTGCAGGCTCCGTCCGAACACGTGCGTCACGTAAATGTCCGGGTTGCCTGGAGTGTTGGCAAACGGTTCCGGGTGCTGCGTGCCGGTCGGGTCGGCGGCGAGTTCGATCACCGTGGGTGAGGGTGTCCATGCAGTCGAATCCAGCACGACCACGACGACATAGCTGACCAGTCGTACCCAGACCATGCGTTGCTGATGGATAGCTCCGTTGGGCGCCCGTCCGACCCAGCCGGCCTGCCTGGCGGATTCAATGTGGAAACTGTCGAATGCGTACGACGGTCCGACGTCGTGCATCACCGGGATCGGGCGCCGCACGGTGGTGGTCCGCGTGGAGAAGGTTCGCCACGGCCCCCAGGCATTGCCACTGAACAGCCGCCCGCGCAGCACGCCGTTGTTGCCGGGCACGACCACCCAGGTGCCGGCTTCCATCGCCACTGCGGGCGTCATGCCGGGGAATGGTGCCGGCAGCGCATTGTGGTTGACCTGCACGAGCTCGGGTTGGTAAGTGTGGGGACTGCCAAGCAGGTCGGTCCAGCGCTTGAACGCACCGTCCGTACCGATGACTGCTTCGTTCAGGCGATCGAAGTTGACGCGGGTGACGATGCGCACGCCGCCCTGCCAGTCGGCGAACGCGCGTGGCTGCCCGAGGCACCAGCCTGACGACGGTGCGGGCAGCGAAACCGGCCCGTTCCACTGCGACCCCTGTAGCGTCCAGCGCGCCAGCTGCTGGTTGTTGTCGCGGGCGATCACTTCGAACACGGAGGGGAAGCGGGTGACGATCACCGGGTCGGAATCCAGGAAGCCGCCGTGGTTCTGCCATGAACCCCAGTAGCCGTCTTGGGCCGTGATGGTGACGAGCTCGTCACGCACGTTACGCGCGGCACAGACCACGACATCCTCGGCCAGCGCCCATATCGACGGCGGACTGTCGATCAACTGGTCGTCAAGCAGCTCTACGCCGACATCGTCTGTGGCGCGGACGCCTTCAGCGTAGACACGCGCCAGCGCACCGTTGGCCTGCCGATGGAATACCTCGACGTGCCACGGGCCGAACGACGCGGCTGCGGGATCACCCAGCACGACGGGTGCCAGGACCTCACGCGGCCCTGCGCTCACGAGCTGCCCGCCACTACCGACCGTGTAGCGGCGTCGCACCAGCGCACCCGCGACGTCGGCGAAGTAGATCTCCAGCGAGTTGATGTCTCGGCTGACCACGCTCGGGCTGCTGGTTGTCACTTCGCCGAGGTCCACCCAGGGTGTCCAGTTGCGGTAGTTCCAGGACGCGTGGATCAGTCGGGAGTCACCATCGCGCCGCGCAATGACGTGAATGCCGTTGGGGCCTGGTGCAATGGCGGCCGGCGTGCCGGAAATGCGTTGCGTGCCCGGCGAGGGGTTGCGCACCGCTGCGCCATAGTTGCGGAAGCTGAACCACTGCAGCGTGGCGTCGGCGCCGCGCGCGAAGATTTCTGCATTGGCGTCGAGCTTCCACGCCGCAATCGAGGGTCCCGAGCTAAGGCTGCCACCGGATGGGGTCCAGTGCTGGAACCCTCCAATCCACAAGCCGTCGTCGGTACCGCGGGCGGCGACGATCATGTGGCCGGCCTGAACCGTCATGGCGGGTTGATCCCGGCAAGCGAAGCCGAGGTCCCCCCAAGCAAACCATCCGGCGGTAGAGCGGTTGATGATCCCGGTCCGCCCGTTGGTGAGCCGCGCCACGACCGAAAGATCACGCCGATATGAGGAGGCGAGCGAAGGTGTCGCGCCTGCCTTGAGATCACCGCCCATGTCAGTCCAGGTACGCCATTCCATAATCGGTCTCCGGTTGATTGGAACTCAGAGGATAGGAGATTCAACGCTACTTCCGCAAGTATTCCCATGATCTTTGCATGGTTGTGTGTAGCCTGTTCGACAGCTTTTGAATGAGGCAGCCGATTGAATGGCGGCCATGTCGGCTCATTGTCTGTCTTGCACCATTCTGCTGGCTAAACGGTGTCCTTCCGCTGGTTTTCCTCAGATTCGTCGAGCAGCGTCTTCAGCTCGGCAAGCTCGGCTTCAAGCCGGGACACGCGCGCTTCCAGCTGGGCAAGCCGGGAGGGTTCGGCGCCGGAGGGCGACACAGCTTCATCTTCCGAACCTCCCTGCACCTCGCCACCGAACAGGTGCGCATAGCGCGACTCGCGCTTGCCAGGTTCCCTCGGCAGGCGCACGACAAAGGGACCATCTTCGCGCCGCGCCAGCGCATCCAGCGCGGTTTCGACTTCCGATACATCCTTCAATGCGCACAGTCAACTGGCTCGGCTGCGCAGTTCCCCGGGGGTCTGCGGCCCCCGCAGGAGGAGTTCGCAGACGATGCCGAGTTCCTGCGGGCTGAATT
The DNA here is from genome assembly GCA_963816095.1 of uncultured beta proteobacterium. GTDB lineage: Bacteria > Pseudomonadota > Gammaproteobacteria > Burkholderiales > Rhodocyclaceae > Sulfuricystis. The sequence goes on from CAWFIW010000007.1 coordinate 625,328, forward strand.
TCAGCGTGCCATATTCGGTGTTGCAGAAGCGGTGGCGATACTTGGCGACGCGGCTGCCGTAGCCGCTCTCTTCGCTGACCAGGTATTTCCTGATCAGTTGGTCCAGGGTTTGCTGAACGGTCGTTTCGTCAAGATCGAGCACGGGTTCGCGGTTGCTCTTCTGGTTGCAGGCATTGGTCAGGGCGTTCAGCGACAGCGGGTACTGCTCCGGCGTGGTGATTTCCTTTTCCAGCAGACAACCGATGACGCGGGCTTCGTTTGGGGAAAGTTCGATGGTCATGGTTTCGTGTGTTATTTCCTGAGTCGTGAATTGGCTGCGGTAGAGCTTACTCGCTGACCTTGCCGCGCCCAGCGCCGCAGCCACTTGAGTAGCGTGGTGTAGAGCCACGCCGGCGGAACTTTGCCATCAGGCAGGCCGAGTGGAGTTACCATCTTGTTCATTCCAACCACCTGTCCTGAACATCATGGCTGCTTCCCATTTGTCCCGTCTCGGCACCCCGCTCAGCCCCTCCGCAACCAAAGTCATGCTGCTGGGTGCCGGGGAACTCGGCAAGGAGGTCATCATTGCCCTCCAGCGCCTGGGAGTCGAAGTGATCGCCGTCGATCGTTATCCGAACGCGCCCGGCATGCAGGTCGCACATCGGTCGCACGTCATTTCAATGACGGACGCCACGGCCTTGCGGGCCTTGATCGAAGCCGAACGACCGCATCTGGTGGTGCCCGAGATCGAGGCGATCGCCACCGCGGTGCTGGCCGACATCGAGCGCGAGGGCATCGCCGAGGTCATTCCGACCGCCCGCGCCGCCCAACTGACCATGAACCGCGAGGGCATTCGCCGTCTGGCCGCCGAGGATCTCGGACTGCCAACCTCGCGCTATGCCTTTGCCAACTCGCTGGCCGAACTTCAGGCGGCCAGCGACTCAGCAAAGGGTGGCATCGGCTACCCCTGCGTGGTCAAGCCGGTCATGTCGTCATCCGGCAAGGGGCAGTCCGTGCTGCGCGGACCGCAGGATGCCGAGACCGCCTGGAACTACGCGCTGGAATCCGGGCGCGTCAAGGAAGCCCGTGTGATCGTCGAAGCCTTCGTCGATTTCGACTATGAGATCACGCTGCTGACGGTGCGGGCCATCGGTGCCGCCGGCATGGTCGAGACCTGCTTCTGCGAGCCGATCGGCCATATCCAGGTAGCGGGAGACTATGTCGAGTCCTGGCAGCCTCAGCCAATGTCCCCGCTGGCCTTGCAGCGCGCCCGCGACGTGGCTGAAAGGGTGACGACCGCGCTGGGCGGGCGCGGCATCTTTGGTGTCGAACTGTTCGTCAAGGGCGACGACGTCTGGTTCTCGGAAGTCAGCCCGCGCCCCCACGATACCGGGCTGGTCACGCTGGCTTCGCAGCGCTTGTCCGAATTCGAGCTGCACGCGCGCGCCATCCTTGGCTTGCCCGTGGACACTTCACTGCGCCGTCCCGCAGCATCGGCCGTCATCTACGGCGGTCTCGAAGCGCAGGGGATCGCCTACACAGGGGTGGCCGAGGCGCTGGCAGTGCCCGAATCCGACCTGCGCCTGTTCGGCAAGCCGGAAAGTTTCGTCAAGCGGCGCATGGGCGTTGCCGTGGCGAATGCCGACTCGACGGACGAGGCACGTGTGCGGGCGAAACTCGCTGCATCAAGGATCAAGCCCGTGAAGCACGGTTAAACACCCAGATCGCTACGGTAGTCTGGACTTGGGTAATGAAATGCTACCGGCCCATCCGGTCTGGCATCCACAAACTGGCGCAGTGAAGCGTTGGTGGATTTCCCGATCTCCTCTGGCGTCCCGGCGGCGACAACCTTGCCGCCGTGGATGAAGTAAGCGAGGTCAACAACCTTCAAGGTTTCGGAGACATCATAGGTAACGACGATCGATGTGGTATCGATCGCGTCGTTGAGACGGCGGATCAGTAAAGCAATGACATTCAGCGAAATCGGGTCAAGGCCGGCAAATGGTTCGTCGTACATCGCCAGCCGCGGGTCGAGGGCAATCGCTCGCGCCAGGGCAACCCGCCGTGCCATCCCGCCCGAGAGTTCGCTGGTCGTCATCTGGCTGGTTCCGCGCAGGCCGACCGCATGCAACTTCATCATCACAAGGTCGTAAATAATTTCCTCGGGCAAGTTGGTCAGCTCGCGCATGGGGAAAGCAATGTTGTCGTAGACGGACAGGTCACTGAATAATCCCCCGGCCTGGAACATCATCCCCATGGATCGGCGAATCTCGTACAACCCCTTGCTGTCGAGATCATGAACAACCTGGCCATTGAAACGAACGACCCCGCTGTCCGGCCGCAATTGCCCGCCAATCAGCTTGAGAATCGTGCTCTTGCCGGCACCGCTGACCCCGAGAATGCCGACGACCTTCCCTCTTGGCACGACAAGATTCAGCCCTTTGAATACCTGATTGTCGCCAAAGGCAAAATGAAGATCCTCAATTTCGATCAGGTTTCCGCTCGTTTCAGGTGTCTCAATAAAATCGCTCTTCATATCACTTCCTGAACCTCACTGTACTTCCGCTATGCAGGGGTCGCATGTCATGTGGCCGTGACGGTTACCGGCCGTAGCCCGTAAAACTCGTTGCGCTTGTCCAGCAGCGGGATGGTCGTCCCCTTGAGGCGGTTTTCATCCAGCAGTGAGAGATCGACGTCAGCCACAATGATTTGCTCTTCGTTGATGACGCCCTCGGCGGCGATGCCATCGCGCGCGAAGGGAAAATCGGAAGGCGTGATGATCGATGCCTGCCCATAGTGCAGCCGCAACCCGGCCACCGGCAGGTTGCCCACCGTGCTGGTCATCGCGACATACACCTGATTCTCGATGGCGCGCGCGTGGCAGCAGTAGCGGACGCGCAGGAAGCCCTGGCGGTCATCGGTGCAAGAAGGCACGAAGACGATCTCGGCGCCCTCCTCGGCCACGCGCCGCGCCAGTTCGGGAAACTCGATGTCGTAGCAGATCAGGATGGCGATTTTCGCCTTAGGCGTATGGAACACCTTGAGGACGTCGCCGTGGTCGGTGTTCCATTTCTCCTTTTCCCAGCGCGTGCGATGGATCTTGTCCTGCATGTGGATTTCGCCGTTCGGGGTGAACAGGTAGGCGGTGTTGAGCAGTTTGCCGTCGCGCAGGTTGGGGTGGGTACCGCCGATCAGGAAATAGCCATGTTGGCGGGCGTGCTCACGCAGCAGAGCAACATAGCGCTCGGTGAATGCGCTTAATCCGCGCACGGCGACCCGTACGTCGTCGTTGTCCATGAAGGACAGAATCTGCGTCGTGAAGAGTTCCGGTAACAAGACGAAATCCGGCTGGTAATCGGCGGCAGCGTTGAGAACGAAATTGACCTGTTTTTCGAAGCCTTCCCAGTTGTCGATGTGACGCAGCTTGTACTGCACTGCGGCGATGCGTGCTCTCATGATTTATTCTCGAGAAAATTGGCGGGCGGGAGTTGCGTCGGTTTTTTCGGGTCGAACTGTCGATTGAGCCAGACGATCAGCGCAGCATTGCCGATCGACTCCGGGTCGGTCGGCAGATAGCCATGCAGGATGCCGCAATAATCGAAGCCCTCATTGAGCTGAAAACGCAGCACCGGATCGTAGAAGTCGCCCCAGATCACGCGCTTTGCATACTCCTCCGGGGACATGCACGCCGCGTGCTCGCTGTAGCCCGGCAAGCGGCCACCCGCGATGATGCGCTTCAGGTTCATCGCCCGGCAGAGTTTGCGGCGTGCCTCGTAGAGGTAATGGCCGACGCCCTGGCCACGAAATTCCGGATCGACGCAGACTTCGGCACCATAGAGCGTAAAGCCGCCCATGTCGTGTGTGTCGAAATTGCCGTCGTTGGTAACGCTCGCCCAGGTGTGGTGCAGGCTATAGTCGTCCCAGAGAATCACCAGCGAAATGGCGATGCCGACCAGCTTGCCGTCAAGCTCGGCGGCGAATTGTCCCTCGGGAAAACGGGTCATCAGGCTATCGAACTGCTCCTGGCGGAATGCCGGTATCGCCGTGTATACCCGTTGCTGCAGATCGTTGGCGGCGGCGGTATCCCCCGCCACCAGATTGCGAATCACCAATGCCATGTATCAATAGCCCTTGTGATAGCGCGTGGCGTGGCAGGATGGGCAAGGCGGGACGACACCCGTCGCCTTCAGATGGACTTTCTGACCGCAAGCCACACAGGTCAGGGTACCGGCCGTGGTGATCTCGCCAGTCTTGTATTCCAGTGCAGCATCGGCCTTTTCCGACCATGCCGTAATGACCCCGCCGGCGGCATGCAGCATCTTCGCCAGCGAGGAGAGTGCTCCCGCGCCCAGGCGGGCGGGATTCAAACGATCCTTGGCCTCCGCGCCCAGCTGGTGCATGTCCTTGGCGGTCTGGTCGAGATCACGCCGCAGATAATCTTTGAATGCATCACCCTGCTCGGTGCTGAATTCGCCGGCCGCCGCCAGTTGCTGGCGTGCCAGTTCCATCGACTTTTCCCATGCTTCCCGGCCCTTTTCCTGCCCCTTGTCGAAGAATTCACGCGACATTTCGACAAAACGGTCATAGCGGGCGGACTCCTGGGTCGCTTTGGCATCGCTTGCCGGTGTCTGTTCCTGTTGTTCAGGTTTTGTGGTGTCGTTCATCATGGTCTCCTTGTGTTGACAAGACTTGATTTTATTACTCAAGCAACTAAAGGTAGCGGGCCTGGCCCCGGTGACTTGCCGTCCCGCCAGCACCGACTTTCAGCTCTTGGGCTGCTCTCCACCGGAAAGCAGCGACCGCAAGCCGACATAGGGTTTCTCCTCTTCCGGTATTGCGACAGCCCCAGATGGCCTCAGCCCGGCGAGTTCCGCCTCCAGTTCGAGATTTTGTTTTTCCTGCTTGAGCAGTTTGCGTTCAAGCTCGGCGACCTGGCGACCCAGCCGGGCGGCGGCCCATTGTCCGCGGATCATCGCCGGCGAAGAGACCAGCGCGGCGATTGCCGCGCCGAGTCCAAGCGTTACCAGCAGCACCAGTGCGAGTGATCCTTCGAAGCTCCACACGGCAAGCGTGACGGTGACCGGCGTGACGTTTTGCATTGCGAACAACCCGGCACCAATGGCAAAGACGATACCGATAATCAAAGTAAGTTGCATGGCGAATTCCTTTCCTTGCGGATTCTGGACATGGTTTGCGCTGTCGAAGTTGCAGATGCAGATGCAGAACACATAGACATCATTATCCTCCCAGGCGCGGACGACAGGACATCAAAAGCGCAACCACTTGCGGTTCTTGTTTACTTGAGTTAAAAAGTACACCAATCTTCCAGAAGGAGAGAGTTGGGCCGCCATGATGAAAGCCGACACCGAGGCACATCTGCGTTTTGCCAGCAGCTTCATGGAAAGCACCAGCGAAGGCATCCTGGTGACGAACGAACTCGGCACGATCATTTACGTCAATCCGGCGTTCAGCAACATCACCGGCTACAGCGCCGCCGAAGCAATCGGCAACAAGCCCAGCCTGTTGAAGTCAGACCACCACGACCGCAACTTTTACACCGCGCTATGGCAAGCCCTGCTGAACGAAGGGCGCTGGGAAGGCGAGATCTGGAACCGCCACAAGAATGGCACCGCCTATCCGCTGCTACAGACGATCAATCGCATTCCGGCCAAGGATGGCGTGCCCGATTGCTATGCTTCGGTGTTCCGCGACATCAGTGCGCTGCACCAGGCCAACGAGCGCATCCAGTACCTGGCTTTTCATGACGCGCTGACCGGCTTGCCCAACCGTGCCCTCTTCCAGGATCGTCTCGAGCAGGCGGTGGAGCGTGCCAGACGGGAAAAGCAAAGGCTGGCGGTGATCTTCATCGACCTCGACGGATTCAAGGAAATCAACGATAGTCTGGGCCACGACATCGGCGACTTGCTGCTCCGGGAGATCGCCCAGCGTATCCGCGCCCGTTTGCGGCGCGGCACCGATACGGTTGCCCGCCTGGGGGGCGACGAATTCGTCGTGCTGATGGAAGACCCGAACGATCCCGATCTCTTCATCGCGCTTGCCGTCGAGATCATCGCGGACGTTGCTGCCCCAGTCGTTTTACGCGGCCATACGATACGCATTGGCGCTTCGCTGGGCGTTGCGATCTTTCCGGAAGACGGCGATGACCCGCTCGAACTGATGAAGCGCTCGGATCTCGCCATGTATGCCGCCAAGGCCGCCGGGAAAAGTACCTATCGCCTGTTCCATGCGGAAATGCTGAAGAGCCTGCGCGATACTTAAACCGGACCGGAATACTCCCCGCGGGCGGGATAGTCGTTCTTGACGACAAAGTCGATGGCCGCGACGATCTCGTCGAAATGCGGCCGGGCAAACGGCATGGTCTGGGTTGAGCCCCAATACAGCGTGCCGTCCGGCTTGATCAGGAATAATCCCGGTTCGGCAAACAGTGCGGGCTCCTCGATGCCGATCGAGGTCTTGCCCCGCGAGGTCGAGATCGTCAGACCCCAGGCGCGGGCGACCGCGAGCGGCAGGTCGTGGCCGAAACGCAGTTTCGTGACATTCAGCTTTTCCGCCATCGCCGCCGCGCGCTCGGCGTTATCGGAACTGATCGCCACCGGCATCACGCCGCGATTGACGAACTCATCGTGCAGCCGTTCGAGTTCCGTCAGGTATTTGGCACACACGGGACAATGCAGCCCGCGATAAAACACCACCATGGCAAAAGTCGGCGCTGGCGCGACGGCCGGGTTGTAACGGCCCCCGCCCAGCAATGGTACGTCGAGGGCGGGAATCGGCTGGCGGGGAATCAGGACAGTCGAGTCGGACATGGCAGTACTCCTTATGCTGGTTGGGAACTTATGGTCGGTGCGGGCAGGACGACGACATCCGCCTGCTAGGTGAAACGCCGGGCAATCAAATGATCCAGTGAAACACGCCCAGGCCCCCTGGCGATCAGGAAGAGTAGCACGGCAGCCCAGACGCCGTGGGTCGGGTAGGCGCCCGGATACACCAGCAACTGGATCGTCATGGTCATGCCCAGCAAGGCCAGCGCGGAGAAGCGCGTTGCCAGGCCAATGAGGAGCAGCGCCGGAAATACATGCTCGCCGAAAGCCGCCAGCGTCGCCGCCAGTTCCGGCGACAGAAGGGGCAGCCGGTATTCCTCCTGAAAAAGGTAGACCGCCGAATCAGAGAGTCGCGGCACGCCCAACTGGAACTCGCCGGAAACAATGTCGATGGCGAAATCCTGCACCTTGGTTTGCCCGGACTTCCAGAAGATCGCGGCGATGGAGAAGCGGCCAATCAGGGAAATCAGCGCGTTCGGGATGCGGCCGAAGATCTCGACCACGCGCCGCACCAGCGTTACCGGTAAGGAAGTGTTCATGTCGCGCTCCTTGAAATATGAGTGTCGCTGATGGCACCGCTGCGGATCAACAGGCCCAGCGTGGCGGCCAGATCAAACGCGGTTGCCGTGTCTGCGGCCGGCCCGAAGGCAAGACCGTGCCGCAAGTTGTCGATGAATTCCGCCGCGCCGTCCTCGATGCGGGTTATTTCGACATCGAGTCCGGGGCGCAGCACCAGCGCCGCTTCGGCGACCGCAAGATCGATGTCTCCCAAGGCGCTGGCCGGGTCGTCCGCCTGATGGGCAGCCCACAGGGAAACCACCGGATGGGAAGCGCGCAACACACCGACGGCAGGATGCAGGGTGAAACGCACCAATGGCAGCGCGTCTTCATCCGCAAGCAAAGTAGCGATCCCGGTCCGGGACAGCGGCGCGGCATCGGCGGCGTGATAGGCCTGTACGCGCAACATTTCGAGTCGCGCCACATCCGCCAGATAGGGCAAGCTGGCTAGCGGCGAAAAAGTTTCGACGAATGCGGGAAAGGCCTCGCCATACCAGGCCAGCACCGGCGACCGCGGCGGGTGCGCGCGGACGAAGATGGCCGCCATGGAGCGAAAGAAGTCTTCGCCAACGAGCGACTGAACAACCGGATAGGTCTCGGCGAGCGCATCAACCAGGCCGACGATGACATTGTTGCGATACACGGCGAAGCGCCGGCCCGGATCGGAACCGTTCCAGGCCGTCAGCCCTGGCGGGCAAACGAACTCCTCCATCAGCAATGCGTCGGCGAAATGATTCTGCGCAGTCATGCCGCCGCCCGTACCAAAGATGTGCGCATGATCGCTTCGGCCCGCTGCGCCTCGGTGAGCAATACGGGAAAAGCGGGAATATCGTTGTCGCGTTCGATCAGGGTAGGCACCGGCCCCGTCAGCTTCAGTGCAAAGGCGTAGAGATCCCACACTGCCTGCGCCACGGGTGCGCCGTGGCTGTCGATCAGCAGCGGCGCGCCGGCCGCATCGACGTCCTGCGCGAAACCGGCCAGGTGAATTTCGCCCACCGTGGCCAGTGGCAAGGCGCGGAGGTAGGCGTGGGGATCGCGATTGTGATTGACGCAGGCGACATGGACATTATTGACATCGAGCAGCAGCCCGCAACCCGTGCGCTTGACAACTGCCGAGATGAAGTCTGGCTCGGCGATCGTCGAATCCGCGAATTCAACATAGCTTGCCGGGTTCTCCAGCAGCATGCGCCGGCCGAGGCGTTCCTGCACCCGGTCGATGTGCGCGCAGACGCGCGCCAGGCTGCCCGCGTGATAGGGCGCGGGCAACAGGTCATTGAGAAACGTCGCGCCATGTGTAGACCCGGCAAGGTGTTCGGAAAACGCTGCCGGCTGATAGCGGGCCAGCAGGGCAGCCAGCCGGTCGAGATGCGCTTCGTCGAGGGACGCCGCGCCACCGATGGACAGGCCAACGCCATGGATCGACAGCGGATAGCGCGCGCGGATGCGTTCCAGGTAGTGATGGAACGGCCCGCCAGCCACCATGTAGTTCTTCGGCATGGACTTCAAAGAAGCCGATGTCGGGTTGCGTGTCGAGAATCGTCCGGAAATGTTCCAGCTTCACCCCGACACCACCGGCCTGGGCGAGGTCGGGCAGATGCGGTTGAGACATGTCGATCGCGGTCTTCTTTTTTCCTCGAATTCGACGAGTTGCCCCTTGCCGGTCGCCGACGTCGGCGGACCGTCTTTTCACGAGTGCCTTGGCACCATCGACCAGGCATTGCCCTGATGGTCGGTCTTCGAGAAGTCCGGCGCAGGTCGTACCCGGCCCGGCCTTGCAGTCGTTCTTCCCTTGGGGCAACGCCATGCACTTTTCCTTGTCGACCATCTGCGCGGCCACCGGGGTGGCGGCAATCGTCATCGCGGCGCCCAGGGCAAAGGCGGGGGATGTGACGGTCATGGTTACTGTTCATGGTACGTTTCTCCTTGATCAGGTGCTCGCTGTCGAGTGATGCGGTTCAACACAATGCTTCGGCCTGCTGTCATTAGTCGGCGCGGCTGCAACATACTTCACTCAAGTCGCAGATAGACGGGTTTCAGAAGGTCAGCGCCACGGGAAGTGTGGCGATCGGCAACTCGACCGACTGATGGGTACCCGATCCGATCCCATTGAACGGAGACCACCCCATGAATCGTCGCAAATCACTGCTTGGCCTGTTCGGTCTCTCGCTGACTGGATGGCCGCATCGCTCAGGCGAATGACGCCGGCAAGCCGTCGCTGGTCGAGTCGAAGGCGACATCGGCAGCACTGCTGCCTGCGCCGACCTTCGGCCGTGCTGTTTAAGAGGCTACCGGAACAGCGGGCAGCAGCCCGCTGGATCAGGAGAAGCACGACGGCACCTTCGTCTGCGCTACCTGCTTCCGGCGCTCTTCGACAGCAGCACCCAATACGGAGGCGATTACCGGCTCGGCCAGAGCTTCTGGCGAACCGCTGGCCGGCGCCACGGCTACCCGCACCGACTTCGAGCTGATCCTGCCACGTTACCGATACCACTCCACACGCTGGGCAGGCCATGGGCCATGTTTTGACGACGGCCCACCACCGACCGGAAAACGTTATCGAACAACGGCCTGGCGCTGCAGTTCGTGCCGCGCGACACCAGCTGCCGGCCGTGCGGACCTAGAGACTCCATGGAAACACAAAGGTCACGATGAACGGCCGGCGAAGGTGCAGGTGCAGATCACCGCCGCGACACGGGCACTCGCGCTAGCACGGCACCGCTCTACGTCGAGCTGGAGTCGTACTCTCTCCTGCCTCGTCGAGTTCGTGCGTTTCCGTGACGATGCGCGCGGCAAACCCACCGTACCGGTCAGCGACAAGCTGCTGCTGTTCGCCCCGTAGCCTCCACCGCCTGTACCTCGCGGTCGCGAACCACTCGGCCGCCAGCCGGAGCGGGACATCGACAGCGAGCGCTTCACCACGTCGCGCGCGAAGCGGGTCTTCATCGACCATGTCGCCGGCCAGTCGCGCGGCAGCTCGCGTTTTTGTTGAAGTCGGCGCTCGCAAGACAGCATGAGCCGAACCGCCGCCAGCAAGGGGACGGCGGGCTTGATGCACATGAAGGAATATCGCCTGCGACTCCCTATAATGGGGACCATGAACTACCCGCCTTCCCTCCTCGACACCCTCGGCCGTCCGGTGCGCGATCTGCGCATCTCGATTACCGACCGCTGCAATTTCCGCTGCGTGTATTGCATGCCGAAGACGGTGTTCGGGCGCGACTATCCCTTCCTGCCGCGCGCCGATCTGCTCAGCTTCGAGGAGATAACGCGCATCGCCCGATTGTTCGCCGCGCGCGGCGTGAAGAAACTCCGCCTCACCGGCGGCGAGCCGCTGCTGCGCCACGGCGTCGAGAACCTGATCGCGCAACTGGCCGCGATTCCCGACCTTGAAGTGACGCTGACGACCAACGGCTCGCTGCTGGAGAAAAAAGCCGCCACCCTGCGCGCGGCCGGTCTGGCACGTGTCACGGTGAGTCTCGACGCGCTTGACGACACGATCTTCAAGCGCATGAACGATGCCGACTATCCGGTGGTGAAGGTGCTGGCCGGCATCGACGCGGCGGCACAGGCCGGGCTGACGCCGGTGAAGGTGAATTGCGTGGTCAAGCGCGGGACGAATGAGCAGCAGATTCTGCCGCTTGCCCGGCATTTCCGTAACAGCGGACATATCCTGCGCTTCATCGAATACATGGATGTCGGCAGCAGCAACGGCTGGAAGCTCGACGAGGTGGTGCCTTCTGCCGAGGTGCTGCGCATCATCGGCGACGAGTTTCCGCTGGCACCGATCGATGCGAACTATCCCGGCGAGGTGGCGCAACGCTGGCGCTACCAGGACGGCGCGGGCGAAGTCGGCGTGATCTCCTCGGTGACGCGGGCCTTCTGCGACACCTGCACACGGATTCGCCTCTCCACCGAAGGCAAGCTCTACACCTGCCTGTTCGCGTCGGAGGGTCACGACTTGCGCGAACTGCTGCGCAGCGGCGCCGACGATGCGGCGCTCGACACGGCGATCACCCGGATCTGGCAGGCACGCACTGACCGCTACTCTCAGATCCGCATGGCGGCGACGCCGAGCCTCAAGAAAATCGAGATGTCCTACATTGGTGGCTGACTCTGCGGCCAACCAGGTTACCGGCCTGATCCTCGCCGGCGGCGAAGGCCGGCGCGTCGGCGGCGCCGACAAGGGTCTGCTCGACTTTCAGGGTCGCCCACTGATTGCACATGTGATCGACCGATTGGCGCCGCAGGTGGAGCGGCTGCTGATCAGCGCGAACCGCAATCTGGACGCCTACCGCGCCTTCGGCCATCCGGTGCTGACCGATCTTTCCGACGAGCGGCTCGGTCCGCTGGCGGGCATTCAAGCCGGTCTGACAGCCTGCGAAACGCCGTGGCTGGTCGTCTGTCCCTGCGACTGCCCCGCCCCGCCCGACGATCTGGTCGCTCGACTACTAACGGAAGCGGAGGCACGGCAGGCGGCGCTGGCGGTAGCTATGACGAGTGAGGGGATGCAGCCGGCCTTCCAGCTTTGCCGGCGCGAGCTCCTGCCCGCGCTGGAAAGATTTCTGGCTGCAGGCGAAAGGAGGGTCGGCGCCTGGTGCCGCGATCAGGGAGCAGTCGAAGTGAACTTCCCCGCTGCCGAGGCCTTCCGGAACCTGAACACTCTGGCGGAGCTTGCGCTCAGGCCGGTTTGAATGGGGGTTTCGGTACCGCTGCTGGTATTCTCGCGCGGCATTGCATCCGGTGTTTCTGCCAGCGTGCCAGGGGCAATTCAACGTAGCGGTGAAAAAAGTCGGCAACCAGGTTGCTGGCCAGCCAGGCGACCAGCAAGCCCCAGGCGCTGAGTACCGGATCGGCGGGGGCAAAATGCTGGAATCCCGCGCTGACCAGCAGGCAAATCGGGAAATGCACCAGGAACAGCGCGTAGGAGGTTCCCCCGAAATAGTGCAGGAACTTCATTTCGAAGCGTGTCATGTGAAATCGGGTAAAGCCCAGTGCCAGTGCCGTCGCCAGGGCAAGGGCTATGCGCGGACGAAAGTTCAGCCAAAGCGAAGCCACCCCGACAATGGCAACCAGCCAGAGCAGTTGGTTGCGACGGCTTGAGCGGATGGCCCAACCACTGCCTATTCCCATCGCGTAGGCACCGAAAAAGAACAAGGCCGTCGCGTCCCAGCGTGCGTAGCGATTGAAATAGAACAACGATGCCAGGGCGAGCAGCAGGACCGGAATGGCCCGCGAAAACTCGGCGCTCACGGGACGGCGCCCGATTCGCTGGCCCAGCCAGAGCAGCAGCACCAGCAGCGCATACAGCTGAAAATCGATGGCGACATACCAGACGCCGGCCGAAAGCGATTCGATGCCCAGCAAGGTATGCAGCAGGGTCAAATGCGCGAGCAGCTGGAGAAACCCTGGTGGGCTGCCAAGCGAATCATGCGTCATCCATTGGCGCGCCAGCGTCACGCCGACAATTGCCAGCAGCAGGGCGACCGAGAATGGCAAGACCAGTCGCAAATAGCGATCCCGGATCAGGCAGCCCGGGGCGTCACCCTGCTTCAGTCCCTGCGGCGAGAGCACCTGGGCGGCGAGAAATCCGCTGGTGACGAAGAAGACCGCCACGGCATAACGTCCGTATTCGGCCAGCCATGCATTGATTGATGCAAACACTGGGCCGAGAGTGACAGCCTGATCGCTGAGCGGGCCATACCAGGCCAGGTGGTGCAACACGATGAACTGGGCCGCGACAGCCTTGAGCAGATCGACCAGCAGGATGCGCGAGCGCAGCGAAGGTGTCGTCACTTCTCAACCCCGGCCCACATGGGACACGCCATCCACCTCGCCGAGCACGGCGAGGATGCGCTGCAGCTGCGCAGCGCTGCCGAGCTCGACGGTGAAGGCCATGCGCGCGGTGCCGGCTCTTCGATTGCGTCTTGACCGCCGTGACATTGACCTTTTCCTTGCGACAGCACGTCGGAGATGTCGCGCAGCAAGCCCTGCCGGTCGGCGGCTTCGACCTGCAGGTCGCAGGAATAGAGCGATCCTGCGTGCCGCCACCCCAGGTCGCGTCGATGACACGTTCTGGATTGCGCGCCGCCATGTTGCGAAAGTTGGCACATTCGACGCGATGCATCGACACGCCGCTGCCCGCGCGTGACGAAGCCGGCGATGGCATCGGGTGGCACCGGCTTGCAGCAGCGGCCGAGCTGGGTCAGCATCTTGTCCATGCCGACGACGAGAATCTGCCCGTGCCGGCGCCCACCTTGCAACGGTGGGTCTGGATTTCCTCCTCGGCCGGCTCGAGCGGTGCCTGCGCCGCGCAGCGCCATCTGGATCAGTCGCGCGGCCCGACTTCGTCGCGCGCGCCGGCAAGGAACAGGTCATCGGCGTGCTTGAAGCCCAGCTTGTGCGGCAAGGTCCTCGAGGTTGGCCTGCGTCTGCACCATCGCGCTGCAGTTCCTTCGTGACGAAGGCGCGGCCCTGCGGCCAGCATCTCCGCTTCCTGCAGGGCGGCAAACCAGGCCTTGACCTTCTGGCCGCGCGCGCGACGAGACCAGGTAGCCCTGGCCGGATCACCCAGTCGCGCGAGGGCCCGCCCATCTTGGCACGGCGATGATCTCGACGCGCTGGCCACTCTGCAGCGGCGTGTTGAGCGGCACCAGATGGCCGTCGACCTTCGCGCCGCGGCAGCGATGGCCGAGGTCGGTATGCACGCGGTAGGCGAAGTCGATCGGTGTCGCGCCCTTGGGCAGGTCGATGACGCGGCCCTGCGGCGTCATCACGTAGATGGTGTCGTCGAGCGCGGCACGCTTGAACTGCTCGACCCAGGCGGCGGAGTCGGTGATTTCGTCGCGCCACGACAGCAGTTGCCGCAGCCAGGCGATCTTGTCGTCGTAGGCTGAATCAGCTTTTGCCGTGCTTTTGCCTGCAGTGCCACTTTCCTTGTAGCGCCAGTGCGCGGCGACGCCCAGCTCGGCATGGTGGTGCATCTCCGGCGTGCGGATCTGCACTTCGAGCGAACGGCCGTCCTCGGCCATTACGGCGGTGTGCAGCGAACGGTAGTAATTGCCTTTCGGATGCGAGATATAGTCGTCGAATTCGCCATGGATCGGCTGCCACAGCGCATGCACGATGCCCAGCGCGGTATAGCAGTCCCTGTACCTCGTCGACGATGATGCGCATGGCGCGCACGTCGTAGACCTCGGCGAAGTCGAGATCCTTGCCGCGCATCTTGTTCCAGATGCTGTAGATGTGCTTGGGCCGGCCATAGACCTCGGCGTGCGTCACACCGGACTTCGCCAGTTCGTCCTTCAGGCGCTGCCACGGCGGTGGTGATGAAGCACTCGCGTTCGCGGCGCTTCTCGTCGAGCTGCCTGGCGATGCGCTTGTAGGTCTCCGGCTCGATGAAGCGGAAGGACAGGTCCTCGAGTTCCCACTTGATCTGCCAGACGCCGAGCCGATTGGCCAGCGGCGCGTAGAGTTCCAGGCTCTCGCGCGCCATGTCTCGTGCGCTCGGGCCGTGTCGTGTCGGCGTACCAGCGCAGCGTCTGGGTGCGCGAGGCCAGCCGCATCATCACGACGCGAATGTCCGTCGGCCATCGCCAGCAGCATCTTGCGCAGGATTTCGGCCTGCGCCTGCACGCCCTGGGGATTCTGTGCCGAGGCGAGGGTCAGCGGGCGCAGGTTCTTGAGGCGGTAGAGGCCATCGACCAGATCGGCCACCGACTCACCCCACTGCGCCGCTATTTTCTCGCGCGCATGTTCGAGAAAGTCAGGCGCAGCGAACAGCAGCCCGGCCAGCCGGCTGTCCAGATCCAGGTTCAGCGAGGCGAGGATCAGCGCGGCACCAAGGCCGTGCCCGAACGCCGTCTCGCCAGAGCCGACTTTTACATCGCCGTAAAGTTCGCTGGCATGGCTGACGGCGAGCAGCAGCCGCTGCGCGCCCGCATCGGTCAGGCCGGCGACCAGCCGTTCGAGCGTCGCGGCATCGACACCAGTATCCGGCAGGGCATGAACAACGGAAACCATTGGGCAGTCGCTAGTCGACCCAGCGTCTGGCGTTGCGGAACATCGTCATCCACGGACTGTCTTCGCCCAGCCCGCCCGGATGCCAGCTCATCTGCACGGTGCGGAAAACCCGCTCGGGGTGCGGCATCATGATCGTGAAGCGGCCGTTCGGCGTGGTCACACCGGCGATGCCCACGGGAGAGCCGTTGGGGTTGAACGGATAGGTGGTTGCCGGCGCGCCACGGTTGTCGATGTAGCGCAGGGCGATGTCCGGACACGCTGTGCCGGCAAACACCGCACGGCCCTCGCCGTGGCTGACCACCACCGGCAGCTTCGAGCCGGCCATGCCGGCAAAGAAGATCGAAGGCGATGGCGGGATTTCCACCATCGCGAAGCGTGCCTCGAACTGCTCGGAGCGGTTGCGCTGAAAGGTCGGCCAGGAGGCTGCGCCGGGAATGATGGCTGCCAGGTTGCTCATCATCTGGCAGCCGTTGCAGACGCCCAGCGCGAAGGTGTCTGGCCGCATGAAGAAGGCAGCGAACTCATCTTTCAGTTCGGGGTGGAACAGCATCGATTTCGCCCAGCCCTGCCCCGCGCCCAGCACGTCGCCGTAGGAGAATCCGCCGCAGGCCGCCAATCCCCTGAAATCGGCCAGGTGCACCCGGCCGGCCATCAGGTCGGACATGTGTACATCGACGCAGTCGAAGCCGGCACGGTCGAAGGCAGCAGCCATCTCGACCTCGCCATTGACGCCCTGCTCCCGAAGAATCGCCATTTTCGGCCGGTTGCCGCCGATGGAGAATGGCGCGGCCGGATCAAAGCTGAGTTGCATCGACAGGCCGGGATTCTCGCTGTCGAGCAGCGCATCGAACTCTTCCTGCGCGCAGTCCGGGTCATCGCGCAGCCGGGCAATCTGAAAGCTGACCTCGCTCCAGGCACGTTGCAGGTCGATACGCCGTGCCACCAGCGCCGACTTTGCATTGCGCCAGACACGAATCTCGTCGGCATCGTTGAGCGTGCCGATGATGTGCGAACAACCGCCAAGGCCGCTATCGCGCAGCGTCTGCATCACGGCGCTACGGTCGGCACGGCGCACCTGGAGCACCGCGCCGAGTTCCTCGTTGAACAGCACGGCGATCATGCGGTCGTGCAGGCGGCCATCGACCATCTCCGGCCGGCGCTCGATACCATCGACGTCATTCATCAGCGGGTCGTAGCACAGCGCGTCGAGATTGAGCGAAACGCCGAGATGGCCGGCAAAGCTCATCTCGCACACCGTGGCGAAGAGGCCGCCATCGGCACGGTCGTGGTAGGCGAGGATCAGCGGGCGCAGGGTTTGGATTGCGCCGAAAAAGGCCTTGAGCAGGCCGGCATCGGCATCCGGCGGCACATCGCCGCTCTTGCCATACACCTGCGCCAGCGCCGAACCGCCGAGGCGATTCCTGCCTGCGCCGAGGTCGATGAGGATCAACTCCGTTTCGCCAACATCGACATCCTTTTGCAACTGCGGCGTCAGCGTGGTGCGAATGTCGGCGCAGGGCGCGAAGGCGGTGGCGATCAACGACAAAGGTGCGACGACCATCTTTTCCTGCCCACCCTCCTGCCACTTGGTACGCATCGACAACGAATCCTTGCCGACGGGAATCGAGACGCCCAGCGCCGGGCAGAATTCGAGGCCGACCGCCTTGACAGTGTCGAAGAGCGCGGCATCTTCATTGCCGTGGCCGGCTGCGGCCATCCAGTTGGCGGAAAGCTTGACCTGGCCGAGGTCGGCGATCTGTGCGGCGGCCAGGTTGGTGATCGCCTCGCCCACCGCCATGCGGCCCGAAGCCGGCGCGTCGAGCAAGGCCAGCGGCGTACGTTCGCCCATGGCAAAGCATTCGCCCAGGTTCGATGCGTAGCCCATCGTCGTGACGGCCACGTCGGCCACCGGCGTCTGCCACGGCCCGACCATCTGGTCGCGCGCGGTCATGCCGCCGACGCTGCGGTCGCCGATGGTGATGAGGAAATTCTTCGACGCCACGGACGGCAGGCGCATGACGCGAAAGGCGGCTTCCTTAAGGTCAATCGCGGCAAGATCGAGCGCCGGCATGGTCACCACCTGGTGCGTCGCGTGGCGGTGCATGCGCGGCGGCTTGCCGAGCAGCACGTCCATCGGCATGTCGACCGGCTTGTTACCGAAATGGTCGTCCTTGACGACGAGCTGCCTTGCTTCCGTCGCCTCGCCGATCACGGCATGCGGGCAGCGCTCGCGTTCGCACAGCGCCTCGAACTCGGCCAGCCGTTCCGGTGCGATGGCCAGCACATAGCGCTCCTGCGCCTCGTTGCTCCAGATCTCGCGCGGCGCCATGCCGGGTTCTTCGTTGGGCACGGCGCGCAGGTCGAACAGCGCCCCCCTACCCGCATCGTTGGCCAGTTCGGGCATCGCGTTGGAGATGCCGCCGGCGCCGACGTCGTGGATGGCGAGGATCGGATTGCGGTCACCCATCTGCCAGCAACGATCAATCACTTCCTGCGCCCGCCGCTGCATCTCCGGGTTGCCGCGCTGCACTGAAGCGAAGTCGAGGTCGGCGGTGTTGGTGCCGGTCGCCATCGACGAGGCGGCACCGCCGCCGAGGCCGATCAGCATGCCGGGCCCGCCAAGCTGGATCAGCTGGGTGCCAGCCGGAAACTGCTCCTTGAAGCAATGGCGCGCGGCAATGTTGCCAACGCCTCCGGCGATCATGATCGGCTTGTGATAGCCGCGCATCTCGCCATTGAATTCCTGCTCGAAGGTACGGAAGTAGCCGGCCAGATTCGGCCTGCCGAATTCGTTGTTGAAGGCTGCCGCACCGATCGGCCCTTCGATCATGATGGCCAGGGCCGAGGCGATGCGGTCAGGCTTGCCGTAGCTGGATTCCCACGGCTGGGCGTAGCCGGGAATCTTCAGGTCCGAGACCGAGAATCCGCCCAGGCCGGCCTTGGGCTTGGAACCGCGCCCGGTCGCGCCTTCGTCACGGATTTCGCCACCCGACCCGGTGGCGGCGCCGGGGAAGGGAGAAATGGCCGTCGGATGGTTGTGCGTCTCGACCTTGGCGAGGATGTGCGTCGTGTCCTCGACATAGGCGTAACTGCCGTTGGCCTGCGGGTAGAAGCGCTTGATCGTCGCCCCTTCGATAACCGAGGCGTTGTCGGAATAGGCCACCACCGTGCCTTCCGGATGGGCCCGGTGCGACTCGCGGATCATGCCGAACAACGAGAAAGGCTGGTCGACGCCATCGACTGTCCACGAGGCGTTGAAGATCTTGTGGCGGCAGTGCTCGGAGTTCGCCTGCGCGAACATCATCAGCTCGACATCGGTCGGGTTGCGACCGACCTTGCCGAAATTCTCGACGAGGTAATCGATTTCATCTTCGGAGAGCGCCAGGCCCAGTGCGCCATTGGCTGTCACCAGCGCGGCGCGACCGCCGGCGAGGATATCCACCGTAGTCAGCGGTTGCGGCGCGACGTGGTGGAACAGTTGCTCGGCGGCGGCGATGCTGTCCAGGACCGATTCGGTCATGCGGTCGTGGAGTTGCTCACTGAGTTGCCGTCCCGCCAGCGCCGACTTTTGGCCACCCTTCACATGGTAGGCAATGCCTCGCTCGATGCGTTTGATGGCGGCGAAGCCGCAGTTGTGCGCGATGTCGGTGGCCTTGGAGGCCCACGGTGAAATGGTGCCCAGCCGCGGCGTGACCAGGATCAGCGGCTCTTTCGATTCGATTGGCAATTGCGCGGGAATGTCGAGCAGATTCTTAAGCCGCGCCAACTCTCCCTCGTTCAGCGTGCCGTCGGTCTCGACGAAGTACCAGTGTTCGGCCGTCAATGCGGCGCCAATCTGTTCCTGCAGGCGGGATAAACGCGAGGGTGAAAAGGCGGCAGCGCCGCGCAGCTTGAGGATGTTCGACATGGCAGAGGACAAGGGGAAACGGCCAGGCTCGGCAGGCGCCGATTATACCTGCGGCCCCTGCGCCGCCGCTGCCCATCCCGCCCGCCGGGAACCCGGTCAGTGTGTCGGCATCACGAAACTGGCGACACTGGCCGTGTCTTGCGGCCAACGTCCGGTGGCCGTCTTGAGGCGGGTGTAAAAGTGTACGCCTTCGGTACCATGAATCGCGTGGTCGCCGAACAGCGAGCGCTTCCAGCCGCCGAAGCTGTGGAAAGCCATCGGCACCGGAATTGGCACATTCACGCCGACCATGCCCACCTGAATGCGGCGCACGAACTCACGGGCAGTATTGCCGCTGCGGGTGAAGATCGCGGTGCCGTTGCCGTATTCGTGAAGGTCAACCAGATGCATGGCCGCCTCGAAATCCGGCACGCGCACCACGCAGAGCACCGGGCCGAAGATCTCCTCCCGGTAGATGCGCATTTCCGGGCTTACCCGGTCGAACAGGCAACCACCGAGAAAATAGCCTTGCTCGCACCCGGCAACCCGCAGGGCGCGTCCATCAACGACCAGCTCAGCACCCTCCTCGATGCCCAGATCGACGTAGCCACGTACCTTGTCGAGATGTTGCCGCGTGACCAGCGGGCCCATTTCCACGGAAGGTTCGGTGCCGGGACCGACCTTGAGCGTGCGCGTGCGCTTCGCCAGCGCCGCGACCAGATTGTCGGCCACGTTACCCACGGCGACCGCCACGGAAATCGCCATGCAGCGTTCGCCGGCGGAACCGTAGGCAGCGCCGATCAGCGCCTCCACCGCCTGATCGAGGTCGGCATCCGGCATCACTACCATATGGTTCTTGGCGCCGCCCAGCGCCTGCACCCGCTTGCCGTGTGCTGTCCCCGTGGTATAGATGTACTCGGCGACCGGTGTCGAACCGACGAAACTGATGGCGGCCACGCGCGGATCGGTCAGCAGGGTATCGACCGCCTCCTTGTCGCCATGCACGACATTGAACACCCCCTTTGGCAGATCAGCCTGCGCCAGGAGTTCCGCGATGAACAGGCTGGCCGTCGGGACACGCTCGGAAGGCTTGAGGATGAACGTATTGCCGCAGGCGAGTGCGACCGGGAACATCCACATGGGCACCATCACGGGAAAGTTGAACGGCGTGATGCCGGCACAAACGCCGACCGGCTGCCGCATCGACCAACTGTCGATGCCGCTGCCGATCTGATCGGAAAATTCCCCTTTCAGCAAGTGCGGTATGCCGCAGGCGAACTCCACCACCTCCATGCCGCGAATCACCTCGCCCTTGGCGTCGGCGAGCACCTTGCCATGTTCGGCGGTGATGATGGCTGCAAGGTCATCGATGTGTCGTTCGAGCAGTTCGCGGAACTTGAAAAGGATGCGCGCGCGCCGCAGCGGCGAAGTGTTGCCCCATTGCGGAAGTGCTGCGGTAGCTGCCGCAATGGCGTTGGCGGTTTCAGTGGCGGAGGCCAGCGGTACGCGTGCTGTCACTTGCCCGGCGGCAGGATTGTAAATCTCACCCCACCGCGTACCCATGCCAGTGACCAGATGACCATTGATGAAATGCTGCAGCTGTTTTAGTGTATTCATATAGATGAACGTTGTGCTTTATTTTGAACTTGATCTATCATAGGTCCGCACCTTCAAGAGTGTCAATCAAACCATGACCGCATGACGCGGCAGTGAGGGGAACCAAACAGTGCAAACGGCAACGCAGGTCTTGCCCAAGGCGGTAGTGCCATCGGTACTCAAGGCAGCGCGCCTGCTCGACGTGGTTGCCGCCTCGCGCGAGGCCTTGACGCTGGGCGAACTCGCCACCCGACTTGCCCTGCCGAAAAGTTCGACGCTCAGTTTGTGCACCAGCCTCACCATGACCGGAATGCTCAGGCGTTTTGATGACGGCACCTATCATCTTGGCACGCATTTGGTTGACCTCGCCCATGCCTATTTGTCGCGCACTGACCTCACCAAGGAATTCGAACAGGCCCTGGATTCCCTGCAGGTGCTGAACGAAGACGGTGCAGTATTGGCCGTGCGCGATGGCACCGATGTGGTCTATGTTGCATGTCGCAACGGCAGCCAGCCCGTGGGCATCACTTACCGTATCGGCATGCGCCTTCCCGTCAGCTGCACGGCCACTGGCAAGGCGCTGATTAGCGCGCTGAGCGAACCGGAGATTCGACAGTTGTTCCGCGGCAAGCGGCTCCCTCAACCGACGGCGAAGAGCTGCCGCAGCGTTGCTGCCCTGCTCGACGACCTGCGCGAGGTGCGCAAGCGCGGCTATGCCCTGGACAATGAAGAGATACGCGCTGGCATGTGTTGCATCGGTGTTCCGATCGGTGACCCGGCGCTTGCCGCTGTCGCGGTCAGCATGCTCAAGGGCAGCAGTACGCGCAAACGTGAGCAGGTCATCGAAACGCTGAAAGAATTGGCGCAGCTACTGCTATACCGCTTGAAAATGTTGCACTGATCGCTAGACTCGGAAAAAAGAATAAGATCAAGCGGCCCTGCTGCAATTTAAAGCAGGAACGATTGAAAGCTGAAGCACCACTTCTGCATTAATCATAATAGGAGGAGTTCAACCATGGAGACTGAAGTCAAAGCTATCCCAACGGAGGCAGGCAAGCAGCAAGTTTCGCGACGCAAGTTCCTGACCACTGCAGCAGTTGGTGCGACGGGGGCGGCCATTACCGGTTTCCCGATGATCGCTACCGCGCAATCCCCCATTGTCCTGAAGATGCAGGGCGCCTGGGGTGCCAAGGACATCTTCAACGAGATGGCCGAGGAATACGTCAAGCGCGTCAATGAAATGGCCGGCGGCCGTTTGCGCATCGACTATCTGGTTGCCGGATCGGTCGTCAAGCCTTTCGAGGTGATGGAAGCGACGTCCAAAGGCGTCATCGACGCGGGCCACCAGGTTGCGGTTTACTGGTATGGCAAGAGCAAGGTGGCCTCGCTGTTCGGCTCTGGCCCGATCACCGGTTGCGACGCCAACCAGAACCTGGCCTGGATTCACAAGGAAGGACAACCCTTCTACGACGAGCTGATGAAAAAGATCGGTCTCGATGTGGTCGGCTTCTTTGCCATGCCGATGCCGACCCAGCCGCTGGGCTGGTTCAAGAAGCCGATCAAGTCCGCGGCCGAGCTGAAGGGCTTCAAGTACCGCACCGTGGGCCTCGCCGCCGACCTGATGCAGGAAATGGGCATGAAGGTGACGCAGTTGCCCGGCGGCGAAATCGTGCCGGCCATGGAGCGCGGCGTGATCGACGCCTTCGAATTCAACAACCCGACCTCGGATCGCCGTTTCGGCGCCCAGGACGTGGCCAAGAACTACATGATGGGCAGCTACCACCAGGCCATGGAGTTCTTCGAGATCGTCTTCAACAGGAAGAAGTACGAATCACTGCCCAAGGACCTGCAGGCGATCCTGCGCTATGCGGCGGAAGCGGCGTCCACCGCGAACTACGCGCTGGCGATGGACAACTACTCCAAGGACCTGCAGGAACTCAAGACCAAGGAAAAGGTGAACATCCTGCGCACGCCGCAGGACATCTTCGATGCGCAGATCAAGGCCTGGGACATCATCGTCAAGCGCCTGGAAACCGAAGATCCGTTCTTCAAGAAGGTGTGGGAATCGCAGAAGGCGTGGGCCAAGCGGGTCGGCTACTATCACTTCTACAACGAAGCCGACTACAAGGCGGCCTACGAGCACATCCACGGCAAGCTCGGTTTCTGACCGGTTGCTGCCGAGATAGCTTAGAGCTGGATAAACCACGGCGGTGGGTGCTCCGGCACCCCCGCTTTGTTTCATAGAGCGGATCCCTATGTCCATTCAATCGCTGCTGCATGGCATCGACCAGTTGTCGAAATCGGTCGGACATGCCTTCGCCTGGTGCATCGTCATCCTGACACTGGGCACTTCCTACGAAGTTTTCGTTCGCTATGTGTTGAACGACCCCACCAGTTGGGCTTTCGACATGAGCTACATCCTCTATGGCGCCCTGTTCCTGATGTCGGGCGCCTATGCCTTGTCACGCGGCGCTCATGTACGCGGCGACATTTTCTACCGATTGTTGCCAACCCGGGTCCAGGGCAGCCTGGAACTTGTGCTCTACATCATCTTCTTCTTTCCCGGCGTGATTGCCCTGATGTACTCGGGCTGGGGCTACGCCATGGATTCCATGCGCATCGGCGAGGTGAGCGTCAATAGCCCGATCGGCGTGCCGATCTGGCAACTCAAGCTGATCATTCCGGCGGCCGGCGCGTTGCTGGCCCTGCAGGGCGTTGCCGAGGTGCTGCGTTGCATCGTCTGCATCCGTACCGGCGAATGGCCGGCGCGGCTGCACGACGTCGAGGAAATGGAAACGGCGATATTGCATCAGGTCCGAGGACGAGAAACGCATGGAGTCGACGAAGCCGGCGCTAGTCCGGGAGAAAGCAAATGACCGATCCGCAAATCGCCCTGCTGATGCTGGGCTCGTTCGTTTTCGTCATCCTGCTCGGCTTCCCGATCGCCTTCACGCTGATGGCGATGGGCGTCGGCTTCGGTTACTACGCCTACTTCCAGCCCGACCAGGCCTTCTTCGACAGCCGGGTGTTCTATCTGCTGACGCAGAACACCTTCAGCGTCATGAACAACGACGTGCTGGTGTCGATACCGCTGTTCCTGTTCATGGGCTACATCGTCGAACGGGCGAACATCCTCGACCGCCTCTTCCACAGCCTGCAGCTGGCGTTTCGCGCCGTACCCGGCTCCATGGCGGTCGCGGCGCTGATCACCTGCGCGCTGTTCGCCACGGCAACCGGCATCGTCGGCGCCGTGGTGACGCTGATGGGCCTGCTCGCCCTGCCGGCCATGCTCAAGGCCGGCTACGACCAGAAGCTCTCGACCGGCGTCATCGCCGCCGGCGGCACGCTGGGCATCCTCATCCCGCCCTCGATCATGCTGATCGTCTATGGCGCGACCTCGGCGAGTTTCGGTGGTCAAGCTGTATGCCGCGGCGCTGATTCCCGGGCTGCTGCTGGCCGGCCTGTACATGGTCTACGTGGTGACGCGGGTGGTGATGAATCCGTCCCTGGCGCCCAAGCTGCCCAAGGAGGCGTACGAGAGCGTATCCTGGGGCCAGGTATTCATGCTGCTGGTCAAGGCCTTCGTGCCGCTGGCGGTGCTGATCCTGTCGGTACTCGGCGCCATCCTCTTCGGCCTGGCCACGCCGAGCGAAGCGGCGGCGATCGGCGCGCTGGGCGGCGTGCTGCTGGCGGCGGCCTATCGTGCCCTGACCTGGGATCGACTCAAGGAGGCGGTCTTCCTGACGGCGCGCACCACGGCCATGGTCTGCTGGCTGTTCGTCGGCTCCTGGACCTTCTCGTCGGTGTTCTCCTACCTCGGCGGCGAAGGCCTGATCAAGGATTTCGTGCTGAGCATGGACCTGAACACCATCACCTTCCTGCTGCTGTCCCAGCTCATCATCTTCCTGCTCGGCTGGCCGCTGGAGTGGAGCGAGATCATCATCATCTTCGTGCCGATCTTCCTGCCGCTGCTGCCGCACTTCAACGTCGATCCGATGTTCTTCGGCATCCTGATCGCCCTGAACCTGCAGACCTCGTTCCTGACTCCACCGATGGCGATGTCGGCCTATCTACCTGAAAGGCGTGGCGCCCAAACACGTACAACTGGTGACCATCTTCAAGGGCTGCCTGCCGTTCCTGAGCATGGTGTTCGTCGCCATGGCGCCGTGTACGTCTTCCCGCAGCTGGTTTACTGGCTGCCCGATCTGCTCTACGGCAACTGATGCGCGCCACGAGAGGATGCATATGGAACAATTGAACTGGCTTGACGCCCGCCAGGCAGCCCAGGGTATTCGAGACGGGCTGTTCAGTGCGGAGGATCTGGTGCAGGCCTGTATCGAACAGATCCAGGCCCGCGAGCCGGAAGTGCAGGCCTGGGCCTATTTCGATCCCGGCGCATGCCCTGGCGCAGGCGCGCAGTGCCGACGCATGGCGGGCCGCCGGCAAGCCGCTCGGGCCGCTGCATGGCATACCGGTCGGCATCAAGGACATCATCGACACCGGCGACATGCCGACCGAAGACGGCACGCCGCTGCATGCCGGTCGCATGCCGTGGCACGACGCCAAGGTGGTCGAGCTGCTGCGCGCCGCCGGCGCGGTCATCATGGGCAAGACGGTGACCACCGAGCTGGCCACCTATTCGCCCGGCAAGACGCGCAATCCGCACAACCCGGAACACACGCCCGGCGGCTCGTCGAGCGGCTCCGCCGCCGCGGTGGCCGCCGGCATGGTGCCGCTGGCGCTGGGCACGCAGACCAACGGCTCGGTGATCCGGCCGGCCGCCTATTGCGGCGTGTTCGGTTTCAAGCCCAGCCGCGGCCTGATCTCGTGTCAGCGGCATCCTGCGCCAGTCGGAGCGTCTCGATCAGCCGGGCGGCTTCGCCCGCAGCGTCGAGGACCTCGCCCTGCTCGGCGAGGTATTGTGCGGCCTACGATGCCGACGAAGCCGGCATGCTGCCCCGCGCCACCCTGCCCCTGCAACGGGTATGCGACGAGGAGCCGCCACTGCCGCCCAAGCTGGCGCTGATCAAGACACCGCTGGTGGCCGCAGCTCGATGCCGACGTCCGGGCGGGGTTTGCCGAGAACTGGTCGAACATCTCGGCGGACATGTCGGCG
Organism: uncultured beta proteobacterium; assembly: GCA_963816095.1. Taxonomy (GTDB): domain Bacteria; phylum Pseudomonadota; class Gammaproteobacteria; order Burkholderiales; family Rhodocyclaceae; genus Sulfuricystis. The sequence continues at coordinate 651,324 of CAWFIW010000007.1, forward strand.
AATTCGAACTGCCCGACTCGGCCGCGAAGGCGCTCGACTGGCACAAGACGCATCATGGAAGCCGAGATTGCCGCCAACTACGAGGCCGACTACGCAGCGCGGCGCCGACAAGCTGTCTGCCTCGCTGCGCGAGCAGATCGAACGTGGGCGCGCAGTCACGGCAGTCGATTACCTGCGGGCGGCCGGCGCGCATCCCCGTGGTGACCGAAGCGCTCGATGAGATCTTCGATCGTTACGACGCCATCCTGACGCCCGCGGTGCCCGGCGCCGCGCCGCATGGCCTGGGCTCGACCGGCAACCCGATGTTCTGCACGCTATGGACTTTCTGCGGCATGCCGTGCCATCAGCCTGCCGCTGCTGCAGGCCGGCAACGGCCTGCCGGTGGGCGTGCAACTGGTCGGTCGGGTCGGCGACGATGCGCGGCTGCTGCGCACCGCACGCTGGCTGGTCGGTGCGATCGCATAACGTGAACTGAAGAGAAAGCGAGGACGATATGAACTTCAAGACGATTGCGGGCCTGATCGGGCTAGTGGCGGTGCTGGCATTTCTGGCGCCGCCAGTGATCAAGCTCCAGAAAGTTGCCTTGCTCGTGGTGGTGCTGATCGGCATCGCGCATGGCGGCGTATGAATTCTATGAAAACCTGCGCAACAAGGACGATTGAAACGGAGTCGAACCAATGAAGCCAAAAGTTCTCGTCAGCCGGCCGGTCTTCCCCGAGGTCATCGAGCGACTCGCCGCGCATTTCGAGGTCGACTACAACGACCGCGATGCCGCGCTGCCGCCCGACCAGCTCGCCGCCCGCCTCGCCGACAAGGCCGGCGCAATCACGCTGCTGTCCGACCGCATCGATGCCACCGCGCTTGCCGCAGCACCTGGCCTGAAGGCGGTCTGCAATGTCGCCGTCGGCTACAACAACTTCGACCTCGCCGCGATCACCCAGGCCGGCGTGATGGCCACCAACACACCGGGCGTGCTCAACGACACCACGGCGGATTCCGCCTGGGCACTACTGCTCGCCTCGGCACGCCGTCTCGTCAGCGCCGACAAATGGGTTCGTGACGGACAGTGGCAAGGCTGGAAGTTTCATGATGGCTGGTTCGGCAATGACGTCCATCACGCCACGCTCGGCATCCTCGGCATGGGCCGCATCGGCCAGGCCGTGGCCCGGCGGGCCGCCGGCTTCGAGATGCGGGTGATCTATCACAACCGTAGTCCGTTGGCGGCCGATCTGGAGAAAGCCTGCAACGCTTCCTGGGTCAGCAAGGAAACCCTGCTGCGCGAGGCCGACTTCCTCGTGCTGCTGCTGCCCTACTCCCCCGCCGCGCACCACACCATTGGTGCGGCCGAACTGGCGGTAATGAAGCCGTCCGCCCATCTGGTCAATATCGCGCGGGGCGGCATCGTCGACGACAACGCCCTGATCGAGGCACTGCAGCAGAAGCGCATCGCCGGCGCCGCTTTGGACGTCTTCGAAAACGAACCGGCCCTTGATCCGCGCTTCCTCGCGCTTGACAATGTCGTGCTGACGCCGCATATCGGCTCATCGACACGTGCCACGCGCCTGGCCATGGCGATGCTGGCAGCCGACAACCTGATTGCCGCACTCGGTGGCCAGCGCCCCCCCAACCTGCTCAATCCGGAAGTCCTGCGCAACTGAACAAGGAGGAGGACGCAGCAATGAACATCGGCTTTATCGGACTCGGCCTCATGGGTCGCCCCATGGCGCTGCACCTGGCGAAGGCTGGCCACACCCTGCATCTGTGGGCGCGTCGCCCGGTCGCGCTCGAACCCTTCAATGATGTTGGCGCGCAAGTACATGTTTCGGCAGCCAAGGTGGCGCAGCACGCGGAGATCGTGTTCATCATGGTGGCCGACGCGCCCGATGTGCGCGCAGTGGCACTTGGCGCGGACGGCATCGCAGCTGGCGCAAAGGCAGGGCTGATCGTTGTCGACATGAGCACGATCAATCCCAATGCCGCGCGCGAGATCGGTGCGGAACTTGCCGCCCAAGGCATCGACTTCCTCGACGCACCCGTGTCGGGAGGCGAGGTTGGTGCGATCAATGCTGCGCTGACCTTCATGGTCGGTGGCAAGCCGGAAGCTTTCGAGAAGGTCAAGCCACTGTTCGAGAAGATGGGCAAGTCGATCACGCTGATCGGCGCCAGCGGTGCCGGGCAGGTGGCCAAGGCCTGCAACCAGATCCTTACCGGTGTCGGCGTGCTCGCGGTGGCCGAGGCCTTCAACTTTGCCGCGAAGAACGATGTCGACGTGGCCAGGGTGCGCGAGGCACTGCTCGGCGGATTCGCCTACTCACGCATCCTCGAAAACCACGGCCAGCGCATGCTCGACCGCAACTTCAAGCCGGGCTTCAAGGCCTGGATGCACCAGAAGGACCTGCGCATCGTCATGGAAGAGGCGCACCGTCTCGGCCTGATGCTGCCGGCAGCGGCGGCCACGGCGCAACTCTTCAACGCCATCGTCGGCAGCGGCATGGGCGAAGACGATTCGATCGCCGCGCTCAAACTGCTCGAAAAACTGAGCAGCAAGGAATAACACCATGTCCGAACACGCCATCGATGTCACTGTCGCTGATTTCGACGAGCAAGTGCTCGCCGCCTCGCAGCGCGTGCCCGTCATCGTCTACTTCTGGGCGCCGTGGTGCCAGCCCTGCCGCACCCTCAAGCCCATTCTGGAAAAGCTGGCGACCGAGTACGGCGGAAAGTTCATCCTCGCCAAGCTCAACTCCGACGAAAACCAGGAACTGTCGGCACGTTATGGCGTGCGGGGCATTCCGGCGGTCAAGGCCTTCATCAACGGCCAGCAGGTCGATGAATTCACCGGTGCGCTGCCAGAACCGCAGATACGCGAGTTCATCGAGCGGCTGATCCCGTCGCCCGGCCGAGCCGCTGCGCCGGGAAGCGCTGGCGCTCGCCGCCGCGGGCGACCTTGCAGCCGCGCGCAAGAAGATGGTCGAGGCGATCAATCTCGACCCGCGGAACGACACGGCCTACCTCGATTTCGTGGAACTGAGCATCGAGGCCGGTGCATTCGACGAGGCGCGCGAACTCATGGAGATCGTCGTCGACAAGGCGCGCGATCGCAGCCGCGTCGAGTCGTTGCAAGCCCGTCTGCACATGGCCAGCGCCGCCAGCGGGGTCGATGTCGCCGCCCTGCAGGCGCAGCTCGCGCAGGAACCCGACGCCCACGCAGCCCGTTTGCAACTGGCCAATGCGCTGGCGCTGCAACACGATTATCGCGGCGCGCTGGAGAACCTGATCGAGATCGTGCGGCGCGACCGGCAGTGGGACGAGGAAGCGGGACGCAAGGGCATGTTGACGCTGTTCAGCCTATTGGCCGCACAGCCGCAATACGATGATCTGGTACGCGAATTTCGCGTCGCGCTGGCCAGGACGCTGAACTGACGCCGTCTCCATGTTGGCGGCAGGCCGGCTGTGCCGTCCCGCCAGCGCCGACTTCTGCAGGCGTCGTACCGCCGGCACTTTGCTTTTTCAGCGCGTCATGAAAGCCGGAGCTTGACCCCTAAATCGGTCTTTGAATCGGCATTGTGCAAAGCTTCCTGTTCGGAAATCCTGCGCGCCTTGACCAGTTGCAGCAGGCTGTCGTCGAACAGCATCATCCCGACGTCCGTCCCTTTCTTGATCGCGTCCTTCAGCTGGTCCACCTGGCCTTTCAGGATCAGCGACGACACATAGGACGACTGGAGCAGGATTTCCGTCGCCAGCGCCAGCCCCCCTTGCAACGAGGGCAGCAGCCGCTGGGAGATCACGCCGCGAAGATTAAGCGACAGATCGAGCAGGACCTGTTTATGCACGTCCTCGGGGAACAGGTTGACCAGTCGGTCGATGGCCTGGTTCGCGTTGTTCGAGTGCAGCGTCGAAATGCAGAGCGCCCCGGCTTCCGCATACATGATGGCATTCCGGGCGGTTTCCCGATCGCGGATTTCGCCGATGACGATCACGTCCGGCGCCTGCCGCATCGCGTTCTTGAGCGCATCGCCGAAGCTCAGGGTATCCACGCCCACCTCACGCTGCTCCACCACTGCCTTGCCGTGCGGGTAGATGTACTCGATCGGATCTTCGACCGAAAGGATATGGCCGTCCATCATCTGGGCGCGATGGGCGATCATCGCCGCCATGGTGGTGCTCTTGCCGGTGCCGGCAGCGCCAACCATGAGCACCAGTCCGCGCTTCAACAGCGCCAGCTTGGCCACCTGCGGCGGCAAGCCGAGTTCTTCGAATGAAGGCACCGTCGTCTTGATCAGTCGGATCACCATCGAGACGTCGCCACGCTGATAATAGACATTGACCCGGTAACGTCCGCCCTGTGGCGTCGTCAAGGCGAAATTGCACTCCTTCGTCCTTTCGAACTCCTCCTGCTGCGTCGCGTTCATCAGCGCATAGGCGATCTTTTTCGATTCGCCGGGTTGCAGTGCGGCTCTGGCAGGTACCGGACGGGTCACCCCCTGAACTTTCAAGTGGGGAGGAATCTCTGCGGAAATGAACAGATCGGACGCACCACGCTCGCGCATCAGCTGCAACAGTTCTTGAATATCGGTCATCAGTGTGTTCCAGATTTATCAGGCATATGAAATGTAATCCAGACAGCATGCATTTCGAAAGTAAAATTTGCCATTGCCAACCAAATTCTGAAGCATGGAAATCCAAGTCAGCGAATCCGCCGGCGTACGTTACCTGCATTTCAGCTCGCACTGGATCCAGGGAGCCATGCGTGTGGCGCGCCCATGGTCACTTGAGCTGGATTACACACGCGAGATGATGTGCGCACTACTCTTGCGCCCCGATCCCGACTGGCCGCGCTCCGCACTGCTGATCGGCCTCGGCGCCGCCTCGCTGACCAAGTTCCTCTACCGCCATCGCCCGCAGGCAAAACTCACCGTGGTGGAAATAGAGCCGGACGTGATTGTCGCGGCACGCCAGTATTTCAAGTTGCCAGAAGAGGAAGAACGGCTCTCCGTCATCCTCGACGACGGCGCATCCTGGCTCGCCGGTTGCCGGCAGCGTTTCGACCTGATCATGGTCGACGGCTTCGACGAAAACGCCCGTACCGGCATGCTCGATACCCTGCCCTTCTACCTCAACTGCAAGGCACATCTAAGCTCGTCCGGCCTGATGGTGACCAATCTGCTGTCGAAACGGCGTGGCGCACGGAAATCTCTGGAACGCATCGAGGAAGCCTTCGACGGCCGCGCCCTCGCCTTTCCCTCCTGCGACAGCGGCAACGTCGTGGCCTTTGCCGCCTGTGGCGCCCCCGTGCAGCACGGCATCGGCGAGCTCAAGACGGCGGCCCGCCGCCTGAAAGAGGAAACCGACCTGAACCTGCAACCCACCCTCAGCCGACTGGAGCAGTCGAACCATTGCCCGGCGGGTAAACTGCACTTCTGAACTTTTTCGGGGAGACAGCATGGTCAGGATCTACGGCATCAAGAATTGCGATTCGATGAAAAAGGCCTTCGCCTGGCTAACCGAACGCAACATTCCCTACGAATTCCACGACTACAAGAAGCTGGGGGTGCCGCGTGAGCAGCTTGTTGCCTGGTGCAAGGTACTGGGCTGGAAGACGCTGCTCAACAACAAGGGCACGACCTGGCGCAAGCTGACGCCGGAACAGCAGGATATCGCCACCCAGAGCAAGGCCGTGGCGACCATGATGGAACATGCCAGCGTGATTCGTCGCCCGATGGTGGAGACGGAGAGTGGGCATCTGCTGGTCGGCTTCGATCCGATGATGTTCGAGAGCTTTATCAAGTAAATGGATTACGTCAGGCGCTTCCTGTTCGAGGATCTCGACATCCGCGGTGCGGTGGTATCGCTCGGCAATGCCTGGCACGAGATGCACGCCGGCCGCGAAGACCCGCCGGCGATCAATGCGCTGCTCGGCGAACTGGCGGCCGTTACCGCCCTGATCGGCGGCAACCTCAAGACGCCGGGGCGGATTACCTTCCAGTTGCAGGGGCGTGGCCTCGTTTCGCTGCTGCTGGTCGATTGCGACGAGCAACTGCGTCTGCGCGGCACCGCAAAGCACATGGTTGATGCCGGCGGGACGACGCCGGCAAAAGTCGGCGCTGGTGAGACGGCAAACTTTTCTGAGCTATTGGGCGACGGCCAGTTGATGCTGACGCTGCGCACGCAGATCGGCGATCCCTACCAAAGTGTGGTGCCACTGGTCGGCGACAGCCTGACCGCTGTTTTCGAGCACTATCTCGTCCAGTCCGAGCAGCAGCCGGCCAAACTCTTCCTGACCGCCAGCGACACCTTTGCCGGTGGCCTGTTCCTGCAAAAACTGCCCGATGCCGACACCAGGGATCCGGACGGCTGGAATCGTCTCCTTCATCTGGCGTCCACGCTGAAGCCGGCCGAACTCACCGAGCCGGCTGCGCATCTGCTGATGCATCTGTTTCCCGAGGAAAATATCCGCCTCTTCGACCCGCGCCCGGTGCGTTACCACTGTCCGCGCGACGAGGAGAAGGTGCTGGCGATGCTGAAGAGTCTGGGCCGTGCCGAACTGGAGACCGCGCTGGCCGAGCAAGGCGAAATCGCTGTCGAAGACGATATCTGCCGCCAGAATTATCGCTTCGGCCCCGGGATCGTCGCGCGCTTGTTCGACTGAAGCACAAATGACGACGGGAACCCGAAGGTTCCCGCCGGCTTTTCTTTGATTACAAGGCTCAAGCAGCCTCGGCATAGGCCTTAAGCGGCCAGTGCAAAACGCTCATCGTTGGCGTTTAGAGATTTGCTTCATTAACGTCGATCGCCTGACGAGTCGCCTGCTAGCCTTATTCGCCCCGTCGAAGCCAGTGCACCCCCCCAGTGGTGGAGGTGGGCGGAATCGAACCGCCGTCCGAAACGCATCCAGTTTGCCGGAATTACGACTATGTTCGTATTATGGGGCATGTCCGGGATTTCTCAAGTCGGAACTTTCGTGGCCTGCCGCAGTTGCGGAGCCTGCTGTGTCACATTTCGCATCACCCTGCCCCGCGTCGAACTCGACTGCATGCCCGGCGGCCAGGTGCCAACCAGCCTGACTGAGCCTTACACGCCCACTACCGCCTGCATGCGCGAGCATCCTGACATACCCGGCCGCTGCATCGCGCTCGAGGGTATCGTCGGACAGTCGGTCGGATGCGCCATCTATGCGCGGCGTCCCGCCGCGTGCAGTGAATTTGCCCCTTTGGCGGCTATTGGACTGGGTGACGAAGCATGCAACGATGCCCGTCGGAGGCATGGGTTGCCACCGCTCGGCGGGCTATAATTCGCACCACCAAGGAAGCGTGGCAGAGCGGTTGAATGCACCGGTCTTGAAAACCGGCGACGTCGCAAGGCGTCCGTGAGTTCGAATCTCGGGACTCTCATGGGATATCACTCTTGCGCAAGCCCGAGAGCACGGTCTCGAAGATCACCACCACGAGGAAGCCGAAGGCGATCACGTCCAGGGTGGTGAAGCCGCGATGAACGAGCACCTTGTCCATCACGACCTGGAAGAACAGCGGCGTCACCAGCGCGAAGAGTTGCAGTGCGAAGGAGACGGCCAGCAAGGCGCGGGAGGCAAGCAGGATCAGTTCGCCATTCCAGCGAGCAGTCAGCTCCGGAATGGAAAGGACCTGAGGGCGGGGCGCACCGGGTTCCTGAATCAGCGCTTGTTCGCCATCGATGCGCGCCAGAATGAAGAAACGGCCGTCGTTCGATGCCGCAAGGGCCGGCAGCGGGGTGGACTGACAGTCCTCCACCGGTTCCGCCGAGGTCGCCAAATTCATCGATCCAACCTCGTCCTGGTGTGCTGTCCGGCGAATATCGGCAGTGGTAACATCGACGGCATCGCCAACCTTGTCTCCGACTTCGTCATCCGATGAAACCTTCCGAATCCCTCTGTCAGCACCACGATGCGATTCGCCGCGTGGTCGAACAGCATCACACGGCCAATCCCCGCGTGTTCGGCTCCGTGCTGCACGGCCTGGATCACGAGGGCAGCGATCTCGATCTCCTGGTTAACCCGACGCCCGATACCACCTTGATGGATATCGCACGCATCCAGAATTGTCTCCAGAAGCTGCTCGGCATACCGGTCGATGTGCTGACCCCGAAAGCCCTGCCGGAGCAATTCCGCGCCAAGGTGCTCGCGGAAGCCCGTCCGGTATGAGTAATACCGTTGCGCCCGAAGTTCGGGTTTACCTGGAGCACATGCTGCAGGCAAGCGAGCGGATTCGCCGCTACTCGGAGGACATGACCGAACCCGCATTTCTGGAAAATGAATTGGTCCAGGACGCTGTGATGCGCAACATCGAAATCCTCGGCGAGGCGGCACGCAACATTCAACGCCATTTCCCGTCGTTTGCCGCCGATCATGCCGACATTCCATGGGAAGATATTTACTGGATGCGCAATCGCCTGTCCCACGGTTACTTCTCGGTCAACCTGGAGATCGTCTGGAGAACCGTGCAGCGGGATATTCCGGAGCTGGAACAGCAGATCCTGCTGCTGCTCCAGCCCTCCGCCACTTCGCGCTGAAACTGAATCGCCCCGGGTTTCGTGGAGGCCATTTAGTTTAAGTAGTGACCTCGGCAACTGACTGCTTGCCAAGTTGCCGTCTGCCTCGGAAGGACTCCCAAGACCGAGACGGGAAACTCGGTCACCATATCACCAACGCCGCCTCTCTATTGATCACGCAGTACCACGAATCGGCTTGACCACCGCATCGGTTTTCACTGTAGCGCAATTCACGGACCACTCCGCCATCAATGCAACACGTTTGGCAAACTGCGAACCTCGCTGGTAGCGCCGCGCACCTCGCCTGACCGGCAGGCTGTCAGGATAGCGAACTCGACCGCGCGAGCGGATACACGCTCACGCACTCTCAGGGCCGACATGAACGCGCCAATCCGGCCCCAACCCCATCCCGAACGGCTTACCTGCTACCATGCATCGAAGTAGCCAAGACTTTGCGCCAGCGGGAGTGATCTGGAGCGTTAAGCCGCCACCGTCACCGTACAGCCCCGGCTTGGTGCGCTTGGCGACCTGGAGTGCAGAAGGCGCTGTTGTCAACGTACCATGGGATCTGCTCCGCCATAAGAAATGACTATCAAAACAACTATCAAACCATAGCTGGATTTGGCCGACCATTCTACGTATCTTATTGTTATGTATGCGTATTTGAACTATATTGGATCGCATTGGACTACTACCGAGGGGTCACCGCTTCCGCCAGGAGAAAAAATGGCCCCCCACGCTCGTCAAATTGACTCGCTGCCCCCCACGGTGGGCATGCCCTCGTGGGGCGGCCCTACGGAGGCACGATCATGAGCCATAAACATCTGCATCTATTGCGCAGTCTGTTCCAGGATCCGGTCAGCGCGAACATCCACTGGCGCGAAATCGAATCCCTGCTCCACCACTTGGGTGCCACTGTCGAACCCGTGCATGGTGCGCGTTTCCGCGTACTACTGAACCGTCACGAATACTTTTTGCACCATCCGCACCAGGGCAGTGTCTTCGGCAGGCAGGACATCAAGCACCTGCGTGAGTTTTTGTCACATGCGGGCGTCAGCCTTTCGTCCTACGAAGCCCAGCGCGAAGCGGATAAGGATTAGCCTGCTGACTGCCTATTTCGGGGCAGCCGCCACGAGAGGATCGCGCACCCGGAAAAACTCCCGGGGTGCGACGTATTGCAGCAATTCCTTGCCCTTGGCGTCGAGTCGCAGATCGAGGCCTTTGTCCGGGTAGAGAAAGTGCTCGGTCTGCTCGCTGGAGCGCAGACGTTCGGCCGGCGTGCCGAAACGTTGTAGGACGACTTGCGAATCGAGATTGGCCGACGGGATGAACCCGATGGCCGCAATGACTGCCCTGCCCGCTTCCAGAAGATCAGCTTCGGCAAGTTCGACACGACGCGTCGCGCTTTCCATGTACGCGGCCTTGGGCGCACGCTTGAGCATCTGCTCACGCTGCGTCAAGGTCGTCTCCAGCGTAAGAATCATTTTCCCCGTCACGATGCCGGCGCTGACCTTGTCGTAATAGCCCTCGACCGAACCGGTTTCGCCCGGCGCCAGAATCAGCGCGACCTGCACATCTGGTCCGAACTGGTGGCGCGCGTCGTCCAGTGTGCTGCGCCCCGGTATCAGCCCGAATACACGCGTGGTGCCGTCCGCGAGATTCTCGATTTGCCAGGGTGCGCCGGCGGCCGACTCGGCAGGATGATTGCCGACATCATCCGACATGAACAGCAGAGGCACGGCCAACAACACGATAACGATGGCCACGAACAAAGCAATGGACTTGACTGCCGAGTACACGGCGTTTTCTCAGCGCTTGCCGCCAGCGACTACAGCGAGCGCAACAATGCGTAGGTGCAAAGCGAGATCAGAGAATCAGGGAAGATCCCGAACAGGGCTACCGCGAGGCCATTCAAGGACAGCAAAAAGCGCATGTCGAGACTCGCAACGATGGGAGACGCATCGGTTGGCGCATCGAAATACATGAACTTGACGACGCGCAGGTAGTAGAAGGAGCCAATCAACGAGAACATTACGGCGAAGACGGCAACCGCGATGTAACCGGCATCGACGGCAGCCAGCAGCACAGAGAACTTGGCGAAGAAGCCGACGAAGAATGGAACGCCCGCCATAGAGAACATGATTGCCATCATCACGGCGGCAAACCAGGGGCTTCTCTGATTCAGGCCCTTGAAGTCCTCAAGGTTCTCAGCCTCATAGCCGGACCGCGACAGCAACAGGACCATGCCGAATGCGCCAAGGGACATGATGACGTAGGCCACAGCGTAGTACATCGTTGAACTGTAGGCATTCAGTGCGAAGTGACGATCCTGGCCGACCACGCCACTCATCAGTCCAAGCAATAGAAAACCCATGTGCGAGATGGTCGAATAAGCCAGCATGCGTTTGATATTGGTCTGCGCGATGGCAGCCAGGTTACCAAGGGCAATTGACAATACCGCCAGCAACATCAACATGCTTTGCCAATGCTCAGCGAGTTCGAACAGCCCATAGACGAGCATGCGCATCGCCATCGCGAAGGCCGCCAGTTTCGGTGCTGAAGCGATAAAGAGGGTAATCGGCGTCGGCGCCCCGTGATAAACGTCGGGGATCCACATGTGGAAAGGCACTGCGCCGAGCTTAAAGGCAATGCCGGAGACGATGAATACCAGGCCGAATACCAGTACGGTCTTGTTTGCCACACCCAAGTGCAGCGCCTGCGCCACGCCGCCGATTTCGAGTGTGCCGGTTGCACCATACACCATCGACATGCCATACAGCAGCAAGCCGGAAGCCAGTGCACCAAGGACGAAATACTTCATCGCCGCCTCGGTGGCACGCGGTGAGTCACGATCGATGGCGACCAGCGCATACAACGACAACGACATAAGCTCGAGGCCGAGGTAGATGGTGAGGAAATGCGCCGCCGAGATCATCACCATCATGCCGAGCGTAGCAAACAGGATAAGGAGGTAATACTCGCCCTTGTCGAGTTGGCGTGCAACCAGGTAATCGCGGCTGTAAATCACCACGACAATCACCGCGAGATAGAGCAGCAATTTGAGGAAGTCGGCCAGCAGGTCATCGACAAACATGTTGCTGAAGGTCAGCACCACCTGTCCGTCCATCGTCTGGTAGGTGATGAGTGCGCAACCGACCAGTGCGAGGAGCGTCAGTGCGTTCGCGATCCAGCGCTTTGTGCTGCCAAGGAACGCATCCACCAGCAGGATAACGCAGGCCATGGCCAGCAGAAAGATCTCCGGCGCAGCAGGATAGAGATCGGGCGGGATGAAGTTGTTGAGCATCGCTTCTCTCGTTACCGGTTACAGCTTGCTCACCGCAACATGCTTGAGCAGGTTGTCCACCGATGCGTGCATCACATCGGTGAAGGGATAGGGATAAATACCCATAGCCAGCACGCAAATTGCCAGCAAGGCAAGGAACAGGAACTCGCGACTGTTGATGTCGGTCAATTTAGCCACATGGGAATTTGCGACAGCACCGAACGCCACGCGCTTGTACATCCACAGCGTGTAGGCGGCACCGAGAACCAGCGTCGTTGCCGCGGTAAAGCCGACCCAGAAATTGAACTTGATGGCGCCAAGGATAACCATGAATTCGCCGACGAACCCGGAAGTGGCCGGCAAGCCCGCGTTCGCCATGGAGAACAGCAGGAAGAAGGCGGCAAATTTTGGCATGGTATTCGCCACGCCTCCGTAATCGGCGATCTGGCGTGAGTGCATGCGGTCATACATCACGCCGACACACAGGAACATTGCGGCGGATATAAAACCGTGCGAAATCATTTGCACCAATGCGCCCTCGGCACCGATGGAATTGAAGATGAAGAAACCGAGAGTCACAAAACCCATGTGGGAGATCGACGAATAGGCGATCAGTTTCTTCATGTCGGCCTGCACCAGCGCGACAAAGCCGATATAGACGACGGCAATCAGTGACAGGGCAATCATCATCGGTGCCAGATACTGGCTGGCATCGGGCGCGATGGGCAAGGAAAACCGCAGGAAGCCATAGGCGCCGAGCTTCAGCATGATCGCAGCCAGCACCACCGAGCCGCCCGTCGGGGCCTCGACGTGGGCATCCGGCAACCAGGTATGGACCGGCCACATCGGCACCTTGACGGCGAAAGCCACGAGGAACGCCAGGAAGAGCAGGATCTGCGGCGTCATGTCGATGCGCAGCTGGTGCCATTCGAGAAGATTGAAGCTGCCGCCCGAAGAGAGAAACAGGTAGATCAGCGCGATCAGCATCAACAGTGAGCCGAGCAGCGTGTACAGGAAGAACTTGAAGGCCGCATAGACGCGGTTCGGCCCGCCCCAGGCGCCGATGATGATGTACATCGGGATCAGCGAAGCCTCGAAGAATACGTAGAACAACATCGCATCGAGCGCGCAGAAGATACCGTTCATCAAGCCCGACATGATGAGGAAGGCGCCCATGTACTGTGCAACCTTGTCCTTGATCACAGTCCAGCCGGCGATGACGACGATGATGGTGATAAAGCTGTTGAGCAGGAGGAACAACACCGAGATGCCATCCACGCCCAGCAAATACTCAATATTGAAGCGCGGTATCCAGACACTCTGTTCGACAAATTGCATGCCGGCTTGCGTCACATCGAATGCGATGTAAATCGGCACGGTCACGGCAAAGCCGGCAATGGCGACAATCAGCGCAGCCCAGCGCGCCAAATTTTGCGCGTTGCCCGCGGCGAACACCACGAAAGCCCCCAGGATGGGAACCCAGATGGCGTAGCTTAGTAGATGCGAACTCATCAGTCTCGGTCCAGGTAATCTGTCAGGCTCGGTTCATCCACAACGTCAGGAGCACGAAGACGCCGATGATCATGGAGAACGCATATTGATAGATGTGGCCCGACTGGATCAGGCGCACTACGCTGGAGAACCAGCCGACCAGTCGCGCCGAACCATTCACTGCCACGCCGTCGATCAGCACCTGATCGCCGACTTTCCAGAGTCCGCGTCCGACACCACGCGCACCGCCGGCAAAGAACCATTCGTTGAATTGGTCAAAGCCGTACTTGTTCTCGAGGATGGTGGCGAGCACCCCAGCCTTCCGCTTGATCACGGCTGGCAGGTCGGGCCGCACGATGTAGAGGAACCAGGCCAGAATCGCGCCGGAGAGTGCCAGCCAGAACGGCAGCGTCGTCACGCCGTGCGCCATCATGCCAATCACCCCATGGAACTCGTGCGCCATGGTCGCCATGCCCGTGTGTACGGCATCGATGTAAATCGAATCGCCGAACCATCCTCCATAGAGCATCGAGCCGATCACCCAACCGGAACCGATGGCCGGAATCGCCAGCAGGATCAACGGTATCGTGACAACCTTGGGTGACTCGTGTGGTTCGACAGTTCCGTGATGGCCGTGAGCGCCGCCATGGGCAGCAGCATGACCATGCGCATCATGGGCCTTTTCGCGGAAACGCTCCTTGCCATGAAAGGCAAAGAAGACCAGTCGGAAGGAATACAGGCCACCGACAAACACCGCTGCCAGCGCGCAGAAGTAGGCAAAGCCGGCTCCTGGCACCTGGGCCAGATGCACTGCCTCGATAATCGAGTCTTTCGAGAAAAATCCGGCGAAGGGAGGCAGTCCGGCGTTGGCGATGGCGCCGATCAGTACCGTTGCGTATGTAATTGGCAAATACTTGCGCAAGCCACCCATGCGCCGCATGTCCTGCTCGTGATGCATGGCGATGATCACCGAACCGGCACCGAGGAACAGCACCGCCTTGAAAAAGGCGTGGGTCATCAGGTGGAAGATCGCAACCGAGTAGGCCGAGGCACCAAGCGCCATGGTCATGTAGCCGAGCTGGGACAATGTCGAGTAGGCAACGACGCGCTTGATATCGGTCTGGACGATGGCGATCAGGGCCATGGACAGTGTCGTGATGGCGCCGATGACGATGACGAAGGACAAAGCCGTATCGGAAAGCTCGAAGAGCGGCGACATGCGCGAAACCATGAAGATACCGGCCGTCACCATCGTCGCGGCGTGGATCAACGCGGAAATCGGAGTCGGGCCTTCCATCGAATCTGGCAGCCAGACATGCAGCGGGAATTGCGCCGACTTGCCCATCGCACCGATGAACAGTCCGATACAGATCGCGGTGATGAGCGGCCAACCGGTAACGGCTTCCGTCATGGCGGCCAGTTCCTTCGACTTGCCAAACACGGTTGCGTAGTCGAGGCTGCCAGCGTAGGCGGCGATCAGACCGATGCCCAGCAGGAAACCAAAGTCACCGACGCGATTGACCAGAAATGCCTTGAGGTTGGCGTAAATCGCTGTCGGTCGCGTAGACCAGAAACCGATCAGCAAGTAGGACACCAGTCCCACGGCTTCCCAGCCAAAGAAGAGCTGGACGAAGTTGTTGCTCATCACGAGCATCAGCATCGAGAAGGTAAAGAGCGAGATGTACGCGAAAAAGCGCTGGTAACTATGCTTGCCGGCGAGACTGTCGGCAGGCCAGTTATCTTCGTCGTGCGCCATGTACCCGATGGTGTAAACGTGCACCATCAATGAAACGAAGGTGACGACAAGCATCATCACGGCAGTCAGCGGATCGATTAAAAAGCCGATTTTCAGCGACAGTCCGCCCGATTCGAGCCAAGTATAGAGATCGCCGCTGAAGGTATTCCCGGCCATCACGTCCCTGAAGATGAGTACCGAAGTCAGGAAGGAAACCGTCACGCCCAAAATGGTAACCATGTGTGCACCGACACGCCCGATGGCCTTGCTGAACAGACCGGCGATAAGCGCCCCGAATAGAGGCGCGAGCGGCACGATGAGATAAAGCAGTTTCATGTGTGCCTACCCTTTCAGGCTGTCGAGATCGTCGACATGAATGGTCGAGATATTGCGGAACAGTACGACGAGGATCGCCAAGCCGATGGCAGCCTCAGCCGCAGCCACGGTCATGATGAAAAATACGATGAGTTGTCCTGCCAGGTCGTTGAGGTAATGCGAGAAGGCAACAAAGTTCAAGTTCACCGACAGCAGCATCAATTCGATCGCCATCAGCAAAACAATCAGATTCTTGCGGTTCAGGAAAATGCCGACGACGCTGATGGCGAAAAGGATCGCGGATAGGATCAGGTAGTGGGAAAGCGAGAGAGAAAGCAGGCTCATTGTCCTCCCTCCTTGACGGGCTTCGCCGGCGACGCCGGTTCGTCCATTTCGGCATCCATCTTCACCAGACGCACGCAATCCTCACGCCTCACAGCGATCTGGGCTGCGGGCTTCTGTGATTTGGTGTCCTTGCGCTGACGCAGGGTCAAATGCACTGCGGCGATGATGCCTACCAGCAAGATGACCGAAGCAAGCTCGAACGGATAGACGTATTCCGTGTAAAGCAAGCGGCCCAGTTCCTTGGTGTTGCTATAGCCAGCGGGCAGGGTTTGCCCTGGCAGGGCCTCGGCGCCGAAGTATTTACCACCCAGAACCAGCCCCATTTCGGCAACCATCAGAAGGCCGATCATCGAGCCGAGCGGCAGGTAACTCCAGAAGCGGCTGCGCAAACGCACCATATCGATATCGAGCATCATCACGACGAACAGGAACAACACCATGACCGCGCCAACATAGACCATGATCAGCAAGATGGCGAGAAACTCGGCCTGCAACAGAATCCAGATTCCTGCGGCATTGAAGAAGGCCAGCACGAGGTAGAGCGCCGCATGTACCGGGTTCTTTGCGGTGATCACGCGCAACGCGGCAAACAGCATGAGCGCCGCGAACATATAGAAAATGAAGGTCTTGAATTCCATGGTCGGCACTTATCTGTAGGGCGCGTCGAGTTTGCGCCGCAAGGCAATCTCGTCTTCGTAGCGGTCGCCATTGGCCAGCAACATCTGCTTGGTGTAATGGAGATCGCCGCGCGTCTCGCCGTGGTATTCGAAAATATGCGTTTCGACGATGGCATCGACCGGACAGGCCTCTTCGCAGAAACCGCAGAAAATGCACTTCGTCAGGTCGATGTCGTAGCGCGAGGTGCGACGCGTGCCATCTTCGCGCTCAGTGGATTCGATGGTGATCGCCAGCGCAGGACAGACCGCTTCGCACAGTTTGCAGGCAATGCAACGCTCTTCGCCATTCGGATAACGACGCAGAGCGTGAAGGCCGCGGAAACGGAAGCCTTGCGGCGTTTTCTCTTCCGGGTACTGGACGGTGATCTTGCGGGCAAAGAAATAGCGCCCGGTCACTGCCATGCCCTGCAGGAAATCCTTCAGGAACAAGCTGCCGATGAAGTCCTTGATCGCGCCCATGGTTTTCAGTTCCAGATGTTGAGAGGCGACATCATCCAGACACCGACGAACAGTATCCAGAAGATGCACAAGGGAATGAAGACTTTCCAGCCCAGACGCATGATCTGGTCGTAGCGGTAGCGCGGGAAGGTGGCTCGGAACCAGAGAAACAGGAAAAGCAGGAAGGATATCTTCAGCAGCAGCCACCAGATGCTGTCCGGCAGGAAACCGACCGGCGACAGCCAGCCTCCGAGGAAGAAGATCGAGGTCATCGCCGAAACCAGGATCATGTTCGCGTATTCGGCAAGGAAGAATAGTGCGAAAGTCATGCCGGAGTATTCGATCATGTGACCGGCGACGATTTCGGATTCGCCCTCGACTACGTCAAATGGCGCGCGATTGGTTTCCGCCACTCCGGAGATCAGGTAAACGAGAAACATCGGCAGCAACGGCAGCCAGTTCCAGGAAAACAGGCCTACGCCCAGGTTGACGAAACTGCCTTTGCCCTGCGCTTGCACGATCGCGCTCAGGTTGAGGCTGTTCGACACCATCAGGACGGCAATCAGGGCCATCCCCATGGCGATTTCGTAGGAAATCATCTGCGCCGAAGCGCGCATCGCTCCGAGGAAGGCGTACTTCGAGTTTGACGCCCAGCCGGAAACGATGACACCGTAGATGCCAAGCGAACTGACGGCCAGCAAAAACAATACGCCGGCATCGATATCTGCAATGACCATGCCATCGTCGAAAGGAATTACTGCCCAGGCCACCAAGGCCGGCGCCAGCGCCAGAATCGGTCCAAGGATATACAGCGCCTTGTTTGCCTTGGTCGGTACGATGATTTCTTTGAATATCAGCTTCAGTGCATCGGCGATTGGTTGCAGCAAGCCCGCCGGGCCGACGCGATTCGGACCGATGCGCACGTGCATGTAGGCAATTACCTTGCGCTCGAAGTATGGCAAGTAGGCAACGGCCGCTACCACGGGCGCCAGAACGGCAACAATCTTGAGCAGTGCCCAGACGGCCGGCCATGCCGGAGCCACTGCGCCCCATGATGAGCCCATGGTTGATTGGAGGAAATGCAGGATTTGCGCTTCCATCATGCACGCTCCACATTCAGGCTGCCGAACATCGCACCGAGCGCGACGGTCGAGGGATGCGCAGCGGCAATCCGCACGCAGCCATCCGGTACGCCGGCATCCAGCTGAACAACAAGCTCAGACGCCGTTCCGTCAGCGCCGACTTTTACGCGCCCACCATCCGCAACACCTAATTGGGCAAGTGCTGCAGAATTCATGCGTACCGCCGGAGCCTTGGCATCGTATGTCGCTTGCAGACTGGGCGCACGGCGCACCAGTGGGTCGGCAAAATGGATCGGTACATCGGCAACGCGCTGCGTTCCGGTGGTTTCACGGGCCAGGTTCAAGGAGCCCGCTTTCACGGTATTGTCGAGGCCAGCAACGAACGCAGGCTGGCCACCAAGCACTTCGTCGCGAACTTGCTCCGAGGATTCGTAATCAAAACCAGCCTGATCAAGCAGATTGCCCAGCACACGCAATACCTTCCAGGCCGGACGGGTTTCGCCCAGAGGCTTGGCCACGGCGAAGAAACTTTGTACGCGGCCCTCGATATTGACAAAAGTACCGGAAGTTTCCGTGAAGGGAGACACCGGCAATAGGCAGTCGGCATAGTCGAGCGCGGCCTGCGACACGAAGGGTGACAGCACGATCACGCTGGCAGCCTGCTTCATCGCAGCAAGCGCTGCCGCACCATGTGCGCAATCGAGTTCGGGTTCGGTACCGACGATCAGATATGCCTGGCGTGGCTCGGCAATGAGCCGTACGGCGTTTAATCCGTCACGTTGCGGGAAGGCCTTGGCTACATAGCCTCCGACACTGTTGGCCGCCTCGCCGAGGAAACCATAGTTGGCGCCGAGCAGCGCGGCGAGTTGCTGTGCCAGACGCTGTAGCGTCGCGGCCTGCGGATGCTGCTGGGCAAAGTTGCCAAGCAGGATGCCTGCATGACTGCCGGAAACCAGGCTTGCCGCAATCTGTTGCGCCGTCTCGCCAGCGCCGACTTTTTCAAGCTCGGCATCCACCGTTGCGTTCTTGAGTTGGGCGACGGCCTTGACCACCTCGGCAAGCAGCGCCGGCAATTGCGCCGGTGAAACGATCGCCTTGGCGAACAGTTTGATCAGCAGGTCGTCATCGGCCGCATGCAGCACGGAAACCTGTGCGCCACGCTTCGTGGCTTGACGCAAACGCTGGGCGATGAGCGGATGATCCTTGCGCAGGAAACTGCCGATCACCAGCACACGATCGAGTTTGCTGATTTCGGCAATCTGCATGCCAAGCCAGGGCGTACCGGCGCGCTGGCCGTCGAGACTGAAGTCGCTTTGGCGCAGGCGGAAATCGATGTTGTCGGAACCCAGTCCGTGCAACAGTTTCCGGGCAAGAAACATCTCTTCCAGCGTCGCATGCGGGCTGACGAGTGCACCCATGGTGTCCGCGCCACGATTCTTCGCCACGTCGCGCAGGGCGTGGGCCGCGTAATCGAGTGCGACATTCCACTCGACCTCCTTCCATACCCCACCTTGCTTGACCATCGGCTTTGTCAGCCGGTCGGGACTATTCAATCCCTCGTAAGCGAAACGATCTTTGTCGGAAAGC
This sequence comes from uncultured beta proteobacterium, assembly GCA_963816095.1. Lineage (GTDB taxonomy): Bacteria > Pseudomonadota > Gammaproteobacteria > Burkholderiales > Rhodocyclaceae > Sulfuricystis. The sequence goes on from CAWFIW010000007.1 coordinate 670,800, forward strand.
CAGCATTCGTTGATGGCATCGTTCTCAAGCGGCAGCACACGATAGACGCGTCCGTGCCTGATCTGTGTGATCAGGTTGCTGCCAAGGCCGTCATGCGGACTCACCGACTTGCGCCGTGACAGCTCCCAGGTACGCGCTGCGTAACGGAAAGGCTTGGAAGTCAGCGCTCCAACCGGGCAAAGATCGATGATGTTTCCCGAAAGCTCGGAATCGACGGTCCGCTCGACAAAGGTCATGATTTCGGCCCGGTCGCCGCGGAAAGCCTGGCCGAGTTCCATCAGGCCGGCAATTTCCTGCGTGAAGCGCACGCAGCGGGTGCAGTTGATGCACCGGGTCATGTCGGTGGCTACCAACGGACCGAGGTTCTTGTTCGTTACGACACGTTTTTCTTCCTGGAAGCGCGATGCGCTACCGCCGTAGCCCACGGCGATATCCTGTAACTGACACTCGCCACCCTGGTCGCAGATCGGGCAGTCGAGTGGATGGTTCATGAGCAGAAACTCCATCACGTCCTTCTGCGCCTTCACCGCCAATTCGGAGTGCGTAAAGACTTTCATGCCCTGCGACACGGGTGTCGCGCAGGCCGGCATGGGTTTCGGAATCTTCTCGACCTGCACCAGACACATGCGGCAGTTCGCGGCAATCGAAAGTTTCTTGTGATAGCAGAAGTGCGGAATGTAGATACCGGCCGCATGGGCAGCCTCGATGATCATCTTGCCCGCTTCGACCTGGAGCGGTTTGCCGTCGATCTCGATCTCTAGCATGTTGCCCCCGCCATCAGTCGCGTGTGGAAAGTGCTGCCCGCTTTCTGTATATCAGGCGGGACAAGGCACTTCTTGTGCTCGATGTGGTATTCGAATTCGCTACGGAAGTGTTCGACGAAGCTGCGTACCGGCAGCGCGGCAGCTTCGCCCAGAGCGCAAATCGTGCGTCCCATGATGTTGCCGGCCACATCGTGGAGCAAATCGATATCCTCGGGACGGCCCAGACCATGTTCGATGCGATGTATTACCTTGTAGAGCCAGCCAGTGCCTTCGCGGCAGGGCGTGCATTGGCCGCAGGACTCTTCGTAATAAAACCAGGACAAGCGTTCAAGTGCCTTCACCATGCAGACCGTTTCATCCATCACGATGACTGCACCGGAACCGAGCATCGAACCTGCCTTGGCGATCGAATCGTAGTCCAGTGTGCAATCCATCATGACGTCGCCCGGCAGAACCGGTGCGGAGGAGCCCCCCGGGATCACTGCTTTCAGCTTGCGGCCGCCACGCATGCCGCCGCACATTTCGAGCAGTTTGGCAAAGGGCGTGCCCATCGGCACTTCGTAATTGCCTGGCTTATTGACGTGACCAGACACCGAAAACAGCTTTGTGCCACCGTTGTTGGGCTTGCCGAGGTCGAGGAAGGCCTGTCCGCCACTGCGCAGGATGAACGGAATGGACGCGAGTGATTCGGTATTGTTGATCGTGGTCGGTTTGCCATAGAGACCGACATTGGCCGGGAAAGGCGGCTTGAAGCGGGGCTGCCCTTTTTTGCCTTCAATGGACTCGAGCAGGGCTGTTTCTTCGCCACAAATATAAGCGCCCCAGCCCTGATGTGCGAAAAGATCGAAATCGAAACCGGACCCGAGAATATTCTTGCCCAGATAACCCGCAGCACGCGCCTCTTCGATGGCCTCTTCGAAGCGCTGGTAGAGTTCATATACTTCGCCGTGGATGTAGTTGTAGCCGCGGGTCGCACCCATGGCAAAACCGGCAATGATCATGCCTTCGACGACAGAGTGGGGATCGAGGCGGATGAGGTCGCGATCCTTGAATGTCCCTGGTTCGCCCTCGTCGGTGTTGCAAACGATATATTTGTCGCCAGCGTAGTTCTTCGGCATGAAGCTCCACTTGAGGCCGGTCGGGAAGCCCGCACCACCACGCCCGCGCAACACCGAGGCTTTCACCTCGGCAATCACCTGATCCTGCGACAACTTGTTGGAGAAGAGCTTTTTCAGCGCCTGGTAACCGTCGCGCGCCTCGTAATCCTGCAAGTGCCAGCCAGTATCGCGCTTCAGATCACGCGCGTCGGGCTGATGCCAGCCGGCAGTCAGGGTCGGATTGATCGCTTCGAGGATGGCCATCTATTTGCACTCCGCCAGCAACTTGTCGATTTCATCGGGCGTCATGAAGCAGCGCATGTGCATGTTATTCACCAGCATCACCGGGGCATCCCCACAGGCGCCCATGCACTCGCCCTCCTTGAGGGTGAACTTGCCATCTGGCGTGGTTTCGTTGAAGTCGATGCCGAGTTTCTGCTTGAGGTAATCGGCCGCATGTACACCACCCGACAAGGCACAGGGCAGGTTGGTACAGACGGTAATCTTGTGTCTTCCGACCGGTGCCAGGTCGAACATGTTGTAGAAGGTCGCCACTTCATAGGCCGCCATCTCGGGCATATCGAGGTACTTGGCAACGTCGGCGACGGTCTCGCGCGCCAGCCAGCCCTTTTCGACCTGAGCGAAATTCAACGCAGCCATCACAGCAGACTGCTTCTGCTCAACCGGATATTTTGCGATCTCGCGATCGATCTTTCTTAGAGTAGCTTCGCTCAACATGGTCTTATCTATCTACGTCGCCGAACACGATATCCATCGTGCCTATGATGGTAATGACATCGGCAATCATGTGGCCCTTGGCCATCTCGTCCATGGCCGAGAGATGGGTAAACGCGGTCGATCTGAGCTTCACGCGGTACGGCTTGTTGGCGCCATCCGAGATCATGTATACACCGAACTCGCCCTTGGCATGCTCCGTCGCCGCATAGACCTCGCCCGGGGGCACATGAATCCCTTCGCTGCAGAGCTTGAAGTGGTGAATCAATTCTTCCATATTCGACTTCATCGCTGCGCGCGAGGGGGGGGCCACCTTGTGGTTATCCGTGATCACCGGACCGGGATTCTTGCGCAACCAATCGATGCACTGCCGGATGATGCGATTCGCCTGGCGCATTTCGTCCATGCGCACCAGATAGCGATCGTAGCTGTCACCATTGATGCCCACCGGAATGTCGAAATCAAGGCGGTCATACACCGCATATGGCTGCTTCTTGCGCAAGTCCCACTCGATACCGGAACCGCGGATCATCGGACCACTGAAGCCCAATTGCAACGCCCGTTCCGGCGACACGACACCGATGCCAACTGTACGTTGCTTCCAGATGCGGTTGCCGGTCAGCAAAGTTTCATATTCGTCACAATAGCCAGGAAAACGATTGGTGAAATCCTCAATGAAATCCAGCAGCGACCCTTGCCGCGCTTCATTCAACTCCCTGACTGTTTTCTCGTTCTTGAACTTGTTGACCTGGTACTTGGGCATGGTGTCCGGCAAGTCGCGATACACGCCACCGGGCCGGTAGTACGCTCCGTGCATGCGAGCGCCAGACACGGCTTCCAGCATGTCGAAAATATCTTCGCGCTCGCGAAAGGTGTAGAGCACCATCGCCATGGCGCCGATGTCGAGCGCCTGCGTACCAATCGACAACAAATGGTTCAGGATGCGCGTAATCTCGTCGAACATGACACGGATGTACTGTGCCCGGATGGGAACATCAACACCCAGCAGACGCTCGACAGCCAGCACAAAGGGATGTTCGTTCACGAACATCGACGTGTAATCGAGGCGATCCATGTAGGGCAGCGACTGGGTCCAGGTACGATGCTCCATGAGCTTTTCGGTACCACGATGCAGCAGGCCAATATGGGGATCGGCACGTACGACCACTTCACCGTCAAGTTCGAGCACAAGACGCAGCACACCGTGCGCCGCCGGATGCTGCGGGCCAAGGTTGACCGTATAGTTCTTGATCTCAGCCACGGTCGCCTATCACCTTTCCGTATTGCTCCTCACGGATGATGCGTGGCGTTACCTCACGCGGCTCGATTGTGACGGGCTGATAAACGACGCGCTTTTTCTCCGGGTCGTAGCGCATTTCGACATAGCCCGAAATGGGAAAGTCTTTGCGGAACGGATGGCCGACAAAGCCATAGTCAGTCAAAATCCGGCGCAGGTCATTATGACCCTCAAACATGATGCCGAAGAGGTCGAAGGCTTCCCGCTCGTACCAGTTGGCGCTGTTCCAAACCTCGGTCACGGAAGCAACCACCGGGAAACTGTCGTCAGGCGCGAGAACACGCAGTCGCAAACGCCAGTTATGGGTAACGGACAGCAGATGGCTGACCGCAGCAAACCTGGGCGATTTGCCGCCGCTGATGTCGGCATACTCTGTTTTGCCGTATGTGGCGTAATCCACGCCACAGATATCCATCAACTGCTCGAAACGCAAATCGGCATGATCACGCAAGGTATTGGCAACTTCCAGATAGTCGGCGGCATCGACCACCAACGTAAGCTCTCCGCCAACCAAGGTGAGACTTTGCACGCGCGCGCCAAGTATGGCGTTCAGGTTGTTACAAAGTCTTTCCAGTTTGACACTCATAGTAATTTCGAAAAATTAGACAGCGAATGGAAGATTTATCGGGCGATGGTATAGGTGCGCGTTATCTTGTTCTGCAACTGGATGATGCCGTAAAGCAGAGCCTCTGCTGTCGGAGGGCAGCCAGGCACATATATATCCACCGGGATAATGCGATCACAACCACGCACAACAGAGTATGAGTAATGATAATAACCACCGCCATTGGCACAGGAGCCCATTGAGATGACCCAACGCGGTTCCGGCATCTGGTCATACACCCGGCGCATGGCGGGCGCCATCTTGTTGGTCAGGGTTCCGGCAATGATCATCAAATCAGCCTGCCGCGGACTCGGGCGAAACACAACACCGAAGCGATCCAGATCATAACGCGACACACCCGTGTGGATCATCTCGATCGCGCAGCACGCCAAACCAAATGTCATTGGCCAGAGCGAACCGGTACGCGTCCAGTTAATCACCTTGTCAAGCGTGGTAGTGACAAAACCTTCCTGCAGGACGCCTTCAATGCTCACCCGCTCACTCCCAATCAAGGGCGCCCTTGGCCCATGCCCAGACAAAACCCACGATGAGGATGCCCATGAAGACGAACATCTCGATAAAGCCGAACATCCTGACTGCGACGTTCTGAGTGCCTACGAACTCCTGGTAGATGGCTGCCCAGGGAAACATGTAAGCCACTTCCAAATCGAAAATGATGAAGGCGATTGCTACAAGGTAATAGCGCACATCAAATTTCATGCGCGCATCCTCAAATGCTTCGAAGCCGCATTCGTAGGCAGACAACTTTTCGGGATCCGGGCGATGGGGGCCGACCAGCCGTCCGATAATGATGGGTACGCAGCCAAATACCAAGGCAACGATGACGAACATCAGAACCGGAAAATAACCTTCGAGCATTCAGCCGTGCCTCATGGTTGTTGACCAGACATCAATTACTACCCTGTTTGATTGCACAAACAGGGTAGTAACTCTCAATTCCTTGGTGCCGACGGCGAGACTCGAACTCGCACAGCTTTCGCCACTACCCCCTCAAGATAGCGTGTTTACCAATTTCACCACGTCGGCGCTGTGCTCGGTACCACTTAACTGCCGGCAGGTTAGCACGTGCTCTGCAGGCCATATGATCGAATAATTAGCTTTGTTACTGCAAAAATTTTATCCCACTATTTCGGAATATTCTTAGCTTTCGAATCATCCTGTACATCCTGTGCCGGCATTGGTGGTGCGACGGTTTCCGTTTTAACCGAATCCATCACGCTACTGCTGGATGGCGCGGGCCGATTGCTCGCCATGTAGGCCAATGTCAAGCTGGTGATGAAGAACACGGTCGCCAATACCGCCGTTATGCGCGACAGAAAGTTGGCTGAGCCGGTTGCGCCAAACAAACTTCCGGAAGCGCCGCTACCGAAGGCCGCTCCCATATCGGCACCCTTGCCATGCTGCAGCAATACCAGGCCGATCACGCTCAGGCCGACCAGTATATGCAGAGTCAGTGTGACAGATTGCAAAATATCCATGAAATAATTATACCTTTTGAATAATCAGGCTGCCGCGCAAATGGCGGCGAAATCGGCCACCACAAGTGCAGCTCCGCCAATCAGGCCGCCGTCGATATCCGGCTGCGCCATAAGTTCCTTGGCATTGTTCGGCTTCATGCTGCCACCGTAAAGGATACGCAGGCCGGCTGCAACCCCGCCATCGTCACGCGCTACGCGCGCGCGGATCAATGCATGGACTTCCTGCGCCTGCTCCGGCGTGGCCGTACGCCCCGTGCCGATTGCCCACACCGGCTCATAGGCCACGACAGACTTGGCCAAAGCAGCGACGCCGCAACGACTGATCACTGCATCCATCTGGCGCGTCACTACTTCCGCCGTGACATTGCGCTCACGCTCGTCGAGTGTTTCGCCAACACAGAGGATCGGCACCAGATTGGCTTTCAAAGCTGCCACACACTTCGCAGCAACGACCGCGTCTGTGTCGCCATAATAAGAGCGTCGCTCCGAATGGCCAATAATTGCATAACGGCAGCCAAAATCCACCAGCATCGCGGCACTTACCTCTCCAGTGAACGCACCCTGTGCATGCTCGGAGACGTCCTGCGCACCCCAGGCAACATTGCTCCCCTTGAGTGCCTCGCGCGCCTGATCAAGGTAGGGATAGGGCACGCAAACCGCCACATCGATGGACATGCCGGCGATACCGTCGCGCACACCTTGCAGCAGGCCGGCATTGCTTTCCAGACTGCCGTGCATTTTCCAGTTACCAGCAACGAATTTCTTGCGCATAATGTTTACCCTCAGCCCGTCTCGATGGGTCGAAAAATCAGAATATTATAGCGACTGCCATCTAGCAGCGTCAATTCTCCTGCTCATGGCCTAACTATCCCGGAGAAGAATATGCCTGATGCCGTTCTTGTAGAAACTCATGGCAAGGTCGGTCTGATCCGCCTCAACCGTCCTGACGCGCTGAACGCCCTGAACAATGAGCTTGTCGATGGTATTGGCACTGGAATAGCTGCTTTCGAAAGCGACGCGACCATCGGCTGCATCGTCCTGACCGGCAACGAAAAGGTGTTCGCAGCCGGCGCAGACATTGGTTTCATGAAGGACTTCGGGTACATGGATGCCTATCAGCCCGACTTCATCACCCGCAACTGGGAACGCATCAAGACTTGTCGGAAGCCAATTATCGCTGCCGTGGCCGGCTATGCGCTGGGCGGTGGCTGCGAGATCGCGATGATGTGCGACATGATCTATGCCGCCGAGAACGCCAAATTCGGCCAGCCCGAAATCAAGCTCGGCACCCTGCCCGGTGCTGGTGGTACGCAACGTCTGCCACGTGCCATCGGCAAAGCCAAAGCCATGGATATGTGTCTGACCGGGCGCATGATGGACGCCGCCGAAGCCGAACGATGTGGGCTGGTGGCGCGCATCTTCCCAACCGACAAACTCGTCGAGGAAGCGCTTGCCGCCGCACAGATCATTGCGTCGTATTCGCTGCCCGTCATCATGATGGTCAAGGAATCAGTCAATCGTGCCTACGAGTCCTCGCTGGCAGAAGGACTGCTGTTTGAGCGACGGACGTTCCATGCAGCCTTCGCCCTCGACGATCAAAAGGAAGGCATGGCCGCCTTTACCGAAAAGCGCAAACCGGTATTCAGGAACCGCTGAGCGACACACAAAAGTCGGCGCTGACAGGATGGCATCAATCGGTAGCGAGGACTTGCCTGATCTGCTCCAGCGTCGACGGATCGTCGATGGTAGTTAGGTCGCCCGGATCGCGACCTTCCGCCAGCGCCTGGATCGAGCGACGGAGCATCTTGCCTGAGCGCGTCTTCGGCAGGCCAGTAACGAAATGCACGCGCTTGGGCCGGGCGATGGCCCCAAGGCTCGCGTCCACAGTCTTCTTTACCTCCTTCTCAAGCGCCTCGCGCAATTCGGGCGTGGCGATCCGTGCGGCATCCTTCACCACGGCAAAAGCCACCGGCTCCTGCCCCTTCAACTGGTCGTGTACACCGACGACGGCAACTTCGGCGATGGCATTGTGCCCCTGCACCGCTTCCTCGATCTCGCGCGTGCCGAGGCGATGGCCGGCGACATTGATGACGTCGTCAGTACGCCCGAGAATGAAGTGATAGCCTTCCGCATCCTTGATACCCCAGTCGAACGACGAATAGACCAGCGGTTCCCTGAACAAGCTGAAATAGGTCTTGACGAAGCGATCGTCGTCGCCCCAGACCGTTGACAGGCAGCCCGGCGGTAGCGGCGGCACGACGCCAACGATGCCCTTCTCGTTCGCATCGCACTCGCTGCCATCTTCACGGAAAATCTTGAGATCGTAACCGAACACCGGGAAGCTCGGCGTGCCGAACTTGATCTTGGTGTCCTCGACGCCGCGCACGGTCGATAGCATCGGCCAGCCGGTCTCGGTCTGCCAGTAGTTGTCGATCACCGGCAGGTTCAGTTCGCCCATGATCCACTCGTGGGTAGGCTGGTCGAGCGGCTCGCCAGCAAGGAACAGGTGTTTGAGACTGGAAAGGTCGTACTTTTTCAGGTAGGCCGGATCCTGCTTCTTCAGCACGCGGATCGCGGTGGGCGCCGAGAACATCACGTTGACCTTGTACTTTTCGACGATCTGCCACCAGATTCCGGCGTCGGGCCGGATCGGCGTGCCTTCGTACATCACGGTAGCCATGCCGGCAATCAGCGGGCCGTAGATGATGTAGCTGTGGCCCACTACCCAGCCGATATCCGAAGTGGCAAAGAAGGTCTCGCCGGAAAAGCCTGTGTAGATGTATTTCATCGAGGCTGCCAGTGCTACGGCATAACCGCCCGTGTCACGCTGCACGCCTTTCGGTTTTCCCGTCGTTCCAGACGTGTAGAGGATGTAGGACGGCTCGGAGGATTCCAGCCATTCGCAAGGTACTTCGGCGTTCAGGTGCTGCGCGTGCAGCGTGGCGTAATCGACATCGCGGCCAGCTACCTTGCTGAAACCTTTGTCAATGCCACGATCGATCATCAGCACCTTCTCGGGTTTGTACTGTGCAAGATTGATTGCTTCGTCCAACAGATGCTTGTAGGGCACGGCACGGCCAGCACGCATGCCGGCATCCGACGAGACAATCAGCTTCGGCTGTGCATCGTCGATGCGCGTCGCCAGCGACCCGGAGGCAAAGCCGCCGAACACCACGGAGTGAATCGCGCCGATGCGCGCGCAGGCGAGGATGGCAAAGGTGGCCTCGGCAATCATCGGCATGTAGATCAGCACACGATCACCCTTCTTCACGCCCAGCGATTGCATGATCGCCGCCATGCGCATCACCTCGGCCTTGAGCTCGGCGAAGCTGTAGATCTTCTCCTCGTTGGTCTCGGTGGAAACGAAGATCAAAGCGCGGTCATTCGGACGCTTGGCGGCATGCCGGTTGACGGCGTTGTGGCACAGGTTGGTTCGGCCCCCTGAAAACCACTTGACGAAGGGCGGACGCGAGAAATCGCAGATCGTCTGCGGTGGCGTCTGCCAATCGATCAGTTGCGCCTGCTCGGCCCAGAAACCATCACGATCCTTGATGGAACGACGGTAGAAATCGGCGTACTTCGTCATTTTCATATCCCTCTGGTTGTCTATGGTTATTGGTTATTGATGCGTACGATGATGCGCCCTTTGACGCGTGCCTGCAGGAAATCGTTGAACACGTCAGGCAACTCGGCAAAAGCGATTTCGCGTGCCTGGGTAATCACCTTTTCCGGTTTCCAGTCGGTCGCCAGATGTCGCCAGACAGCAGAACGCCAAGGTTCGCCAATATATCCAGAATCTATGCCGAGCAGCGATACGCCACGCAGGATGAAGGGCATCACGGTGGTCTTGAGTTCGATGCTCGCCGCGAGACCGATGCTCGCAATCGTGCCCGCCTGCTGCATGGTGCTGGCCATCCAGGCCAGCACGTCGCCACCCAGATTGTCGACCGCACCCGCCCAGATTGCCTTGTCGAGCGGCTTGATCTTCGTCAGGTCGATGCTGGAACGCAGCACGACCTCCTTCGCACCGAGTTGCTTCAAGTAATCTGTCGCATCCGCCTTGCCAGTCAGTGCATGCACCGCGTAACCACTCTTGGCGAGAATCTCGACGGCAATGCTACCGACGCCGCCAGTCGCGCCAGAAACGACCACCGGGCCGTTCGCGGGACGCAAGCCTTCATGCTCCATACGCGCCACCGCCAGACCCGCCGTGAAACCAGCCGTACCGAGTACCATCGCTTCGCGCATGTCCAGGCCAGGAGGCAGCTTGCGCACCCAGGGCGCAGGAATGCGCGCAAACTCAGCGAATCCCCCGTGATGCGCGACGCCGATGTCGTAACTGGTGGCGAGTACTGCGTCGCCCGGCTTGAAATCGGGACTCTCGCTCTTCACCACTGTGCCGGCCATGTCTATGCCGCCAATGCAAGGGAAACGCCTGATGATCCTGCCGGCCCCCGTTGCCGCGAGTGCATCCTTGTAATTAACCCCAGACCAGGCAACGGCAATCGTCACCTCACCTGCATCGAGCTGGTCTTCCTCAATTTCGGCGAAGCGGGAGGAAATCTGGCGCTCGTTCTGTTCGATCAGGAACGCCTTAAAGCTCATGCCCGTCTCCCTCGTTATCACAATTCACGCCGATTATAGCCATGCAGATCCCCCCCCCAGCTTACAGAAACCGCTTAGCCAACCTTCGTCCATCTTGCTATTGATAATAGTTCTCATTAATATACGAAACCTCAATTAGCCTTTTGGAGCCCCCATGAAACTGTATCAACTTGCCCTCATGACTGTCTTGCTCACCCCCCTGCTCCAGCCAACCGCCCAGGCCGAGGAAAACGTGCTGAATCTCTATTCGGCACGTCACTACCAGACCGACGAAGCGCTCTACAGGAACTTCACGAAGCAAACCGGCATCAAGATCAACCGCATCGAAGGGAAAGAAGACGAGTTGATGGAACGTATCAGGAATGAGGGCGCGCAAAGTCCGGCCGATGTATTCATCACCGTCGATGCCGCGCGCCTCGCCAAGGCCGACGAACTCGGCCTGTTCGCCCCGGCGAAGTCGAAACTGATCGAGGAGCGCATTCCCGCCCATCTGCGCTCACCAGACTGGTTCGCCTTCTCGACGCGCGCCCGGATAATTCTCTACAACAAGGCGGCGATCAATCCGAACGACATCAAGGGCTACGAAGACCTCGCCCGCCCGAACCTCAAGGGCCAGGTTTGCAGCCGATCCGGGTCGCATCCTTACAACCTCTCGTTGATGGCAGCCCAGATTGCCCATCACGGCGAAGCGAAGGCTGAGGAATGGGCAAAAGGCGTCGTCGCCAACTTCGCCCGCACACCCAAGGGTGGCGACACTGACCAGATCAAATCGGTCGCCGCCGGCGAGTGCGGCGTCACGATTTCGAATTCATATTACCTCGCACGCCTGATGCGCTCTAACAAGCCAGAGGACCGCAAAGTCATCGAGCAAATCGGCGTGGTCTGGCCCAACCAGCAGTCGCAGGGCACGCACATCAACATCTCTGGCGGCGGCATGCTGAAGACCGCCCCGCACAAGGAAGCCGCCGTCAAATTTCTTGAATACCTCGTCTCGAACGATGCGCAGCTTTACTTTGCCGACGGCAACAACGAGTGGCCGGCCGTGCCGGGCATCAGGACGGAGAATCCAGCGCTTGCCGCTCTCGGCGACTTCAAGGCCGATACGCTGTCGATTCCCGAAATGGCCAGGCATATCGTGACGGCACAGAAGGTTGCCGACAGAGCAGGCTGGAAATAAGTAGCCGGAAGTAATCCGCGCTGCCTGGTCCGTTATCATGCCGATCATCGCAACGGCATGCTGGCGGACCATGAAAACCAAAAAACCAAGCGGATTCACCATGGTGGAAATGATGGCGGTCATCGCCGTCATCACCATCCTGGCCCTGATGGCCATACCGAGCTATCTGGACAAAATAGTCAAAGCGCAGATCGAGTCTGCATTGCCCCTTGCCGACATTGCCAAGCGATCCGTCGCCACCTTCTGGTCAGCCACGCAAACCATGCCGGCCGACAACGCGGTCGCCGCCCTGCCGGTTGCCGACAAGATCGTCAATAACTATGTCAGCGCTGTCTCGGTACAGGATGGCGTAATCCATCTCACTTTCGGCAATCGGGCCAGCAAGTCCATCGCCGGCAAGATTCTCAGCCTGCGGCCTGCGGTCGTCGAGGATGCGCCGATTGTGCCGATCACCTGGATTTGCGGCGGAGCCGAGGTGCCCGGAAAAATGACGGCCCTGGGCAAGGACCAGACCAACGTGGACCCCATGTATCTACCCATGGAGTGCCGGGCGCTGAAGAAAAGTTCCTAGTATGCGTTCCTGCCGCGCACGAGTTGCCGCGCCAGCAGGAAAACCGGAAGCAGGCCAACGACAATGATTCCCAGCGCCGCTGTCGAAGCTTCGGCCAGGCGCTCGTCAGCGGCCAAGGTATAAGTCTGCGTCGCCAGCGTGTTGAAATTGAAGGGACGCATCACCAGCGTCGCCGGCAACTCCTTCATCACATCGACGAACACCAGCAGCCCGGCCGTGAAAAGGCTCCCGCGCAGCAGCGGCAAATGCACGCGGCGCAGCATTTCTCCCGGGCCACAGCCGAGACTTTGCGCGGCGGCGTCCATGCTCGGCGTCACGCGCGCCAAACCTGATTCGACGGTCTGCAAGGCAATCGAAAGAAAACGCGCGAGATAGGCATACACCAGTGCCGCGATGCCGCCGGTAAGCAGCAGTCCTGGGTTGGCGCCGAACCACCCGATGCCATTGCGCCGCCAGCCAGTGGTCGAGCCGCGTCACCGGAATCAGCACACCCACCGCGATTACCGAGCCGGGCACGGCATAGCCGAGTGCCACGACACGATTGACGGCACGCACGACGGGCGTGGCAGACAAACGTTGCGCATAGGCGAGCAGCACGGCCAGATATCACGGCCAGCAATGCGCTGATTCCAGCGACAAGCAAACTGTTGCCTGCCAACACGCCGTAGCGCAAACCAAATTCACTATCGCCCTCCGCCAGCGCCAGCGCCAGCAACAGTCCGCCGGGAAGCAGAAAACCCAGCAACAGCGGTAACAGGCAGACAAGGCTCGCCGCCCAGGCTGGCCAACCCGACAGGATGCGACGCTCACCGCGCCGTCAACCGGTTTCATGAAAGCGTGCCCGCCCGCGGCTGATGCGCTCCAGAGCGAGCAGGCACAGCACGAAGGCGAGAAGTGCCCCCGCGAGTTGCGCGGCAGCGACACGGTCGCCAAGCGAAAACCAGGCGCGGTAGATGCCCGTGGTGAAGGTTGGCACGGCGAAATACGCGACGGTGCCGTAGTCGGCGAGCGTTTCCATCAACACCAGCGCGACCCCCGCCACGACAGCCGGTCGTGCCAGCGGCAGTGAAACGCGCCGAAACGCCGCCCACGGCGACAGTCCCAGCGACCGCGCCGCCTCGAAGGTACCGCTACCGCGTTCGAGAAAGGCCGTGCGCGCGAGCAGATAGACATAGGGATAGAGCGCACAGACAAACATAGCCGCTGCGCCGCCCAGGCTGCGGATCTCGGGAAACAGGTAGTCGCCGCGCCGCCAGCCGAAAGTCTCACGCAGGGCCGTCTGCACCGGGCCGACGAATTGCAGCAGATCGGTATAAACGTAAGCCATCACATAAGCCGGCATGGCCAACGGCAACAGCAGCGCCCATTCGAAGAAGCGCCGCCCTGGAAACGCAGTCATTGCCGTCAGCCAGGCCGTCGCCACGCCGACCACTGCCACACCGCAGCCGACAAATAACGCCAGCAGCAGCGAGTTGAAAACGTACTCAGGCAGGACGGTCGCGGCCAGATGCGCCCAGGTTTCGCCGCTGGCGTCGACGAACAGGTTGGCGCCAACCGAAAGCACCGGCATGGCGACCAGCATGCCGATCAGTATGGGCAAATACACCAATGGATTGCGCATTGAACCTGAGTCAATTGAGAGCGATTCTCATTATAATGGAAACATGGCTCATCTCGCCCCGCTTCTCGCCCTTGACCGTGTCTGTCACGCCTACGGCGATCACACCGTCGTAAGCGACCTGTCGCTGACACTCGCCGAAGGCGAAATCGGCTGCCTGCTGGGGGCCTCCGGCTGCGGCAAGACGACGGTACTGCGACTGATCGCCGGCTTCGAAACACCGACGCAGGGCACGATCTGCCTGCGCGATGAAATCGTCGCTGCACCGCACCAATTGCGGGCGCCGGAAAAGCGCCGCATCGGCATGGTGTTCCAGGACTACGCGCTGTTTCCGCACCTGACCGTGGCGGGCAACATCGGCTTCGGACTACGAGAAAAGTCGGCGCTGGCGAGACGGCGTATTGAAGCGTTATTGGAGCTTGTGGGTTTGTCAGGCCAGGGCAAGAAATACCCGCACGAACTTTCCGGCGGCCAGCAGCAGCGTGTCGCACTGGCCCGCGCACTCGCACCGCAGCCCCATCTGCTGCTGCTCGACGAGCCCTTCTCCAACCTCGACGTCGATCTGCGCGAACGGCTTTCGCTCGAAGTGCGAGAGATCCTCAAGGCCACCGGTACCGCCGCGATCCTCGTCACCCACGACCAGCACGAGGCCTTCGCCGTCGCCGACGTCATCGGCATCATGCACGCGGGGCGCATCGAACAGTGGGATACACCCTACAACCTCTATCACCGCCCAGTCACGCGCCAGGTCGCCGATTTTGTCGGCCAGGGCGTTTTCCTGCCGGGGCGGGTGGTCGATGCCGAAACGGTCGCCATCGAACTCGGCATCCTGAAAAGTCGCGTGCCGTTCGACTGCGGTCCTTCCTGCGCTGCTTGCAACAAGAGTTGCACGCTGGACATCCTGCTGCGGCCGGACGATATCGTGCACGACGATGCGGCACCATTCCGTGCTGAAGTCGTCGCCCGAGCCTTCCGCGGTGCCGAATTTCTCTATACGCTGCAACTGCCCTCCGGCGCTCGCCTGCTTTCGCTTGTGCCTTCGCACCACAACCACGCCATCGGCGAACAAATCGGGATTCGTCTCGATGTCGACCATGTGGTAGCTTTCCGGCATGATTCCGTGGCTGACCGCTGACCTTGCGTTTCCACCCATCGAGAAAGCGCTGACCGAACCGAACGGCTTGCTGGCCGCCGGCGGCGATCTGTCACCACAACGCCTGCTGGCCGCTTACCGGCGCGGCATTTTCCCGTGGTACTCAGTCGACGAACCGCTCCTCTGGTGGAGCCCCGATCCGCGCATGGTGCTGTTTCCCGACCAGGTCCGCATCACACGCTCACTGGCGAAGACGCTGCGCCACGCTGATTACACGGTCAGACTCGACACGGCCTTCGACAAGGTGATCGCCGCCTGTGCAGCCACACCGCGCGCCGGCCAGGGTGGCACCTGGATCACCGCTGCGATGCAGGCCGCCTATGGCCGACTGCATGCGCAGGGCTACGCTCATAGCGTCGAGACCTGGCGCGAAGGCAAACTGATCGGCGGACTTTACGGCATCGCCATCGGCCAGGCTTTCTTCGGCGAATCGATGTTTTCACACGCTACCGATGCCTCGAAGATCGCCCTTGCCCACCTGTGCCTTTACCTAGTCACGCGCGGATTCGGCATAATTGACTGCCAGATGGAAACCACTCACCTTGCCTCTCTCGGCGCCCGGCCGATTCCACGCGACGACTACCTCGCCCGCGTGGCGGCGCTCGTGGATCGGGGCGAGGCACCCGCCCGCTGGCCAGCCGACGGTGTCAACGGTGTTTTCAGGAAGATGGCCTCCCTCGCCGGAGGGCGGGGGCTGGGGGGTGGGAGCCAATGACGCATTTAAGAGACCTGCCACCCTTCCCGCTCTTGCAGTTCTACGCGACCTCGCCCTATGGCTGCTCTTACCTGCCCGGCCGCGTCGCGCGTTCGCAGGTCAGCACGCCGACCCACCTGATCGACACCGACACCTACAGCGAACTCGTCCGCAACGGCTTTCGCCGCAGCGGCGTATTTACCTACCGTCCCTGGTGCGATACCTGCCGCGAATGTGTGCCGGTGCGCATTCCCATTGCCGACTTCCGGCCCAGCCGCAGCCAGCGCCGTGCCGTCGCGCGCCACGACAACCTGATCGCCCGCGAACGGTCGCTGCTCTTCCGCGAAGAACACTACGCTGTATATCAGCGTTACCAGTACGCCCGCCACTGGGGTGGCGGCATGGACGATGACAGTCGCGAGCAATACGCGCAGTTCCTGTTGCAAACGCATGTTGACAGCCGGCTCGTCGAGTTCCGCGAGGGCGAAACGCTGCGCATGGTTTGCATCATTGACGTGCTCGACACCGGCCTCTCGTCGGTCTATACCTTCTACGAGCCGGATCTGCCGAACACGAGCTACGGCACTTATGCGATCCTCTGGCAGATCGCGCAGTGCCGCAATCTCGGCATGCCCTATCTGTATCTGGGTTACTGGATCCGTGATAGCCGCAAGATGGCCTACAAATCGCAATTCCGGCCGCTCGAAGCACTGCGCGAAGGCCACTGGTCGCTGCTGGAAGAATAAACGCCGTCCTGCCGGCGCCGAGTTTTCGCACGACGCCAGTAGAATGTATTCCATGCTGCCCTACTGCCTCGTCAAACCCTTCGTCCTCGCGCTCGATCCCGAAACCGCGCACGAGCTTTCCATCACCGGCATGCGTGCGCTCGGCGCCATTGCGCCGACCGGCAGACCGCTCCCGGACACCCCGATAACCGTCATGGGGTTGTCGTTTCCCAATCGCATCGGCCTCGCGGCCGGCCTCGACAAGAATGGCGAGGCCATCGATGCGCTGGCCGGCTGGGGCTTTGGCTTCATCGAGGTCGGCACGGTCACCCCAAGACCCCAACCGGGCAACCCCAAGCCGCGCATGTTCCGTTTGCCGCAGGTCGAGGGCATCATCAACCGCATGGGCTTCAACAACCAGGGCATCGACGCGCTGGTCGCCAACGTCAGGGCGGCGCGTTACAAAGGCATTCTCGGCATCAACATCGGCAAGAACGCCGACACGCCGATCGAGCGCGCGGCTGACGACTACCTGATCGGGCTTGAAAAGTCCTACTCGCTCGCCAGTTATATCGCGGTCAACATTTCCTCGCCGAATACCAAGAACCTGCGCGCCCTGCAAAGCGAATCCGAACTCGATGCATTGCTCGGTGCGCTCAAGGCGCGTCAGGCGGCACTGGCCCAGCAGCACGGCAAGCACGTGCCCCTCGCGCTGAAGATTGCACCTGATCTCGACGACGCACAGATCACGAATATTGCCGACGCGCTGCGCCGCCACCACATCGAGGGCGTCATTGCCACCAACACCACCCTCGACCGCACGAAGGTTGCCGGCCAGCCGCACGCCGAGGAGGCCGGCGGGCTTTCCGGCGCACCGCTGTTCGAAGCCTCAACCCTTGTGGTGAAAAAGCTCGCCACGGCATTGGCCGGCGAAGTACCCATCATCGCCGTTGGCGGTGTGGTCGATGGTAAAAAAGCCAAGGCCAAGCTCGATGCCGGCGCGCAACTGGTGCAGATCTATTCCGGCCTCGTCTATCGCGGGCCGGCACTGGTCAAGGACTGCGTCACCGCAACCCGCCGTTCCTCGTAACAGACCAGCGCCGCGCGCCACCCGACCCGCTTCCCGCGCGGGAGAGCAGGAGGAGGACGGGTCTCACATCAGCCGCAGCATCAGTTCGCGCACGTCCGGCGCCAGCAGCGCTTCGGCCTGTGTGGCCGCGCGTTCGAGTTGCGCCCCGAATTCCAGCCGTTTCAGTGCATCCTCGCGCAGGATGTCGTTGTCGAGCAGGTGGTCGATCAGGGCGACGAACAAGGGACGGTCGGCGAATTCGGGCGTCTTTCCGGTATGCATCAGCGCCAGTCGTTGCGCCAGCAGCACACACTTGTCGAGCAGTTCGACGCGGGTCAGAGTAACGCTGCCAGCATGGCGCAGCAGCATCAGCACGAGGAAATAGCGCTCCATCTGCGGCCGCAGGATTTCGGCCAGCCAGAGCAGATCAGCGCGGGCAACGGTATTCGCCGCCGGTTCGCAGGCCACACCGTCACGTCGTTCGATCAGTCCGCGTGCTGCAAGTCGCGCCAATACGCCATCCAGCGCCTGCGGCAAATCCTGCTCTTCCAGGCGCAGGTAGAGGCTGGTGCGCATCAGGCCGAAGAGATCGGCAACGGTTTCGCGCAAATGTGCCTCGCTCAGCGGCCCGTGCTGCACGATCAGACAGGCCGTCAGCGCCGGTAACGCATATAGATGCAGCACGTTGTTGCGGAAATAGCCGAGCAGCGCTGCCTCGTGAGCATTGGCGCCGATCAGCGCCCCGAGCGAATGCTCGATGCGATGTACCGCATCGAGCTTCAGCGCGGCGGCGATACAGGCCAACCCTTCGGCCGGTGCTGCGAGTGCTGCAATATGGTCGGTATCGAGCAGCGCCTGGAGGTGCTCGATCTGGCGCGCCAGTGCGTCGGCATCGGCCGTCAACCGTGGCGTCGCCAACAGGGCCAGCGCCACCAGATTGACAGGATTGATCAGGGCCGCGTCGTTGATGCGCCGCGTCAGTTCGCCGGCAATGGCACCGACCGCAGCACGCTGCCAGTCGTCCGCCGGGCTTGCCTCGGGCACTGCGGCACGCCACTCCGGGTGACGCGCATCGAGCCACTCGGCCAGCGGCAGCGGCTCGCCGAAATTCACATAGACCTTGCCGAAATGCCGGCGCAGCACACGCACGGCGGAAAGCACACTCCACAACGATTCGCGCTGCTTCGGTTGGCCGGAAAGCTCGCCGACGAAACTCGCGCCTTCGGGCAGCTTCTCATAGCCGAGATAAACCGGCACGAACACCAGCGGCCGCTCGTGCCAGCGCAGAAAACTCTGCACCGTCATGGCCAGCAGCCCGGCCTTGGGCGGCAACATGCGGCCGTTGCGGCTGCGCCCGCCCTCGATGAAGAATTCGATAGGGAAACCCTGTGCCAGCATGCGGTGCAGATATTCGGCAAAGACTGTCGCGTAGAGCGGGTCGCCCTTGAAACTGCGGCGCAGGAAAAATCCGCCACCGCCGCGCAGGATGCGCCCGAGTACCGGCAGGTCGAGGTTATCGCCAGCGGCGACATGCGGCGGTGTCAGGCCGGCACGATAGATGACATAGGTCATCAACAGGTAATCGATATGGCTGCGGTGACAGGGCAGATAGATGAGACTTTGCCCCGGCGCGATGCGCGTCAGCACATCGAGGTTGCGCACCTCGACACCATCGAACAGGCGCGTCCACAGCCAGGTGAGAAATATCTCGCCGGCGCGCATCACGCTGTAGGAGTAGTCCGAGGCGATTGCCATGACATGGCGGCGCGCCTGCGCCCGAGCCTCCGCAGGTTTGATCTTTCCGCGTTTGGCTTCCGCTGCGATGGCGGCGCGTACTTCCGGCGTCGCCAGCAGCGCCTCGACCTGCGTTTGGCGGTGCGAAACATCCGGGCCAATGACCAGTTCGCGCTGGCGGCGGAAATGGGCGCGCAGCAAACGTCCTGCCTTCTTCGCGGCACGCGCTGCATCGGGCACGTCCGTCAGCAGCGCACGCAACGAATACGGCTGGCCAAAATGCACGTGGGTATGCCGGCCGTGGAGCAGCACCGCCAGCCAATGGCCGAGCGGATGCCGGCGCTGCCAGGATTCGGCCAGCAGCACGCGCAGGATGCCATCCTCCTGCTTCGGTGCCCGCCCCCACAACACCGTGACGGGGACAAGCTGCACATCAGCCGCTGCATCTACCATCAGCGCCTCGATCAACCGCGAAAGCCGCTGCGGCACGGCACGGCGCACGCGCGCCGTACCGAACAGACTCCAGCCTGCCGCCAACGAAAACACGGCGCTGGCCTCATTGAAAACTGAGCGCCGCCCGGACAGCTTTATTGGCGCCGCGGATGCAGGCAGGCCGGCGCGTTGCACGGCATCCTGCAGCACCAATCGGTCGGCCAGCCAGTTTTCACGCAGCACATAGCAGACTGGACGTGCCGGATCGATGCCGAGCGTGGCAGGGTTTTCGGGAAACGCGCGCACGCGTACCCACACATGCAGCAGGCGCAACGCCAGATTCATGATGCCACTGGAAGCCATTCCGATGCGACAGTGAAGTAAAGGGCCGACAGTATAATTCCCACTTCTCCACGATCGCCCGCCTTGACCCTTTGGGGCGCATCCCAACCTCTTCCCGCATGAGCCGAGTACCGACCATTCCAGCAGAGGATTTCTCCGGCCATACGCCGATGATGCAGCAATACCACCGGCTGAAGGCAGCGCATCCGGATGGTCTGCTGTTCTATCGCATGGGCGATTTCTACGAGATGTTTTACGCCGATGCGGAAAGAGCCGCGCGGCTGCTCGACATCACCCTGACGCAACGCGGCCAGTCGGCCGGCCAGCCGATCCCGATGGCTGGGGTGCCCTATCACGCCGTCGAGCAATACCTCGCGCGGCTGGTGAGACTGGGCGAATCGGTGGCGATCTGCGAGCAGATCGGCGATCCCGCCACCAGCAAGGGGCCAGTCGAGCGGCAGGTGGTGCGCATCGTCACGCCCGGCACACTCACCGATGCCGCGCTGCTCGACGAGCGCAGCGACAGCCTGCTGCTCGCTGTACATGGCGAGCGTCATCGCGTTGGTCTGGCCTGGCTCAATCTCGCCAGCGGCGAGCTGCGGCTGCTGGAAACCGCCGCTGGTGCCCTGCCCGCGCAACTCTCGCGCCTCAAACCGGCAGAGATCCTGCTCGGCGAAAGCATCCTCCTCGCGTTGCCGGAAGACATGACCGGTCGCCTGCGTCGCCGTCCAGACTGGCATTTCGATACCGCCAGCGCCACACAACTATTGACCAGCCACTTCGCTACGCGCGACCTCGCGGCCTTCATTCCCGGCGAAGAGGATGCTGCCCTTGCACTCGGCGCCGCAGGTGCGCTGCTGCGCTACGCGCAAGCGACGCAGTTGCAGGCCCTCACGCACGTTACGGGCATGACGCTGGAGCGCGAATCGGCCTGGCTGCGGCTCGACGCGGCAACGCGCCGCAACCTGGAAATTTCCGAGACCCTGCGTGGTGAACCAGCACCGACACTGCAGTCGCTCTTCGATACCTGCACGACCGCGCTGGGCGCCCGCTGGCTGCGCCACTGCCTGCACCATCCGCTCACCAGCCGCAGTCTGGCAACTGCGCGCCATGGCGCCATCACCGCACTACTCGGAGATGACAACGAGGGCCCGCTGACCAGTCTCACAGTTGCATTGAAAGGTATTGCGGATGTCGAGCGCATCGGCAGCCGCATCGCGCTGAAGAGTGCACGTCCCCGCGAACTGGCTGCCCTGCGCGATACGCTGATACAACTCCCTGTAGTCGCCGCCCTGCTCACCGGCTACGACGGTTTGTTGCAGGCACTGCACGACGATCTCGCGGTACCAGCCACGGCGCTCGACCGGCTGGAACGCTCGCTCGCCAGCGAACCGCCGACGCTGCTGCGTGACGGTGGCGTCATCGCTTCCGGCCTTGACGCCGCTCTCGATGAATTGCGGGCGATCCAGACCCATTGCGGCCAGTTCCTGATCGAGCTCGAAGCCCGTGAAAAAGAGCGCACGGCGATTCCCAGCCTCAAGGTCGAATACAACAAGGTGCATGGTTTTTATATCGAAGTCACGCACGCGCACACCGACAAGGTGCCGGACGACTACCGCCGTCGCCAGACACTGAAGAACGCCGAGCGCTACATCACGCCGGAGCTGAAGGCATTCGAAGACAAGGCGCTCTCGGCCAACGAGCGCGCCCTGGCGCTGGAAAAACGTCTTTACGACGCGCTGCTGGAAGACCTGACGGCGCACATCGCGACATTGCAGCGCATCGCCCGCGCACTGGCGCAACTCGATGGCCTGTGCGCCTTCGCCACGGCGGCACGGCGCTACGACTATTGCCGAC
Source organism: uncultured beta proteobacterium (assembly GCA_963816095.1). Classification (GTDB taxonomy): domain Bacteria; phylum Pseudomonadota; class Gammaproteobacteria; order Burkholderiales; family Rhodocyclaceae; genus Sulfuricystis. The sequence continues at coordinate 692,773 of CAWFIW010000007.1, forward strand.
CGGAATTCGTCGAGCATCCCTGCATCGAGATCCATGGCGGACGACATCCGGTGGTCGAACGCCAGGTTGACGCATTCATCGCCAACGACCTCGACCTCTCCCCCGGTCGCCGCATGCTGCTCGTCACCGGCCCGAACATGGGTGGCAAGTCAACCTATATGCGTCAGACCGCTCTGATCGTGCTGCTGGCCCATTGCGGCAGCTTCGTGCCGGCGACGAGTTGCCGGCTCGGCCCGATCGACGCGATCCATACGCGCATCGGCGCGTCGGACGATCTCGCTTCCGGGCGCTCCACGTTCATGGTCGAGATGACCGAGGCAGCCGCGATCCTCAACGGCGCGACCGACCAATCGCTCGTGTTGATGGACGAGATCGGACGCGGCACCTCGACCTTCGACGGCCTGGCGCTGGCTTTCGCCATCGCGCGCCATCTGGTCGAGAAGACCCGCTGCTGGACACTGTTCGCCACGCACTACTTCGAGCTGACGCGTCTGGCCCAAGATCATGCGGAATGCGCGAATGTGCATCTTGATGCCATCGAGCACGGCAAGACGATCGTCTTCATGCACGCCGTCGAGCCGGGCCCGGCCTCGCAGTCCTATGGCATCCACGTTGCGGCGCTCGCCGGCATTCCGCCCGTCGTGCTGCGCGAGGCGAAGCGTCGGCTCGTCGCGCTGGAAAACCGCGAAGCGGCGGCCGCACCGCAACCGGATCTCTTTGCGTCGATTCCCGCCGTCCTGCCAGCGCCGACTTTCGAGCAGGAGACTCATCCCGCCATCGAAGCTTTACAGGCGCTCGACCCGGATGCGCTCAGCCCACGCGAGGCACTCGAACGCCTCTACGCACTAAAGAAAATGACCGGGGGCTGAAGCGCATGGATTTCCTGCCAAGCTGGCCGCCCGAATACAACACCCAGATCGCCTTCGGCATGCTGCTCTTCGCCGGCGTGCTGGGTGGCTATCTGGCCCATCGCATTGCGTGGCTGCCCTCGGTCACCGGCTTCATGGCGGTGGGTCTGCTGATCGGGCCATCCGGCATCAATCTTGTCACGGACGACGCGCTCAATCTCGCACGCGCAGTGATCGACGTTTCGCTCGGCCTGATCCTCTACCGCCTCGGCTTGACGCTCGACCTGCGCGCCATGGTGCGCGATCCGCGCCTGCTGCTCACCGGCCTGCTCGAAAGCGGCGCGACCTTCATCACCTCATTCCTTGTCCTCATCTGGCTCGGCCTGCCAAACCTGCTGGCGGGGCTCGTGGCGGCCATCGTCGTTTCTTCGTCGCCCGCCATCCTGCTCCACGTCGCCCACGAAGTCGGCGCGACCGGGCCGGTCACCGAGCGCGCCAAGGAACTGGTAGCGTTCAACAACCTGTTTTCCTTCTTCGCTTTTTCGGCCATGCTGCCAGCCGGACTTCTGGCCATGGACGCCGACATGAGCACCGCGCTGCTCCAGCCGCTCTACCAATTGCTCGGCTCGCTGCTCATCGCCGTGGTAATTGCCGTGCTGCTGGTGCAGGCCGTGCGCTTCACGCGCAGCGCCAGCCAGTACCGCATGGCGCTGATCATTGGCGCGCTGATGCTGGGTGTCGGCAGCGCCAAGGCACTCGGCCTTTCTGCCCTCTTCGTCCCGCTCGCACTCGGCGTCGTGGTGAGGACGCTCGAAGGCCGGGAAACCCTGTCGGATGTCGAATTCGGCGAAGCCTTCGAGCTGTTCTTCATCGTCCTGTTCGTCTATGCCGGCGCCAAGATCCATCTCGCGGAAGTCGCCGCGCTGAGCGGTGTGGCCGTGGCGCTGGTCGGCACGCGTCTGGCCGCCAAATGGCTGACAGTGTATGGCATGACACGCTGGCAGGGTATTGCCCCACGGCCCGCGGCCGCCACTGGCCTGCTGCTGGTGCCCATGGCCGGACTGGCCATCGGACTTGCCCAGACCGCGGACACCTTGTTCGCACTCGATGCAGCACGGCTCAACGCGATCGTATTGGCTACCGTGGCGATTCTGGAGACAATCGGCCCTCCGATCGCCGCCTATGCCTATCGACTGGCCGGAGAAGCAACCGCCGCAGCGCCCTCCCGAATGCCATAATCCGAATATACTTGTCGCAAACTGACATAGCGATTCGCCGCAGCTTCAGGAACCCAAGGAGGTCAGACCGTTTTGTATGCCGCTTGCAAGTCGCTCCTAGCGGTGCTTGCCCTGTTTGCCGGTTTGTTTCATTCTGCCCAGGCAGCCCAGGAAAACAGCGAACTGGTGCTGGGCATTTATCCCTATCTTTCGCCGAGCCGGATCGTCGAACAGTTCTCGCCGCTCAATGATCATCTGACGAAGTCGCTCGACCGTCCAGTCAGTTTGCGCTCGGCCCCGGATTTCGCAAAATTCATCGAGCGCACCAGCGCCGGCGAATACGACATCATCTTCACCGCGCCGCACATGGGCCGCCTCGCCGAGACACGCGATGGCTATCGACGTATCGCCCAGACCGGCTATTCGATCGTGGTTGTCGTCCTGACCAGAAAGGATGGCCCGATTACCGCGCTGGGCGCGCTGAAGGGCCGCAAGCTCGCCGTCGGTGCCCGGCTGTCGATGACCTACCAGATCGTCGACCACGCATTGGGCAAGCAGGGCCTGGCCCTCGGTCGGGATGTCGAATTCATCGATACCGCCAGTTTCTCGAATGTGCTCGAGGCCCTGGTACGCTTCGAGGCCGATGCCGGCGCCACCGGCACCCTGCTCTGGGATGGTGCGCCTCCCGAGCAACGCACAGTCCTGCGCGAAATCTGGCGTTCGGCACCGGTGCCAGGCTTTCTGCTGCTGGTTCATCCCCGCGTCGGCGCGGCGACCCTCAAGCACATCGAACGCGCGGTGCTCGATTTCCGAACAACGCCTGCCGGCAAGGCCTTCTTCGAAACATCCCGGCAAATCGATTTTCGCCCGGTCAACGCGGCAACCATGAAGCGTATCGATCCCTTCACCGCCGTCTTCGACAAACAATAATGGCCACTGACGCCGCCAACGACAGGCCTGCCGTTCCCTGGTATCGCTCGCTCCGCTTCAAGCTGGTGGCAATCGCCATCGTCGTCGAGATTTTCATGCTCGGCCTGTTGCTTGCCAATAGTTACCGGTTGGTGACCGATGCGCTCGAAGCACAGACGCGGGTACGCCTCGAAGCACTGACCCCCTTGCTCAATGCCGCCCTTGCCGGCCAGGTATTCCACCGCGACCATAGCGAAATCGAATCCATCCTGCGCCAACTTGTCGCCAAGCAACCCACCGAATTCCGCTATATCGTCATCTTCGACCCACATGGAGCAAAGCTGGCACAGGCCGGCAATCCCCCTCCCGCGAACGAACAAGACACCAGTGTCGCGGCGGCACTGTCCGACCTGACTTACGATACACACATCCCGCTGACGCTGAACGGCAACACCCGCGTCGGCACGGTCAGCTTCGGCCTGTCACTCATGGAATTGGCCAATCTGCGCGGCAATGTGTTGCAACAGAGCCTGTGGATCGTCGGTGCGGCAATCCTGCTGACCCTGCTGCTGCTGGCATTCGTCAGCTACCTGCTCACCCGTCACCTGGCTGTCCTGCTGGCCGCGACACGCCGCCTCACGCAAGGAGACTTCACCGCACCGATCGATATCCGGACCAAGGACGAAATCGGCGTGCTGGCCGACAACTTCAGCCTCATGGCCGCCACGCTGGAGCGCGATGCCGCCGAACGCGAGCACTATCAGAACGAACTGGAGTTTCAGGCCCACCACGACCCGCTGACCCATCTGCCCAACCGCGCGCTGCTTGCCGACCGCATGCAACAGGCGCTCGCGCAAACCCTGCGCTCACAGCGACTCCTCGCCATTGCCTATCTCGACCTCGACGATTTCAAGCCGGTCAACGATGCCTTTGGCCACGAAACCGGCGACCTCCTGCTGACCCTGGTGGCACAACGCCTCAAGGAGCAAACCCGCGCGGGCGATACCATCTGCCGGCTGGGTGGTGACGAATTCGCGCTGCTGCTCGGCGATCTGGCCACGATCGAGGAGTGCACGCAAACCATCGATCGTTTGCTTACCGCGATTGCGGTGCCTTTCCATTCCGACCAGCAAACAATCCAGATTTCCGCCAGCGTCGGTCTGACGATTTTTCCGTTCGACGATGCCGACGTGGATACCCTGATGCGGCATGCCGATCATGCCATGTACGCCGCAAAGCAAGGCGGGCGCAACCGCTATCATCTGTTCGATGCCGAACACGACCGGCAGGAACAGTTGCGCCACGTCAGCCGGGCACGCATCGAGGCCGCGTTGCCGCGCAACGAGTTTGTCCTGTACTACCAGCCCAAGGTGGATATGCGCAGCGGTACAGTCATCGGCGCCGAGGCGCTGATCCGCTGGCAGCATCCGGAAGAGGGCCTCTTGCCGCCAGGAAAGTTCCTGGCCGATATCGAGAACACCCACTTCGCCATTCCGCTCGGCGAATGGGTGATTACCACCGCCATCGCCCAGATAGCGGCCTGGCGCGCCATCGGCCTGCCGTTGAAAATCAGCGTAAACATCTCGCCACGTCATCTGCAATCTCCGACGTTCCCCGAGCGGCTGGCAGCGCTCCTGGCGAGCTACCCCAAGGTGCCGCCCGCATCACTCGAACTCGAGGTGGTCGAATCGGCAGCGCTTGAAGACGTGATGCACGTCGCGCAGGTCATCGACAGATGCCATGCGCTGGGCGTCACCTTTGCACTCGACGATTTCGGTACCGGATATTCGTCGTTGTCCTACTTCAAGCGGCTGCATGTCGATGTACTCAAGATCGACCAGAGCTTCGTGCGCGACATGCTGACGGACGAGGAGGATCATGCGATCGTCGAAGGCGTGATCAGTCTGACGCGGACGTTCAAACGGCAGGCGGTTGCGGAAGGCGTCGAGACCGCCGAAATCGGTGCCGCGCTCCTCGCGCTGGGCTGCTCGATCGCCCAGGGCTACGGTATCGCCCGGCCGATGCCTGCCGCCGCATTGCCGGGATGGGTCGCTACTTGGCGTCCTGACCCATTGTGGCAGACGTGATCCGATAAAACTCGGCGCTGGCAGGAATGTTGGACGTCCCGCCGAAGCACCAAAACTCGCGCTGGCAGGACGGCACCTATGCAATTGGCGCATGGGTCTCGTAGCGCCGGTGCGCGCTGGCCAGATAGTCGTGCGAACGCATCTCGATCAGCCGCGACACCGTGCGCTTGAACTCGTCGACCTGCGGCCCGGCCACATACAGTTCGGTGGCAGGCACGGCGGCGGCGATGACCAGCTTGACGCGGTGGTCGTAACAGACATCGACCAGCCAGGTGAACCGCCGCGCCGCGCTGGCCATCTCCGCGCCCATGCGTGGCACGCCGGAAACGAAGAGCGTATGAAAGCGGTGTGCCAGATCGAGGTAGTCGTTTTGCGAGCGCGGGCCCTCGCAGAGCACGGCAAAATCAAACCAGGCCACGCCGGGCGCGCGATGCACAACGGGAATCTCGCGACCCAGCACCTCGATGGAGCGGGCATGTCCCGCGCCATGTACCATTTGTGCAAAGCCGCGCATCATCAATGCGGTGGCATCGCCATCCGCGGGCAGCAAATAGACCGCTGCCTGTTCCAGCGCGCGCAATCGGTAGTCGATGCCGGTATCGATCTTGATCACATCGAGTTTTTCATTCAGCAGGGCGATGGTCGGCAGCAGGCGCTCGCGTTGCAGGCCATCGGGATACAAGCCATCCGGCGGATAGTTCGAGGTAACGCAAAACAGCACGCCGGCATCGAATAGCGCCTGCATCAGGCGGGCGAGGATCATTGCGTCGGCGATATCCGCCACATGAAATTCATCGAAGCACATCAACCGCGTTTCCTGAGCCACTTGCGCCGCCACGTTAGCCAGCGGATCCGCATCGTGTTTGCACGCTTTCAAACGCTCATGCACTTCGCGCATGAAGGCATGGAAATGCACGCGCCGCTTGCGCTGGTAAGGCACTGCATCGAAAAAGCAGTCCATCAGAAAACTCTTGCCGCGGCCGACGCCACCCCAGAACCAGACGCCCTTCGGCAGACGCGGATGCACGAGCAGCTTGCGCAACCTGGTGCGGCGCGCCGCCTTGAAGGCCAGTAATTCGTCGTAGAAGTTTTGCAAGCGCTCCGCCGCCGCCTGCTGCGCCGCATCGGCTTTGCTGCCGCGCTCGCGCAGTGCGGCAGTAAAAGCGCGGATCATGCCGTCCCGCGGGACCTGGAGGATACGGTGCGGCAAATCAGAAATGCAGTGCGCGTTTATCCACGGCGAGTGCCGCTTCGTGCATCACTTCCGACAGGGTCGGATGGGCATGGCAGATGCGCGCGATGTCTTCGGCTGCCGCGCCGAATTCGATGGCCGTAACAGCTTCGGCGATCAGTTCGGATGCGTTAACCCCGACGATATGCACGCCCAGCACCCGGTCGGTTTGCGCACACGCCAGGATCTTGACAAAGCCGCTCGCCTCACCCTGCCCCAGTGCGCGACCGTTGGCGAGGAAGGGAATCTGACCAATGCGGTAGTCGATACCATCGTTCTTGAGCTGCGTCTCGGTCTTGCCGACCCAGGCAATTTCAGGGTGTGTGTAGATGACCCAGGGAATCGCGTCGTAATTGACATGCCCGGCCTGCCCGGCGATCAGTTCGGCGACCATCACGCCTTCTTCGGAAGCTTTGTGCGCGAGCATCGGTCCGCGTACCACGTCGCCGACCGCCCAGACGTTTTCAAGATTGGTCTGGCAGTGTTCATTGACCTCGACAAACCCGCGAGCATCAATACCCAGGCCGACCTTCTGTGCACCAAGGCCACCGGTATTCGGCACGCGGCCAACCGAGACGATCAGTTTGTCGCACTCGAGCTTGAACACCTCATCGCCCATCTCGTAACCGACAATGATGGCTGACTGAGCACCCTTCTTGCCCTGCTTGACGCCGGTAATTTTGACGCCGAGATTGATCTTGAGTCCCTGCTTCTGGGTCAGGATCTTGCGGGCTTCCTTGGCCACGGCGGGGTCGGCGGCGGCCAGAAATTCTGGCAACGCTTCGAGGATCGTCACCTCGGCACCGAGACGCTTCCAGACCGAACCCAGTTCCAGACCAACAACACCCGCGCCAATCACCCCAAGACGCTTCGGCACGGCACCCAGCGCCAGGGCACCGACGTTGTCGCAGATCGTCTGGTTGTCGACCGGAATGCCTTCGAGCTGGCGCGGCACGGAACCGGTGGCGACGATGACATGCCGCGCATCGACAACTTCGCTCGCCCCATCCTTGCCCGCCACGACGATCTGCCACAGCTCATTTTCGCGCCCGGCGAAGCTGCCGCGGCCGGGCAACAGGGTGATCTTGTTTTTCTTGAACAAGCCGCGGATGCCGCTGGTCAGCTGAGTGACGATGTTGTCCTTGCGGCGCATCATCGTGCCGACATCCACTTTCAGGTCGGCAATGGAAATACCGTGCATTTCGAAGCCGTGGTTGGCTTCTTCGTAAAGCTCGGAGGAGCGCAGCAGCGCCTTGGAGGGGATGCAGCCAACGTTCAGGCAGGTGCCCCCCAGCCGCACCTCGCCCTTGGGATCGGCATAGGCATCCGACTCGATGCAGGCCGTGGCAAAGCCCAACTGCGCCGCGCGAATGGCCGCCACGTATCCGCCCGGGCCACCACCGATCACCACCACATCAAATTGCCTGTTTGCCATGGCCGATTTCCTTTGGTTAGATATCGAGCAACATGCGGGCCGGATCTTCGAGCGCCTCCTTGATCGTTACCAGGCCGAGCACCGCCTCGCGTCCGTCGATGATACGGTGGTCGTAGGACAGCGCAAGATAATTGATCGGGCGGATGACGATCTGGCCGTTTTCCACCACCGGCCGATCCTTGGTGGCATGCACACCCAGAATCGCCGATTGCGGTGGATTGATGATCGGCGTCGAGAGCATCGAACCGAACACGCCACCGTTGGAGATGGAAAAGGTGCCGCCAGTCAGCTCTTCGAGCGACAGCTTGCCGTCCTTGGCCTTCTGGCCGAATTCGGCGATCTTCTTTTCGATCTGCGCCAGCGACAACTGGTCCGCATCGCGGACGATCGGTACGACCAGGCCGCGCGGGGTGCCGACGGCAATGCCGATGTCGAAGTAGCCGTGATAGACGATATCGCTGCCATCCACCGAGGCATTCAGGATCGGATACTTTTTTAGCGCCGCGACGGCGGCCTTGACGAAGAAAGACATGAAGCCGAGTTTGACGCCATATTCTTTCTCGAACTTGTCCTGGTACTTCTTGCGCAGCTCTATCACCGGCGCCATATTCACCTCATTGAAGGTGGTAAGGATGGCACTTTGCGATTGTGACTGAAGCAAGCGTTCGGCAACGCGGGCGCGCAGGCGCGACATCGGCACGCGTTGCTCGGCACGGTCGGCGCTGATCGCATCGGCATCGAAAGTCACCGGTTGCGCCAATGCGGTCGCAAAAGTCGGCGCTGGCGAGACGGCAGCAGGCGCTGCTGCAGGCGCGGCAGCCACCTGTTTCGGTACGGCAGTACCGAGCACATCGGCCTTGGTGACACGGCCACCGGGGCCGGTGCCTTGAACCGACCCGGCCACGATGCCCTTTTCGGCCATGACCTTGCGTGCGGCAGGGCCAGCCCCCGCAGAGACTGCTGCCTTGGCAGTCGCCGGGGCCACGGCTTTGGCAGCAGGCACGGCTGCACTCGCTTTTGCCTCGGTGTCAATGCGTGCGATCAATTCGCCCGAAACAACGCTGTCACTGTTGCCCTTGAGCACTTCGACCAGCACGCCGGCTGCGGGTGCGGGCAGTTCCAGAACAACCTTGTCGGTCTCGATATCGATCAGATTTTCGTCGCGGGCAACCGCATCGCCCACGTTCTTGTGCCAGCTGACGAGGGTCGCTTCGGCGACGGACTCGGACAGTTGTGGAACTTTGACTTCGATGATCATGATTTACCTAACTCCTTACGTGGCAAGGCCGAGGGCGAACTCGACGACAGCTTTTTGTTGTTCCGTGTGCTTGGCAAGGCTACCCACCGCCGGCGAAGCCGAGGCGGGGCGCGAGGCAACATGCAGAGACTGCCCCTTCTTGAGCAGCTGAATCAGGCGATGATGCTTGGAATACCAGGAACCCTGATTTTCCGGTTCTTCCTGGCACCAGACCAGATCCTTCATCTTCGGGTAGCGACTGAGTTCCTCCATCAGACGCCGATCGTCCATCGGGTAGAGCTGCGGGGTGCGCAGGATGGCGATATGCTGGGAGTTGCTCTCGTTACGGGCCTTGAGCAGGTCGTAATAGACCTTGCCGGTACAGCAGATCACCCGCGTAATCTTCTTCGGGTCGTGCGGGTAAACCTCGCCGAACACGGTCTGGAAGGTGCCATCCGCAAGGTCGTCCAGGCTCGAGGTCGCATCCTTGCTGCGTAACAGGGATTTGGGCGTAAACACGATCAGCGGCTTGCGCTGCTTGCGCAGCATCTGCCGACGCAGCAGGTGGAAGATCTGGCTGGGCGTGGTTGGCATGCAGACTTCCCAGTTGAAGTCGGCGGACAGTTGCAGATAGCGCTCGATACGCGCCGATGAATGCTCAGGTCCCTGGCCTTCGTAGCCGTGTGGCAGGAGCAGCACGAGACCGCAGGCACGCCCCCATTTCGCCTCTCCGGAAGCGAGGAACTGGTCGATGACGACCTGCGCACCGTTGGCGAAATCGCCAAACTGTCCTTCCCACACCACCAGTTCGTTGGGCGTCGCCGTGGCGTAGCCATATTCGAAGGCCAGCACAGCCTCCTCGGACAACACCGAATCGAAGCATTGGAGGCTGCCCTGCGATTCCTGCAGGGATTTCAACGGCCACCAGGTGCCCTCGTCCCACTTTTCGCGATTCTGGTCATGAAAGGCGGCATGGCGGTGGAAGAACGTCCCGCGGCAGACATCCTCACCGGAGATGCGGACGCCATACCCGGCCGCCAGCAATGTCGCATAGGCGAGATTTTCGGCCATGCCCCAATCGATCGGCAGCTTGCCTTCGATCATCAGCTTGCGATCATCGACGATCTTCTGTACGCGCGGATGCAAGGTGAAGTTGGCCGGCACGTCCGTCAGGCGACGGCCAAGACGCTGCAGGTCATTCATGGGTACGCGGGTATCGCAGATTTCGGTGTATGGGGTGCCGATATACGGTGCCCATTCGATTGCCATGGGACTCTTGAAATCCGTGATGACCGGGTCGGTCAGGTGATGACCAGCATCGAGCGCCGCACGGTAATCCGTGATCATCTGTTCATCTTCACCCGCCTCAATGACGCCCTGGCCGACAAGTCGATCGGCATAGAGCTTGCGGGTGCCGGGATGCGCGGCCACTTTTTTGTACATCAGCGGCTGCGTCACCATCGGTTCGTCCTGTTCGTTGTGGCCGAGCTTGCGGAAACAGATGATGTCCACAACCACATCCTTCTTGAATTCCTGGCGGAATTCCAGCGCCAACTGGGTAACGAAAGCCACCGCTTCCGGATCGTCGCCGTTGACATGGAAGATCGGTGCCTCGACCATCTTGAAGATGTCGGTGCAGTACAGGGACGAACGCAGATCGCGCGGGTCCGAGGTGGTAAACCCGATCTGATTGTTCACCACGATGTGTACCGTGCCGCCGGTGCCGTAGCCGCGCGTCTGCGAGAAATTCAGCATCTCCTGGTTAACCCCCTGCCCGGCGACGGCGGCATCGCCGTGAATCAGTACCGGCAGGACTTCATTCTTGCCCGTCGCGCCCCGGTGTACCTGACGTGCATAAACCGAACCTGCGACCACGGGATTGACGATTTCGAGATGCGATGGATTGAAGGCCAGGGTCAGATGCACGGGACCGCCAGGCGTGGCAATGTCGGACGAATAACCCATGTGGTACTTGACGTCGCCGGCGATCAGATCGCTTTTCTTCTTGCCTTCAAATTCATCGAACAGCATGGAGGGCTGCTTGCCCAGCGTATTTACCAGCACATTCAGGCGCCCGCGGTGCGCCATGCCGATGACGATTTCCTTCATGCCCATGCCGCCGGCAGTTCGCACCAGTTGATCCATGGCGAGGATCATCGACTCGCCGCCCTCGAGAGAGAAGCGCTTCTGGCCGACATAGCGGGTATGGAGATAGCGTTCCAGCGTTTCAGCCGCCGTGATGCAGGCGAGGAAGCGGCGCTTGTCTTCATTTGGATAACGCGGCTGCGCGCGTGGTGCTTCGTAGCGCGCCTGGATCCAGCGTTTCTGCGCGACATCGGAGATATACATGAACTCCGCGCCGATATGTCCGCAATAGCGGAGGCGCAAGGCTTCAAGAATCTCGCGCAAGGACGCCTCTTCGACACCCATATCGAATGATCCGGTACGGAAAGAAGTTGAACAGGTCGGCTTCGGTAAATCCGTAATACGACGGTTCGAGTTCGGGAACTTCCGGTCGGGCATGGCGCTTCAGCGGATCGAGCTGCGCCCAGCGATTGCCGAGGAAACGGTAGGCGTTGATGATCTGCAACACCTTGGTCTGTCGTTCACTGTTGCCGGCACGCTGGGCAATCCGCAGGCACCCCTCTTTGGCGCGCTGGGCAAACCCGTTGATGACCGGCGTATGCGCGACATCCGGTCCGTTGTACATCCCCGCCCCCGGCAGGTTGGCGAGCTTGTCGAAGTAGTCGCGCCAGGTTGGATCGATGGCGGAGGGGTTCGACAGATAGGCCTCATACAGCTCTTCGACGTAGGGGGCATTCGAGCCGAAGAGATATGAGCTGGACAACATTTGTTTCATCATGTCATCACCTCGGATGGGGACAGGGATGGAATAAGGGGGCCCGAGTAAATTCGGGCAACCCCTTGCGGACGCTCAGCGTGACGACATTACCGCTACATTTCGCTGGGGGGAACCGGTGAACAACTGGCGCGGACGACCGATCTTCTGTTCGGGATCGCCAATCATTTCGTTCCACTGCGCGATCCAGCCAATAGTGCGCGCCATGGCGAAAATACCGGTGAACATCTGCGTCGGGATACCGAGCGCACGCTGGACGATGCCAGAGTAGAAATCGACGTTCGGATAGAGTTTCTTCTGGATGAAATACTCGTCCTCGAGGGCGATCTTCTCCAGCTGAATCGCCAGTTTGAACAGCGGATCGTCGTGCAGTCCCAGCTCGTTGAGAACTTCATGACACGTCTCGCGCATGAGTTTGGCGCGCGGGTCGAAGTTCTTGTAGACGCGGTGGCCGAAACCCATCAATTTGAAGGAGTCATTCTTGTCCTTGGCGCGCTTGATGTACTCGTCGATGCGTGACACATCGCCAATCTCTTCGAGCATCTTCAGGCAGGCTTCGTTCGCTCCGCCGTGCGCCGGCCCCCACAGGCAGGCAATGCCGGCAGCGATACAGGCGAACGGGTTGGCGCCGGACGAGCCCGCCAGCCGCACCGTCGAGGTCGAGGCATTCTGCTCGTGGTCGGCATGCAGGATCAGGATGCGATCGAGTGCCCGCGAGAGGACGGGATTTGGCACAAACTCTTCGCAGGGGTTGGCGAACATCATGTACAGGAAATTCGTCGCGTAGTCATACTCGTTCTTCGGGTACATGAACGGCAGGCCCATGTTGTACCGGTAGGCCATGGCCGTAATGGTCGGCATCTTGGCGATCAGGCGCAAGGCAGCGGTCTGCCGGTGCTCCGGATCGCTGATGTCGAGCGAGTCATGGTAGAAGGCCGAGAGGCCACCGGCCACCCCGACCATCACCGCCATCGGGTGGGCGTCACGGCGAAAGCCGTTGTAGAAGCGGGTCAATTGGTCATGCACCATGGTGTGCCGACGCACACGGGAGACCCATTCGTCGTACTCGGCCTGTTTTGGCAACTCACCATTTTTCAGCAGATAGCAGACTTCCATGAAATCGCACTTCTCGGCCAGTTGCTCAATAGGATAGCCACGATAGAGCAGTTCACCCTTGTCACCGTCGATGTAGGTGATCGATGACTTGCAGGCTGCCGTGGACATGAAGCCGGGATCGTAGGTAAACGCACCGGTCTGGGCGTACAGCTTGGAGATATCGATCACCTCGGGCCCGATGCTGCCCTGATAGACAGGGAATTCGGTGGTCTTGCCGTTGTATGTCAAGGTTGCAGTACGTTGCGTCATAACAGTCTCCCGTTGAGATGGTTTAAGTCAAAATCAATTCGCTGTCGGTTGCCGCAGCAGCACGACCATTTCTTGTAAGGCGGGATCGCCACTATCGCAGCGTCCGCTCAGCAATTCCCACAAATCGTGATCTTCCATTACCAGCAAGCGTTCGAGTGTCGTTGCCTGCGCATCGTTCAATGCCCCGCTCCGGCACTGCCAGAAACGCTGCATGACCAGGTCGATTTCCAGCAGCGCCCGCCGGCTGTGCCAGCGCAACTTTTCGGTACGGACACGCCTCATTTCGGTCAATTGCTCGTTCATCGTCTATATGGCTCGCTTCACCATCATGTCCTTGATCTTGCCGATGGCCTTGGTGGGATTGAGTCCCTTCGGACAGACATCGACGCAGTTCATGATGGTATGGCAGCGGAACAGACGATACGGATCTTCCAGATTATCCAGGCGTTCATTGGTTGCCTGGTCACGCGTATCGGCGATGAAACGATAGGCAGCCAACAGCCCCGCCGGGCCGACGAACTTGTCCGGATTCCACCAGAACGACGGGCATGCCGTCGAACAACAGGCACAGAGGATGCACTCGTACAGGCCATCCAGTTCTTCACGGTCTTCCGGCGATTGCAAACGCTCGCGTTCCGGCAGCGGGTCGTTGTTGATCAGGTAAGGCTTGATCGAGTGGTACTGCTTGAAGAATTGCGTCATGTCGACGATCAGGTCGCGAATCACCGGCAATCCTGGCAACGGCCGCAGCACAATCGGTTTCCCGTCGGAAAACGAGTTCAGATCGGTCAGGCAGGCCAGTCCGTTGCGCCCGTTGATGTTGAGCGCGTCTGATCCGCAGACACCCTCACGACAGGAGCGGCGGAAGGCGATGGAGTCATCCACGGCCTTGAGTTTGACCATGGCGTCGAGCAACTTGCGATCGGTACTGTCGATTTCGACCGCAATATCCTGCATCCAGGGCTTTTGATCCTGGTCGGGATCGTAGCGATAGATCTTGAATTGAAGCGTGCGTGTCGTCATTGTCATTTTCTCCATGTCTCCGCCGGGCCGGTCCAATGAGACAGGTATCCCCCCGTGGGAGGCAGCGAGCCGGGTTTGCGAGCGTGGGGGGCCATCAGTAGGCACGCGTCTTCAGCGCGATGGTCTCGACCGACATCGGCCGCAGGGTGACCGATTTGTAATCCAGCCGATTGCCCTCTTTGTACCAGAGTGAATGCTTGAGCCAGTTGACATCGTCGCGGCCGTTCGGATGCTCGGCAGTATCGGGCGCATCGTCTCGCACATGTGCGCCGCGACTTTCCTTGCGTGCCTCGGCGGAAACCATTGTCGCCACAGCCACTTCGATCAGGTTATCGAGCTCCAGCGCCTCGATGCGTGCGGTGTTGAAGACTTGCGACTTGTCCTTGATCTCGGTGTTCTGCACCGCTTTCTGCACATCAAGAATCTTCTCCACACCCTCCTTGAGCAAACCGTCAAACCGGAATACGCCAGCATGCTTTTGCATCGTGCGCTGCATTGTCAGCCGAGTTTCATGCACGCTGGCGCCGCCCTTCTGTGTATTCAGGCGATTCAGACGCTCCAGAGAATAATCGAAGGCATTTTCCGGCAGCGGCTTGTGTGCCTTGGGTGATTTCTTCAATTCGTTCGACAGCGCTCTCGCCCGCAGACTTGCCGAACACCAGCAGGTCGAGGAGCGAGTTGGTGCCAAGGCGGTTGGCGCCATGTACCGATGCACAGGCACACTCGCCCGCGGCGTAAAACCCCGGCACGATCTCATTCTGGCTGCGCTTGCCCGGCACGACAACCTGACCGTGAAAATTCGTCGGGATGCCACCCATTTGATAATGGCAGGTCGGCACCACGGGGATCGGTTCCTGGATACAGTTCGACGCCCGCGAACTGCAAGGCGATCTCGTGAATGCCCGGCAGTCGCTTCATGATCGTTTCGGGCGGCAAATGCGTGATGTCGAGCAGCACGAAATCCTTGTTTGGCCCGCACCCACGGCCTTCGTTGATCTCAGTCGTCATGGCACGCGACACAACGTCGCGCGAAGCGAGATCCTTGGCGTTCGGTGCGTAGCGCTCCATGAAACGCTCACCCTGTGCGTTGCGCAAAATGCCGCCTTCGCCGCGCACGCCCTCCGTGATAAGCACACCGGCACCAGCTACGCCAGTGGGATGGAATTGCCAGAACTCCATATCCTCGAGCGGGATGCCGGCGCGCGCCGCCATGCCGACGCCATCGCCGGTATTGATGAAGGCATTGGTCGAACGAATAGTAGATGCGCCCGGCACCACCGGTCGCAAATATGGTCGCCTTGGCATGGAAGGCGTGGATCTCGCCCGTCTCCATCTCCATGGCGATCACGCCGAGCACTTCGCCTTCCGCGTCGCGGATCAGGTCGAGCGCCAACCATTCGATAAAGAACTGGGTGTTGACCTTGACGTTGCGCTGGTACATCGCATGCAGCATCGCGTGGCCGGTACGGTCGGCAGCGGCACAGGAACGCCGCACCGGCTTTTCGCCGAAATTCGACATATGGCCACCGAACGGACGCTGGTAGATGCGGCCATTATCGAGGCGGTCGAAGGGCATGCCGTAGTGTTCGAGTTCAATGACGCACTCGTTGGCCTTGCGGCACATGAACTCGATGGCGTCCTGGTCGCCAAGCCAGTCGGAACCCTTGACGGTGTCGTACATATGCCAGTGCCAGTGGTCCTCCTCGGAATTGCCGAGCGATGCCGCGACCCCCCCTTGCGCGGCAACCGTGTGCGAGCGCGTCGGGAAAACCTTGGTTAGTACGGCAGTCTTGAGACCGGCCTCCGAAAGCTGGATCGCGGCACGCAGTCCTGCGCCACCAGCACCGACGATGACCGCATCAAATTTACGGACGGTGACCTTCACGCTCATTTTTTCTCAGAGCCTCCAGATGATCTGCACTGCCCAGCCGGCATAGCCGATCAGGGCCAGCAGGGTCAGCACATGCAACGCAAGCTTGATGCCGGCGGGCTGGATATAGTCCATCCAGATATCGCGCACCCCGACCCAGACATGCCAGCAGAGGCTAACGACGAACAGGAATGTGACAAAGCGCATTAAACCGGCCGACATGAAAGCATGCCAGCTTTCGTAATTCGCCCCCACCCCCTCACGCAATGCGATAGCGACAATCAGGGTATAGCCAACCATTACAAGACCGGTGATACGCTGGGCCAGCCAGTCGATCACGCCGTAATGGGCGCCGACGATCTTGCGATTCACCATAGCTTCGCCCCCAGTATCAGGGTCATCGGCAAACTGACGGCCAGGACCATTTTGGCCGAGTTGCTCGCCTGTGCTTTATTGACGCCAATATGGATATCGATCAGCAGAATGCGGATACCCATGCAAAAGTGGTGAAGAAAGGCCCACAGCAAGCCGATCAGCAAGAGCTTGACGAGCGGATGTGCAACGACCGACCGCAAGACCTGATAGGTATCCGGCGAATGCAACGACATCTCGAGCAGCCAGATCAACAACGGCAACATCAGGAATAAGCCGAAACCGCTGACGCGGTGCAATATCGAAGCATATCCGGCAATAGGAAGCTTTATCTGAAACAGGTTCAGATACTTAGGTCTATCTTTTGCCTTTTCCGTCATGGTCAAACCCCACTCAGACGCTGCAATGCAACATATTACTATTCAAATATATCCTCAGATCACAGCACTGCACATCAACTCAACTCATTCAAATAGCAGTGCCTATCTGTTGAATATAGTCCGCGCCGCCACTCCACCGGCCGATTGCCATAGGTGAAGCTGATGCGCTCGACCGACAGCAATGGACTGCCTTCAGGAACCTGCAACAACTCTGCACTTGTCCGGTCCGCAGCAACGGCACGGAGGCGCTCCTCCGCACGAATCATGCGCACACCGAACTTCGCCTCGAACAGACTGTACAGAGAAACCTGGGATTCCTTCAACGTTTCAAGCGTCAGGCTGGAAAATATCTCGCCAGGAAGGTATATCTCATCGAGAACGACAGGCTTGCCCGAAAACTCCAACAGGCGACGTACGATGGTAATCGGTTCTCCGAGTTTGACGCCCAGTACCCGCACGGCTTCCGACCCGGCCTTGGCACGCCAGCATTCAAGCGGTACGCTCTTCGCCGGTTCGGTGCCGCCGGAAACTGGCACCAGTCGCAAAAAACGGTAAAACGCACGCGGGTCGTTATGACTGGCCACATAGGTGCCCTTACCCTGCCGCCTTACCAGCAGGTTTTCCGCCGCCATCTCATCGATAGCCTTGCGCACCGTCCCCTGACTGACATTGAAACGGACAGCCAGCTCGATTTCGCTGGGTATCGCTTCACCGGGAAGCCACTCACCGTTTTCGAGCGCTTGCAGGATCAGCCCCCTGATCTGGCGATAAAGGGGGCTGAAGGTGGGAAAGTCAGCGGATGTCTGCTGCATCATGGATACGCATTGAACCATAAATATTTCTCAACGTCCATAGAATAACATATGTCTTATATGTGTTATATGATAGATATTGACACGCCGCAGCAATGCGCCTTATGATTTTCCAGTTGTGTAATTCGTTTTCCCGTTCTTCCGCAACCTTACCTTAAGGAGTTCCACATGGCTAAAGCCCCCGTCCGCGTTGCAGTCACCGGCGCCGCAGGTCAAATCGGTTACGCATTGCTGTTCCGCATTGCCAGCGGAGAAATGCTCGGCAAGGATCAACCCGTCATCCTGCAGATGCTCGAACTGCCAATCGACAAGGCCCAGCAAGCCCTCAAGGGCGTCATGATGGAACTCGAGGATTGCGCATTCCCGCTACTGGCCGGCATGGTCGGCACGGCCGATCCCAAAGTCGCATTCAAGGACGCACAACAAGCCCTGCTGGTCGGCGCCAAGCCACGCGGCCCAGGCATGGAGCGCAAGGACCTATTGCTCGAAAACGCCAAGATCTTCACCGAGCAGGGCAAGGCCCTTGATGAAGTGGCCGCGCGAGATTTGAAACTGATCGTTGTTGGCAACCCGGCCAATACCAACTCGCTGATCGCCATGAACTCTGCGAAGAGTCTGCCGCAGACAGCCTTCACATCGATGATGCGCCTCGATCACAACCGTGCCATGTCGATGCTCGCCGGCAAGACCGGCCAGGCGGTCAACAGCGTCGAAAAGATGGTCATCTGGGGCAACCACTCGCCGACGATGTATCCGGATCTCCGCTTCTGCACGGTTGGTGGCAAGGCTGCACCGGCGCTGGTAAATGACGATGCCTGGTACAAGAACGAATACATCCCGAAGGTCGCCAAGCGCGGCGCGGCCATCATCGAAGCGCGCGGCCTGTCATCCGCAGCTTCCGCCGCCAACGCCGCCATCGACCACATGCGCGACTGGAATCTGGGCAGCAATGGGAAGTGGGTGACGATGGGCGTGGTTTCCGACGGCTCGTATGGCATTCCCGAAGGCATGATCTACGGCATGCCCTGCACCTGCACCAACGGCAAGTGGGAAATCGTCAAGGGCCTCGAGATCGACGCCTTCTCGCGCCAGAAGATGGACGCCACGCTCAAGGAACTCCAGGAAGAGCGTGACGGCGTCAAGCACCTGTTCGCCTGAACATAACTTCCACAGCGGGATACCGGATGAAGACCTCCGCCCATCCTGCTGATGTCCTTTACGCAGGCGGTCGGCCGTTTCCCGCGCTGGCAGCCTGCGAGCATTATGCCGGCAGCGAAAAACTCATTCGCAAGGCACTGGAACTGCAAGCCAGTCTCGGGAATATTTTCGATATCACTGCCGACTGCGAAGATGGTGCCCCTGCCGGGAGGGAGCACGAACATGCCGAGCTCGTCGCCGCGCTAATCGATTCGCCGGACAACCGTTTCAACCGCCTCGGCGCGCGCATCCACGACCTGCGTCATCCGGCGTGGCAGGATGAACTCGAAACGCTTGTCGGCCGTGCAGGACAGCGCCTCGCCTATCTCGTGCTGCCCAAGCCGGAAAGTAGCGTCAACGTACAGATACAGATCGCAGCGCTCGATGAAGCGCGCGCGCGCCACGGTGTCGTGCGCAAAATTCCCGTCCATGTATTGATCGAAACCCCTGGCGCCCTGCGCGACGCCTGGCAAATTGCCGCGCTGCCCCAGGTCGAGTCTCTCGATTTTGGCCTGATGGATTTTGTCAGCGCCCACCACGGCGCCATACCTGCGACAGCGATGCGCACCCCCGGCCAGTTTTCCCACCCGCTGATCGTGCGCGCCAAATGCGAGATCGCCGCCGCCGCGCTGGGCAACGGCATCGTTCCGGCACACAATGTCACCACCGAGTTTCGCGATGTTGCCGTGGTTGCCGAGGACGCTCGCCGCGCCCGTCAGGAATTCGGTTTCCTGCGCATGTGGAGCATTCATCCCAGCCAGATCGAACCGATCGTGCTCGCCATGCGTCCAAGTTTCGATGAAACTATCGAAGCCAGCACCATTCTCGATGCCGCCGCCGCTGCCGACTGGGGACCGATCCAGATCGATGGCCGTCTGCACGACCGCGCTTCCTATCGCTACTATTGGGAACTTTTGCAACGCGCCCATGCTACCGGTACTACATTGCCAGAGTCAGTCGCTGCCCGCTTCTTCAACATCCCGTCTGCCTGAAAGGAAATGCCATGAAACGTCTTCTCACCGCACTCACCTTCGCCAGCCTCGCGCCGCTTGTCTACGCCCAGGAAATGGCGCCCGGATTGTGGGAACTCACCGCCGAGATGAAAATGCAGGGGATGAACATGCCCGCCAACAAATTCACGCACTGCTACACCGCAAAGGACGTCGCGTCGGGAAAGCAGTACGGCATGGACGAGAAGAGCAAATGCACTATCGCCAACATGAAGAATGCCGGCGGCAACGTCAGCTATGACATGAGCTGTGCAGCGGATGGCAGCAAGATGACCGGCTCGGTCAAGGGCACCATGTCAGCCACCACTTTTGCTTTCGAACAGAAGATGCGCATGGTGCCCGATCAGGGCATGGGCGAAATGCATTCACTCATAAAAGGTCGCCGTACCGGCGACTGCAAGTAACCCCCACAAAAAGGAGATCACATGCTCGAAGCCTATCGTGCCCATGTTGCCGAGCGCGCCGCGCTGGGTATCCCGCCCCTGCCGCTGACCAAGCCGCAGACCGTTGAACTCGTCGAACTGCTGAAAAATCCGCCCAAGGGCGAGGAAAAGTTCCTCGTCAACCTGATCGCCTATCGCGTACCGGCCGGCGTGGATGATGCCGCCGAAGTGAAAGCGAAATTTCTCGCAAAAGTCGGCGCTGGCGAGATGGCCAACACCTTGATCTCGCGCACCAGGGCGACCGAGTTGCTCGGCACCATGCTGGGCGGCTATAACGTCAAGCCGCTGATTGATCTGCTCGAAGATGCCGAAGTCGGCACGGTCGCTGCGAACGCACTCAAGAAAACCCTGCTGATGTTTGACGCCTTCCACGACGTCGCCGACAAGGTCAAGACGGGCAATGCGAACGCCAAGGCCGTCATGCAAAGCTGGGCCGACGCCGAATGGTTCACCACGCGCCCAGAGGTACCACAATCGCTCAAGGTCACCGTCTTCAAGGTTACCGGCGAAACCAACACCGACGATCTCTCTCCCGCCCCCGATGCCTGGAGCCGCCCCGACATTCCGCTCCACGCGCTGGCCATGCTGAAGAACCCGCGCCCTGGCATCGAAGCCGACAAGGCCGGCGAACGCGGCCCGCTCAAGCAACTCGACGCGCTCAAGGCCAAAGGTAATCTGGTCGCCTACGTCGGTGACGTGGTCGGCACCGGTTCCTCGCGCAAGTCCGCCACCAACTCGGTATTGTGGTTCACGGGAGAAGACATTCCTTTCGTGCCGAACAAGCGTTTCGGCGGTGTTTGCCTCGGCAGCAAGATTGCTCCAATTTTCTACAACACCATGGAAGACGCCGGCGCACTGCCCATCGAGCTCGACGTTACCCAAATGGACATGGGCGATGAAGTCGAATTGCGCCCCTACGAAGGCAAGGCGCTGAAGAACGGCGCAGTCGTTGCAGAGTTCAAGGTCAAGTCCGACGTCATTTTCGACGAGGTGCGCGCCGGCGGCCGCATCAACCTGATCATCGGCCGCGGCCTCACGGCAAAGGCGCGCGAGTTTCTTGGCCTGCCCGTTTCCACGCTCTTCCGCCTGCCGCACAATCCGGCCGACAACAGCAAAGGCTTTTCCCTGGCGCAGAAGATGGTCGGCCGGGCGTGCGGCCTCCCCGAAGGCAAGGGCATTCGTCCCGGCACCTACTGCGAACCACGCATGACTTCGGTCGGCAGCCAGGACACCACCGGCCCAATGACCCGCGATGAACTCAAGGACCTCGCCTGCCTCGGCTTCTCGGCCGACCTGGTGATGCAGTCCTTCTGCCACACTGCCGCCTACCCGAAGCTGGTCGACGTCAAAACGCATCGCACCCTGCCGAGCTTCATGACGGCGCGCGGCGGGATCGCTCTCAAGCCCGGTGACGGCATCATCCACAGCTGGCTCAACCGCTTCCTGCTGCCCGACACCGTCGGCACCGGCGGCGATTCCCACACCCGTTTCCCGATCGGCATATCGTTTCCCGCCGGCTCCGGCCTCGTCGCCTTCGCCGCCGCCACCGGCGTGATGCCGCTGGACATGCCCGAGTCGGTGCTGGTGCGCTTCAAGGGCAAGATGCAGCCCGGCATCACGCTGCGCGACATGGTCAACGCCATTCCCTACCACGCAATCAAGGACGGCCTGCTGACAGTCGCCAAGCAGGGCAAGAAGAATATCTTCTCCGGCCGCATCCTCGAAATCGAAGGGTTGCCTGATCTCAAGATCGAACAGGCCTTCGAACTGACCGACGCCTCCGCCGAGCGCTCCGCTGCCGGCTGTACGGTGCGCCTGAACAAGGAGCCCATCGTCGAGTACCTGCGCTCCAACGCCACGCTGATGAAGTGGATGATCGCCGAAGGCTACGAGGACAAGCGCACCCTCGCCCGCCGCATCCAGGCCATGGAAGACTGGATCGCCAATGGCGTGTTGCTTCAGCCGGACACCGATGCCGAATACGCCGCCGTGATCGAGATCGACATGAATGCGATCACGGAGCCGCTGCTGGCCTGCCCGAACGACCCGGACGACGTCAAGACACTCTCAGACGTACAGGGCGAGAAGATCGACGAGGTCTTCATCGGTTCCTGCATGACCAACATTGGTCATTTCCGTGCCGCCGGCAAGATACTCGATGGCAAGAGCGACCTGCCCACCCGCCTGTGGATCGCCCCGCCGACCAAGATGGACGCAATGATCCTCAACGAAGAGGGCTACTACTCGGTGCTCGGCAAGTCCGGCGCGCGCATGGAAATGCCCGGCTGCTCACTTTGCATGGGCAACCAGGCGCAGATCAAGAAGGGCAGCACGGCGGTGTCTACCTCGACGCGCAACTTCCCCAACCGGCTCGGCATCGATACCCGCGTTTATCTCAGCTCAGCCGAACTGGCCGCGGTTTGCGCGCTGCTGGGCAAGATTCCGACCAACGCCGAATACCAGGCGCAGGTCAAGACGCTCGAAGCAAAGGCGGCCGACGTGTATCGCTACATGAATTTCGACCAGATCGGCGAGTTCAAGGAAGTCGCGGATACCGTGACAATGTAAAGGAGTCTGCGGCGCCGTCTCGCCAGCGCCGACTTTCAGAACGCCCCCGCCGTAAGGCCGGGGCGTTGTCACTGTGGCTGGCCGCCAGGCCTCTACCTTGTTGTATCTTCAGATTACGCCCACGAGACTGGATAGACATATGCGAAACCGGTTAATATTTGGTCTGATGTCTTGAGGTAAGAAATTCTTACGATGTTTATTCGCACCAAAGTAACTTGTCCCATTTGCAAACGCTCCAGTTGCCGGGAGTCAAAATGGCATTCTCACGTGGAAAAGCGGGGCCATCCAGATGGCCAGCCGTATCGCTGCATGGATTGCTCGCACCGCTTCATCTCGCAGAAAACTACCCGCTTCGACAAGGTCACGCCGGCTACCGCGCTCGCCATCATTCTCGCAGTCGCTCTTACAGCCACCGTCAGCACACTGGTTTTTCGCGACACCCTACCTCCGGCACAACATGCACCCGTTGCATCGCCGGTACTTGATCCTGACGAGCTGAAGGCAGCTCAAGGGGGGGATGCCGGCGCTCAACTCAGGGTTGGGGAGGCCCTCTTGCAGGTTGCGGTTCGCAACAAGGAAAATTCCGTCCAGGCTGTTCGCTGGTTGCAGTCGGCTGCCGAAAACGGTAACACCGAGGCGATGCTCCGGCTCGGGAAACTGTATCGGAGCGGCATGGGCGTCCTGCAGGATTTTGACCAGTCGGCAAAATGGTTAAAAACTGCAGCGGCCCATGGCAACGCCGATGGAATGCTTGAATTGGGGCGCCTGTACCGCGATGGCATTGGGTTTGAAACAAACTCGGTGCGCGCGTATGTGTGGTTCAACCGGGCTGCTGCCATGCACAACATGGATGCCGTTCGGGAACGTGAAGAAATCGCCCGGAAGTTGACTGTGGTGGAGTTGAAAGAAGCACAGTCCAAGTCATCTGTGGCTGAAACCACCCGCGGAACAAGCGACTAACGGGCATGGCAACGCGCCGCCGCGACGGCCGACAGGGGCAGGTCAATCGGCAAAATCCGGAAGATCGAGTCAGGCAAAATGTACGTCCGCCACCACCTAAGCAGCGAACCTTTTCATGATCTTGCGTAGCGGTTAACATCGACGACGACACGGCCCCGGATTTCTCCGTTGAGCAATTTCGTTGCCATCGGAATGGCGTCCGCCAAAGCGACTTCAGTGCTGATCGTCCCCAATTTTTCGATATCCAAATCCTGCCCCAATCGTTGCCAGGCTTCGATGCGATCTGCTCGCGGACACATCACGCTGTCGATTCCCGCCAAGGTAATCCCGCGCAGAATGAACGGCGCAACCGTTGCCGGAAAATCCATTCCGCCTGCAAGGCCGCAAGCAGTAACAACCCCGCGATACTTGGTAGATGCACAAATGTTTGCCAGTGTATGACTGCCAACCACATCAACCGCACCCGCCCAGCGTTCCTTGGCCAACGGTTTACCCGGTGATGAGAACTGAGCTCGTTCAAGGATTTCCGTGGCACCAAGCTGCTTCAAATATTCGGCGTCCGAAGGTCGTCCTGTTACGGCCACGACTGAATATCCCAATTTGGCAAGCAATGCGATTGCTACGCTACCAACACCACCCGCTGCTCCGGTGACGACAATTTCACCGTGGGAGGGTTTGACTCCATAACGTTCCAATGCCATGACACACAACATCGCGGTATAGCCAGCCGTTCCGATCGACATTGCTTGTTGCGGTGTGAATTTTTCGGGTAGAGGAACAAGCCAGTCGCCGTTCAATCGCGCTTTCTGTGCCAATCCGCCCCAATGGGTCTCGCCAACCCCCCAGCCGTTCAGCACCACGGAATCGCCAGCTTTGTACTCGGGATGTGAAGATTGCTCGACTGTTCCGACAAAGTCGATGCCGGGAACCATCGGAAACTTGCGAACGACCGGTCCTTTCCCCGTTATCGCGAGTCCATCTTTGTAGTTCAGCGTGGAATGACTGACACAGACAGTGACGTTTCCGTCCGGTAGCTGGCTTTCGTCAATATCCTTCACCGCTGCGCGGTAACCAGTGTCGTCCTTCTCAATCAAGATTCCCTTAAACATTTCTATCTCCTTGTCTGATTAGACCGATCGTCTATTAGAAGGTACAAAATTTCAACCCGGACGAATTGAGGCAAGTAAGCAGTTGGCAAACGTCTTTACTGGCTGGGCATCCCGATCAAGTGTTGCCCGCAGTACAGCTCCATCCCAGCTAGCCCTGCCCAAGAGCTTCACTGCCACATGAAGTTCGACCAGATCGGCGCGTTCAAGGAAGTCGCGGATACGGTCGAGGTGCAGGCAGGCCGGGACTGGAGTGTCAGCAAATGCGGGGAAGTTGATCCCCCGCCAGCCAGTTGACGATGCGCCGGCCTCCAAGCGCAGTAGTCAGCTGGACGAAATGGTGATCGTCGGCGATCACGTCGCCAACCTTCGCGGCATTTATACCGAGCGGATGGGCGCGCAGCGTCGCCAGCAGCCGGTCGGCATCGCCTGCCGCACAGACGCAGACCAGCTTGCCCTCGTTGGCGACATAGAGTGGGTCGAGGCCGAGAAACTCGCAGGCGGCGGAAACTACCGGATTAATCGGGATATCCTTTTCCCGCAGCATCATGCCGACGCCCGACTGCGTGGCGATCTCGTTGAGCGTGGCGGCCAGTCCGCCGCGTGTGGGATCGCGCAGTACGCGAATGTCCGCGCCAGTTTCCCGCAGTGTCTCGATCAGGCCATGCAGCGCCGCCGTATCGGAGACAATGGGCGCATTGAAGCTCAGGTTCTCGCGCTGACTCATGATGGCGACGCCATGATCGCCGAGGTTGCCGGAAACGAGGATCGCGTCGCCAGGCCGCGCCCGCGCACCGCCGATGTCGCATCCTTCAGGCAACACCCCCACGCCGGTGGTAGTGATGAAAATCCCGTCACCCTTGCCGCGCTCGACTACCTTGGTGTCGCCGGTCACGATCGGTACACCGGCCTCGCGGGCCGCATGGGCCATCGACGCGACAATGCGTGCGAGATCGGCGAGCGGAAAACCTTCTTCGAGAATGAAACCCGCCGCGAGATAAAGCGGCGTCGCGCCCATTACGGCCACATCATTGATCGTGCCGTGCACCGACAGGCAACCGATATCGCCACCGGGAAAGAACAGCGGCGACACCACATGACTATCGGTTGCCATCACCAGTCGCCCGGGTTTTCCTGCAAAAGTCGGCGCTGGCAGGACGGCGCCATCGTTGCCCTGCCCGAGATATTCGTTGCCCAGATGCCGGGCGAACAGCTCGGTGATCAGCTGCACCATGGCCCGACCGCCGGCACCATGCGTCATGTCGACGCAACCATGCTTCAAATCGAGGGGACGCACATAGCCACGCTTAACTTCACCGCTCATTCGTTGCAGTCCCTTCCCGACCAGGCGTTGTCAGTTTTTCTTCTCACCCGCCGCAAGCAGCTCCAGCATATGGGTGACGTCGTGGGGCTCGATGTCCATGCCCAGTTCGAGACCCGGATTCACGGCAATCGCAAAACCGGGTTCCATGCGCTCGACGATCCAGGAAAAGTCCGCGAGCAAGCCGCCGCTGAAGCCTGGCACATCAACGAGGAACGCTTTCGCCCGATCCGGGCTCGTGAAGAGTATGAGCGTATTCTTCCCCTCTTCAAGCTGGATCACCAGCGGCGTCGCCTTCGTGGTGAGCTGGAACCCCTGGATTCCGCTTTCCCGGTCGTCCTTGATCGGGATGAAAACCTGCTGTACCAGCATCTCGCGCATAAAATCGTCGCTTGACAACTCACCACTGATCACGGCCAGCAGTTTCTGTTCAAGTTCGTTCTTGGCTTCAATAGCTTGTTCGTGCATGCTTGCTCCCTGAATGATTTTAGCCGCTTATAGATGGTATCAGCCTGTGTTAGATTCAAGCCGATAATGCCAAATCACGCAAAATATCGCCACAAGCCCCACGCGCCAAAGCGTTCCGGCAAGACCGGCCTGCCCGCCGGATCGCTGGTGTATCTGGGCGAACGCAAGACCGAGCGCGCCGCAATAACGCTTGTCGAGTACGACGCCGATAACCTGACCGAAACGCATTTCGACAGCCTGACTGCCTGTCAGTCCTGTACGCCAGTTCATCCCAAGCTCTGGCTCAACGTGCATGGCCTGCACGAACCCGAAGTGATGCAGGAAATCGGCAAGCGCTTCCAGCTCCACCCGCTGGTGCTGGAAGACATTCTCAATACCGACCAGCGTCCGAAGATCGATGACTACGGCAACTACCTGTTCCTCGTTGCACGCTTCTTCAACTACGACGCTGCAACCCTCACCGTCGCCACCGAACAGGTCAGCTTCGTGATCGGCACGAATTTCGTGCTGACCTTCCAGGAGCGCCCAACCGGCAACTTCGACCCGGTGCGCGAGTGGCTGCGCACGGACAAGGGACGTATCCGCCAGCTCGGCACGGACTACCTTGCCTATGCCCTGCTCGATTTGATCGTCAACCGCTATTTCACCGTGCTGGAGCAGATCGGCGAACGCACGGAACAACTGGAAGACGATCTACTGGCAAAGCCCAATGCCGCACAGTTGCAGACGCTGCACCAGCTCAAGCGCGAGACCCTGACCATGCGCCGCAGCATCTGGCCGCTGCGCGAGGTCGTGAATACCCTGGTGCGCAACGAAAGCCGCTTTTTTACGGCTGAAACCCAGCTTTATTTGCGCGACATCTACGATCACACGGTGCATTTGATCGAATCGCTCGAAGCGATCCGCGACCTCCTCGCCGGCATGCTCGACATCTACCTCTCCTCGATCAGCAACCGCGTCAATCAGGAAGTGCGCACGCTCACGGTCTTTGCGCTCATCTTCATGCCCGCGACACTGATCACCGGCATCTTCGGCATGAATTTCAAGGTCATGCCGTTGCTCGACAATCCGGCCGGCTTCCTCTTCGCCATCGGCACGATGGTCGGCGTGGCCGCGACGCTGAGTCTGATCTTCTGGCGGCGGCGCTGGCTGGCCTAAAAACATGAAACACGAAACCTACATCGCCGGCAAGGATGCCGCGCTCGAAACCTCCATTGCCACAATTAAACACAAACTGGTGCAGCTTGGCTTTCATGTCGAGGAGCGTTCCTGGCTCAACCCGGTGGAAGGCATCTGGTCGGTGCATCTGCGCGATCGTGACTGCCCGCTGTTATTCACCAACGGCAAGGGCGCATCGAAACTCGCCTGCCTCGCCAGTGCGCTGGGTGAATTCTTCGAACGTCTCTCGACACATTATTTCTGGACACATTACTACCTCGGCGCTGACATCGCCCATCGCCCCTTCGTGCATGACTCGCGCGAACGCTGGTTTCCACTGTTCCAAAACGATGAGGATGGCCGTTGGCCCACGGAACTGCTTACGCCGGCATTGCAGTCCTTCTACAATCCGCAAGGCAGCATCGACGCCGCAACGCTGGTCGACCTCAACTCGGGCAATGCCGAACGTGGCATCTGCGCCCTGCCCTATACGAGACAAAGCGACAACACCACGGTCTGGTTTCCGGTCAATATCATCGGCAACCTGTATGTGAGCAACGGCATGTCAGCCGGCAATACGGCCACCGAAGCGCACACCCAGGCACTCTCGGAAATCTTCGAGCGCCACGTCAAGTTTCACATCATCGCCGAAGGCCTTTGCCTGCCGGATGTACCGGAAGAAGTCATCGCCCGTTATCCGCATATCGCCGCAGGCATCGAAGGCCTGCGCGCGGCCGGCTTTGGCATTCTCGTCAAGGATGCCTCGCTCGACGGGCAGTATCCCGTGATGAACGTGACACTGCTCAACCCGCGCGACCAGGGCTGCTACGTCAGTTTTGGCGCCCATCCACGCTTCGACGTCGCGCTCGAACGCGCACTGACCGAACTGTTGCAGGGACGCGCGCTGGCTGCGCTCGACGGCTTTCCACCGCCCGGCTTCGATCTCGACGAGATCGCCAGCGCGCCCAACCTCGAAATCCATTTCGTCGATTCAAGCGGCATTGTCCATTGGAGTTTTCTTGGCGACACACCGGACTTCGCGTTCTGCGACTGGAATTTCAGCACTCCTGATGCCGCCACCAGCCACGATGCTCACTGGCTCATCGAGCGCATCCATGCCATGGGCCACGATGTATATATCGCCGACTTCGACCGGCTCGGCGTCTATGCCTGCCGCATCCTCGTGCCGGGCATGTCGGAAATCTATCCGGTCGATGATCTCGAATGGGAAAACAACAGCATCGGCAACAAACTGCGCGATCCCATCTTGCGACTGGCAGAGCTTGACGATGACGCATGCGCCGACCTGCTCGACACCCTGAACGAAAGCAGTGTCGATGACCAACGCCTGGTACGTGCGCTGATCGGCTTGGCGGCAGACGCCGGCACCCTCTGGGAAGACCTGCGCGTCGGCGAGCTGAAAACCCTGCTGGCACTCGCCTGCGGCGACCAGGAGGCGATCCGGGAGGGCCTCGACTGGATCGCGCATTTCGGGCAAATCAACGCTGCGCGCCGCCGGATCTATCGCTGCATCGACGCGCTGATCCAGCTCGAAGAGAGCGAACATCCCTGTCACGAAGCGCTGGAACAACTGTATGGCACCGACACCGTCGCAGCGGCTGAAACGCTGCTTGATGGCAGCCAGCGCTGCTTCGCCATCGCGTCTCCGGGTCTGGCGCTCAAAGGGTGCGCCATGCACCAGCGGCTGCTCGAAGCCTATGGCAAGGCCTCATGAAGATCTGGGTCGATGCCGATGCCTGCCCCGGCGCCATCAAGGACATTCTCTTCCGCGCCGCGGATCGCGCCCAGGTGCAACTCACGCTGATTGCCAACCAGATGCTGCGCGTGCCACCTTCGCCGTGGATCCGCGCGCTCCAAGTGCCCGCGGGATTCGATGTCGCTGATCAGCGCATCGTCCAAGAGGCCGAAGCGGGTGACCTGGTCGTCACCGCCGACGTGCCGCTTGCTGCGCTGGTGGTCGCCAAGGGCGCCCATGTGCTCGACCCGCGTGGCGACCTGCTCGACGCGAGCAACATCCAGGAGCGACTGACCCTGCGCAACTTCATGGATGTACTGCGTAGCGGCGGCGTCGAGACCGGCGGACCCGCGGTATTTTCCGCGGCTGACCGGCAGGCGTTTGCGAACCAGCTCGATGGACTCCTGGTGAAGCTGAAGCGCTGCCCGAGCTAACCACTCAAGTCCGCAGGGGATGCATCCAGACGAACAGTCCCTGCCCTTGCGACTCGGCCAGTCGTGCCAGATCGGCCAGTGAAACCAGCATCGCGGTAATTGCTTCGGTTTCCCAACCGGTGGATTCGAATTCCTCAGTGGCGACCAGCTCGGTAGCCACCGCATCGAGCGCATCCTCTTCGAGTTCGCTCAGGCGCTCCATCACTTCATCGGCCAGGCGCAGCACCAGCACACCCTCGTCCGCAGAGACATAGACCGGCTCGTAATAGGCAAGCGCAGCGTCAAATGGGTCACCCGTCAGCAAGCTGTGCAGCGTGGCAATCCTGGCCGTGTCGATATCGCGCATCTCGATACCGCTCCACGCGTCGATCGGTTGTTGCGATTCACCAATCGCTTCGATTTCATCTTCTTCTGCAGCGATGATCTGGGTCAGGATTCCCATATTATTTTTTCCTTTTCGGCTCACGCCAACGTGAGTAGATTCATGCGGAAACGCCGCCCCTTGATGCCCGGCGTCAGCGAGGCTGCGCAAAGCGCGCACGGCGGCACGGCGATCGAGGGCAACGTAGCAGGTGTCAGCGAAGACATCGATGCGGCCGACCTGTTCCTTGCTCAGCCCGGCGACACCGGTGAGCGCGCCCAGCAGGTCGCCCGGGCGGAGCTTGTCCTTGCGACCGCCAAGGATGCGCAAGGTCTGCATCGGCGCCTGCAAGGCCTCGCCTGCGGCAGGCTGGAGATCGGCGAGTCGAAACCAGCGCACCGGGCCGCCCTGCCAGGCTTCGATCAGTTTGACCCACTTGCGTTCGCTCGGCGCACACAGGCTGAGTGCCAGCCCGATGGCATCGCCGCGACCGGTACGGCCGATGCGGTGGATATGCACTTCAGTGTCCTTGGCGACATCGACGTTGATCACGGCATCGACGGTGCGGATGTCGAGACCGCGCGCGGCAACATCGGTGGCCACCAGTACCGAACAGCTGCGGTTGGCGAACTGCACCAGCAGTTCGTCGCGTTCGCGCTGCTCCAGTTCGCCGTGCAGCGCCAGCGCCGAGATGCCCTGCGCGCGCAGTTCGGCGGCCAGCTCGCGGCAATGGATGCGGGTATTGCAGAAGGCCAGCGTCGATTCCGGCCGGAAGTGGGCCAGCAGGTGCGCCACGGCGTGGTTGCGCTTCTCGTGCGCGACTTCGTAGAAGCGCTGCTCGACGCGGGTGGCGTCCTGCGCGGCAGTCACCTTGAGCTCTTCCGGACGGTCGAGGAAGGCGGCGCTGGCCTGTCTTCATGTCGTCGGGGTAGGTGGCCGAGAACAGCAGCGTCTGCCGCTCGCGCGGGCAGGCGCGGACGATGCCCTTGATCTCGTCGAAGAAGCCCATGCCGACCATGCGGTCGGCCTCGTCGAGCACCAGCGTGCGCACGCCGGACAAGTCGATGCTGTTGCGGCTCATGTGGTCCTGGATGCGCCCCGGCGTGCCGACGATGACATGCGCACCATGTTCGAGCGAGGCGATCTGCGGTCCCATCGGCGTGCCGCCGCAGAGCGTCAGCACCTTGATGTTGTCGGCAAAGCGGGCAATGCGGCGCAGCTCCTTGGCCACCTGGTCGGCCAGCTCGCGAGTCGGGCACAACACCAGCGCCTGAATGCCAAAATCGGCAGGGTCAAGGCGGTGCAGGATGCCGATGGCGAAAGCCAGCGTCTTGCCGCTGCCGGTATCGGCCTGGGCGATGAGGTCGCGCCGTTTGAGGATCAGCGGCAGGCTCTGCGCCTGGATCGCCGTCATGCTGCGGTAGCCGAGGTGGTCGAGATTGCGCAGCAACGCCGGCGACAGGGGCAGGGAGGAAAAGTCTCGTTGGGTCACGCAGGTAATGGCAGTGAATTAGAAAAAGAAAATGGGTTGCAAGTTATTAGCTTGCAACCCATTGCATTTGTGGGGTGGCTGATGGGGCTCGAACCCACGACAACTGGAATCACAATCCAGGACTCTACCAACTGAGCTACAGCCACCACGTTGAAACTGAACACAACATAACCAAGCACTACCAAAAACTTTGGTCCGCCCGGCGAGACTCGAACTCACAACCCCCGGCTTAGAAGGCCGGTGCTCTATCCGGTTGAGCTACGGGCGGTCCGTCTAGCGGTCGGAGGTGCAGGCTGGTCGGGGTGAAAGGATTCGAACCTTCGACATCTTGCTCCCAAAGCAAGCGCGCTACCGGGCTGCGCTACACCCCGAGGATCGGGATTCTACTGATGAGCCCGTGCGCGGTCAATGGAGCCGAATCATTGATTGATCCGGCCCGGCGATAACCGGCAACGTAAGTAATATTTCTGTAACATCCGCGTCTGTACCGAATCCACAAGCTTACAAAGGAACAGGCATGTTCAGCAGCATGATGCCCCACCGCAAGGAGTTCTTCGACCTCCTTAACGCACACTCCGACCGCGTCGTCGCGGCTGCCAATGCAACCCTTCGCCTGATCAACTCGCTCGGCACGGCATCGAGCGAACTGGATGCCCTGGTCAAGGAAATCGTGATGAACGAGCGCAGCGGCGACAAGATCAAGATGGAAATGATCGGCCTGCTGCACAAGTCCTTCATCACCCCCTTCAGCCGCGAAGAAATCCACACCCTGACCCTGGCCCTCGACCAGATCCTCGGCAAACTGCAGGATGTCGCCAATGCAGTCGGCATGTATCACATCACTGACTCAACACCCGAAGCGCGCGAACTGGCCGCACTCAGCTCCGATGCCTGCTTGCGCCTCAACCGCGCCGTGATCGTGCTGGGCGACAAGACGCGCGCCAAGGAAGCGGTCAACCTCTGCCACGAGATCGAGGTAATCGAATCCAAGGCGGACAAGATTCTCAAGAAGGCCATCACCCGCCTGTTCGCGGACGAAAGCCAGATATGGACGGCAATCCGCCTGCGCGAGTTCTACTTTCTGCAAGAGCACGTACTCGACCAATGCCAGTACACGGCGCGGATTATCGAAGAAATCCTCATCGAAAACGCCTGAAGGATAAGCAATCATGGAAGGCTTGACCATCAGCGTCTGGATCCTGGCCGTATTGATCTTCGTCGCGATCGCCTTCGACTTCATGAACGGCTTCCACGATGGTGCCAACTCGATTTCCACCATCGTCGCCACCGGTGTACTCACACCGAAACAGGCGGTGCTGTTCGCCTCCTTTTTCAACTTTGCGGCACTCTGGGTTTTCCAGCTCAAGGTGGCGGCCACCATCGGCAAGGGCACCGTCGATCCGAGCTTCGTCGACTACAACGTTATTTTCGGCGCCCTGTGTGGCGCACTGATCTGGAACATCATCACCTGGTACTACGGCATCCCCTCTTCGTCTTCGCATGCCCTGATCGGCGGACTGGTAGGCGCCACCCTGACCAAGGCCGGCAGCTTCGCCCCCCTCGTCTGGAGCGGCTTTGGCAAAATCCTCGTGTTCATTATTATCTCTCCCTTGGTCGGCTTCATGGTCGGCGGCCTGCTGATGGTGTTGGTGGCCTGGATCTTTCGCCACAAGACCCCCGGACAGGTGCGACGCTGGTTCAACTATGCGCAGATCTTTGCTTCCGGCGCCTACAGCCTGGCGCATGGCGGCAACGACGCGCAGAAAACCATCGGCATCATCTGGCTGCTGCTGATCACCGCCGGCGTTGCTACCACCGACGTCGCCACCTTGCCGAACTGGGTGATCTATTCCTGTTATCTAGCCATCGCCTGGGGCACCTATCTCGGCGGCTGGCGCATCGTCAAGACCATGGGCACCCGCATCACCAAGCTCAATTCGGTGAGCGGTTCCTGTGCTTCGATGGGCGGCGCGATCAGCCTCGGTCTCGCCACGCTCGGTGGCATCCCTGTTTCGACGACACATACGATCGCGGGCTCCATCGCCGGTGCCGGCGCGGCGCACAACATGAAGCGCGTGCGCTGGGACATCTCCATCAACCTCGCCGTCGCCTGGGTACTCACCATCCCCGCCAGCGGCGTGCTGGCCGCGATATTCTGGTGGCTGGGCACCCGGATCATGTAATCAATACCCGGGGCAAAACTGCTATCTTTCGTCCATGGAGACGAAACAAGAGTCGCACGGTGGCGAAAGCCCGTTCAAGGGAAAAACCGGCCTGACCCGCCTCATCAACGCTTTGCGTTACTCGCTTGACGGCCTGACGGCGGCTTATCGGCACGAGGATGCCTTTCGTCAGGAAACCCTGCTTGCGCTGGTGCTCATTCCGGCCGCGCTATTCCTGCCCGCCAGTGGTATCGGCAAGGCGCTGATGATCGGCAGCGTGCTGCTGGTGCTCCTCGTCGAACTGCTCAATTCGGCCATCGAGGCTGTGGTAGACCGCGTTTCGCTCGAACACCACCATCTGGCAAAACGAGCCAAGGATATCGGCAGCGCGGCGGTGCTGCTCGCGCTGGTCAATGTCGTCGTCACCTGGGGGCTGGTGCTGGCCGGTTAGGCAGCACGCAAAAAAGTCGGCGCTGGCAGGACGGCGCTCAGGCCACCCCGGCTGCGATGCGCACCGCCACGGCAATCGACTCGGCCTGCGCCAGCACCAGCGCTTCATCCTCGCCTTCCACCATCACCCGCAACAGCGGCTCGGTGCCGGAGGGGCGCAGCAGCACGCGCCCCTTGCCATTCAGAATCTGTTCCGCCTGAGCCGTCGCCGCCTGGATGCCCGCATTGCCGCGCCAGTCGAATGTCTTCGCGAACCGCACATTGATCAGCTTCTGCGGGAACATTGTCAGGTCGGCGCAGGCCTGCGCCAGCGTTTCATTGCGCACGCGCAGCGCTGACAGCACCTGCAGCGCAGCAACGATGCCATCGCCCGTGGTATGGCGTTCGAGGCAGATGATGTGGCCGGAATTTTCGCCACCGAGGGTCCAGCCATTTTTCTGCATCAGTTCGAGCACGTAGCGGTCGCCTACCTTGGCGCGGGTGAAGCCGATGTCGAGCCGGCCGAGTGCCTGCTCGAAGCCGAGGTTGCTCATCAGCGTGCCCACGATCCCCGGCAACCCGCGCGCTGCCCGCCGGTGGCGCGCGATGATGTAGAGCAGTTCGTCACCATCGAACAGACGGCCGCTGGCGTCGACCATCATCAGGCGGTCGGCATCGCCATCCAGGGCGATACCCAGATCGGCCTGGTGCTGCACGACCTGCTCGCGCAGGAACTGCGGCGCCGTCGCGCCAACACCGGCATTGATGTTGAGGCCGTCCGGCGTCGCGCCCACGGCAATCACTTCCGCGCCCAGTTCATGAAATACCTTGGGTGCGACGCTGTAGGCCGCGCCGTGCGCGCAGTCGACGACGAGTTTCAGGCCGCGCAGGTCGAGATCGTTCGGAAAGATGCTTTTGCAGAACTCGATATAACGGCCGGCCGCGTCGTCGATGCGCCGGGCCTTGCCGAGCTGCGCCGAATCGCGGCAGCCCATCGGCCCTTTCAGGCGCGCCTCGATCTCCTCCTCGATAGCATCCGGCAGCTTGAAGCCGCCGGCGGCGAAGAACTTGATGCCGTTATCGTCGTAGGGGTTGTGCGAGGCCGAGATCACCACGCCGGCCGCCAGCCGCAGGGCGCGCGTGAGATAGGCCACCGCGGGCGTCGGCAGCGGGCCACAGAGCATCACGTCGACGCCGGCTGCGGCGAAGCCCGCTTCCAGCGCCGCTTCGAGCATGTAGCCGGAGATGCGCGTGTCCTTGCCGATCAATACTGCCGGCCGCTCACCGTCACGGGCCAGATCCTGCGCCCGCGCATGCGCGACGAGTGTTTCACCGGCCGCATAGCCGAGCCGCAAGGCGAAATCGGGCGTGATCGGAAACTTGCCAACGCGCCCGCGCACCCCGTCGGTGCCGAAATACTGTCTTGTCATTCTGCTTTTCTCCCTTCCATAGCGGCCCATACCGCCAGCGCATCCTTTGTCGCCGCGACGTCATGCACGCGCACGATGCGTGCGCCACGCGCCACCGCCAGCACGGCCGCCGCCACACTGGCATGCACGCGCGCCATGCCGTTCGGCTGCCCGGTCACTGCACCGAGCATCGACTTGCGCGACAGCCCGGCCAGCACGGGCACGCCAATATCCTCAAAGCGCCGCAACTCGCGCAGCAACGTGTAATTGTGCTCCACCGTCTTGCCGAAGCCGAAGCCCGGATCGATCAGCAGGCGTTCCTTTGCGATGCCTGCCGCAATGCAGGCCGCAACGCGCCCGGCGAGAAAGTCATGCACCTCGGCCACGACATCATCATAGTGCGGTTGCGTCTGCATGGTGCGCGGCTCACCCTGCATGTGCATCAGGCACACAGCCGCAGCGCTCGCCGCCACCGTTTCCAGAGCACCAGGCGTTTGCAAGGCAGCGATGTCGTTGATGATCGTCGCGCCCTCGCCGATCGCCATGCGCATGACTTCCGGTTTCGTCGTATCCACCGACACCGGCACGCCCCAGTCGCGTACTGCCCGTAGCACCGGCAGCAGCCGGTCGATTTCGACCGCGACCGGCACCGGTGCCGCTCCGGGACGCGAAGATTCGGCCCCCAGATCGAGAATGTCCGCGCCCGCCGCACGCTGTGCTTCGGCATGCGCAATGGCGGCCGCAGCACCCGCTCCGACACCATCGCCCGAAAACGAATCGGACGTCAGGTTGACGATGCCCATGATGAGGGGGCGTTTGAGTAACAGCTGGCAGGAACCGCAGTACAGCGTTGTCATGAGCCGGATTCTACCGGCAAGCGCGGTTACTTCAGTTTGGCACCCGCGCCGTCGTACACCGAAACGCCGACCGGAAAGCCGGTCTGCACGCTCTGCGTGACGACGCAGTATTCCTCGAACTGTTCGAGGATGCGCTCGAGGTGCTCCATCTCGGCTGCCGCCGCCGTGAAGCGCAGTTCCACGTCGATGCGGCCGATACGCAGACGCTTCTGCTCGTTGCGCGCCATTTGCGCGGTCACCGTCGCGCTCACCTTGCCGGGATTGTTCTTGAACTTGCGCAGGGCGAACAGCAGGCTCGCGCCCAGGCAGTTCGCCACGCCGGCCGCGATGAGGCGCGAGGGATTTGGCCCGCGGTTCTTGCCCAGCGGCGGCGGCTCATCGGTCAGCAGCGCCGGCAGATCGTTGTCGAAACGGACCAGAAAGGCATAGTCTTCCTGCTGCTCAAGCGTGAAGGTGAATTGGGGATCGCTCATGAATTCGTTCTCCGTAAGTCAAGGTGAAAAAGTCGGCGCTGGCAGGACGGCGATGCCAGGTTCAATGCGCCAATTTTCGCACCAGTGAGCGTAATCCGGTGACCGGCCAGCTGCCCTTGGGCAAACGTGGCAGCCGCGCGCCATTGCCGGCCACAATCAGCGGCAGTTTGTAGTCGTCCGGATGATTCGTACCATGCTCCCGTTCGTGGCCCGCATGATCGCTCGTCACGACAATCGCGTAGCTGCCACGCTGGCGCACTTCGTCGAACAGCGGCGCAAGGCCAGCATCGATATCGGTCAGTTCGTCGAGATACGCCTGCGAAAGCCAGCCGGAATCCCCACCCGCCCACTCCAGACCACTCACATGCAGAAAGGCAAAACGCTTTCCTTCCCCGCGAAAGAAGGCGCGCACTTGCTCGATGCCGCCGCCCGGTTCGAGGCCGTGCTCATCGACCGCAGCGTTGACCAGATAGCCAAGCTTGGGCTTGGAGATAGTAGTAGGCGGTGCGATAGCCGTCCTGCCTGGCATCGTCGAACAAGGTCGGCTTCGCGACTTGCGGCTCACCCGGCTGCCAGTCATTGTCGCGCTTGCCGCTTTGCGCAGGCGACAGGCCAGTCAGCATCGCCGTATGGGCAATCAGGGTCTTCGGGGGATCGACACTGCGGCCATTCAGTGTGAAACGGCCAGCCTGCATCAGCGCCTGCAGCGTCGGGCTGGTCCTGGCACTCAGCGCCGCCGGATGCAGCGCATCGATGGAGATCACGAGAATGCTGTCCGCCGCGTGGGCCAGCGCGGATAGGACCATCATAAAAGCGAGAGGGAGCAGAACGGAAAGTTTCATGGCAAGAGTGGCCGGATACCTAGAACTTGTAAAACTCCTTGTCGAGATACGCGAACAGGTCATCGACATCCTGTTCGGACAAGGCCGGACTGTAGTAGTCGCCCCACCGGATGATTTCCTTGCGCAAGGCATCGCGCGATTTGATCTTGCGGTCCGGCTTGATGTATAGCTCGGTGCCGTGGCAATCGAGGCAGACTTCGTGCAACTGTGCGCCGCGCACGGGGTCGCCCTTGGGGGCGGGCGCATTGCCGCAACCCGTCAGCGCGGCCAAGGCAATCAGGATCATCGGCGCAAGCTTCATTTACCCTGCCCTCCGCGCCACTGGCGTCTGGGTGGCTCGCATGCTTCGTCCTTCTGGCTGGCAGCACGCGCCTGCATCTCGGCGCGATGCGCGGCGCGCAACTCCGCTCTTTCCTCAAGGGTGCGAGCGGCACGCATCTTCGCGCGATAGGCTTCGCGTTCCTCGTGGGTCATGCGGTCGGCGCAATAGATCAGTTCGCGTTTTTCGGCTGGCGGGCCGGGCTGTTGCGCCAGAACCGCGCCTGACGCCGACGCAATCAGCATCGATATCGGCAGTAGTATTTTTCGAACGGTGTTCATGACTGACCCTCGCAACCAGACTTATATCTGCTCTTCAGCATAGCAGCCCGCGCTTTATTTTTCGTACCATCCCTTGCTGGCATTCACCACTTTAACCACCAGCAGCATGGCCGGCACCTCGATTAGCACACCAACCACCGTCGCCAGCGCCGCACCCGACTCGAAGCCGAACAGGCTGATGGCCGCAGCGACAGCGAGTTCGAAGAAATTCGATGCGCCGATCAGTGCCGACGGGCAGGCGACAGTATGCTTTTCGCCGACCGCACGGTTGAGCCAGTAGGCCAGGCCCGAGTTGAAGAACACCTGGATCAGGATCGGCACGGCGAGCAGTGCAATGATCAGCGGCTGTTCGATGATGGCCTTGCCCTGAAAGGCAAACAACAGCACCAGCGTGGCAAGCAGTGCAGTAATCGACCACGGGCCGATCTTCTCCATCGTCGCATCGAAATGCGCCTGGCCTTTCTTCAGTAGTGCCTTACGCCAGAACTGCGCGAGTGCCAGTGGAATGACGATGTAGAGCACGACGGATGTCACCAGCGTGGCCCACGGCACGGTGATTGCCGAGATGCCGAGCAGCAACCCCACCAGCGGCGCAAAGGCGAAGATCATGATCGTGTCGTTGAGCGCCACCTGCGACAGGGTGAATAGCGGGTCGCCGTTCGACAGCCGGCTCCAGACGAACACCATCGCCGTGCAGGGTGCAGCGGCGAGCAGGATCAGGCCGGCAATGTAGCTGTCGAGCTGGTCGGCAGGCAGGTACGGGGCAAACAGTTGGCGGATGAACAGCCAGCCGAGGAAGGCCATGGAGAACGGCTTGACCAGCCAGTTCACGAACAGCGTGACGCCGATGCCGCGCACGTGCTGGCGCACCTCGTGCAGCGCGCCGAAATCGACCTTGACCAGCATCGGAATGATCATCACCCAGATCAGCAGGCCGACCGGCAGATTGACCTGCGCGAACTCCATGCGGCCAAGCATCTGGAAGGGTGCCGGCAACCATTGGCCAAGCGTGATGCCAATGACGATGCAGAGGAACACCCATACCGTCAGGTAGCGTTCAAAAAAGGACATCGGCGCCCCAGCCGCGACCTTGGCGGTGACTTCACACTGTGCAGACATGTCAGGCCTGCGCGCTCTGTGCGTGGATGCGAAGTGCGGCGAAAGCCACTTCATCCGGGCTCATGCCTTCGAGCGGCAACGCAAGAAAGGCTTCGACGCGTCGCCTCAATTCCTGATACGCCTGCTCGAAGGCTGCGCGGCGTGCCCCGATCGGCTCGACATGGGCGGGATCGTCGATGCCCCAGTGGGCGGTGGCCGGATGACCAGGCCAGACCGGGCAGGCTTCCTTCGCCGCGTTGCCGCAGACGGTGAAGATGTAATTGAAAGTCAGCCCTGGCGATACGGCACTCGCGGCGAACTCGTCCCAACTCTTGCTGCGAGCACCCTCGCAGGGCACGCCATGCTTGCACAGAGTCTCCAGGGCGACGGCATTCACCTGCCCCGCCGGCTGGCTGCCGGCCGAGTATGCCTTGATGCGGCCCTTGCCGAGGTGATTGAAGAGCATCTCGCCGAGAATCGAGCGTGCCGAATTGCCGGTGCAAAGCACAAGGACATTGATTGTCATGCGAACCACCCCTCGACCTTGGCGCGCGCCGGTACGCCGCCGGCATGCACGACCTTGCCGTCGATCACCACGCCCGGCGTGCTCATCACACCGTACTGCATGATTTTCTGCAGGTCTTCGATCTTTTCGAGTTCGATTTCAGCGCCTTTGGCCTGCGCAACCTCCGTGACCAGCTGGTAGGTGTTCTGGCAGTTGGCACAACCGGTGCCGAGGATCTTGACGTTTTTCATGCGGGGCTCCTTACAGGACAGCGTTGAAGACCATGCCGACGACGAGAATGCCGGCGGCGACAACGCCGGCAAACGTTGCAATCAGCGGCAGCTTGAGTACCTTGCGCAGGATGATCATCTCGGGCAGCGAGAGCGCGATCACGCTCATCATGAAGGCGAGCACGGTACCCAGTGCCGCGCCCTTGCCAAGCAGCGCCTCGACCACCGGGATGATGCCGGCGGCGTTGGAATACATCGGTACGCCGAGCGCCACGGCGGCGGGCAGCGACCACCAGGGTGCATCCTTGCCCATGATCGAAGCGAGGAAGTCCTGCGGCACATAGCCGTGGATCGCCGCACCGAGAGCGATACCGGCGAGGATGTAGGGCCACACCTTGCCCACGATCTCCTTCACATGCGCAACGCCGGCGTCGATGCGCTCGGCCCAGGACGATTTCGCGGCGTCATAATCGGCCGACTGACTGGACTGCATGGCACGCACCCAGTCTTCGAGATGTTTTTCCATGCCGAGCCGGCCGATCACGAGTCCCGCGACGATGGCCACGCCAAGACCAAGTCCCAGATAGAGCGCGGCGACCTGCCAGCCGAAGAGGCCAAACAGCAGGGCCAGCGCAATCTCGTTCACCATCGGCGCGGAGATCAGGAAGGAGAAGGTCACGCCCAGCGGCACGCCGGCTGAAAGGAAGCCGATGAACAGAGGCACCGCCGAGCATGAGCAAAACGGTGTGACGACGCCCAGACTCGCCGCCATGACATTGCCGATGCCGAGACGCCGCCCGGACAGCAAGGCGCGCGTGCGCTCGGGCGTGACGAAGGTGTGGATCACGCCCATGACGAAGACGACCCCGGTGAGCAGCAAAAGGACTTTCGGCGTGTCATAGACAAAGAAGTGGAGCGCCTCGCCCAGATGCGTTTCGCGGTCGAGGCCCAGCGCACCAACCACGGCATCCGCAAAAGGGAGCAGGCTCGCGTAGGCGGCAACCCACGCGACCAGACCTGCCAGCAGCCAACCCCAGGGAGCGCGGCGGACCACATGCCCTTCGGAAAGCGTGTTCATGCCGGACTCCCGGCGCGGCGCTTGGCCACGGTAGATACGGCATCCGTCCTGGGTAGGCATGCCTTGCCCTGGCAGCAGTTGTCGGTCAGGAAGGCGATCAGATCGTCCATCGACGCATAGTTGGCGGCGTAGAAAATGAACCGGCCCTCCTGACGCGCGACGACCATGCCGGCTTGCGACAGCGTTTTCAGATGGAAGGACAGGGTATTGGCGGGTATGCCCAGTTGCGCGCCGACCTCGCCCGCCGCCAAGCCGACCGGGCCGGCCGTCACCAGCAGGCGAAAGACATTCAGGCGGGTTTCCTGGGCAAGCGCGGCAAGTGCATCGACAGCGGTGGCAGGGGTCATCATTTCGTTATTTCCAGAAGTATGGAATCATTATGCCAGAAAAACGGGAGTTGCAACTCCCGTTTGATTTGATCCTCAGGCCGGCGCAGCAGCCGAAGCCTGCCTACGCAGGTGCTGCGGCATTGGGCGCGGCACCGGGCGTGCTGTCACCCGCCGTCGGCTTGGCTGGCGCCGAGGAGGGCTTGGGCGCC
This sequence comes from uncultured beta proteobacterium, assembly GCA_963816095.1. Taxonomy (GTDB): domain Bacteria; phylum Pseudomonadota; class Gammaproteobacteria; order Burkholderiales; family Rhodocyclaceae; genus Sulfuricystis. Next base: position 734,914 of record CAWFIW010000007.1, read on the forward strand.
CGTGGTGGCTTGCCTTCCATGATGTCGTTGATCTGGTCGGCGTCGATGGTTTCCAGTTCGAGCAGCGCCGCGGTCATGGCCTCGACCTTGTCGCGGTTCTCTTCGAGCAGGCGGCGCGCCAAGGCATATTGTTCGTCGATGATGCGGCGAATCTCCGCGTCGAACGGTCTGCAAGGATGCCTCGGACATGTTCTTGTGCGTGGTAACCGAGCGGCCAAGAAATATCTCGCCCTCCTCCTCGCCGTATACCATCGGACCCAGCTTGTCGGACATGCCCCACTGCGTCACCATGCGGCGCGCCAGGTCGGTGGCACGCTGAAAGTCGTTGGAGGCGCCCGTGGTCATCTGATCCATGAACAGCTCTTCGGCAATGCGGCCACCGAACAGCACGGTAATGGTGTTGAGCAGGCGCACGCGATCCTGGCTGTAGCGGTCTTCGGTCGGCAACTGCATCGTCACCCCTAACGCGCGTCCGCGCGGAATGATCGTCACCTTGTGCACCGGATCGGTCTTCGGCAGCAGCTTGGCGACCACGGCGTGGCCGGACTCGTGATAGGCGGTATTGCGGCGCTCTTCCTCGGGCATGACCATCGAGCGGCGCTCGGCGCCCATCATGATCTTGTCCTTGGCGCGCTCGAAGTCTTCCATATCCACCAGGCGCTTGTTGGCGCGCGCGGCAAACAGCGCGGCCTCGTTCACCAGGTTGGCAAGATCAGCACCGGAAAAGCCCGGGCAACCCCGCGCCAGGATGGAGGGTTCGACATCGGGCGCCATCGGCACCTTGCGCATGTGCACTTTCAGGATCTGCTCGCGGCCGCGGATATCGGGCAGCGGCACGACGACCTGACGGTCGAAACGGCCCGGCCGCAGCAGCGCCGGGTCAAGCACATCCGGGCGGTTGGTCGCCGCGATGACAATCACGCCAACGCTGGCTTCGAAGCCATCCATCTCGACCAGCAACTGGTTGAGGGTCTGCTCGCGCTCGTCGTTGCCGCCGCCGAGTCCGGCACCACGCTGGCGGCCGACCGCGTCGATTTCGTCGATGAAGATGATGCAGGGTGAAGCCTTCTTGGCCTGTTCGAACATGTCGCGCACGCGCGCGGCACCGACGCCGACAAACATCTCGACGAAATCGGAACCGGAAATCGAATAGAACGGTACCTTGGCCTCGCCGGCGATGGCCCTTGCCAACAATGTCTTGCCGGTGCCGGGCGAGCCGACCATGAGTACGCCACGGGGAATGCGGCCGCCCAGCTTCTGGAACTTGGACGGATCACGCAGGAAGTCGACCAGTTCGGACACTTCTTCCTTGGCCTCCTCGCAGCCGGCGACGTCGGCGAAAGTCACCTGGTTGCTGTTTTCGTCCAGCATGCGCGCCTTGCTCTTGCCGAAGGAGAACGCGCCGCCCTTGCCGCCGCCCTGCATCTGGCGCATGAAGAAAACCCACACGCCAATCAGGAGCAGCATCGGAAACCACGATACGAAAATGCTCGTCAGGAAGGACTGCTCTTCTTCGGGCTTGGCGACCACCTTGACGTTGTACTTGAGCAGATCGGAGACCATCCACAGGTCGGCTGGCGCATAGGTCGTGATCTTCTTGCCTTCGAGCGTCGTCGCATCGAGCGTGCGGCCCTGGATCACCACCTTGGCGATGTGGCCCAGCTTTACCTCATCGAGGAAGGCCGAGTACTCCAAGGTATTCTGCGGCGCCTGGCGGGTGTTGAACTGATTGAACACCGTCATCAGCACGACGCCGAGGACGAGCCAGATAGCCATGTTTTTGAATAGATTGTTCAAGCGATTGCCTCACAATGCCCCAATGGGGGCTCCAAGTTGCTCATTGTATGTCATTCATCTTCATTTTTCTGGCCAGCAAATACAACTCCGCACTGCGATCCCGCGACGCCGCCGGCTTGCGCGACGCCAGCGCATCGAACTCCGCCTGCAAGACCTTGCGTAACTCCATGAAACCCGCACCCTGAAAGACCTTGACCAGTAAATCACCGCCAAGTTTCAAATGCTGCCGCGCAAAATCGAGCGTCAGTTCGGCCAGGGCCATCACCTGGGTACTGTCGGTCGATGCAATTCCTGTCATATTGGGTGCCATGTCGGACAAAACAAGGTCAACCTGCCGTCCCGCCAGCGCCGACTTCAGTTTTTCAAGCACCGCATCCTCGCGAAAGTCGCCCTGGATGAATTCCACGCCCGGCAACGGTTCCATTGCCAGCAGGTCGAGCGCAATCAACCGGCCGCCGGGCTGGATGCGCTTCGCCACGTACTGACTCCAGCTGCCCGGCGTCGCGCCCAGATCGACCACCGTCATGCCCGGTTTGAGCAGGTGATCCTTCTCGTCGATCTCCTTCAGCTTGAAGACGGCGCGCGCGCGCCAGCCCTCCTTCTGCGCTAGCTGGACATAGGTGTCGTTCACGTGCTCCTGCATCCACTGCTTGCTCTTTTTCTTTTGTTTCGTCGTCCAGCTCATCTAGAATCCACGCATGAATGAATTAAATCCTGTCGAACGCCGCGCCCTGCGCGCCACCGCCCACCACCTCAACCCCACGGTCGCCATCAGCCAGAACGGCCTGACCGCCGGTGTACTCAAAGAAATCGACCTCTCGCTCAATGCTCACGGGCTGATCAAGGTCAAGCTCCATGGCATCGAGCGCGACGACCGTGCCGTCCTGCTTGCCGAAATCTGCGCGCAACTTGACTGCGCGCCCGTGCAGCAGATCGGCAATATCCTGATTCTCTGGCGCCCCAAACCGGAAGAGGATGCTACCGCCAAACCGGCCCGCCGCCGAGCCGCCGCCCCGAAGAACAAGAAGCAGGCCGCCGCCACACTCGAAAAGAAAGCGCGCAGGAAGTAATCAGCAGGCGTTCATCTGCCGTCCCGCCAGCGCCGACTTATTGTTACGGTCGCTGCGCTTGACGTCGAAAAACTTGGCGTCAGCCTTCACTGAAACTTCGTTTTCATAGCCTGTCGAGCGAACTCGTCACGCCGCACCCACGTCCTGCGGGTGCCTCTTGTCGTAAAACAAGATAAAGCGTTTAATCCAGTGAGCATATGACTTTTCGGTACGGATGCGGTAACCCTTGTGCCGGATACGATCCCGGACGCGATCGAGCAGCTTCGGCGGGTCGGTAGGTGTCGCGGGGCCAGAAACTGGCGGATAACCCTGAGCTAAGTTCATTGTAGTCAAATAGGTTATGGAGAGATGCACAAGTTGCACACCTGTCCAGATAACCAATTCACACGCCATTCGGCGTACACATCACGTTAGAAACATGAACGCAGATTGGTAATCAAATGAAGAGATTATTAATTTTCGCGCTGCTCGTGGCGTTTGGTTGGAACTACTACCAAATAAGCGCCTCCTCTACGCAAGCACAAACTCAAATAGAACCTCAAACCTCTGAGGCGCCAGTACCTTTAATCAATCAGCCGGCAGAGAGTTTTTCTTGTGACGGTCGGCAACATTGCAGCCAAATGCGTTCAAGAGCCGAAGCCGAATTTTTCCTTAAGAACTGTCCAGGCACAAAAATGGATGGCGACCATGACGGGATACCTTGTGAAAACGACTCAAGGTTTTAGAGCAAACCCCAGCAGTATGTTTCTAACCCGGCGCTCAACCTCGCTCCCTTCGGTCGCTGGACGCTGCGCGATAAAGCCGCGCAGCGCCGGTTAGCTCTACGTTGGGCGTCATCAGCGCATAATCGCTTTGGCACCCTTTCAGATGCTCCGCTCGCTTGCCACTCGTCGAGGCTGGCACTCGTGCTTCAGTCAGTGCCTCGGCATTCAAGGACTTCAACATGCTACGCACCCCAATCCTCACAACCGCTGCCCTTCTTGCAACGTCTGCGTTCGCGCAGGACGCTGTTCAAACCGATGGTGACAAATACAAGGTCATCCTGGAGAACGATTGCGTCAGAGTCCTTGACTATCACGACCTCCCTGGCGAGAAGACACACCAGCACAAACATCCCGCGTTCGTCCTTTATGCGCTGAGTCCATTCAAACGGACTCTGACCCTGCCAGACGGAAAGGTACTCACTCGCCAGTTTAAAGAAGGAGATGTGATGTGGTCGGAAGAACAGACCCACGTCGGAGAGAACATCGGTCAAACACCCACGCACGTCGTCATCATGGAACTCAAGAAATCCAGCGCTGGGTGTCCAAAATAGTGATACCCAACCCATCCATCAACACGGACGCCGGCGATAAGGCCACCGGCACCGGTTTTGTCAAATGTAGCGTAATGAGTGGGCGGAAGCCCAGCGTGTTTATGGCACTTGATATCCAGAATGGCTCACTGCAGAGTGCAAGCTAGGTTCCGCCGATCCCTGCTAAGCTCCAAACGAGCAGCCAAGCACCCCTGCAATCCAGCAGGGTCATGCCGTTCCACAAGTCGCCTTAGGAGAAAGCACATGCAGATCACGGACATCCTCGCCCAGATGGGCGGCCTTCAGTCGATGGCGCAGGAACTGGGCGTCAACGAATCCCAGGCGGCGAGCGGCGCCGCAGCGCTCATCCCGGCGATCCTTGGCGGATTCAAGAGGCAGGCACAGTCGCAGCCCACGGGTCTCGAAGGGCTCGGCGGCCTGCTTGGACAACTCGGCGGCGGCGGCTTGCTCGACAACGTTCTGGCGCCACAACCAACGGATGTGAGTCAGGGCGATAATGTACTCGGACAGATATTCGGCACCAAGGACGTAAGCCGCGCGGTCGCACAGAACGCAGCCGCACAGTCGGGACTCGACCCATCCCTGCTCAAGAAGATGCTGCCGATGCTGGCGATGCTGGTCACAGGCTACTTGGCAAAGCAGCAGGGCACCAATGCCCAAGAGCAGCTTGCCCCGTCGGGCGGCGGGATCGGCGGACTAGGCGACCTGCTGGGTGGGCTACTCGGCGGCCAGCACGCCAGCAGCGCGCCGCAGGCACCTGCCACGGCGGGACTCGCCTCGATGCTGGACATGAACGGCGACGGCAATGTGCTGGATGACATCCTGCGAATGGCCGGGAAGGTAATGCGTTAAGCTGGATTGATCACCTATCAATCCTTGCACCATTCTTCGTTGGCTTCGGCTTGCCGATAACGCTGTTAGCGCTGGTCTACTATGAGCTGCGGAAAAGAACCAGGCCCTGTACGTTAGGCGGCCCAATTGGGGACATCATGTTCGTCGCTTGCCTGTCTTTGAATGCCTGGGAAAGGAGTGCGCCATGAACCAACCGCAACCAAGTAACCCAGAGATGTATGAGCACTATTTTGTCCCCGCCATGTTTCTTCCCTGGGCCACTGCTCTGCTCCGCCATGCCAATTCGTGCCCCTTGCCGTGTCCAGTTCGGCGGCAGCGGTGCCAGCCTTTGCCGAACTGCAAGCGCCGGCCCGCAAGGCACTGCTGGAGACGATACGCGCCGAGGTTGAGCCGGTCATCCGCCAGTACCGCGACGCCGAGTCGGTCAGCTTTCCGATGTATGCACACATCGTGGTCGCCACCACATAGGAGAATTTCATGACAAAGGGCTACTGGATTGGCCGGGTCGATGTCACCGACCCCGAGTGCTACAAAGCGTATGTCGCGGCAAACGCGGCGCCCTTCAGGAAGTTCGGCGCACGGTTTCTGGTGCGCGCAGGGCACTTCGAGAATCCCGAGGGCGCGAGCCGGACGCGCAATGTTGTCATCGAGTTTCCCTCCTACCAGGCTGCCCTCGACTGCTGGAATTCGGCTGAATATCAGGCAGCCATGAAATTGCGGCTGAACGTTTCAACCATTGATCTCGTCATCATCGAAGGCTACGACGGGCCGCAGCCCGCCTGACCCGGCGGGCTGGGGATGCCGTCCCGCCAGCCCAGACTTTCAAACCGGCGGCGCGTCATGGCCCGCATCGCCAAAAGCCAGCATTTTCAGCCGGAACAGTTCGTCGCGCGCCGCGGCGGCCTGTTCAAACTCCAGGTTTTTCGCGTGTTCCTGCATGGATTTTTCCAGCCGCTTGATCTCGCGCGCCAATGCCTTTTCGCTCATCGCCTCGTACTTCGCCGCTTCCTGCGCCACCTTGAGTTCACGTTGCAGGGTTTCGCTGTCGTAGACGCCGTCGATGATGTCCTTGATGCGCTTCTTCACGCCCACGGGTGTAATACCGTGTTCGACGTTGTAGCTTAGCTGCTTCTCGCGGCGGCGTTCGGTCTCGGCCATCGCGCGCTGCATCGAGTTGGTGATCCGATCGGCATAGAGGATCGCCGTGCCATTGAGGTGGCGCGCCGCGCGGCCGATGGTCTGGATCAACGCACGTTCCGAACGCAAGAAGCCTTCCTTGTCGGCATCGAGAATCGCCACCAGCGAGACTTCGGGAATATCCAGGCCCTCACGCAACAGGTTGATGCCAACCAGCACATCGAACAGGCCCAGCCGCAGGTCGCGGATGATTTCGACGCGCTCGACGGTATCGATGTCGGAGTGGAGATAGCGCACCTTGACGCCGTTGTCGGCGAGGAAATCAGTGAGCTGTTCCGAAAGTCGCTTGGTCAGCGTCGTGACCAGTACCCGTTCCCCGCTTGCCACGCGTTTCTTGATCTCGGAGAGCAGGTCATCCACCTGCGTCGTCGCTGGCCGGACTTCGATCAACGGATCGACCAGTCCGGTCGGCCGCACCAACTGCTCGACCACCTGGCTCTGATGCTCATGTTCGTAACTGGCGGGCGTTGCGGAGACAAACACGGTCTGCGGCATCAGGCGCTCGAATTCCTCGAACTTCAATGGCCGGTTATCCAGCGCCGAGGGTAGGCGAAAGCCGTAATTAACGAGATTTTCCTTGCGCGAGCGGTCGCCCTTGTACATGCCACCCACTTGTGGAATCGTCACGTGCGACTCGTCGACAAACATGATCGCACCCTGCGGCAGGTAGTCGTAGAGCGTCGGCGGCGGTTCGCCAGGCTTGCGGCCCGAGAGATGGCGCGAGTAGTTCTCGATGCCCTTGCAGAAGCCGGTCTGATCAAGCATCTCCAGATCGAAGCGCGTGCGCTGCTCGATGCGCTGGGCCTCGACGAGTTTCTGTTCCTTATAGAAGAATTCGGCGCGTTCGCGCAATTCCGCCTTGATCTTCTCGATGGCCTTGATCACCGTCCCGCGTGGCGTGACGTAATGGCTGGACGGGAACACCGTGAAGCGCCCGAGTCGCTGCTTCGTTTGTCCGGTGAGTGGATCGAACAACGTCAGGGTTTCGATCTCGTCGTCGAACAAAGAGACTCGCAATGCGCTTTCGGCGTTTTCTGCCGGGAAGATGTCGATCACGTCGCCGCGCACGCGGAAGATGCCGCGCTGGAAATCCATCTCGTTGCGCTCGTATTGCATCTCCGACAAACGCCGGATGATCTCGCGCTGGCCGATCTTCTCACCTTCACGCAGGTGCAGGATCATCGCGTGGTAATCGACCGGATCGCCGATGCCGTAGATTGCCGAGACGGTGCAGACGATTACGACGTCGCGCCGTTCCAGCAGCGATTTCGTGGCCGACAGACGCATCTGTTCGATATGCTCGTTGATCGACGAATCTTTCTCGATGAACAGGTCGCGCGATGGAACGTAAGCTTCCGGCTGATAGTAGTCGTAGTAGGAAACAAAGTACTCGACCGCGTTCTCGGGAAAGAACTCGCGAAATTCGGAATAGAGCTGCGCCGCCAGCGTCTTGTTATGGGCCAGCACCAGCGCCGGCCGGCCCAGCCGGGCAATGACATTTGCCATCGTGTAGGTCTTGCCCGATCCGGTGACGCCCAGCAGGGTCTGGAAGCTCAAACCGTCGTTGAAACCCTCGGTCAATAGCCGGATCGCCTCCGGCTGGTCACCAGCGGGGAGAAAGGGCTCATGCAGCCGAAACGGGCTGCCCGGAAACTCGACAACTTGCTCATCCATAAGACATCAGAGTTGTATTTTTGATTGCGGCACTGCGGCAAGATCGCTCGATTGGGCTATTATTACGCGATTCCCTCTTCACTTTTTCAGGAGCATTGCCGCCATGAGCACTTCCCTCTTCGCCAACGTCGAAATGGCCCCCCGCGACCCGATCCTGGGCCTCACCGAAGCTTACAACGCCGAAAAGAATCCCGCGAAAGTGAATCTGGGCGTCGGCGTGTATTTCGGCGACGACGGCAAGCTCCCGCTGCTCGCCGCCGTCAAGGCCGCTGAAAAAGTCCGCATCGAAGCCCAGCCGCCACGCGGCTACCAGCCCATCGAGGGCACGCCCGCCTACAACGGCGCCGTGCAGGCGCTGCTGTTCGGCAAGGAATCCGAGATCGTCGGTTCCGGCCGCGCGTCGACCTTCCAGTGCCTCGGCGGCACGGGCGCCCTGCGCGTCGGCGCCGACTACCTGAAGGCCCTGCTGCCGACCTCCACCATTTACATCAGCGACCCGAGCTGGGAAAACCACCGCCAGTTGTTCGAAGCCGTCGGCTTCAAGGTTGACACCTACGGCTACTACGACCCCGCCACCCGCGGCGTCAACTTCGCGGCCATGAAGGCCTCGCTGGCCACGCTGCCACCCAAGTCCATCGTCCTGCTGCACGCCTGCTGCCACAATCCGACCGGGGCCGACCTGACCAATGATCAGTGGAAGGAAGTGATCGCGGCCATCAAGGAACGCGATCTCGTCGCCTACATCGACATGGCCTACCAGGGCTTTGCCGACGGCATCGAGCAGGACGGCGAAACGGTGCGTCAGTTCGCTGCCTCCGGCCTGCAGTTCCTCGTGGCCAGTTCCTTCTCCAAGTCCTTCTCGCTCTACGGTGAGCGCGTCGGTGCGCTGACCGTCGTCACCGCCAGCAAGGACGAGGCTGCCCGTGTCACATCGCAGATCAAGCGCCTGATCCGCACCAACTACTCCAACCCGCCCACCCATGGCGGCGCCATCGTCGCGGCCTGCCTCGCCAGCCCCGAACTGCGCAAGATGTGGGAAGACGAACTCGGTGGCATGCGCGACCGCATCCGCACCATGCGCGCCAGCTTCGTCGCGAAGCTGAAGGAAGCCGGGACGGCGCAGGACTTCGGGTTCATCAACGTCCAGCGCGGCATGTTCTCCTACACCGGCCTCACCGCCGCGCAGGTCGAGAAGATGCGCGCCGAGTACGGCATCTACGCCGTTGGCACAGGCCGTATCTGCGTCGCCGCCCTGAACACAAAGAACATCGACTACGTGGTCAAGGCCGTCGCCGCTGTGCTGAAGGGCTAAATTGCCGACGCGCGGGGTTTGTGATCTAATGCGCGCCTCGCGCTGACCGGGCGGTTAGCTCAGCGGTAGAGCACTGCCTTCACACGGCAGGGGTCACTGGTTCGATCCCAGTACCGCCCACCAACCAAATCAAGGCCCTGCGATTTTTCGCAGGGCCTTTTTCTTTTCGGCGTGACCTTGCCCCGCTGCGCAGCGAAGAGTAAAACATACTCAATATGCGTGAAAGTCCGACGACCCAATCTGGGCCAAAATCCAAAGCCCCATCCAAGGGCATGTTTGATCCCACCATCAGCCATATCTGGAAACGTTTCTGGATTCTCGCTTCGCCTTACTGGCGCCAGGAGGAAAAGTGGAAGGCCTGGGGTCTGCTGGCCCTGCTGGCTGTTCTGCTCGTGGGTTTGACACGCTTCGCAGTGCTTTTCAATGAGCAGACCGGCGAATTCACTTCCGCTCTCGCGGCGCGAGATGAAGAACGTTTCTGGGATTCCATCAAGTTCTGCCTTGTCCTGATCATCACTGCGGTGCCGATCTACGCTCTCTATTTTTACGTACGTGACAGGCTCGGTATCAACTGGCGGCAGTGGCTGACCAACCGGTTTCTGGAGAGCTACTTCAGTCACCGGCACTTCTACGAACTGAATGCCAAAGGTAGCATCGATAACCCCGACCAGCGGGTTGCGGAAGACATCAACACGTTCACCCAGCGCACCCTCTACTACCTGCTGGTCATCATTAGTTCGACGCTGCAGTTGATCGCCTTCAGTAGCGTCTTGTGGTCTATTTCAAGGGAACTGGTTTACTTTCTGGTTGTTTATGCTCTCGTCGGCACACTCATTGTGATTTTTGTTTTTGGGCGTCGGCTGATGATATTGAATTTCAATCAATTGCGGCGCGAAGCGGATTTCCGTTTCAGCCTTGTGCGGGTGCGCGAGAACGCTGAATCCATCGCCTTTTATCGGGGCGAGCCCCAGGAATTAAAGCAGGTGAAGATGCGCTTCAACGAGGCCTTCAACAATTTCAAGCGTCTTATCCTCAACCAGTTCTCCCTCAATCTCTATCAGCACGCCTTCACCATGCTGACTTTGGTGATACCCAGCGCAATCATCGCTTCGCGGGTGCTCTCGGGTGAATTGGAGGTGGGCCGTGCAGTCCAGGCCGGGGGGGCTTTTGCCGCGGTGCTCGGTGCCATTTCGCTGATTGTGGAGAATTTCGAGGGCCTGAGCCGCTTTGCGGCGGGTGTCGATCGCCTGGATACCCTGGCGAAAGCCATGCCTAAACATCTGGCCAGCATAACCACAAAAGCCGACACCATCCGTTCGGTGGAAGCTTCCCACCTTGCCCTCGAGAGCGTCACCTTGCACACGCCGAATCATGATCGCATCCTGATCAGGGATCTGTCAGTCATCATCAAGCCCAACCAGGGATTAATGATTGTTGGGGAAAGCGGCAGCGGCAAGAGTTCTCTGCTGCGTGCCATTGCGGGCTTGTGGTATTCGGGCAGCGGGACGATCTTTCGCCCCAAACCCAAAAACATTCTCTTTCTCCCACAGCAACCATACATGCTGCTGGGTAGCCTGCGCAGCCAACTGCTCTATCCGAACAAGGACCTATCAACCACCGATGACGAACTTCTGGGCCTGTTGGAGCAGGTCAACCTGCCTGACATCGCGCGGCGCTTCGGCGGCCTGGACGTCGAAATGGATTGGCACAAAGTGCTCTCTATTGGCGAGCAGCAACGCCTTGCCTTTGCCCGGTTGCTGCTGACCCGGCCGCAATTTGCCATCCTGGACGAGGCGACTAGCGCTCTGGATGCTGCCAACGAGGCCAGCCTGTACCAGAAACTGGTCGAGACCCAGACAACCCTGATCAGCGTCAGTCACCGCCCCGCCATCCTGAAATTTCATTCCCAGGTACTGGAACTTACCGGCGACAGCAACTGGCTGTCTCACCCGGCGGCAGACTACCGCTTCGATCATTAACGCTCGAATCCCGTTCCTTTTTCAGCGTGACCAGATCATGACACGCTGTCCAACACCCTAAAGCGCTGGGATCGCCTCAGGACCAACCCAGTTCGGCACGCACGATGGCTGCGCCTGCCGCGAGCGCGTGCAGTTTGCCACGGGCAACAGCACGCGGCAGCGGCACCATGCCGCAGTTGGTACAGCCGATCAGCCGCTGCGGCTTCACCCACTGCAATGCCTTGCGCAGCGTTGCTGCCACTTCTTCGGGGGTCTCGATGCGATTTGTCGCCACATCGATGGCGCCGACCATCACTTCCTTGCCATCGAGCAGGCCAATCAGTTCCATCGGCACGTGCGAGTTGTGGCATTCGAGGCTGACCTGGTGGATGCGGCTTTGCGCGAGCAGCGGAAAGGTCTGTTCGTATTGCCGCCATTCGGCGCCGAGCCCTTCCTTCCACTTGATGTTGGCCTCGATGCCATAACCGTAGCAGATATGCACTGCGGTCTTGCAGGGCAGGTCTGCCGCGGCGCGTTCCAGCGTTTTCACACCCCAGTCACGGACTTCATCGAAAAAGACGTTGAAGGCCGGCTCGTCGAACTGGATGATGTTGACACCGGCCTCGGCCAGTTCCCTTGCCTCCTGGTTGAGTATCTCGGCGAAAGCCCAGGCCAATTTCTCGCGACTCCCACCGTAGTAGGTATCGAACAGGGTGTCGATCATGGTCATCGGGCCGGGGAGCGTGAACTTGATTGGCTGGTTCGTCAGCAGGCGCAGGCGCCTGGCGTCCGCGACGAAAACCGGGCGCTTGCGCGCCACAGCGCCCACGACTGTAGGCACTTCGGCATCGTAGCGGTCGCGGATGCGCATCGTCTTGCGATTGATGAAATCGACGCCATCGAGATGTTCGATGAAGGTCGTCACGAAATGCTGGCGCGTCTGCTCACCGTCACCGATGACGGTGATGCCGGCGCGCAACTGGTCGTCGACGGCAAGTCGCATGGCATCCACCTTGGCCTGTTCAAGGGCATCTCCTGAAAGCTGCCAGGGCGCCCACAATTTTTCGGGCTGGGCGAGCCAGGCGGGTTTGGGCAGGCTTCCCGCGATGGCGGTGGCAATAGGTTGGGTCATCTCGTTTCCTCCTCGATCGTGCGTGTTTCGGATGTGCTAATTTGCATTTCGTCCCGGAGTAAGCCACGGATCGTAGACGTAGCGTTCTGGTTTTTGTCTGGTTGCACTACCCCAGGGTCGCGCCGGCCAACTTGACGCCAAAGCCGATGAACAACCCACCCACCCCGCCGGTGGCGGTAGCGGATAATCGCTGACGACGACGGAATTGCTGAGCCAGATGAGCCCCACCCAGGATCAGGACGGAAAGATACAGGGCGCTGCACACCTGGACGATGATGCCGAGGATCAGGAAGGACAATGCCGGATGCGGGTAATCCGGCGAGACAAACTGAATGAAGAAAGAGATAAAGAACAGGATCGCCTTGGGGTTCATCAGGCTAATGAGCAGAGCCGTCCGGAAGGGTCGGGAGGCATCGACGGGTGCGCCCACAGTTTCGGCACTGTTCGTACCCTGCCACATCTGGTACGCCGAACGCAGCAGCCCGATACCCAACCATGCCAAATAGGCAGCCCCGGCATACTTCAAGAACATGAACAGTGCTGGCGTAGCCTGCAGCAGGGAAGCTACGCCCGTGGCGGAGAGGATCATCAGGATCGAGTCGCCCAGAAAGATGCCGCAGGCACCGCGATAACCGGTTGCAACGCCCCAGCGCGAAGCAACCGCCATGACGTAGAGTGAATTCGGGCCGGGCAGCAGGACGATGAAAATCGTGCCCAGAATGAAGGTGGTGAGATCGGTGATACCGAAGAACATGAGGTGCAAATCCAGAATGATGGCGTGATATTACAGAGATACAGAAATCACGACACCACTTCCCGCCTGTGATTCGATCCCGGTTGCGCAATCCTATACTCGATAACTTGATATTTCCTCGCAAGCCATTTCTTTTTTTAGAAATGCGCGAGAATGCGTTGTTGCTTCCACTGCCCTGCTTGCTCATGACATCGCCAGTCCCTTCGACCCATTCGCCGCGCAAAACCTCGCGCTTCATCCTTGCCGGCATCCTGCTGCTGACGCTCGCTGCTGCTCTCTGGTTCTGGCGTGAGAACACCGACACGCCCCAAGCCAAAAAGGGGCCAGGGTCCGTTCCCGTAATCAGCGCTGAAGTCGTCGCGATGGACATTCCGGTGCGCCTGAGTTCCAACGGCACGGTCTCGGCATTGCAATCGGTGGATATCCGTGCCCAGATCAGTGCAACGATCAAGGCCGTGCATGTCAAGGAAGGCCAGTTTGTCCGCCACGGCGCAAGGCTCTTCTCTCTGGACACACGCACCGAGGAAGCGAATCTCGGCAAGGCGGAGGCACAGCTGGCCAAGAGTCGCGCCGACCTGGCCAACGCCGAGCGCAATCTGCGGCGACAGCACGAGTTATTCAGCCAGAAATTCATTTCTCAGACGGCACTGGATACCAGCCAGAATCTGGTCAACAGCCTGAACGCCCAGGTAGCGGCCGATCGGGCCGTAGTGGAATCCGGTCGGGTGGCGCGCAGCTATGGCGAGATCATTGCGCCGATCGCCGGGCGCATCGGCAGCGTGGCGGTCTATCCCGGCAGTCTGGTGCAGCCAAGCGGCCCGTCACTCGTCAGCATCACGCAGATCGACCCGATCAACGTCAGCTTTACCCTGCCCGAGCGCGAACTGCCAGGACTGCAACAATCCCTGGTGAATGGTGAGGTTATGGTTACCGCGCAACTCGACGATGCCGGTCGGCAGGTTCTCCAGGGACGGCTGGTATTCATCGACAACAGCGTCAACAGCAGCAGCGGCACGATCCGGCTCAAGGCGAATTTCGCCAACGCCGACAGCCGCCTCTGGCCTGGCATGTTCGTCAATCTGTCCTTGTCGCCGCGCACCTTGAAGAGCGCCCTCATTGTCCCGGCACAAGCCGTGCAAACCGGCCCGGAAAGGAAATTCCTGTATGTGATTGGCGATGAAGGCAAGGTTAACGCCGTACCGGTGCGCGTCCTGCTGATCCAGGACGGCCAAGCAGTCATCGAGGGTGCCGACGCCGGCACGAAGGTGGTGGTCGAAGGCGCGCAGAACCTGCACCCCGGCAGCACGGTGACCGAGGCAAAGCCCGATCAGTCGCAAGACGGGCAGAAGCAAGGCCAGCGCAAGAAGCAACAACCGTGAACCTTTCCGAGCTCTGCATTCGCCGTCCGATCATGACGGTTCTGCTGTCGGCATCCGCCGTGGTTGCCGGCATCATCGCCTACATCGGCCTGCCAATCGCCGCCCTGCCAAGCTACGACGCGCCAACGATTTCGGTAACCGCCGTTCTGCCGGGTGCCAGCCCGGAAACGATGGCCTCCTCGGTGGCGACGCCGCTCGAACGACAGTTTTCCACCATCTCCGGCATGGCGGTCATGAGTTCGACCTCGACGCTGGGCAATACCTCCATCACGCTGGAGTTCGATCAGGATCGCGACATCGATAGCGCGTCGATCGACGTGCAAGCCGCTTTGTTGCGCGCACAGCGTGCGCTGCCGGTCGAGATGACTTCGCCCCCGGCTTATCGCAAGGTCAACCCGGCGGATGCACCGATCATCTTTCTCTCGCTGACCTCGCCGTCGATGCCGTTATCCGATCTGAACAGTTTTGCCGACAAGCTGATCTCACCCACGCTGTCCACCTTGTCCGGCGTTGCCCAGGTCAATATCAACGGCCAGAAAAAGTTTGCCGTGCGCGTGCGGGTCAACGCCGAGGCCCTTGCCGCACGCAACCTGACGGTCGACGACATTGCCAATGCCCTGCGCAACGCCAATGCCAACACACCCATCGGCGTCCTTGAAGGGCCACGCCAGACGCTGACCATCCAGGCGAACCGCCAACTCGAAAACGCCGCCGCCTTCGCCAACCTGATCGTCGCCACGGCTGCGGGACGCCCGGTGCGTCTGTCGGATATAGCCGACGTGGAAGACAGTGTGGAATCAGTCAAGACCGCCAGCTGGGTCAACGGCGAACGCGGCATCACGCTTTCGGTGCAGCGCCAGCCAGGCGCGAACACCGTGGCCACCGTCAACGCCATTCGCGCGACCCTGCCCGGCCTCATCGCCCAGATGCCGACTTCGGTCGAACTGAAGTTGCGCAACGACCGTTCGCTGTCGATCCGGCAGGCGATCCACGACGTGCAGGTCACCCTGGCTTTCACGGTCGTGCTGGTCGTGCTGATGATCTTCCTGTTCCTGCGCAAGCCGAGTGCGACGTTGATTCCTGCCTTGTCCCTGCCGATCTCGCTGCTCGGCACGGTGGCCTTCATGCGGGCCTTCGGCTACAGCCTGGACAATATTTCCCTGCTGGCCATCACGCTGGCGGTTGGCCTGGTGGTCAGACGACGCGATCGTGGTGCTCGAAAACATTGTGCGGCATGTCGAAAACGGGGAAACGCCTTTGCAGGCAGCACTGCTCGGTTCCCGCGAGGTGAGCTTCACCATCGTATCGATCTCGGTTTCGTTGGTCGCCGTATTCATTCCCATCTTCTTCATGCCCGGGGTGATCGGTCTGCTGTTCCACGAATTCGCCGCTGTGGTCGGCATTGCCATTTTGGTGTCGGCCGTCGTTTCATTGACCCTGATTCCGATGCTGGCCAGCCGCTACGTGGTGCACGAAGACACCGAGGGGCGCAGCATGCGCCTGACGGCATGGTTCGAGCATGGTTTTGAGCGTCTGCTGGGACGCTACGAGCAGGCACTGGATTGGGCCCTGCTCCACAACCGCACTGTCCTGGCCGTGGCACTGGGTACGTTCGTCGCCACCTGGGCGCTCTTCGTGGTCGTACCCAAGGGCTTTTTCCCGAACGAAGACATCGGCCAGGCCATCGTCACCGTCGAGGCTGTCGAAGATATTTCCTTCCCCGCGATGACCGAAGTGCTCCAACGTACCAGCGAGGTGATCCGTGCCAACCCTGCCGTCGATACACTGATCGTGCATGCCAGCGACAGCAATAGCGGCCGCATGTTCATGAGCCTGAAGCCGCGCGGCCAACGTCCGCACATCGACAAAGTGGTCGAAGGTTTGCGCAAGGAAGTGCGGTCGCTACCGGGGGTCAGCGTCTTCATCAACCCGATCCAGAACCTGCGTCTCGGCGGACGACCGAGCAAGAGCCGCTATCAGTACGTGATGCGTAGCGTCCGGGCCGCCGACCTGCGCACTGCCGCCGATGGGTTATCCGCGCGCCTGCGCGATGATCCGCTGTTCCGGGACGTCACTACCGATGCGCAGTTGAAGGGCCTCCAGGCACGGCTGAACATCGACCGCGACAAGGCCAATCTGCTCGGCGTGCAGATCGCCGACATCCGCTCCGCGCTGTACAGCGCCTTCGGTGAGCGGCAGGTATCGACGATCTACACCTCCAGCGACAGCTATCAGGTCATCATGCAGGTAAGCGCGGAAGATCGCGCCGAGGAAAGCGCCTTCAACAAGGTTTATGCGCGCGCCAAAAACGGTGCGCTGGTACCGCTTTCCAGCATCGCATCAGTCGAGCGTGAAGTCGGCCCGCTCTCGATCAACCACGCCGGCCAACTCGCCGCCCTCACGCTTTCGTTCAATCTGGCGCCGGGGGCGGCTCTCGGCGACGCATCCAAGAACATCGAAAAATACAAGCATGAGCTCAATTTCCCGGCCGGCATTCTCACCAGTTGGGGTGGTGATGCCGCGGCTTTCCAGTCCTCTCAAACCAGCCAGATAATCCTGATTATCACCGCGCTACTGGTGATTTATGTGTTGCTTGGCGTGCTGTACGAAAGTTATATCCACCCGCTGACGATCCTTGCCGGCCTGCCCTCGGCAGCAGTCGGGGCGCTGGCCATGCTCTGGCTGTTCCGGATGGACTTGTCGATCATCGCCATGATCGGGATTCTGATGCTGATCGGCATCGTCAAGAAGAACGCCATCATGATGATCGATTTCGCCCTCGCCGCGCAACGCAATCAGGGCATGAGCCCGCGCGAAGCGATCCGCACCGCCTGCCTGCTGCGCTTCCGCCCGATCATGATGACCACGTCGGCAGCGCTGATGGGCGCCCTGCCGATTGCTCTGGGACTGGGCGCCGGTGCCGAATTGCGGCAACCGCTCGGGCTTGCGGTGGTCGGCGGGTTGCTGTTCTCGCAACTCATCACGCTGCTCATCACGCCGGTGATCTATCTGGCGCTCGATCGTTTTTCCGGCAGCGGCCCACTCAAACTGTCCGGTGACTGACCCGAGCACCGGCTGGGTACGCCGTCCTGCCAGCGCCGACTTTTTTATCTAGCCAGCCCGGAAATATGGGAAAATTTCCCGTCATGAACACACCGCCAAGCGCGATTCTCTATCAGGACATCGACTACCTCGGTAGTGCGAGCGGCTTTGTCGAGGAAGTGCTCGAAACCCTCAACAAGGAAGTACTCTTCGACGAGTTTTATCACTACGAAATCGAAGAGCTGTGCCAGTTCATGCACTGCTTCAGCGCACCCGCGGGTACCGTGCTGCTGCAGGAAGGCGAAGAGGGAGACCATCTACTCCTCATCCTGTCCGGCAAGGTGGTTGTCCGCAAGTCCGATTTGTCCAATCACATGCACAGCATCGCAATGGTCGGGCCGGGCAACATTCTTGGAGAGATGTCGCTGATCGATTTCGAACCGAGATTTGCCAGCTGCGTCACGGCGGAGCCAACCCGATTCGCTGTTCTTTCGCGCACCGACCTCAACGAAATCATGGCCCTGCATTCCCGTCTGGCCAACAAGTTTCTGATCATGTTGTTGCAGATGATGGTCGGCCGCCTGCGTGATACGGGGACACGCGCGATATCTCCTCTTTCCAAACCCATCATCTAGCAGTCTAATCCGGTGAGATCGGCAGATCTTTCTGCCAGCCTTGCCATGGCACAGCCAGACAAACATGTCGAATATCCAAGCAATCCGCAGCAAATTCAGCGACCTGGACCTGCACCTTTTTCACGAAGGCAGCCACACCCGGCTTCACTCCTGTCTCGGCGCACATCCGGAAGTTCATGAAGGCATCGCCGGTTGCCACTTTGCCGTCTGGGCACCAAACGCCCATGCCGTATCGGTCATGGGTGACTTCAACGGCTGGCACCGCCATAGCCACTGGCTAAGGCAAATCCACGCCGGTTCGGGTATCTGGGAAGGCTTCGTGACCGGCGCTACCGCAGGCCAGCGCTACAAGTTCCATATCGAATCCAGCCTGCACGGTTACAAGGTCAACAAGGCCGACCCCTTCGCCCTGACGAGCGAAATCGCACCCGCCACCGGCTCGGTGATTGCGAACCTGGATTACGCCTGGAATGACGTCAACTGGATGGCCCGGCGCAAGGCAGCCAACGCACTCGACGCCCCAATTTCAGTGTATGAAATTCACCTCGGCTCATGGCGCCGTTCGCCGGACGACCCGGGCAAGCCGCTCGGCTACCGCGACATCGCGCCGCAGCTCGCCGACTACTGCGTTGACATGGGCTTCACGCATGTCGAGTTGCTGCCGATCATGGAGCACCCCTTCTATGGTTCGTGGGGTTACCAGGTCACCGGCTTTTTCGCACCGACCTCGCGCTACGGCTCACCGCAGGATTTCATGTACCTTGTCAACCATCTGCACCAGCGCGGCATTGGTGTCCTTCTCGACTGGGTGCCATCGCATTTCCCGAACGACCAGCATGGGCTCGCCTATTTCGACGGCACGGCACTTTTTGAGCATGCCGACCCGCGCCAGGGCTATCACCCGGAATGGAGCAGCCAGATCTTCAACTACGGTCGGCATGAAGTGCGTTCGTTTCTGCTTTCCAGCGCGCTGTTCTGGCTCGACAAGTATCACCTCGACGGCCTGCGTGTGGATGCGGTTGCCTCGATGCTCTACCTCGACTACGCGCGCAAGGAAGGCGAATGGGTTCCCAACGAATACGGCGGCCGGGAAAACCTCGCCGCGATCGGCTTCCTGCGCCAGCTTAACGAAGCGGTGTATCGCGACTTTCCCGACACGCAGTGCATCGCCGAGGAATCGACAGCCTGGCCGATGGTCTCGCGCCCCACCTGGGTGGGCGGACTGGGCTTCGGCATGAAGTGGAACATGGGGTGGATGCACGACACGCTCGACTATTTCGCCAATGAACCCATCCATCGCAAATACCATCACGACAAGATCACTTTCAGCATCTGGTACGCCTTCCACGAAAACTTCATGCTGCCGATTTCGCATGACGAGGTAGTCCATGGCAAAGGCTCGCTGGTCGGCAAACTGCCGGGCGATGAGTGGCAGCGCTTCGCCAACCTGCGCCTGATGCTCGGCTACATGTGGGCACACCCAGGCAAGAAGCTGCTGTTCATGGGCTGCGAATTCGGCCAGTCGCGCGAATGGAACCACGACACCAGCCTTGACTGGCACCTGCTGCAATACTGGCCGCATGCCGGCGCGCAGGCTTGGTTACGCGACCTCAACGCCTGCTACAAGAGTCACCCCGCCCTGTTCGGCCGGGACTTCAGCAACGACGGTTTCGAATGGGTGGATTGCCATGACAGTGACGAAAGCGTAGTCAGCTTCCTACGCCGCGGTCAGCACGGCGAAATGCTGCTGGTAGTGATCAATGCCACGCCCGTGGTTCGCGAAGCCTATCGGGTCGGCGTTCCCCAAGTGGCCGGAGGCGGCTACTGGCGCGAACTGCTCAACAGCGATGCGCCACAGTATGGCGGCAGTGGCCAGGGCAATGCTGGCGGCGCCCAATCTGAAGTGTATGAGCACCACGGCCGGCCGCATTCATTGCTGCTCCGCCTGCCGCCGCTGAGTGTGCTGTTTTTCGAACCGGCGTGATTCTGACAACAGACATTTGAATCGCGAAGAACCACAAAAGCGCCGATAATGCTGCTTTGCAACAAATATTTGCCACAATGGAAACCATACTTGCCGATGTAGCAATCATAGGGGCTGGCGGTGCGGGGCTACGTGCCGCGATCGCGCTGGCCGAGACAGATCCAAAGCTGCGGATTGCCTTGATTTCCAAGGTGTACCCGATGCGCAGCCACACCTGTGCAGCCGAAGGCGGCGCCGCCGGTGTGATCAAGCCGGATGACAGCTTCGACGTGCATTTCGATGATACCGTCGGCGGCGGCGACTGGCTTTCCGATCAGGATTGTGTCGAATATTTCGTGCATGAAGCCCCCAAGGAACTGCTCCAGCTCGAGCACTGGGGCTGCCCGTGGAATCGGGAAGAGGACGGCTCGGTGGCAGTGCGGCCGTTCGGCGGCATGAAGAAAAAGCGCACCTGGTTCGCCGCCGACAAGTCGGGCTTCCACATCCTGCACACGCTGTTTCAAACGTCGTTGCAGTTCCCGTCGATCATCCGTTATGACGAGTACTTCGCGCTGGATCTGCTGGTCGATAACGGCCGTTGCCAGGGCCTCACCGCGATGGAGATGCGCAGCGGCCAGTTGCGTCAGTTCCACGCAAAATCGGTCATCATCGCCGGCGGCGGTGCCGGCCGCATGTTCCCCTTTACCACCAACGGCGCCATCAAGACCGGCGACGGCATGGCCATGGCCTATCGCGCCGGCGCGCCCCTGAAGGACATGGAGTTCGTGCAGTATCACCCGACCGGCCTGCCGAATACCGGCAGCCTGCTGACCGAGGCATGCCGCGGCGAAGGCGGCATCCTGGTCAACAAGAACGGCCGCCGCTACTTGCAGGACTATGGCATGGGACCGGAAACTCCGGTCGGTCAGCCGCAGCTCAAGACCATGGAACTCGGACCACGTGATCGCGTCAGCCAGGCCTACTGGCACGAACTGCAGAAGGGCAACACGGTCACGACCCCCTGGGGCGAATGTGTGTTGCTCGACATGCGTCATCTCGGCGCGAAGAAAATCAACGAACGCCTGCCGCTGGTGCGCGAACTCGCCGAAAGCTATCTGGGCGTCGATATCGTCAAGGACCCGGTGCCGATCCGCCCCGTGGTGCACTACATGATGGGCGGCATCTCGACCAATACCCAGGCGGCGACTCCCCTGCCCGGCCTGTTTGCCGCCGGCGAATGCGCCTGCGTCAGCCTCAACGGCGCCAACCGGCTGGGATCGAATTCGCTCGTCGAGTTGCTGGTGTTCGGCCGCCGCGCCGCCCTCTCCGCCATCGACTACATTCAGCCGCTGCCGGCCCCCAATACGGCCGCGCTGAATGCGTGTGCCGAAGCCACGCAGGCGCGCATCCGCGAACTGTTCGCGCGTACCGAAGGCAGCGAATCGGTTGCCGGCGTGCGCAAGGAAATGATGGACACGATGGAAACGAATGCCGGCATCTATCGTACCGAAGCCGGCCTGCAGGAAGCTGTCACCAAACTGCACGAACTGCGTGCGCGTTACCACCGCATCATCCTTACCGACAAGACCAATGTTTACAACACCGACCTGTTCCAGACGCTCGAACTCGGCTCCATGCTGAATTGCGCCGAGGCGGTGACGGTTGGCGCACTGGCCCGCAAGGAATCACGCGGCGCGCACCAGCGTCTCGACTTCCCTGAGCGCGACGACCAGAATTTCCTGTGTCATACGATGGTGTACCAGCAGGGACTGGCAGAGCCGCGCGTCGAATACCTCGACGTGGTGATCACCAAATCGCCGCCGGGCGTGCGCGATTACTCGGGAGATCACAAATGAGGGAACGGTTGATCCAGCTGGAGGTGTTCCGCTACAACCCGGACACCGACACCGAGGGACACTACCAGCGCTACGAGGTCAGCTGCCTGGAAGAATGGGTAGTGCTCGACGCCCTCAACAAGGTCAAGGAAACTCTCGATCCGACGCTCAACTACCGCTGGTCCTGCCACATGGCCGTCTGTGGCAGTTGCGGCATGATGATCAATGGCGAACCCAAGCTGGCCTGCCATACCTTCCTGCGCAATTACCCCGACGTGATCCGCATCGATCCGCTCGTGCATTTCCCGGTTGAACGCGACCTGGTCACTGCACCCGACGATTTCATGGAGAAGCTCCAGCGCGTCAAGCCCTACATCATCCGCAAGGACAAGCAGCCGATCGAAGCTGGCGAGTACCGGCAAACGCCCAAGGAGCTGATGCGCTACCGCCAGTACGCGATGTGCATCAACTGCACGCTATGCTACGCCGCCTGTCCGGAATATGGCCTGAGCCGGCACTTCATCGGCCCGGCGGCCATCGCGCTGGCGCACCGCTACAACCAGGATTCTCGCGATCAGGGGCGCGCCGAGCGCCAGGAGATCATCGCTACCCACGAAGGCGTCTGGGAATGCACTTTCGTCGGTGCCTGCTCCGAAGTCTGTCCGGTCCATGTCGATCCGGCCAGCGCGTTACAGCAGGTCAAGATCGCCAGTTCGATCGACTGGATCAAGGAAAACCTCTTGCCCGGGGGAACAAAATGAGCCGCAATCCCTTGATTCGAGAAGTTCCGCCCAGTTCATGGTACTTCCGACATCCGCGCTATCTGCGCTACATGTCGCGCGAGATTACCTGCATCTTCATCGGCGCCTATTGTGTACTACTTGTATTCGCCCTGCAGGCGCTTGCCGGCGGCAAGGAAAGCTACGAAGCCTTTCTGCAAGCATTGCAAAGCCCGCTGTCGATTGCTTTTCATGTGTTGGCACTGATTGCCGCGCTGTATCACGCCACGACCTGGTTCAACGCCACACAGAAAGCCATGCCCGTGCAGATCGGTGAAAATTTCCTGCCCGGCAGCTGGATTTCCGGTGCGCACTACGTGGTGTGGGCGGTACTTTCCGCCATTGTCATCGTTCTGGCGGGGGCGTTCTGATCATGGCCAAATCAAACAAGCCTGTCGTCTGGTTTCCATTCGCCGCCGGCGGCACGATCATCGCCTTCTTCATTCCGGTCATCGCGCTGCTTACCCTGCTGGCAGCACTGGGGAAAGTCCCGCCCGGCCTGAGCTATGCAAGCCTGCACGGTCTGCTCGCCGACTGTATGCTGGCCAAGCTGGCAGTCTTCGGCATCATTGCCCTGTCGCTCTGGAGTTCGGCCCACCGCCTGCGGTGCACCTGCTTCGACTTCGGCCTGCGCATCGACACACTGGTCGCGACTGTCGTCTATCTGGCCGCCATCGCGGGCAGCATCGCCGCCGCCGTATTCCTGCTGAGAATCTAGCCGACCGGCGCCACGGTGTGCAATAGGCGCCACAGCGTCTTGCCACGACTTTCCTGGTCGATCTCGGCAAGCACGCGTTCGTGTTCGGCGAGTTCATCGTCCGCAGCACTCACGATGCGGATGGGCGGGTGTTCGCCCTTGACGAATGCGGTGAACGCCCCCGCGCCCATGTCGAGATCCATCATCAGGCTTTCCTGACCGCGCGTCATGGCCAGATAAACCTCGGCGAGAATCGCCGCATCGAGCAGCGCACCGTGCAGTTGCCGGCCCGAGTTGTCGATGCCGAATTCGTTGCACAGGGCATCGAGACTGTTTTTCTTGCCGGGTCGCAGGTCGCGCGCCATTTTCAGCGTATCGGTAATGCTGTCGCAACCTGACTTGAATACTTCGCGGCCGATCAATGCCAGTTCATTGTCGAGAAAGCCGACGTCGAAGGGCGCGTTGTGGATGATGACCTCGGCACCGCCGACGAACTCGAACAGTTCGTCGACAATCTCGGCGAACTTCGGCTTGTCGGCGAGGAAGTCGTCGGTCAGGCCATGGATCGCCTGCGCGCCTGCGCCAACCGCCCGTTCCGGATTCAGGTAACGGTGGAAATTCCGGCCGGTGAGCTTGCGGTTCAACAGTTCGACGCAGCCGATCTCGATGACTCGTTCGCCCTGCCGCCACTCAAGACCCGTGGTTTCAGTGTCCAGCATGACCTGACGTATTTCACTCATGAATGGCCCCCCACGTTCGCAACTTCGGCTCGCTGCCCCCCACGGGGGGGCGCATGCCATCTCGGGACGGCCCGTCGATGGCTCATTGATTTTCCTCGATGGCTTTTCTCGCCAGCGCATCAACGCGTTCGTTCTCGACATGTCCCGCGTGGCCGCGCACCCAGAGCCACTCGATCGAATGACCCGCAGCCAGCTTGTCCAGCACCTGCCAGAGATCGACATTCTTTACCGGCTGGCGGCCGGCGGTTTTCCAGCCGCGCATCTTCCAGCCGTGAATCCACTCGCTGATGCCCTTCTGCACGTATTGCGAATCCGTATGTACGCGCACCGCCACCGGCCGCTTCAATGCCCGCAAGGCCTCGATCACAGCCATCAACTCCATGCGGTTGTTGGTGGTTGCAGGGTCGTAGCCCGACAACTCCTTCTCCGTGCCATTGGTGCGCAACAGCGCACCCCAGCCGCCGGGTCCGGGATTACCGCTGCATGCGCCATCGGTATAGATATCGACAATTTCAGTCATCGCGTGTCAGTCGCTTTTCCCGTTTTTTGTGCCAGCGGTTTTTGCGGCATGAGAGCGAGCGCCTTCGCCCGCGCCATCCGGTCGCGCCATTTCGGCATGATCAAGCGCATGCCCTGTTGCCGTTTGATCGCCTGCACGACATATACACCACCGGCGATGGGCCACCAGCGGTCACCCGCCGCCTCCATGAAATGCCAACGCTGCAGCCATTGTTCCTGGTCGACGGGCGGTGTATAGCAGCCGAAGGCGCCGGCGTGCGTCTCGAAGCCCAGCAAGGCGAACCAGTCACGCAGGCGCGGCACGCTGATGTAGCGCCCCTGCCAGGGCGCCGGACCATATTTGCCGGTCAGCAGCCGACGCAGGCCCCACAGGCTGAACGGATTGAAGCCGATCACGACCGCACTGCCCTCAGGCACCAGCACGCGATCGACTTCGCGCAGAATCTGATGCGGGTGCGCATCGAACTCAAGGACATGCGGCAGTACCACGAGGTCGATGCTGTTCGTCGCGAGCGGCAATTGATGCGGATCGCTCTTCACCGCGACGCCCGCGTGGTCGCAACAGAAAATCCGGAAGGGCATGCGGTTGGCGCGCAGAAAGTCAACCTGCGGAAAGCCGATCTGCACGGCGTTGAAGCCAAAGATGTCTGCCAGCACGATATCCAGCTTGGCCTGCTCCCAGGCGAGGACGTATTGCCCCTGCGGGGTTTCCAGCCATGAGGAAAAACTCTCGTTCGCCATTACAATCGACCACCATGCAGATCGAACCACTCATCGTCGAACCCATCCCGGCATTCGAAGACAACTACATCTGGGCCTTGCGGGCGAACGGCCATGTCGCCATCGTTGACCCGGGCGAGGCCGCGCCGGTATTGCGTTTCCTGGAAACGACCGGCGACCGGCTGTGCGCAATTCTCGTGACGCACCGGCATGGCGACCATATCGGCGGTATCGCCGAACTCGTCGCGAAATACCCAGTGCCCGTCTACGGCCCGACACGCGAAGCGGCCGAGGTCGTCACGCACCCGCTGGCCAACGAAACACGCCTGGCGCTGCCGGCCTTGGGCATCGAATTCGAGGTGCTGGAGGTACCGGGGCATACGTTGGGGCATATCGCATTCTATAGTGGAGGAATGCTGTTCTGTGGCGACACACTGTTCGGCGCCGGTTGCGGCCGCGTCTTCGAGGGAACCCTGACGCAGATGCACGCGTCGCTTGCCCGGCTGGCCGAGCTGCCACCCGAGACACGGGTCTTCTGCGCCCACGAATACACGCAGTCCTGCCTGCGTTTCGCCAAGACTGTCGAACCTGCCAACGCGGCCATCGACGCGCGCATTGCGACTGTCGCCCACCAGCGTGCCGCCGGCCTGCCCTCCGTGCCCTCCACGCTGGCCGACGAGTTCGCCACCAATCCCTTCCTGCGCTGGGCGTCACCCGGCGTGATCACGGCCGCCACCGCACGACTTGGACATCCGTCCCGCGAACGACGCCGACAACCTTCGGCGCGATTCGCGTCTGGCGAGATTCGCCTTTGACCATTCCATAGAGGAAACCTCATGAAAAAGACCCTGCTCGTCGCCCTGCTCGCTACCGCGTTTTCCGCGGTCCAAGCCGCCGAACCCGTCAAGGTTGGCTTCCTGTCCACCCTGTCCGGCCCGGCCGCTGGCCTGGGTGTCGACATTCGCGATGGTTTCCAGCTCGCGATGAAGCATCTCGGCGGCAAGCTCGGTGGCCTTCCGGCCGAGGTCATCATCGCTGACGACCAGCAGAAACCGGATACCGGCAAGCAGATCGCCGAGCGCTTCATCAAGAAGGACAAGGTCGATTTCATGACCGGCATCGTCTTTTCGAACATCCTGCTGACCGTCGCCAAGCCGGTCTTCGACAGCCAGACGTTCTACATCTCCGCCAACGCCGGCCCTTCGGCGCTCGCCGGCAAGGATTGCAAT
The DNA here is from genome assembly GCA_963816095.1 of uncultured beta proteobacterium. Taxonomy (GTDB): domain Bacteria; phylum Pseudomonadota; class Gammaproteobacteria; order Burkholderiales; family Rhodocyclaceae; genus Sulfuricystis. Next base: position 761,513 of record CAWFIW010000007.1, read on the forward strand.
CCCTACTTCTTCAACGTCGCCTGGCAAAACGACAACGTCGCCGAGGCAATGGGCAAGTGGGCGTCCGACCAGGGCTACAAGACGGTCATCGGCGTCGCGCCGAATTATCCCGCCGGCAAGGACGCCATCAACGGCTTCGCGCGCTTCTTCAAGGGCAAGATGGCCGACGAGATGTACACCAAGCTGGGCCAGCTCGACTACGCCGCCGAACTCGCCCAGTTGCGCGCCGCCAAGCCCGACGCGGTGTTCTTCTTCCTGCCGGGCGGCATGGGCATCAACTTCATCAAGCAGTTCGTCGCCGCCGGCCTGTCGAAGGAAATGCGCCTGATCACCTCCGGCTTCGCCGCCGACGAAGATGTCATCCCGGCGGTCGGCGAGCCGATGCTCGGCACCTTCAATTCATCGCACTGGGCGCACGACCTCGACAACGCCGCCAACAAGAAATTCGTTGCCGACTTCGAGAAAGAGTACAAGCGCATCCCCTCGCTCTATGCCTCGCAGGGCTACGACGCCGCCATGCTGATGGACGCGGCGGTACGCGACAGCAAGGGCAAGCTGGCCGACAAGGCCGCCGTGCGCAAGGCGCTCGAAGCCGCCAAATTCGCCTCGGTGCGCGGCAAGTTCAAGTTCAACAGCAACCACTACCCGGTGCAGGACTACTTCCTGCGGGTCGTGCGCAAGGATGAAAAGGGCCGTATCACCAACAAGCTGATGGGTACCATCTTCACCGACCACGCCGACGCCTACGTCGGCGAATGCAAGATGGATAAGTAAGAAAGTCGGCGCTGACGGGACGGCAGGTAGCGCCCCTTGTCGGGCAGTCACTGCCGCGTGTCGTCACCCGGTGCTCGGCCGTAGCTACCGTCCAGGTCAGATGTAGTCAGGTGTATCTAGCGGCTGCAATACATCCTGTTTGCAGCCCTTTGATTCATGCGTCCATCAGGACAGTTGCTTGCTTGCCATTGATGTCGGAATTCTTTACAGACCAACCAATGCCAAGACAACAACAAATACGTAACAAACTGTATACGCATGATTAATATTTTTAGGCCCAAAATTTGCATTGAAATGATTGCTGCTACATGTGTTGTTCACGAATAAGGAGAAGCCGTTATGTCGATTAGAACTAAACTCGCCATCGCAGGAATTCTGTCGGGTGCCTGCATTGCGGCGCAAGCTGCGCCAGTTACATACTTAGGCGCGGACAACAATGTGAGTTCGCTCGCACAAATGGTTAACTCGCAGGCTGCCGCCGCATCTTTCCTTGCGGTTGCTGGCAACCTAAACATCGTTGATTTCGAATCCGCAGTGCCTGCCAACCTCACCATCACCGGTGGCAACGGTATGACCAACAATTCGGGATGCGGCGCCTTGTGCGGATTCAATACGACGTCGGGTGGAGCATACTGGTGTGCGTTAGTTGGTGGATCGGTGACCTTCAGCTTCACCAATCCGGTCGATGCTTTCGGTTTTTACGTCAACGGCCTGCAGACGAACATAGTTCCGCAGCAGACCATCGTGTACGTCGATGGATCGTCAGCCACCCAGACCATCGATTTCCCCTCGGCAATTGATGGGGGTGGAGCGTTCGTTGGCTTCATCGACTATGGTCAGTTGATCGCCAGCGTGACTTTCAATGCGACGAACGACATTCTCGGATTCGACGACTTGCGTTTCGGTCGGTCGGCAAACGATCCGGGCAACCCGAACAATGTTCCGGAGCCTGCTAGCCTTGCCCTCCTTGGTTTCGGTCTTGCAGGGCTCGCAGCGGTTCGTCGCCGCAAGCAGAGCTAATCACTGATTCGCCGTCTAGCGTTTAAGGGATCCTCCCTGCATCTACGCTTGACGGTCACTCAGTAGATTCGCAAACTGACGCCTGCAAAGCGGATGAGTCATGTGACTCGTCCGCTTTTTTATTGACTTCCCTGCACGGCGAAGACCTCGACTTCTCCGCCTGCATCCTCTGACTGCCCGAAGAGGAAACACGCCGTCAGTCTTTGCGCGACGGCACTGCCGGGGGTACTCAGAAACCCAGCATCTCCCGCGCGTGCTGTCGCGTGGTATCGGTGAGCTTCACCCCACCGAGCATGCGAGCGATCACCGACCAGACCAACGCCTACGTCGGCGAATGCCAGATGGCGAAATAAAAGTCGGCGCTGGCAGGACGGCGTTAGCCATGCTGTCTCCAACTTCCCGAGGAAGACCGTCGAAAATTCTTACATTCGCAATTCAGAGCAATTTTGTCTTGTATTACAAGACGTTGAATTGTTGGAACAAGCAAAATCTGGGGCGATTCTTGCATGCTAATTGACAAGAATTCGGCTGTTCCCGATCAATCCTTCGTTCCCAAGGAGAGTGAGATGAAGAAGCTTATTTGTTCTGACTTGATGGTTGGCCTGGTTGGTACCAAGAAAAGGTTATGTTTCTTGGGCGCAACCGTTTTGTTGCCATTTTCTTTCACACCGGCGTCGTATGCAAATGTGATAAGCGCAACAGATGCATGGCAATACACGAACATTTCCTCTATCAGTTCAGGTAGCGTGCATTCTGATTCCAACGTATCTAACATGTTCGGCTTCGCCTCGAGTAATACCGAGTCAACAAACACCGTATTTAACGATTCTTCCACGCAAGGTTACTGGCACCAGGTGACATGGACCCTGAATGCCCCATTAACGCTGGGAAGCTTTAATCTTGTGGCGAGTCATGACGGAACGAACTACAACGCTAACGACTGGTATACAAACGGATATCGCGATCAGAATTACCGCGGCATGAGCACGTTCAGGCTTGAATACTTAGATACCAATAACATTTGGCAGCAGTTGTATTCGGATAATAGTATAGGCACCAATGCCGTTCTCGGCGACGGGCAGTCTCACCCTGTATATGGCGGTGGCGTTAATTACACAGCTCTCTGGAATTTGGAGCTATTCGTGGACGTCACGCCAACCACCGCTCTAACGTGGAGAGCCTCGTTTGAGCAGTTTGGCCCAGTGAACTACCATGCCTCCGGTCCGCGAATTCTCGAACTTGATGGCTACGCGTACGCGGGTCCTGGGCCGGTGCCGGTGCCGGAACCAGCTACCCTGCTTCTCATGGGTCTTGGCCTGATGGGTATGGCGGGACTCCGCAGAGCAATAAATAAATAAATCAGCATCAATTGGTTTCGTACTCAGAAGGCAGAGCTTCCATGCAGGCTCTGCCTTTTTTTATGGCGGTAGTACCTGCCTACAGCCCCAGCATCTCCCGCGCGTGCTGGCGCGTGGTATCGGTGATCTTCACGCCGCCGAGCATGCGGGCAATTTCCTCGACGCGGCCGGCGGTATCAAGGGGGGTAACGCGGCTGACAGTGGCCGCGCCCGCATTTTCGTTCCGGGTTTCCTTGGCGATCGACCATTGCCAGTTGGCGCATGCCGCAACCTGCGGCAGATGGGTGACGCACAGCACCTGCCGCCCGGCGCCAAGCTGCTTCAGCATGTGACCGACAATCTCTGCGACACGACCACCGATGCCAACATCCACTTCATCAAAAATCAGCGTGCCGGCCGCATGCGACTGGCTGGCGATGACCTGCAGCGCGAGCCCGATGCGTGACAAGCTCGCCGCCGGATGCGACTTTGGCGAGCGGGCGCGGTGGCTGGCCGGCGTTCGCCGTGACGAGGAATTCGACCGTCTCAAGGCCGTAGGACGCACCTTCGACGAGCGCATCCAGCATGACTTCAAAGCGGCCGCCGGGCATTGCGAGCTCCTGCATCGCCTGCGTGACGGTTTCACCGAGAATTTTCGCGGCGTGTTGCCTGTCCTTGCTCAGCCGCCTGGCTACCTTGTGGTAAGCGGCCTCGGCCTCTTTCTCACGTTCGGCCAGCGCGGCAGGATCGGCGGCCAGCGTCAGCTCAGCCAGTCGCGCCGCCAGTCGCGCCAGCACTGCCGGCAATTCATCGGGCACCACGCGATGCTTGCGCGCCATCTGCGTCACGGCGTCGATGCGCGCGTCAAATTCGGCCAGCCGTGCAGGATCGAGGTCCAGATGATCGCGATAGCGCCGTAGTGCCAGCGCCGACTCCTCGAGCTGGATCAAAGCGCTTTCGAAAAGCTGTGCCGCCTCGCCGAGCGATTCGTCGTAAGCGGTAAGTTCAGCAAGCCGACTGCTCGCATGTTGCAGCGGCGCGAGTGCCCCGCCACCTTCATCCGGACCGTCGTCCAGCGCCGCCAACGCGGCATCGCTGGCTTCAAGCAGGCTTGCTGCATGGGCCAGCCGGCGCTGCTCCTGCTCGGTTTCCTGCCATGCCTGTGGCTCGAAACCCAGGACGGCGAGTTCCTTCACCTGCCATTCGAGCAATTCCCGTTCGCGCGCGGTAGCTTCGATATCCTGCTCGGCAGCGCGACGCGCCTCGCGCAGCTTGCGCCATGCGGCGAAACGCTCCGCCACCTCGCGCACCTGGCCAAGTGCGCCTGCATGGGCATCGAGAAGCGCCCGCTGGGCATCGTTACGCAACAGCGAATGGTGCGCATTCTGGCCGTGGATGTCGCAGAGGAAATCCGCCGCTTCGCGTAACTGGCCGAGCGTCGCCGCCGTGCCGTTGAGCCAGGCACGCGAACGTCCCGACGCATCGACGATACGACGCAGCAGGCAGGTTTCCGTATCAAAATCGTTCGCTGCCAGCCAGTCGGCGAGCGGCGAGCCGGCCACCACGTTGAACTCTGCGGACACCTCGGCCTTTGCGGCACCCGTGCGCAGCACGCTCGCGTCGGCACGCTCTCCCAGCGCGAGCGAGAGGGCATCGACAAGGATGGACTTGCCAGCGCCGGTCTCGCCCGTCAGCGCGCCAAAGCCGCCGGCGAAATCCAGTTCGAGCCGGTCGACAATGACGAAATCGCTGATCGTCAGGTGCAGCAGCATGACTCTTGGAATTCAGGATGAGACGCGAAGACGAGCCACAGACAGTGCTGCTGCACGGCAAGGCGAAGTCGACAAAGTTTCATCATGAATCAGTGATGAGGGGTGGCGCTCCAGTGCAGCTTTTCGCGCAGCATGGCGAAGTAGCTGTAACCGGGCGGATGCAGCAGGATCACGGCGTGCGACGAGCGCGACAGGCGCACGGTATCGCCGGACTTGGCATCGAAGAAACTCTGGCCATCGCAATGCACGCGGCCGCCGTAGGACTCCACCAGCTTGAGCTCGACGCAACTGGAGTCGGCAATCGTGATGGGCCGATATGTCAGCGCATGCGCGCAGAGCGGCACCAGCGCGATGCCCGGCACGGCAGGCTGCAGGATCGGCCCGTTGGCGGACAGCGCGTAGGCGGTCGAACCGGTCGGCGTGGCGACGATCATGCCGTCGGCGCGCAGCACATAGAGAAACTCGCCATCGACACGCACTTCCATCTCGATCATGCGCCCGAGGTCGCTCTTGTTCACCACGACCTCGTTGAGGGCGGGCGTACGAAAGACTTCCTGGCCGTCGCGCAGCACGCAGGCATCGAGCAGCATGCGCCGGTCGGTAGTGAATTCGCCGGCCAGCAGGCGATCAATGGCGACGAGCATGTCGGTGCGGGCGATGTCGGTCATGAAGCCAAGCCGGCCCTGGTTGATGCCGACCAGTGGCACGTCATGCTCGGCGAGCTTGCGCGCGACGGAAAGCAAGGTGCCGTCACCGCCGATGACAATCGCCACGTCGGCAGTTTCCGCCGCCGTCTCGTCAAGCACCTCTATGCCGCGGGTCCGCAAGTGGGCATGCAGCGTCTTGACCGCTGCGACAGCGTCTGCGCTACCCGCCTTGCCGAACAATGCGACGGTACGCAAGGATAATGTCATGCGATTGCCTCCACCTCGGCGCGCGCGCCACGTACTGCCTGTGCATGGGCCATTTGCAGCAGGTTCTCGAAGACCGGCGGTAACAGGCAGTTTTGCAATGTGCGCTGCGTGAACAGGAAGCGCCCGTCGCAAATGAAGCCCAGTTCGTTCCAGTCCACCTGATCGTTCAGCATGTCGGCCGCCAGCGCCACATCCATGCCGGGCACCCGGGAAAACAGGGCCAGCACCGAGCCATCGTAATTGGCGCAGTCGTGCAGGAAAAACGGCCGCTCCCGGCGCGTCTTGCAATTCACGTAGATGCGCGGCGCGTCGGACACATGGTGCATGCGCCCCCAGTGCCACCAGTTCGACTCGTCGAAGGGACGCACCCGTCGGGCCAGCAGTCGCTCCTTGTACGCTTCGAGGTGCGGATGCGGCGGGCCGAAGATCATCCGCCTTGTCTGCCCGTCATCGACGGTCTTCGAACAGACGAATTCCGCGTTGCCCTCGGGATGCTCGAAAATCTCGTCAGCCCCTGAAACCGCACCCACCTTGACCTCGAACAGATCGGCCAGCGAAACGCGATAATCGCTGCGCAGGAACATCAGCTGGCCATCGACCAGGGCAAAGTGGCGTCCGTCGTTGAGGTGGCGCGTGTGGCGGCCGCGCTCGAAGCGAAAGATCGCGCAGTTGGGATTGTGCCCGCCAAAGATGCGTGTATCGCCCAGCTCGATGAAGTCGGTGATGTCGCCTTCGGCGTAAAGGAAGGCATTCAGCTTGCGTGCCGCAGTCAGCTTGGCGAACTCGCGCGGCACGATGAAGATCAGCTCGCCGCCGCGCCGCAGGTGGCGCACGGCCTTCTCGATGAAGTAGAGGTAGAGGTTGCTGCGGCCATCGAACAGCGTGCTGTCGAGCAGCGCCAGCGTTTCGGACGGAATGTCCTGCTGACGCACGTAGGGCGGGTTGCCGATCACCGTGTCGAACTTTTCGGTCAGCGGCAGGGCGAAAAAGTCCATCACCCGCGCACCCTCCGGTGCGACGGTCGCATCGATCTCGATGGCCTCGCAGCCGTTGAACCGCCGGCTGAAGGCACCATCGCCCGCCGCCGGGTCGAGACTGCGACCGCGTCGCTGCCTGAGGGCGAGCATGCGCTCGACCACCGCATCAGGGGTGAACACCTGACCGAGGGCATGCACATTGAGTTTGCTGGTACTCATTGATTCACGTGGCTGAAAAGTCGGCGCTGGCAAGACGGCGTGAAGAAGCAAGATGCGCGGGGATTGTATCTCACAGGTTCGCTACAATCTGTCCCACCATGCTCGACCCACGCGCCCAAACCCTGCTCAAGACCCTGATCGAACGTTACATCGTCGAAGGTCAGCCGGTCGGCTCGCGCACGCTGTCAAAATACTCCGGCCTCGAACTTTCGCCGGCCACCATCCGCAACGTAATGGCCGACCTCGAGGAGATGGGCTTCATCGCCAGCCCGCACACCTCCGCCGGCCGCGTGCCGACGGCGCGCGGTTACCGGCTCTTCGTCGATACCCTGCTGACGGTGCGACCCCTCGATCCGCAGCACCTTTCCGAAATCAAGGGCGCGCTGCTGCCCGACCTGCCGCTGCGCGTGCTCGAGCCATGCCTCGCAGATGCTTTCGGAACTCACGCACTTCGCCGGCGTGGTGATCGCGCCGCGCCGCCAGGCGCCACGCATCCGCCAGATCGAGTTTCTCAGCCTCACCGAGACGCGCATCCTGCTGATCATCGTCACCGCTGAAGGCGAGGTGCAGAACCGCATCCTGCTGACGCAGCGCCCATACAAACCGAGCGAACTGGTCGAGGCCGCCAACTACCTGACGCAGAACTTCGCCGGCCTCGACTTCCTGCAAATCCGCCGGCGCGTCCAGGACGAGCTGAAGCAGTTGCGCAGCGACATGACCGAACTGATGAGCGCCGCGGTCGATGCCGGCGCCGCGGCGACCACCGAATCAGCCACGCAATACGTCATTTCCGGCGAGCGGAACCTGCTCGACAGCGAGGATCTGTCGACCAACATGACCCAGCTGCGGCAGCTCTTCGACCTGTTCGAGCAGCGCACCGGCCTGATGCAGTTGCTCGACCTGTCCACCCGCGCCGAGGGCGTGCATGTCTTCATCGGCGGCGAATCCGGCATCGCGCCGCTCGACGAATGCAGCGTCGTCGCCGCGCCTTACGAGGCGAACGGCCAGGTAGTCGGCACCATCGGCGTGATCGGCCCGACGCGCATGGCCTACGAGCGCGTGATTCCCATCGTCGATATCACCGCGCGCCTGCTCTCCTCAGCCTTGAGCCCCTCCGACCGATGACCACCGCCATCCTGCTCGTCAATCTCGGCACGCCCGACGCGCCCACCGCACCCGCCGTGAAGCGCTATCTCGCCGAATTCCTCGGTGATCGCCGCGTGGTCGAATTGCCGCGCCTGCTCTGGCTGCCCATCCTCTACGGCATCATCCTCAATACCCGTCCGGCCAAGTCCGCTGCGAAATACGCGAAGATCTGGACATCCGAAGGCTCGCCGCTCAAGGTGCATACCGAGCGCCAGGCCAAACTGTTGAAAGGCTTGCTCGGCGAACAGGATCACAAGGATCTCCTCATCGACTGGGCAATGCGTTACGGCAACCCATCCATTCCAAGCGTACTCGATCGCCTCGTCGCAGCCGGTGCAACGGAGGTGCTGATCCTGCCGCTGTATCCGCAATTCGCCGGCAGCACCACCGCCAGCACCCAGGATGCCGTCGGCCACTGGCTCAAGCGCCAAACCCAGCCACCCGCCATCGGCTGGGTAGAAGATTTCCATGTCGCTCCCGGCTACATCGCCGCGCTGGCCGCCTCGATCCGCGACCACTGGGCAACGCATGGTCGCAGCAACAAGCTGCTGATGAGTTTCCACGGCATCCCGCAGCGCTCGGTGGACCGGGGCGACCCTTACGCCAGCCAATGCCATGCCACGGCGCAGGCACTCGCTGCCGCGCTCGACCTGCCGGCCGATGCCTGGCTAACCACCTTCCAGTCGCGCTTCGGCGCAGCGCAGTGGCTGCAGCCCTACACCCAGCCGACGCTCGAAGAACTGGCGCGCGGCGGGCTACAAAGCGTTGACGTCATCTGCCCCGGCTTCCCGGCAGACTGCCTCGAAACGCTGGAGGAAATCTCGATGGAGTGTCGCGAGGCCTTCATCGCAGCGGGGGGCAAGACATTCCACTACATCCCCTGCCTCAACGAACGCCCCGACTGGATCGAAGCACTGGCCGACATCTGCCTGTCCCGTCGCGGAACTTGAATTTCCGGCGGGCAAACTCATCTCAGACATCACTGATTGAGGAGTCCGCCATGAGCGAAGCACCGATTGTCGTTTGTCCGCACTGTCATGCCCCCAACCGCGTTCCCGTCGAGAAACTGGACGCGGCTGGCTCCTGCGGCAAATGCAAACAGCCACTGTTTGTCGGCGCACCGGTCGAACTGGATGCGGGCAGCTTCGAGAAACACATTGGTCGCTCTGACATTCCGGTCCTGGTCGATTTCTGGGCGCCCTGGTGCGGCCCCTGTCGCATGATGGCACCGGCCTTCGTCCAGGCCGCGCGCCAACTCGAACCAGCGATCCAGTTGGCGAAGCTCGACACCGAAGCGCATCAGGCACCGGCGGCGCAGTACGGCATTCGCAGCATTCCGACCATGATCCTGTTTCGCGGCGGACGGGAAATCGCGCGTCAGTCCGGCGCGATGGACACCGCGAACATCGTGCGCTGGGCGCAGTCTGTGCTGTAGCTATCCGGCAAGACCGATTATTTGCCGCTTCGCCCTTGAAAACCGACGGTGTGCCCTCATTGTCGATAAGGTTTAATTTTCAAAGGCTTTCCCCATGCAGGAAGATCAGAATCCCCCTACGCCCGAACTGGAAGTAAAAGTCGGCGCTGGCGAGACGGCGCTGCCCGAGGCCAACATGGCTTCGGCAGACACCGACACCATGCCCAGCCTCGAAGAATCGCTCAAGGCAGCCGAACTCAAGGCCGAAGAGCATCACGACGCCTGGTTGCGCGCCAAGGCCGAAACCGAAAACCTGCGCCGCCGCGCCCAGGAAGATGTCGCCAAGGCCCACAAGTTCGCCGCCGAGAAGTTTGCCGGCGAACTGCTGGCGGTCAAGGATAGTCTTGAAGCCGCCCTGGCCAACGAGACCCAGACCGCCGAGGCGCTCAAGGCCGGCGTCGAACTGACGCTCAGGCAACTGGTCGCCGCCTTCGAAAAATCCGCCATCACCGAACTCAACCCGCTCGGCGAGAAGTTCGACCCGCATTTCCACCAGGCCATCGCCCTGGTCGATGCCGAGCAGGAAGCCAACACCGTCGTCAATGTTCTCCAGAAAGGCTATGCGCTGCACGAGCGCATCCTGCGCCCCGCGCTGGTGACCGTAACGAAACCCAAGTCCGGTGCTTGAAGCCTGAGGGCATAACCCCATATGGATCGCAGGTAAGTTTTTCTCCACAAAATTCAGCAATAAAGGAAACGACAATGGGCAAGATCATCGGCATCGACCTCGGCACCACCAATAGCTGCGTCGCCATCATGGAAGGCGGCAAGCCGAAAGTCATCGAAAACTCCGAGGGCGCGCGTACCACGCCCTCCATCGTCGCCTACACCGAGGACGGCGAAATCCTGTGCGGCGCCAGCGCCAAGCGTCAGGCCGTCACCAACGCCAAGAACACGCTGTATGCCGTCAAGCGTTTGATCGGCCGCCGCTTCGAAGAGAAGGAAGTGCAGAAGGACATCGACCTGATGCCTTTCAAGATCGTCAAGGCCGACAATGGCGACGCCTGGGTTGCCGTGCGCGACAAGAAGATGGCGCCCCCGCAGGTTTCCGCCGAAGTGCTGCGCAAGATGAAGAAGACCGCCGAAGACTACCTGGGTGAAGAAGTCACCGAGGCGGTCATCACCGTGCCGGCCTACTTCAACGACAGCCAGCGCCAGGCCACCAAGGACGCGGGCAAGATCGCCGGCCTCGAGGTCAAGCGCATCATCAACGAACCGACCGCGGCCGCGATTTCCTTCGGCCTCGACAAACAGGAAGGCGACCGCAAGATCGCGGTGTTCGACCTCGGCGGCGGCACCTTCGACATTTCCATCATCGACATCGCCGAGATCGAGGGCGAGCACCAGTTCGAAGTGCTGTCCACCAACGGCGACACCTTCCTTGGCGGCGAGGACTTCGACCAGCGCATCATCGACTACATCGTCACCGAGTTCAAGAAGGAACAGGGCGTCGATCTGAAGGCCGACGTGCTGGCCTTGCAGCGCCTGAAGGAGGCTGCCGAAAAGGCCAAGATCGAGCTGTCGTCCAACCAGCAGACCGAGATCAACCTGCCCTACATTACCGCTGACGCTTCCGGCCCCAAACACCTGGCCATGAAGATCACCCGCTCCAAGTTCGAAGCGCTGGTGGATGAGTTGATCGAACGCACCGTCGCGCCCTGCCGCATGGCCATCAAGGATGCCGGTGTCAAGATCGAGGATATCGGCGACGTGATCCTCGTCGGCGGCATGACGCGCATGCCCAAGGTGCAGGACAAGGTCAAGGAGTTGTTCGGCAAGGAACCGCGCCGCGACGTGAATCCGGACGAGGCCGTCGCCGTTGGCGCCGCCATCCAGGGCGGCGTGCTGCAGGGCGAGGTCAAGGACGTGCTGCTGCTCGACGTCACGCCGTTGAGCCTGGGCATCGAGACCCTGGGCGGCGTGATGACCAAGCTGATCCAGAAGAACACGACCATCCCGACCAAGACCAGCCAGACCTTCTCCACCGCCGACGACAACCAGTCGGCCGTGACCATCCACGTGCTGCAGGGCGAGCGCGAAATGTCCGCCGGCAACAAGAGCCTCGGCCAGTTCAACCTGACCGACATCCCGCCGTCACCGCGTGGCATGCCGCAGATCGAGGTCACCTTCGACATCGACGCCAACGGCATCCTGCACGTGTCGGCCAAGGACAAGGGCACCGGCAAGGAAAACAAGATCACCATCAAGGCCAACTCGGGTCTGAACGACGAAGAGATCCAGCGCATGATGCGCGACGCCGAAGCCCACGCCGAGGAAGACAAGAAGGCCCATGAACTGGTCGAAGCCCGCAACCAGTGCGACGCGATGGTGCATTCGGCGAAGAAGGCACTGACCGACCACGGCGACAAGGTCGACGCTGATGAAAAGGCCAAAATCGAAACCGCCATCAAGGCCGCCGAAGAGGCCATGAAAGCCGGCGACCTGGCCGAGTTGCAGGCCAAGACCGAGGCACTGGGGCAGGCTTCGCAAAAGCTCGGCGAGAAGATCTACGCCGAAGCCCAGCAGCAGGCCGGTGCCGCAAGCGGCGCGGGGGCTGGTGCAGCGGGCGGTGAGGCGAAAAAGGATGATTCGGATGTGGTGGACGCCGAATTCACCGAAGTGAAGGACAAGAAGTAATCCGCCGGCAATACAGTTAAAACGGGCCGCCGGCTGGAATCCTCAGCCGCGGCCCATTGTTGTTTATTGGGATAGCCATGGCAAAACGCGACTACTACGAAGTGCTCGGAATCAACCGGGACGCAGCAGACGACGAAATCAAGAAGGCCTATCGCCGTCTGGCGATGAAGCACCACCCCGACCGCAATCCGGACAATCCGAAGTCGGAAGAGCACTTCAAGGAAGCCAAGGAAGCCTACGAGATCCTCTCCGACGCGAGCAAGCGTCAGGCTTACGACCAGTTCGGCCATGCCGGGGTCGATCAGCAGGCCGGCATGGGTGGCAACGGCGCGGGGATGGGCGGCTTCTCCGATGCCTTCTCCGACATTTTTGGCGACATCTTCGGCGGCCGGGGCGGAGCAGGCGGCCGCTCGAACGTCTACCGCGGGGCCGACCTGCGCTACAACCTCGAAATCACCCTCGAAGAAGCCGCGCGCGGCACCGAAACGCGCATCCGCATCCCCACCATGGCCGAATGCGAAACCTGCCACGGCAGCGGCGCCAAGAAGGGCAGCGAACCCAAGACCTGCCCGACCTGCGGCGGCCACGGCCAGGTGCGCATGCAGCAAGGCTTCTTCTCGATCCAGCAGACCTGCCCGAAGTGCCACGGCAGCGGCCGCTATGTCGCCGACCCCTGCACCGCCTGTCACGGCGCCGGCCGCGTCAAGCAGCACAAGACCCTGTCGGTCAAGATCCCCTCCGGCATCGACGAGGGCGATCGCATTCGCCTTTCCGGCGAAGGCGAACCCGGCGTCAATGGCGGCCCGCCCGGCGACCTCTACGTGCAGGTGCACCTCAAGGCCCATGCCGTGTTCCAGCGCGACCACGACGACCTGCATTGCGAAATGCCGGTCAGCTTCACCTCCGCCGCACTCGGCGGCGAAATCGAAATTCCCACGCTCGACGGCGTCGCCAAACTCAAGGTGCCCGCCGAGACGCAAAGTGGCAAGGTCTTCCGCCTGCGCGGCAAGGGCATCAAGGGCGTGCGCTCGCACAGTCAGGGCGACCTGCTCTGCCACGTCGTCGTCGAAACCCCCGTCAGCCTCACCGACCGGCAGAAGGAACTGCTGCGCGAATTCGAGGAAATCAGCCAGGGCAACACCGCCAGGCACAACCCGAAGGCACAGGGCTGGCTCGACCGCGTCAGGGACTTCTTCGGCGGCTAGAAACCGCCGTCCTGCCAGCGCCGACTTTCGATCACCGAAACCGCGCCAGATTGGCTTCGACGGCCGCCGCGACTTCGCGCTGACGAACCTGGCGAATGGGGTAATCGGCCAGCCGCGCCTTGAGGCTTGCCGCAACCGCGGTGATCCGGTCGATGACCGCCCCGGCTTTTTCGCGCGGCACCTCTGCCTCTGCCGCCAGCTTCAGCAAGTCGGCTTTGCCGGGCGCTCGCCCTTCGCCGCAAACGTCCATCTGATGCTCGCCACCGGGGCCCGCGTTGAAGGAGAGATCGTAGGCGGGTGCCAGCTTCCAGCGGCGGCGCTCATCCAGACAATAGGCGAAGTTCTTGGTGTGGTCGTCGCGGTTGTTGAAGACGACGTTGAAGACCGCCCGCTGGTAGGCTTTTTCCACCTCCCGCGCATCGCGGGTAAGGAAGCGGGTAGCGCGCAGAAACGTGGTGTAGTCGATGGAAGAAAGACGAAAGTCCGCATGCAGCAGGCCAGCGAGGGTGTGCATGGGTACCCGCATGCCCGCCTTGCGGTCGAAGCGCTTGATGCCGAACGCGGCGTATTGCCGGCCGAGATCGAAATACGCGGTTGCGGGCATCGCCAGTTGGCAGTCGGCGGCGCATGCCGCGTAGGCGTGTTCCAGGGCGCAGGCGTCCTTGTGCTCTTCCCGGGCCGGAAACTTGACCAGCCACGGATCGCCGGCCCCATCGCCGTGCGTGCGCATGACCTGGGTCGCGGGGTCGTAATGCACCAAGGCTTTCGGCCGCGCCCCGTGCGGCGAGCCACCGAGCAAAATGAGTTGCCGCAGCACATCGACATCCTTGCCGTCGAGCACCGTGCGCACCGACTTGGCAACTTCGAGCAGATTCACGTCCTCGTCCGGCAACGCGTCCTCGTTGGCCGGCTCGAAGGCAAGGGCCCCCATCGCCTTATCGCCGATAAAGGCCAGCCGGTCGAGCGGCGACACCTGCTTCATCCCCAGTTTGCGGAATACCCGATCCATGAGCAGCAGACCCCAGCCATCGGGCAGGCAGTCAGCCACCAGGCCGGGCAAGCGCATCAGGTAATCGGGAAAATTGCCGTAAGCGGCGCTTTGCAGCTTCAGCATGCGCGGCGAAAGTTCCAGCCGCTGGCGCAGAGCTTCGTCCGTATATTCGAAGAGCAGTCTTGCGCCATCATCCGCCAGCGTCGCCAGCGGCCAGCGCTCGCCCCAGCCGCAATACAGGACAGAAAGCCGCTTCACGCCCGCCTCGGGCCGGACGCGCGGCGGCGCACAGGTTGTGCGGCCTGCTCCATTTCCGCGATCGAAGTCGGCTGACGGACAAACACGGTGGCCAGATCGTCCGCCACCCCGAGAGCCATGGCGACGCGCACCAGGGAATCGAACGAGCACTGCGCCCTGGCTTCCAGATTCTGCACTGTGCCCCGGGACACGCCCGCGGCAGCGGCCAACTCGCTCTGCTGCAAGTTCTGGGCGAGCCGAAGCGCCCTCAGGCGCGCCGCCAGAGCCGCCCGAATCTCGCTTGCCACGCCAAACGTAAAGCCTGTTTTATTGAGCATTGGTTATGTTTTTAACTTTGTACGCTCAGCATTATAGTCATAATCAACCAGAAAGCACAGGGCTGGAAAAGTCGGCGCTGGCAAGACGGCACCCTGTACGAGATGGCACGCGCCCAGGCCAATGCCGAGCGGCGCACCATCGCCGGCCAGATCGAGTTCTGGGCCATGGTCGGCAAGGCGTCGCTCGACAACCCTGATCTGCCCGTCGATTTCGTCAAGGAACTGCTGATCGCCCGCGCCGAGGGTCCGGCCCTGGCGAGGCCCTTCGTCCCCGAAGGCAAGCGCGATTGAGCGTGGTCGATCTGGGCGTGCGCTGCTTCGACAAGGCGGAAACCGCCAAGGAAGGCGAATCGCTGAATCTCGCGCGGCGCACGCGCGCGACTGATGCGGCGGCGCCTGCGGCGGCGGGCGTGGCGGCTGACCAAGCTGGCGCGGCTGCTGAAGCGCAGCGGCCTGATCGCGGATATAGTGCGGGAGATGCACATCAACCAGCTTCCGTTATCGCCGTGGCAACTGCGCGTTGACGAGCCTGGAGCGCCGTCTCGCCAGCGCCGACGATTTGCGCGGGTTATTTACCACCTGTGCAAGCATCGCGGCTTTCACTGGATCAGCCGTGCCGAGGAGAAAAAGGCCGAAGGCGACGCCAAAGGCGAAGGCGGGAAGGTCAAGAAAGGGCCTGTCCGACACTTCCAGCGGCGCATGGCGAAAAATGGACTACTACCGCAGCGCCGCCGAAGATGAATGTGCTGGCGCGAATTCGGCAACCACCGACGGCCCAGACGAAACAAGGCCGGCGACTACGGCAAGGCGCTGTCCCGCGTGCTTCTCGCCGACGAACTGGCCCTGCTGTTCCAGCAGCAACGCGAACTGGGCAATCCACTTGCGACCGCGGAACTCGAAAACCGCCCTGCTCGGCAACGGCGACCGCAAGAATGGATTGTTTTGGGAACAGAAACCCGATTCGCTCCGTTCTGAGCATGCTCGGACGTTGCACTTTTGAGCGAGATGGCGGGCCTGACGGGAAAGGCGAATACCGCGCCCCGAAAGCCAGCTTCACCGCCGAGCGCCATGTCTGGCTGACCCGACTCAATAACCTGCGCATCGTCGTCGATGGCACCACGCGCCCGCTCAACGCCGCCGAGCGAGCAGGTCGCCCTGCCGCTGCCTTACGAGCAGGCAAGCGAGTTCAGCCTACAAGCAACTGCATGCGGCGCTGGTGAAAAAGGGGCTGCTGCCGGAATCTTTCGAGTTCGCCGGCCTGCGCGCCGGCAAGGAAGGCAAGGACCCGAAGGCGGAAAAGCTCATCAAGCTGCCGGCCTGGCAGGAACTGCGGCTGGCACTGAAAAAAGCCGGCCTCGAAACCGAATGGCAGGGTATGGCCGGCGCGGCCATCAGTGGCGACCCGACGCAACTCGACGCCATCGCCCGTGTGCTTTCCGTGTTCAAGGACGGCGCCGAAGTCGAGACCGAGCTGCGAAAACTCAAGCTGCCCGGCGGCGACAAGATGATCGATGCCCTGAGTGAAATCAGCTTCGACAAATTCCACGCCCTCTCGCTCAAGGCGCTGCGCAAGATCGTGCCGCACATGGAAGCCGGGCTGCGCTACGATGAGGCCTGCGTTCAGGCCGGCTATCACCACAGCCAGCTTCACGTCGCCGGCGCCGGCGAACACAAATACCTGCCGCCCTTCTACAGCCATCGTGACCAGGATGGCCGCATGGTGTTCAACGAAGACCTGGACGTACCGAAGAACCCCGTCGTGCTGCGCGCGCTCAACCAGGCACGCAAGGTGGTGAATGCGCTGATCCGCCACTACGGCTCGCCTTCAGCCGTACATATCGAAATGGCGCGCGACTTGTCGCGCCCGCTCGACGAGCGCAGGAAGGTCGAGAAGGAACAACTCGAATACCGCGATCGGAACGAAAAAGACAAAGGCTTGTTCGCCGAACAATTCGGCCAGCTGCCGAAGGGGCTGGAGTTCGAGAAGTGGCGCCTCTACCGCGAGCAGCAGGGAAAATGCGCCTATTCGCTCGCCGCGCTCGACCTCGATCGCCTGCTGGAACCCGGCTATGCCGAGGTCGACCACGCCCTGCCCTACTCGCGAAGTTACGACGACAGCAAGAACAACAAGGTGCTGGTACTCGCCAAGGAAAACCGCGACAAGGGCAACCGCACGCCTTACGAATACCTCGGCGGTACCGACGACAGCCCGCGCTGGCGCCAGTTCGCCGCTTACGTCGAAGGCAACAAAGCCTACCGCCTCGCCAAGCGCAGCCGCCTGCTGCGCAAGAACTTCGGCGCGGACGAAGCCAGCGAATTCAAGGAACGCAACCTCAACGACACGCGCTACATCTGCAAGTTCTTCAAGAACTATGTCGAGCGTTACCTGCAACTCGCCCAACAGTCGGCGCTGGCGGGACGGCGGAAACACGGCAGGCAAGCGCTGCGTGGTGTTATCCGGCCAGCTCACCGCTTTCCTGCGTGCTCGCTGGGGGCTGATAAAAGTGCGCGGCGACAACGACCGCCACCACGCGCTCGATGCCGCCGTGGTAGCCGCGTGCAGCCACGCCATGGTCAAGCGCCTGGCCGACTATTCGCGCCGCCGGGAACTGGAAAACGCGCGCGACGGTTTCATCGACATGACTACCGGCGAGATCGTCAACCCGGCCATGTTCCGGCAGTTGCAGCAGCACTTCCCCGAGCCGTGGTCGCACTTCCGCCACGAACTGGAAGCGCGCCTCAACAGCGACGACCCGGCAGAACTCCAGACAAGGCTGGTAGGCCTGGGCAGCTACCCACCGGAAGCCCTCGATGCAGTGCGGCCGTTGTTCGTTTCGCGCGCACCGCAGCGACGCAATAGTGGCGCCGCGCACAAGGACACCATCTACGCCCAGCCGGAACGACTCAAGGCACAAGGCGGCGTGACGCAAAAAGTGCCGCTGGCCAGCCTGACGCTCAAGGACATCGACAAGCTGATCGACCCGCACCGCAACGAAAAACTCTACGCCGCCATCCGCGCCCGACTCGAAGCCCACGGCGGCAAGGGCGACAAGGCCTTTCCGTCCGACAAGCCGCTGCGCAAACCCGACCGCGACGGGAACCCGACCGGGCCGGTGGTACGCACGCGTGACGATGGTGATCGACAAGCTCTCCGGCATCCCGGTACGCGGCGGCATCGCCAAGAACGACACCATGCTGCGCGTCGATGTCTTCACCAAGGCCGGCAGGTTCCATCTGGTGCCGGTGTATGTGCATCACGCGGTGGCGAAGGAATTGCCGAACCGGGCGATTGTGGCGTTCAAGGATGAGGACGAAGTGGACCTTGATCGACGAGAGTTTCGAGTTTTTGTTCTTCGCTTCACCCGAACGACCTGATCAAGGTGCAACAGAAAGGCAAGAGTTCAATCCTTGGTTATTTTGGAAGCTGTCATCGAGGAACAGGCAACATCAACATCTGGTCGCACGACCGCAACCAATCGGTCGGCAAAGACGGCACTGGTCGAAGGCATTGGCGTCAAGACGGCGCTTAAACTTTCGAAAAATTCCACGTTGACGTCCTCGGCAACAACTACCCCGCGCCGCTGGAGTCGCGCCGTGGTCTGGCGTAGCGTCATGATCTCCCGCCCCGCCCGGTTGCGGCGGGAGCATTACTCGCTCGCCATCGAGCAGGAAGACACTGCCTTCGTCCCCTTCGAGGACATCGCCGTCATCGTCCTCAACCACCGCGAAATCACCCTCACCCATCCGGTGCTCTCGGCCTGCGCCGAATACGGCATCGGCCTTTACGCCACGGGCAGCAACCACCAACCCGGCGGGCGTGTTCCTGCCGTTCCTTCGCACATTCGCGCACCACACGCATGATGCGCCTGCAACTCGACATCGCCCGACCGTTGGCCAAGCAGGTGTGGGCCGGCATCGTCCGCCGCAAGATCGAGAATCAGGCTGTCTGCCTGCGCCTCGCCGGCAAGGACGGCGTTGACCGGCTCGAATCGTATGCGCGGCGCGTGCGCTCCGGCGATGCCGACAATCTGGAAGGTCAGGCTGCCGCCTTCTATTTCGTGCAGCTCTTCGGTCAGGGTTTCAATCGCGCCCAGGATCGCTGGGCCAACGCGGCACTCGACTACGGCTACGCCGTGCTGCGTGGCGCCATCGCGCGCGGGCTGGTGGCGCATGGCCTGCACCCGACCATCGGCCTGTTCCACGACAGCGAGCAAAATGCCTTCAACCTCGCCGACGATTTGATCGAACCCTTCCGCCCGCTGGTCGACCTGCACGTCGTCAAACATCCGGCCAGCACCGAGGGCGATCTGATCGCCGGCCGACAAGGCAGCGCTGGTGGCATTGCTGAATGTTGATCTCGCCATGCCGCAGGGGCGCATGGCGGTGCTTTCCGCTATCGAATACGCGGTGGAAAGCCTGGTGCGGGTGTTCGAGGAAGACCGCGAACGACATGGAACTGCCGGAACTGGTCGGCCTGCAGCCGCATCGGCTGGAGTGTTGAGGCGTGGGCGTCGAGACGCGGCGATACATGCGACTGCTCGTCTTCTTCGATCTGCCGATGGTCACCAAGGCCGAGAAGCGCGCCTATGTGCAGTTCCGCCGCTTTCTGCTCAACGACGGCTACGACATGATCCAGTGGTCGGTGTATGGCCGCATCCTCAACGGCGCGGATGCCGAAACCAAGCATCTCCGACGATTGGTGAACAATCTGCCACCAGAGGGCTCGATACGCTGCATGACCGTCACCGAGAAGCAGTATGCCGGCATGCGCCTGCTGGTCGGCCTGCCACTTTTTCAGGAAAAAAAGGTCGCCGCAGCCCAAATGCTGCTTTTCTGAGCAAGGAAAAGAAGAGGAAAATCTCCGTCCAGGTTAGGCTGGACGGAGATCAAGGTGATACCAGATTGTAGCTATCCGGGGTGAGAGAGGGAGCTACAACAGCATGCACATTGCGCGATACAGCGCCATGAGATTGTAGCTATCCGGGGTGAGAGAGGGAGCTACAACGTTGAAGCGGTGGCGGCGTGCTGGATGTCAAGCAATTGTAGCTATCCGGGGTGAGAGAGGGAGCTACAACCGTAAGCTGAATGGCGTATCAGCTGATCATGATTGTAGCTATCCGGGGTGAGAGAGGGAGCTACAACTCAGATGAATGCTGCGACACGCTGACCGGATTGTAGCTATCCGGGGTGAGAGAGGGAGCTACAACTCAGCAGTCGACAGTGGCTCAAGCAGCTGGCGATTGTAGCTATCCGGGGTGAGAGAGGGAGCTACAACTAGTCACGTTACGACGGCTTGATCAGCATGCGATTGTAGCTATCCGGGGTGAGAGAGGGAGCTACAACTGCATGTCCATGGCTTACGAGCTTGCATCGATTGTAGCTATCCGGGGTGAGAGAGGGAGCTACAACTGAC
Organism: uncultured beta proteobacterium; assembly: GCA_963816095.1. Lineage (GTDB taxonomy): Bacteria > Pseudomonadota > Gammaproteobacteria > Burkholderiales > Rhodocyclaceae > Sulfuricystis. The sequence continues at coordinate 781,967 of CAWFIW010000007.1, forward strand.
GGTCTGCGCTATATCACCGATAATGAGATTGTAGCTATCCGGGGTGAGAGAGGGAGCTACAACCGGTATGCATGAACGCTCATGTTACGAGCCATTCGATTGTAGCTATCCGGGGTGAGAGAGGGAGCTACAACCTTCGATCGTGTAGTAGCTGAATCAGATGGCTGGCGATTGTAGCTATCCGGGGTGAGAGAGGGAGCTACAACGGTCTGGGACGGGGGGGTAGCCCCCCTCCCAGACCGTGCCGCTTCGCGGCAGTCAGCAGAAAAGTCGGCGCTGGCGAGACGGCGCCTACGGTCGCGCCTCAAGCTGAATCATCGAAATTGCTGTGCATCGCTTGCCCGGGAAAGTCATGTTAGTCTGACCATTCGACGTTTGATGGGAGCACGACATGACTAACTCTTTCATCTACAAGAACGATCGGCCCTGGCCGAACCCCCGGCTGAAGCGCGCGGCGATCGTGGGCCACGTGACGGACGGGACCGCGAAGCTGTGGTTCCGCACGGCCGCACCGGGGAACTACGAGGTGTGGGTGTATGCCGCCAGCGCCGACCCGGATGACGTGCTGTTCGGCGGCTTCAAGGCCGTGCCTTACACGGGCAAGGCGGCGCTGCCGGATTACGTGGGCTGCATCCCGCTCGTGGTGCCCGATTACGCCAGCGATTCGACCGCCGTCGCCGAGATCGAAAACCTCGCAGCGGAAACGGAGTACCGCTATGCCCTCTTCGGCACGGAGGATGGCAAGGAGCGCATCCTGCTCGGCCAGGATCAGCCGTATCGCTTCCGCACCCTGCCGGCCGCGGAGGCACCGCTCTCTTTCGCCTTCTATTCCTGCCACATGCCCTACGCGCAGACGCTGTTCGGCAAGACCGAGGTCAGCGGCATGGCGATGTGGGATTGCCTCAACGAGGTGATGGAGCGGCATCACGCGAAGGACTTCCGCTTCCTCCTCGCCGGCGGCGACCAGGTGTATGTCGATGGCGTGACGTCGCTGGACATCTGGAAGTACCTGAATGGCGCAATGGGCCGCCAGGACGGGCAGTTGCGCCCGTCGCAGGACGAGATGGCGAGCTGGTACCGCGACATCTATCGCGGCTACTGGGGCTTTCCGTCCGTCCGCCAGGCGTTCGGGCGCTTCCCGACCTACATGATCTGGGACGACCACGAACTGGCCGATGGCTGGGGCTCGTACTGGCTCGATGGCAGCAAGGAAGATGAACTCGACGAGCGCTTTCCCGAGCGCAAGGCCAAGGGGCTGCGCCGCGCCGACTGCCTGGAACTGCTGGAGCGCATGCGGCAGGCCGCCCGGCAGGTGTATGCGGAATACCAGCACGGCCACAATCCGGATACACCCGACGGACAGTACGACTATGACTTCACGTGTGGCAGCACGTCGGTCTATGTCCTCGATGGGCGCGGCAATCGCGACATCAACCGTGCGGAAGCGCGCATCCTCGGCAAGGCGCAGATGAAACGATTCACCCAGTGGCTGGATGCGCTCGACCCCGCCACGACGAAATATCTCTTCGTGGTGGCGGCCGTGCCGGTGCTCCACATGAAGCCGGTGTTCGCGAACGCGGACGCCACGGTGCTGGCGGATCTGGCCAACCTGGCAGACGACCTGCGCGACTCGTGGGAACACAAGCTGCACGACAAGGAACGGCGGCAACTGCTCAAGGCGCTGTTCCGGACGGCCGCGCGCGGCATCAAGGTCTCGATCCTGAGCGGCGACGTGCACATCTCGGCGGTGTTCCGCATGACGGACGATCAAACCGGCGCGACGATCTATCAGCTGACGTCCAGCGCGCTGACGTACAACAAGCCACGGTTCCTCGGCTGGGTGCTGGGCAACACGGTGCCGGATGAAGGTTCGTGTGACGACGGCTACCACTTCAAGCGGCTCGCCCTCTACACCGACTGCAACTTCGGGCTCGTGACGGTCGATCCCGCCACCGACGAAGTCGCGTTCCAGCTCTACGGGATGCAGAAGGTCTCGCACCCCGATGGCACCGCCGAAGACCGGCCGGTCACGCATTCCATTGCCAAGATCGAGCTGACTTTCTAGGCGACCGCGTAGAACGCGCCTGCGCAAAAGTCGGCGCTGACGGGACGGCGCTTGGGATAGCGCATGGCAATTTTGGTCCGCTTCCTGTCCATTGCGTTGCGCGCGGCTCGATCGACATGAATGCAGCGGGATGACCTTTTGGCATGCCGCGCTTCCTATATAAAACAACAGGCTATAGGAATATCGCCGACCCAGCCTGTCCTAATGTCATGAACCTGGCTGCTTTCAGCTTCTGCGATACATCACCATTCTTCCATTAAATCATTAACTTATACAACTTCCCAAGAACAGGCACGCAAAATGCATTTGTATTGTCGGGCAGCTCGTTTCACAACGGCTAGTTCATGGTTCGGCGACCAGCCGGGCTAATACAACCATCTCTCTTCGAAAGGGCACCTATGAAAATCAAGTCAATCGTAATCGCCAGCATCCTTTCTCTCGGCATTGCCGGTACCGCAATCGCCGCCGATCAGAAAGGCATGTCGGGCATGGAAGGTCAGAAGGGTATGTCGGGCATGTCCGGCATGGAAGGTCAGAAGGGCATGAGCGGCATGTCCGGCATGGAAGGCAAAAGGGCATGAGCGGTATGTCCGGTATGGAAGGCCAAAAGGGCATGTCCGGCATGTCCGGTATGGAAGGCCAAAAGGGTATGTCTGGCATGTCCGGTATGGAAGGCCAAAAGGGTATGTCTGGCATGTCCGGTCAAAAGGGCATGAGCGGTATGTCCGGTATGGAAGGCATGGAAGGCAAGAAGGAAGTCAGGCGGAAGACAGGAAGGCATGAGCGGCATGTCCGGCATGGAAGGACAAAAGGGCATGTCCGGTATGTCGGGCATGGAAGGCAAGAAGTAAGGCTGCCTCCTCTTGTCGTGTTTGGATGGGAGGAATACCTCCCATCTTTTTTGTCTGCGGTCTAATATCCACGACCATGAAATCGTCCCGATCCTTGCTACTGACTTCACTGCTTGCCTTCTACGCCGTGTCATGGGCGACCACGACACAGGCAGCTTCCAACGCCTATCCGGTTGCCGGACTCATGCCCTGGCAGCGCCCGGCACAGGCACCCCGACTCACCGCCGACCCGCCGCTGGACAGGAAGGTCGCGTTGCACGGCGTATCTGAACCGATTCCCGCCAGCCTCAAGTTTCTCGACGATCAGGGCAGCTGGTACACCCCATTCACCCAGCCCGGCATGCCCGGCCCCTACGACCTGCGCGGCTGGCACGTCGCCCCGCCTTCGACAGAGCAGAAGAAATGAGCAAACAGGTCTTCTTCATCACCGGGATTCTCGTGGCCATGATGGCTGTGGTTGTGTCGCTCTTCGGCATCGGCAAACCAGTCATCACCCAACAGGCGTCAGCCGCAGTTGCCGCGCCGGATTATCTCCGCGCCACTTACGATCCGCTCCACTTCAAACCCGCCATCGAGACCGCCACCGACGCGCAATGCCTCGCCTGCCACCGCGAAGTGCTCGAAGACCGCGTGCGGACAACTTCCCCGGCCGGCGTGAAAGCAGCGGAGTCGCAGGCCTGGTACCAGCAGGTATCCACCTATGCCGGCGACCAGGAAACCTTCCATCGCCGCCATCTGGTCACGCCCCTCGCCAAGCAGTTGATGAAACTGCAATGCAACACCTGCCACGAAGGACATGATCCCCGCGAGGAAGCCCAAGGATCTGCGGCAGACGCTCCCACGCAAGACGATGCCGGATTCGCCCTGCGCAAGCAGGTCAATCCCGAAACGACCTGCCTGAAGTGCCATGGCCAGATGCCGGCCAAGGAGATCATGGGCCTGCCCGGTGAATGGCCGGATATCAAGGAAACCATGCAGAACGACTGCCTGACCTGCCACGCCGCCTTCCGCACCAATCGCCACCAGGTCAGCTATCTGAACGCACAAGCCATCGAGGAAGCGGCGAAGGCCGGCCAGGCAACCAAGACTGCCGCCGACGTCTGCTACGGTTGCCACGGCGGCCGCCCCTGGTACCGGATTGCCTACCCCTATCCGCGCCATGCCTGGCCGGGCATGGCAGCAGAAACACCGGATTGGGCGAAGACACCGGCCCAACCACTCCGAACCGCGTTTCCTCAAGTCCGCCAACCTGAATCGATTCCTCCAGCCGACGCCATGAACAACCCGATCATTCCCCAAGCCATCCGGGATTTGCTCAACCCCGGCCGCCGCAGCTTTCTCAAAACGACCGCCGCCGGTACTGCCGCTGCAGGTCTGTTCCGCTACGGGCTGGAGAGCCGCGAAGCCCAGGCCTTTGCCTACGAGCCCTACCCCACCGATGACCAACTGACGACCGTCGTCACCTCCTGTGACCACAACTGCGGCTCGCGCCACATGCTGGTGGCGCACAAGAAGGGCGACGTCATCGTGCGGCTATCCACCGACGACGGTCGCTACCAGGCCGGCGGCGCCTTCGGCAAGGACACCGCCGAGGAACCGCAACTGCGCGCCTGCCTGCGCGGCCGTTCCTACCGCGCACGCCTGTATTCGCCCGAGCGCCTGCTCTATCCGATGCTGCGTGTCGGCGAGCGCGGCGAGGGCAGGTTCAAGCGCGTCTCGTGGGACGAAGCGCTCAACCACATTGCCAACAAGATGGTCGAGATCAAGCAGAAATACGGCCCGACGGCGATCCTCGACCAGGCCTATGCGGGAACCTCGTATGGCGTGCTGCACAAGTCGGACCAGATCGAGGGCCTGCTGGCCCGCTTCCTCGGACTGTTCGGCTGCCGCACCAACTCATGGTCGGTGCCGAGCTATCAGGGCACGACGTCGAGCTCGCGCTGGACCTTCGGCACGATCGAGGACGGCAACGAGGACGATGCCTTCGCCCACAGCAAGCTGATCATCATGTGGGGCTGGAACCCCGCCTATACCTTCCACGGCGGCAACACCTTCTACTACATGCGCATGGCGAAGCAGCGCGGCTGCAAGTTCGTCGTCGTCGATCCGCAATACACCGACTCCTGCGCCGCCTACGACGCCTGGTGGATTCCGATCCGCCCCAACACCGACGCGGCGATGCTGGCCGGCATGGCCCACTACATTTTCGAAAACAATCTTCAGGACCAGCAGTTCATCAACAAGTTCTGCCAGGGCATGGACGCAGGCACGATGCCCGACTGGGCCAAGAGCCAGGAGAACTTCAAGGATTACATTTTCGGCAAGTCCGACGGCACGCCCAAGACACCCGAATGGGCAGAGAAAATCTGCGGCGTGTCCGCCGCAGACATCAAAAAGCTCGCGGACATGTATGCCCGCACCAAGCCGGCCGCGCTCAAGGCCTCGTGGTCGCCAGGCCGCAATGCCTACGGCGAGCAGTACAACCGCATGGCCGCGGCCGTGCAGGCGATGACCGGCAACATCGGCATCCTTGGCGGCTGCGCCGAAGGCGTCGGCAAGGGCTGGCACGCCGAATCGGTGGCCTATCCCTACGACGAGAACGCCAACCTCTGGTGGGCCTCGATCAAGTCCGACCGCTGGGCGCACTGCGTGCTCAACTATCCCAACGTCAAGCGCGAGGAAATCGGCTGCTGGCCGCGCGGCGACGATTTCGACGGCGTCATCCCGAACATCAAGGCGATCTTCTGGCACGGTTCGGACTGGTTCAACCAGCTCACCAACATCAACAAGGAAATCGCCGCGATCAAGAAGCTGGAACTGGTGGTCTGCTCGGATTCGACCATCACGCCTTCGGGCCTGTGGGCCGACGTGCTGCTGCCCATCGCCACCCACTTCGAGCGCCATGACGTGGGCCTGCCCTGGTACAAGGGCCACTACTACATCCACCGGCCGAAGGTTATCGAGCCGATGGGCGAGAGCAAGACCGATTTTCAGGTGTACACCGAGCTGGCCTATCGCCTGGAGAAACTTGATCCCTCGCTCGCCGGCCTGGGCAAGCGTTACAACCCGCGCGCCGAGCGCAACTACTTCGAGAATCCCGACGCAGTGGACGAAGCCTACCTCGTCGCCTGGTGGAAAAAGGTGCAGAACCACCAGGGCGTGACCATGTCGTGGGAAGAGTTCAAGCAGCGCGGCGTGTACAAATTTGTCTTTGACAAACCGCTGGTGGCCTTCCGCGACCAGATCGAGAAGGGCGAGCCCTTCGATACACCCTCCGGCAAGATCGAAATATTTTCGACCACGCTGGCCCAGGTCACGGACTGGACGCGCACCCAGTGGGGCTATCACATCCCTTCGATTCCGAAATGGATCGAGCCTTTCGAGTCGCTCAACCATCCGACCAAGACCAAGGATCATCCTTTCCACATGATCACGCCGCACCCGCGCTGGCGTACCCATTCGATCTTCAACAACATTCCCTGGCTGCGCGAAACCTACCAGCAGGAACTGACCATGAACGCGAGCGACGCGCGCCGCCTCGGCCTCAAGACCGGCGATATCGTCGAGAGCTGGAACGCGCGCGGCCGCGTCGTGGCCCCGCTGTATGTCACCGAACGCTGCATGCCCGGCGTCGTTGCCCTGCACGAAGGTTCCTGGATGGACCTCGACAAGAATGGTGTCGACCGTTCCGGCAATCCGGATTTCCTGACGCTCGACGAACCGAGTCCGGCCGGTGCCTTCGCCTACAACACCATCCTGGTCAACGTGAAGAAGACGACGCTCGATCACCGGCCCGGCTGGGATAGTCAAGCGACGGCCCGTTCCTATATCTTTCGTCGGGATGCCTGAGCCATGACCAAGAAACTTGATATGGCAGAAGTCAAGCTTGCCCTGCAACGCAAGGTGGCCCAGACCTACGAACCGGTGAAGCCGGCCAAGCAACTCGGCTTCGTACACCACAACGTCGATTGCATCGGCTGCCGCGCCTGCGAGATCGCCTGCAAGGACAAGAACGGCCTGCCCGCGGGGCCGCGTTTCCGCCGCGTGCAATACATCGAGGGCGGACATTACCCCGCTGTGTTCGCCTACAAGGTGAACATGTCGTGCAACCACTGCGCTGACCCGGCCTGCCTGCCCACCTGCCCCACCGGCGCAATCTGGAAGCGCGCAGCCGACGGCATCGTCGACATCGACTCGACGCTGTGCATCGGTTGCCGCCGCTGCGAGGCCGCTTGTCCTTACGGCGCACCGCAGTGGGACCCGCTCGAGAAGACCGTCAAGAAGTGCAACATGTGCGTCGACGAGATCGAGGCCGGCCGCAAGCCCTACTGCGTGATGGCCTGCATGATGCGCGTGCTCGACATCGGCCCGATCGACCAGTTGCGCGCCGGTACCTGGAAAACCACGGCCGTCGGCCCCGCGGAAAAAGTAACGCGCCAGGTGAAGAACATGGCCAATCCGGCGCTGACCAACCCATCGATCGTCTTCGTGCCGCACAGCAAGGGCAAGGTATGAGCTCCGTCGTCCCGGCGCAGACATCTGGCGCCGTCCCGCCAGCGCCGAGTTTTGCGATGATGGGCGAAACCCTCGCCGAGGATGCCAAGTCGCTCGCCGCCCTGCACGACCGCGAGCTGACTACCGACCTGGTCGCGGCCCTGCGCGAAGTGAATTTTCCCGACTGTTTCGGCCTGCTGCCGACAACCTCCGGGGCGACTGCGGCCTGGCAAATGATGGCCGCAGGTCTGGCGGACTTGCCTGCCACGCCGGATGCCGCAGTCATGGATGCGCTTGCGGCCGAATACGCCGCGATCTACCTCACCGGCGCCTACGGTGCTTCGCCCTGCGAATCCGTGTGGACCAACGACGATCACCTCGTCTGCCAGGACGCCATGTTCCAGTTGCGCGACATCTACGCCGCCGCCGGCCTCGCTGCCACGGACTGGCGCCAGCGCCCCGACGACCACCTTGTCCTGCAACTGCTTTATGTCGCCCACGCCGCGCGCACCATGGCGACGCACGATCAATTGCGTAGCCTGGCTTGCATGCTCGACGAACACCTGCTGCGCTGGCTGCCGGACTTCGCAGCACGTGTCGCCGCGCGTAGCGCGTCGCCGTTCTATGCCGGATTGGCGGTGCTCACCGTTGCCTGGCTGGACACACTGCGCGACCTGCTCGCGGGACAGCTGGGTGAGCCGCGTCCGAGTCGCGAGGAAATCGAAGAACGCCTGCACCCGAGCGCAGCTGCGCTAGAGCAGCCGATCGCCTTCGTTCCAGGCGCCAGCCCGAGCTGGTAGGGCCTGCGCCGGCCGGCGGCCACGCGCTAAACTGCATCCAATGAATGGCGCCATCTCCCCGCTGAAGCGACACATATTGATTCGGCTGTCGCTCGCCGCCGTCGTTCTCTGCGCTTTGCTGCTGGTCGTGTTTCTCATGGCTTACCGCAGCCAGCTGGTCGGCGAACGCAGCCGGGCCTCGCTCGGTTTCAATCTGCTGCTGCAGGCTGCACTCGAAAATGCGATGCTCAAGCGCGACGTTCCGGGGCTGGCCGAAATTGTTTCGCGCCTCGGCACCCAGCCCGGCATCCGCGGTGTGATGATCCTCAACCCGGCCGGCGAAGTGCGCTTCGCCTCGTCACCCGAGAAACTTGGGCTGAAACTGCCGGCGCTGATCCCCCGCCCGAACGCCAAACCAAGCGCCGATTTTGGCGTTGCCGAAAACAGCATGGAAGTGCTGCGCTCGATCAACCCGGTACGCAACCAGCCACCTTGCAAGCCCTGTCACGGCGAGGCTTCGCTGCATCCGGTCAACGGCATTCTGGTGGTCGATTACGATGCCGGAGAAATCCGTGCACAGGCCTGGCAAAGCGCCCTCGCCTTCGCCGCCGCCAGCATTGGCGTGCTGGCCCTGATCATGGTCGTGCTGTGGCGCACGCTCAACCGGCAGGTGCTCGAACCGGTGGCCGCCCTCGGTCGCGCCAGCGCGGCGCTGGAAAACGGCCAGCTCGCCGAGCGTGTCCATCTCGAAGGCAACAACGAACTGTCCGAACTCGGCCGGCGCTTCAACCGCATGGCCGGGCGCCTCGAAGAACAGATGGCAAGGGTGCAAGCCCACGAAGCCTATCTGCAGGACATCATCGACGGCCTGCCGGACGGTGTGCGCGTCATTCGTTCCCACGACATGCAGGTGGTGCTCGCCAACCACGCCTTCTGCCGACAGGTCGGCATGGACGCAGCCGCGATCCTCGGCCGGCCCTGCTACCAGAGCAGTCACGGCCGGGCCGAACCCTGCGCTCCCACGCTCATCGTCTGCCCGCTGCACGAACTGCAACAGGTCGGCGACCGCCTCAAGACCATGCATCATCACCAGCGCGCGGACGGCAGCCAGTTCCCGGCGGAAATCCACGCCATGCTCGTCGAGATCGACAGCGGCAACCACAGGGAACGTTATGTCGTCGAATCGGTGCGCGACCTCGGCCAGGCGGCGCACATCTCGCACGAGCAACGCCTGTCGGAACTGGGTCTGCTCGCCGCCGGCATCGCCCACGAAATCCACAACCCGCTGGGCTCGGTGCGCCTCGGTGTCCAGGGGCTGGTGCGCGAGGTGCGCGAGGGCCGCATCGCGCCGGAGCAGATCATCGACTACATGGGCCTGATCGACCAGGAGATCGACAACTGCATCGCCGTCACGCGCCGCCTGCTGCTGCTGGCGCGACCACCAGCGAACAGCATGCAACTGGTGGTCATCAACGAAGCCCTCGCGGACACCCTGCGGCTGCTGGAGTACGACGCGCAGACGCACGGCATCACCCAACGGACAGAGCTGACCGACACACCGTTGCGCATCCTCGCCGACGAAGCCGAGATTCGCATGATTTTCCTCAACCTGATCCAGAACGCGCACCACGCCATGCCCAGCGGCGGCACGTTGAGCGCCTGCCTGGCGACGGATGGCGGCCATGCCCTCATCGAGATTGCCGACAGCGGTGTCGGCATGACGCCGGAAACCGTCGCCCGCATTTTCGATCCCTTCTTCAGTCAGCGCGCCGATCGCGTCAACGGCACCGGCCTGGGACTGACCATCGTGAAGAATTTCGTGGAGCGCATGAATGGCACAATTGCGGTCGCTAGCACACTTGGCCAGGGCACGCTTTTCCGCATCCGCCTGCCGCTGGCCGAGACCGCACTGGAGAATGGCGCGTGAAAAAGAAAACCCTGCTGATCATTGACGACGATGCCGTCTTCAACGGCCTGCTGCGGCGACAGATCGAAGCCATGGGCTTCGCCACCGTCGGCGCCGGTTCCTGGGCCGAGGCGCAGCAAAAGCTCGGCGAGATCGAGCCGAACGCGATCATCCTCGACTTCAAGCTGCCCGACAGCAACGCCGCACACATTCTGGGCGAAATCCGCAACCAGTATCCGGTGATCGTGCTCACCGGCTACGGTTCCATCCCGAATGCCGTCAGCGCCATCCGCGAGGGTGCCGCCGACTTCCTCACCAAGCCGGTCAATGTGGATGAGCTGGAACTGACGGTGCGGCGCGTGCTGGAAACCGCCGAATTGCGCGAATCCAACCGCTTCTATCGCACGCAACTGGCCTCGCGCCGGCCGGGGCCAATGGTCTTCGCCAGCCGCGCCATGCACGAGGTGCAGGCGCTGATCGATGCTGTCGGCCCCACCGATACCACCGTGCTGATCCTCGGCGAATCCGGCACCGGCAAGGAAATGGTCGCGCAGGCCATCCACGACCGCAGCTCGCACGCACAGCGCGAACTGGTCGCCATCGACGGCAGCGGTTTGCAGGAAAACTTGTTCGAATCCGAACTGTTCGGCCACGAGCGCGGTGCCTTCACCGGGGCCGACCGCCAGAAAAAGGGCCTGATCGAGGAGGCCGCCGGCAGCACGCTGTTCCTCGACGAGATCGGCGACATCGGCCCGGCCATCCAGGCCAAGCTGCTGCGCGTGATGGAAACCAGCACCTTCCGTCGCCTCGGCGGCAACAAGACACTCACCGCCGACGCCCGTTTCGTCGCCGCCACCAACCGCAATATCGAGGAAATGAGTCGCGCCGGCACCTTCCGCAGCGACCTCTACTTTCGCCTCTCGCGCTTCGTCATCACCATTCCGCCGCTGCGCGAGCGCCGCGAAGACATCGAGCCGCTCGCCCGGCACTTCCTCGCCCTGCTCAGTCGCACTGCACCGATGACGCTCGCCGCCGATGCGCTCAAACTGCTGGTTGCCCACGACTGGCCGGGCAACGTGCGCGAACTGCGCAACGCGGTCGAGCGCGGCGTCATCCTCGCGCGCCCCGACAACCAGATCCGCGCCGAACACCTTGCCTTCATCCCGCGCAATCAGGCCGGCGAAGTCGTGCTGCGCTTCGGCCAGGATCCCAGCCTCGAACAGATCGAGCGCGAGTATCTGCGGCAGGTGATGGCCAAACATGGCGGCAACCGCCAGAAAACCGCCGCCGTGCTCGGTATCAGCGAGCGGCACATCTACCGCCTCATCGAGAAATACGGCTTCGGCGAAAAAGGCGCGACATAGCCAAAACTCGGCGCTGGCGGGACGGCACCGACCGGCATGGCGGCGAATGCGATAATCACAGCCTAGCCTTTTTCTGCGTTCGATGACTTCCCTGCTCTCCCTGCCAACCGTACCCAAGGCTGGCCAGCGCATCACCCTGCCTGAACTGGCCGGCTCTGCCGACGCCCTTGCCATTGCCCAATTGGCGCAGGCAGGGAAGCTGTTGACCATCGTATCCGCCAGTCCGCTGGAAGCGCAACGGCTCGCAGAAGAAATCGGCTGGTTTGCGCCGACCTTGCGCGTGCATCTGCTGCCCGACTGGGAAACCCTGCCCTACGACCATTTCTCGCCGCACCAGGACTTGATCTCGGAACGGTTGGCCACACTCTTCGCCGTCACGCAAAACCAGTGCGATGTGCTGATCGTCGCGGCGTCGACCGCCGTCACGCGACTGGCACCGCCGGCCTTCCTCGCCGCTCATACCTTCTTCATGAAACAGGGTGACCGGCTCGATCTCGACCGGCTGCGCGCGCAGATGACACTGGCCGGCTACCAGCACGTCACGCAGGTGGTCGCGCCGGGCGAATACAGTGTGCGCGGCGGGCTGATCGATCTCTTCCCGATGGGCACAACATTGCCCTACCGCATCGAACTCTTCGACAACGAGATCGAAACGCTGCGCAGCTTCGATGTTGACAGTCAAAGAACACTTTACCCGGTGCCGGAAATCCGCCTGCTGCCGGCGCGCGAGATGCCCGCCGGAGAAGCGGGCCGCACCACTTTCCGGCAGCGCTTTCGCGACACTTTCGAGGGCGATGCCTCGCGCATTTCACTTTACAAGGACGTGTCGAACGGCATCCTGCCAGCCGGCATCGAGTACTACCTGCCGCTGTTTTTCGAGCAAACGGCTACGCTGTTCGACTACCTGCCAGCCGATACGACCCTGCTGCTGCACGGCGACGTGCCGGCGGCACTTGCCGAGTTCTGGACCGATCTGAAATCGCGCTACAAGATGCTTGGCGGCGACCGCTCGCGACCGGTGCTGCCCCCCCAGGAGATTTTCCTGCGCGAGGAGGATTTCTTCGTTGCCGCGAATGCCTTTGCGCAATACACGCAAAAAGTCGGCGCCGGGCCGTCCCAAGCCGACGCCAGCCCCCCCGTGGGGGGCAGCGAGTCGGGGTTGCGCGCGTGGGGGGCCATAAATGTCGGCGCTGGCGGGACGGCAATCCTGCCGAACGTCGCGGTGGACCGCAAGGCCGATGATCCGCTAGCGGCGTTACGCCACTTCCTCGATGACTTCCCCGGCCGCGTACTGCTGCTGGCCGAATCCGCCGGCCGGCGTGAAACGCTGAACGAATACCTCGCCGAGCACGAACTCTACGTCGCGATCTGCACCGACTTCGCCGCCTTCATCGATGGCGAAGCACGTCTGATGCTCGCCGCCGCACCGATCTCGGGTGGCTTTGTGCTCGAAAGCTTTGCGGTCATCACCGAAAACGAGCTCTACGCCGCCACCGCGCGTCCGCGCCACAAGCGCTCGGATGCGCGCAGGGCCAATCTCGAAGGCTGGCTGCGCGACCTCTCCGAGCTGAAGGTCGGCGATCCGGTGGTGCATGAGAACCACGGCATCGGCCGCTATCTCGGCCTGGTCCATATGGATCTCGGCGATGGCGATGCGGAGTTCCTGCACCTCGAATACGCCTGTGACGCCAAGCTCTACGTACCGGTTGCCCAGCTTGAAGTCATCTCGCGCTACAGCGGCGTCGATCCCGAGGCCGTGCAACTGCACACGCTCGGCTCGGGCCAGTGGGACAAGGCGAAGCGCAAGGCCGCCGAACAGGTGCGCGACACGGCGGCCGAGCTGCTGCATCTCTACGCCCAGCGCGCGGCAAGGAAAGGCCACGAGTTTTCCTTCAAGACACACGATCTCGAAGCTTTCGCAGCCGGCTTCGGATTTGAAGAAACCCCTGACCAGCTCACCGCCATCGGCGCGGTGATTTCGGACATGGTCTCGGGCAAGCCGATGGATCGTCTCGTCTGCGGCGATGTCGGCTTCGGCAAGACCGAAGTCGCCATGCGTGCCGCCTTCGTCGCCGTCGCCGACGGCAGGCAGGTCGCCGTGCTCTGCCCGACCACCCTCCTCGCCGAGCAGCACTACCAGAACTTCGCCGACCGCTTTGCCGACTGGCCGGTGAAGGTTGCGGAAATTTCGCGCTTCAAGTCGAAGAAGGAACAGGATGAGGCCGTAACCTTGCTGGCACAGGGAAAGATCGACATCCTGATCGGCACGCACCGTTTACTGCAACCGGATGTGAATTTCGAGCGCCTCGGTCTCGTCATCATCGACGAAGAACATCGCTTCGGCGTGCGCCAGAAAGAAGCACTGAAGGCCCTGCGTGCCGAAGTCGACGTATTGACGCTGACCGCGACGCCGATCCCGCGCACTTTGGGCCTGTCTCTGGAGGGGTTGCGCGACTTTTCGGTGATTGCCACCCCTCCGCAGAAGCGACTGGCGATCAAGACCTTCGTCCACAGCTGGTCGAGCGGCCTGATCCGCGAAGCCTGTCTGCGTGAATTCAAGCGCGGCGGCCAGGTCTATGTCCTGCACAACGAAGTTGACACCATCGAAAATATGCGCGACCGGCTGCTTAAATTACTGCCGGAAGCGCGCATCGTCGTTGGCCATGGCCAGTTACCCGAGCGTGAACTCGAGCGCGTAATGCGCGAATTCACCCAGCAGAAGCACAACCTGCTGCTCTGTTCGACAATTATCGAAACCGGGATCGATAATCCGCATGCCAACACCATCGTGATTGCCCGCGCCGACAAGTTCGGCCTCGCGCAGCTCCATCAGTTGCGCGGCCGCGTTGGCCGCAGCCACCACCAGGCCTATGCCTACCTGCTGACCGACGAGAACGCCAAGCCCAGCGCGCAGGCACAACGCCGGCTCGACGCCATCCAGGCGATGGAGGAACTCGGTTCCGGCTTTTTCCTCGCCATGCACGACCTGGAGATTCGCGGCGCCGGCGAGGTACTCGGCGAAAGCCAGTCGGGCGAGATCCACGAAATCGGCTTCGCGCTCTACGCCAACATGCTCAACGCGGCGGTACACGCCCTCAAGGAAGGCAAGGCGATCCCCGACCTGACCCAGCCGCTCGCCGTAACCTCGGAGATCAACCTGCGTTTCCCCGCTTTGCTGCCCGATGCCTACTGCCCCGACGTGCATGAACGCCTGACGCTCTACAAGCGCCTCGCCAACTGCGAGAACGAAGATGTATTGCGGGCAATGCAGGAAGAGCTCATCGACCGCTACGGCGAACTGCTTCCGCAGACGCAAGCGCTCGTCGAAACCCACCGTCTGCGCCTGCTTGGCAAGCCGCTCGGACTAGCCAAGCTGGACGCGGGGCCGGGCAGCATTCAGCTTCAGTTCGTCAAGAATCCGCCCATCGATCCGTTAAAGGTTATTCAGCTCATCCAGACCGACCGCGCCTACAAGCTCGCCGGCCCGGACAAGCTGAGTTGGCAGAAGGCGACTGCTACGCTCAAGGAGCGAACAGGCGCGATAAAAGAATTGTTCAGGCGCCTGGGTAGCGACGCCTGAATGCAACCCTGTATTGAAAGGAATGTGCCATGCGCTTTGGATTGTTGCTGTTGGGCCTGCTGTTCAGCCTGTTTTCTTACGCGGAGGAGTTGCCGATCGGTTATGTCAAGACGGCGAGCGGCGAGGCCTACGTCATTACCGCAGCCGTCAGGACACCGGCACAGGCCGGCACCCCGGTATTCCAGGGCAGCCAGTTGAAAACCGGCCCGCAAGGCAGCATCGGCGTGACCTTCAAGGACGAGACGGTCATGTCCTGCGGCCCGGATACGGAACTGACGATCGACGAATATCTCTTTGAGCCGAGCCAGGGCAAGCTGAAACTGGTCAGCAACCTGATCATGGGCAGCCTCAACTATATTTCGGGCGTGATCGCCAAGCTGAAGCCCGATGCGGTTTCCGTGAAGACGCCGACCGGTACTATCGGCATCCGCGGCACACAGTTCCTTGCCAGGGTCGAGAAGGAGTGAGGTCATGATCCAGCGGAATGTCGTCATCTCCGCCATCGCCGCCGCAGCACTTTGTGCGTGTGCCACGCCCAGGCCGGTTTCCTACGTGGCGCTGCTCGCCAGCCCGGACGGCACCACCGGAAAGGTCATCATCAAGGGCAGCAAAGGCGAACAAGTCATCGACAAGGCGAAGCACGGCGCGCCTCTGGATGGGTCCCGCGCCGCCGCGCCGGTCAGCGAAGAGAAACTGAAACAGGACTTCAGCGCTGCCATGGCGGCGCGCCCGCTCCTGCCCGAGCGCTTTTTGCTTTACTTCGAGAGTGGTGGCGCAACTTTGACAGTGGAATCTGCCACCTTGCTGCAGAAGATCGTCGAAAGCGCGGCCCGACGGTCCAGGCGTGGATGTTTCCATCATTGGCCACAGCGATACCGTCGGCAAGGCCGAGGCCAACGCGGCACTGGCGCTGAAACGCGCCCAGGCGATCGGCGACCTGCTGAAGGAAAAGGGGCTCAAAGTCGAGGCGCTGAGCATCGAATCCCACGGTGAAAGCAATCTACTGGTCAAGACGCCCGACGAAACCCCGGAACCGCGCAATCGCCGCGTCGAGGTTTCGATTCGCTGATTTACTTTTCGTGCATCACGATCAGGTCACCCTGCTCGCCCGCCCCCAGGCGGCGGTGATGGAGGGCGACGAGAGGATCGCCGGGGTAAGCGGCGGCAAGCCCATCGAACAGCGCGGGCGCATCCGCACTTTCGTTTCTCAAGGCTGCAAATGCCGCGACATAGTCTGCCAGCGGTGCATACGCGCTTTCGAACTCGGCAACAAAGGGTTCATAAACAGCGAGCATCCGGGTCTTGCCTTTCAGCACCAATCGTCCCACGGGACGTACCCTGGCATCCGGGCACGCAGCAAGGATAGCCTCCGAAATACACATGCGCGTGCCGAGATGCTTGTTCACGCTTTCGAGCCGGGCGGCGGCATTGATCGGATCGCCCAGGGCGCGGTAATCGAACATCGTCGAACCGCCAAAGTTGCCGACGGTCACCGCGCCGGCGTGCACGCCGATGCGTGTCTTGCCGAAGGCTATGCCCCGGGCTTGCATCTGCGCGGAATAGTGGCTGGCGAAGGCATCCATTTCCAGCGCGCAGGCGTATGCCCGCTGCTTGTGGTCCGGCTGCTGGATGGGCGCGGAAAACATGACGACCAGGGCATCGCCGACAATGCGGTCGAGCGTCCCTTCATGCTTGAAGACGATCGCGATCATTTTGTCGAGATAGGCATTCAGCATGGCGACGGACGCGCCGGGATCGATGCGCTCGATCAGGGTGGTGAAATCGGCCAGGTCGGTAAAGATGAAGCTGCACTCCTGGCGCCGCCCGCCTAACTCCATCGCCTCGGGATGCTCGACCAGATAGCTCACCCGGTTGGGCGACACGTAACGGGAAAAGGCTTCCTTGATCCAGCGCTGTTCGCGCTCGCTGGCAAAATGATGCGCCAGACTGCAAATGACGAAAGTCAGGAGGATGCCGATCGCCGGCGTGGCGACATCCAGCAGCAGACCATGACCAGCAAACGCCTGCCAGCCACCGATGAGCAAACCGGCCAGCAACATTGTGCAGGCACCCGCCGCGACCAGCGCATGCGCGCGCAAGGCAAGAAAACCGATGGCGAGTCCGGCGATCATCAGGGTCAGCGCCTCGGCACCGCGCGCCCAGCCCGGCCGCGCAAGAAAGTGTCCCGACAGCATCTGTTCGAGCACCTGGGCATGAACCTCCACCCCCGGCAGCAGACCGAAGGGGCTGAAGCGCAAGTCCAGCAAACCCTGCGCCGAGCTACCGACCAGAATTATTTTTCCGGCAAGGCGCTCGCGCACGGCTGCGTCAGTTAATACCTGCCACGCAGGCACGTAGCGCTCCGCTACAGGTTTGGTGTAATGCACCCAGATTTCGCCTTGCGCAGTCGTCGGAATGGTCAGATCGCCAATGCGCACCTCCTGCAAACCACTGTCCTGTCCGGCGCTCTTGATCGTGATGATCTTGGTATTTTTGGCAACACGCAGGACTTCGCTTGCCAGCGATGGAATCTGCATCTGACCAAACTGCATCACCAGCGGCACCCGCCGCACGACGCCATCGCCATCCGGCACGAAGCTCAACACGCCGTTCCCCGGCGCGGCTAACTCGAGCGCGGGCAAAGATGCCACCGCAGAGGAAAATGTAGGCAGCCAGGGCTGTGGCGAGTCCCCAACGGTGACGAAGCGGGCTTTCTGGTCGGGTATGCGGGCTTGCGCATCCGGCTTGCTGCTATCCACTATGCCGAGGACGGCATTTGCGCGCGCCAGGCTTGCGGCGAAAACCCGATCGTGATCGGGCAGCGCATCAATCGCGTCACGCAGCGGTCCGGTCAATTGCCACTGGGCAGCCGCTGCCCGGGGCGAAGTCTGGTCGGGCTCGGCAAATATCATGTCGAAGGCGACGACACCAGCACCAGCCGCCATGAGCTTGTCCAGCAGTTCGGCGAGGCGGGTGCGCGGCCAGGGCCATTGACCGAGGCGGGCAAGGCTGGCTTCGTCGATATCGACGATCCTGACCGGGTCGGCAGCATATTCCCGGGGCTGCCAGCGCTGGTACTGATCGAAGAGATTGACCCGCATGGCCTGCTGCAAACGGCTGTCGATTACCAACAAGCACAGTCCCAGGACAACGGGAAAGAAGGGCAATAGCAGAATCCAGCGGGAACCTGTTTTCGTTTTCATGAGGACAATTCAGGTAAATTCGCAATTTACCCTTCATCACCATCATTCTCCCATGCAACGAACTGAAAACCTCCATATCGAAGCCTTCGACGCCATGCCGACGCCGGAGGAAATCCACGCCCGCGTGCCCCTCACCGAGACCGCCGAAAAGTCGGTGCTGGCGGGACGGCGCGCCATCGAAGCGATTCTCGAGCGCCGCGACCCGCGCCTGCTCGTCGTCGTCGGTCCCTGCTCCATCCACGATCCGCTCGGTGGTCTCGAGTATGCGCGCCGTCTGAAAGCGCTCGCCGACGATGTCGCGGATACCCTGCTGCTGGTGATGCGCGTGTATTTCGAGAAGCCGCGTACCACCACAGGCTGGAAGGGCTACATCAACGATCCGCGCATGGACGACACTTTCCGCATCGAGGAAGGCATGCAGAAGGCGCGCGAGTTCCTGATCGCCCTCAACGAAATCGGCATGCCCGCCGGTACCGAGGCGCTCGACCCCATCTCGCCGCAGTATCTCGGCGACCTGATCGCCTGGACGGCCATTGGCGCGCGCACCTCGGAATCGCAGACGCACCGCGAGATGTCCTCGGGCCTGTCGACCCCGGTCGGCTTCAAGAATGGCACCGACGGCTCGGTCGAAGCCGCGATAAATGCGATCCTTTCCGCCTCGCAGCCGCACAGTTTCCTCGGCATCAACATGCAGGGGCGTACCTCGGTGGTACGCACCGCTGGCAACCGTTACGGCCACCTCGTACTGCGCGGCGGCGGCGGCCGGCCGAACTACGATTCGGTGAGCGTCGCCATCGCCGAGCAGTCCCTCGCCAAGGCGAAACTGCCGCAGAACATCATCATCGACTGCTCGCATGCCAACAGTTACAAGAATCCGGATCGGCAGCCGCTGGTGATGCACGACGTGGTGAACCAGATCCGCCTCGGCAACAAGTCGATCATCGGACTGATGATCGAAAGCAACATCGAGGCGGGCAACCAGTCGATTCCCGACGATCTGTCGCAACTCAAGTTTGGCTGCTCGGTTACCGATGCCTGCGTGGATTGGCCGACCACGGAAAAGATGGTGCGCGAAGCCTACGACATCCTGCGTAGGCCGCTGGCCGAGCGAACCAAATCGGCTGACAAAAAGGCCGCGTGATGCTGACGCTGATCAAGCCCTTCCGCGGGCTGCGACCCGCGCCCGGCCACGCCGCCGAGGTCGCCGCACCGCCCTACGACGTACTGTCGAGCGAAGAGGCGCGTGTACGAGCAGCAGGTAAGCCCTGGTCCTTCCTGCACATTTCGAAGCCGGAGATCGACCTGCCGGAGAACACCGATCCCTACGCGCCAGCCGTCTATGCCAAGGCGGCCGAAAACCTCGGCAGGATGATCGAAGCCGGCATGCTGACGCGCGATGCGGCACCCTGCTATTACGCCTATCGCCTGACGATGAAGACAAATGCGGGCGAACACACGCAGACCGGCCTGGTCGCCGTCGCCGCCGTCTCCTGCTACGACAACAACCGCATCAAGAAACACGAGTTCACGCGTCCCGACAAGGAAGACGACCGCGTGCGGCAGATCGAGGCAATCAATGCGCAGACCGGCCCGGTGCTGCTGGCCTATCCGCCGGCCAGTAACGCCGATGCGCTCATCGCGGCCATCGCGCAAGGCGAGCCGGACACCGATGTCACTGCCGACGATGGCATCCGCCACCAGATCTGGGTATGCGACGATGCCGCACGCATCGCGGAGATCACGCACTGCTTCGACGGCTTGGAAGCGCTCTACATTGCCGACGGCCACCACCGCTCGGCCGCAGCCTCGCGTGTCGCCGCTGGCCGTCGCCAGGAGAGATCACGAACTCTCGTCTGACTATTTCCTGGCGGTCATTTTTCCGCATCACCAGATGCAGATACTCGACTACAACCGTGTCGTGAAGGATCTCAACGGCCTGTCGGCGGATGCTTTCCTCGCCCGGCTCGGCGAGAAATTTCTCGTTTCACCGGCTTGCGACGCCGTCAAGCCCGCGTGCCCGGGTGAGTTCGGCCTCTACCTGCCCGGTCGCTGGTATCGACTCAACATCGATCCCAAGCTGTTTTCAACCGATCCCGTAGCGCGACTCGACGTCTCGCTGCTCTCGGCGCATGTGCTGGGGCCGATGCTCGACATTGCCGACCTGCGCCGCGACAAGCGCATCGACTTCGTTGGCGGCATTCGCGGCCTGAGCGAACTGGAAAAGCGGGTTGACTCGGGCGAAATGGCCGCCGCCTTCGCCATGCATCCGACGCGCATGGACCAGTTGATGGCCGTGGCAGACCACCATCAGGTCATGCCGCCCAAGTCGACATGGTTCGAGCCCAAGCTGGCCGATGGGCTCGTCTCGCATGTATTGGACTGAGGGTTACAGCACCTTCAGTGCTGCAGCGTAATCCGGCTCGTCGCCGATTTCCGGCACGAGTTGGCTGTGCAGGACCTTGTTGTTCTCATCGAGCACCACGACAGCGCGCGCGGTCACACCCAGCAGCGGGCCCTCGGCCATGCGCACACCCCAGGACTGCATGAACTCGGGATGGCGGAAGGTCGACAAGTGGGCGACGTTCTTCAGACCTTCGGTCGCGCAGAAGCGGCCGGCGGCGAACGGCAGGTCGGCCGAGACCACCAGCACGACAGCATTCTTCAGCGCGGCCGCTGATTCGTTGAATTTGCGCGTCGAGGTCGCGCAGGTCGGTGTGTCGAGGCTCGGCACGATGTTCAACACCTTGCGCTTGCCGGCGAAATTGGCCAGAGTGACATCGGCCAGTTCGCCGTTGGTCAGGGTCAGCGCAGGGGCGGCGGAACCGACGGCGGGCAGTGTGCCATCGATGCGGAAGGGATTGCCGTGCAGGGTAACGGTGGTCATGGGTTTTCTCCTGTTGTGGGTTTGGGGTTATGCAATCGCGGCAGGACAGCGCAGGCATTGTTCGATGTCGCCGCCGCGATGGCTGCCAGCGACATGCCTTTCAATTCTGCCAGCGTTTCGGCAATCGGTAACAGATCGGCCGGCGTATTTCGCTTGCCGACCTTCCATTCCGGCGGGATGTCGGGTGCGTCGGTTTCCAGAACGATGGAATCGAGAGGCAACGTCGCCGCAAGTTCGCGGATGCGCTTCGATCCGGCAAAGGTCATTGCACCGCCAAAGCCGAGCTTGAAGCCGAGCTTGATGAACTCGTCCGCTTGCTGGCGGCTGCCGTTGAAGGCATGGGCGATGCCACCGCACACGCGGATGCGGCGCAGGTGCGCGAGAATCGGGTCGATGGCGCGGCGCACATGCAGCAGCACCGGCAGGTCGAGTTCGCGGGCGACCTTCAGTTGCTCAACAAAATAAAAATCCTGCAAGGCATCATCGCGTGGCTCGACATGGCGATCCAGGCCGATCTCGCCGACGGCCACGGCCGCTTCGCGCGTGAGCGTTTCGGACAGAAAATCGAGGTCTTCCGGACGCGCCCGGTCGACATACAGCGGGTGGATGCCGTAGGCGGGATAGCAGCCCGGATACTCGCGACACACGCTTGCCACGGCGCCGAAGTTGGCGCGCTCGACCGCCGGTACAACGATTGCCGTCACACCAGCGCCGACTTTTGCGGCACTCAATACCGCATCGCGATCGGCATCGAAGTCGGCCGCATCGAGGTGACAGTGGGTATCGATCAGGGCTTGTTCTTCCACGGCGCCGTGGTGAGTCCGAGACTCTTCCAGTCCTGCATGCCGCCGCGGTACCACTTCAGCTTGTGGGCTGGATAGCCGAGTGCGAGCAACTGCTTGATGTTGGTGGGCGACTGACCGCACCATGGCCCATTGCAGTAGAAGACGAGCGTCTTCGCGTTCTCGAAGTTCCATAGCGCGCCGGAACGGTTCGCGCCGAATTGCAGTTCGAGGATGTCCGCGATGGCTTCTGGATCGGCATGGGCTGGATGGAGGCGTTCCCACTGGATGTTGATCGCACCGGGAATGATGCCCGAGCGCTGCAGCCAGTCGCCGTCCCGCGAGTCGATCACCAGCACGCCGTCGCGCTGCGTCACGCGCTTCAGGTAGTCGAGCAGTTCGAGTTCGCCGATAGTCTCCACCCCCGGCGCGAGGTGCATTGGCTGGATGCAGTAGGGCGGACAGGGCCGCGAGGTCATCGCGAAATCGGGGGCGATCTGGCTGAAGGTATCCTGATCGCGCTGGATGCGCACGAGGCGGCCCTCATGCAGCACATCCATGTAGGGTTGCTGGGCGGTGATGCCCACCGGCTGGTCGGCAGCAAAAATACTGCTGGCCAGCGAAAGGAAGAGCGCCAGACGCAACAGCATTTTCACTTACGCCACCTCGTCAATCCAGGCTTGCTGGATAGCTTCCAGCTTCTTCTCGCCACAGTGAGTTTCGTTCTCCGCGAATCCGGGGAGCGCCATCACCCAGCGCATTAGATCGACGAAATTCAGCGCCGTCGGATCGACGTCCGGATGGCGCTCGGCAAGTTCTATGGCGATGTCGAGACTATCGGTCCATTTCATTTTTTCGAGTGTCCCTCCTTGGCCATGTTGATCGTGTATTTCGGGATTTCGACCACCAGGGGTATCGCGCCCACCAGCGCCTGGCAGGAAAGCCGCGAGGTCGGCTCCAGCCCCCATGCCTTGTCGAGCAAATCTTCCTCCACTTCGTCGGCCTCATCAAGCGATTCGAAGCCTTCGCGGATCACGACGTGGCAGGTGGTGCAGGCGCAGGATTTTTCGCAGGCGTGCTCGATATCGATGTCGTTGTCGAGCAGTACATCGCAAATCGACGTGCCGGGCTCGGCCTCGAGCACCGCGCCCTGCGGACAAAGCTCGCCATGCGGCAACACAATCAACTGGGTCATAGATTTTCCATCTCTTCCACTTTCTTGCCCGCCAGCGCGCGCTGCACGCTCTGGTTCATGCGGCGTGCGGCGAATTCAGCCGTGCCCTTGGAGAGCGCATCCATCGCGCCATCGATGGCCCGCCGGTCATCACCGAGCAACACACCCTGCAACTTGGCCAGGCAGCTATCGACATGTGCGCGCTCCATCCTGGAGAGTAGTTGCGCGTCATCCTTGAGCGCCGATTGTACGGCCTCGACGAGACGCTGGGCCGCGACCTGTGCCTCGCGCAGCGCGCGGCGAAAAGCGTCATCGGAGGCATGTGTGTAGCCGTCCTTGAGCATCGCGGCGATCTCGTCGTCGCTCAGGCCGTAAGACGGCTTGACTTCGATGTGCGCCTCATGTCCCGTGGTCTGCTCGCGTGCATTGACCGCCAGCAGACCATCCGCATCGACCTGGAAAGTCACGCGGATGCGCGCCGCACCCGCCACCATCGGCGGAATGCCCCGCAGTTCGAAGCGCGCGAGACTGCGGCAATCCGAGACCAGCTCGCGCTCGCCCTGCACCACATGCAGAGCCATTGCGGTTTGGCCGTCCTTGAAAGTAGTGAAGTCCTGCGCGCGCGCGATCGGAATCGTCGAGTTGCGCGGGATGACCTTCTCGACCAGCCCGCCCATCGTCTCAAGCCCCAGCGAAAGCGGAATCACGTCGAGCAGCAACCAGTCGTCGCCGGCGGCGCGGTTGCCGGCCAGCAGATTGGCCTGCGTCGCGGCGCCGAGCGCGACCACCTTGTCGGGGTCGAGATTGTTAAGCGGTTCCTGATCGAAGTATTCAGCAACCGCATGCTGAATCTGCGGCATGCGCGTTGAGCCACCAACCATCACCACGCCCTTGACGTCCTCGGGCGACAGCCCTGCGTCGCGCAGCGCCTTGCGCGTTGGCCCGAGCGTTTTCTGTACCAGCGTACGCGTGATCTCGGCGAAAACCTCCGAGGTCAGCGTGAGATCGACGTATTCGCCGGTTGACAACTTCACGCTGATCGGCGCTTCGCCGTTGAGTGTAAGGAATTCCTTGGCTTCGCGCGCACGCATCTGCAAGAGCCGGGCATCGTGCACAGAGACGGGAGAAAGTTTGGACTGCTCGATGATCCAGCAAAACACGCGATGATCGAAGTCGTCGCCACCCAGTGCCGAATCGCCACCCGTGGCCAGCACCTGGAACACACCCTTCGTCAGCTTCAGGATGGAGATGTCGAAGGTCCCGCCACCAAGGTCATACACGGCATAGACACCTTCCGCCGCATTATCGAGTCCGTAGGCGATCGCCGCTGCCGTCGGCTCGTTGAGCAGGCGCAGGACATTGAGGCCGGCCAGCCGCGCGGCATCCTTGGTCGCCTGGCGCTGCGCGTCATCAAAATAGGCGGGAACGGTGATCACGGCACCGATCAATTGTCCATCCAGTGCAGCCTCGGCACGTGCACGCAAGGCCCGCAGGATGTCGGCCGAGACCTCCACCGGACTCTTGATCCCCTGCGCGGTGCGCAGCTTGATCATGCCTTCGGTCTCGACAAACTCGTAGGGCATCGATTCGCTGTATGCGATGTCCTTGAGGCCGCGCCCCATGAAGCGCTTCACCGAGACGATGGTGTTGCGCGGATCAGCGGACTGATGCGCATAGGCCTCATAACCGACCTCCACCCGCCCGTCGTTGGCGTAGCGCACAATCGACGGCATCAGGGAGCGTCCCAGATCATCACTCAGCACCGCGGCCATGCCGCTTCTCACGGTGGCAACCAGGGAATTGGTCGTACCGAGATCGATGCCGACAGCCAGCCGATGCTCATGCGGAGCGGCCGACTGGCCGGGTTCGGAAATTTGCAGCAATGCCATTCTTCTTATTTACTCCCTGAGGGAATTCTATGATTCGAGTACTGCCAGCGCATCGTCGATTTCATGGAACAGCTTTTCCTGAAACATCAACTGCCTGACCAGTGCGCCGGCGCGTTCAAACTCATTAGCGTCGAGCGCTGCCTGCAGTGTGGCTTGCTCGTCGCGGAGGGTCTTCTTCAACTGCCGGTGCTGTTTATCGAGCAACGCGCTGTCGCCTGCCGCTTTTGCCTCGGCGACGGCCTCGCGCAGGGCCATCTGTGCCATAAGGAACGCGGCGGGCATGGCGGTATTGGTTTCGAGCCGCACATCGTGGCCGGCCAGTTCGAGCAGATAGCGCGCACGCTTGAGCGGATCCTGCAACGTCTGATATGCCTCATTGACGTGGGTTGCCCACTGCATCGCCAAGCGCCTGTCACTGTCGCCCAGATGCGCATGCTTGTCCGGGTGAACACGGGCCTGAATATCGCGATACAACGCCTCCAGCCGGTCGGTATCAAGCCCCTGTCAACGCGGCAAGCCGAACAGGCTGAAAAAATCCTGCCGGAGGGTCGCGCTGTCGAAACCAGTCATCAGACGTGGAAACTTTCGCCACAACCGCACTGATCCTTGACATTCGGATTGTTGAACTTGAAGCCTTCGTTCAAACCCTCGCGGGTGTAGTCGAGTTCCGTCCCATCCAGATAGGGCAGGCTTTTCGGATCGATCAGAACCTTGACCCCATAGCTGTCAAAGACAATGTCATCGGGCTCGCTGGCATCGGCGAATTCCAGCTTGTACGCCATGCCGGAACAACCGGAAGTCTTCACCCCCAGGCGAATGCCGAAGCCCTTGCCGCGCTTGGCAATGTAGTTTGCGACGTGCTTCGCAGCCGCCTCGGACAGGGTGACCCCCATTTAATGGCCCTCCTGTTTCTTTCGGTAATCGGCCACGGCCGCCTTGATGGCATCCTCGGCGAGAATCGAACAGTGAATCTTGACCGGCGGCAAGGCCAGTTCTTCCGCGATCTGCGTGTTCTTGATCGACATCGCTTCATCGAGCGTCTTGCCCTTCACCCACTCGGTGACCAGCGAACTCGAAGCGATCGCCGAGCCGCAGCCGTATGTCTTGAACTTGGCATCCTCGATGACACCGTCCTTGCCGACCTTGATCTGCAGTTTCATCACGTCGCCGCAGGCGGGTGCTCCGACCATGCCGGTCGCGATGCCATCCTCGTCCTTGCCGAAGGAGCCGACGTTGCGGGGATTTTCGTAGTGGTCGATAACTTTTGTGCTGTATGACATTTTTGGTCCCTCATCTACAGGTTAGTGCGCTGCCCACTGGACAGTGTTCAGGTCGAACGCCATCCTTGAACATCTCCCACAATGGCGAGAGTTCGCGCAGCTTGCCGAGTTTGTCGTGAAGCAACTTGATTGTGAAGTCGATTTCTTCCTCGGTGGTAAAGCGCCCGATGGTAAAGCGGATCGAACTGTGCGCCAACTCATCGGAGCGGCCGAGCGAGCGCAGTACGTAGGAAGGCTCGAGCGAAGCCGAAGTACAGGCGGATCCGGAGGACACGGCGATGTCTTTCACCGCCATGACCAGTGACTCGCCTTCGACGTAGTTGAAGCTGATGTTCAGGTTATGCGGCACACGGCTATCGATGTCGCCATTGACATAGGTTTCCTCGATATCCATCAATCCCTTGAGCAGGCGGTCGCGCAGCATGCGGATACGCTCGTTCTCGATAGCCATTTCCTCGCGCGCAAGACGGAAAGCTTCGCCCATGCCGACGATCTGGTGCGTCGGCAGCGTGCCGGAGCGCAGACCGCGTTCGTGACCGCCGCCGTGCATCTGCGCCTCCAGGCGGATGCGCGGTTTGCGGCGCACATACAAGGCGCCGACACCCTTCGGACCATAGGTCTTGTGCGCAGAGAACGACATCAGGTCGACCTTCAGCTTGGTCAGGTCGAGCGGCATCTTGCCGGTCGCTTGAGCGGCATCGACGTGGAAGATGGTGCCGTTGGCGCGGGCGACTTCACCCAGTTCGGCGATCGGCTGGATTACGCCGATCTCGTTGTTGACCGCCATCACGGAAGCCACGACGGTGTCCTTGCGCAGTGCGGCCTTGAACTGCTCGACGCTGATCAGGCCGTTGGCCTGCGGTTCGAGGTAGGTCGCCTCGAAACCCTGACGCTCGAGCTCCTTCACGGTATCGAGCACCGCCTTGTGTTCGGTGGAAACGGTGACGATGTGTTTGCCCTTGGTGGTGGCGTAAAAATGCGCCGCACCCTTGATCGCAAGGTTGTTCGACTCGGTCGCACCCGACGTCCAGATGATTTCCTTCGGGTCGGCATTGACGAGCTTCGCGACCTCTTCCCGCGCGTCCTCGACCGCTTTTTCCGCTTCCCAGCCGAAGGGATGGGAACGCGAAGCAGGGTTGCCGAAGTGTTCGGTCAGGTAGGGAATCATCTTCGCGGCCACGCGCGGATCGACAGGGGTCGTTGCCGAGTAGTCGAGATAGATGGGCAATTTAAGCATGTTGTCGTACTCCAGTTCAGATGGCCACAGTAGCGGAAACTTAGTTGGAAACTGAGGTCAGCGTTTGCAGTTGCGAAACGGTGGCGGAGATGGCCTGCAGAAGGCCGGCAATCTCCGCAGCCGAGGTTGAATGGCCGAGGCTGACGCGCACGGCACCGCGCGCCGTATCGGGTGCGACGCCCATGGCCAGCAGGACGTGCGAAGGTTCAGGATTGGCGGCAGAACACGCGGCGCCGCTGGCGACCGCATAACCAGCGCGATCGAGCTTCGCGACAAGGGTTTCGCCATCCAGGCCGGGCAGGGAAAAATAAACCGTATTCGGCAGCCGCTCCGCCTGAGTGGCAAAAATTGTTGCACCCTGGGCGACCAGGCCGCGCTCGAGGCTGTTGCGCAACTGGCGCAGCTGCAAGGGAAATTCGTTCAGGCGCGCCACAGCCGCTGCGCAGGCCAGGCCGAAGCCGACAATGGCCGCGACGTTTTCAGTGCCGGAGCGCAACCCGCGCTCGTGGCCACCACCGTCGATCAACGGTGCAAGATCCACGCGCTTGTCAACGACCAGGGCACCCGCACCCTTCGGCCCGCCCAGTTTGTGGGCGGACAGTGTCAGGGCATGTACGCCGGCGGCATTGAGCGAGCGGAAGTCCAGCGGAATTTTGCCCAGCGCCTGTACCGCGTCGGAATGAAACCAGGCTTTGGCTGGTGCGGCCGTCGCGGCTAGCGCGGCGATGTTCTGCACCGCGCCGGTTTCATTGTTGGCGAGCATCACCGAGATCAGTGCAGGTCGCTCCGCAAGCGTCGCGACAAAGTCGGCGCTGGCGAGACGGCACTGGTCATCGACCGCAATCTCGCGCACCCGCCAGCCCTGTTGCCGCAAGGCTTTTGCCGGCTCACGCACACAGGGATGTTCGATCGCCGAAATCGCGATCAAACCCGGGGGCTGGTTGGCCGCCGCACCCTTGAGGAAGAGGTTGTTCGCCTCGGAACCGCCGCTGGTGAAAATCACCTCGGTCGGATGCGCACCTACCGCGTAAGCCACGCGCTGGCGCGCCTCGTCGATGGCACGTCGCGCAGCGCGTCCAAACTCATGCCGACTCGACGCATTGCCATACTGCTGCGCAAAATATGGCAGCATGGCTTCCAGCACGGCGGGTGCAACCGGCGTGGTGGCGTTATGGTCGAGGTAGGCGGGAGAGAACATCGTATTCAGACAGTCGCCATCACCGGGATACGGCGCATGGGTGCGGTATGACCCTTGGCGAGCGTGGCAGTGACGTCGTCCGCGCAGCCCGTGTTGCGCTGCTGGCGCACCAGATCGTCGAGATTCACCGAGCGCAGGTAATCGTGCATGCGCTGGTTGAGGCTGGTCCACAAGTGATGGGTCATGCAGGGATGGTCGTCGTGACAATTGCCCTTGCCGCCGCAACTGGTGGCATCAAGCGGCTCATCCACTGCGCTGATGATTTCCGCCACCGACACGGCTACCAGCGGCTTGGCCAGCGTGTAACCGCCGCCGGGACCGCGCGTGCTCGCCACCAGGTGGTTGCGGCGCAGCTTGCCGAACAACTGTTCAAGATAGGAAAGGGAAATCTTCTGGCGCTCGGCGATACCCGCCAGGGTCACCGGGCCGGCATGCTGCCGCAAGGCCACGTCGATCATTGCCGTTACTGCAAAACGTCCTTTGGTCGTCAGTCTCATATCACACCTCGTCGCAATCGTTTGTTGGCTTGCTGTTCAGGGAAAGGACAGCCAGTAATCCGACTGTAGATACCAAGATATAGTTCCCGATCAATTTAGTCAACTACTCAATCCACTATTTTCGATAAATGATTGGGGTCGAATTTGTCGGCCGTGGCAACATCGTCCTCGATGGACACACCGGCACGCTCGATGGTCTTGAGCAGGGCGGCTATGCGGCGATCCGTTTCGACCGCATGGTCGAGCAGGCCGTGGATGGCCAACGCAACCGGGTCGTCCTCGCTTTTCGTGACTGCATAGGCTGAAAAACCGAGGTTTTCAGCCTTTTCCTGGCGTGCCTGGGCCTGCCCCGCTTCGACAATGCGCGCCGGAATGCCAACGGCCGTGGCACCCGGTGGTACGTCGCGCACCACCACGGCATTCGAGCCAATCTTCGCGCCCTCGCCCACCGTAATCGGTCCGAGCACCTTGGCGCCGGCACCGATGACCACGCCGCGTTCCAGGGTCGGATGGCGCTTGCCCTTGTTCCAGGACGTGCCACCCAGCGTAACGCCGTGGTACAGGGTGCAGCCATCGCTGATTTCCGCAGTCTCGCCAATTACGACACCCATGCCGTGGTCAATGAAGACACATTTGCCGATGGTCGCGCCGGGATGGATTTCGATGCCGGTGATCAGCCGCGTGAAGTGCGAAAACGCGCGCGCCAGCCAGCGCAGCCGATGTCCCCACAGCCAGTGGGAGAAACGGTGCAGCGTCAGCGCATGGAAGCCGGGGTAGCAGGTCAGCACCTCCCAGGTGGATCGGGCAGCCGGATCGCGTTCGAAAACGCAGGCGATGTCTTCGCGCAGACGCTGGAACATGGAAATCAATTAAGCCTTAAACAATTTAGGGGAATTCTAGAATTCCCGATAACTTCGGTCAACTTAATATCGTTGATGGAAATATCAAGCCGGCTAGTCATCCGTGGGGCGATACCGCTTGCCGGTTGGCTGCAGGAAAGAGGCAAGCAGGCCACGCAGAATATTCACCTCCTCCTTTTCCAGTCCGGCACGCCCGAACAGTCAACGCATACGCAGCATCAAACGGCGCGGACTTTCCGGATCGAGAAAGCCGCTGTCAACTGCCGCACTTTCCAGTTGCGCCATCAAGCCCTCCACTGCGTCATGGGTCGCGGGCGTGCCGATCTTGTGAAAAGTCGGCGCTGGCGAGACGGCGCATGCCGGCCCGCCTTGTAACAAGGGGGCGGCTATCAGCGCCAGCCGCAGTTCGTAGCACATCAGCTGTACGGCGGCCGCGAGATTGAGCGAAGTGTATTCCGGGTTCGCGGGGATCATCGCCCAGCGCGCGCACAGCGACAACTCGTCGTTGGAGAGACCGGAAGTTTCGTTACCGAATACCAGTGCGACCTCCCCCTGCACAGCCCCGGCAGCCAGTTCGGCAGCCCCCTGCCGAGCCCAGCGCGGCTCGCTCGCCAAGTCACGGCGACGCGCCGTCATGCCCAAGGCCAGAATGGTCCCCTGCAGGGCTTCGGCAAGACTGCCGACGACCTGCGCAGACGCCAGCACATCCCCCGCACCGGACGCCATTGCCTCGGCCTGCGCGTCCGGAAATATTTTCGGATTGACCAGCACCAAGCGCGAAAAACCCATGGTCTTCATTGCGCGTGCGGCTGCGCCGATATTGCCGGGATGGCTGGGATGTGAAAGAACCACGCGAAAACGCCGAAAGCTTTCGGGCGCGGGCATTCCCGAGGGTTTAGAATTCATCAACTTTCCCAACAGTAATCCCCCGCCATGCACCACATGCTCAACACGGCCATCAAGGCCGCCCGCCGCGCCGGCAGCGTGATCGGCCGCGCCAGCCTTGACCTCGGCCAGATCAAGGTCAGCATCAAGCAGCAAAACGACTTCGTCACCGAGGTCAACCGCGCCGCCGAAGCGACCATCATCGAAACCCTGCGCGAAGTCTATCCCAGCCATGGCATCCTGGCCGAAGAGTCGGGCAGCAACGAAGCCGATTCCGAATTCCTGTGGATCATCGATCCGCTCGACGGCACGACAAACTTCATCCATGGCTTTCCGCAGTATGCCGTGTCCATCGCGCTCGCTCACAAGGGCGTGCTGTCGCATGCGGTGGTCTTTGACCCGAACCGCAACGAACTGTTTACCGCAAGCAAGGGCGCGGGCGCCTTCCTCAACGACAAGCGCATCCGCGTCAGCAAGTGCACCAAACTCGACGAGGCACTGCTCGGCACCGGCTTCCCCTATCGCATGTTCGAGCATGTCAACGCTTATCTCGCCATATTCAAGGAGATGGCCCGTCGCAGCTCTGGCATACGCCGTCCCGGCGCGGCTTCGCTCGACCTGGCCTACCTCGCAGCCGGGCGCATCGATGGCTTCTGGGAGTTCGGCCTCGCCCCCTGGGACATGGCAGCCGGCGCGCTGCTGATCCAGGAAGCCGGCGGACTCGTCAGCGACCTGGCGGGGGAAAGCAACTATCTCAATACCGGCAACATCATCGGCGGCACACCGAAAGTCTTCAATCAATTGCTGCAAGCCATCCAGCCGCACCGCACGCCAACCTTGCAGTCGTGATGGCTATTGCCGTATATACTTAGCACTTATGTAATAGTGCCAGGAGATTCGACACTTGCGTGCGGCGCTGCGGTAGTGCCATCCGTATAGGCGTCGGCGGGGAGGAATCTTGGAATACCACGATAGTATCGAGAAAAGCGCCGAATATCTGCGCCTTGCCCTGTCACTGATGACGAAGCAGGCAGCCGGCCTGCATCCGATCAGCTATGCCGTCTGGTACGAATACGTCGCTGGCACCAACCCGCCGCTGCGTGCCAAACTCGATGGATTGCTCAAAAGCGGCCAGGCGATTGACGACGCGGTCATCAACGAACTCTTCCGCGCTCACATCGCCGAGATGGACGAGGCTGTCGCCCAGCGGGTAAGCCAGGGATTCGACAAGGTCATGGCGGACATATCCGCATCGACCAGTCAGGCTGCAGACAAAGCTGGCCAGTTTGGCCAGGCCCTGGCCGACTGGTCCTCCAACGCGGCCAAAGGCGGCAGTGATGGTGCGACAAACGCAAACGACGTATCGGCGCTCCTCAACCATTCGCAGGATATGCGACAGACCGTCGACACCCTCAAGACGCGACTCGACGATAGCCGGCGCGAAGTCGAGGAGCTGCGCAAGGAAGTCAGCCGCGCCCGGGAGGACGCGCTAATCGACGGCCTCACCGGCCTGGCCAACCGTCGCAGCTTCGACAAGGCACTTGCCAACTGTCTGGCAACGGCCGCACCCGACACGCATGGGCCAAGCCTGCTGATGGCCGACATCGATCATTTCAAACGCGTCAACGATACTTATGGACACCTTTTCGGCGACAAGGTCATCCGTGCCATCGCTACGATAATGAAGGACAACATCAAGGGCAAGGATCTGGCGGCACGCTACGGCGGCGAAGAATTCGTCATCATCCTGCCGGAAACATCCATTGCCGGAGCGCAATGCCTCGCCGAAACGATCCGCAAGATCGTCGCCGACAGCCGGATCAAGCGTACCGGCAGCACTGAAACCCTCGCCAGTGTGACGATCTCGCTTGGCATCGCCTGTCGTCGTCCGGGCGAGTCGGAACTGGAATTGATTGCACGTGCCGACCGGGCGCTCTATCAATCAAAGGAACAGGGCCGCAATCGGGTTACGATCGACGCAGCGGCCAACTAAATTCACCGGCACCAACAGCTCGTTGACACACCAAATTCTGTTGGTACAATGCGCCCCTGTTCTGCGGGAGTAGCTCAGTTGGTAGAGCGATACCTTGCCAAGGTATAGGTCGAGAGTTCGAGACTCTTCTCCCGCTCCAGAATAACCGGGGAAAGCGCAACAACGCTTTCCCCTTTTTACTGAAACGCTGTATTGATACAGCTTTCGGCGCGATGGCAGAGTGGTTATGCAGCGGCCTGCAAAGCCGTGTACCTCGGTTCGATTCCGGGTCGCGCCTCCAAATAGTCATGACTTGCGCGATTGTGTTTGGTTTATTTACACTCTAAACCACATACAAATCCCCCTTGACGATCCAGATATTTTTCAGTGTACCGAACGACCATGGAGTCGCCGTCCCGCCGGCGCCGACTTTCGAATTGTCTCGTCTTCCCAGTTGCGCAGGAGGATACGGTCACGACCGCTGTTCTTGACTTCGTACATCAGGGCATCGGCCTGCGCCAGGGCGGTGGCGAAGTCGTGCGGTACCTGCCGATAACTTGCGACACCAATGCTGAAGGTCACCGGCCAGTCGTGTTCGCGCATCGCCTCCAGCAATAGCTGGCGCAGGTTTTCGCTATAGGACGCGGCGGCGGACGCATCCATGTTCGGCAGCAGCAGCGCGAATTCGTCGCCGCCGAGACGGCCGGATATGTCGCTCGCACGCACATGCCGAAGCATGACCTGGGCGACCGTGACCAGTAGCCGGTCACCGGTTTCATGGCCAAGGTTGTCATTGATCTCCTTGAACCGGTCGAGATCGATGACTATTACCGTGAGTGGCTCGGCTTGCCGTTGTGCCTGCGCGAAGGCACGGCGGCCGCGCTCATGGAATGCCCGGCGGTTCGGCAACCGCGTCAGCGCATCCTCGCGCGCCAAACGCGATTCGCGATGCAATACGCGACGCATCCTTGCCATGAGCCAGGCGCTGCAAAGAAAGATCGTCAGACGCATGGCGGAATTGAACAACAACGGGAAAGCGTCGGCCTGTTCGCCCGCCAGCGAGCGATCCGCCAGAAACCAGATACCGGCGGAGAGCAGTGCCAGTCCGTACCCTGCCCGCTTGCCAACCCACCATGCCACGAGCAGGACCGGCACGATGAACAACACGTGGAACTCATAGGCCAGCCCGGTCAAGGCGTGCAGATGGCCGATGCCTGCCGCCAGCACCACCGCGAACAAGACGAGGCCAAGGCGCGCGCGCGCACCGGGTTGCCAAAGCAAAATTTCTTTCAGTCTCATGGCGCCATCCCGCCAATGCCGACTGTTACGCCGGACGCTTCCCGGCAAGATACATTTTTCCCGAAACTCATCGCCACAGGCTCAGCGGCGGATCGGTGACCACCGCACGCAGGATATCGCTGCGCGAGACGAAACCGACCAGGCGTCCGGCGGCGCTGACGATAGGTACGCCAGCGACGCCACGCTCCAGCATTGCGGTCGCGATACGACGGATGTCGGTCACCTGCGCGGCATGGTAGAGCGGTCCGCGTTCCAGATCGTTGTGGAACATCGCGTGGTAGGCGCGCACGGCCGCGTCGAACCGGACGTCCGCGAGTGGCCGCGACACCTGCTTCATCGGCTTCCCCGGCAACCGCTTGCGCTGCCGTTATCCGCGCCAGGGGGAGCACGCGGTCCATCTTTTCGAGGGGGCCGCGGAAGATCGGGCCGCTGATGCCGTAAACGGAGAACATGAAATTACGCCGCGCACACTTTCTGTGCAGGAATCAGCACCTGCTGCCCGGCGATTTCGCGCACTGCGCCAGGAAAGGCGAGGTTCATCAAGTGCCGTCCTCCGCCACCACGAGCACATCACAATCCGCCGCCTGTGCCACGTCCTTGCTCACACTACCCAGGAGGAACTCTTCGAGTCCGCCGCAGCCCTGTCGTCCCAATACGATCAACTCCACGCGCCAGACAACGGCACATTCCAGGATCCGGGCGGGCGCATAGCCGGTCTCGATGTGAGTTTCCATCTCGCTCGGCAACTTGGAACGCAGATCAGCCATCAGGTTCCCGGCGGTGGTGCGCATCTCCTCCTGCCGATGTCGGATGGTCGCATCGTCCAGGCCCTTGGCGCGCAGGCCATTCTCATCCAGGGGTTCCAGCACGTGCAGTAGCCTTACCTGCCCGTTCCCAGCCAGCGTGCCTGCCCAGGCAACAACGACAGGGGCGTGTGAAGAGAAATCCAGCGCTGCCAGCACCTGATCATAGGGCTTGACCGGATCGCCGCGCACGATGAGCACCGGTCCCTGGCGTACCCGTAGCAGCCTTGACACGGTCGACCCCAGCAACAACCGGAGTATGGCGCTCTCGCCACGCGCGCCGACCACCACCAGATCGGCGCGCATCGTGGCGGCGTAGTCGGCGATCTGGGTATGCGCCCGGCCGATGCGCTGAGCCAGCCGGACGCGGATGCCATAACGCTCGTGCAGCATCTGCCCCATCGCATCGAATCGGTCGCTGATAGCCGCGCCGTTCACGGCGCCCTTAGCGGGATCGACCTCCTGTCCGGGGTACAGGGCAAGGAGCGGAGCCACATGGAGCAGGTGCAGTTCTGCGCCATGTTGTTTGGCGATAAGTGCCGCTCGCAGCACGGCACGTTTGGCCGCATTGGAAAAATCGGTGGCGGCGACGATGGTGGTAATGGCCTGCATAAACTCTCCTTGTAATAAGCCGGCAACGCCAGCCGGACTCAGTCCCGGCTTTCCGGCGATTTCGGGCGCAGCAGATCCATCAGGTCGCCCGGTACCGGGAAGACGATGGTATTGGTCTTGTCGCCGGCGATGCCGGTCAGGGTCTGCAGGTAGCGCAACTGCATGGCCTGGGGCTTGCGCGAGAGGATTTCCGCCGCCGCCAGCAATTTCTCCGATGCCTGCAATTCACCTTCCGCGTGGATGATCTTGGCGCGCCGTTCGCGTTCTGCCTCGGCCTGTTTGGCGATGGCGCGCACCATGGATTCGTCGATGTCCACATGTTTGATCTCGACGTTGGAGACCTTGATTCCCCAGGCGTCGGTCTGCGCGTCCAGCGCCAACTGGATATCCTGATTGAGGGTTTCCCGCTCGGCCAGCATCTGGTCCAACTCGTGTTTGCCCAGCACCGAGCGTAGCGTGGTTTGCGCGAGCTGGCTGGTAGCGTTCATGAAATCTTCCACCTGCAAGATGGATTTGGCCGGATCGACGACGCGGAAATAGACCACCGCGTTGACCTTCACCGAGACGTTATCGCGCGAGATCACGTCCTGACTGGGCACATCGAACACCACGGTGCGCAGGTCCACCCGCACCATCTGCTGGATGCCCGGCAGGATGATCACCAGCCCCGGTCCCTTCACCTTCCAGAAGCGCCCGAGCATGAACACGACGCCGCGCTGGTATTCGCGCAGAATGCGAAAGCTCGACGCCAGGAGCGCCACAACTATCAATACAGCCGTCAGGCCGCCGAATTCAAACATGGTTATTCTCCTTTGAGTCGATCGGTTCCACATCCAGAATCAGGCCGTGTCGTGCCGTGACTCGCACTCTTGTGCCGCGCGCCAGCGGTACTTGGCTTTGCACCCGCCACGTCTCGCCGTGCACGTGCGCCCAGCCCCCACGTTCCCCCGGCTCGATACTTTCCAGAGCCTCGCCTTCGCTGCCCGGTAGTTCCTCGTCGCCGGTGAGTACGGGCCGTCGGCGTGCGCGCAGCGCCATGCCGCCGACGACGAAGCTAAGCAGGGCGGAAATCCCCGCCAACGGCGCGATCAGCGCCCAGGAAACGCCATAATCTGGCAGGTCGGTATCGATCAACATCACCGAACCGAGCACGAAGGCGACGATACCGCCGAAACCCAGCACGCCGAAGCTGGGCAAAAACGCCTCCGCCACCATCATCGCGATGCCGAGAATGATGAGTGCCAGTCCGACGTAGTTGATCGGCATCAATTGCAGCGCGAACAAGGCCAGCAACAGGCAGATGCCGCCGACTACGCCGGGGAACAGCATGCCAGGATTCATGAATTCATAGATCAGCCCATAGATACCCAGCAGCAGCAGGATGTAGGCGATGCTCGGGTCGCCGATGACGGCGAGCAAGCGGTTGCGCCAGTCCTGCTCAACACGGGTGAGGGAAAGCCCGGCGGTATCCAGCGTAATGTCCCCCGTGCCCAGTTTCACCTTGCGGCCGTGAAGCTGTTTGAGCAGGTCGGCCAAGTCGGTCGCCACCAGGTCAACGACCTTGAGCTTCAGCGCTTCCTCGGCTGACAGGCTCACCGCCTCGCGTACCGCGCGTTCCGCCCATTCCACGTTGCGTCCGCGCAATTCAGCTAGGCCCCGGATGTAAGCAGCGGCGTCATGGACGACCTTTTTTGTCTTGGCGTCCGGCGGCGAGGCTTCCGCAGGCTTCTCTCCTTTCTTCTCCGGTGAACTGCCAGGCATGGCCCCTGGTGCCAGTTCCACCGGCGTCGCCGCGCCAAGGTTGGTGGCCGGCGCCATCGCCGCGATGTGGCTGGCGTAAAGGATGTAGGTTCCGGCGCTGGCGGCGCGCGCGCCTTGGGGCGAGACGTAGGTCGCCACCGGCACGGGGGAGGCCAGGATCGCCTTGATGATGTCGCGCATCGAAGTATCCAGGCCGCCCGGCGTGTCCAGTTCGATCACCACCAGTTTGGCGCGCGCTTCGCTCGCTCGACCGATGCCGCGCACCAGATAGTCGGCGCTGGCCGGACCAATAGCGCCGCGCACGGTCAGCACATTGACACCTGCCGCCCAGGCGGGCAAGGCGAACAATAGACCCAGGAAAAACAGCAGTAGCCGCATGAAGTTCTCCGATACGAGCGCTACGCTTTCAACTCTACACGATTCGACGTAACCACCGACTCTCCTGACGCCCCGTGCAAATACTCGCGTTGCGCGATGAGTTGCGCCCAGGCGAGCGGGCTCCAGGCGGTATCGGAGAAACCACCGGCGGCGGCGGCGAGTCCACCGCGCAACGCGAGGTCGCTCATTGCTCCACCGTTACTGGCACCACGTGCACACTTGCGCGCCCGAGGTTGCGGTAAATCATGCCATTTCGAACGATGGGCCACCAGCCATAAAGGAATATCTGCATCGGGCGCCACATGGCGACCCAGCCACCGATGAGCAGGCTCTCCTTCAGTAGCTTGAGGAAGGTGCTGCTGGCGAAGCCAGAGAGGAGATCGGCGACGATCAGGCACAGTGCCAGGAAGCCGATGCCAATCAGCAGGCTGGTGCGCCCCTCCAGCAGCAGCAGGCGCAAGCTGCGCTTGGCCAGCTCCGACTTGTATTCGAAGTGGTTGTGGATCGCCTCGGCGACCAGTGGCGCAGGGTCCTGCGGCGGCATATTTTCGATGTGGACGACGATGCGAAAGTGGCTGTCCGGCGGAAACTCCAGCGCCCAGCTCTCCAGGAACTTTTCCGCACTCAGATCGAGGTCGCGGTGATGGAACGGCGTCGGATCCATCGAGTTGAACATATCCGGGAGTTCGACAACGCGCAATTCGATCTGGTGGACAGGTGGATGGCTTGTTTTCACGTTAGCGGGACTCCTTTAGCGTCAGCCTGGTTGGCAACTTGATGGCCGCTTTCCTTGGCCTCGTTGATCAGCGCATCGGCCAGGATGGGTTGCCTCCAAGCATGGCGAGCAGCTTGTCGTAGGGCTCGACAAACTTGCGGATACCCTCTTCTTCAAGCTGGCGTCCGATCTCGTCCAGGTCTATGCCGAAGACATTTAGCGTCACCGACAGCAAGCTGGCAGCCTCGCTGCCGCCCTCGATGCGCGCCGCCGGGTTGCCGTGGTCACGATATGCGACGAGCGTCTCGGGCGTGAGCGTATTGACTGTCTCCCGGCCAATGAGTGGCTCGACATACATCACGTTGCTATAGGCCGGGTCTTTGGTGCCGGTCGAAGCCCACAACAGCCGTTGCGTTCGCGCACCCTGGCGCGCCAGCACTTGCCAGCGCGTCTCCTTCTTGATCTTCAGGTAGGTCTGATAGGCGAGACACGCACTCGCCACAGCCGCCTGTCCGCGCAGCGCCCGCGCTTCTCCGGTTCCCAGTTTATCCAGCTGTTTGTCCACCAGCGTGTCGATGCGGGAAAGAAAGAAGCTGGCCACCGATGCCACGCTCCCGAGCGGCGCGCCTGCCCGTACCCGATCCTCAAGACCTTCCATCCATGCTTCGATAACCTCGCGGTAACGCGCGACGCTGAAGAGCAATGTGACGTTGACGTTAATGCCCGCGGCGATGAGGGTGCGGATCGCCGGCAATCCTTCGCGCGTCGCGGGCACCTTGATCATGACATTCGGCCGCTTGAGGGCGGCCCACAGGCGTTGCGCCTCGGCAATCGTGGCTGTGGTGTCGCGTGCCAGGTGCGGCGAAACTTCGATGCTTACAAAGCCGTCGCTGCCCTGCGTTTCCTCGTACAACGGCCGGAACAGGTCGGCGGCACGCATGACGTCCTCAAGCGTGAGCGCCTCATACAGCGCTGCGGCCCGGAGTCCGCGGCGCGCGAGTTCCCGGATCGGCGCCTCATACTCGTGGCCACTCGAAATCGCCTTCTCGAAAATCGCCGGGTTCGAGGTTACGCCGGCGAGTCCATCCTCACGGATCAGGCGTTCTAGGCCGCCGTTGTCGATCAGGTCGCGCTGGATATAGTCGAGCCACACGCTCTGTCCGAGCTGATGCAGGCGAAGCAGTGGATTGGCGGCCATCAAACTTCCTCCTTGTGCGCTTGCGGCCACTGCCACTCGAGGATCTCCGGCATGTCCTGGCCGTGGCGTTCGATGTACTCGCGGTGCTCGATGAGCTTGTCGCGCATGTGCTGCCTGAGGTGGGCAGCCCGGTAGCCGAGCGTCGGCACGCGGTCGATGACGTCGGCCACCAGGTGGAAGCGGTCGAGGTCGTTGAGCACCGCCATGTCGAACGGCGTGGTGGTCGTGCCTTCCTCCTTGTAGCCGCGCACGTGCAGGTTGTCGTGGTTGGTGCGCCGGTAGGTGAGCCGGTGGATCAGCCACGGATAGCCGTGGTAGGCGAAGATGATCGGCTTGTCGGTGGTGAACAGCGCGTCGAAGTCGCGGTCGGAGAGCCCGTGCGGATGCTCTTCCTGCGGCTGCAGCGTCATCAGGTCGACGACGTTGATCACCCGCACCTTGAGGTCGGGCAGGTGCTGGCGCAGCAGTTCGACGGCCGCCAGCGTCTCGAGCGTCGGCACGTCGCCGGCGCAGGCCATCACCACGTCCGGCTCGCCGCCCTGGTCGTTGCTCGCCCACTCGAAGATGCCGATGCCGGCCGCGCAGTGCTTGATGGCGGCGTCCATGTCCAGCCACTGCGGCTGCTGGCTGCTTGCCGGCGACGATCACGTTGACGAGGTTGCGCGAGCGCAGGCAGCGGTCGGTGACGCAGAGCAGCGTGTTGGCGTCCGGCGGCAGGTAGACGCGGATGACATCGGCCTTCTTGTTCACCACGTGGTCGATGAAGCCCGGATCCTGGTGCGAGAAGCCGTTGTGGTCCTGGCGCCAGACGTGCGAGGTGAGGAGGTAATTGAGCGAGGCGATCGGGCGTCGCCACGGGATTTCGTTGCACACCTTGAGCCACTTGGCGTGCTGGTTGAACATCGAGTCCACGATGTGGATGAAGGCCTCGTAGCATGAGAACAGACCGTGCCGGCCGGTAAGCAGATAGCCCTTCGAGCCAGCCCTGGCAGGTGTGCTCGGAGAGGATTTCCATCACCCGTCCGTCCGGCGCCAGGCCCTCGTCCTCCGGCAGCGCGCTCGGCCAGCCAGGTGCGGTCCGGTCACCTCGAACAGCGCACCGAGGCGGTTGGAGGCGGTCTCGTCCGGGCCGACGACGCGGAAGTTGCGGGCGTCCGCGTTGCGCTCGCATCACGTCGCGCAGGAAGCCGCCCATC
The DNA here is from genome assembly GCA_963816095.1 of uncultured beta proteobacterium. Taxonomy (GTDB): domain Bacteria; phylum Pseudomonadota; class Gammaproteobacteria; order Burkholderiales; family Rhodocyclaceae; genus Sulfuricystis. The sequence goes on from CAWFIW010000007.1 coordinate 822,829, forward strand.
ACGCGCGTCGCCTCGGCGGTCACCGCGCCCGGCTGCGGGCACGTCGACGGCGTAGTCGCGGAAGTCCGGCAGGCGCAGATCCCTCAGCAGCAGACCGCCGTTGGCGTGCGGATTGGCGCCCATGCGGCGCGCGCCCTGCGGCGCGAGTGCCGCGATCTCCGGCACGCAGCTTGCCGTGCTCGTCGAACAGTTCCTCGGGCCGGTAGCTCTTCAGCCATTGCTCGAGCAGTTGCAGGTGCTCCGGATTGCCGGTGCGTGTCGCCGAACGGCACCTGGTGCGAGCGCCAGGTAGCCTTCGGTCTTCTTGCCGTCGACCTCCTTCGGCCCGGTCCAGCCCTTGGGGCTTCTCAGCACGATCATCGGCCAGCGCGGCGCGTTCGATGTTTCCGTCGGCGCGTGCCGCGCGCTGGATCGCGCGGATTTCTTCCGATCACGGTGTCCAGCGTCTCCGCCATCTGCCGATGCATGGCTTCCGGTTCCGATCCTTCGACAAAGTACGGGCGGTAACCGTAGCCGACAAATAAAGACTCAAGTTCCGCGCGCGGAATGCGCGCGAGCACTGTGGGGTTGGCGATCTTGTAGCCGTTCAGGTGCAGGATCGGCAGCACCGCGCCGTCGGCGGCCGGGTTGAGGAACTTGTTCGAATGCCAGGCGGCGGCAAGCGGCCCGGTCTCGGCCTCGCCGTCGCCCACGACACAGGCGACGATCAGATCGGGATTGTCGAAGGCGGCACCGAAGGCGTGCGACAGTGCGTAGCCGAGTTCGCCGCCCTCGTGAATCGAGCCCGGGGTTTCGGCGGTGACATGGCTACCCACCCCGCCGGGAAACGAAAACTGCCGGAACAGCCGCTGCATGCCCTCGGCGTCGCGCGCGACGTTCGGGTAGAACTCGCTGTAACTGCCTTCGAGCCAGGTATTGGCGACCAGCGCCGGCCCGCCGTGGCCGGGGCCGGCGATGTAGATCACGTCGAGGTCGTACTTGTTGATGACGCGGTTCAGGTGCGCGTAGATGAAGTTGAGGCCCGGCGTCGTGCCCCAGTGGCCGAGCAGCCGTGGTTTGACGTGCTCGGGCCTGAGCGGGGTCGCGAGCAGCGGGTTGTCGAGCAGGTAGATCTGCCCGACCGAGAGATAATTGGCCGCGCGCCACCAAGCGTCGAGTCGCGCGAGTTCGTCGGCGGCCGGTACGGATACTTCACTTGCGCCTGTCTTTCTTGTTGCTTCCATTGTGTGCCTCCTAACCTAATTTACGTTGTCATGGCGGCGAGCGCCTCTTGAGCGAGAATGCGTGCCTCGACCATCGACACCACCCACGCCGCGATGTTGCAGGGTCCCGCCGTGCATGGTGCTTTTCCGTCGGGCACGCGTTACAGGATGCGGTAGCGACCGCTCTCCTTGACCTCGTAGATCAGCGCATCGGCCAACGTGCTCAGGGTATCGAAATTCTCCGGCGCACGCCGCTAGAGTGTAACCAACCAAGCAGCAGTGTGATGCCGACAACGGCGGCTCAAAGGAAACGCCTGCCGACCGCGTGCAGAAGTTTTCTTATCTCTTCCAGCAGCAGCGTACTCGACGCTATCGCCGTCGCCAGCAGCCAGTCGGTGAGACTTAGGGCGACGGTGTCGAACACCGCCTGCGCCGGCGCCCAATGCACGGCGACGATTTGCAAGCCGACAACGCCAACCAGTGCCAGCCAGAGCTTGCCGTTGGTGAAGAACTGGCGGTTGAAGGCAGTGCCGAACTCGGCGCGGGCATTGACGCCGTCGCCGGTCATGGCAACGACATGGCCGCGCGCCTGCAGCGGCGCCCACTCAGGCGGCGGCTGGCCGTCCTCCGGCGTAATTTCGCCCGCTCCGCTGTAGCCTTCGCCGTCGACGGCGAAGCGGCGGCCCAGGCAGTAGACACGCCGCGCCGTCATCTGGTTCGGGTCAGCGTCCCGGTCTTGTCGGAGCAGGTCGCCGACCGCCCCTGCCAGCACCGCGGCCGCGAGCAACATGACGCCGCGGCTGCGTCCGATGACGCCAGCGCGCCCAGGAATCAGCAGCAGCGAGAACACACCCATGCCGAGCGCGGCGGCGACTTCCATGGGCGAGGCGGTAATCGGGTGAATGGTCGCCGCAACGCCGACAATGGCCATGCTATTGAACAGGTTGCTGCCCAGCAAGGTGCCGACACCCACATCGTCATGGCCGCGCAGGCGGGCCAGCAACACAGTGACCAGTTCCGGCAGCGAGGTGCCAATGGCGACGACGAGCGCACCGACGGTGTAGGCGTTGACCCCAAAAGCCGTGGCGATGCCGGTCGCGCCGGAGACGAAGAGGCGGCCGGCCACTACCAACGCGGCCAGCCCGACCACGCCAAGCAACAGGAAGCGCCAGACGGGAGGCGTGTCCGGGGTCGCATTGCTCGTATCAGCCCCGCGTGCGACGAGCCCGGAGCGAATCAGCGTGCCCATCCAGAGGATAAATAGGATCAGCAAAACACCGCCCTCGCCGCCGCGCGGGCCATTGACATCGGAAAGGCGCACAACGATGCGCGTGACAACGCCCCGGCCATGATTCAGGGCGTAGGTAAGACGCGTGACCACATGTTGGCGCAGTCCATCGGTCAGGATGACGGCGCACTACCAGGTCGTCAAGCTGGGCGAAACGGAGGAGATTCGCGAACGGTTTTTCCTCATTTCAGCCGAGCGGCGGCTAACGCACCCCGCTGCGCAGACAGTCAGCGAGAATGCGCAGGCCGGCGTGTTCGTCACGCTGCCCCGGTCTGGTTGAACAGGGAGTGAGCGAAGGACAAGCATCTATGCTGAAAGGTCGGCGCTGGCAGGATGGTGCGACATCGGTGGATTTATCTGTACGCGGTCAATGGTGTGTCGATTCGACCGGGCCATTCTCCACGGTTTCCCCGCACACTCTTGATTGGTAGCATAGCCAAAGGAAGTCGCATGAACCGGGGATGAACGGGTGTCAATCACGAGCCCCGATAACTCCCACCACATTCTGGAGCTGCCTTGTTCAAGTTCATTGGATTTATCGCTGGCTATTATTTCTTCGGCTTCTTCGGCGCGCTTTTGGGCCTGTTTGTTGGGTCAGTGATCGACCGCCTCAGGGACTATGGTCCGGGCGGCATCAACCCGCTGCAGAATGCGCAGCGGCAATCCGTTTTTCTCGAAACGATGTTCATCTCGATGGGCAAGCTGGCCAAGGCCGATGGGCGCGTTTCAGCCGCGGAAATTGCGCATGCCGAGGAGATGATGAAGCAGTTGGGCATGACCTCCGAGCATCGCACGCGGGCGATCGAGTTGTTCAAGCAGGGTGCCGCCCCAGAGTTTGCGATCGAGCCGATCTACACGCGCTTCATGACCATGTGCGGCCATACCCGGAATCTGAAGCAGATCTTGCTGGTTTATCTGATCACGCTGGCGCTGGCGGATGGCCATATGCATTCAGCAGAGGAAGCACTGCTCGCTGACATTTCCGTTCATCTTGGCTATACCCCGGCCGACTTCAAGCAGTTGATGGACATGGTGCAGAACCAATCCCACTTCGCGGGCGGAAAACCCGGCACGGCGACCGCACTGGATGATGCCTACAAGGCGCTCGGGGTCACAAAAGACCAGAGCGACCAGGAAATCAAGCGCGCCTACCGCAAGCTGATCAGCCAGTACCACCCGGACAAATTGATCGGCCAAGGATTGCCGGCAGACATGATTGCCATGGCTACGGAAAAGGCCAAAGAGATTCAGCTGGCTCACGACGTGATCAAGCAGACCCGAAATATTTGAGTTGCGTCCCGACGACTGCCAACTTCCGTAAAGCGGGCTAACTAGCTATCAGAATGGCCGGTTAAGTAATGCGGATTCATGTTGCAAGGTGCTCAGACAGAACCGCGGCCATTCCCATGCTGACGGGGTTTCTCCGGTACAGTTCGAACAGCAGTATTTCAACCAGCTCGAAAGTGTCTACTGAAGCCGGGGCGAGTCAGATTTCCTTTTCGAGCAGGCAACCGATAATCCTGGCTTCGTATGGCGACAGTTCGATGGTCATGGCTTCAATTTGTATTTATTGAATACTGCTCTTGCATCCTGATGGGCTCGATCCAGCGTGCAGATCTTCGGACTGTCGTCATGGCCACTAAAAAACCCATCCTCCTGCGCCCGCATTACCATCTGGATGGCGGCCTCATCCGCCACATCGTACTTCTCTGTAACAAGGGTGGTGACTTCGTCGAGGAAAGCTTCGTAAGTCATGTGGTTTGCCATCGGATTCTGTCCGGAAGTGATCGTCGAAATGGGTTTGGTAGAGCTTACTCGCTGACCTTGCCGCGTCCGGCCTTGATTGAGGCGCGCCGGGTCTTGCTGTCCAGCCGCTTTTTGACGGCCGCGCGTGTCGGCTTGGTCGGCCGGCGTCGCCTGGGGAGGACGGCAACACTTTCAATCAGCTGCTGAAGGCGCCGCAACGCTTCCAGGCGATTGCCTTCAAGGCTGCGAAACTCCTGCGCCTTGATGACAACAATACCGTCCTTGCTGATGCGCCGATCCCCCAACTTCAGGAGTCGTTCGCGCAACTCCCCCGGCAAGGAGGAGGCATTGATGGCGAACCGCAGATGCACGGCGTTCGATACCTTATTGACGTTCTGGCCGCCGGCACCCTGGGCCCGGATTGCCGAAATCTCAACTTCGTTTTCTGGAATCGTGAACCGGGGGCTTGTCACTAGGCTAGTGGGTCCATGAGGCAAACGGTGTCGGGAGTTTGGGTCATCAGTGATTCGTCCTTCAGAATTTCAGGGTGGGCTGCTGCCGGATTCGTGAACACACCTTAAATGTTTAACGCCTCTTAGGGTCTTCGCGTTCCAGAAGGACGTTGCAAAGATTGTGTACAAGCCTTGTCCGGCCTGACTCCTCCACGAAAGTCCTTTCCATGCGTGACCACGCGGGGTGAACTTTTGCTTTGTCGAGCCATTTGCTGATCATCGACCAGGCTTCATTTGCTGATTGAGCCGTATCGGTATTGACCGATGGGGTTATTGCAGCGTGGCTGCGCGAACTCAACACACCGAGCAGCTGCATCTGTCGGTTCAGGAGCACCGACAAAGTTGCGTCATCGATAGCCAAGTCAATCAATCCCTTGTATTTCGCTTTGGCCCATGACCAGAGATCTTTTGCGGAATCAAGAAGTATGCCGCCCAATGCCCCCCCGATCGCCCCCCCTGCCAGCGTGCCCGCGCCAAGGGTGGTGCCAACCAGCGCGATGTCAATGCCGAGTCCGATCGTCGAGCCTATCAGCGCAGCCAAACCTAGACGACTTCTGGCTTCCCTGATCGCATCCGTACTGAAAAGATCGTCCTGCTTGCTCGTGCTGATCGCGGCAATGTCGAATCCCTGGATATCGCTGCGATCAAACCCGTAAATGGCCAGCAAAGCATCTGAGGAAGTGGCTTCGGCGGACTTCACCCGCAATTGCATTTCGCCTGCAGACTGTCGGATACCGTCGGAATCATTGCCATCAACCGTAACGCGATAAGCCGCAACATCCACCAGCAGCTCCGAAATGACCTTTAGCGCATCAGACTTGCGTTGCCCGGCCTCTTCTTCGAGGGCATTGGCAATCATTGTCAATCCACTGTCGTGCGCTTCCAGCAAGGTGCCCAACTTCGAATAGAGCAACCTTTCGCTGCCAAGCACAGGCGCGACGGCGTCAAAGCTGGTTTTTACATGGAAGTGCTTGTCCTTCAGGACGCCCTCCCACTCCTTGTCATGACTGCCTTTCGTGCCGATAAAATTCAGCACGGGAAGCACAGGAATTGCGCACATCGCAAGTACATCAAGTTCGCACTCGTATTTGCGGAACGGGGACTCTGTACTGTCAATGACGTACAGAATGGCATCGATTTCGGTCAGCAGTAGTTTGACTACCTTGGCTTGCTGCTCGAAACGGCCACGGGCTTCCGGACTTTCCAGAAAAGCCTCCAGCACCAGCTTGCGCACAGGACTGCTGGCAAACTGCTGCAGATACTTGTGGAATGCGATGGAATCTTCAAATCCGGGGGTGTCGTACAGGGTGAGGACCTTCTTCCCGGCGATAGTGACTGAGGTCTTTTCGACGTGGCGTGTCGTCGCATTTCGGGGGGAGACGGCGCCGAAACGCTTGTCCCTCGTCAAAGTGCGCAGCAGGGAAGTTTTCCCTGAATTGGTATGCCCTACCACGACGATCGACAAGGGTTGGGTGTTCATGGCAAGAGTAGCGATGGTGAATTGCTTCCGGAAAAATCCTCCAGCACCGTGTCGATCCCGGCCTCCCTCAAACCCTCAAGCCAATTGATGCATTTGTTGGCGCTGGCAATATCCTGATTGAGCAGCACAACCTGAACCTGGTCGCATAAGCTTTTCAAGTGCAGAAGGAACTGGAAGGCACCGCGGTCGGCTGAATTGCGCGCGTCGTACATCAGCACGATTTCCGCTATGTTTTGATCGCGAATGCCCGTCAGGGCAGCCTGGTGGGTAAGATCATCGACGACATTTTCAAAGGTCACCCAGCGCCCTTCCGGCCCGGACTCCGGCAATGCGGACAAATCACGCAATTCATACGGAACAAGCCCTTTTGCTATTGGATATGAAGTCTTTCTTGGCTCCGCCGTAACCTGCGAGCCTGTTGCACTGGTGCCACCCATATCGGGGTCGATGATGGCCGGCGGCGGTTTGAGTGCGTTCCTGATGCGTTCGAGAAGATTGATGTAGTAAGCGTCGGCCGTGTTGAGTGAGATACAGCGCAGGCTCTTCAGGGCAACTGCCCAAGACCAGGCCAGCATCAATAGTCGCGGGGCAAGCCCGTAAATTGTCAGACAACCAAGAATAAATAACGCCCAGGCTTTGCGCGTTTCCGGGCTATCCGTCAAGGATGCGATGTCCGCGCTTTCTGGAACGGGAAACCCCAGCAAACCGGGCAACCAGCCAACCGCTTTGACTGCCGCGACGAAAAACAGGGGATTCTGTATGGTGGTTTCCCAAACAAAAGCGTATTGGGAAAACGAAAAGAACAGGTACATCATCACCATGGTGCTCAACGCGAACAGGGTCCACCACAGATGGCTTATCCCCAGAAGCATCTTGGGGAGTTTGCCGGTGTGCCCCAATAGTGAGCGCAAGGACTCGGCCATGAGAACTGCATCATGCCGCCGACCAATCCGTTTGGTCAGCCAGATCCATGCATCGGCAAGAATGGAATTGGATGGGTTCAACTGGCTGTAGATGATCAAAGACCACAGCAAGCCAATCAGATGCGGGACGAGTATCACGAACAAGAGGATGAACACATTCAGCTTGAAGCCCTGGGATACCGCCGAAATCGATAACGAGATGCCGGACAGAATGGCCGTCATGGCCACAATGAACAAGGCATATTTGCTGCTCACGTGGAAATGGGAAATATTCCTATGCAAAGCCTGGGCAACCGGGCTGTGTGTCGCCAGTAGGGCGGCACGGCGGCAGATGAGACTTTCATCCGTTGCTCCGCGCAGATTCGCCTCGCCCGCCATCTGTGAAATCGTTAGGGCATCATCAATCGATCCGCTCAGCTCCTTACGCTTGATGGCCTCACTCAACCAGAGCTTGTTCAGGCGCTCACTCAGTGTTTGCATTTCGGTTATTGCTAGCAGTCAGCGCGAAAAGGGCTTTAGGGTATTGGATCTGCAGCCCTCTCGGGGTCTCGAACCAGATCAAGGTTGCGGTTGAAGTTGGGGTTGAGAGGATTGTGCCATGACGAGCCTGACGGGTGAAGTCTTGTTAAAAACACCGCTACGTGAGCCTTTGCGGCACGGTTCCTTGATCGGCATCCCCGCTTCGGTAGGTTTCCGCTAAGCGGTGATCTATTCTTCGCTGTATCTGCTTGTCTTCATGCCCGTCATTCTCCATACTTGACGGACTTCTTTAAGACTCAACGGTACGGCGGGCAGGAGGCAGGTCAGATGCGCATGAGGACATTTTGTGTATGGTGTGGAGCGATACTGATGACCCTGATTTCTTCATTTGCGGTACATGCAGAAACCCCGCCCGGGCCGGCTGAAATGGCGCCGAATTTCGTGCTTGCCGATGCTGACGGAAAAAACCACGAATTAACCGAATGGCGCGGTCGCTGGGTAGTACTGTACTTCTATCCGCGCGACAACACACCCGGTTGCACTGCCGAAGCCATTGCCTTTCGCGATCGCCTGGCCGAATTTACCGCTCTCAATGCCCAGGTGGTCGGCGTCAGCGTTGACAGCAGCACCTCCCATCGCGCCTTTGCCGATAGCGAACGGCTACCGTTTCCCCTGCTGGCCGACGTCGATGGCCAGGTGGCACGCCGTTACGGCGCGCTGACCAACCTCGCCATCATCAAATTCGCCAAACGCCATACTTTCCTGATCGACCCGGAAGGACGCGTTGCCGTGGTTTATCGCGACGTCAACCCTGCCAAACATGCCAACGAGATCCTGACCGACCTGAAGCGCCTCCGCGCGTCGCTACCGGGCGCGTCGCGAGCTCCGTGATGCCTGGAGCTTCGTAGTCGTCGAGAATGTCATCCACTATTTGGATGGCCTCGCCGTCTCGCCAGCGCCGACTTTTCGTTTCGCCTGCCTGAGGGTTCAAGCGGCCACCGTCACCGGCGCCAGCGTCTTCTCAACCAGTCGCACCCAGTAGCGAATGCCGGTGGCGATGATCTCGTCGTTGAAGTCGTAGTGCGGACTGTGCAGCATGCAGCCCCCCTCGCCAGGGCCATTGCCGAGCCAGACGTAACAGCCTGGCACCACGCGCGACAGGTAAGCGAAGTCTTCCGCCCCCATGCTCGGCTTCATCTGCGTCATCACCTTGTCGCCACCCACGACCTGACGGGCGACTTCACGGCAGATGAAGCTCGGTTCCGCGGCATTGAGGGTGGGCGGATAACCGCGCGCGTAGCGCAGCTCGATGCGCACACGATGCGTGGTCTCGATGCCGGTGCAGATGCGGCCGATGCCATCCTCCAGCATGTCCTGCAATTCCGGCCGGAAAGTGCGCACGGTGCCGCCCAGCACGGCCTGCTCGGGCAGGATGTTGTCCGCATGGCCGGCATGGAAGCGCGTCACGCTCACCACCGCGGCATCGAGCGGATCGGTGGCGCGGCTCACCAGTGCCTGCAAGGCCTGCACGAGGGCGGCGCCGGCCAGGATGGCATCGGTACCCTGATGCGGCATGGCGGCATGCGCGCCACGGGCGTTGATGACGATCTCGATGCGATCGGCGCCGGCCATCACCGGCCCTTCGGTGACGGCAATGCTGCCTGCCGGCAGACCTGGCCAGTTGTGCAGCCCGAATACCATCTGCATCGGAAACCGCTCGAACAGCCCCTCCTCGACCATCACCCGGCCGCCGCCTTCATGCTCTTCGGCGGGCTGGAAAATGAAATAGACCGTGCCGTCGAAATTGCCGCTGTCGCGCAAGGCAACAAGCGCCTCGGCCGCGCCAAGCAGCATCGCGGTATGGCCGTCGTGTCCGCAGGCGTGCATGCGGCCTGCGTGGCGCGAGCGATGCGGGAAAGTATTCAGTTCCGGCAGCGGCAGCGCATCCATGTCGGCGCGCAGGCCAATGGCGCGCGGACTGTTGCCGGCTTTGAGGCAGGCCACCACCCCGGTTTTCGCGATCCCCTCATGCACCTCGAGACCCAGCTTCCGCAGGTGGGCAGCCACCACTTCGGCAGTGCGCGTTTCGTTGAAAGCCAGTTCCGGATGGGCATGCAGATCGCGGCGCAAGGTCGCGATGCGTGCCGCCAGTTCGGGCAAAAATCCACTCAGATTCATGTTCAGCTCCTACACTTGTTGAACGCACTGTAGCATCCCCGAGAGCTACAATCACCTCCATGAAAATGCCGATTCTGCAAGCTTCAACCCTGCGCGCCATTGAGGCGGAAAACGCCGCTGCCGAACCGCCGCTGATGGAGCGTGCCGGCGCGGGTGCTGCCCGCATTGCGCTGGAAATGCTGGTCGACGCGACACGTCCTGCACTCATTCTGGCCGGCCCCGGTAACAACGGCGGCGACGCCTTCGTGCTCGCCCGGCTGCTGAAGCAAGCGGGGCGCGATCCCCACGTTCTGTTTGCCGGCGATCCGGAAAGGCTTCCCGCTGACGCGCGCAAGGCATACGCCGCCTGGCTTGCCGCCGGTGGCACTTGCCGGAGTGAATACCCCGCGAGCGAATATGAACTCGTCGTCGATGGTCTGTTCGGTATCGGGCTCACCCGACCCATCGAAGGCATTTACGCCGAGTGGATCGAACGGATGAACGCCAGCGGCAGCCCGATCCTCGCCCTTGACCTGCCGAGCGGCTTGAACGCCGCCACCGGCCAGGCAACGGGGCCCGTCGTCCGGGCCTCACGCACGGTCACCTTCATCGCCCTGAAGCCGGGCTTGCTGACCGGTGATGGGCCGGATCACTGCGGCTCGCTCGTCGTATGCGATCTGGATCTCAAGAGCGAACGCGACGACGGTGAACAAGTAACGCCCGCCCGGTTCCGCCAATGCCTGCGACCGCGCCGGCATAACAGCCACAAGGGCAGCTATGGTAGCGTTGCCATCATCGGGGGTGCCGCCGGCATGGCCGGGGCCACCCTGCTGGCTGGCCGTGCCGCGCTCAAGCTGGGCGCCGGACGCGTCTATCTCGGCATGCTCGAACGCCTTGCCGTCAACGCCGCCCAGCCGGAACTGATGCTGCGCACACCCGCTGACACCTTGAACCTGGCCACAGTGCTGGCAGTCGGGCCGGGGCTCGGCCAGTCGATGCAGGCCGGCGAATTGCTTGCCCAGGCGCTCGACAGCAGCCTGCCATTGGTCATCGACGCCGATGGACTCAATCTGCTGGCGCAATCACCGCAGTTGCAGCGAGCTATCGCCGTCCGGCCAGCGCCGACTTTTGTTACGCCGCATCCGGCCGAAGCCGCTCGGCTGCTGGGCTGTACGACGGCGGAGGTTCAGGCCGATCGGCTTGCCGCCGCCCGCGAACTCTCCCGGCGCATCAGGGCCTGGGTTGCACTGAAAGGCTGCGGCACGATCATCGCAACGCCTGACGAACGCTGGTTCATCAACACCACCGGCAATCCCGGCCTCGCCACTGCCGGTAGCGGCGACGTACTTACCGGCATGCTGGCAGCCCTCCTCGCACAAGGCTGGCCCGCGCTCGAAGCACTACTTTGCGCGGTACATCTGCATGGCGCCGCCGCCGATGCCTGCGTAGCGGAAGAACGCGGACCACGCGGACCCATTGGCCTGACCGCAGGCGAACTCATCGATCCCGCGCGGCGCATCCTGAACGGCTGGATCGCCGCATCTTGACCACCGAGCAGCACCCCCTGCGCGGCATCCTGCTGATGCTCGCCGCCGTGCTGTGCTTCGCCCTGCTCGACGCCACCGCCAAACATCTGTCGCAGAGCTTTCCGGTACCGATGTTGGTGTGGTCGCGCTATACCTTCCACTTCCTGATCATGCTCGTTTTTCTCGCGCCATCGATGCGCTGGAAGCTGGTCAGCACGCAACGCCCGGCCATGCAGGTCATCCGCGCACTGATGCTGGTTGGCACGACCGGCTTCGCCATGGCTGCCTTCCGCCATCTGCCGCTCGCCGAAACTACCGCGCTGATTTTCGTCACGCCGCTGATGGTCGCCCTGCTGGCGGGGCCATTTCTGGGCGAGAAATTCCGCCCGTTGCACTGGAGTGTCAGCATTTTCGGGTTTCTTGGCGCCTTGCTGATTGCCCGCCCCGGCGGTGCGCTCAATCTCACCGGCATTATGCTGGTGCTCGGTGCCGCCGTTTGCTACAGCATCTACCAGATCCAGACGCGCCTGCTTTCACCGACAGAAGGTACGCTGACGATGCTCTTTTACACCGCGCTGGTTGGCACGGTGAGCATGACGCTGGCCGCACCGCTCTACTGGGGCGGGCCGTTACCCGGCTGGACGGAGGCATTGATGATCGCCTCGCTCGGCATCTACGGCGGCACCGGACATTTCCTGCTCACCAAGGCTTTCCGCATGGCACCGGCGACAACGCTCTCGCCCTTCCTCTACGTCCAGTTGATCTGGGCAACGCTGCTTGGCTGGATGGTGTTCGGCCACTGGCCGGACAGCACCACGCTCGTGGGCATGGCAATCATCGCCACCAGCAGCATTACCCTCGCGCTGACACGGCGGCGCAACTGACAGCGAACCCCGTTAGAATCGGCGCATGAAATCCCCACTCAATCTCGCTCAGGAAGTCGAACGCAATGTCCTCGCCGCACTGGCCGAGGACATTGGCGGCGGTGACCTCACCGCCCTGCTCGCCCCCGCCGCCCGGCCATCTGTCGGCATTGTCACCAGCCGCGAAACTGCCGTGCTGTGCGGTACGGCATGGTTTGATGCCTGCATCAGGCATCTCGACGCGGCGGCGCGCATCGACTGGCTGGCCCGGGATGGCAGCCCCATCGAAACCGGAAAGATTGTCTGCGAAATCACAGCCGACACGCGTGCGCTGCTGACTGCCGAGCGCAGCGCGCTCAATTTCCTCCAACTGCTCTCGGGCACCGCAACGCAGACGCGCCACTACGTCGACGCCATTAGCGGCACGCGCGCGAAGATCGTCGATACGCGCAAGACCTTGCCCGGCTTGCGTCTCGCACAAAAGTACGCGGTGCAATGCGGTGGCGGAACCAACCACCGCCTCGGCCTCTATGACGGCATCCTGATCAAGGAAAACCACATCATCGCGGCAGGCAGCGTCAGCGCCGCACTCGACCGCGCACGTCAGCTCGCCGGTAGTGGCAGCACCTTCATCCAGATCGAAGTCGAAACGCTGGAGCAACTCGCCGAAGCGCTCGATGCCGGCGCGCCACTGATCCTGCTCGACAACATGGATCTGACACAGATGCGCCAGGCTGTCGGGCTCACCGCCGGTCGTGCCGAACTGGAAGCTTCGGGTGGTGTGCAACTCGAAACGGTGCGCGCCATCGCCGAAACCGGCATCGACCGCATCTCGATTGGCAGCCTGACCAAAGACGTACGTGCCATCGACCTCTCGCTCAGGCACAGCGAAGGCTGACTCTGCTAGAATCCGCGCCCTGCTGTGCAGCAATACCCATCGCGGAGAGGTGGATGAGCGGTTTAAGTCGCACGCCTGGAAAGCGTGTTTAGGTTAATTCCTAACGCGGGTTCGAATCCCGCCCTCTCCGCCAGATTTGAAATGGCCATCATTGGCCCGTGAGAACCCTCAGTAGTTCGCATGTATCCGAAAGGGCCAGCGAAGCAACTGAGGGTTTTTTCGTATCAGCGCCAGTTAGTGCTGGTGTTTAGGGGCTTAGATGTGCTCTTGCGAAGGCTTTGCTCCTCAAAGTCCATAATATCGGAAAGCCGATAGCGCACGTGGCCCTGTATTTTTAGGAAGATCGGGCCGATGCCTTCGCAGCGCCAACGCTCAAGAGTGCCCTCTGAAACCATCCAGTGTTGGGCGAGTTGCTCCTGGGGCCATAGATTGGGCTGAGTCATGATTTCTCCTTGGTTGAATTTCGCCGTCGACGATGACGGCAGCTAAATCAACGGCGGCCATTCTGGCTGGAAGCGAGTGAAGCGACGCTCGTCCGAAACCTGCGAATGAGTACTCCGAACGGGTTGGTGGGAGTCCATGAAGGCGCTGTTCCGTCCACAAGCCAAGTGGTATGGGGCCAGTGTTCACGACGATGCAGAAGTGATACGTTTTGGGTGTAATTGGGCGTCGTTATGGTTTGCGCTCGAAAATGGGTGCAATTGGGTGTAATATTGGTTTCATGATTCTTTCCGATACCATCCAGATCACCTCGGAAATCCTAAAGCTGATTGCCAGGATCGACGAGTTCAAAGGCGCTTGGCGCGCCTTGGGCACGCTCGCCCCCGATCGCCTGTCGGCCCTGCGCCGCGTGGCCACCATTGAGAGCATCGGCTCCTCCACCCGCATCGAGGGCAGCAAGCTGTCCGACCGGGAGGTGGAAAAGCTGCTATCGAACCTGGAGATCAAATCCTTCGCCACCCGCGATGAGCAGGAAGTGGCTGGCTATGCCGATCTGATGGACTTGGTGTTCTCATCGTGGCAGGACATCCCGTTCACCGAGAATCACATCAAACAGTTGCATCAGATCCTGCTGCGTCACAGCGAGAAGGACACGTGGCATCGCGGCAATTACAAAACCAACTCGAACAGCGTCGCTGCGTTCGACGAAACCGGTGCGCAGATCGGTATCGTGTTTCAGACCGCGTCCCCCTTCGATACGCCGCGCCTGATGACGGAGTTGGTGGCCTGGGCTAACCAGGAGCGGGAGACAGCCCGACTGCATCCACTGCTGATCATCGCCCTGTGTGTCGTCGTATTCTTGGAGATCCATCCGTTCCAGGATGGCAACGGGCGCCTCTCCCGGGTGCTGACCACGCTCCTGCTGCTGCAGGCCGGATACGCCTATGTGCCGTACAGCTCGTTGGAAAGCGTGATCGAACACAGTAAGGAAGCCTACTACCTGGCACTGCGCCAGACGCAGGGTACGATCCGCACGGAGTCTCCCAACTGGCAGCCGTGGCTAGTGTTCTTTCTGCGTTCCCTGGCCGAGCAGATGCGGCGTCTGGAAAAGAAGGTCGAGCGTGAGAAGATCGTGCTGGCGGCCATGCCTGAACTGCAGCTACAGATTGTCGAGTTTGCCCGCGAACATGGTCGTGTCACGATTGGTGAAGCGATCAAGTTGACCGGCGCCAGCCGCAATACGTTGAAGCAGCATTTCCGTACCCTGGTCGAACGCGGCACGCTGAACCAGCAAGGCAGTGGCCGAGGGGTTTGGTACGACTTGCGCTAAGCCAAGTGAGCCATTGGCAACGGTGTGGATTTGGGTTCGACTGCGGGATTCGGATTCGAACTGCGCCATGATTGTTGATGCAACGACACATCGCATTTGATAGACTTGCGGCTGGTCAGGCATCTTTCCGCGAATGTTCTAAGCAGCATTTGCAAATAAGAATGCACTGAGTTGGTGGAGTTTGGCGGGAGTTGCCGCCCCACCGCCAAGCACAAAACGGAAACCCGCACTGCCAACGGCTTTGCGGGTTTTTGTTTCCTCCTCCCCCGCGCCATTACCGTCGCCTCTCACATAATCGCCGTCTCGCCAGCGCCGACTTTGTCGCGCTGCACATAACCCACATAACCCCGACGTCCTCGCCTGAGTAGCGAATTCAGTTTTCGCTGGGCTTCCTGCGGTGTAGCAAAGAGTTCGTCAAGAAACGCGTTGCACGCCGCCCAGCGTCCCTCCGGCGTGGGCATTACGGCAATCTGCCGGCCGCCATGCAGGGTCGTGACAATGCATCCCGCATCGCCACTCCGCCAGGCAGCAGTGACCAGTTCCATCGCCTCATCCCGGCGCACGCAAAGCGCGACAAGCGCATCAATCGGCGAGTCGCAGACGCTGCAGATGATGGCCGGGAAATAGTCGCACGGAGCAGGTGCCTGCAGCGGATTCATCAGCTTATGCTTACGGCGTCTGCGGTTGCTTAAATTTCAAGATGGCAAGGCGTTGTGGTCCTGTTTGAATCAGCACTTCAGGATACCCAATCCGCGTCGAGCACGATGCGGTAGCGCGCCTTGCCGGCCCGCAAATGATCGATCGCCGCGTTGACCCGACTCATCTGAAAGTGCTCAACCTGAGGCTCGATGCCATGGCGGGCGCAAAATTCCAACATCTTCGCCATACTGGCAGGAGACCCGATGGACGAGCCAGAAATGCACTTCTGTCCATCGATCAGGGATAGCGCCTGCACGGGAATTGACTCCAGCACGGCCCCAACGAAATGCAGTCGCCCGCTTGGCGCCAGGGTGGACTGGATGGCTTTCCAGTCCAGCGGCACATTGACGGTAATGATCACCAGATCCAGGCTGCCTGCAAGCGCGGCAATTTGGTTTGCATCGCTGCTGTCAACTACCCGATGAGCGCCCATGGCCTTGATTTCATCATGTTTCGACACGCTGGACGTGAAGGCCGTCACCGCGCAGCCCCATGCCTTTGCAAATTTCACCGCCAGATGTCCCAGACCACCGATGCCGATGACACCAACGCGGCTGGTCGGAGAAATGCCGTACTCCATGAGCGGGCTGAAGACGGTAATGCCACCACAGAACAGGGGACCGGCTACCTCCGGGCGGACGCCCCCCGGCAAGGGAATGGCCCAGATCCACTGCGCCCGCACACGTTCGGCGAAGCCACCGGGGTGATTCGAAATAGTGGCTTTCGAGTCGCCACAGAGGTGATGAGCGCCGCCGACACAAGGGGTACAGTGGAGGCAGCTGCTGTTGGTCCAACCCACCCCGACGTATTGGCCGAGACGCAGGCCTTTGACTTGCAGCCCCATGGCGACAATGCGCCCGACCACTTCATGGCCTGGTACCAGTGGATATGCGGAGAAATGCCATGCGTTGTCGATCATCGACAGGTCGGAATGGCAAAGCCCGCAATACTCGACGGCGATCTCGACTTCCTCGTCTCCGAGCGGGCCGGGGTCATAGTCGTAGCGTTCGAGTTTTTTTCCGGCAGCGGTTGCCGCCCACGCGCGAACCTTGGCCATTGCAAACCCCTAGCTGAATGATGGCCTATTATTGCCGAATTCGTTACGTTATCCGGTCCCCATGTCACGACTTGTTTTGGCGCCGATGGAAGGCTTGGCAGACGAGATTCTGCGCGATGTGCTGACACGAGTGGGAAGCTATGACTGGTGCGTTACGGAATTCGTGCGCGTCACCGGAACGGTGCTGCCGCATGCGAGCTTTACCCGCATCTGCCCCGAATTGAACTACTGCCGCATGCACGACGGCCGGTACGCCAGTGCGGGTTCAGCTCCTCGGTTCAGACCCCGCCATGCTCGCGGCAAATGCCGCCAAGTTGGCCTTTCTGAATCCGGCAGGCATCGATCTCAATTTTGGTTGCCCGGTGCCGCTGGTCAACCGCAATCGAGGCGGGGCAGCGCTGCTGGAAGATCCTGACCTGCTGCACCACATTGCTGCCGCCGTACGTCGTGCCGTCCCTGCGGCAATTCCGGTAACCGCCAAGATGCGCCTGGGCATCGACAGCACGCATCGCGCCGTCGAGTGCGCCCTGGCTCTGGAGGCCGGAGGTGTGCAGGATCTGGTCGTCCATGCCAGAACAAAACAGGATGCTTATCGTCCTCCTGCCCGCTGGGAGTGTGTCGCATCCATCCGGGAAGCGGTCGGTATTCCTGTAATTGCCAACGGTGAAGTGTGGAACCTTGCCGATTACCGGCATATTCGTACGGTCACCGGATGTACGGATGTGATGCTGGGGCGTGGCGCGGTTGCCGATCCATTGCTGTCCCGGCGCATACGTACCGGGGGTGACGATTGCGCTGCGGAGGACGACTGGGAACTTGTCACCGGATTGATCGTTGAATTCTGGACTCGGGTGCAAGCCAAAGTGCTACCGCATCAGGCACCGGGACGGCTCAAGCAGTGGCTGGGACTGATGCGTCGCAGCTATCCGCAGGCCGCGGCTCTCTATCGAACTATCCGGGAGATGCGTCGCGCGGACGAGGTCAGTCGGAGCTTGCAGCACTACCGCACATAGACAATGCGTGAAAGCCCCTGCCCAAGGGGCTTTTCCATTCAATCCGAGCCAAACAAATCCCGGCTGAAGATCTTGTCCTGCACGTCGCGGATGTCGTCGGTAATGCGGTTGGCAACGATGACGTCGGACTGCTGCTTGAAGGCGGCCAGATCATTGAGGACGCGCGAGTGGAAGAACTCGGCCTCCTTGAGCACCGGCTCATAGACGATGACCTCGATGCCCTTGGCCTTGATGCGTTTCATGATGCCCTGGATGCTGGAGGCGCGGAAATTGTCCGAACCGGCTTTCATGATCAGTCGATAAACGCCGACGACCTTGGGATTCTTCCGGATAATGCTGTCGGCGATGAAATCCTTGCGCGTGGTATTCGACTCGACGATGGCATGGATCAGGTTCTGCGGCACTTCCTGGTAGTTGGCCAACAACTGCTTGGTGTCCTTGGGCAGGCAATAGCCGCCGTAGCCAAACGAAGGGTTGTTGTAGTGGCTGCCGATGCGTGGATCGAGACAAACGCCGTCGATGATCTGCCGGGTATCGAGGCCATGGGTAGCGGCGTAGGTGTCCAGCTCGTTGAAGTAGGCAACGCGCATCGCCAGATAGGTATTGGAGAACAGCTTGACCGCTTCGGCTTCAGTCGAGTCGGTAAACAGCACCGGGATGTCTGCTTTCAGCGCGCCTTCTTTCAGCAGGTTGGCAAAGGTCTCGGCACGTTTTGAACGTTCGCCAACGATAATGCGCGAAGGGTAGAGGTTGTCGTACAGCGCCTTGCCTTCGCGCAGGAACTCGGGCGAGAAAATGAGGTTCTCACAGCCCATCTCGACCCGGGTCTTGGCGGTATAGCCCACCGGGACGGTGGATTTGATGATCATCACCGCCTTGGGATTGATGGCCATGACATCGCGAATCACGGCTTCGACGGAGCGGGTGTTGAAGTAGTTGGTTGCGGAATCGTAATCGGTGGGCGTTGCAATGACGACGTATTCCGCCCCGACATAGGCATCCTGCTTGTCCAGCGTCGCACGGAAGTTGAGCGGCTTGCGCGTCAGAAAGTCTTCGATCTCGACATCGACGATCGGGGACTCCTTGCGGTTAAGCATCGCCACCTTCTCGGGGACGATGTCGAGTGCGACCACTTCGTGATGCTGGGCCAGTAATACGGCGTTGGAGAGACCGACGTAGCCGGTCCCGGCGATGGCGATTTTCATGTGAGCTCCTGTTTGCTTTCCTGTGCGGACAATGACGAATGATAGTCCAGGCCGGGATTCAGCAGCGGCCGTAATTGTCCTCGAGACGCACAATGTCGTCTTCCCCGACATAATCACCGGTCTGCACCTCGATCATCACGCAGTCGATCTTGCCCGGATTGGCCAGGCGGTGCGCAGTGCCTGCGGGAATGTAGGTCGATTCGTCCGTGCTGACAAAGATCTCCCGCTCGCCATTGACCACGCGCGCCATGCCGGAAATGACTACCCAATGTTCGCTGCGGTGATGGTGCATTTGCAGCGACAGGCTGGCGCCGGGCTTGACGACGATGCGCTTGATTTTGAAGCGCTCACCCTCTTCCAGCACGGTGTAGCTGCCCCAGGGACGATGCACGGTACGGTGATGGCACACGCTGTCGTGCGCGGTGAGCTTCAGCTGCTGCACCACGGCCTTGACGTCCTGGGCACGATTGCGGTCAGCCACCAGCAAGGCGTCCGCGGTGTCGATGATCAAGAGATTCGAGACGCCGATGGCTGCGACAATACGATCCTCGCCCTGCACATAGCAATTCGATGCATCGACCAGCACCGCCTCGCCGGCGATACGGTTGCCGCTGCCATCGGCCACGGTCAGTTCGGCCAGCGCATTCCATGAACCGATGTCGCTCCAGTCGAAGCCGGCCGGCACGACGGCAACCTTCTCGGCTTTTTCCATCACCGCGTAGTCGATGGAGATATCGGCGACCTGCCTGAAATGCTCAGCGGAAAGCACCGGCGGCATCTTGGTGAGATCGGTGGCAGCCAGTGTCACCTCGATAGCCGTCGAACAATGACGGCGCATGAGAACGTAAGGCATCCAGCATGGCGCCAGCGGTAAAGCAGAACATGCCCGAGTTCCAGGTGAAGTTGCCGGCAGCCAGATATTCCGCAGCCTTGTCCGGGTCGGTTTTTCGACGAAGCGTGCAACTTTGAAGCCTTCACCCGCAGCAACGCCAGCCTCGATATAGCCAAAGCCAGTCTCGGGCGCGGTCGGCTGGATGCCGAAAGTGACCAGCCAGCCTTCCGTCGCCAATTGTCTGGCCTGCTCGACCGCAGCTGAAAAAGCTGCCTGATCGTGAATCAGATGATCGGCCGGGAGAACTAGCAGCACGGCATCCGGCCCATGACGTCCGGCGACATGCAAGGCAGCGGCTGCAATGGCCGGTGCCGTATTGCGGCCAAAGGGTTCGAGCAGATAACCCAGCGGCGGCAAACCTTGCGGCCGATCATGCGACTGTTCGAACTCGTCCCGCGTCAGAAAATAATGATCGCGATTCGTGACGGTGACAATCTCAGTCACTGCCGGCAAAGCTGTCGCGCGTTTCAGCGTTTTCAGCAGCAGGCTTTCGCCGTCAGGCAGCTTGATGAAGGGTTTGGGTAGTGCCTCGCGGGAAACCGGCCACAGACGGGTACCGGCGCCGCCGGAAAGAATGACAGGGACGAATGCGCTCATGCGCAAAATCTAGCATATCCCGTCCATTTTCTGGTTGGCAGACGACAGGCGAACCGTAATTAACCGGATAACGAAAGGAAACAGCGGCACAATTATCCAGGCAATGACAACAACCCAAAATATTGGCGCATTGAAATACAACCAGAGTAGCTTGCACAAACCGGCAATCGCCAACAAGACCAATACGCCGGCGATCAACGCTGCATTCCCCTGCTTCAGAAGCGTTTTATGCACCACGATTGTTTCCTCCGACACCCCTTCTCAGATCAACAAACCCCCTCTTTACCGAAGGAGTTTCGCAAAACATACCAAAATATAGACGGAAAGTAATAGAAGTTACCGGGATCTTTATCGCTTAATTTGATGAATCAGGCCAATGGGGGCCGACCTGATCGAGTGCAAAGTCGGCGCTGGCGAGATGGCACACCGGCAAAAAACCGCTTCAGCGGGTGTGCAGCCGCAGCTTCAACATCAGAAGTCCGACCCATTCGTGGATAGCGTACCAACCGGAAAAAGCGGCGGTTGGACCAGGCAGGTAGTCGAGAAACTTCAGTTCCGAATCGTCATCGACCGACTTGCTTAAAAATCCCGTCGGAGCCGGAATCACCTCGACCCCCTCGGCTGCGAACTCACCCGCCGCCCGACGCATATGGGCGGCATGGGTAACCAATACGATGCGCCGGATACCCTGGCCTTGAAGAATTGCCGCCGTGTTGCGCGCATTGTCCTCGGTGTCGAGGGACTCGCCTTCGAGCCAGCGCGGTTCAACGCCGAAATCGACCCACAGGGACTCCGCCATCGGTCCAATCTCGCCACTCAGGATCACCGGCAATTCGCTGTATTTCGCCAGGCGCGCACCATAGCGTAGCCGCTCCAGCGCCAGCCGGCTGGGTGTCGATCCACCGTATTCGGGCATGTAACGGTGCGCGCCGGCACCGAGAATCACGATCGCCTCCCCACGTTCGAGATCCTGCGCCTGCAATACGGGGATGTCCTCAAGCGGAAGGGTAATCAAGTTCGACCACCACCGGTGTGCTCAGCATCCAGGCCAGCAGCAATCCGCCCCAAGCCAGGGAGCGTCCAGTACGCGGGCGCCGGTGCGCAATCAGCAAGCCAATCGCGATGCATAGCAGGGGCAACACCGGCGGCAGCAGGAGCGCAGAAAGTACTTTTTTCAGCAAAAAGGCCGGCGGCAGTGTATCCATGGGCAGACAAATTGAAGTCGGCGCATTATCCCGCATCCCCTTCTGATATTCTTGCAGGCTTGAAATAATCACACTACGTTCAGCATCACATCACACCATGTTCGCGATTCAATGTTCTTTCTGCCAGCACGAAAATGTTTCCGGGGCGCGTTTTTGTGCCGAGTGCGGATCTCCCCTGCACCTGCGGGTGTGTCCCAATCCGGATTGTGGAAAAGTCAGCGACGTCAATGCGAGCCGCTGCGAGCATTGCGGCACCGTGCTGCCAAAGATCGCCCTTGCAGAGCCGGGCAAGCCTGGCGAAGCCATCTTCCCCGCATCCGTCCCGAAGGCCGATCTGCCTGCAACAAAACCTGCCATAGCAGCCTGGCCGTTGATCATTGTCGCCATTACCGCAGGCGGCCTGCCACTGATCTGGTTCAATCGCGGCTACCTGCCCGCCCCAAAGACCTGGCAGACAGAAACCGCCAAACCTGCAACCGAGTTGCTGACGCCGCCGATCGTTGTTCCTCCTGAAATCAGGCAACCCGCTCAACCCGTCCTGACTGAAGCCGTTGCCAAACCGACACCGACCGACCAGCCTCCCGCGGAACAAACCTTAGCCATCGCAGAATCGTCGAAGAAAACCGAGAAGAAGCAAAACGAAAAGGCAAAACCATCAGCCACAACCGCCGAACCATCCCAGCCGTCGCGTCCTTGCACCGAAGCCGTCGCCGCACTCGGGCTATGTGATCCACAGCGAGGCAAGCAGTGACGCCCGTCGGCGCAGCCATCCGCATCCTGTTGTTATTGGCCTGCTGCCTGCAAGCAGGCATTGCCGCGAGCGCCGATCGGGTCAGGCTGTACGTCACCGGGATGGAACAGGAAGCACAAACACGCATGGGCCATGACATCGCCCGCCACATCGCCCGCGATGCCAACATCGAAATCGACGTGCGTAACGCTGCTGGCACACCCGAGTCGCTGTTGCGGCTGCGCGAATCGGGCAACCTGCGTCTGGCGATGCTGCAATCAGACGCCGCACGGGCTTACCTCGACGCCACGCAGCGCGGCAATACCGATGCCCGCATGATGATCGACATGGTACGCATCGTCGCGCCACTCCACGAAGAGGAGATCTATTTCGTGGTGCGCGCCGATTCGGCCATGAACAGTCTGCACGACCTCGCCCAGGCCCGCATCAACCTCGGCCCACTGCATAGCGGCTCCGCCCTGACGGCAGGCAATCTCTACCGTCTCATATTCGACGCGGCGATTCCGGATGCCCAGGCGAGTTTCCTGCCGGCCGAAGAAGCGCTGGTCAAGCTGATCACCGAACGCAGCATCGACGCCGTCGTCATTGTTGCCGCCCGCCCCGCCCGACTGCTTGCCAACATGAAGCCCGAGGCACGACAATTCGTGAAACTGCTGAAGTTCGATGCCACCCACCCAACTGCTAAGGCGCTCCTCGACACCTATTTACCTGCCACCGCGCTGGCAGCGGATTATCCCAACCTGATCGATGCCAACCAGCCGACGCTCGCCGTCAGGATTCTCCTCGCCGCAGGCGGCTACGGCGATAGAAGCAATACCCTGCTGAAACGCTTTGCCGGTGCATGGTGCAAGAACTTCCCCCGTCTGCTCAACGAAGGCCAGCCCCAGTGGGGTAGCGTCGTACCGACGCTCCAGGCACTTCCGCAACAAGGCTGGATTCAGTCGCACATCGTCGCGCGCAGCATGCAGGCCTGCCGCGAAGGTACTCCGCCTCCGGCTGAACTTTGCTTGCAGGAAGACCGCACCCTTGGCCTCTGTGAATAAACTCTTTCGACTCTATCTTCTGCTGGCGGCCGCAATCGCCGGCCCGCATTCAATTGCAGGTGCTGAAGATGTTCCGGGAGCCTCGCCCTATCTCGGCGAAATCCGTCGCGATGCCAGCGGGCAACTTATCACCGTACCCCAAGTCGCGACCGATACTGCCAAGGCAGAAACAAGCGCCTCTGTTCGTACCCTTCAGGTCGGCCCGAGCCGCAGCCTGCGCACCATCGCCGCTGCCGCCGCGCTCGCGCAGGACGGCGACACCATCGAAATCGACGCGGGTGACTATCTAGGCGATGTCGCGGTCTGGAAGCAGAACAAACTTGTCCTTCGCGGTGTCGGCGGGCGTGTCCGGCTGATCGCCAACGGTGCCAGCGCCGAAAAGAAAGCCATCTGGGTGATCCGCGGCGGCGACATCACCGTCGAGAACATCGAATTCACCGGCGCCCGCGTGCCCGATCGAAACGGTGCCGGCATCCGCTTCGAAAAAGGCCACCTGATCGTCCGCAACTGCCGCTTCATCGACAACGAAAACGGCATTCTGACGGGCGGCGGCGACCCGGAACTCGAGATCGAAAACAGCGAATTTCGGCCACAATGGATGCCGGCGAGGCTACAGCCACAATCTCTACGTCGGCGCGATTCGCAAGCTGCGCGTCACCGGCAGCTACTTCCACCATGCCAAGTCCGGCCATCTGCTGAAAAGCCGCGCGGCCGAAAACCACATCCTCTACAACCGCCTGACCGACGAAATCGACGGCCGCGCCAGTTACGAACTGGAATTCCCCAATGGCGGCATCGCCTACGTGATCGGCAACATCATCGAGCAGAGCAAGACCACCGAAAACCCGAACATCATTTCATTCGGTGCCGAAGGCTACAAGCACCCGGCCAACGAGCTTTATCTGATCAACAACACGCTCGTCGACAAGCGCGTGGAGGGCGGCTTCTTCCTCGCCGTCCGGCCGGGCTTCAATGTCGTCAAGGCCTACAACAATCTGCTGCTGGGCAAGCGACCGCTCAACACCGGCGGCATCGACGGCGAGTTCATCAACAACCCGAACGTCGAGCGGAAACCTTCGTCCTCGCCGACCGGCACGATTACCGGATCAAGCGCGAAAGCCCGTTGCACCGGAGCTATCGCGCGCCCGGTTCGGCCAATGGCATTTCACTCGCACCCGATCGGGAGTATGTGCACCGGGCATCCACGCGCATCCTGACACCACTGCCCACCCTGCCCGGTGCGCGGCAGACCTTGCAACCCGATCGGCAGGAGTAAAACTCGGCGCTGAAGCCGCGTGCAGCGAAGGGGGACCTGCCGCAGGCGGGGGCGCAGCGGCCGTGCGCGGCGCCGGGACGGCGCAGCCGGCTCGCCGCAACATCGGACGGCACCTAGACCAGCACTTCGACGACGTGCGGATGGCCCAAGAAAGCCTGCGGGCTGGCACTGGCGCCATAGGCGCCGGACTGGAAAATGACCACGAGATCGCCGGGCTCGGCCCGGGCCAGTTCCATGCGATCGGCCAGCAGATCGAGTGGCGTGCACAGCGGCCCGACGACGGTGGCGATTTCCTTTTCCGTGGCATCCATCCGGTTGCCGATTGCGACCGGATAGTTCTTGCGGATCACCTGACCGAAGTTGCCCGAGGCCGAGAGATGATGGTTCAGGCCACCATCGACGACGAGGAACACCTGACCGCGCGAGACCTTGCGGTCGAGGATGCGCGTCACGTAGATGCCCGCCTCACCGACGAGATAACGGCCCAGTTCGATCACCAGTTCGGCCTCCGGCAGCTCCATCTTCGCCCGCTCGACAAGCGCGGCGAGGTTCGCGCCAATGGGCGCGAGATCGAGCCGCTGCTCGCCCGGGAAATAGGGAATTCCAAAGCCGCCGCCGAGATTCAGGAAGCGCACCGGCGCCGGCGCATTTTCCGATAAACGAAACACCAGTTCGTAGGACTTGAACTGCGCCTCGACAATGGCTTCGGCCTTGAGGTTCTGCGAACCGGCAAAGAGATGGAAACCTTCGAAGGCCAATGCCCGGCGGCCGATCTCGGCCAGCGCCTGCGGCACCTGCTCGGCGTCGATGCCGAACTGCTTCGGCCCACCACCCATCTTCATTCCGGATGACTTGAGCTCGAAATCCGGATTCACGCGCACCGCCACGCGGGCCGGCAGACCTAGCACCTGCGAGATGGCGGCCAGCACGTCGATCTCACGAAACGACTCGACATTGATGAGGATGCCCGCCGCGACAGCCTGACGCAACTCCGCAATGCTCTTGCCCGGCCCGGCAAAACTGATCTCGTGCGGATCGGTGCCGGTATCCAGCGCAACCTTAAGCTCGCCACCCGAGGCGACATCGATGCCGTCCACCAGCCCGGCCATGTGGCCGACCAGCGCCGGCATCGGGTTGGCCTTCATCGCGTAATGCAGTTTCACGGTAGGCGGCAAAACGGCACGGAGTTCGGACACGCGCTGCGAGAGCAGAGCCGCGATCGTATGCATAGAAAGGCGTACGGCCGACCCGCGCCGCCAGTTGCGTCAAGGGCATGCCGCCGACCATCATTTCTCCGTAGTCGGCAGGGAATTGATTCATCGGTGCAAGGAGCGGCACAGCGCGTATTATCATGGAGAACTTGGCAGTAAATATGTCGGGGAAATTTACACCAACAAATCAACACCAATCACAGACTTTTCTATCTTACTGTCTACTTGAGCTATTATTCTTATGGTGCGGGATTTGCTTTCAATTTATCTCAGCGGTATTAGGATTCGACTATATGGAGATCGTGTGATGAAACAAAAATGGATTGCTGCAGGACTTATCGTGATACTGGCAGGAATCGGGAGCGTCCAAGCTGGTTGCCCAGCTCCAAGTTACACTGAGACTTATTACGGCGCATTTGGGAATAATAGTACTGCTACACCTAGCAATGCCGCTGTTGCTTTATCTCTTGCATTAAGCAACAAGACAGCGTGTTCAGCCATCAGGCTGTACGACCGGAAACTGCACTTGGTCTGAGTGGCATAGTGGGACAGCAATCATTGATTACAAAATGGGCCCAGGGCACGCAATAGATCCAACGGAAAATGTTGGGTCATGGAGTGTAAGCGGCACCCTACAAGCAGGTAGTGGGAATAACAGATACAGTTTAGGCACAGTCACATATTCCTACACCAATGGCCCCACAAGCGGTCCATATACGGTTCATGTGGATACATCAGGATCTGAGCCTATAGTTTCTTTTTGCAATGGCACATCAGTTGTAGCAACGGCAAAGCTGAAAACCGGTTCAGGTCAATGCAACTGACTGTGGGCTTCTATGGACTTACCGCTTCCAGCCATCGCACACCATGTGCAAGATTTAGCCACCAATAGCAATAACAACATAAATCTCGGTGCGTCGATAACGGTATCGACGCCCGCGATTACGAGAATTCCCATTAGTGCAGCCAGCGATACCGCAGCAACGGCGTCCTTCTTCCAGGCTACTTGAGCGAGCTGCTTGAGCGCAAACAGCGGTACCGCGCCGAGCGCCAGCAGCCCGAACCAACCCAGATCGAAGAGCACCGCCACCGGCATGCTCCAGACATGCCAGGGCAAGTCCTGATCGACGCTGAAGAACCAGCGATCCATGCCTCGCTGCAAATCCCCGTTGGCGGTCAGCAGTTCGCCATCCGGACTGACCAGCCTCACGTTGTCGATATCGACGCTGACAGCCGAAGCGTTGTAGAAGGACAGCTTGACCGGTGGATGTACCAACCCTTTGCCGTTGCCGACCTCTCCGCTGGCCAACCTGAATTCGCGCTGCTGCCATTGCTGTCCGGGCGTTGAAATTCCAACGGCCTGGAATACGCACTGCCCGGAAGTCAGCAGCCATTTTTCGCACAAGGAAAACGTTACCGCCGCATCGGGATGAAGGCTCCGGATCGATAGTTGCAGCGTGTATTCGCGCTGTGGCTCGATCGAAACCATCTGCTCGATGTAAAGCGGATAGCCAGCACCAAGCCGCAGGAAAGTGTTGTCGCCTTCCCGTTCCAACCGATAGCCACTTGCTTTGGGTTCTGAACTGCGCCAGTAGTGCGTTTCGGGAAAGCGGCCGAGGCCCATGCCGAACAGTTCAGTCATCCATCCGGGATCGCGCATTGCCAGCGCATCGCGCCAATGCGCCATGCGGGTTGCCAGATCCTTGCCGCTCTGCGAAACACGCTCCTGGGCGAAGGAACCACTGAATATCGGCCAGGCGATGGCCAGCGCACAGATAATTATCAACGCACCCGACAGACCCCACTGCCAGCCAGTAATTTGCCCCGCCAGCGCTGCTTGACAGCAAAGAACAAGGTCACCCCGAAGGCCAGCGCAAAGCCTGCATACCCAGCCCGCGAAAACGTCACCATCAAGGCATAGGTCGCCCCGAGGATGATCAATCCCGCTGCGACACGAAGCCAAACTGCCTGTGCGCTCATCAGCAACATCACGGCGAAAGGAATGGCTGCCGTGATAAAGGTTTCGATATCCGCCCCGCCGACATGCATTGCCGAAAACGGACCGGTCACGCGATAGACGTCTGTGAAATTGAACAAGCCGGGAAACGCGAGACGTTCCCAGATCACGACCAGCACGGTGCCGGCCAGGCCAGTCACCATGCCAAGAGCGAACAAGGGGCGGATGTCGCGGCCAGCCGCCGTGAAGCGCGGCAGCAGCGCAAACAGCAACAGCGCCCACAATGCGCCTTTGGCCAGCCGCAACGCGTTCCACGGGCTGTAATAGTTGGTGAAGCTGTTCAGATCCGGCCACTGCCACGGCAACAAGCCGCGCACGGCGCCGATGGCGAACACCAGCGCGAGCAGCCCCGTCATCGCCAGCGCCCCGCCATCCCGCGTGCGGCCGGGGGGCACGGTAGCGGTGCGGGCGAAGCCGAGCGCCACGCTGACCATGATCAGGTAATCGAACTCGTCGAGATAAAAGCGCCCGCTCCACGGCGCCAGGTCGAGCAGGGGCAAGGCTGCCGGAATCGCAGCCCAGAGCAGATGCGGCCGAAACCACAGCAGTACCGCATAACCCAGTAGCGCAAACGCCAGTGCCACCGACCCTACCGGAAAATCGATCGCGACCCAAGCCGCCAGCCCGAGGACGAAAACGACGGCCAAACCCGACCGCGCCGCGAAAACACTCTCCCGCGCCGGCGGCGCGGGAGGTCTGTCGGCAGCGGGCGCGCCGCCGCGCTCGAACCGTTCCGCCAGCCGTGCCGTCGCCCACGCGGACAACGCAGCGATCAGGACATTGGTCGGATCGGCATGCATGCCATTCAGGAACAGCTTGCCCGCTTCGGCAGCGAAGGAAACCAGTGCCGCCATCCCGGCAGCGATACCCGCCGGCCAGCGGCGCAGCCAGGCCAGCACGCCCAGCGGCGCATACATCAGGGCCACGGAGGCCAAGCTGAGCAGGGCTGCCTGTTCGGTCGTGTAGTAGTGGTAATAAAAAGGCAGGAAGCGCGTCGAATTCAAGGCATGCCCGGCCGCAGCCAGACCCTGCCCGGCATGGTCGAACCCGCCGTTGACCGCTGCCAGTGCCAGCAGGTAGAGCAAGACAAAAGGCAGCAGGATTCGTCCATTGACAAGCGACTGACGCAGCGCGTGCAGCCGCCCACGCTCGCTCCACAGCACAGCACCCGCGACCATGCCCGCCGCGCGCGCCAGCAGCGATGCTCCCTGGGAGATACCGGAAAAGATGAAGAACTGTACTACCTCGATAAACACCCCAAGCAGTCCGCCGAGCAACCAGCCATGATGGGTGGCGGCCAGCCGTCGCGCCTCATTCCATCGGCCCAGCATCAGGCCAATGGGCATGACTGCAAGAATTTCTGACAACAACTTAACAACCAGCATGACCACGCCACGCTCCATGCTTTGCCCGGCCAGAAACCCGCCCCAGGCATCGGACTCGAACCTCTCCGCCAGTTCGGTCGCAGACAGCAGAAAATCGTAGGGAAAGAAGCTGAACGCGAGGTAGCCGACTGCATACGCTTGCAATCCATGGGCAACCACCTGATCAAGTTTTCCGGACAGCGTCGCCAGCAATCTATGGAACCAGTCGGCCCAACGGAAGGCAAGCACGATGCCGAGCACACTGCCGATCCATTCGGCGATGACATCGTTGCGGGAAACCGTGCGGGGTGGGAAAAACAACTGCGCGAACTCCACACCCACCGCCAGCGCAAAAGCGAACAAAGTCGCGCCGATGAGCAACGGCAAGCGACGCAGCAGACTGCCACAATCACCGAACAAGGCAACGGTCAGGAAGCCTATCGGCACATAGAGCACGCCATTAGCCACCCAGTCTGCGCGGCCCTGAACGCCAATCTGCAGCATGGGAATCTGCCGGAATTTCGCCCAAGCCAGATCGAGCGGCAGCGGGTGAAAATCAAGCGGTACCAGGCTACCGTAGATAACGAAGACGAGATACGCCAGCCAGGCAAAGAAAAGGTGGCGAGATCGAGCATCGCCCACCTCGCCACCCGACTTGCCCTGCCTGGCCATCATCGCCCGATGAACTCGGTACTCAAAGCCTTGCGGTC